>NZ_JBQENH010000002.1:0-329558 GCF_052044565.1 Chryseobacterium sp. 22543
AGAATGCCGCCCTGTCACGGCGGAGGTCGCGGGTTCGAGTCCCGTCCGGATCGCAAATACAATATAAAATTTGTATAGAATACTGTAAAATATATGTTTTACAGTATTTTTTTTGTTTTATGTGTATTTTAAAAAAATGAGAACGGATCAGGTACAAAAGCTGGATGGAAATAATATCCGTATATCTCGGTGGGTTTATGGGGCTTTTTAATAATCTGTTTTTGGAATTTTGTTTCAAAATGTTAATTTATAATTTAAATAAAAATTAGCATGTAGTACTAAAAATATTAATAATAATTGTTACCTTCGCCCAATAATAAAAGCCACTGAGTGTTGAATTAATGAAAATGATATTTTAGGTTTATTTGTATATGGGGGATATTTTTAAAATCAGGGAGTTAAGGTATATACCCAGATGGTCGGTTTTTTTTATCGACATTTCAGTTATTTTCTTTTCTGTTTTAGTTTCATATTTGTTCTTAAAAAGTCTGGAGGTAAAACTGAACTTTATTGAGTACCAAAATGAAAAAATATTTTCAGTAATTATTGTTAATATTCTGTTTATACTCCTGTTCAAAACATATGCAGGAATCATAAGACATTCTACTTTTTTAGATTTTTGTAAAATTTTGTGGTCTTCGGGTAGTGCTCTTATTGCATTACTGGGACTGAATTTTATATCGGGACTGGCATTGGGTAAACCTCTTTTTTTATATCCGGTTCTGTTTTTATTTTTCTTTATTTCTATTTTTCTGATGTTCTTTTTCAGAATGATAACCAAACAGTTTTTTTCTATATTTATGGATGTTAAGGATATTTCATCTAAGGAAAGGGTTGCTGTTGTAGGAATAAGTGATGCTTCTGTTTCATTAGCGAATGCTATTATTCATCATCCTGATCATCCCTATCAGCTGGCAGGATTTCTTAGTGCCAGATCAGATTCTAAGAAAGCAATGCTGCTAGGTCATAAGATTTATAATAAAAAACAGTTTCTTAAAAGCAATAATCTGAGAGAACAGTTTGATGCTGTTTTAATCAAAGATATGATGACAAAGCGGGAAATGGAAGAATGGACTGCTCTTGCATTGGATAATGGATTGAAAGTATTAAAAGCACCCGTAGCCAGTATAATAAAAGAAGATGATGTTGTAAAAGGCATCCGTCCGCTTAAGATTGAAGATTTGCTTAATCGTCCGGCCATTAAAATAGAAGGGGACGAGGTAAAGAGTTTTCATGTTAATAAAACTATTTTAGTAACCGGAGGCGCCGGGTCTATAGGAAGCGAAATTGTAAGGCAGGTTGCTCAATTGAATTCATCACTTATTGTGGTGGTTGATCAGGCGGAATCTCCTTTATACGAACTGCAGCTTGAATTATTAGAGAGATTCCCGAACCAAAGATTCAAATTTGTATTGGCAGATATTTCAAACTATCCAAGGATGGAAAAACTGTTTGAAGATTATCAGTTTTCAATTGTCTATCATGCGGCTGCGTACAAACATGTTCCCTTAATAGAAGATAATCCGCATGAAGCTATTTTTGTCAATATCGGAGGAACTAAAAATTTAGCTCTTTTATCGAAAAAATATAGTGTAAATCGTTTTGTGATGGTATCTACAGATAAAGCTGTAAACCCAACTAACGTAATGGGAGCTTCTAAAAGAGCCGCTGAACTTTTTGTACAATCTTTACAAAATTCTTCTGAGAATACAACAAAATTTATTACAACACGTTTTGGAAATGTACTAGGTTCCAACGGTTCTGTAATACCGCATTTCAAAAAACAAATTGAAAAAGGAGGTCCGGTTACAATTACTCATCCTGATATTATTCGTTATTTTATGACTATCCCGGAAGCCTGCGAATTGGTACTTCAGGCAGGAACAATGGGAGAAGGGGGTGAGATTTATGTTTTTGATATGGGTAAACCTGTCAAAATCTTGGATTTAGCAGAAAGAATGATTAAATTATCAGGATATACGCCAGGTATTGATATTAAAATTGATTTTATAGGCTTACGACCAGGCGAAAAGTTATATGAAGAACTTTTAACAGATCATTCTACGACTATTCCTACGCATCATGAGAAAATTATGATATCCAGAGATCCGGTGATGGAGTTTGAAGATATAGAAGCTTTGTGTCAACGGATTATTATGTTGGCAGTGAATAAGGATAGTTTACAAATTGTGAAAACATTAAAAGTCATTGTACCAGAATTTATAAGCAATAATTCGGAATTTGAAGTTTTAGATAAAATATCTGAACATTAAGTATATGAGTGAATTATATGAATGAAATTAATAAAAAAAATAGTGGAAAATAATAATTTTCGTTATTTTGTTTTCAAACGGAATGAAAATTGCTAGAAAAAGAAATAATCTAAATATAGGGATTAAAATACGCCTCACATAAGTAAAAACTTCTTATAACATAGTATCTTAAATAAAATTGAAGTTAACTCAAGTAGACTAGAACAAAAAAACATATGAATAAAACTATTATTGCGTATATAATACTGTTATCGGTTACTTTATTATCATGTAGACCGAAGCAAAATATGGTATATATATCAAAACATAATATGGAAGAGGAAGTTGCAAAAGCAAAGTTCCAGGGCTTACATATTCAGGAAGGAGATGTACTTTTAATTCTTGTTTCTGCACTGGATGAAGTTGCAGTAAAACCATTTAATCTTAACACTACAAATAAGGTAGGAAGCACTTCAAATGCCGGAATAAATCAATATGCACAACCAAGTGAGTATTTGGTAAATGAGGAAGGAAACATCTATTTTCCTGTAATAGGGAATGTATATGCTAAAGGAATGTCGCAGATACAACTGAAGAATGACCTTGAGGCTCGTCTTAAGAGATATCTTACAGATCCTATGGTGAGTATTACTCTCAAAAATTTCAATGTGAGTATCTTAGGTGAAGTAAAAAATCCGGGACAGAAAGAAAGTGTTTCTCAAAAGATTAACATTTTTCAGGCATTAGGCCTTGCCGGTGATATGACAGATTTTGGAGACCGTACCAATGTAAAGCTTATCCGTACTGGAGAAGATGGGACTGATCAGATTGCTAATGTTGATCTTACCAGATCTGATATTGTAAGTTCTCCATACTATTATATGAAACAAAATGACATATTATATGTACAGCCGGACAAAAACAAACAGGTTCAGGCCAACTCGAACCCGAACAGAGCGCTTACATTCCAGATTATTGGTGCATTATTAACAGCGGGCACGCTTATTATTGCCTTAACACGAAGATAAAATATGCAGAAGATAGAATTTCAGGAAAAGGAAGATAGTTTGAATCTAAGAAAAGTTATCTCTCAATACCTATATAAATGGCCGTGGTTTATTGCTTCCATTTTACTTTTTGTAATAGGAGCTTACATTTATCTTAGATATAGTGTACCTCAATATCAATCAACAACGGTCCTTAAATTTGATAAAAAACAAAATAATCTTTCCTCGGCATTATCAGATCTGGAGAATCTTGGTATGGGCTTAGGGAATGCTGATGAGCTGAAAAGTGAGGGAGCTGTTGTAACCTCACGACCTATCCTCATGGAGGTTGTGAAAAATCTTAATCTTAATGTTGAATATTTCAATACAGGAGAAATTAAAGATTCACAGCTATTTAACAAAATTCCCGTTGTTGCAAAAGTATTATCATATAATAATAATGAAAATTTTAAATTTTCTGAATATACAATGATGGACTTGAAGGGGGATGAGTTTACGCTTCAGAATGAAAAAAAAGCAACCTTTAAAGGTAAGTTTAATATTCCTCTGAATTTAGATTTTGGAATTGTAATGTTTCAGAGAAATTCTGCTGTTCCTTTTAAATCAAAATATAAAGTAATTTTTTGGAATCCCATTGAGAAAGTAAAAAAATTAGAAAAAACGGTTGAGATTAATTTACCAGATGAAAAAGCCATGCTAATGGAAATAAACCTGATAGGATCTCTTCCTGAAAAATCGGAGGCTATTCTTAATGAGGTGACTAAGCAATATAATCTGGATGGTCAGAAAGATAAAAATTTACAAGCTCAGAATACTCAGGAATTCATCGATAAAAGACTGGAAGTGATTACCAAAGACCTTTCAGGGGTAGAAAACCAAAAAGAAGATTTTGAGAACCGTAATCGCATTGTAGATATTCAGGCACAGGCGGAACTTGCATTACAGAATACAAGTGATAACACCAAAGTTCTCCTTCAGCAGCAGGCTCAGCTAGACCTTCTGAATTCACTTTCAGGAGAGGCTTCAAAAGGCAATAACCAGCTTATGCCATCCAACCTTGGGTTGAATCCTTCATTGGAACAATCTATATCTCAGTATAACTCATTGATTATCAGTAGAAATAAAACCCTTAAACAAGCAACCAATGAAAACCCGGCTGTTATAGAAATGAACAGGGAAATTGCTTCTTTAAAGGAAGTAATCCGTGATAATATCCATGAGCAGAAGCAAACGGTACAGACAGGTATTTCTCAGCTGCAGAACCAGATCAATACTAACAACAGTATGATTCAAAAAGTTCCCGGACAGTCTAAAGTCTATAGGGGAATTGAGCGTCAGCAAAATCTTAAAGAACAGTTGTTTTTATTTCTCCTTCAAAAAAGAGAAGAAAATGCAATCAATCTATCGGTAAATGTACCGAAAGCTAAAATTGTAAACCCTGCATTTACAGAAGATATACCTGTATCCCCTAAAAAAGATATTATCCTTTTAGGAGCAGTGTTACTTGGTATATTATTTCCTTTTGCTGTTTTATACTTCCTTTTCATGCTGGATGATAAGATTTATACCAGAGATGATATTAAAGAACGCTCAGAATTGGGTGTATTGGTAGACATACCTTCACTTAAGGATAATGAAAATCATTTGATACAGAAAAACGACTTTTCCGAGTTGGCTGAAGCTTTCAGAGTTCTTGTTTCAAACCTTAAATTCGTTTTGCCTGTAAAGGAGACTGCTAAAGTAGTTATGGTAACTTCTTCAGTAAAAGGAGAAGGGAAAACCCTGGTATCCGTGAATCTTGCACTTACCATTGCCAATAAGAATTCAAGAGCGCTTCTGATAGGTTCGGATATTCGTAACCCTCAGATTCAGCGATATGACAGTGAGCCAACCAAAAGAAAAGGTCTTACAGAATATTTATATGATAATTCTGTAAACGTGGAAGAACTTATCCATACATCCACTACCAATCCTTCATGTGATGTCATTTATGCCGGAGCAATTCCTCCTAACCCTCAGGAACTGCTTTCTAACGGAAGGTATCAAAAACTTATTGCGGAGATGTCTTCTCAATATGCATATATCATTATAGACTCTGCACCACTTATGCTGGTTTCAGATACTCTTAGCATCGTTGATACAGCAGATGCAACATTATATGTTGTAAGATCAGGAGTATCAAGAAATATTTTGATAGATTTTGCTAATGATCTGGTGAAAGACTCTAAGTTGAAGAATGTGTCTTTTGTCATTAATGATGTTTCAAAACGTGCAGGAGGTTACGGATATAACTATAGCTATGGATATGGCTACAGTCAAACAAATGATAAAAAAAGTTGGTGGAGTAAAATTTTCAAATCATAAAAATGAATAAAATTTTAATTACAGGTGGAGCGGGTTTTATCGGTTCTAACTTAACAGAGTATTTTTTAAATAAAGGCTATTATGTAGTGTGCTTAGACAATTTTGCAACAGGACATCGTCATAATGTTGAACCTTTCCTTGGAAATCCAAACTATCAGCTTATCGAAGGAGATATCCGTGATTTGGAAGTTTGTCAGAAAGCGGTGGAAAATGTAGATTATATTCTGCATCAGGCTGCTCTTGGTTCAGTTCCCAGATCAATTAAGGATCCTATTACAAGTAACGATGTGAATGTTTCAGGATTTTTAAATATGCTGATTGCTGCACGAGATGCCAAAGTAAAGCGTTTTGTTTATGCAGCTTCCTCATCCACATATGGTGATTCTGCATCATTACCTAAAGTAGAAGATGTTATCGGAAGACCATTATCACCATACGCCATTACCAAATATGTAAATGAATTGTATGCAGATGTATTCGGAAAAACTTACGGATTGGAATGCATTGGTTTGAGATATTTTAATGTGTTTGGAAGGAGACAGGATCCCAACGGAGCTTATGCTGCTGTGATTCCATTATTTATAAAACAGTTGATCAATCATGAGTCACCGAAAATTAATGGTACAGGTGATTATTCCCGTGATTTTACATACATTGACAACGTAATTCAGATGAATGAGCTGGCCATGCTTACTGAAAGCCCGGATGCAGTGAATACAGTTTATAATACAGCAGTGGGTGATCGTACAACATTGAATGATCTGATTGGATATCTTAAAAAATATCTTAGCGAATTTGATGGAGAGATTGCCAATATTGATGCTGTTCATGGTCCGAACCGTGTAGGAGATATTCCACACTCACTGGCATCAGTTGAAAAAGCAGAAAAATTATTAGGATATAAACCTAGCCACAATATAGATAAAGGTTTAAAAGAAGCTATTAACTGGTATTGGACAAATTTAAAGTAAACATTTTTTAATTGAATCTTTATGAAGAAAGAACATAAAATTGCCATTATAGGACTAGGATATGTCGGTTTGCCTTTAGCCAGGTTGTTTGCCACACAATATTCGGTTGTAGGTTTTGATATTAATAAGAAAAGGATTGCAGAACTGAACACTGGGGTAGACAGTACTCTGGAAGTGGAAAATGAAGTATTGGAATCTGTATTAATTCAGAATAACCCTTTTAACCAGGGAGCTGCAAAAGGATTATATTGTTCAGCTGATATCAAGGATATTCAGGATGCTGACATTTACGTTATTACTGTTCCTACTCCGGTGGATCAGCATAACCGTCCTGACCTTACTCCGCTGTATAAAGCCTCAGAAACTGTAGGAAAAGTATTGTCCAAAGGTGATATTGTGATTTACGAATCTACAGTATATCCCGGAGCTACTGAAGAAGAATGTATCCCTGTTCTTGAAAAAGTTTCAGGAATGGTATTTAACCAGGACTTCTTTGCAGGATATTCTCCTGAACGTATTAATCCCGGTGACAAAGAGCATACTGTTGAAAAGATCTTAAAAGTTACCTCGGGCTCAACACCTGAAATCGGGGAAATAGTAAATAATTTATATCAGTCCGTAATCATTGCAGGAACTCATTTGGCTCCAACAATCAAGGTTGCAGAAGCTGCCAAGGTAATTGAAAATTCACAAAGGGATATTAATATTGCTTTTGTAAACGAATTGGCAAAAATATTCAATCTTTTAGATATTGATACTCATGCAGTTTTGGAAGCAGCAGGAACCAAATGGAACTTTTTACCCTTCAAACCAGGGTTAGTAGGAGGACACTGTATTGGTGTAGATCCATATTATCTGGCTCAGAAAGCTCAGGAAAAAGGGTATCATCCGGAAATTATATTAGCAGGACGCCGTCTTAATGATTCCATGGGACAGTATGTAGCTTCTCAGCTATTGAAAACCATGATTAAAAACAAGGTAACCATCAATGGTGCCACAGTTTTGAATTTAGGAATAACGTTTAAAGAAAACTGCCCTGATGTACGTAATACAAAAGCGGTAGATGTGATTCATGGGCTTGAAGACTATGCTTTACAGGTTACAACTTTTGATCCATGGGCTAATCCTGATGAAGTAAGACACGAATATGGACTAGAGGTCGTGAATGAAATTCCACAGGAAAAATATGATGCTATTATCCTTACCGTTGCACATAAACAATTCAATGATCTGGATTTAAAAAATCATTTAAAAGAAAATGGAATAATTTATGACGTAAAAGGAATCTTAGAAGAAAGTCATTCAAGGTTATAAATAAATATGAACTAAATAATATTTATTACTATAATAATGAATAGCAATACTTTACTAAAAAGTACATTAATATATACAATTGGTAATTTTGGATCTAAGATTTTATCTTTTCTATTAATTCCTATTTATTCCTACTACCTTTCCAGAAAAGAATTAGGAGAATATGACTTAGTGCTGACAAGTGTCAATTTATTGGTTCCTTTTGTCTCCTTGCAGATGAATGAGGCCATTTATCGCTGGTTTCTGGACAAAGAAAACGAAAAAGAAAATTATATTGATAATATTTTTAAGCAATGTAGTATTCTGTTACTGGTTTCCTTTATCAGCTTTGAACTGTTGCTTTACCTGGCTGGGCTTTTTTATCATATTCCTTACCAGAAAGAATTGTCACTGCTGATTATAAGCTCTTGTTTATTGCCTTTCTTTCAGCAAATATTAAGAGGGTTGGGGTTAACGAGATACTATTCATTTATAGGAATTATAAATAGTTTTTTTATATTTTCTTTTAGTTTACTTTTCCTGCTGACAGATATATTTCAGGATAAGGTACAGGGGATCTTTTATGCACTTTTTATCAGTAATTTTATTGCAATTTTACTGATGCTGTTCAAAGTAAGTTTTCTGTTTAAGAAATATGTTAGTATAAAAATTAACTACTCATTACAAAGGCAGATTCTATTTTACTCCCTTCCATTAATATTAAATTCTATAAGCTGGTGGGTTATTAACGCATCAGACAGATATATTATTTTAAAGTTTTTAACAATAGAAGACAATGGTATCTATGCTGTTTCTGCAAGGCTTCCCGCTATTCTGACGATCTTTAATACCGTCTTTATGCTGGCCTGGCAGGATATGGCAATCTCCGGAAACGATCCCAATAACCCCTTTTTCTCAAAGCTTTTTAATAAATATATCGCTGTAAATATTGGCTTATCAACCATTTTAATAGCAGCTACTCCGTTGATTACGGAAGTTCTGTTTGATTCAAAATTTTATGAATCCTGGAAATATGCCACCCTTCTGTACATAGGATCTTGTTTTTCGTCGATTTCCGGCTTTTTAGGTGCTATTTATTTAAAAACCAAATCAACAAAGGGGATTTTTATTACAAGTATGATAGGGGCATTGGTGAATGTATTTATTTCAGTGGCTTTTATTAAGTATATTGGTCTTTATGCACCTGCTTTAGGTACATTTGTCAGCTTCTTTGTTATGTTTATTATAAGATACAGACAGACAGCTGAGATTTTAAAATTAGATATAGATATTAAATCTTTCATCATACAGCTGCTGGTGGTTTTTAGTATAATTATACTGTTATACATAAATAGTAGTCATTTAATTTCAATATCTTTAACGGTATTGTCGTTATTCCTTTTCGGTTATTTTAATAAAGATATTTTAAAAAAAGTCTTTAATAAATTAAATTCTCTAAAAAAATAAATATGAATTCCAATAAAGAAAATATAAGACAATTAAAAAATATAATATCAACTCAGCTTACTCCACTCATTGATAATGATTTTATTCTGTTAGATATACCTAATCATAGAAATATTGGAGATTCTTTAATTTGGAAAGGGGAATTAGAATTTTTTAAAACATTAGCCCATAAGTGTATTGGGCAGTACAACAGATATACTTTCAAAAAAAGTGATATAAAATCTGAGAAGACAGTTATTCTGCTGCACGGAGGAGGAAACTTTGGTGATATATATGAATCAAGTCAAAGTTTTAAAAGATACATCATTGAAAACTTTCCCAATAACAAGATTATTGTTCTGCCTCAAACGGTACATTACAATAGCGAAGCAAATCTAAAAAGAGATTTTGCTATTTTCAACAATCATCGTGATCTTCACGTATTAGTAAGAGATTTACCTTCATATGATACTTTAAAAGCTACTTTTAATGAAGAAAAATTAAAATTAGCACCGGATATGGCTTTCTTTTTAGATTTTGATGCTGATATTAAGACCAATTCTCCTGAAACGAGAAAGAATTTATATCTGAACAGAACTGATGCAGAAGCAAGTAAAGATTCTTTTCAGAATGTCATTGAAGGGGAATATGATATAAAAGATTGGCCAACTTACAATTCTTCCTCAAAGAGAATGAATACCATCACCAATTATGTAGAAGCTCTGGACGGTAAGCTTTCAAAAATCATTAAGTTTTTGCCTGCCTCTTCTTTAATAATTGATAACGCCTATGGATTCAAAAAGAGAAATGGAATGGATCTGCATATCAACCGCGGAAAGGAGTTTATCAATCAATATCATAAAGTATATACAACCCGTTTGCATGGTTTAATCCTGAGTATCTTATTGGATAAAGAGGTTGTTATCTTAGATAACGTTTATGGGAAAAGTAAAAATTTTTACGATGCATGGCTGAAGAATTTTAATAATGTTAAACTTTATGTAAAGAATGAGTCCTAAAATTTCGGTAATTTTACCTGCATATAATGCTGAACAGTATCTTAGAACAGCGGTAGACAGTATACTTGCACAAAGTTTTAAAGACTTTGAATTGTTGATTATTAATGACGGTTCCATAGATTTCACAAAAGAAATCATATTAAGCTATAAGGATGAAAGGATAAGGTACATTGAAAATGAAAAGAATTTAGGATTAATAGAAACTTTGAATAAAGGGATCTTACTAGCAAAAGGTGAATATATTGCCAGAATGGATGCTGATGATATATGCCATTCATCCCGTTTTCAAATGCAGATAGATTTCATGGAGAAGAATCCGGAATATATTATCTGCAGCTCATCCAGAAAGGAATTTGCCCATTCTATTTCTCATTTTCACCTTAGTGTACTTCCGGTTGATGATACATCAATTAGGATACATTCAATTTTCAGTACACCTTTTACCCATCCGGCAGTGATGTTCAGGGCTGGTATTATTAAAGAGAATAATCTTTTTTTTGAAAAGGATTATAAGTATGCCGAGGATTATCAGTTGTGGATCAAAATTCTGCAATATGGTAAAGGGTACAATTTTAGAATGCCTTTGTTGTATTATAGAGATACACCCAATAGCCAAACCAATGTTGGAGCTGGCCAGATAGAACAGAGAAAGAGAACAATATCTAATATTCAGCAGCTGGCTTTACAGCAGCAGAATATTGTTTTAGATCAAAAAGAATTAGATTTTATTTATATTCTGTCTTTATCGGATAAAATTAGAAATATCAGTTTTGAAGACTTTTCAGTGGATTTTATTCTTTCCTTTTTTAAGAAACTTTCTTTAGAACTAAAATCAAATTATCCGAATAATAAATTCAATGTTAATTGTGTTTTAGGTAAAAGATATCTTAAAATTTTATTATTTAACTTAAAAAGGTTGCCATTTACTCAGTTAATGAAGTTAGGGTTTAGTAAATTAACTTTTTTTGGAATATATGAATTGATAAATGAAAAGATTGGAAATAAATAATACGATAGATAAATTCACGAAATCTGATTACCTTATAGGTACATCAATATGTTTTGTGATTTCAATATTATATATGTTTAATTTAAACCAGATAGTAGTAGGCGGTTTATCTATTCTATTATTTTTGTTTTACTTTAATCGTATACGTAAAAGGGCTACCCTTAATGAAGCATTTACTATTTGTTTAATATTAACTTTACCTTTCAGCTTCAGCCCTTTGGTGGGAAGTAGTTTTTTCAGCCTTTTTATTATTATTCAGTTTTTATTTATCTGTGTATTATTTGCCAGTAACTTTTCTTCAAAAAAGAACCTGCTCATTCAAATTCTGGGGCTGGGGTTATTGTTATTTTGTTTGGGTGTTTATTTTTTTAATCAGTCTAATTATCCGAAAATATTGGTCGAAACATTGATAAAAACACTGTTATTTTTATTAATAATTATAATAGCGTTAATTAAGTTGAAAATGTCCGACTTAACTGTTTCTTCGATGATGAAGTTCTATGTTTTCGCAGCATCCGTGGCAGGTTTAATGGTATTAATCCAATACCTGTCTTTGAAAATCTTGGGAATAAATTATCTGGGTGTTCAGAATCAATTTGGTAAATCCAGAACTGGATTTGCTGGTCTTTTTTATGATTATAGTATTTCATCTATCTATTTATCAAGTGCCTCTTTGATTTTATGTTATGGATTACTGACTAAGAAATATATCATTAATTATAAATGGAGTATCATTTTCTTGCTTTTTACTATAGGAACCAGTGTATTAACTTCCGGAAGATCCGGTATAGCGGCTCTTTTTATAGCCCTTTTCTTTCTGCTTATATATTTGAGGAATATAAAAATAATTGTGATCTCATTAATTGTAGGCTTTCCCCTGGTTAAGACCATATTATATATATATTCTTTAAATAGAACAACTAATTTATCCAATGACTCCGGACGTCTAGATAACTATTTGAACGCCCTGAACTATTTTTATAAAAACTTCTGGTTTGGTTCCAGGTTTTTGGGCTTTAGTGAGACATCAAAATCCATGTTACCCCATAATTTTATTTTAGATTTTCTTGTGCAGTATGGTGTTGTTTTTACTTTACTGCTATTATTATTTCTAATTGTTGTGTGGTTTAAAGGTTTAAAAAAGCAGCCAATTTTGTTTTTTCTTTTTTTATTAATGCTTGTTGGAGGAAACTTTCATGCATCATTTATAAATACACATTATATAGTTATCCCACTTATTCTAATTATCGGAACACTCAATAATAATGAAAGTATATCATATCATAAATAGTTTAAGGTTTGGCGGTGCAGAAAGGTTAGTAGTTGACCTTTGTACTGAATTGTCTGAGGGAAGTTCAGACGAAATACATTTGTTATTATTAGACGATATTGATACCTCTTTAAAAAAAGAAGTAGAAAGTAATGGAAAAATAAAAATTGACGTAATTCCTTCAAAAAGCCTATATGATATTCGGATTCCCTTTTTTATAAATAGAAGAGTCACAGATGCGGATGTTATTCATTTGCATTTATTTCCTACACTATATTGGGGGGTATTGTACAAACTTTTATTTTCCCGAAAACAAAAAGTAGTATTTACTGAACATAGTACCGAAAATAACAGAAGATCTAAGTGGTATTTAAAAAGAATAGAAAAATTTATTTATGCCCAATTAAACTCTATTATCTGTATTTCAGAATCCACAGAAAAAAATCTTATTCAACATTTAGGATCTGAATTTAAAGCAAAGATGAAGGTCATAAATAATGGAGTCAACCTCAATAAGTTTTATAATTCAAAAGCTTATTCCCGTACTGCGTATAATGTGTCAGACAAAGATTTTTTATTAATTCAGGTAGCAAGTTTCAGAGCTGCAAAAGACCAGCCTACCCTGATCAGAGCACTTACATTGTTACCTCCTCATGTAAAAGCGATATTCGTAGGAGAGGGGCCGGAATTAGAAAACTGCAAAGAACTTGTTAAAAATAATGGGTTGGAAAACAGAGCTTTTTTCTTAGGTAATCAGGCCAATATTGCTGAACTCATCAAAATGAGCGATGTAGTAGTTGTATCATCCCATTATGAAGGGTTTGGTATTGTAGCAGTAGAAGGGATGGCTTGTAATAAACCTGTGGTTGCCTCAAATGTGCCGGGTCTTTCAGAAGTCGTTTCAGAGTATGGAATATTATTTGATAGAGGTAAAGCTGAGGATTTAGCTGAAATAATTAAAAATTTACACTCAAATTCATCTTTTTATAACACAACTGCCGAAAAATGTTTTTCTAGATCAAAAAATTTCTCTATTGAAGAAATTGCAAAATATTATCGTGAAATATATTATACATTATGAGAAGCTTATTAATTTTTTTACTTATAGTTAATCTATCATGTGCGCAGGGGAAATTTAGTTATAAAGATGTTCCTGATACTTATATTAAAAAAGCTGAGGTCACTTCAGCCTTCAATAATTTAAAAGCAAAATCTTTTGAAGTTGTAAAACTTCTTCCCAATAATTACAAAAAGGACGGATCAGAAGATTATACGGCATATGTTCAGAAAGCAATTAATGAAAATGCAACGGTTTTACTACCCAATTTTCCCATTTTAATCAATGATAAAGGGCTTCAGCTAAAGGATAATTCTACCTTATTATTTGATGATAAATCCCAATTGAAATTGAAGGCATCCAATAATCAGGGATATGCCATGATTGATATTACAGGAAAGAAAAATGTAAGTGTATATAACCCTGATATTATAGGAGACAGATCTGTTCATCTGGGGAAAACAGGAGAATGGGGTATGGGAATAAATATTAAAGATGCCGTAAATATAAAAATCTATAATCCTGTGATCAAAGACTGTTGGGGAGATGGTATCTATATAGGGGGAAATGGTTTCTCCAATAATATTTCTGTGATAGGAGGTCTTATTGATAATAACCGAAGAAACGGAATTTCTGTTATAAGCGGTGACAATATTTTACTGCAGAATTTAGTAGTTTCAAATACCAATGGAGCTAATCCTAAGACGGGAATAGATATAGAACCTAATACTCCTGATAACAAAAAAGTAAATATTTCATTAAAATCAATCGTAACATATAATAATGAGGTGAGCGGGCTTGCCTTTTATTTAGCTAGGCTAAGAGGAGATAGTGACGCAAATAACGTTAATGTAGTTATTGAAAATTATAAAGATTTTTATTCCAAAAGTGGAATTTCCTATTCTAATCAGAAAAATGATGCTAAAAAGAAATTGATGGGGAATATTGTTTTTTCAGGTATTGACTTAAAATACAACAAAGTACCTTTTAATTTCTTGTATAAGAATTCATCCTTGGATAATATTAATTTGAAGGTAAATGACTTTAAATCAGATCATAAAGATAATAAAGGAATAGTAACTGATTTACAGAAATTTTCACAACAAAAGATAAAATACAATCAATAATTACTTTTACTTTTAAATAAAGAAAGGTAATGTGTAAAATATACATATTCTATAAATATTAATTTTTCCAAAAAAAGTGATAATGGAAAGATTTTTGCTTATGATATTATGCTTAAAAAAGACTTAAAATAAAAATTAAAGTTTTTAATGTTGTTAGAAATGTTAAAAATATAATGAAATTGTTTACGAAACTTGAAAACTGAAAATAATTAAGAATTTTATTTTCTTTAATGATCTTAAGGAGAATAGTAAATTAAAATGTTAATGAAATCAATCATCTAATCAAATTTATGTCATATAGAATATAAATGACATCAAGGTATTCAACTACCAATATATAGCTGGCGAAGATGTGAAGATGATGCACATTTATCTCTGCCACAACGCTATCAAATCTCAAAAAACACGTATGCAAATAGGAGGATTAATGATTTTCCTAGATTGAAATGATGCTATGTCAACCCAAAACTAAGTTCGGTTTGTAACAAATTTTGGATTAACAGGGGTTCATAATAATTTATATTGTTTTTTAAAAAAATCACAAACAAGTGAAATTTAAATAAATGAGTAAAAATAACAACACACAAAAGATTTATGAAAAATTTATTAATTAGTTCTAGGGTTTATAGAAATAATAATAAAAAAATGAAAGAAGTTGAAAACTAAATTAGTACGGATTACAACAGTGCCGCTTTCTTTAAAAATTCTACTGAAAGGGCAGCATCGGTTTATGTCAGAACATTTTGATGTAATAGGTGTTTCATCCCCAGGTAAGGAGCTGGATGAAGTGAAAAAAGATGAAGAAATAGACGTAATAGCGATTGATATGTCTCGTAAGATTACTCCCATTAAAGACATTAAATCTTTATGGAGTACTTATCGATTTTTAAGAAAAGAGAAACCACAAATTGTTCATACTCATACCCCTAAAGCTGGTATTGTAGGGATGTTGGCTGCAAGAATGGCAGGGGTTCCTCATAGACTGCATACAGTGGCAGGCTTACCATTGATGGAGGTAACGGGTATGAAACGTCAGGTTTTAGATCTTGTTGAGAAATTAACTTATGCTTCTGCAACACAGGTGTACCCAAATTCAAAAGGGCTGTCTGATTATATTATCGAGCACAAATATGCAGACAAATACAAGCTTAAGGTAATTGGAAACGGTTCATCAAACGGAATTGATACTTCATTCTTTTCACCCGAACACGTTTCAGAAGATCAGAAAACTTTTCTAAAAAATGAATTAAAAATAGAAAACACAGATTTTGTTTTCGTGTTTGTAGGACGTTTGGTTGGAGACAAAGGAATTAATGAACTGATAAAAGCATTTTCTGCTTTAAATAAACAAGAAAATCAACAGCGTTCAAAATTATTATTGGTAGGTCCTCTGGAACAAGAGCTGGATCCGTTATATCCCGATACATTAAATGAAATAGAAAATAACCCGGATATTGTCTCTGTAGGTTTTCAGAAAGATGTTCGTCCTTATTTTGCGATTTCTGATGTACTGGTTTTTCCTAGCTATCGGGAGGGTTTCCCTAATGTGGTGATGCAGGCCGGAGCAATGGAACTGCCAAGTATAGTTTCTGATATCAATGGATGCAATGAAATCATTGTGGAAAATGAGAATGGAGTAATTGTGCCTGTAAAAGATAGTGAAAGTCTTAGTGAAGAAATGGAGAAAATGATCTCAGACAAAGATTATTATCAGACATTAAAAAAGAATGCACGGCCGATGATTGAAGATCGATTCGAGCAGTCTGTGATCTGGAATGCTATATTAAGTGAATATAAAAAATTGATTAAAGAAAGAGAATTTCGTGCTTAAGATTTAATAAAATACGTAATATTT
The DNA here is from genome assembly GCF_052044565.1 of Chryseobacterium sp. 22543. NCBI lineage: Bacteria > Pseudomonadati > Bacteroidota > Flavobacteriia > Flavobacteriales > Weeksellaceae > Chryseobacterium > Chryseobacterium sp. 22543. The sequence goes on from NZ_JBQENH010000002.1 coordinate 16,671, forward strand.
TAGAGCTATATTTAAAAATGCCTGAATAGTACGGTGAATCTATCATCTTAAGATTTAGATATTGAAATAGTAAGAATGTTGATTTTGTGTGTGTTTTTATAGTCGACTTTCTTAAATGCTCTAAGTATAACCTGTTAAAAAGGTGTTTACAGTAGTTAATATCTGAATTTTTTATATTTGAGAATGTGTATTTTACAAATAGCTTTAAAAGAAAAGGAACAGGTTTCTTGGGAAAAACTAAAAAAAGCTATATATTTGCACCAGTTAAAAACAAATGCTCTTAGATTGTTTACGAAAGTGATTTATATGATCATTTACTAAATAGGAGAGTATCTTAAAGCAGATGGATAGGACTTTCTGATAATCAGAAGTTCGGTCCGGATTGTAAAAGTTTTGTCAATTTACCTTAAAAAAATTGATCCGGTAGTTCAGCTGGTTAGAATGCCGCCCTGTCACGGCGGAGGTCGCGGGTTCGAGTCCCGTCCGGATCGCAAAAAGTCTTCTAGAAATAGAAGACTTTTTTTTGTTTATTACTTTGATAAAAATTGCTATCATCGAAAATGATAAAGCTTTATCTACTCTTATATATTTAGACATAAATAAAAATGGCCGGAAGAAATTCCAGCCATCATTGCTTTAAAGTATTGTTTATAATTTACTTTTTAATAATTTTTACAATAGTTTCAGAATTGTTGATTCTTACCAGATAAGCTCCGGTTAATAGTGAAGTAACATCTGTTTGTTTATTGATAAATTTACCTTCTTTCATCAACTGTCCGGACATATTATAAATCTGATAATAATAGTCCTTATTGTCTTTAGCTTCAACATACAGGATATCTTTTACAGGATTAGGATATAGAACAAGCTTATCGTCTTTTACTTTTTCCTCGATAACCGTTTTACTGAAAGCAGTTCTGGCCTGAAAACCGGTGTTTGGTGTTACAGGAATACCTGGCAGCGGTCCTCTTGGAATATTGATATCTTCCTGCTTCACACATCTGCAGCTCATAGCTGCATAAGGATCAATATCAGCATTTTTCACCATAATTCTGGAAAAATTATCGAAAGACATATAAGTAGCTCTGCCTGTCAGTTCTCCATTTAAATTAGCATACCAGATTCCACCTGATAAAGTACCAATACTATAATAAGGGAATGTAATTGCCGCATCAGGATACATTACACTTCTGCCGCCTTTTGTAAGACTTTTCGGATAATTTCCTACATTATATAAACTGTTATTAAATACAAATCCTACTGTTTTACCATAAGGACTGGCGAGATTGCTATAAATAGGTGATCCATAATAACCAGTCTCTGTATTACCTACAATCTGACCAGATTTTATTGCACCATTAGTATCTTTATACGATGGCGTTTCAAAGTTTTCTTTAAAGCTCCACGGGGTAGTTTTTATGGTAGAAGACCCACTGATCGGATGTTTATATGTAGGACCTGTACCAGTCTCCGGTATTCTCCATCCATTCGGGCAAGGATCAAAAACAGATTTTTTATCACCTAATCCCCATCGTTCAGCATATAACCCATGATAGTTAGTGTCAAACAACCAATCTGAAGCAAGATTATAATTAGCATAATTAGCTCCACGTGACGGATACTTAACTGTTGGTACCATAAACTTTAAAGGGTTTGCTGTAGAATACCCCAGAATTTTTTCTATTCTTACATCTATTTTATCATTGGCACTAATACTGCTTTTATAAGTGTCATAATTTACTATATTACTTGAATTATAGTTCGCCTCAGTAAAATTTGAATAGGTTACAACTCCATTATTAGTAGTACCCAGTGATATATTATACTTAGAACCGCTTATATTAGTAAATATAGGAAGAGGATCTTTTCTACCCCATTGATAGTGTAATCCTTGCGAACGATTAAGTTGATTAACATCATTTGCTACCCCTGGATTATAAGGGCTCGGCATAATGTCAATAGCTCCTAAATTCCTATCCATGATGGATGTTTTCATGATCATTCCTTTCTGAGTATAGTTGATGTAATTATCAGTCGTGATTGGAGTATCATTTACATGGGTAAAAGAATTTACGGATGTATTGGTTACCCAGATGTGCCAGCTCCAGTAAACAGGATTACTCACTGAACCATTGTGTAAAGTAACTACTGCATTTCCAGACTGATTGGCGTTTACCTTCACATTGATATTGGAATCTTTGGAAGATGGATTGTCCAGAGTCAATTGGGTTACCATAGCAGGATTATCTGTCCAAAGGATATTCGCTTTTAAATTATTAAAACTTGCAGCATCCAGAATCTGAGTATTGCCTAAATAATTACTTTGTACAGAAAAAGCTTTACTCACCGGGATTGAAATTACCTGATCTGCTGTAGATTTTGTAATCATATAACTATTAGGGTTATCTAATCCTACTTTGTATGTTTCAGATTCACTAAAGAAAGTGGTTTTGAAGTCGTAGTTATTTTTTACAAATAGCGGATCCTTAATACATCGGCATGCATGTGCATTGTTAGTTGGATAATCATCAGATGGTTTATAGCTGTAAACACCATAAACATCCGGATAATTAGTTTCATCTGGTCTGAAACCATTCACTATCTGATCCGAAGATGGAATTAACCTTAATGCACTGGCTACTGAGGAATACCCAGAAACTGTAGTCATTGTTGAAGTCCACAAATAGGTTTCAAGCTGGTCTGTGAAGGCTGCTTTAGTATGATATCTGGTATCTCCGCCTATTCCTCTTCCTATCCAGCCGGTTCCTGGGAATATACCAATATTGTTACCTTCTACATTCGTCATATCAAAACCATACTGAGGATATATTTTGATACCGGCAAGATATGTTTTCAGATTAGACAATCCCGGGAAAATATTTGATCTGCCAAGATTTAAAGCGGAAAGCGGGCTGTTTACTTTAGGCCCGAAAGGCGTAAAATCCATTCTTACATTTTTTGTTGATGATGCAACCAACACTGAAGGTAACCTCCATCCGTTAGGACATGGGTCAAAAGAAGACTTATTTCTGTAAGGTTGTGAAACAGTATAATCTACTGCCTGTACTCCCAGTGAATTATCAGACCATAAGTTCACTTTACTGAGTTCATCAGTTTGTAACCCTGGTACCTGCCCAAACCAGTTGTAATAGTAAGGCACCGTATTTACAGTACCATAGGTGGAAAGAGGAGAGTTATTAGCACCATTATCATTTACATAGATCAGGCTCAGAGGATTTTTTACTGATACTCTGATATTATCTGTTATGTTGGCTGTAGATTTATTGACAAACTTTATTAATTCATTAAAATTTTTATAATCATTAAAAGGACTGTCGGTAAATCTTACTCTTGATATAGCATCGTCATATACAATTTTTCCTAAGCTTCCGGTTATTTGATAGAAACTGGCATCATTATTTGTCAACGATGGAAAAGGATCTTTTCTTCCCCATTGGTATAATAATCCGCCGCTTCTGTTCCATCCTGCTCCAGTAAGAGAATTCCCCATTGCACCAAGGTTCCTGTCCATCCAGCCCCATTCAGAATTTGGAATAGTCTCTACGGTTCCGTCGCTTAATTGTCTTTTTACATCATCATAGCTTTTATAGGTAGAGCCATTTGTTGGGTCATCTGTTACCCAAACGTGCCATGACCAGAAAACTTCTCCATTTACCTTAAAAGAAATCAATGCATTTCCTTTTTTTACTTTATTGACAGGTACTTTAATTTTTGCATTTTCACCTGAATCTATAATATCCAAAGTATAATTTTCTTTAGATTTTATCAATCCCATATTGTCTTCCCATAAAACATCCGCTGTTACCGGTCCGGAAGGCACATCAATACCTTTCATATAATTCCCGCTTCGCCACATTTCATAGGCTTTTTTTACAGGAATATACAATCCGTCTACCGTATTGCCATCCTGATCTTTACCTGTGAAAATATAGCTGTTGGGGGCTTTGGTCCAGTCTGCTACTGTATAGTCAGCCTGTGCTCCGGCGTTGATTGCAAAGCAGTTGTTCGAGCAGTCTGCTGAATCATATGCCGTGGAATTTCCAAAAATACCTACGTACTTTATGAATTTTTTGATTTCAGCTTCTACTTCCGAAAGTGGTCTCATCGGTCCGTTCCAGTCAGCACGTACTTTTCTGTTTCTGATGGCTCCGATACCATATAATGATGCTTGAGGAGTATTGCTTAAGAAAAAGTTTTCAGATCCGGGTCCTCTCTGTTTGTCATATAAAGGAGGGTAACCGAAATCATTCACTGTATTATAATTGCTTAATGCATTCACAGTAATATACTGTCCGGTAGATTTGTATACCCTGAAACCTGTTATTTTACTTACAACAATAACTACAGGCTCTTGATCTGCAATAATGTCAGTCAGTTTCTCGTTGATGTAATTGTAAAGGTTGTAATACCTGTTAACTAGAGCATTAGGGTTTGTAAAATCCAAATACCCTCTGCCCCAGGGTTCTCCGCCCTCTTCAGGAGGTAAAAACCAGTTACTGAAGTTAATAAAGAAACCCGAACTTGAAAATTTACCGGCAAATACATAAACAGGGTCATGATATGAAAACTCAAAAGGGCTTGTATCACTGCCCTGGTAGATATATTTCTGTGAGCTGACAATCGTACCGAGATTATTAGGATTTTCAATGTTGATGACAGGTGCATTGGTATTCGTGTTATCTAATGTACCGTTTGCATTGACTGATAAAACAATATCATCCAGTTTCTTTGTTAGATGCTGTGATTTTACCCGGTCTTTTACACCGGAAACAGTTCCGTTAGGATTAAATAATACTGTACCGCTTTTTTTCGGGGTGAAAAGTATGGTGTATTCATTTTCATCCAGTTCACAAGCTGTCGCAGTATAATCTCCGAATTTGTAATGGCTCACAGCCTTATTCCATGTGATGTCAGAGAAGTTGTTAGTCTCTGAGCCTAGCTCAACTTTTAAATTGTATGTACTGTTTACAGAAGCGGGCAATTCAAATGTTGCATTAAGATTTTCATCATACTGGTTGCTTGCATACAATGTTTTACACCACATGCTGATCCATTCTCCCTGAGCATTCTGATATTTGACGGAAATTAGAATATCACTCGTGGTGACAGGTTTGTGAAGCTGACCGCTCATGACAACGGCTCCTTTTTCATTCACGTTTTGTGAAATTACGATCAGCGGATCCAGATCAAAATTGTAGGTAGTTACAGGAATATAGCTTCCCAAAATAATGGGGGCATTACGAAAATGCCAGTCCGTATCACCTCGTGGAGAGGCGTAAACGGATGCTGCTGAGCATAATACAGCCCAGATTGATAAGAAAGTTTTTTTTCTCATACACATGTTTTTTTAGATTAATATTTGATCCTATGAATAACTTGTATTCAAATTCTATGGTAATTGCAGATTCCTAATTGTAGAGATAGAAGAATAATAATAAAGCAGATCTACTTTAAAACAATAGTTACTGAAAATCAAATAGTACTGTTTATTACAGTCTTTTAGAACCGATAATTCATTAGAACCGCTTCTTTTCATTACAAAATCAGAATAAGAGAAACCGGATTATATTGGTAAGTCCTTAAACAATCCAGTTTTCTGATATAAATGATTATTACCGGTCTTCAGTGTGTGGTCTTGTAGTGGAGTATAGGCTGGTGTAATAGGATATATTGCAGCCGGGATTGGGGATAAAGATTTTTTTTTCATGTTTGTGTTTTTAGTTTTTTATAAAAATAATGAATAATCAATTATACAATTAGGCAAGTTTACAATCAGGGCAATCAGAAGAAAATATCATAAAATAGATATTATATTAATGAGAATTTTCTATTGATTTTTTTGCGCTTTTTATAATGTTTTAAATAAATATGAGCGTAAAACTGCATTAATTTGTTAATAACCATTATTTTTGCAAATATACGATATTAAAAAAAACACACAATGAGTCAAAAAAATCTGACTAATAAGACCTCAGCTGAGGGTAGAGAAATATGCCCCGTTCAAAGGTTTTTAAAATCCATTTCAGGGAAATTGAAACCGGAAATACTGAGTCTGGCAATCAAGTCAACGTTACGTTTTAGCAGTTTGCTTCGTGAAATCGAAGGATCTAATAAACAATCATTATCTGTCGCATTGAGAGAACTGGAAGAAATGAATTTATTGGAGAGGGTGGTCATCAGGCAGAAACCTTTACACGTAGAATATAATCTTACTAAAAAAGGAAAAGCATTAATCCCCATTTTTCAACAGTTGGAAGGTTTGGTATAAAAACGAAAAATTATTTGCCCTCAGGTAGAGCTGATCGTAAATCAAAAAGCCGGCTCTGAGTGAACCGGCTTACTATTTATTTACATGAAGAATTCAAAGGGTTGTTAAGATAATCTTTCCCTTGTGGCGGCTGTACAAAATAAGGTGTTCCATACGTATTTCCCGGGCGGAAAAAGTCGGTGGAAATTACCTGGGCACCGCTGCTGGATGCTGCCTTAGATCGTGTAAAATCATTAGTTTTTGCTTCGTAGGTTTCAATATCTGATCTGGTTCTGACCATAAAACCCTGCTTTACCAGATTCTGTATCTCTTTCTGTCTTACAATAGCATTATCCCGTAGGATAAATCCTGCGAAAGAATCATCAGGCTCACTGTTTAGGAACATGACTCTTTCTTTTAATGAACCGTCTATGAGGTAAGGGTTATTTTTTGAAGATAAAGTTCCCACACTTCCGGGAAGCAGCATAAAAATGAATTTTCCCTTACTGTCATTCAGCTTAGGCCAGTTATTGTGGGTTACAGCTTCCCTGAGTGTAGAGTATTTACCCTGAACTTCTTTTGGAGTGATGATCTTGTCCTTTCCAAGGTATTTTACAATTTCTCCATCCAGATCATCGTAGGCTTTTTTATCAAAAGGAAGGACTTTTGTACTGTTTTCAAGAATCGGGAAACCTGAATCTTTGGCTTCGATCATCATAAAAACCGGAGTATGATCAGGATGTTGATCAGACCATGTTTTAAGAGCGGTAAGCGCATCTTTCAAAGTCGGATAATGAGTTCTGAAATCAATATCTGCCATATGCAATACTTTAAAACCAGGCTGATCCATCCCTGCTGTATTAAAAGAAGCCAGATCTGTTACTCCTTTTGCCTTTAATGTTTCATACGTGGCAGGATGGCTGAATCTGCCACCTTCCGGATCATAATAGACATCTATTTCCAGGCCTCTAAGATTGGCGTTGAGCTGTTCCGTGAAGTCAGGATGATTATAATTCAGTCCTTCTTTCAAGTCCATTCCATAGGGGTGATACTCTTTAAATTTAGCTTTTTGCTCTTCAGACATCATACTGCTGTATTTCTGCATCATTCCGTTGATGATAGGAGTTACCAGATCCAGCACTTTAGGATCTGCCGGCTGGGCGTATGAATTATGAGTTCCTACAATCTGCAGTTGATTGATTCTTATATTCTGGCATTTATCCTGTGCCTGCAGCAGTGCTGTCATACAAAATGCAGCTCCATACATATACTTTTTCATATGAATTAAAAAAAACTTTTGATTAAAAATTAAAATTGAATCCCAGCTGCCCTCGTATTCCTGAGTAAGAAATATTTTCTACACGGTCTTTTGTACCCATATAATAGCGGTTGGGTTCATTGAAAATATTGTTCAGTTCAATAAACAGGCGGACCTTCTTTGTAAGACTGTAAGAAGTGGAAAGGTCTACCGTAAAGTTTTTATCAAAATACTGATAATGATCTGCACCTGCAGCTGCTCTGATTTCACTTACATAATTTCCTTTATAATTTCCAGCCAGACGGATCATCAGTTTACTGGTTTCATAGAACAGAATGGTATTGAAAATATGCTTGGCCTGATTTGGGATTGTGGTAGACATTGTTCCGGTCTGTTTGCCGTTTTCGTACACTGGCATATTCATTTTGGAAGAGATGTAGGTGTAATTCCCTTCAAAACCAATATTTTTCAAAAATCCGGGTAGGTTTTCAAAACGTTTGGATATTCCGAATTCAAAACCAAACAGTTTGGCTCCTTCCAGGTTTTTGGGAGCTGTAAAAGTATAAGTTCTTCCTGCGAGATCTACCACAGACTGGTCTTTGTAAATAAGATTGGTAATATCTTTATAGAATACTCCGGCTGTTATTAGATCCAGTTTTCCGAAGTAGTTCTCAAACATAAGATCAAAGTTATTTGAAAATGTAGGATCCAGTTTGGTGTTTCCCTGAGTGATGGTGTTGGTAATATCATTGACAATGGTTCCTGGGTTCAGGTCATTAAAATCCGGTCTTGCAAAAGAACGGGTGTAGGCCAGTCTCAGAATCCTGTCGCTGCTGATATTCCACTTCATATTCACCATAGGAAGTACTACATTATAGGTTTTATTGTCTTTAATGTCTTCCGTTTTATTGTCTTTATCAGAGATTACTTTTTTGCCCCAGAAGGTAACGTCATTATATTCATTCCTGAAACCTCCCAATACCTGAAGCTGGTCTGAAATCTTCCAGGTTCCCATCAGATATGCGGCCCATACATTTTCGGTACCTCTGTAGGAACTTGTAATATTCGAATTGCTGTCTTTACCGCTCACCTGCATCAGTCCCAGGCTGTTTTGTGTGGCAGGATTGTACATCTGGTCGATCTGCGCATTGGTAATCTGATCAATGATTACTGCATTATAAGGATTACCCAATGGATTCATAAAACCTCCTTTGTATGGGAAACCTTCACGCTCAAGCTGGCTTAAATAGGTTACCGGAGATCCCGGAATTCCCAATGATGATTTGGGCATCCAAACCAATACGGAGCTGTCAACTATTTTATTCTTGTTGTTGTATTTTGTTCCGAATTTAATCTCAAAATTATCTGCTGCTTTATATTTGATATCAACCTGTCCTCTAAGATCCGTTTCACTGTTATGATTCTGGCTTAGGATAATCTGATTCAATTTAAGTTTATCTGCAGCTATTGCCTGCTGATTATAAGGAAGGGTATATCTTCCTGTATCACCAATACCGTCCGGAGCATCCATCGCCATATATTTTCTTCCGTCAGCAGACAGATTTCCATAGGTCATAGCTTGTGTGAAATTGATAATAGGGTAGCCTCTTTGATCTTTTTCAAGATTATCCGGCGAATCGAACTTAAACTCAGAACGCGCTTTGGATAAAGACCAATCCACCTGCATACGCTGTCCCACTTGATGATTACCTCCAAGCTGAATAGAATAAAGATCCGTAAGATAATCTGCATGACGAGCCTGAAGAAGGACATTTTTACTGTCAAAATTAAAATAGGTTTCCCTTACGGACTGACCATCTTTGTACTGGCTGTATAATGCTTTTGCATATAATTTATTCCTGCTGTCTATCTCATAATCCAAGCCTAAATTGAATCCCAGCGTTCTCCGGTTCGCCAGATAATCACGAAGCTGAAGCTGATTGATGGAATAAGAGGCTGTTTTATCTTTCAGTCCATAGTTGTAAATATTCCTCATCTGATCAATAGCTGTAGAGCGCTCCCAGATCACTGCTGAGGTAATGAATTTCAGCTTATCAGTAATTTTATTTCCATAGACAATAGACGTGTTGTAACTGGGGGATTTTGACATGTTGACATATCCGGAAGCCATACTTACAGCCAAAGTTTCCTTATTGGGTGAGGTTTTCGTGATAAAATCCACATTTCCTCCAATGGCATCCCCGTCAAGATCCGGAGTCAGGGCTTTGGACAAACGGACATTCTGAATAAGTTCCGATGGGAAGATATCCATCTGAATTCCACGGTTGGCATTGTCACCACTGGCACTCGGCATTCTGTTGCCATTCAGAGTGGAAGCAGTCCATTGTATAGGCGTTCCTCGTACCGCTACAAAACGTCCTTCACCCATATCCCTTTCAATAGATACTCCCTGCATACGCTGTACGGCATCTGCAGCATTACGATCCGGTAGTTTCCCGATGGCATCGGCAGACAGTACTTCCGTAATTGTGTTGGAGTTTTTCTTCATGGTAATTGCTCTGGCCTGTGATGCTTTATACACACTGGTAACCACAACTTCCTGAAGGTTGTTTTCTTTAAACCTAGCTCCGAATTTAATCAAGCCAAGGTCTACTTCCTTTTTATCTGTAATGGTGAAAGGAATATAAACATTATCATATCCTTTATATTCCACAACAAGCTTATAACTGCCGTCATAAACATTATTAAGAACAAAAGAACCGTCGGTATCAGAAGTTATCTTCTGTCCGCTGTTTTCAATATAAACCAAAGCATTGGGAAGGTTTCCCTGACCGTCTACTACGGTTCCGTGAACAGTGGTTTGTGCAAAGGCCAAAGGCCCAAGAAGAAAAAATGCTGCTTTTGTTAAAAAAAGTCTTTCTCGTGACATCCTTATAAAGTTTGGTGCAAAGATGTCAGCTCCCTCAAAAGTTTTGGTTCATTTAAATTTCATGCAACTCCTTCTGTTGAGTTCGAGGTGAACTGTGTTGTAAATCAATAAGTTGCTAATATTAAATAATTGTAACTAATGAACAAGCTGAGAAGGAAGACAATCGAATTCCTTTTTAAAATATTTATAAAAAGTAGATTTGGATTTAAAACCACATTGAAATGCGAGATCCGTAACACTGGCTGAAGGATCTTCTGATAGAATCTGTTTAAAATGCTGTATACGGCTTCTGTTGGTATATTCGTGAAAATTGGAATGCAGATGTTTATTAAAAGTGATGCTTAAATCTGCCTTGTTTATTTTCAGTTGACCCGAGAGTTGGTCTAAGGTAAATTCCTCATCCAAATATACATGACTCTCCTGATAGAAAGAAATAATAGCACTTTGCACAGAGTCAAAATCTATTTTTGACAGATCTTTATACTGATAGGTTTCTTTGGGAGCAGAGGAATGTGATATATTTTGCTGTTCCTGCAGTTTGTGCTGGTACGTTAAAATATAAACGTACAAAATCCACCCGAATTGAAAGAGAAACAGAAGGCTGTAGATCTTCTGATAGATCAAAGTATCCCATCCCAGTTGGTAGACCGTCCAGAACATCAATACTCCCAACAATACGTAACCAACCAGATAACGGAAATTGCCGGCTACAGGATGGGTAATATTTTTGCGGTATCTTGTCAGTAAATAAATACATAAAACAAGGCAGGCGATCCAATAATAACTGTAATATACAAAGTAGGATTTATAAGATGTGATGGCCAGATCTGCCCAGGAAAGGTCAAGCATCTTTGCAGAAAGTGCAATGGCATGATGAATAACAACCAATGTTAGCGGAACAATCAGGTATTTAAGCTTGTCTCTCCATTTTGCATGAATTAAATGGGTAGTAATATAAAGAAAAATGAGCCCTTTAAAAACACGAAGGCTTCCCGGAATTTCATACAAAACAGATTCATAACCGAATTTTTGAATGATGAAATATTCATATCCCATATCCAATGTGACCACTCCGATATACAATAGCAGCATATTCAGTACAGATTCTCTGTTTTTGATAAGAGATATAAGCAGAGTAAGGGTGATAAGTGCCTGTAGTACAACTACCATAATGATATATAACATGATAACTGATATTTTGCCAAAATTATAGATAATATGGGCATGGCATCTTTAACAAATTATTAAATATCAACTTATAAAAACAGACAATAATTAAGATATAGATCCTGACAGGTATTTTTTCCGGTTTTGTATATTGAGCGGATATTGTTATTTTAGCTAGTAAGCATAATTCGGATGTCAAAAAAGAAAATTTATTCTTACAGATTCAATGTCCGTTTTAATATAACCCATCACTGATACCATATTATTCATGAAAAAACAATTTCAAAACTGGACTCTCTTTTTTATTGCAGGAATCATTGCAATTATTGGCGGGTTGATTGGTTCTATTATTTTAATGACAGGAGTGTCTGCTGCTGATGGATTATTCGGAATGTATATTCTGTTCAGCCTGCTTCCCATATTGCTTGTGATTATTATAGACCGGCTTCTCGTATGGAAATTCGGAAATAAAAACGTCAATAAAGTTCAGTTTTCAATACTGCTGTTGATCATACTCTTATGGCTTGTAAGGTTTGTGGTGAATCTGATTATATAAATTACTCCTATGAAAAAATTGTTGCTATTCTGTATTATCATGATCTCTGCTGTGTACTCTGCGCAGCCTTTTACCCTGAAATCTACAGGAGAAGCGAAAGAGTTCAGCCTCACACTTTATTACGGAGCGCAAGGCAAAGGAGCTTTTGTGCAGTATTCAGGGAAGAAAGAAATCATTCCTTTACAAGTAAAAAGCTTTAAAGTTGATACTGACGGGAGAAGTGACGGACAGCCGGATATCGAGTATTACGTCTGGAATGAGATGGTTGGAGGGAAAATAAATGGAGTATACAAGTTTGAAATCATGCAACATCAGGCTTCAAACATTAGCTATACAAGAGGAAAGGATAACAGAAAGTTTACGCTGGAAATGGTTGAAGATGAAAAAAAGTACGACGGAAGTGGCAAATATCTTCTGCATGGGGCTTTACTTTCGTTTAATCATTTTTATAATAATAACCTCACCATTACTTATTCTGACAGGAAAAAGACGGCTATAGAACTTCCGGCTCCTGATAAACCTTCTTTTGTCAGACAGAGCATTATAGAGGATTATAACTTTGATGGCTATGATGATATCGCATTCTCTGTTCCTGATGAAGGAATGGGTGTTTACAGGATGTTTGATATTTATCTGTACAATCCTGGAAGCAAACGTTTTGAAAAACTTAAAGAGCCGGATTATTCCCGTTCAAGCTGCTCCTGCCTTTGTGATGTGACTATAGAAAAAGATAAGAAGCTTTTAAAAACAGGATGCAGAGGCGGAGCAAGATGGCATCAGGATGTCTACCGCTTCGGTAAAAACGGGATCTTAGAATGGATTGCCACAAAAGAACAGACGGAAGAATAATGTTTTTGTTCAACGTTTGAAAACACCTTTAAAATCTATATTTTTATAAAACCTTTACGCTATAACTCCTCATTTACAGTGATAAAGCCTCCGTTTTTTTACGGTATTTTTAATAATGTCTTTTGTGTTTCAATTTTAGGTCTGATATTTGTACTGGGTAGCCAAACTAAATGGCCGATTTATTTATGAAAAACATATCTGTGAAAAAATCCTTTCTTTATGCATGTTTGTGCGCAGTTTTTCTTGTTTCCTGTAAAAAAGAAATAGACAAAATAAGCGATACTTTTAAAGATACCGTGTCTGCTTCGGAGACCCCAGAGGTAGAAAAGGATTCTATAAAGAAAGATTCTGTTCCTGTAGTAAAGAAAGAATCTGTTCCACCTGTAATGCAGGAAAATGGTTTTTATAATGCTTTTGTTCTTCCAAAGGATAAAAAAATGCGTGACTCTATCTATGCTGAATACAGTAAGAAATACAGTGTAGAAGAACGTACAGCTATTTTAGCTTTAAACAGACTGGACTCTAAAAGTAAATGGAATGCCGATACACTGGTAGTTCCAGCGAAAATAGATACAACATTAATGGCGTATTCACCATTTCCAATGCAGTTAGATGTATTAAGCGGAGTGAAAAAGTTCGTTATTTTCTCTTATCCTATACAGGCTTTTGCGGTATATTCCAATGGAAGTCTTGTGAAATGGGGACCTACAAGTATGGGGAAAAAAGCTGCACAGACAACAAGAGGGCTTACTTTTGCGAACTGGAAAAAGAAGCTGGCAATTTCCACAGTGAGCACAGAATGGAAGCTTCCCTATAATTTCAATATTCACAATATAGGAGGAATCGGATGGCATGAATATACGCTTCCGGGATATCCTGCCTCACACTCATGTCTTCGATTGCTGAGGAAAGATGCCCAATGGCTGTATTCCTATGCAGATACCTGGATACTGAATCCTGGAGGTGCTACAACTAAGGCCAAAGGTACAGCAGTAATGGTATTCGGAGATTATAAATGGGGTGGAAGAAAACCATGGAGAAAGCTTTTAGAAGATCCTAATGCCAACAATATATCCGTTGAAGAACTTACCAAGCTCCTTGAACCGGAGGTTCCGAAAATGCTGAAAGAACAAAGCAACAGAGAAAAAGTAGCGGATTCTATCAAAACAGCAAAAGCAATGGCTACACCTATTCAGAACGAAAAGCCTGAAGAATCTCCATCTAATTAATTTTCTTTTCAAACTGCAGAGTAGATTCTTCAGCAAACCTTCTCAGCTTAAGCATTTCATCTTTACCTTTATGCTGCCCGAATCTTGCAGCGATATAAGTAAGAAGAATAAAAAATAACATGATAAAAGAAGCGCTCAGTGCCCAAGGGTATTCAGCGCTTTTTATTTGTTTCTCTACGTAATACATAGTGAAGAAAGTCATCCAGAGAATAGAAAAAGTAAAATACAGGAACATGAAGAATGTCCACACCGCAGAGCTGGGACCAAATACTCCGCGTATTGCCGTATGCTCATCTTCCATTTCTACCCTTAGTGCAAGGCAGGGTTTCCAGTAGCTGTCATATTTTGTTTTTATCCAGATGGTAGCAACTTCTCTATTGATATTGCCTGAAAACTCATCTTTATGCTCTTCCATATATTTTTTTAGGTTTTCAGCGTACTCTTCCTTGGTGAGATGAGTAAACATTTTAAATCTTGGCCGGGTTCTTATTCTGTCTAAGGTGCTTTCTTCAGTATTCATATTTTTATTCTTGATATGGAATGGGATCTTCAAGCATGAAGCGTAATATTAGTTCTTTATTTTTTCTTTGGATAACCATGGTAATATTTCTTCCTTCATTAGATTTCATAAGTTCCATAATCTTTTCAAGAGTCATGTCTGAAGTCCGTTCTCCATTGATGCTTATAATTTTGTCATCTTTTTGTAAACCGGCTTCATAAGCGGGAGAATCTTTTCTTACTCCTGCAATGGAAAATATAGGTTTCAAACTGAATTTATATTGAAAGGCGTCCTTGTAAACTTCATTTACTGCTGTAGCTGATTTTTGAGTTTCAATTTTTACCCGGTCTTCCTGCCACTCTAATCCGTCCTGTTTGAAATCCAGACCGCTCATATTAAAATGAAAAGGATCATCAAAGTATCTGTTTTTTCTCAAATATAGCTTTTGGTTGGGATAATCAAAAATTACAGTAAATCTTCGCATAATTTCGCTTCCTACAGAACCTTTTCTGTTTTCCACTAAATTGACATGCTGGATAGAAAATTCATCAGGCATAGCGGTAAGAGGTTTTTCAAACTTAAAATCTCCAAGGTAAAAATTATGGATGCGACTTCTCTTTCCATAAATATCTCCGTTGAAACCACGGCCCAGAAAATCATCGATATTGGGTCTATTATAGACGAAATCCTTAATAAGAGTAGGGAAAAGCCATATAGCATCACTGTTGCCAATATCAATCAGCAATTTTGATTCTTTCTTTTCATTTGTCATTTCTACACCTGCATGCAAATAAGGCTTATTTTTTTCAATGGTGATTGGGAATTCTTCAAACCTTCTGATTTTCTTTTTTAAAAGATCAGTATTTTCATAAACTGTTATTTTCTTTGAAGCATAATCTATATAAATAGGATGATCTTTGAAAAAGTGATATCCAATAACTCCATTTACTGGAATTCCTACGTGAGGTGAAATATTAAATTCTTCATCAATAATAATATATAGAGACATAGAGGTATTAACTATGACATCACCTATTTTACCTATATTACGCTCGGATTTTAAACCATCAATGCTTAAATTTCCCCCAAGACCAGAAAACTTAACTTTTTCAATATTACTTAGTTTGACCTCCTTATTTTCCAGACTGAAAAGAATAGTCTCCGAAACTCCCGTATCCAGCAAAAAGGTAAGGTCCGCACCATTGACATTGATAGGAATAAAGATAAGATTGTTGATAAACTGAAAAGGAATGACCGCTTTTTTTGTATTAATCAACTCAAAAGAGTTCTGGGCATTTATAAAAATGCTTAGAAATAATCCCAGTAAAAGCAATTTAAATTTCATTTACTGAATTTACTGAAATTATCTATATGATAATAAAAAAACATTCCAAAAGCAGGAATGTTTGTGTAAACTACAATGAAGTAGTATTTTTTGTTGAATTTATTTCAAATTGGGTCTTGATTATTTGGAGAAGAATTCCATCAGATCCATATAATTCTTCTGATTAACACCATGTCCGCTCATATATTCTCTGAAAGTGAAATAACAGCTGAGATCATACAGAAGGTCAGCCGCTTTTCGTCCCCATTCAAGTGGAATCACAGCATCATCGGAGCCATGTGAAATGAAAAAACGAAGCTTTTCCAGTTTCTTTTTATCTTTTACAATACCATCCAGAATTTTATCTTCAGGATAACTGCTTAGACAGGCAACATAATTGAATAATTCAGGGTGTTTTAAAGCCAAAGCATAGCACAAAATTCCTCCCTGGCTGAAACCGCACAGATGAGTTTTGCTTTCTGTAAGTCCATAATGGTTGATGATCTTAAGCATGCTTTCCAATACGGCATTTAAAGATTCCTTTGCCTGAGGAACATCAATAAAATTTTCGGGATCGTTGAAATTAATATCATACCAGGAATATCCTTCAAATTGAGTATCATGTGGAGCTCTGAAACTTACAATGATCCAGTCATTGGGAAGTGTTTCCCTGAAGCTGAAAAGATCTTGCTCATTACTGCCGTAGCCATGAAGCATAAAAAGAATAGGGGTATTGGAGGTAATATTTTCCGGCTCTCTTACTAGATAATCTAAATTCATAGAGCAAAGATAATTAAATTACATTCAGAATCTTAACTTTTGTTATTCAGACAATGAACTTTGACAGGATGATGCTTTATGTGTAAGGATTGTTTCTTTGAAGTGTATTTTTGGGCTTTAGGGACAGATTTTTATTTTTGTTGATTTGATATTATTTAGAAATTTTTGTTGGAAAATTTTCATAAAAGTTATTTTTATATTAATAAAAAACTTATATTTGAAACATTAAAAAATCTATTTGGAGAAATGAAGCAATTTTACAATTCAAAAAGTTTACTTAGACTTTCTTTTTTATTCGTTTTATTATTTTCTGTAATTACCATTGTTAATTCTTGTAAAAAAGATGACGATGAAGAATTTAAGGATCATGTGGTTCAGTTTGAAGTGAAGACCACTACAGGAGGAAACATTATAAGTGTTGTAACACAGGTGGGCACGGCTCAGAACACTATATACAATACTCCGCAGTCACCGGTAATTTCACCATGGACAAGTGGGGAATTCTTTGTGAACTCCAGCCAGGCACAGTTGAATCTTGATGCTAACGCGTCAATGCCGGATGATAATTCTGAGTTAACGATCAATCTTTATATAGATGGAGAAGTTGCAAGAACTGTTAAGAAAAAAGGAAAAGGAGTATTAGTTGCTTCTATCGATTACAGTTTCCTGGAACCATAAAATAGTACAATATTTATATACAAAAGACCGCTCTTAGAGTGGTCTTTTATTTTTCAATCAATTGTTGCTGTACTGCAAGATTGATCAATTCTGTTGAGTTCT
This sequence comes from Chryseobacterium sp. 22543, assembly GCF_052044565.1. Lineage (NCBI taxonomy): Bacteria > Pseudomonadati > Bacteroidota > Flavobacteriia > Flavobacteriales > Weeksellaceae > Chryseobacterium > Chryseobacterium sp. 22543. The sequence continues at coordinate 34,271 of NZ_JBQENH010000002.1, forward strand.
TTGCATGGAATTTCTGAAGCAGATTCTTACGGTGGGTGTCTACAGTAAGCGGACTTAAGAAAAGCTCTTCGGCAATCATATTACTTGTTTTCCCCTGCGCTACCATCTGAAGGATTTGTTTTTCTCTTTTGGTAAGCCGCGGCATTGGAAGATCATGCTGAGATGGACGGCTGATGATCTGTTTTGTCTCATTGCAGAAAACAATGTCTCCGGAAAGAGCCCCTTTGATGCATATTACAAGTTCATCAATAGAAGTATTCTTGAGAAGATAACCACTTGCTCCGTTTTGTATAGACTGCATGATGATACTCCGCTCAGAACGGTTACTGAACATAATCACTGAGGTATTCGGGGATATTTTCTTTATTTCTCTGCAGAGTTCCGTGCCGTTGCTATCAGGTAGCGTAATATCAAGGAGAATAATATCTACCATTTCTGATTGGATAAAATTGATGGTTTCTGCACCAGTCGTAAAACTTCCTGCTACGTTAAAAACGGGCTGGCTGTTTAGCATCATTCTAAGACCTTCAATGACAATAGGATGGTCGTCTGCGATGATGATATTTATTTTCTCATTCTCCATGGATGTTGAGTTCTATATTAATGGTAGTTCCCTGATCATCAGAATGTATTTCCATTGTTCCTTTCAGGTAATTGACCCTGTTTTTCAGGTTACGAAGTCCCATACTTTTGGTGGTGTTTTCTATATTTTTATCAAAACCTTTTCCGTTGTCTTCAATCGTGATCATAAAATTTTCGCCGGATTGTGAGCATTGAAGTAAGATGCTGCTGGCTTCTGCATGTTTTATGGCATTGGCCAATAATTCCTGTACAATCCTGTAAATATTAAGCTGAATATTTAAAGGCAGTTTTTTACTAATATCTATAGCCTGAAAATCAATTTCGAGGTTTTTTCTGCTGTAAAATTCACACAAATCATGTATGGCTGTTTCCAAACCAAAATTAAGCAATGATTCAGGCATTAAATTTCTGGCTACATGCCGGAGCTCACTCACGGAGTTGTCCAGCTGGCCTAAGATTTTATAAAATTCCTGATCCTTTTCAGGGTGAAGATGAGTGGAAGACCATGTAGAAAAATTGATTTTAACCCCCGCAAGCATTCCGCCCAAACCATCATGAAGATCTCTTGCAATACGCTCTCTTTCTCTTTCTTCCCCATCAAGAATAGCTTTGGTAAGGGATAATTCTTCCTTTTGTTTAATGTCTTCTATTTTCTGCTTGTTTATTTTTTTATTTTTTCTGAAAATGATAAAAAGAAAGCCCAGAAGGCTTAGTGCCAGCAATAAAACAAGACCCATTCCCCATAAATAAGAGTTCTTCTTACTTACCTCAAGATCCTTTTGATTTTTTTCAGCATTTAAATTCGCTATTTTTCTTTCCTTTTCAGCGGTATTGAACTTGGATTCGAGTTTGTTGATTTCAAGCTTTACATTCTCGGTATTCAGGCTGTCATTAAGTTTAGAATATTTTTGTTCCCATAGAAGTGCTTCTTTGGTATTTCCTGTTTCCTCATTGAGTAAAGAAAGTTGCTTATAAAAAGTTTTTCTGTTGTTAAGATCAATAGCTAAGGACTTTTCCGTTAAAACATCCTCTAAAGTAATCTTAGCTTCCTTATATCTTTTAAGTTTCTTTAAAATATCATACTTGTTGAAATAAAACATCTGAGCCAGAAGATTCTGATTGAATTTTTTTGCATAAAAAATCCCTTTTTCTATCACCGGGAGTGCTTCTTCATTTTTTTGCCGCGTAATATAGAAAAGTGTTTTACTGTAATAATAGAATGCATTGGATGAAGACTCCGGATAAGGACGGATGAGTTGTTCTGCTTTATGTAAGAACTTTTCAGCTTCATCTCCATTGGCCTGATAGCAGAAATTGTTGGCAGAGTTGAGGTACGTGAAAAATAATTCAGCAGACCGCGGATATTGTTTCTCAAGAATTTTCAATGCTTTATTATTGTAATCTTCCGCCTTTTTAAACTGTGCATTATATGTAAGGATCACCGCAAGCTGAGTGTATAAAAAACCTAAATTCCTGCTGTTTTCATATTTTTCAACCAGAGGAATACTTTTTTCAAGCATGATTTTGACTAAAGGAATATATCCCTCTTTATCTTTTTGGGTAACTCCATAGCTGTACCAGGCCAGTGCCTGAAAAAAATCGGATTCTTCACTTTTAAATTTAGATAAAGATTTGATAGCCTGCTGATAAGAAATACCCGCTTTCCTTTTGTTCCTGTCCATGTTATACTGCCCCTCGTAATAATAATATTTTGCTGAAAAGTAAGGGTTGCTTCGAGCCAGTATTTTTCCATTTGCAAGATATTTTTTACTCAAAACAGAATCACTGTTTCTATAATAATTTGATAAAAGGAAAGAAGCCGTTGCTTTTGAAGTATCGGAAAAATTTCCCCTTGCAATGCTTTGTAAGCTGTCTATATAAGATTTCTCATTAAGTGGAATGATTTGCTGGGATTGCAATGTAAAAAATAAGAATAGGCTTAATAGGGCAAGTAATCTCTTCATTATGGATCAATTCTGAAAAATATTTTTTTAAACGCTCAATTTAATTAAAAATTTTAGCATAAAAAATACCTGAATTTAGGTAGAAAAAATTACTGATTTTTCAGGATTGATAGACATAAGTGATGCTCATAGCTTTGCAATCAAATCATGAATCATAGAATATTTAATATAGTAACTAAAATTTAAACAAAAAGATTATGAAAAAAATGAGAATGAATCAGCTGTTAAGAGGTGCATTTGTTGCAGTAATAGCAGTAATGCTTATTGGATTTACAGCTTCATGCAGTAATGATGATGATGACAACAATGTGAATGGAGCAGGGAAAAGTCATAAAGTGGTTTTTAAAGCAATCGCTTCATCAGGAAGTAATATTGATGTAGCGGTGTACGGAATTGACGGTAACCCTACTACAGCATCAAGTCTTAGCGGATCAACATGGAGCAGCCCTGAAGTAACATCAGAATCAGGAGCATACAGTGCCAATGTTGCAGTAAACGCTATCGGGCTAGACGGTTCTGCTACCTTGAAGGTTCAGATCTGGGTAGACGGAGAACTGAAGAAAGAAGGAACTTCCAGCGGACAGTATTTATCAGCTTCTACAAGCTATACATTTTAATATCAAATTTTTAGGACATAAAACAGGCGCTGAGATTCATCTCAGCGCCTGTTTTTATTTTTATATGGTATTTAAGATTAGCCTACCTTAACAATAAAGTAGCTTTTCTTACCTTTTTGGAGCAATAGGAATTTACCGTCAATAAGATCAGCTTCATTGGCTGTAAAAGTGTCATTCACTTTTTGCTTGTTGACAGAGATCGCATTTCCTTTAATTTCTCTTTGAGCTTCACTCTTAGACTTTAAGAATCCTGATTTTTCAGAAAGAAGATCGATAATATTCACTCCTAAAACATCAGTTTTTGCAATTTCTTTCTGAGGAACTCCATCAAAAACTTCAAGGAATATTTCCTCATCAAGGCTTACCAGATCTTCAGCTGTGGAACGCCCGAAAAGAATTTCAGAAGCTTTCAGTGCTTTTTCATATTCTTCTCTTCCATGTACCCAAACAGTAACCTCTTCAGCCAGTCTCTTTTGTAGTTTTCTTTCGTGTGCCGCTGTTTTATGTTCTTCAATTAAAGCTTCAATTTCTTCTTTTCCTAAGAAAGTATAGAACTTGATGAATCTTTCAGCATCATCATCAGTAGCATTCAGCCAGAACTGGTAGAATTTGTAAGGAGACGTTTTCTTTTTATCCAGCCAATAGTTTTCTCCACTTTCAGACTTCCCGAATTTAGAACCATCCGCTTTAGTAATCAAAGGAACCGTTAATGCAAATGCTTCACCCTGAGCTTTTCTACGGATCAATTCTGTTCCTGTAGTGATATTTCCCCACTGGTCAGAACCTCCCATCTGTAGCTTTACATTGTTGTTTTGGTATAGGTGAAGGAAATCATATCCCTGAATTAGCTGGTACGTAAATTCTGTAAAACTCATTCCGTCAACACCTGCATCTCCTGAAAGTCTTTTCTTTACAGAATCTTTAGCCATCATATAGTTGACTGTGATGTTCTTTCCTACATTTTTAGCAAAATCAAGGAAAGAAATATTCTTCATCCAGTCATAGTTGTTCACCAATTCAGCTTTATTGGGTCCATTTCCATCAAAATTTAAGAATTTTGAAAGCTGGTTCTTTAAACAATCAACGTAGTGTAAAAGAGTTTCTTCATCCAGAAGATTTCTTTCGGCCGATTTCCCGGAAGGGTCACCAATCATACCTGTAGCGCCTCCTACCAAAGCAATCGGTTTGTGGCCATGCTGCTGGAAGTGAGCTAAAATTTTTATCTGGATAAGACTTCCGATATGTAAAGAATCGGCAGTAGGATCAAAACCAATATATGCAGTAGTTACCTCTTTATTCAGTTGTTCATCGGTTCCTGGCATCATATCGGCAAATAGACCACGCCATTTCAGTTCTTCTATAAAGGAATTCATTGATTGTTAACTTTAAAATTTTAAGAAGCAAAGATAGTAAATTCAGAAGGAAGAGAAAAAAGGAGAAACAGCAAATAAGCAAATTGATAAAAACCTGAAAATGCTTTGGTGGTAACTTTGGAAGCAAAGGTCGATTCACTGTTTTCCCTTTTGCAATTATGCCCCAAATACGCTATATTTGTTATTAATGAACGACGAACAGCTATTCCTGCTCATACAAAAGGCCAAGGATAAAGACCAGAAGGCCCAGACTAAACTCATCAATGTTTTTTGGGTGGATGTTTTCTCTTTTGTAATGAAAAAGGTAAGGGATGAAAACGATGCAGATGAAATTACCGTAAATGTTTTTTCAAAAGTATTGTCGAAACTGGATATGTTTGATCCTCATTTTCAGTTTAAAACCTGGATATTGACCATTGCCCAGAATACCGTTATCGATTTCTGGAGGAAAAAGAACCGTGAGAATGAAGATGCTGTTGAAAATCTTGATGAGGTTAAAAACCAATATGCAAAATCTCCGGAAGAACTTCTGATTTCTGAAGAAGAACAGAAGAAAATCATCAAAACCATAGAATCCCTGGATGCCAACTATCAGGATATTATCAAGTTGAGGTTTTTTGAAGAAAAAAGCATCAAAGAAATTGCTGAAGAGCTGGGGATTTCCGTTGCCAATACCAAAGTACGGGTAATGCGTGCTAAAAAAGTCTTAGCTGAGCTCTTGAAGAATAATGAGTTTGATGATAATTAAGTTCAATAATACTATTCAATAGAAGCGGGCTTTAGCCCGTTTACTGAAAAAAAATAATTTCAAAATCGGCTTTAGCCAAAATATAAATCTTATAATTTAGTTTAAAAATAAACTTCTTCTTTTGTTTTAGGAAGAATTATTTTTTGTTGTTTTTCCTGATTTCTGTTTTGAAGATTGATCTTGAGTCCTTTTTTAATATAAGTTTCCTTTAAGGATTTACCATATTCAGCTGTATTTTCAACTTCTTTTGAATAGTTCAGCTGCCCCGTTGAAAGGTTGAAATCTATATCTTTCCAGTAATCTCCCGGCCTTCCTGAAGTGGAGGATGTTCCTATTAATTCAAAATGCCCGTTTTGAAATCTATATTTATCTGTGACATCCCACTTCCAGCTGCTTCCGCCATTTTGAGAAATAACCAGAATTCCTTTTTCTATTTTAGTTTCTCTATAAGGATCACCCATCATACCTCCACCATTGCTTTCCATAACAGCGTTTCTCGATTTTTCCAGGACAGTCCATGCTCCTCCAACTTTCTTCAGGATCTGAATTTCGCGGATGTTTCCCATGTCAGTTGTATCCTTTGTATTGTAAATAATTACTTTTTCAGGAATTTTATCACCATCAAGATCTCCGTCTACCGTTTCAAGAAGAGTAGAACCTGCTGGCTGAAATTGTTTTTGAGCAAGACAGAATGTTCCGGCTGCCATACATAAAATAAAGACTATTTTTCTCATAAGGAATTTTGAAAACTTAAATGTACAATGAAATTTTGAATTATCAGTTTCATCAATATCTCTGGTTGATGGTTTCCATTAAAAAATCCTTAACTTTGAACTTCAATTTTAGAAATGGAAAATTCAGTTCAAGACACTACCGTTCAAAAACCAAAATGGATCCGCGTAAAACTTCCTACCGGAAAGAATTACAGAGAGCTGAGAACTTTGGTTGATAAATATAAATTAAATACCATTTGCCAAAGCGGAAGCTGCCCGAACATGGGAGAATGTTGGGGTGAAGGTACAGCAACTTTCATGATTTTAGGAAATATCTGTACGAGAAGCTGTGGATTCTGTGGCGTAAAAACAGGAAAACCGCTTGATGTAAATTGGGATGAACCTGAAAAAGTAGCAAGATCTATCAAATTAATGAAGATCAAACATGCCGTTCTTACTTCTGTAGACCGCGATGATCTGAAAGATATGGGATCTATTCTTTGGGGAGAAACAGTGAATGCTGTAAGAAGAATCTCTCCGGGAACAACGATGGAAACTCTGATTCCGGATTTCCAGGGTATTACAAAACATCTGGACAGACTGGTAGAAGTAGCTCCGGAAGTAATCTCTCACAACATGGAAACGGTAAAACGTCTGACCAGAGAGGTGAGAATCCAGGCAAAATATGAAAGAAGCCTTGAAGTATTAAGATATCTGAAAGAAGCCGGACAAAGAAGAACCAAAACAGGGGTAATGCTTGGATTAGGTGAAACTAAAGATGAGGTTTTCCAAACGATAGAGGATATCAGAAATGCGAATGTAGATGTTATTACTCTTGGACAGTATTTGCAACCGACTAAAAAGCATCTTCCTGTAAAAAAATTCATCACTCCTGAAGAATTTGATGAGTTCGGAGATTTTGCAAGAAGTTTAGGTTTCAGACACGTTGAAAGCTCTCCTCTTGTAAGAAGTTCTTACCACGCAGAAAAACATATTCATTAAAATATAAACCGTTCAGCAATGAACGGTTTTTGTTTTTTTAGGTAGCAGAGATTAGATTGTAGGGATTAGGGATTAGGGAGTGAAAGGGCTTCCATTTGTAATAACGATTTTCATAATTCCCTTCCTCCGGAGGGGTGGCGAAAATTCAAAGAATTTTTGACGGGGTGGTTTAGTTGTTACCTTCAATGGCTTACATTGCATCATTTACGTCCTACTTATTACAAGACGTTTCCTTTGTAATCACCCCAATCCGGCCATTGATTTCAATCGGTTTAAAATGTTTCTTTTTAAATTCGGAAGGTGTTTCGCCTGTATGTTGTTTGAATAGTTTATTAAAGTAAGAAAGACTTTCAAAACCTACCTGAAAGCAAACTTCAGTCACAGAATAATCTTTCAACAGGAATATTTTAGCCTGATTGATTCTATAGTTATTAACAAAATCGGTAAAGGTCATGTTGGTCTGCTTTTTAAAATAACGGCAGAACGCAGGCGTGCTTAGACTTACAATTTTTGCAATTTCATTGACATTAGGTTTCTTGTCGTAATTTTCGTGGATATAGTCGTAAATGGTTCCCATCCGGATTTTATCATTCAGAAACCACTTGATTCTGGTATCTTCCTTGTTGAGTTCCTTTACTTCTGTTGAATCAGCGAGGATCTGTAGAATTTCAATTAATCCTACCAGAGATTCAAAAGAGTTTTTATCTTTAATGATCTGTAGTTTTTCAACTACTGTATTTTTTGTTTCCCCGGAAAATGATAATCCAAGATATGACCGTTCTAAAAGAATTTTGATATTCTCAAATTCAGGAACAGGAAAAATAATATCCTGAAGGAAGTTTTCCCGCATCTGCAGCACAACTTGTTGGCATTCAGTCTGAATACCATAGTCAAAATTAAGATGGGGAACATTAGATCCAATCAATAAAAGATCACTGTCAGTAAAGGCCGAAATATCTCTTCCTACATGCCGGATTCCGTTCACGGCTTCTACATAGACCAATTCGATTTCCGGATGATAATGCCAGAAAAAACAGTTTTTCAGGGAAGGGGCAAATAGTTTAAAAGATTTCCCTTTTTCAAATTCAATAATTTCTTTCTGGATTTTCATCTTGTTCTCATTTGATTGTTTCTGAATATAAAATTAAATAAAAAGGTTAATATGGAGCAAATTTTTATCATTCGAAGAGGTGTGAAATTCAAACTTTCTTTCGATTTTTGCACTTTCAAAATGAAGATGCTCAGGTATTTTTAATTTGAAAGAAAATAATTCAGAAAAAAGATTTAGATACAATGAAGATTGATAAAAGAATAATCCCCCTGGCCATCGGTGGTTTGGGGATAGGGACTACAGAATTTACCGTAATGGGGCTGTTGCCGGATATTGCAAAAACATTACAGATTACGATCCCGCAGGCCGGACATTTAATTTCTGCTTATGCTATGGGAGTGGTCATCGGAGCTCCGATTCTGATCGGGTACTCGGTGAAATTTCCCCCTAAGAAAGTTTTGATCGCTTTTATGATCCTTTTTACCCTATTTAATGGACTTTCTGCAATTGCTCCAGGATATAACAGTATGCTGGTTATCCGTTTTCTGTCTGGACTTCCTCATGGAGCATTCTTCGGAGTAGGAACGGTAGTCGCTTCAAGAATGGCAGGAAAAGGGAAAGAAGCATTTTATATATCGATGATGTTTACGGGGCTCACGGTCGCCAACCTGGCCATGGTTCCTCTGGTCACCTACATCGGACATACATTCCATTGGAGACTGTACTTTGCTATTGTAGCAGTTATTGGTCTTTTTGCCATATTATTTTTGAAACTGTGGCTTCCTGCAATGGAATCCAATCAAAATACCCATTTCATGGAAGAGCTGAAATTCCTTAAAAATAAACAATCCTGGCTGGTCCTTGCCATTACAGCGATTGGATTTGGAGGTCTTTTCACATGGTTAAGTTATATTACACCTTTAATGACTGTTGTTGCAGGAATCAAAAGCAGCCAAATGGCCTATGTCATGGTTCTTGCCGGAGCCGGAATGGTAGTTGGAAACCTGGTAGGAGGGATCGTTTCAGATAAATTGGGACCTGAAAAAACATGTGCCCTTCTGATCTTCCTGATGATGATTTCTCTGGGAGGAGTATTTTTCCTTGCTGAGCATCAGAATATCGCTCTTATACTGACCTTTATGTGTGGCGCTTTATCAATGTCTATTGCATCGCCTATCAATATTATGATGATGAAAGCTGCTCCAAAAAGCGAAATGATGGCCGCTGCTTTTATGCAGGCAGGTTTTAATATTGCCAATGCAATGGGAGCTTTTTTTGGGGGAATTCCTCTGGAATACGGTTATTCATTCAACTATCCATCACTGGTAGGAGTAGGAATGACTTTTATTGGGGTGATTATAAGTGTAAGGTATATGTATCTGTACGGTTCAAAGGCTCAAAATGAAGAGGAAGTTGCCGCAGAATGTGTATCTTGTGATAAATAAGATTATTCTTTCTTATGAAATAAAAAAAGAGCCTGTTTCTGATTGAAACAGACTCTTTTGTATAAAATGAGTTTTATGCCTCTACCTCATCTCCATTTTTGCACCAGTAGAGGGCATTGTATAAATTTTCTTTGGGAAAAGATTTAAACTCTCCCGGCATCAGAACACTGAAAATACTGGTAAAATCACGTATACCTTCTTTGTCAGTCACAATGGCCGACCGGTTCCAGTTGGTAAGATTTTTCAATCCTAACAACAGATCTTCAAGCCATGCTCCCATGGTAAAATTATCCAGATCGGTATCCAAATACAATAAGTAATTCAACTCACCGAATTGCTCTACCTTCTCTTTTACGCGCGGAATTACCAGTCTTTCAAAATCCTCTTTCGTTACTTCTCCCGTTGCATTAAATGCTGCAACATTTTCCGGGGCTTCTGGAATAATTGTTATCATAATAAATATTTTATGGTGGTTTGAGTTTTAAAGAACAACAATAATTACACCATAATTTGATGAAAAATTGTTAAAAAAGGTATAAATATTGTTACTTTCAATATAAAATATTAATATGGATCTCAAATCAAATGAACCTTTCTGGCTTTTAAAAAACGGACTGTTAGCTTCTTATCCTTCTTTAAAATCAAATGAAGAATGTGATGTTCTTGTTTTGGGAGGTGGTATTACAGGAAGTCTGATTGCCCATCAGATGATAGAAAACGGATATAATACAATCCTTATTGATAAAAGAGAGCTTTGCAATGGAAGCACTTCTGCTACGACTTCAATGCTGCAGTACGAAATAGATGTTCCTCTTTATGAACTGATAGAAAAAATAGGCATAAAAGGAGCTGTTTTAAGTTATAAAGCCTGTAGTGATGCTATTGATACATTGGAAAAACTTTCAAAAATGATTAAATCCAATGCAGGTTTTAAAAGAAAGAAATCTCTGTATTTTGCTTCAAAAAAGAAAGATGCAGAATGGCTGAAGAAAGAATATGAAGTGAGAAAAGAAAACGGATTTGAAGTGCAGTGGCTTGATGCAGAACAGATTCTTGAAAAATTTGAATTTAAAAATACTTACGGCGGTATTTTATCCAGGCAGGGAGCAAGTATTGACGCTTTTCAGTTTGCTCATGAACTTTTCATGCATAATGTAAAGAAAGGATTGAAGATATTTGATAAAACTGAAATGATAAAAGTGGAGGAGTATAAAGGTTTTAACCTGGTTACGGTAAACAGTGGATATCAGATCAAAGCAAAAAAAATCATTTACTGCATTGGTTATGAAAGTAAAAATTTACTGAAAGAAAACTTTGTGAATCTGAAAAGTACTTATGCTGTGGTTTCTGAAATAGACAAAGACAAGTTTAAAAATATAAGCAGTACATTGGTCTGGAATACTGATGATCCTTACCTCTACATGCGGACTACCGATGACGGAAGAATTCTTATCGGTGGGGGAGACGAAGACTTTTATGACGCTGAAAAACGGGACACTCTCCTTAATAAAAAAGAAAAAGAGATTCTTAAAAATCTGAAGAAAATAAAGCCTGATTACCATTTTTACCCTGATTTTGTATGGGCAGGAACTTTTGGAGAAACTAAAGATGGTCTGCCTTATATCGGAGGACATAAAAAACTGAGAAACTCCTATTTTGTATTAGGTTTTGGAGGAAACGGAATCACTTTTTCAGTAACGGGAATGGAGATGGCTTCTCTATTTATGAAAAATAAAAAACATCCGCTGTCAAGATATTTTAAGTTTGGGAGGTGATACTGGAGTTTTTGAACCACAAAAGTCACAAAAGTCTTTAAGCACTTAAGTTATTTTAAGCTACTGCTAAATGTTTAAGGAGTGCACTTAAGTTTCTGAAAACCTTCGATTTTTAATCTATCCATAAAAACTGTTTAGATTCCTACGGAATGACACAATTGGAACAGCTGTTTATTTATGCAGGTTGTCATTCCGTAGGAATCCTGGTTAAATTACTTGAAAAAATGTAATAAATAGATACTCCAACAAATACTCCAATTGCAGACGCTTAATTCCCATCCTCTGGAGGGTGGCGAAAATTCAAAGAATTTTTGACGGGGTGGTTTACATGTATTTAATAACATAAAAAAGCGGGTAAAACCCGCTTTTAAACTACAAACTATACCCGTTCTTTTTTGCCAGTTCAACAATAGAACTCTCAATTGCTTTTCCCAGGTCATCAGAATCATCAGTGCCTCGTTTTTTCATTTCTCCGTCAATAAAGGTCTGGCGCTTTTTGGAAAGCTCTTCAATTTCTTTCTGAATTTTATCACGAGCGGCAGACTTTGCCGTGATCGTTTTTTGAATTTCTTCCTTGCTTTTTCCTTTCAGCTCGGCAGGAAGTTCACTTTCTTTTACATTGGCAATAAATCCGGCATCCTTTTCGGCCTTATCCACCAAATCCCAGTGATCATTTTTGTAAGCATTCTTTTTAGATTTGGCAACGGCCCTTTCCACTAAGTTGGATGCTGACTGTGATTCAGCGTTTTTATCCTGCGTGATCTGCTTTAGTCTGTATTCCGAACCGTGGTTTCCATAATAGATGTAAGTATCGTTCAGCTTTGCATTGCATTCGGAAATTTTGATATCGTAAGGCGTTTCAATATAGATTACTTTTCTGTCACTGTCGATATTGAAATATTTTCCACCTCCCAAAGACGCGCCGTTTTGCCAGAATGTCTGGATTCCTTCTTCCCGGCTTCCGCAGAAAATAGTGTTGGTGTAAATGTTTTTATCCTTTGCTTTTGAAACAACATCCTTATAATTTATTTTTCCCTGATTGAATGCTTCATTCCCTGCAATATAAATCAGTTTCATACTTTTATCATTGCTGTCCCAGTTCAGGTTGGCAGAAGCATCACGGATAACAGCACCGCAATATTCACTGCCGCCATTGGTTTTTAAGGCAAATAGTTTTTCGGAAATAAGATCAAGATCCTGAGTAAGAGGAGCAATCTGGCGGATATAATTTTCATCGCGGATTCCGTCGTTGCCATATTCATACAGGGCAATTTCAATCTGGGGCGTTTTTCCGTTGTACTTTAAAGTGGTCAAAGTATTCACAATATTCCACAGTCTGGATTTTGCCTGATCAATCAATCCGTCCATACTATTGGAAGTGTCCAGTAAAAGAGCGACCTGAATTTTATTGTCCTTTACAATTGAGCTGGACGGAATCAATGTTACTGGTACATTACTTTGTATAGAGCGGTTCTCCGGAATATTGCCAGAGCTTAAAAAAGCTGTACCCGCTGCAAGTGCTAAGATTTTTAAAGTTGTCATATTATTATTTATTATTGGTTATCTGCTGTAATATTGGATCTGCATCTCTTTAGGATATTTTACTTCATAAGAGAATGTAATCTTCTCAGAATTGCCTGAACCTATGTTTTTGTTCCACAGGATACTTCCCGTTTTATCATCAAGGTTTCCTCCACCCAAATCCAATGTTTTGACCAGAATCTTAGAATTTTCACTGATTGGGAGCTGGTCAAGAACTTCCAGTTCAATATTTTCTTTCGTATTATTTCTGATACTTATCTGGTAAGACTCTGTTTCCCATTTGTTAGAATTCATTGCCTTTTGAGAAGTTTTATCTTCAAGCTTAATTCTTTTTACTGTAATTCTTTCATCTGTTCCCAGAGAAATCGGGAATTCGTCTTTCACATAATTGCTGGTAATATTGGTTTTCCCGATATAATTATCATCAAAGTAAATATTGGCTTCTCCATTGATGAGGTTAAGATTCTGCCAGTTCTTTATAAAAGCCATCAGGAATACCTGATTATTAAGTTTAGGAACGGTGTGGTATTTATAAGTGGCATCAATTTGTTTTTTATCCAGAATGACATACTGTTCTTTTTCCTGGCTTACTATGGTCTGATTGTAATTAAGCTCATAGATCACATTCATCTGGCTGTCAGAAACTGAAGCTACAGGAATCTGACTTGGCTTTGCAGCAATATCTTCTCTCATTTGATAGACATTAGCTGCTGAAGTTTCCTTTTTAGATTTATAAGCTGCCACTTCCATCTGAGAATTGTATGGTGTATATTCAGCTACGTACAGCGGAGATAAAATAGGTCTGTCCTGGTTGTATGAAGGTCTGTAAGTAGAGACAAACAGCTTTACATTTTTCCAGTCCTGTCCGGTCTTCTGATAAATTTTACCTTTATAAACCATTTCAAGAGGTTTCTTGACAGACTCAGCACGCAAATCATAAGAAGGAATCCATCCGGCATCAGAAACAATATAGCTTATCCCAAGATTCAGATTGGTTTCGTTATCTGCAAGAATTTCAAGCAATAGCTCTCTGCGGTTGGTATTTTTATGCGTTTGCTCCTCGGCAGACTGCTTGTTGAGTTTTGCGATACTTTCATCCAGAACCGTTTTCTGTTCGTCCAGAAGAAATACCTGGCTATCGATTTCCAGCATTCGTTTTCTATAAAATTCCGTAAGCTTAATAAGCTGTTCCTGCGGAGTAGATTTATCATTGGTGGAGACTTTTAAATTGTCATTAATGATCCGTTGCTCTCCCATCAGGTTTTTGATTTGAATATTCAGCAGGCTCACCTGTCTTTGAAGCTTTTTTGTCTCTGTTTCAAGTTTCTTTTCATTGTCTGATAATTCATCATTCTTCAAAAAATTATTTTGAGGCGTTATGGAAAGGAGTGTAGTATTTTTTTCAAGATTGATTTTATACGTATTTTCATCCAGATTATTGGGAAGATTGACAATTCTTATGGTATTTCTACCTTTCTGAAGACTCACATTGGTACTTCCGAAAACTTTTGCTCCCTGAAGAAATACAGTGGCCTGCTTTACTTCAATTTCTTTTTTTATTTCCTGTGCTTTACTAAAGGCAGCCAAAAATATGATTAATAGTAAAAAATAGCGTTTCATCGTTTATTATTTTGAATTTCTAGAAGTAAAATTATCTCTATTTAAGGCTGAAAATTGGGAAACTTGGTGAAGGGGTAATTTGACTTGGTGAGTATGCCATAGAGAAAAAAGAGGTTGTTTCAAAATTGTCATTCTGACGAAGGAAGAATCTCTTTTACAATAAATTCGATTCCGTTCGAAACGACAGAAAACAAAAAAAGCTACCCTTTGGGGCAGCCTTATTTAATTTATTATTTTAAAGAATCTCGTATCTTGTCTTGATACTGTATTTCAGCTTGATGTTTTCAATATTATCAAAAGAATAGTCTACCGGAGCATCAGACATTTCCATCTGTACACTGTTTACTCTGCCTTTATAAGCTGCCGGCATGATCATATCGCTGGTATAGTCTTCTATTTCTACGATTTCAAGAGCATTTCCGGTTTTTTTGCCCATACTTTCCAGTAAATAATCTGCTTTTTCTTTAGCGGCTTTCAAAGCATTGATCTTTACTGCTTTTCTGAAATCTGCAATTTTAGTACTCTTTACCTCTGCGATGTTCAGGCTGCTTACCCATTTTTGATTCAGGTCTTCAAAAATTTTACTCAGACTTGATTTTGTGTCGGCTTTAAACTGATAACTTTTAGTAAACTTGGCTGTTTTAGAATAAATATTCTGGTACATTGATTTGAACTTGATGTCCTCGTTCTTTACTCCTGCATTTTTTAAAGTTTCAAATAACTTCTTCTCATTATCTGCCAGATCATTTTTGTTATCTGCTTTTATTCCGATGCTGAAGATGATTTCATCCGGTTCTACTTCCATTTCGGCAACACCTGTAACTTCAATTGCGTTTTTCTTTACTTCTTGTGTCTGAGCGTTTACAAAGCTTCCAAGAGTTAAAATTCCGATTAATAAAAAATGTTTCAATTTCATAATTTCCTGTTTTTAAATTTTTAATTACTGATGTAAAATTACGCCGATCAGAAACCGGAATTCGGGAGACTTGGTGAAATGGAGCTTTCACTTGGTGAGACTTCAGAAATGAATTACTTCTCTTTATTTTTCTTCAGATCATATTTTACGTTGAGGTTCATAATATACTGTATACCCACTTCAGGATCAGAGTTGTTAATAACCTTATCAAAGCCGGTATAATCTGTTCCGTCATAGTAAAAGGTCTTTGATTTTCTTTCTTCTTTTTTTACATATCTGCTGTCATATCCATAGGTGACGCTGGCGCTTTCAAGAGCGGTATAATTTTGATATTGATTTTTGGGAAAAATATAAGTAAAACCTGAACTGGCTGTAGGTTTGCCGATAATTTCCTTTTTAAATAAACCAAAGTAGTTTTCCTTCTTTTTATCGAAAACAGCATATGCTTCTTTGAGAAGATCTTCCTGGATTTTATCAATATCATTGTTGATGTAATCCACTTTAATAATATCATAGATCTGAAAATCCGAAGCTTCAGAGATCAGTTTTTCAATCATTGAATGTTTGTTTACCGTAATAATGATATTTTTCTTGGTTTCGAACCCATCCATTTTCTGAATGGTTACCTGAGTGTCTTTATTAATGTCATAATCATAGATTTTTGTCTGCGAGATAAAATCCACAAAAATATCATCGTTTTTGATGCCCATTGATGATATCCTTTTTATAAAACCATTGATTCTCCTGTTGATATTTTCGATGGCAATTTTAGGTGTGGCAGCTTCTTCATTCAAACCCAGAGTAAGTTTATATTGGTCTGCAGTCTTATTCATCAATACTTTTACACTAACAACCAAGGTGGAATCATTGGCGAAATAACTATTAGTATTGTTGAAGTCAGGGAGGTTTTTTAGGGCGGAATAATCGTTGTTATTTTTGTCTCTGTAAATTTGGTTTCCTCCCACCTGCGCTTTTGAAAAGCTTAAAAAAGAAGTCATGATGAGAAAAAATGCTACTGTTTGTTTTTTCATGATTTTTAAATTTGAATTATTTTGCCCCAAACTTAGTCTTACGGTCACGGTGTCAATGACTAAACTTGGTGAAAGGGTATTTTCGCTTGGTGAATAGTTTTTGAGTACACTATATATATGTATATCTTTGTTTTATGAAAATGTTTACACTTCTTACAATCTTTTTACTGATGCTTTGGGGAAATACTATGTCTTCCCAGAACACTAATAATAGCAGTGCTGCTGTGGAAGAAGTGCAGGTAGAGACGAAGAAGCTGAAAAAAGCAATGGATACTAAAAATGAACCTGCCCAGGCAGATTCATATTATAATATTGGCGAAACATTTTTTAATAGTGGAAATTTTCCGAAAAGTGAAGAGTATTACACCAAAGCGAAAAATCTGTATGAAAAACTCAATGACAAGCCAAATATTGAAAAAGCAACCCGCAGATTGGCCCAGTCACAGGAAAAACAGAATAAAATAACGCCTGCTATCAGTAACTATGGCAGAGCGGCACAAATGAATTATAGTGAAAAAAGTAAGGCCGTCAATTCTAATGACGTTACAAGACTTTCTTCTCCTACGCCGGAGCTTAGGGCAGAAGCTATTCAGAATAATATCAACCTGAGTAAAAAAGAAAACGAACAGGGTGATCTTGCGGAAAGCTACAGTCAGTTAGCTGATGTCAATCTTAAACAGAAAGATGTTTCCAGTGCGGAAGAAAATCTTAATACAGCGTATAAAATCTCTAAAAAAGAAGCTCCGCAGCAAGCATTGGCCATCAATCAGAAACTTGCAGATCTTTATGTTGAAAACAAGAACTTTGAAAAAGCTATTGAAGCCAAAAAGAAGGTGTTGAAAGAAGATTTTGTAAAAGAAAACTCGCAGGAAAAAGTCAATCAGATTCAGGAACTTGCGGATATTTATATTAAGAAAAATGATCCTAAAGAAGCGGTAGATCTTTTGAAAAATGCCTATGGAATTGCTTTGGATAAAGGCCATACATTAGAAGCGCAGAAGAGCGTAAAAAAGCTGGACAGTCTGTACGCTATTTCAGGAAATATTGATGCCTCCGTTCAATTGTACAGAGACTTTTTAGGAAAACTTCCAAACCTGGTTTCCAAGGACAGAAGCCTGGTAGACAATAAAATTCTGGAAGATACCGAGCAGCGGATTTCTCAGCTGGAAAAAGAAAGAGAATTGAAAGATGAGCTTATCCGCAAGAAAAATGTATTCAATTATAGTCTGATCGGAGCTTTAATTCTATTGACGGGATTGATTATTTTTATTTTCAGAACACTGAAAAAAGTTCAGACAAAAAATAAAAAGATTGCTCTTCAGTCGTTGCGCAGAGAGATGAACCCGCATTTTATCTTTAACAGTTTGAATAGTGTTAACCACTTTATTGCAACCAATAATGAACTGGAAGCCAACCAGTATCTGACAAAATTCTCCAAGCTGATGCGTGGCGTGATGGAAAATTCTACCGAAGATTTTATTCCTTTCCAACAGGAGCTTGACCTTCTCCAGAATTATCTTGCTTTAGAAAAAACACGTTTTGCAGATAAGTTTGATTATGAAATTGAAGTAGATGAAAGTTTGAATATGCAAAACCTCCAGATTCCGGGAATGCTGATACAGCCGTTTCTGGAAAATGCAATATGGCACGGACTCCGTTACAGAACAGAAAAAGGATTTTTAAAATTAAACTTTGAAAAGAGTGAATCGCATCTGAAGATTCTTATCGAAGACAACGGAATAGGCATTGAAGAAAGCAAAAAGCAGAAAACCCAGCATCAAAAAACAAGAGAGGGCAGAGGAATGAAAAATACACTGGAAAGAATTCAGCTTCTGAATGATTTGTACAAAAAAGATATTACCTGCTCTGTAAAGGACAAGGAAAATGATACCGGAGTTTTAGTCACTATAAAAATTAATATGCACTAATCTGAATTCAGGTTAGTGTATTTTGTTTGTGAATCAGTCATTTACTTACTATATTTTTTTAATTTAATAGGATGTTACTTTTTATCAAAGTGCCAGAAACACTCGAAAATTGCACTTTTCTAATACCTTTTACCTTCTATCTGCCACCCGCCACCCAAAAAACCTGTAACCATTTTGAGAAAGTTATTGTCTTAATAGATAAAAACTTAACCCAAAATGGAAACTAACCGTCAAACAGCCAGACTCGCAGGTTTTTTTTATCTTATTGTTATCGTAACCGGACTTTTCAGCCTAATGTACGTTCCGTCTAAGCTGATCGTCTGGGAGAATCCTGCATTGACTTTTCAAAATATTTCTTCTTCAGCACAGTTATTCAGATTAAGTATAGCAAGCAGCATTACCTGTTATATCGCTTTTACTTTACTTCCTTTGGTCTTGTATAAACTATTGAAAGCTGTAGATGATCGTTATGCAAAACTGATGGTTATTCTTGCTCTTATCAGTATTCCTATTTCCTTTATCAATCTCCAAAGCAAATTTTCTGTTCTTACTATTATTGAAGGCGCTGACTATCTGAAAATATTTGATCTACAGCAGCTGCAGGCCCAGATGATGCTCTTGCTGAGCAGTTATAACAAGGGACTTTTAATTGCGCAGATCTTTTGGGGATTGTGGCTTTTTCCTTTTGGATATTTGGTATATAAGTCCGGTTTTTTACCAAAAGTTTTAGGAATCTTCTTAATGTTGGGCTGCTTTGGATATGTGATCAACGTTTTTGGAAGAACTGCAATTCCTCATTTTTCAGACAATTCAATATCTGGTTATGTCACATTACCGGCAACAGTAGGAGAGATAGGAATCTGTCTGTGGTTGCTGTTGGTTGGGATACGAAATAAAAAAGTGAATTAAAAAATCATAATCATGAACAATTCTACAAAATTTGAAGATGTGCAGATCAATGTGAAAATCATATTGGCCGGTCTTTGGACTTCGGTTACTCTGTGCTATCTGTACGGTGATTATTTCGAGCTTTATACTCCGGGGAAAACCCGTGGTCTGGTGGAGGGAACCAATTTATTAGATTCCCCATCTAAATTACTTCTTGCTTCAGTCATTTTGGCTATTCCCGCGATAATGGTGTTTCTTTCTCTGATATTAAAACCGGTAGTGAACAGAATGCTCAACATCATCTTTGGTACATTTTTTACTCTGGTAATGCTGTTTATTGGTATTATTTCTTTCTCGGATTGGTATTTGTTTTATGTTTTTCTTGCCATGGTAGAATGCATTATTACGATATTGATCGTAAAGCACGCATGGTGCTGGAAGAAAGTATAACCTTTATCCACACATGGTTTGGGTAAGATTGTAAGGTTAATTAAATATTCCTAATTTGCATCTGGAATCTATTACCTGCCACCTAATATCTTACGTAATGAAAATAAAAGCCGTAATTGTAGACGATGAACTTATAGCAAGAGAAGTTTTACGAAGTTATCTTACCAAATACTGTCCGCAGGTGGAAATTCTTGGTGAAGCTGAAAATATTAAAGAAGCCGTGCCATTGATTGCTGAAAAGCAGCCTCAGTTGGTATTTCTGGATGTAGAAATGCCTTTCGGAAATGCCTTTGATGTATTGGAAGCTACCAAGGAATTTTCCTATGAAACCATTTTCATTACTGCATTTTCACAATATTCATTACAGGCTTTAAACAAATCAGCAAGTTATTATATTTTAAAACCTATTGATATTCAGGAGCTGATTCTTGCGGTGAATAAAGTAGTAGAAAGCCTTGAGAAAAAAGAAGAGCTCAACCGGAATAAGATTCTGCTTGAAAACCTGAAATTAAAACCTGAAAAACAGCAGTTAATTCTTCCAACCCTGCAAGGATTCGATGTTGTAAAGACTGAAGATATTATGAGACTTCAGGCTGATGGAAACTTTACGCAGGTCTATCTCACTGACGGCTCCAAAAAAATGGTGTGTCGCTTTTTAAAACATTTTGATGACTTGCTGGAAAGCCCGTTTGTGAGAGTTCATCGTTCCCATATTATCAATACAGGGTTTGTGAAATCCTACCATAAAAGCGGAACCGTAATGCTGTCTGATGATACTGAAATTGAGGTTTCAGGAAGCTTTAAAGATAATTTTCTGAAAGTATTTTCATAGAATTTATTGTTCCTTAACAGCTTTAAGGCATTATTTTTGACGTTTTTATAAGAACCACACAAAATATTCCGATCATGAAAACCATTCATAAAATTATACTTCCCGTTTCGTTGGGAGCATTGGGGCTTGTTATTTTCAACTCATATTCTGTAAGGATTCCCAGAGGTGCCTCTGCGGTAAAGAATTTTGATCTTAATAAATACCTTGGTAGATGGTATGAGATTGCCCGTTTTGATTACAGGTTCGAAAAAAATATGGATAATGTCACTGCAGAATATACAGAGAATCCGGATGGAACAGTTCAGGTTAGAAATAAAGGGTACGATTACGTTAAAAAAGTATGGAATGAATCTATAGGGGAAGCAAAATTTGTAAAAGATCCGAAAGAAGCCCGTCTGAAAGTTTCATTTTTTAAACCAATCTGGGCCGGTTATAACGTTATAGATATTGATGAAGACTATCAATATGCTCTGGTGGCAGGAAGCAGCTTAAAATATTTATGGATGCTTTCCCGTACTCCTAACATTCCTGAAAGCATCCGCCAGCGTTTCCTTCAGAAAGCAAGAAAAATTGGCTATAATACCGATGAGCTGATCTGGGTAAAACATAATCAGTAAAAATAAAAGGGCAAAATGATGTGCAAATTTGCCCTTTCATTTTTTAGTTTTTAATATATTCTTTCCATTCCTCAAAGCGGTGATCAATAACCTGTTTCATCAGATCATAGTTTTCGTAGGTATCCTCAATGTGGTAGAAGGTTTCGTATTCGTAATCGTTTTCCTCAGCTTTAGCATCAAAAATATTAACGTAATCATCAGCAAATGAACTGTATCTGTTTCCGAAATCTGTTTCATCGGCATAGTAATCCTTTGCAAAAAGATTTCCCAGCTCATTCAGGTCATATTCAGAAAATTTCCCGTCGCAGGACTCCATAATAAATTCTGCACCTGTGATTTCTCTGCGTTTTAATTTTTCAATTTCCTCTTCACCATCTTCTTTCAGTTTATCAGAAATCAGATCATTCTGAATGCACCAGTTCAGGAACATTCCTGTATGTGTTGCTCCGTTTTTCTGAGGAAGCTCCTCAGGAAAATCACCACCATAATGCCATGAAGCATCATCATATTTCGACATAATTCTTATTGTAGTTTTAAATAAATTTTGTCAAAAATAGAAAAAATCAATTTATATTGCTGCAGCCACAGAATTTTCCGTCATTTGCATAGAATTTTTTTCAACAAAAAAACATATGGAAAAAGCTGTTCTGATTACCATTGGTGATGAAATCCTTTCTGGAAACACGGTAGATACCAATTCTAATTTTATTGCTGCTGAACTTAAAAACATAGGAATAAAAGTTACTCAGATTCTTACAATCTCAGACGAAATTGAAACCATTAAAGAGGCTTTGAATGTTGCTTTTGAAGCAGGCGACTTAGTGATTACAACAGGAGGACTCGGGCCTACCAGAGACGACAAAACCAAAAAGGCACTTGCAGAGTATTTCAATGATGAAATTGCCCTGGATGAGGTGACATTCAATCATCTTAAAGGGTATATGGAGAGAAGGGGAAGGGCAGATATTCTCGAAAGAAATAAGGAACAGGCTTTTGTCCCAACCAAATCTATTGTGTTTCAGAATCATTACGGAACAGCGCCCTGCATGATGATGGAGCTGGAAGGTAAACTGTGCTACAGCCTTCCTGGTGTTCCTTACGAGGTAAAACCGCTTATCAAAGATCAGATTATTCCCTATTTACAGGAAAGATTCAGCCTTCATTATATCCATACCAGGATTGTTTCCGTAGTGGGAATTCCCGAGAGTATCCTTGCAGATACCATTGAAGACTGGGAACTGGCACTTCCGGAAAATATTGCACTGTCTTACCTTCCGGTGGGAACGCGTGTAAAGCTTCGTCTGACAGCTTCCGGTGATAATGAGGAACAGCTGAAACAGATAACGGAAGAAGAAATTCAGAAACTACTTCCTTTGGTAGAAGGTCACGTAATCGCTGTATCGGAGGATAAAATCGAAAATATTCTGGCAGAAATGCTTACCGAAAGAAATCTGACGATTTCCACAGCAGAAAGCTGTACCGGAGGTGAACTGGCAAAAATGATCACTTCAGTTTCCGGCAGTTCAAAATATTTCCTTGGCGGAATGGTGGCTTATGCTACAGAGAAAAAGATTAAAATTTTAAATGTTTCTAAAGCAACCGTAGACCAGTTTACTGTGGTAAGTGAAGAGGTAGCTCAGGAAATGGCAAAAGGCTGTCAGGAATTATTTGAAACCCATATTTCTCTTTCTACGACAGGTGTGGCAGGCCCGGGAAAAGGAGAAGACGGTAAAGATATCGGAACGGTTTATTATACGATAAGGATTAATGACAAAGCAGAAACATTTACATTATACATGCCTCATCTGGAAAGAGTAGACTTCATGAATTTCGTTTCCCAAAAGGTGATTCAGGATCTTGTAAGCTTACTTATAAACAGTTAGATACATTTCTGCTTTTTAATTTTTTTTTAATTAATTTTAGTAGAGTTTTTCACACTTTTTGAGACCCATTCAATAAATTTCAAAATTGTGGAAGATTCCAAACAGATTTTTCAGACCAACAGCAGGAAACGCTGGAAAAGTGTACAGTGGGGAAGCCGTATTTTTATCTTTGTAGGAATACTGCTTTTGCTTGCTTTGGGGCTGATGATGACCCTGGACAGAAGTCCTAAAATTCCTTTTAAAGAAGATTATAAAGCTGTAATTACGGCCAATAAACCCTATCTTCAGGAGAATAAAATTTCCAAAGAATATAAAGGTTTCAGAAGCTTTATCTCGGAAAAAACAATCCATACCAACCTCGATAAAATTCAGAAAGCGAGAGCAGAAAGATATAAAAATCAGAACAGAAACTGGGCTCAGTTTCCAGGCGGAATCCGGTCTGCATTCTATGTAGCATGGGATCCTCAGTCTCTGATGTCTCTGAAACGAAATATCAGACACGTTAATCTGGTTTTTCCGGAATGGTTTTTCCTTGATCCTAAAACAGGTGATCTGAAAACCAATGTGGATCCGGAAGGGTACAAAGTGATTAAAAGAACGGGAGTTGCTGCAATGCCAATGTTGAGCAACAACTCTGATCAGGAATTTCATTCAGAAGGAATTGTAAAAGTTCTTAATGATCCTCAGAAAAGATCACATTTGATTCAAAAACTTACCCAGCAATGTAAAAAATACCATTTCAAAGGCATTAATATTGACTTTGAGGATATGAATCTGGATTCTGATGAAAATCTGATTGCTTTTATGAAAGAGCTTTCAGAAACTTTCAAAAAGAACCAGCTGCTGGTGACTATGGATATCATGACAGACAATGATGATTACAACATCCCGAGATTGAATCCCTATGTAGATTACTTTGTATTGATGGCTTACGATGAATATTCTGCAGGAAGTGATGCAGGGCCGGTTTCCTCTCAAAAATGGATCGAAGAACAGACAGGAAAAATCGTAAAACAAACCTCTCCACAAAAAATCATTCTGGGCTTGGGAGCTTATGGCTATGATTGGAGTTCCAATAAAGATGATAATACCTCTGTAACCTATATGCAGGCAATTACCAAAGCCAGCGCCAGTAAAGCAGTAATTGATTTTAATGACAATACTTTTAATTTAAATTATTCCTATACTGATTCTAAAAACCTCACCCACACGGTGTTTTTCAATGATGCGGCTTCTATTTTCAATACGATGCGTTTCTCCTCAGAATATCCATTGGCAGGAACAGCACTCTGGAGACTGGGAAGTGAGGACAGCAGAGTCTGGAATTTCTATGATAAAGATCTTACGTTTGCCGGCCTTTCCAAGCTGAATTTAAAAAACCTTGAAAATGTAAAAGGGCAGACCATGGTGGATTATATTGGTGATGGAGAAGTATTGGATGTTCTGAATACGCCTCATGACGGAAAAATTGCACTTGAAATTGACCCGAAAGAAAAAATAATCACGGATGAAAATTATATTACCTATCCAAGCTCTTATGAGGTGAAAAAATATGGAAGTGCCCCACAAAAAGAATTGGTGCTTACTTTTGATGACGGTCCGGACGAAACATATACTCCGCAGATATTAGATGTACTGTCCAAATATCATGTTCCGGCAGCATTCTTTTTAGTAGGATTAAATGCAGAAAAGAACCTTCCACTCGTTAAAAGAATTTACAGAGAAGGACACGAGATAGGAAATCACACATTTACCCACGAGAATGTAGCGAAAGTAAGTCCGGAAAGAGCTTTGCTGGAACTGAAACTAACAAGATTGTTGATAGAATGCGTGACAGGACACAGTACAATTCTGTTCAGAGCTCCGTATAATGCAGACTCTGAGCCTACTACTTCGGAAGAAATTATTCCGGTAGCACTGGCAAGACAGCAAAACTATCTGGATATCGGGGAAAATATAGATCCTGAAGACTGGCAGCCGGGAATAAAAGCAGATGAGATTGTAAAACGTGTGATGGCCGGGCTCAAACTACAGAGAGGAAATATCATCCTTCTTCATGATGCAGGCGGAGACACCAGAGAAGAAACAGTGAAAGCTTTAAAAATCCTGATCCCTACACTTCAGAAACAGGGCTATCATTTTACCAACCTTACCAGTATTCTGCATAAAACCAGAAGTGAACTGATGCCTGAAGTTCCGAAAACGAAATCATATTATATCATGCAGCTCAACCTTGTTTTGGCCACTGTAATTTATGGAATAAGCCATTTTCTGGTTGCATTATTTACCATTTTCATTGTATTGGGTTTGATCAGACTATTGCTGATGGCATATTGGGCTTTTAAAGAACGAAAAAAAGAAAAAAAACTTGGTGGGTTTCCGGTTTTGGAATCTTATCCGAAAGTTTCTATTATTGTGCCTGCTTATAATGAAGAAGTGAATATTGTTTCTTCTCTGCAGAATCTGCTGAAGCAAACCTATCCAAATTTTAACATTATTATGGTAGATGACGGAAGTAAGGATTCTACTTATGAAAAGGTATTAGAAGCATTCCCTGGGCATCCGAAAATGAAAATTTTCACCAAAACAAATGGCGGAAAAGCAACGGCCCTGAACTTCGGAATATCACAGACAGATGCAGAATACGTAGTCTGCATTGATGCAGACACCAAACTGCAGCAGGATGCCGTAAAATATCTGGTTGCAAGATTTTTGAACTCAAATCCGGAAGAGAAAATTGCAGCCGTAGCAGGAAATGTGAAAGTTGGAAACAGAGTCAATTGGCTTACCAGATGGCAGGCTATAGAATATACAACAAGTCAGAATTTTGACAGGCTTGCATATGCGAATATCAATGCGATTACCGTAATTCCGGGTGCTATCGGGGCATTCAGAAGAGCTGTGATCCTTGAGGCCGGAGGTTATTCATCCGACACTTTAGCAGAAGATTGTGATATTACCGTGAAAATTTTAAAAGCAGGGTATACCGTCGCCAATGAAAACAGAGCGGTTGCTGTTACGGAAGCTCCGGAGACTGCGAGCCAGTTTTTGAAACAGCGTTTCCGCTGGACTTACGGAATCATGCAGATGTTCTGGAAACAGAGACAGACTTTCCTTAACCCCAAATATAAAGGATTAGGACTTTGGGCAATGCCGAATATTTTATTATTCCAATATATTATTCCATTTTTCTCACCGCTGGCAGATGTGATTATGTTCTTTGGAATTTTGTCCGGTAACGGAGATAAAATATTTACCTATTATCTGATCTTCCTTTTGGTGGATGCTTCCTTAGCTTTAGTGGCATTCATTATGCAGCGTGAAAAACTGATCAATCTGCTGTATATTATTCCGCAGAGATTCGGATATAGATGGCTGATGTATATTGTTTTGTTTAAAAGTTTAAGAAAGGCATTGAAAGGCGAAATGCAGTCCTGGGGATTCCTGAAAAGAACCGGAAATGTAAAAGAGATAGCAACTTCTTAAGAAGCCGGGAAGCCGGAAGAATGAGGCTGGAAGTTATTGTATGATTTTCATAACTTCCAGCTTCCTTCTCCCAGCTTCCATCTTTTATAAATTTTTATAATGCTGTAATGTTATTTGTTTAAATTTGTTTTCATAAAAAGTAACAAATACGAAATAAATCATACCTATTCTAAAAATTGTTATCATAATGAAAAAAATAACGCTTTCTTTGTTTTTAATAGCAGGGATTTGTACTCAGACTACCATGAGCGCACAAGCTAAAGCTGCTAAAGTAGCAGTGAACAATACAGACAAAGGTTTAGACCTTAGCTTGATGGACACTTCGGTGCGTCCTCAAGATGATTTTTACAACTATGTGAGTGGAACCTGGATGAAAACTGCCAAAATTCCATCTGATAAACCAACTTGGGGAAGCTTCAACAAACTGGCTGAGGACACGGATAACAATTCCATGACAATCCTGAACTCTCTTCTGAAAGATAAATTTGCTGACGGAAGTGAAGGTAAAAAAATCCAGGATCTCTATGCTACTTACATGAACATGGAGAAGAGAAATGCAGACGGAATCAAACCTATCCAGGAAAATCTGAATAAGATTGATGCTATTAAAAACATGGCTGATCTTCAGAACTACCTTACTTCTGTAACGAAAGAAGGAGAAAATGTTTTTTACGGATGGGGAGTAGATGCAGACCTTAAAGATTCTAAAATGAACGCGGTTTATTTAGGAAATGCTTCTTTAGGTTTAGGAAGAGATTACTATCAGA
Source organism: Chryseobacterium sp. 22543 (assembly GCF_052044565.1). NCBI lineage: Bacteria > Pseudomonadati > Bacteroidota > Flavobacteriia > Flavobacteriales > Weeksellaceae > Chryseobacterium > Chryseobacterium sp. 22543. The sequence goes on from NZ_JBQENH010000002.1 coordinate 61,501, forward strand.
AGGTAAACGAAAAAAATACAGAAGCAATTGCTGAATATCAGAAATATGTAGCTTCAATGCTAAAAGAATTAGGGTACAAAAATGCTGATGAAGCAGCAAAAGGTATCGTAAATTATGAAAAAAGCATCGCACAGACTTATCTGACAAACGAGCAGAGCCGTGATAACACACTTCAGTACAATCCTAAGACGATGGCTGAACTTTCTGCTCTGGTAAAAAATGTAGATCTTCCAGGATATCTTAAAAAAGTTGGAGTAAATTCTGACAAAGTAATTATCAGTGAATTAGGATTCTATAAAAACTTCGATAAATTAGTGAATGCTCAGAATCTTTCTGTAATCAAAGATTATCTGAAATTCCACATGATCCACGGAAGTGCTTCTTACTTAAGTGAAAACTTAGGGAACATGAAATTTGCTTTCTATGGTAAATATCTTAGAGGACAGCAGGAACAAAGAGCTCTTAACAAAAGAGGTTTTGAATTGATCAACGGTTCTTTAGGAGAAGCTTTCGGAAAATTATATGTTGAGAAATATTTCCCTGCTGAAGCTAAAGCTCAGATGGTAGAATTGATCGATTATTTAAAGAAAAGTTTCGCAGTTCATATCAACAACTTAGCTTGGATGTCTTCTACAACTAAGGAAAAAGCAATGCAGAAACTGAATAAGTTTACGGTAAAAGTTGCTTATCCGGACAAATGGAAAGACTATTCAAAATTAAATATCCTTTCTGAAGCAAATGGTGGAAACCTGTATAAAAATCTTCAGAACATCGGTGAATGGCAGTACAATAAAGACTTAGCTAAAATCGGTAAGCCAGTGGATAAAACAGAATGGGGAATGACTCCACAGACTGTAAATGCATATTACAACCCGGTAAACAACGAGATTGTATTCCCTGCTGCTATCCTTCAGCCGCCATTCTTTAACCCTAAAGCTGATGCTGCTGTAAACTTCGGAGGTATTGGTGCCGTTATTGGTCACGAAATGAGCCACGGATTTGATGATTCAGGAGCACAGTTCGATGCTGATGGTAACTTAGTAGACTGGTGGACTCCGGAAGATAAAGCGAACTTTGAAAAGGCAACAAAAGCTCTTGCTTCTCAGTATGACAAATACGAGCCTGTAAAAGGAACTTTTGTAAATGGTACTTTCACAAACGGTGAAAATATCGCTGACTTAGGAGGAGTGAATATCGCTTATGATGCTCTTCAGATGTATTTAAAAGACAAAGGAAACCCAGGAAAAATCAGTGGATTCTCTCAGGATCAGAGATTCTTCCTAAGCTGGGCAACGGTTTGGAGAACATTATCTAGTGAGAAATATATGGTAAATCAGGTGAAAACTGATCCGCACTCTCCGGGATACTTCAGAAGTTTTGGTCCGCTTATCAACGTTGATGCCTTCTATAAAGCATTCGACGTGAAAAAAGGAGACAAATTATACAAAACTCCGGAAGAAAGAATCAAAATCTGGTAAAAATAACAACCGCTCAGCAATGGGCGGTTTTGTTTTTTAGGTAGCAGGTGAATAGGGTTTAGGGATTAGGGAATCGGATGAGTTATATTTGTCGTAGTATCTTCCATCATTCCCATCCTTTGGAGGGGTGTCAAAAATCCCTTGAATTTTTGACGGGGTGGTCTACAACAATGTCATTTTCCACCCACATTTCAAAAGAACACCCAAAAACTTCAAACCTTAAACTCAAAACTTTAAATTTTTAACCTTAAATCTCCATTCAGATATAAATATCACTCATCACATATCATTAAAGTTTGTATATTTGATAAGTTTGTGTAAAATCAAAAATAATCTTTAATGAAAAAGCTAAATATTGGAATACTTGCCCTTTCAGGTATTGTATTTCTTAATTCGTGTGGTGCAGCAAAGACTGCAGGGACAGAGAATAAAACAGAAGCTGCAGCAAAAGTGGCTGAACCGGTAAAAGAAGAAGCAAAAGAAGAGGGAATCAATTTATCGTATATGGATACCAGTGTCCGTCCACAGGATGACTTTTTTAGCTATGTAAACGGAAATTGGGTGAAAACTACTCAGATTCCTTCTGATAAAGCAAACTGGGGTTCTTTCAATGCTTTGAGAGAAAACGTAGATGATGCTTCATTAGATATATTAAACAAAATCCTTACAGAATCATATCCGGCCGGATCAGAAGGACAGAAAATCCAGAATTTGTATGCCTCTTTTATGGATACCAATAAGAGAAATGCAGAAGGACTCGCTCCTATCAAAGCTGATCTTGCCAAAGTAGATGCCATTAAAAGCCTTAATGATCTTCAGAAATACCTGTTGGATGCTACAAAATTGGGAGACAACTCTTTCTATGGATGGAGAGTAGGTGCTGATATGAAGAACTCCAATATGAATGCAGTATATCTTGGCGGTCCGGATTTAGGTTTGGGAAGAGATTATTATCAGAAAGTAAACGAGGCCAATACCAAAACACTGGCAGAATATCAGGCATACGTTGGAAAGCTATTCGGAGTTTTAGGATATAAAAATTCTCCACAGGCTGCACAGAATGTGGTAGATTTTGAAAAACAGCTTGCTAATTATCTATTGACTCTTGAGCAAAACAGAGATGCCAATTTAAGATACAACCCTAAAAATGTATCAGAATTGTCTGGTCTGGTTAAAAATGTTGACCTTGCAAAATATCTTAAGGATGCCGGAGTAAATACAGACAGAGTAATCATTGGTGAACTGAAGTACTACCAGAATATGGATCAGTTTGTAACGCAGAAAAACCTTCCTTTACTGAAAGACTATCTGAAATATCATATCATCAATGGAAATGCAAGCAACCTGAATGACAGCCTGGAGCAGATCAGATTTGACTTCTATGCTAAATATTTGCAGGGTCAGAAAGAACAGCGTCCAATGAACAAAAGAGGTCTTACGCTTGTAAACGGAGTTCTTGGAGAAGCTTTCGGAAAATTATATGTTGACAAATATTTCACTCCTGAAGCTAAAAAGCAGATGGAAACGTATATTGATTACCTTTTAAAATCATTCAAAACACATATCGCCAATATAGACTGGATGTCTCCTGAAACCAAAGTGAAAGCTCAGGAAAAACTATCCAAGTTTACCGTGAAAATTGCTTACCCTGATAAATGGAAAGATTATACACAGTTAAAAGTAGAATCTCCAAAAGAGGGAGCAACATTATATTCTAACCTTCAGAATGTAGCAGCATGGCAGTATCAGAGAAGTTTAGATAAAGTAGGAAAACCTGTGGACAAAACAGAATGGGGAATGTCTCCACAAACGGTAAATGCATACTACAGTGGATCAAACAACGAAATTGTATTCCCTGCAGCTATTCTTCAACCGCCTTTCTACAATCCTAAAGCTGATGCAGCAGTGAATTTCGGAGGTATTGGTGCCGTTATCGGTCACGAAATTTCTCACGGATTTGACGACAGCGGTTCCCGTTTCGATGGAGATGGTAACCTTAATAACTGGTGGAGTGATGCAGATCGTAAAAACTTTGATGCAAAAGTAGGTCAGCTGGCAGCTCAGTACAGCGCTTATGAGCCTGTAAAAGGAAGTTTCGTAAACGGTAAATTTACAAGCGGTGAAAACATCGGTGACTTAGGTGGAGTAGCGGTGGCTTATGACGCGCTGCAGATGTATTTAAAAGATAAAGGAAATCCAGGTAAGATCAGCGGGTTCACTCAGGATCAGAGATTCTTTATGAGCTGGGCAACCGTCTGGAGAACAAAAGCTACTGATCAGTATATGATCAATCAGGTGAAAACAGACCCGCACTCTCCGGGAATGTTCAGAGCTTTCGGGCCACTGGTAAACCAGGATTCATTCATCAAAGCATTTGATATCAAACCGGGAGACAAATTATATAAAGCTCCTCAGGACAGAATAAAAATCTGGTAATTTTACCTTAAATTGTTAGAAAAGAAAGAATCCGTCTCACATTGGTTGGGGCGGATTCTCTTTTTAATATTCTTTCTTATAATTCCGGAGAACAAATTTTATTCCTGTTTCTATAATATCTCCCATTGTTTTACAATACTTGAAATTGATATCATAAGTGAGTTTTTGTAAAGCAGTCTTTAGTTCTTTAACATTGGCTTCCGGTGCAATATTATCTTTTTTCATAATAGAAATGAGCTCATCGAATCTGTTTTGGCTGCTCGTCACTCTTTTTACGATTTGTGAACGGACCTCCTTACGGTATTGCTCTATAGAACTGGGCTTCAGTTTTTCCAGTACCATATTCACCATTTGACTGTTTTCTTTGAAATACTGTGGAAGATAAACTTTCAGATTTCCCTCATAAGACTGCTGGTCAAAATCAATGGGGCGGATTCTGTAAATGACCTGGTCAAAATCATGTATGGGAATCACAACATAATTATAAGACCTCATATCACCAAGAAGCCCAATAAGACAGCGCTCATTGAATTTCACAAATTCCTTGGAAATCTGTGCCTTTTCCAATTCCGTACAGTTGAACATATGCTTCTGAATAAAAACATCCCCTGGAATTCCCAAAATATGCTCTTCAATCAAAGTGTTTTTATACACCAGAAAATTAATTCGGTTGGGAGAAAGCAGGTCTTCAAGTTCCAGTCCGAATATTCGGGAAGCATCCGCCTGTTTAATATAAAAATAAGTATAATTATCATTAAGGATATTTCTCACCCGAACCCGGAAAGGCTTAGAATTTCCGAAAGTACAAAAGTCAATGGTATCCACTTTCAGATAAGGTAAAGTAGCGATGTCTCCATCAGAATGAAGAAGGGTATAAATCTTATTTAAATTAGCCTCTATTTCTTTAAACTCAAATTCAGGATATAATACCCCAAGCCACAAAGTATCTTTTCCGTCTTTATCCAGAATACTCACGCTGTCACTGAACCTTAGAAGATCTTCATACAAAAACTTAATCTTAGTAGTTCTGTTATATTTTTCCAGGTATTGCTGTAATGCTTCTGAAACTGGAAATATCGGTTTTCTAAACGCTATTTTTACATCTTTCATACACTGTTCACTTTGATTAAATATAAAGAATATTTTTTGTGTAATAACTGGGAATCCTTATTTTAACATTCATTGGATGCTTTTGTATAAGAATAAAGTGAACAAAAATTTTATTTATTTTTTCTTGAATTTTTTTATTTATTTTTTCATAGCTTAGTGATATCGTAATATGGTGATTTTATGTTGAATAAATGTAGATAAAATTAGATGATTCAAGAAAAATCTTAGTAAAGTTTTTTATGTTACAGTTTTTTTTTAAATTTAAACACTGGATTGGTAATTTATTTGATTCATCTGTAAATTACTCAAAGACAGATCCAAACCAAAATAAGAAATCTCAAAATAACAATAATATGGCAATGTTTAATTATGGTGTTGGCGGAAACGAAGTAAAAGTAGACGCTAATGAAGCTATTCAGGAAATACAGGAAAATAAATCACTGATAGTAAGCCAACTTACAACAGAAGAGTCTTATACACCTGAAATCGTAACAGGATTAAAAACAGTGGAAGACGTTTTCAAACATTTTCAGCCTTCAATATCGGTACAACACGAAACAGAAGACGGAGGAGTGGTAGAAGAAGAATTCCGTTTTCAAAACCTTGGAGACTTTACCCCTAAAAGCCTTACTCAGAAGTCAGATTATCTGCAGCAGCTGAGCATGGAGCAGGAGCAGTACAATAAAATCGTACGTCAGCTGAAAACAAACAAAATTCTACGCAATATGCTGGAGAACGATCAGACAAGAGCAGCGTTCATAGAAGTATTGAAAGAAGTGGCACAAGAACTTGAAAAATAATTAAAGACTTACATTAAATCATGGATAGCAAATTACAGGCACAAGAAAGCCAGCAGCAGGGTCAGCAGCAGCACTCGGGACAACCGAAAGGCAACCCGCTTGCAGAGCTCAATAAAATGGGAGGATTTGGCTTTGTTGAATCCGTTGTAGACGGTATTGCCAATATGAACCCAACAAGAAAGGCAAGAAAAGAAATCTTCCTGAATGACAGCAATAAAGCAGATGAAAGAAAAGAACTTCTTCAGAAGATCAATCTTTGGGTAAACCTCTTAGAAGGTAGCGAATCTGCAGATAAAATGGCTGATACGTGCAAAACTAAAGCGCAACAGGCCGACCAAAACTTAAAGACAAACTTAAAAAATACACTGGATACTGTTCGTCTGTTGGAAACCAATTACAGAACAGTAGCTCAATTCTACAAAAACACAGAATTGGATAAAGTGGACAACGTAAGTATTGTAAACGCAAGCATCGAACAGGTTTCAGATTTGGATAATCCTTTGTTCATTGATGCAATCTCAGAAGAATTTAAAAATTACTATGACCGTCTTGACCTTAGAGATAACTACTCAATCCTTGCAATACCAGGATATTTAGGATCCAACAAGGTAATCGAGAAATGGGCAAAAATCTGTAACGAAAACAAAGTAATGATGGTTACAGACTTTGCTAACCTTGATAAGCCGGATGACGTGGTAGACTTATTCCACTCAGCCAATCTTACAGGAGGAGAACTTCACAGAAGTAACGTTATTATGACGTGTAACTGGCTGGTAGGACGTGGTAAAGCTGAAGAAGTAGGGGAAGAAGAAAATGTAGAACTTCCACCTTCCACTTCATTAGCAGGAAAAATCCATAAAACCCTGATGTCTCAGGTTGCAGCAGGTAAAAAACATGGTAATATCAATGAAGTAGACGCTGTAAAATTTGAATTGAAGAAAAGTGAAATTTCTCAGTTGGAAAAAATGGGTCTTGTACCAATGGTAAACGAATACGGAAAAATTATGGCCTTCTCTGCGAAGACATTATTTACAGGAGACAATATCGGTCTTCAGACGTATTCCGTAGTTCGTGTATTCGACTACGTAACCAAAGTACTTCTGGACTTCCTGAACAGAAGAGCTTTTGAAAACTGGAATGCTAAAAACGAGGACGATTTGAGAAGACAGATCGTAACCTTCCTTGATAACATTAAAGGGCCGGACAAATTGATCGAAAAATTCAAAATTGTTCGTTTCGAGCAGGATAGAGTAAACAAAGACAGAGTGTGGCTGGATATCCGTATGACCCCTTATTTCCCTACGAAGAGTTTCGTTATTAAACTTGACGGACACAAAGGAGATGATGGCAACGAATGGGATGCAGAATATACTCAGGAGTAACATCAACGTACTTTATATAACAAAAACCGATGCAATTTTACATCGGTTTTTTTTCAACCAACACCTATGAAATTTAATATGAATAAGAAACTTATTATTAGCTTACCCGCTATATTGATGGTGCTTTTGATAAGCTGTGAGAAAAAATACCAAAGTCCCGGACAATACGAGAATGATCTTTTTGCAGATGAACATCAGGAAGGGAAGGCATATATCATGAGTAAGGATGAATGTTTTGATGGCAGTGAGCTGGTAATTGCAAGTTCAGAAGTAAAACTGGCAGACAGTTCAAAAGGCCGTGGAAAATCATTCTTCCTTTACAAAGTAAGATCTGGAAAAGTATTAAAAACAGTAAGAGATTCTACTGTAGAAATGCCGATGCTGTTTTTATCCCAGTATAAATTAAAGATAAAAAATACGGATTCTATGTATGTTTATCTGAAAAAACTGGAAGGATACCGTTTTTTAAAGAAAGACAGAAACCTTAATTATCAGTGGTTAAAAGCGGCTCCTGTTTACAATGTAGATAAGAAATAACTTTGAATCCGATAATTTTTTATATCACGATATAATGATTTTTTGTATTTTTGTTTTTGAACAAACACAAAAACAAAATGAAAAAAAATGTTATCCTAATTGATGATATTATCCATCATCGTTTCTTACAATTTGATCCGAAAATCAATACTTGTCTAAATAACTGTCAGCTAAAAGTTAGTAATACATTATATTACCCATGACAGGAACTATTATCGGGAATCAAAATCCAATGGTGGGAAAAGCCTATCCTTACGAAATACAACCTTCCGGCCTCTCGTTCGGGTTGAAAGGCGAATATGAATGGCATCTTTATAAGAAACAGAAAAACGGAATCTGGAAAGATATTACCTCCCAACCTAAAAAAGGTGAAAAGGTAACGTACAGATTTGGAGAAATAGGCTTGGGAATAGAATTTCAAATGAAAGTCTACGAAACTAAAAAAGGTATTTTCCCGGGGCTTCCTGCTACCAAAGAATTGGCTGCCACTTTCATACTGATTCCTACCAGTAACAAGGTTCCAAAAATAGATAAAGTAATCCTTTTCAACAGAGGAGCAAAGGATGTTAATAAAGCCAGCTATCACGGTACTCTTATTGCGCAGGCTCACTGCATCGCCATGTTCAATAAGGAAATAGAATTTCACCTTTGGGAAGATGATGCTCCGGGCAAAGGCCATGATCCCAACATTAATAAAAACAACCGTCATACAAGAAGTTACAAGGCTCTTGTTAATGAAAAAGGGATTGCGGAAGTACCAATCCCCCTGATGTCTGATGAAAAAATTCTTCGTCAGGTAGCCAATCAGTTTATGATGAGAGGTGATAAAAATGAAGGAGCCAATCATGAATATTATGTTACGGCAACTTACTCCGGGAAGATTCAGGGAGCCAGCCAGATGAATGTAGATGTAGCCAATCCGGATTATAAAGGACAGCCTCAAAATCAGCCCAAGCCACAACCTAAGCCTCAAAATCAAAATCAACCTCAGCAACACACACCAAAATTCACGCCTGGACAAGGAGGTGGTCCCAAACAGCCCGATCCTAAGGGTAATATTATAGAAGCTCTTTTCATTGATGATACAGGAAATGAACTTTCCAAAGTAGCTGTAGGAGATAAAGTAAGAATAAGAATCCACTCCAAAAATATGGTGGGGAAACACATTCAATATGTAGTTTGGGAATATGACACAACTTCCAATGATGAAGTTTACAGAAGCGGAAATATTAAAATTCCTGCCGATGTATGTGACACTTCAGGATTTGTCATTAGTAAAGAGATTTTTGGAAAAGGAATAGACTCTCGTATTGGTGATCCTGACTCCGATACACAAAATTATTTTATAGAAATTATCTCCAAAGAACTATCCGCAGAATCTCAGAAATTTGGGGTAAATTCGGAGGGCTTGATGGAAGTGGAGAAGGTGAAGAGTGCGGCGGGGGTGCAGAAACAAAACAAAAACCAGACTGGAGAAAAATGTTTTTGTAATAGAGATTTTGAAGAAAAAGATGTAAAGCAACTTGTTAAGTTACTAAAAGGAACTGAAACAATTTGGGAAGGACAAGCATTAAAAGGAGGTAAAAGAGCTCCTTGCAATATCAGTGACAAGTCTTTTGCCACCCTTACAAAAGGATTAAACTCTGCATTCAAAAAGTATAATATTAATACCTGTATTCAAAAGATCCATTTCCTCGCCCAAGCTTGTGAAGAGACTGGTACCTTTGCCCTATCAGAAGAAACTAAAAGTGATTACTTATCAAGTCAAAGTATTTATAAAGGTCGCGGATTACTACAACTAACTGGTGTTAGAACAGATGAGAAAGATTTAACAACTTTATTTAATAAACCTGGGCCTTATAAGGATTATGCTGATTATAAAAATGATCAAAATATTGTAAAAAATCCGAGTATTCTTGCTAACAATGCAGATTATTGTATTGATAGTGGGGCTTGGATTTGGAGCGTTAATAAAAAAATGACCAGTAATCCTAAATCTGATGCAATAACCAAATGGGGTAAAGAAACTTTAGGAAAATCTCTGAATGAGTTAGCATTATATGGTGATAAATATTTAGAATTAATTTCTGTTTTATTAAATGGACGTAATTCAGAAACAGAAATGCCAAATGGATGGCAAATAAGAAAAAATAATTACGATCTATTAAAAACAGGTTTTTTCATATGTAACAAATTTCATGGAAATACTTCTCCTTCTACACCTGTTAATGCTAAAGATATTGTCACATATCATATATTTGCTAATGGAGATATCGAAAAACATATTCCTAAAAATATAAAATTAGAAAACCAATACCTATACCAATATATTTATCATGACAAGAATAATAAGGAGCATGTTATATGTAAAGCAGAATGGCATATAACGCAGGAAAAATTAAATGGACAAAAACCAGGAATAAAACCAACACACAGCAAAATACTTTCAGATATTCCAGTATCGGATGGACAAACTAAAAGAAGAGTAAAATATCAAAATGGTGATATTGCCGAATATGGGACAAATGAAGGAAAATCATTTTGGGTTCTTTATAAAGTAACTGGAAGAAAAATAGAACTAGTTAAAATGCCTGATTCTTTAAATTATAATAATTCAGGAATTTCAATTAAATACTCTTTTACCAATACTAAAAGGAGATACACAGAGCCTGGGCACCTTGCTGTATTTATAGGTGTCTTAGCAGAATGTGGATATTCTGATGTTCAAACAACAGGAAGCTGTTTTAGTGAAGCATCTTGTTTTCCAAGTGTTGAACATGTAAATGGGAAAAGCATTGACACATTATATTTAGATGACATTAGGGAACAGAAATTAATTAATGCTTTTCATAAATTTGGTATCACTAAGCAATTAAGAGGTAGCAAAAAGAAAGCTTTCACTCATACTACTGACGGTAAAAAATTACATAACAGTCACTTACATTCAGGAATTATCGCTCCTGGTAAAATAAAAATTATAAAAGAATGAAAAATAATATAATTTTCTTATTATCTCTAATTATTATAAGCTGCAAAAAAAGCAACACTATTCAGGATAATAATTCTCAACTAACATTAGGTAAAACTGATACAACTTTTCAATTTAAACCGATAGGTTTAGAGTCTATAAAAGTTTATTCCTTTCCAAAAGAATGGAAAGTTAATACATATATGGAAGAAAATGTATCACTTAACAAAGATGATATCACTTCTCAGACTAAACTTGAAAAAATTGATTATTTTAATACAATCAAGGGAACAAAAAATGAATACACGAATCCAAATTATTTCAATTTCATTAAGCAAGACAGCATATTAAAGATCTCAAAAATAGATTCTTTATTTATTACTGATTCTACAAATTTACATGATGGTAGAAAATTATTAGCATTTAAAACTGTAGCAACTTTAGATAGTGATGAATACGAATTCCCTGTAAAGATTTTTAAAGTAGATGTTGCTATTTTTAAAGGTAAGAATGTCCTTAAGAGTGAAAATATCTTTTCTGAAATTGATTATCCATACGCAACAAAACAAAATATATGTTATTTAGATAAAAATGGAAATTTAGAGTGTAAAAAATTTAGTATTGAAGAAGACAAAGTTTATTTTGAAGGATCCCATAAAAAAAATTTAAAAAAAATATTTAATATCAAATGACAACCATAAAAAAAGTATATAGTTACTTCGCTTTGTTATTGACAATATTGATAAGTATTTGTTGTAAACAAGCAGTGGATACTTCATCAAAAAACATCGCACACAATGAAAATTATTTTATTGGAGATTCTATTCTTGCAAGTGCAAACTATTTCAATTCTCTAAAGAACGGAAAAGGGTATTTAGTATTAAAAAAACAAAATGAAGAATATTTGAAAAAATACTCTTTAACTGAAAACAATGAGCTTTATTTGCCGCTAGAGAATAATATTTCAATTAAACTTATAAAAGAAAAGCTAGAAGGTAAAAATACAATAAAAGTAAACCTCTTTACTTTTATCAACAATAAAAAAACTGACTCAATACAATTTTACAGAAATATTCCTCAGTCGGAATTAGGTATGTATAATTGTTTATCATATTTTAACTCTAAAACAGGGAAAATATGGCAAATCAAATATTTTCACTCAGACAATAATAAAGGTCTTAATATAATTTCCTATACAGAGAGAAATATATCTTCTGATGGTTCTATTAAATCGGATTCGATACAATATTTAGATGAATCTTTGGATCTGAAATTAGATGAGCTTAATTTATATTATTAAATATTTTTAATAGTATAAAACATAAAAAGAAACTTTGATAAAACAAATATAAAATCATAGTTTTTTGTACACTGCACAGTACGATCAAATGTGAAATAAACTCTCAAGCTATTTTAATTATAATTTACCTTATTTAGAATATATGATTTGGCACAGAGACGATTTTGATAAGATTGGGACCCTATAATAGGGGTGTAAAATAACCACAAATAATGAAAAACATTTCTTTAGCTCTTATATATTCACTGCTACTATCTTGCACCGGACAACTTCACTTGCAGAATATCAAAGAAATAATTTCATTAAAAGACGCACCTTATAATATTACAGATGAAGGAGACGGCACAAAATCAAACTGTGGTGACCTGTCTCCTGAATTTATCAATAAAGCGAAAAAAGTATTAGAGCAAAGAAAATTTCAATTTCCTGACGAAAATACATTTAGTCAAAAAATTTTGGATATATTTTCTTTCAATTTAAAAGATTATAAAAATTCCATAATTGCTTTACGTCCAGCAATGTTTCCAGAGGTAGTTATTAAAGAAAATAAATTTATTTTCATTCAGGATGCCGATGCTGAAGAACCAGAGTTTATAAATCCTGACTTATTATATCATTTTAATTCTTACGTATTTTATAATACTCCCGTATCTTATGTTTGGCTGCAAACAAACAATTCAAATCTTTTATACGATTTAGTTGTTTACTATGGATACAATAAGGATAAAAAGCTTGTAGAATCAGTATTTAAAAAATTCGATTTTAATAGCCTTTCCGATATGGAACAGTTAATTTTTATAGATTCTGGTGGCTATAAAAAATTGAAAAAACAAATATTTGACGACATAGAAACCATTATTTACAAAGGTAAAGTTGAAGACTTTTCTTATGCTAAAGAGGGTAATAGTTATTTAAGAATAGGTGATATTATAAGTAAAATATCATCATCTCCAAAAGAATATTTTGAACCTGAAAAAACAATATCTTATTTATTTGAGAGAGAATTAAGAGTTGGAATACAAGGTGATATTGAAAGCTATTTAAATAAAAATCCAAAATATAAATCAAATCTGGAAAAAAACAATTTTTATGATTTAGCTACTTTAAAAAGTTATGTAAAATATATCTACCAAAAAGAAAACAATACCAATTTTATCATTCAAGATTCTGACGGCTATACTAATTTAAGAAAGGATAAAAATTCGTCTTCTCAAATTCTCCAAAAGATAAATACAGGTGAAAAAATTGAAGTTTTAGATCAAAATGGTGATTGGTGGTTAGTAGTTTCTAAAGAAGGTAAAAAGGGATATGTTCACAAAAGCAGAATAAAAGCAGAATAAATAACTTAACCAAATAATGAAAAACTTTACTACTTTACTACTTCTTATATTCTTATTCTACAATTGCAAAGGCCAGGATAAGGATGAAAAAAAGAAAATAGATACAAAAGTTTACATTGCCAACTGTAAAGGTGAATATTCTACAAAAGAAAAATTAACTAAAAAAGATAAAGGATGGTCTCTCAATAATAGTGATATTGAAAAAATCATGAATTTATCAGTTCCTCTTACCGAAGAAGAATGGCATTTTTCATATCCAATTACACCATGTAATATTAATATAAAAGGTTATTCATATAAAGGAAAAAAATATGACTTACAGATTAATGGAGGTTCATACATTTCTTTTTTTGATGGAAAAAAAACACAAATCTTAGGATGTGAACTACCGGAATGTAAAAAGTATTTTCTCAAATCTAAAGAAAATATGGAAGAAGAAGATCTATCCTCTTCTTCTAATTCAGAATCTACACAAACTAAAAATTATAGAGTTAACTTTAATAAAAGTGATAAAAATGATATCGTTTTTATAGAAAAAAATATAAATGACTATACTTTAAAAGCACAAACTGATAATAAAGTATTTTTTACCAAAAATATTAGCTGTGATTTTATAGAAATAGATACTAATACAAAAAACAAACAAGCTTTCAATTTAATTTTAGGTTACACTGATCAATATCAAAACACATCTCGGAAAATTGTTATACCAGTATTTTTCAAAAATAATGATTTACTTATTGAAAAATTATTTATTGCAACTTTGGGAACGAGTGCGAAAACAGGTAAGGAAGAATGGATGCAAAAAGAGATTTCTGAAAAAACATCCCTTAAACAACTTGATTTGGATAAAATCCTATTAGAATAAATGAAAAAAATAATTCTATTATCCTTACTTTTCTTTATTAACTGCAAAGAGGATAATACAAAAGCTATTGATAGTATAGAATAACAATATGAAACATTATACTTTGATGATGATAATGTTGGGGACAAAGCGGAAGTTAGGGCGAAACAAAATGCAGAACTCTCAAGTTTTATTTTATCCATCTATTTATCTTCTTTGAACAAAACGGTTGAAATCCCCATTATAAATAATAGTATTCTATATAACAATGCTGAATCAGATTATTATTTAAGTGATCCTATTATTAAAAATAAAATCATTATCATTCGAGTAGATTATGCCGATCAAATTACAAAACCAAATATTTCCGGAGAAAGAATCTGATTGAAAAAATAAAATTTAGGTTTGATCCTAAAAACAAAAAAAATACAAGTTATTGGGTATGATCTAAGTTATACAAAAGCTCAAAAGAATTATTCAAAATCATTTAATTTTATTACAGGTAAGTTTTATTCTTCATCATACTTTGATGGTAAAAAAGAAGAGACATCTGGTTGGGCTTCAGAACTTCAAAACATATATATAGAAAATTGGAATAGTGATTTTATCGGTAAACTTTTACTATATGGAAATGAAATTGAATAAAATTTTATAAAAAAAAGGACAATGATGAAACCCTTTTTAATTTTATTACTTCTTATTTTTTTCTTTTACGACTGTAAAGGTCAAAAAGAGAAAAATGATAACATAAATTTTCTAGATACAAAATACCAAACAACTGGTTTTTTTATTCCAGATATCTCCAATCCTTATCCAAAATACACTTATTCGGATAAAAAAATGGGTGTTTTCAGTGTTGACTTTATTGGAAAAAAAGACATAGAACAATATTTCTGGAACCCCAACAATTCAAAAGGTTTTTTTTCAAAGTCCATCAATAAAGAAAATGATTCTCAAGATTCAAAATTGATAAAAAACTATATTAAAGAAAACGATTATTATATAGTTGCTTCTTATCTACCAAATAAATTCATCTCTTATACAGGAGGGAAAGATGGAGAATTTGAACCAAAGCAAAATGCAAAAACAACTTTCTATTTATATGAAAACAATAAATGGAAAAAAATAGGAGAAATAGAGCCTTCAAAGATTCCAGAAGATATTTTAGCATTTGAAACAAACCTTATTCAGAAAGAGCTTTTTAAAAATCTTAAAAGCAACTCATCAACTTATGATGGTACTCATTCTACTTCAGTAAAAACAGAGCCTACAACAACAGGTATGGCTTCTATTTCATATAAATTTGATATAAAAAAAATAATGTAATCTTATCATTAAATACATATAAAGAGTCAAATCTTTGTGAAGGCAAATAGGTATCGAAAAAGGCAATCAATTAGAAATATATTATAATGGTGATCAATTAAATTGTGTAGGTATTGATCCGAAATTTATAATTAAAAAAGATAAAACTCAATTTTATATAAAAGGAGTTGGAGGAGAATCTACTAATAATGAATGGATATTGATGCAATAAGTCAATTTTTACCCTATTTATAAACCAAATGATGAAAAAAAAATTGATTTTAGTTATTCGCACTTCTCCCATACTCTTGTAAACAGTCTAAAGAAGAAAAACAAACGAATGATGAAATTCATTCGGAAAATATTGCCAGTAATTTATTTAAAGGTAAATGGCATCTCATTAATAAAGAAAACAATAAATATTATTATTGCTTTCATATTTCAAAAAATTCTGGAGCATCTGTTTAAACTCTTTCTAAAAATTTTAAACAGGTCTAAAAAATAAAATAAACCTATCTTTGCAGCATTGAAAATAATGTTAAAGAGAAAGAGAAAATCATCTCTTCAATGATTTAAAACAAGATTGGTTTTTGGAAAAAAATAAAACAGCCTCAGAATTTCTATACGTTGGCAACAAAATCCTGGAATGGTATAGAAATAATGCAAGAGATTTACCTTTCAGACAGACAAAGGATCCGTATAAAATCTGGATCTGTGAAATCGTATTTCAGCAGACAAGGATCAATCAGGGATTGAATCATTATAATAATTTCATTAAAAGATTTCCCGATGTAAAAACGTTGGCGCAAGCTGAGGAAAATGAAGTTTTATTATATTGGAAAGGATTGGGCTATTATTCAAGGGCCATCAATATTCATAAAGCTGCCCAACAGATCATGGATGATTACCAGGGTGTCTTTCCTCATCAATATGAAGAAATTCTAAAATTAAAAGGAGTAGGGAAATATACCGCTGCAGCTGTGTCAAGTATCTGTTTCTGTGGAAAAATGCCTGCTGTTGACGGGAATTTCTACCGTGTTCTGAGCCGCCTTTTTGCTGATGATTTTGATATTTCGAATTCCAGAGCTTTTACCTATTTCTCTGAGCTGGCTGCTTTGGTGATGCCGGAAAATGTTGGGGACTTTAATCAGGCGATGATGGATATAGGTTCAGAGATCTGTAAACCCAAAAATCCACTTTGTGGAGAATGTCCCATCAATGAAGACTGTCTGGCATTTTCTATGCAAAAGACTTCAGATTATCCTGTAAAAACAAAAAAAATAAAAGCCGAAGATCTTGCTTTGACTTATTATTTTGTCCACAGAAACGGCCAATTTCTGATCCGTCAGAGAACAGACGATTTCATATGGAAAAAGTTATTTGAGTTTCCAGCAGGTATTTCATTGGATATGGAACCATTTATTACAGGTTCAAAAACGGTTGCTCATAAACTTACTCATAAGAATTTAAGTATTGAAATATTGAATGTTGAGGTCACTTCACAAAAGATATGGAATGATTTTATAGCTGAAAATCAATACCTGATTACAGATGTTGAAGGCTCTCACGAAAAATCGTTTCCGAAGCCTTTGGAAAATTACATTCAAAACTCTCTGAAAGACTGAAATTTGTCTTCCGAAATCTGAAATCTAATTTGTACTTTTGCAAAATGATTAAAAAAGTCATTTTTATTTTTGTATCACTGCTTTTAATTTCATGTGGAAAAGACCCTTCACCCAAACCTTATGGAGAACTGCGTCTTGAATATCCAACACCGAAATACCAAAAGTTTGAAAACGATTGTGCCTATACCTTTGAGTACTCGGACTTTGCTACTATTGCTCCTGCTAAAAAACCTTGCTGGTTCTATGTGAACTATCCTAAAATGAAGGCAAAGCTTTTCGTTACCTATTACCCGATACAAAATGACTTTGCAGACCATATCAAAGAAGCTGAAAAAATGGTATATGAGCATACCATCAAAGCCAGTTCTATAGATACGAAATCCTTTGAATACCCTGAAAAAAAAGTATACGGGAACTTCTATGAGCTGAAAGGGCAGAGTGCTTCCAACCTTCAGTTTTACATTACAGACAGTACGAAACACTTCGTTACTGCTTACTTATACTTTAATACGAGACCGAAACCGGATTCTCTTGCACCTGCAGTGAACTATATCAAAAACGATATGAAACACATGCTGGACTCTTTTGAATGGAAAAAATAATTACTTTTAATATACATTGAAAAATATATGAAACTTTTAGTTGTAGGAAGTGTTGCATTTGATGCAATTGAAACACCATTTGGTAAAACGGATAAAATTTTAGGAGGTGCAGCCACTTATATCGGAATCACTTCATCAATTTTAGGCGTTAAATCCGGAATTGTTTCTGTAGTAGGAGGAGACTTTCCACAAGAACATCTTGATATGTTCACAGACAGAGATATAAATATCGAAGGAATTGAAATCGTAAAAGAAGGAAAAACATTCTTCTGGTCTGGAAAATACCACAATGATCTGAACACAAGAGATACTTTGGCTACAGAAGTAAATGTGCTGGAGAATTTTGATCCGAAAATCCCGGATTCAATGCAGGATGCCGAAATTTTGTTACTTGGAAACCTACACCCTGGAGTTCAGTTATCAGTACTTGAAAAAATGAACAACCGTCCGAAATTGGTTATCCTTGATACCATGAACTTCTGGATGGATTCTGCATGGGATATCTTAATGGATATGATTGCGAAAACAGACGTAATTACTATTAATGATGAAGAAGCAAGACAGCTTTCTGGAGAATATTCTTTAGTAAAAGCAGCTAAAAAGATTCATACAATGGGACCTGAGTATGTGATCATCAAAAAAGGAGAGCACGGAGCTTTACTTTTCCATGACAATAAAGTATTTGCTATCCCGGCACTTCCGTTAGAAGATGTTTTCGATCCAACAGGAGCTGGAGATACTTTCGCAGGAGGTTTTGCAGCTTATCTTGCTAAAAAAGAGAAAATAGATTTCGAAACAATGAAATCAGCTCTTATCGTAGGATCTGCTATGGCTTCATTCACTGTAGAGAAGTTCGGAACAGAAAGAATAGAGGAAGTAAGCGAGGCAGATATGTTCAGCAGATTGAGACAATTCAAAGAATTAACGACTTTTGATGTTGAACTGCAGTAAATAAGTCTTTTTAAGAAATATTTATAATAAAAAATTGAGTGAAATTCGTTAAGAATTCTAAATTTGCAACTTGTTAAAATAGTAAAATGACAAATAAACTAAAAATCACTTTTCTTCTTGGGATTTTCATCATGATATTCTCTTCAAATATGATGAATGCCCAGCTAAAACAAGGAGATTTGGTGGATGGTATTGCAGCTGTTATCGGAGATGAGATTGTTTTGGAATCTGATGTTCTTGAGCAAATGAATTATGGGAAACAGCAGGGAGCTGCCAACACAGACAAATGTGAGTTCCTGGAAAACCTTATCAGCAACAAGCTTCTTGTATATGAAGCAAAAAAAGATACCTTAATTGAAAACCGTTCTGCAGCAATCAAAGAACAGGCTAATGCAAAATACCGTCAGTTGCTTTCTCAATTTCCGGATGAAAAAACTTTGCTTACCGCTTATAAGTTCAGAAATGCTTATGAAATGAAAAATGCTATCGAAAAGATAGATACTGACCAGTATTACGGACAGGCAAAATACCAGAGAGTTACTGAGAAGGCTGACGTAACTCCAAATGAGGTAACTGACTTTTATAATATGTATAAAACACAGCTGCCACAGATAAAAGATGAAGTTACTTTAGCTCAGATTATGATCTATCCTACATTAACGGAAGCACACAAACAAGACCTTATCAACAGATTGAAAAAAATCAAGCAGGATATTCTTGGGGGAGAAACTTTTGAGAGCCAGGCCAGAATTTATTCTGAAGATGAAGGATCAGCTGCTAACGGAGGATTATATAAAAATATCAATAAAGGGCAGATGGTGAAGCCATTCGAGGCTGCTGCACTGAACCTTCAGGAAAATGATATCTCAGATCCTATTGAATCAGAATTCGGATTCCACATTATCCAGTTGCTGAAAAGATCAGGTAAAGTGTATGATGCAAGACATATCTTGCTAAAAGGAGTACCTACTGATGATGAACTTAAAACTGCAAAAGCAAAACTAGACAGTATCAGAGGTCTTATCGTGAGTGGTAAAATGACATTTAAAGATGCTGCTTTTAAATTCTCAGATGATAAAAGAACAAAATTCAACGCAGGGATAATTCCTGGAGCAGATGGTTCTGATAAAATTGAGAGAGAAAGTATTCCGGGAACAATCAGCTACGAATTAGCAGGATTGAACAAAGGAGATATCACTACAGCTTTTGAAGATGAAGAAAACAAGAGAAAGGAAATCAAAATCATCAAAGTGGAAGATGTGATTCCTTCTCACCAGATTACACTGGAAACAGATTTCAGCAGAATCAAGCAGATGGCGCTGAATAAAAAGAAAAGTGAAATGGTTGAAAAGTTTGTCAACTCTAAGTTACCTACAACTTTTATCTCTATTGACGGACGTTACGACAGTTGTAGCTTTAAGTCAAACTGGAAGAAACAATCCATGACAAAATAAAATCAAAACCTTCAGAACTTCTGAAGGTTTTTTTTATTAATATATTTATAAAAATAAGAGTATGGATTATACTTTTTATCTTAGAAAATTTCAATTTGCAACATCCGGAATTCCTGAAGAAATACTCTGTAATAATGGGTTGAAATTGTCTGTTGATATAGTTTTGGAATCTGTTGCACTTAAAGTCTACAATCCGGAATGGAGTGGGGACCCTCAGTCACCTTTGGATGCCGAGGGGCGGA
The DNA here is from genome assembly GCF_052044565.1 of Chryseobacterium sp. 22543. Classification (NCBI taxonomy): domain Bacteria; kingdom Pseudomonadati; phylum Bacteroidota; class Flavobacteriia; order Flavobacteriales; family Weeksellaceae; genus Chryseobacterium; species Chryseobacterium sp. 22543. The sequence continues at coordinate 81,878 of NZ_JBQENH010000002.1, forward strand.
TTTTCTTTTCTGTTTGGTTAAATGATGAAACGATTCGTGAAAAAAAGATCTATTATAACATCCATGCCCTAAAACTAAGAACATTGAAAGCCTACAAAATATCCAGCAGAGATTTTGCTCAGAATTTCAGGAAAGAGTTTTTAGAATACCAGAAAGAATGGCCTAATGTGAGTGTAAATTATGGCCCTCTGACATTAATGCAAGGTTGGGTAGAGCTACAAGAAGATAGTATAGAGAAAGATATATGTGAGCTTGCTCAGCTTTTTTTGAAAATAACTCCAGTTATTGACCGTATTTTGGAACTTTATAAAAGATGATAATATGAGTTTTCTGTATATTTTTAGCGAACAGAAGACCCTTGGAATCGTTGTTTTTAGTATTTTTACGCATGAGCAATTTTATAGATTTTAACGCTGCAAAAAAACTTCATGATATGGAGGCTTCCCAAAATAGAATTTCACACCTTTTTAATATTAAATATCCCATTATCCAGGCAGGTATGATCTGGCATTCCGGATGGAGACTCGCTTCTGCGGTTTCCAATTGTGGAGGATTGGGCTTAATTGGAGCAGGAAGTATGTATCCTGACATCCTGAGAGAAAATATCCAGAAATGCAAACAGGCTACAGATAAACCTTTCGGGGTAAATGTACCGATGTTATATCCTAATATTGAAGAGATCATTCAGATCATTCTTGAAGAAGGAGTCAAAATTGTATTCACATCAGCAGGTAACCCGAAGACTTATACAGAAACCCTGCAGAAAGAAGGAATAAAAGTAGCTCACGTAGTTTCCTCCACCAAATTTGCTGTAAAGTGTGAAGACGCAGGAGTAGATGCTATCGTTGCAGAAGGTTTCGAAGCAGGAGGTCACAATGGAAGAGATGAAACAACAACGTTCTGCCTTATTCCAAACGTTAAAAAACATATTTCTAAGCCGTTAATTGCTGCAGGAGGAATTGCTTTAGGGTCACAGATCAAAGCGGCAATGATTCTGGGGGCAGATGGTGTACAGATCGGATCCCGTTTTGCCGCTACTACAGAAGCCAGCGCTCATGAAAACTGGAAAAAGAAAATCACAGAACTGCAGGAAGGAGATACCCATCTTACTTTGAAGGAACTGGCACCTGTAAGAATGGTTAAAAATAAATTTTTCAGTGAACTGGAAGGCATCTATCAGATCGGAAGAGATAAAGATGCATTAATTGCTTCATTAGGAAGAGCCAGAGCAAAACGCGGAATGTTTGAAGGAGATATGGAAGATGGAGAGTTGGAAATAGGCCAGGTTTCTGCCCTGATTGATGAAGTTCTCCCGGTGGAAACTGTTTTCAGTCACTTATTAAAAGAATTTGAAGAAACGAAAATGCCTGTATTTTAAAATATAATTGATTTAATGGAAGGAAGAATAATTGATGTAAAGGGTAAAAAATTATATATAGAACACTATAATCCGTTTGAAGGCAGACCTACCATTATTTTTCTGCATGATTCACTCGGTTCAGTACAGCTTTGGAGAGACTTTCCAACTAAATTATCTGAAGCTGCACAGTGCAATACTCTTGCTTACGACCGTTTAGGGTATGGAAAATCACATCCGATGCCTACTCATGAAAGACCGGTAAATTATATGGAGCTGGAAGCAGATCTCTTGAATGATTTATTGGTTGAAATGAATATTGATATCGCTATTCTTTTCGGGCACAGTGATGGAGGAACCATTGCTTTGATCACCGCTGCAAAATATCCGGAAAGAGTAAATGCCGTTGTTTGTGAAGCAGGACATATATTTGTGGAAGATGTAACGTTGAAAGGAGTTTATGATGCCTGGGAAGCCTACAAAACAAACAATCTTGCAGAACGTTTGCAGAAATACCACGGTGATAAAGTCGAAATGCTTTTCAGAGCATGGACGGAAACATGGACACGGGACGATTACAGAACTTGGAATATTGAACATCTCTTGAAGCATATCATTTGCCCATTGTTATTTATCCAGGGAGAAGCTGATGAATATGGCACATTGGATCAGGTAGAGAAAACTGTTACCCAGGTAAGCGGAAGTGCTGAGAAATATATTATTCCAGCTACAGGGCATACGCCACACAAAGAAGTTCCTGAACTAGTATTGGAAAGAGCAACAGAATTTATAAGTAAGTATTCTTAATCTGGAATTACGATAAACAATATGAATTAAGACACCTTTTAACGGGTGTCTTTTTATATTAAATGAATTCCGGTTACAGTAACTCCAGTTCAGCGGCAATGTTTTCCTTTGCCTGCATCTCATATTTTTCCTTAAAATACTCTGTTTTAAAGATACTTTCAAGTTCCAGAAAATGTCTGAGTACTTTTTTTCGTCCTGGCTTATAAAGAAAATCAGGGTAAATGGAATATTCTTTTCTGATATTTTGAGTATATTCCAAATAAGTTGTAAAATCTTTTCCCAACACGGAAAGATCAGCATCTAAAAGATAATTGGTATCCTCATGATCAGACTTCTGATGCGATTTTGTGGCAAGAATCTGCTCCGAAATGATAGTGATTTTGTCGTTATTTATATGAAGTTCAGCAAGTCTTTTCTCAACTTTAGCAGCACTTTTTTCCTCATTAGACTTGGAAGTGGCATCATAAATAATATCATGGTAGAATACTGAGAAAGCAATAGCTTTAAAATCTGAAATATTAACTTTCACCGCTTCAAGTTCATGAAACATATTTTCCAGATGAAAAAGATTGTGGTAATATCTGCCTTTTTCAGAATATCTGGTCTCAAGTTCGTTCCACAGGCTGTTGATCAGCTGTTTGTTTTCGGTGAAAGGAGAACAAAGCGTTTCAAAATAATTTTTCAGATCCATAGAAATAAGATATAAAAAAAGGAACTTTTAAAAAGTTCCCTGATTTGATTCCAGAACAGCCTTCAGCTCGGCCCAGCCTCCGCCGTTATAACCGTCCTTTAATCCTTGATTGTTAAGATAATCCAATGCCTTTCCGCTTCTGTTTCCGCTTCTGCAGAATAAGATCACCGGCTTTTCAATAGATAGAATCTCATCCTGTCTATCTTCTACTTCACCTAAAGGAATATTCTTAGCACCATCTATATTGCCGTCCATTTCAAGCTCCATTGGCTCACGAACGTCAATTAATTCATAGTTTCCGGATTGTATTACTTCTATTAAAGACATAGTTGTTGGGTTTAAACATTAAATTAGAAACGAAATTACGTAATTTTTTTTTGAAAAAAATCCTAATTAAAACATAATTTTTCAGAAAAGAAGCAGGATAGGAACAGGAGTTCAGATGAACCTCCACAGAAATCAGAAGATTGATAAAATAATCTTAATTTTGCAGTGTGAAATTATGAATGCAGGCGCTGAAAAATATTCCCAACTGATAAAGTCCAAGGCAAAAAGTTTTGGATTCCAGAGTTGTGGCATTTCTAAAGCTGATTTTTTGGAAGAAGATGCTCCCCATCTTGAAAAATGGCTGAAGAACAATTATAACGGCGAAATGAAGTACATGGAAAATCATTTCGACAAAAGACTTGATCCCCGGCTTTTGGTAGAGGGTTCCAAATCTGTTATTTCACTTTCATACAATTACTTTCCCGAGGAAAAAATTTCAATATTAGAAAATTACAAGATCTCAAAATATGCTTATGCAGAAGATTATCATGAAGTAATCAAAGAAATCCTTCGTGAGATGGTTGCAGAGCTGCAGGAGGAAATAGGAGAGTTCGGATTTCGGGTTTTTGTAGATTCTGCACCCATTATGGAAAGAAGCTGGGCCCGAAAATCTGGAATCGGCTGGGTAGGAAAAAATGCAAACCTCATTACCAAACAGAACGGATCTTTTTACTTTCTGGCTGAAATTATCTGCGATTTGGAACTGATTGCCGATCATGCCACTACAGACCATTGCGGAAGCTGCAGAAAATGTATTGATGCTTGTCCCACGGATGCTATTGTTTCGGAGAAAATTATTGACGGAAGCCGTTGTATTTCTTATGCAACCATAGAACTCAAAAATGAAATTCCGGATTATTTTAAAGATAAAATGGAAGACTGGATGTTTGGCTGTGACATCTGCCAGGATGTTTGCCCATGGAACCGTTTTTCAGCCCCCAACAAACAAAGCCGTTTCAAACCCAATGAAGCCCTGAAAAATTTTAAAAAAGGAGAATGGAAAGAAATTACCCAGGAAATTTTCTCTGAAATCTTCAGGAAATCCCCCGTGAAAAGAACCAAATTTGTAGGTTTGAAGCGAAATATTGAGTTTTTACAGAAGTCTTCTGATTGATTTTTCCCTGAACTTTCGGTGACAATCCCTCCTTCGGAATTTTTTATAGTTCCAAACCAGAGCTGATAATCGACCATTCCTTAAATTTTTGGCTTTAAGGAGGTAAAGATTTGTATCAATAAGTTAATTGAAAACCGTTTCCTATAAAGAAAAAATGACTTTCAGGAGATCAGAATCTCACCGAAAATCAACGTTTTTTTTGTATTCTTTTAGGAGCAGTTTTTACTCTTACTTTAAACCTTTTTTGGGATTTGATAGTTTTACGCATATTTGTGAATATTTCGTAACTAAATATAGCTAATTTTTCGATTAAAACAAATACTTTTACTAAAAATTAAAGATTAAATTTTATTAAAACATGACTGTGAAAACTATATTAATGTATCTCCTGAAAGTGGTAGGAATTATTTTAGGAATTGTGGTGATTTATGTAATCCTGGGGTTACTGATTCCCTATATTCCGGTTTCGGCTAAAAATGATGGACAGAAAAAAGAAATTCCGATTTATATTTATACCAACGGAGTACATACTGATATAGTAATGCCTGTAAAAAATGATCTGCAGGACTGGAGCATGAAAATTCCTTTCGCCAATACAAAATCAAAAAAAACAGATTATCAGTATATCGGAATAGGCTGGGGAGACAAAGGATTCTATCTTGATACGCCTACATGGGCAGACCTGAAGTTTTCAACAGCTGTAAAAGCAGCATTCTGGCTTAGTGATTCCGCTATGCACTGTACTTATTATAATACAATGAAAGAAGGAGACGACTGTAAAATGATTATGATCAGCAGAAACCAGTATGAGAATCTGGTAAAATTTGTAGAAGATAAATTTGACAGAGATCAGAACGGTAATTTCATGTTAATTCCTACAAATGCAGTGTATAGTGATAATGATGCCTTTTATGATGCCAAAGGAACCTACAGTTTTCTTTACACCTGCAATACATGGTCAAATAATGCTTTAAAGGCTGCAGGACAGAAAGCAGCACTTTGGACTCCATCAGATTTCGGAATTTTTCAGCACTATAAATAATTCATGAAGGGAATTTATCTGTTTTTCATCGCATTTTGGTTGTGTTCATGTTCTCAGGAGAAAAAAAGCAGTACCATACATACTGCTGAAATACCTGCTACTATTGAAAAGAAGCCTGCAGCAGACTTATCCGGGATAAAAATGAAAGCCGAAGAAGCGTTGAAGTTCTGTAATTCAAAGAACCTTAATAATGATTTCTGTATTCTTATTGATATGAGTCTCCATTCCGGAGTGAACCGGTTTTTTGTCTGGGATTTTAAAAATAATAAGATCTCCAAAAAATACCTGGTAGGCCATGGTTGTGGTTCCAATTCATGGAGTAAAGACGATTCTAAAGCAAATCCGGGATTCAGTAATGAAGATGGAAGCCACCTTTCCTCTTTAGGAAAATATAAGCTTGAAGGAAGAGGGTACAGCGACTGGGGAATTAATATCAAATACCTGATGCACGGACTTGAGGAAACAAACGGCAATGCTTTAAAAAGATTTATTGTCTTTCATTCCTGGGACATGATGAGTGATGATGAAGTCTTTCCCAAAGGATCTCCCGAAGGATGGGGTTGTCCTACTGTTTCCAACAATGCTATGAAGGAAATTGATCCGATGATTCAGTACTCGAAGAAACCCGTTCTGATGTGGATATATAATTAAATCTTTGTTATACATTTGTTTCATAACAATCATGTAAATTGATTCCGTCTTATGAAACATACGCTTTTCCGCGAACAACAGCTCAATTGTGATATAGAAACCGCCTGGAAATTCTTTTCTTCAGCCAATAACCTTTCAGAAATTACCCCGAAAGATATGGGCTTTATTGTATTGACGGAAATGGATGACGATGAAATCTATGAAGGAATGCTCATCGACTATTATGTTTCTCCATTGTTTGGTATTAAAATGAAATGGCAGACAGAAATCACCCACGTCGATTTTCAAAAAAGCTTTATTGATTTCCAGAAAAAAGGCCCATACAAACTATGGAACCACCATCATGAATTTATTCCCAATGAAGAAGGCGTACTGATGAGAGATGCCATAGATTATGAACTTCCTATGGGATTTCTAGGCGAAATTGCTCACCGTCTTTTCGTTAAAAAGAAACTGGAACATATTTTTGATTACCGTTTCAGAGTGCTCAGGAAATTGTTCTAGCTATTAATTTTAATTATTCAATAGGAATGGGCTTTAGCCCGTTAAAAATAAAAGCAAAATCAATTGGCTTTAGCCAAAACCTTTAATGATTTTATGTAAATTCCTATGGAATAACAGAGGCTATGAATAAATATAACGTTCTGTTTGTCATTCCGCAAGAATCTAAATTTCAATAATTGGAATTTATTCATCCATTGTTTAAGTTTTTTTAACAGTTCAATGATCGGATTTCCCAGTAGAAATCACTACTTTTGCACCATATCGTTTTTACTAAAAAACTAATGTGTTCTGGTTGACATGGCAGGTCTGAGGTCATTTATCTTATTTTATATCATGCTGGTTTTTACCCTTTTCAATTCGAATTGGGCAGAAAAATCATTGCAGAATATTCCTCATGTTCCCCATGTAACCAATATTCATCTTCTGGATGTGTACGAAGAGGCAGATATGAACACGCATGCATTGCCTGCAGCTGCCAAAATTGTAAAACATTCCGTCAAAAAAAGTGATCCCGCAATTGCGGATTTTTCAGGAATTTTAAAAGTTATTTCGAAAATCATCCTTCCGGAGATTGCTGTATCTACTATTTGTGGAGTTAAATCCTTTCTCCATCTTCTCCAGTTGTACTAGGTTTAAGTTATTGAATATCAAATTGCTTTAACGAAAATTTTATAACTTAAACATTTAAAAATGTATTTTAAAACTGTGATAATTTGCTTTATGGCAACATTATTCGCTGTGTCATGCAGTAAAGACAAGGAGAAAAATAATAAAAAAGACAAAGAAGTTCCCGTACTGGAAATCAAAGAAAAAGATACACTGGTAAGCAACCAGTTTGTCACCGATATCCAGGCTAAAAAAAATGTTGAAATGCGGTCCAGAATCGGAGGTATTATACAGCATATTTATGTAAACGAGGGACAATTTGTACATCAGGGGCAGGCTTTATTTAAAATCAATGATGCTGAGCTGCAGATGGAACTTCTGAAAGCTAATGCGACATTAAAGCAGACTGAAGCTGATGTTCGTATAGCAGAAGTAGAACTGAAGCAGATTCAGAGTCTTCATGCTAAAAAATTTGTAGCCAATAACGAATTGGAAATGGTGAAAGCAAAACTGTCCTCTGCCAAAGCAAAACATGCTTTTGCCGATGCAGAAAAGAGAACGGTTCTTCAGAAAATAAGCTTTACAAAGATCACGGCACCTTTTGATGGGGTAATTGACGTGATTCCTCATAAAGACGGAAGTCTGGTAGAAAATGGGACGTTATTGACTACGCTGTCTCAATTGAATGAAGTATATGCGTATTTTTCCATTCCTGAAAATCTGTATTTTGAGCTTTTGGCCAACGATAAGATCGGAAGTCATCAAAAGATAGAGCTGACGCTGCCCAATGGAGTCAATTATCAGTTCAACGGCGCTTTAAAAACCGCTGAAGGGGAAATCGACAGAGCCACGGGTTCCATTCGTTATAAAGTACTTTTCCCGAATCCGGACCGTCTGATTAAACACGGGACTTCCGGGAAACTTATTATTTCTGAACAACAGAATAATGCGATTCTTATTCCACAAAAATCTACCTTCTCCATCCAGGATAAGACCTATGTTTTTGTTGTGGATAAACAGAATAAAGTGAAAATGACCAGTATTAAGATCGGAAATACCTTAAGGGATTCTTATATGGTAGAAAGCGGCCTTAAAAAAGGAGATTTAATCATTTATGAAGGGACTCAGTCTTTGAAAGATGGTGATATCATCAAAATCAAAAAGAAATATTAACCTTTCATAATCTTTAAATCTATTGACTATGGTAGAAATGTTTATAAGACGAAAGGTTCTTTCGTTGGTTATTTCCATATTATTTGTATTACTGGGAATTATGGCATTGCTGAAGATGCCGATCACCCAGTTTCCGGACATCGTACCGCCCTCAGTAACCGTTACGGCAAAATATACAGGAGCTAATGCGGAAGTATCTGCCAATGCTGTAGCTCTTCCACTGGAACGTGCTATCAATGGAGTGCCGGGAATGACATATATGTCTACGGTTACTTCCAATGACGGACTTACCCTTATTCAGGTGTTCTTTGAAGTGGGAATAGATCCTGATGTAGCAGCGGTAAACGTCCAGAACAGGGTGACAACCATTCTTGACGAACTTCCTGAAGAGGTAATCAGAGCCGGAGTTACCACTGAAAAAGAGGTAAACAGTATGCTGATGTACCTCAATATCACAAGTACAGATCCGAGCCAGGATGAACAGTTCATCTATAATTTTACGGATATTAATGTCCTTCAGGAATTGAAACGTATTGATGGAGTTGGCCGTGCCGAGATTATGGGGCAGAAAGAATATTCGATGAGAGTATGGCTGGATCCACAGAAAATGGCGGCTTACAATATTTCTGCGGATGAAGTGATCACTTCATTACAAAAACAGAATATTTCTGCAGCGCCCGGAAAAGTTGGAGAAACGTCAGGGAAGACTTCCAGTCAGCTTCAATATGTGATCAAATATAAAGGGAAGTTTTTTGAGCCTAAACAATATGAAGAAGTTCCCATCAGATCTGATGTTGACGGAACAATTTTAAAGCTTAAAGACATTGCTAAAGTTGAATTCGGAGCGATGAACTACGGAATGGTTTCCAAAACAGACGGAAGACCATCCGCATCCATCATGATGAAACAACGTCCCGGTTCCAATGCTTCCGAGGTTATTGAAAGTGTAAAAGCAAAAATGGAAGAATTAAAAGTCACATCTTTCCCACCCGGAATGGAGTACAATATGGCGTATGATGTTTCCAGATTCCTGGATGCTTCCATCAGTGCGGTACTGACAACTCTTATTGAAGCCTTTATTCTGGTAGGAATTGTGGTGTTTATCTTCCTTCAGGACTGGCGTTCCACTTTGATTCCTGTGTTGGCTGTTCCGGTAGCATTGGTAGGAACTTTTGCCTTCATGAATATGCTTGATTTCTCTGTTAACCTTTTAACATTGTTTGCATTGGTTCTTGCCATCGGAATTGTGGTTGATAATGCCATTGTCGTCGTTGAAGCCGTCCATGTGAAAATGGAAGAAGGAATGAATGCAATGGATGCAACCATCAGTGCAACCAAAGAAATTGCAGGAGCGGTAGTGGCTATTACCATCGTAATGTCAGCAGTATTTATTCCTGTAGCATTTCTTGATGGTCCGGTAGGAGTATTCTATCGTCAGTTCTCACTGACATTGGCAATCAGTATTGTGATTTCCGGAGTGAATGCATTGACTCTTACGCCAGCGCTTTGTGCGATTATTTTAAAACCTCACAATCATGATAAAAAGAAAACAATCATTGACAGAGCTTTCCAGAGTTTCAATACAGGTTTTGAAAGGCTGACCAATGGATATGTAAGTATTCTATCAAAATTTGCGACGAGAACTATGGTTACTTTTGGACTGTTATTTTTATTCGTTGGATTGACTTTTGTGACCAGCAAATTCCTGCCAACCGGATTTATTCCAATGGAAGATCAGGGAATGGTGTATGTAAGTGTCACTACTCCGCAGGGAGCAACGGTAGAAAGAACTGAAAAAGTGCTGGATGAAGTGACTGTTATTGCCAAGAAAATTAATGGAGTAGAAAACGTGACCACTCTTGCAGGGTACAGTATTGTAACGGAAATCGCAGGTTCATCCTACGGAATGGCGATGATCAATCTTAAAGACTGGAAAGAAAGAAATATTTCAGTGAACAATCTGATCACGGAGCTTTCTGATAAAACTAAAAGCATTGCAGATGCCCAGATTGAGATCTTTGCCCCGCCCACAGTTCCGGGATTCGGTAATACCAGTGGTTTTGAACTGCGTTTGCTGGACAGAACCGGAGGAACCATTGAGAACACAGATAAAATCACCAAGGACTTTGTTAAAAAACTAAATGAAGCTCCGGAGCTGCAGAACAGTTTTACCAGTTTTGATGCCACTTTCCCGCAATATATGATCAATGTGGATTATGATATGGCAGCGAAGAAAGGAGTTTCGGTAGACAATGCGATGTCCACATTACAGACCATGCTGGGATCCTATTATGCCACGAATTTTATCCGTTTCAGTCAGATGTATAAAGTGATGGTACAGGCAAGTCCGGAGCATCGGGATACCCCTGAAAGTATTCTGAATTTATATTTAAAGAATGATAAAGGTGAAATGATTCCCTTCTCTACCTTCATCACCATTGAAAAAGTATACGGACCTGAAGTACTGACGAGATACAATATGTATATGTCTGCGATGATCAATGGAGAACCTGCGGACGGATACAGCTCCGGGGATGCTATTGCTGCTGTAGAACGTGTTGCCAAAGAAACTCTGCCAAGAGGATTTGATGTTGAGTGGTCCGGGATGACAAGAGAAGAAATCTTATCAGGAAACCAGACTGTTTATATTTTCGCGATCTGCCTTTTATTCGTCTATCTTTTACTGGCGGCACAATATGAAAGCTTCCTTCTTCCTATGCCGGTATTATTAAGCCTTCCAACGGGAATCTTTGGTTCCTATATCGCATTGGTACTTATGGGATTGGATAATAATATTTATGCACAGGTAGCATTGGTGATGCTGATTGGACTTTTGGCTAAAAATGCTATCCTGATCGTAGAATTTGCGGTGGCAAGAAATAAACAGGGATACGATATCATTCCTGCAGCAATTGAAGGAGCCAGACAGCGTCTGAGACCTATTCTGATGACCTCTTTTGCATTCGTAGCAGGGCTTATTCCATTATGTATTGCATCAGGAGCAGGAGCAATAGGTAACCGTTCCATTGGTACAGCAGCAGCAGGAGGAATGCTGATAGGAACCATCTTCGGATTGGTAGTGATTCCGGGACTGTATATATTCTTTGCAAAACTTGAAAATAAGAAGAAAGATGAAAAGATTAAATAATAGAAATATAATATACGGAATTGCTTCACTAAGCCTGGTTTCATGTGCTGTTCCAAAAGTAACCGAATTGAAAAAAGCTCAGGAATTGCCAGAGGAAATTATCAAAGCTGATAACAATAAATCTCCGGATGAATTCCAGCAGATCAACTTAAAGGCTTATTTTACAGATCCGCAGCTGCTCGAACTTTTTGATAAAGTGGTTCAGGCCAATCCGGATTTCCAGATTGCGCAGCAAAGAGTGGAGATTGCCAACAGTTTCCTTCAAAGATCAAAAATGGATTTACTGCCTTCCCTTGAAGTAGGAGTAGAGGCTTCCGGCAACCGGTATGGAAAATATACCATGGAAGGAGTCGGGAACTATGATACCAATCTTTCTCCCAATATTACGGAAGATCAGAAGATCAATAGAAATTTTACGCCTAATTACGGGCTTGGAGCAAGGAGCAGCTGGGAAATTGATGCGTGGGGCAAACTGAAAAACAAAAAGATTGCTGCCCAGAAGAAATATCTGGCTTCCACAGAAGGGCTGAGACTGCTGCAGGTAGAACTTTTTACAGATATTGCCAATTTATATTATCAGCTGGTGGCTTTAGACAATCGTCTTGCTATTTACCAGAAGAATTACAACCTCCAGCAGAGAGCATTTGAAATTGTTCTGGCGCAGCGTGAAGTGGGAAAAGCTACAGAATTAGCTGTACAGCAGTTCAAAGCGCAGAATAACAACTGGCTGGCAGAGATTGAACACATAAGGGTAGAAATTGTTACTGTAGAACAGGCTATTACTACACTCACGGGAAGTTATGGCGGAGATGTAAAACGCGGAAAAATATTGATGCCTACCAATATGGAAGTCTTAAATAAAACAATTAATGTAGAAGGAGTTATTCATTCCCGACCGGATGTAGCCGCAAACTATTATGTTTTAGAGGCTTCTCAGGCTGATGCAAAAGCTGCAAGGGCTGCATTTTATCCTAAAATTGATCTTGGAGCCGGCTTCGGACTGAATTCTTTCTCTATAGAGACATTTTTTAAACCAAGTTCACTGGCAGGGCAATTGTTGGGTGGATTGATGGTGCCTGTTTTTAATAAAGGACAACTGAAATATGAATTCAAGGTAGCGAGTAAGGAGCAGGAAATTGCTTTTTTAAACTACCAGAAAAGTATTACGACTGCTTTTAATGAGCTTCAGTCGATCCTGAAACAGACTAAGATCTATGAACGTGTTCTGAAACTGAAATCAGAGGAAGTAGGTTTTCTTGATCGTGGGGTGGAGGTTTCCAACGATCTCTATCTGACAGGATATGCCAATTATTTTGAACTGATCAACTCTCAGAAGAGCAAACTGACTGCTGAACTGGATTTATTACAGTTCCAGCACCAGAATACCAGAAATAACGTCCTGCTGTTTAAAGCGCTGGGTGGGAAACTGGATTAATTTTTACTTTTTTTTATGATGAAATAAGCTGTCCAAAAAGACAGCTTATTTTATATTTTTAAACTTTAACTATGTTCTGCGGGTTCCCGTAATGGTAATTAAAATAATTCAAGGATATTGCGTTAGAATCTAACTTTTTTATAAGTTGAGTTAACTTTTTTTTATATGTCCAAAAAAAGAGACTGTCTCATTGAGACAGTCCCTTTCTATATTTCTTAAAACAAACCTGCTTTACAGGCAGAATCATTTTATGTGTAAGTATTATTTAACAATCTGGATTTCAACAGCTGAAAATCCTTTAGGAGACTTCTCTTTTTCGAAAGATACTTTGTTTCCTTTTTTTACCGGCTCCACACAGTTGTTGTTGTGGAAGAAGATATTTTCTTTGTTATTATCTTCGGTGATGAAGCCATACCCTTTTTCACTAAGGAAAGTAACAATTCCAGTTTTTCTTGGATCTTCCTCAATAATAGGAGCTGCTCCCAATTGAATATCATCAAGGTTTACTTCCTGTCTTTGTTCAGGTGGAGTAGATGTTAATCTTCCGAATTCATCTACATACATGTAGACGTCCTCCGCTCCTTTGTTGTTGTTCGTCTTACGATCTTCGCGTCTTAGCGCCTTTTCTTTTTGCTTTTGAATTTTTTTCTTGAAATTTTCCTTTTTAGAAAAAGAATCTGCCATAAATTATTTTTAGTATTTAGTTTCTATAAATTAATTGGTTCAATCTGGTCCGTTTTAGACCTTATAAAGCCTGGCTATGTTTTCTGTTTTGGATAATCCCAATCATACAGAGCTTTAAAATTCCGACAAGTATTGTTCTTAGTAGAAGAATAAAAGTTTAAAATATGGCTGCTCAAAAAGCAAAGACTGAATAAAAAATATTCGGGTCGTTACAGAAAACAAAGTATAGACTTGGTTATTTAATGTACAAATATACAACAATAAAATGAATTATCAGGTTTTAAATGATTGATTATCAGAAATGGTTTTACGGCAGATCTGCCGGGATACCTTTATAGTCTGAATGTAAGACGATAATGAGAGCCAGAACAAGGGCATAAAAAAATCCTCAGAAGACTGAGGATTATAAAAAAATATATTATAAAAATGAAGTGGTGTATAATACGGCTGGAAAAGCATCAAATGTTATGCCTAAAATTGATGCGTAATAGTGAATTATATAACTTTGTTTAATATGAAAGGGGTGTTTTGGGTCATATCTGGCTGGTAAATAGCATTCTATTAAAAAATGTTGTTTATAAAAAAAATAAATGTTTCTGTCTTAGTTTACATTGAGAATCATAATATCAGCTGATAATCACTTTGCAGTTTTCTAAAATTCCCGAAAACTTCACCATGTTGAGACCATTTTTATTATTCATCTTTGTCTCATTAACATTTAAAAATAAAATCGATGTCAACACAAAATGTAAAAGGAAAAGTTGTTTTAATTGCCGGAGGAGGTAAAAACCTTGGAGGACTTTTAAGTAGAGATTTTGCTGCGAAAGGAGCAAAACTGGCAATACATTATAACAGTGAAAGTTCAAAAGCAGATAGCGAAAAAACACTTGCTGAGGTACAGGCATTAGGAGCAGAAGCATTTTTGTTCCAAGGAGATCTTACCAAAGTAGACAATATTACAAAATTCTTTGATGAAACAATTTCCCGTTTCGGAGGGATTGATATTGCAATCAATACCGTAGGAATGGTACTGAAAAAACCATTTTCAGAGACTACAGAAGCGGAATATGATACCATGTTCAATGTCAATTCAAAATCAGCTTACTTCTTTTTGCAGGAAGCAGGTAAAAAACTGAACGATCACGGGAAGATCTGTACCATTGTTACTTCACTGCTGGCTGCTTACACAGGACTGTATTCTACTTATGCCGGAGCAAAGGCACCTGTAGAGCATTTTACAAGAGCTGCTTCTAAAGAATTCGGAGCAAGAGGAATTTCTGTAACGGCTGTAGCCCCTGGACCAATGGATACTCCTTTCTTCTATGGACAGGAAACAGATGATGCCGTTGCTTATCATAAATCAGCATCAGCATTGGGAGGACTTACAAATATAAAAGATATCGCTCCGCTGGTAGAATTTCTGGTAACAGAAGGCTGGTGGATTACCGGGCAGACCATTTTTGCTAACGGAGGATATACCACAAGATAATCTATCAGATAATCATAAAAAAGAAACTCACTGAAAACTGTTTTCAGTGAGTTTTTATTTTAGAAGAAAATCAGAAAATTAAGTGGTTTTTACCTTTCCTTTTTCCAATATACTTTTGATGATAAAGAATAAACCGAGAAGAATAAAAGGAATACTTAGCAGCTGTCCCATATTCAGAATCATTCCGTGCTCAAATTCTACCTGGTCTACCTTGATGAACTCAATCAGAATTCTCATAATGAAGATCAGCAGAATACTGATTCCGAAATAAAACCCTTTTCCGATTTTAAATATGTTTTTCTTATAAATAAAATACACAGAAAGGAAAATAATAAAATAAGAGATCGCTTCATAAAGTTGGGCAGGGTGTCTCGGAAGATTATCTACCTGATGGAAAATAAAAGCCCATGGAACGTCCGTAGGAACTCCTATGATCTCAGAATTCATAAGATTGGCAAGCCTTATAAAAGTACCACCCAACGGAAGTACAATCGCTATAGCATCTAAAACCGTCATGAACGGGATAGAAAATTTTCTCGCATAGATGAGAAGCATGATCACCAATCCGATACCACCACCATGGCTGGCAAGTCCTGCAAATCCTGTAAAGTGATAGGTTCCGTCTACTCCTTTCTGAATTGGCAGCAATATTTCAAGCGGATGCTGGGAATAATAATCAAAATCATAAAAAAGACAGTGCCCCAATCTGGCACCCACCAAAATTCCTATAAGTGCATAAGAGAATAAAGCTTCATGAGCCTGCGAACTAAGGCCTTCTTTTTTATAAATACGTTTTAAAATATTTAAACATAAAACCAGTCCTGCAAGAAATAGCAGCCCGTAATATTTTAAAGGAAATCCTAAGATATTGACGATTTCGGGATTCACATCCCAGTTGATATATAATAAATTCATTCCTGCAAAGATAAGAAAATAGGAATTTCTGAACTGAATGGAAGTATTTTACTGTTTTTCAATTTGATTTTCAGAATGCTAAGGGTTCGTTTGTACATCAGATAGAATTCTGTTTCTGAGCATACGAGATCTTTATCCGGGGTAAGAATGAACATAATTTAAAATGATTCTTGATGAAACATTTGGTAACTTTAGGGGACCGCCAAAATAAAAAGCTATGCATCATCAGTTGGAGAAACATTATGTAAACAGGGTAGGCTGGCTTCGTGCAGCTGTATTGGGAGCGAATGACGGTTTGTTGTCCACCACAAGTATTGTCATTGGGGTTGCAGCCGCAGAACCAGACCGGCATATTATTATTCTTGCGGCACTGGCAGGTATGATTGCCGGAGCGATGTCTATGGCAGCGGGGGAATATGTTTCCGTGAGTTCGCAGGAAGATACCGAGAAAGCAGATTTACTTCGTGAAAAACGTGAGCTTGAAGAAATGCCTGAAATAGAACTTAGAGAGCTTGCCAAAGTGTATGAGAAACGAGGATGTACCAAAGAGACAGCAATGCAGGTAGCAGTTGAACTTACGGAACACGATGCATTGGGAGCACATGCCCGTGATGAATTAGGTATTAATGAAATAACGCAGGCGAAACCATTGCAGGCAGCGATGGCTTCATTCAGTTCATTTGCTGTGGGGGCTTTATTGCCGTTTAGCGTTTCTCTTTTAGCACCACTTAAACAAATGGTGTATTTCCAATATGGATTTTCAATTATATTTTTAATGCTTTTGGGAGCAATCTCTGCCAAAGCGGGAGGTTCCAGTATTAAAGTAGCCGTATTGAGGATCTGTTTCTGGGGAACTGTTGCAATGGGAATTACAGCATTTGTAGGGCACATTTTTGGAGTTAATGTAGCGTAAAGTCTGTAAAAATTATTTACATTTTATATGCCTTAAAAAGTGTATTTTACATCACAAATTCAGATAAATGAAGAATATTTTTATTTTGTTTTTTGTGGTTGTTATTAATGCAACTGTTTGCGCTCAAAAAAATAGCTACGCCTATTTTATGAAGACCTGGAATTTCATAAAATATTATCATCCTGATGTTGCCAGCGGAAAAAAAGATGCCGACAGCCTGTTTTTGGAGACTATTGGGAGAGTGAATGAAAAATCAGATGAAAATGCAGTTATTACCTTTTTATCAGCAAATCTGAATCATAAATTTTCCGGTGCTCCGGTTATTGATACTCCGAAAGATGTACTCTCTGTCAATCAAGACTTCAGATGGTATCAGAACAATAAAAAAGTCAGTTCAGAAAACAAAATAGTACTGAATGATATCTACAGCCATAGATTCATTGCTGATGCTGATCAGAAAGAAAAAATACTTGCTTCTGAGACAAACGAATTTAAAAAAGATGAGAATCTGCCGCTTGCCTACCGTTTGCTGACATTGGCCAAATTGCAGGGTGCGATTGATTATCTTTATCCACATAAATATCTGATGGATAAAAATACTGAAGCCTATTTCTCGGATTTAACAGACCAAACTGTTCACTGTACTTCAAGAAAAGAGTTTGAGATTATTCTGGCAAAAGTAGTTTCCTCAATGGAAGATACCCATTCTTTCAGGTTTTATGATCAGCTTAATTATAAAAATGAAATTTTCTACAGATCATATTTTCCTCCCTTTAATTATGTGATATTGAAAGATCATATATTGGTGACCCAGCTTCTTGTACCTGAAATCTGTTCCAAAGCTAATATTCATATTGGAGATAGAATAACGGAGGTTGGAGGTAAAAGTATCCGTCAGATTATTAAAGAAAAGAAAGAATTACTTTCCACCTCTAATCCTGAAACGTTGTTGTATCTGATGTCAGATTACCAGAGAAATCTGATCTGGCCTGATGATCAGCCTCGTAAAGACTTAAAAGTAGTGTCAAAGGATAATAAAGCCTATCACGCAGATACAGAGTTTATTAATTTCACAGACAAACAACAACGAGCAATAGTAACAGAGTACATCCAAAATAAAACCCGCCTTAAGCAGCAGTACAAAATTGATCATAAAGATATTGCCTATTTTAAAATCAATGATGCTTTTGCTTTTACAAACAATATAGCTGATGATAAGCTGGATGATCATATGGATTCTATTTTCCAAGAAGCATCATCAAAAAAGGCTATTGTCTTTGATATGAGAGGATATCCGGATTGGGGTGGATTTGTATTCTATTATGTCTACAAATACTTCTCGCCCGTAGAGAACCATTTTGGAAAATACTATAAACCCAACGTGAAAAATATCGGGACCTATATTCCAATCAGTTATAAAGATTTTGGGACTTATTATTCTGATATTAAAAATAAAACCATCCATCCATACACGGGAAAGGTATTTATGATTGTCAATCCGGAGACCTTAAGTATGAGTGAATGGAATACAATGAATCTTCAGAATATTTTTCCTCAGTCCAAAACCATCGGCCAAAGAACAGCAGGTGCAGATGGTGACATCAGAACATTGAAACTGCCTGCCGGATATAACTTGGAATTTACCGGAAATGGTATTTTTTATTATGACAATTCCCAGACTCAAAAAGTAGGTGTGAGGATCAATGAATTCATTGAGTATTCTGATGATGATATTATTCAGAAACGGGATCTGGAGCTTGAAGCAGTTTTAAAAGGATTGAATTAGTTAAAAAAAGATGAGTTAGATAAAAGAAAAAGACCACCTGCAAAACGCAGGTGGTCTTTTGTATTAATAAACTATTCTCATATTTTATTTCATGAGAGGTAATTATTACTTATTTAGAAATCTCTTTTCAACCAGGTGATAAAAAATAGTGGTTATAGGGATAATAAAAATAAAAATAAATGCAAAGATCACCCATTGCCGGATATCATCTGTGAGTTCAAAGTTTTTTAATAAATAAAGATTTATTAATGCAAGGAACGGACCGTGTATAAGATATAAACTGTATGATATTTTTCCTAAAAATTCTAATGGTTTGCTTTCAAGAATAATGATTGATTTTCCTGTTGCTTTTTTGTATGTGACTAATGAATACAATAAAAAAGAGAAAGTTACCCCTGTAATTAATATCATTAAAAAACTGTTAATATCTAATAATGCGAATAGTGATAAACTTCCTATGAAAAGAATTACAGCTAAAGGAATTAAAAATTTATTGATTGTTGTCTTTTTAAATGATAAATAACAACAGATAACTCCCATGAAAAATAGAATTATAAATTCAGGTTTTGCCATTGGAATCAGCTTTTTTAATAATAATGCCAATAAAGCGAATGTAATAAATGAGACATATTTATTAGTTTTTTTCCAAAGTATAAGCATGAGAGGAAAAAGCCAATAAATCTGCCATTCTGTAGCTATGGACCAATGTGCTCCATTGATCTTATAAACCCATGAAGAATTTAAATTATGAAATAATCCAATATGACTGATAACAGACCAAAAAGTGACAGGTATTTTGCTATCCCAAGCTGTATTTTGTGCTGTTTGTAATAAGGGGAAACATAAAATCATTAATACTGATAACAATAATGCAATATAATAGGGCGGAATTAACCTTTTGGCTCTTCTGCTAATATATCTTTTAAACCCTCCCTTTATTTCCATATTATTGTTAACCACTGGAATCGCAAGGCAAAAACCGGAAAGAACTATAAATATAGATACTGCCAAATGACCAATTGACGTAGCTTTTTGTATAAAATAGAGAACAAGGTCATTAGACCATTTAATATCATGAGCTGCAGAATAGCCATTAAATAATAAAGAATGATACAAAACTACCCATAACGCAGAAATTCCTCTTATTCCATCAAGAAACTCAAATCTTATCTTCATAAAAAAATTTTCCGCAAAAGTAAAGAAAATTAAAATCTGAATGTGTTAAAAAATAATATTACTAATACTTTATTAATGAATCTGTTTAGGCTTAGATTATTATATTAATATTTGAAAAATAAGAGTTATAACAACAAGAGTAAAAGTGAAATTATTTATTGTATGAACTTTAATTGGCTTTATTTGTCTGGTTTGTTCTACAAATTATTTTAATAAGATATTTAGTAAAGACTTCAATTTTATAGCAACTTAACAATTTTTATTGACACTACAGTAACATGAAAACGAGAGCGTTTTTTTTATTTATCAGAGAAACTGTAAGGTATAATTATCATCAACAGTTTTATTGAGTATGAAGCTCTTGAGGACAATAAATAATAATTTCATATAAAATCATATTGATCTAATTTTATCACAAAGTAATGTTCAATTGTTTTTTGAGCTTTTTTGCACATTGATAGAAGATCATTTCTTGATGTGTTGTCGAAGCTAAAATCATCATCTGTTTTTACGATATATTCGGTTACTATTTCAATATCCATTAAATCAAGTTCTGTTACATCGGTTTTCAGTCTGTGTTCTTCCTTAAAAAAAGGAATTTTACGGAAAATATAATCGTTAAATCGAAAGAAATGTATTGTTTTCATTGCAAAAATATTTAATAAGATGAAAAATGTAGGGTGAGGTTCATTAAGAAAGTTTATCTTTCATTTTTCTATTGATCCATTTTTTGGATAGAGTATGCTCTGACGGCAATGCGTACATGCCTCCTGAAAGTATATATAGTAAGCTGTTCCAAAAATTATTTTTTCTATAGAATTCATGACTGTAGTTAGTTAATACTTTTAAGTATTCGTGTTCATATTTCTTTGCTTCCTGTAATGTGTAATTTTTTGGAATATCTTTAATAATATCCATAGTGGTTTGGTTAAAGATTTTAGGCGAATATTTTTCTATAAAGTCAGATTCAAGCCTGCACATACCAATAAGTGGAATGAATAAAGAAAAAATTTCATCATAAAAGTTACAAATACCTGTTTTCCATGATAACCTTTCTTCTTCCGGTAAAATTTGGATAGCCAAATGGATGAGTTTTTTATGGCTTGCTTCCAGCTCATCTGTATAGGTTTTGTTTTGCTTCCAGAATATGAGTGAATTGATTTTATTTCTTTTAATAATATTCTCCAATAAATATTCAAACTGTATTCTAATGTATTTTATACTGTCGCTTAGATCTTCTAAAACAGACTGCCACAGATTATGCTGGCTTAAACTGCAATGAGTACTAAATACCAATCTTGATTTGTTATTGAGAATCTGTAATTCCTTTAACATGCGAAGAACTTCCTTCGTGTCTCTTTCTAAGGTGATGTTGGTATTTCTGATGTAAAATAAAGAAACAAATTGTGAGTAATAGGCCCTTCTTGAAATATTTTTTTTATTTCTGAGTCCCAATTTGTTCTTTGGATGATTAGTCAGCTTTTTCATTGGGAGTTATTGTATATTATTTTTTTTGATGTCCCTTTTTCAAAGGATTTTTGCTGTCTTATAAGGGAAATAAGATATTGTCTTAAATCTTTGATCGTAATATTTTTCTCTGCAAAAGAAAAAAATAATGGAGTTTCGTCTAAAAGGTCATACAGTTCAGGAAATTCTTTTTGAATCTCAACTGTTTTTTTTAATATCTTTTTTGTTAAAACTGATATGGTATCTACATTATTCATAGCCACTTTTTATTATTGTTACGATCATCTTAAAGCGTTTATTTCCTTTTATCGAATGAGATATATGGCCAGGAATAATTATGCATTCACCTTCTTCCATAAAATAAGTAGCTCCGTCTATAATAATTTCTGCTTTACCTTCAATAATTTGTGCAACAGTGTCAAAAGGAGAAATCTTTTCAGATAACCCTTCTTTGTCATCAAAAGATAAAATACTGATATTGCCGGTCAGTTTTTCCATTATTTTTTTGCTGACTACAGAATTTGGAATGTAATCTACAATCTGGCTGGTAATATATACTTTCGATTTTTCAAGTTCTCTATGATTCATCACATTGGGTTTAAACATAAAAAGAGTAGATGGTATTGTAAATAAAAGGGACAGAACTGTCTAATATTCCATCCCTTTTCCAGTAAAACTTTTGATAAATATATCTTTTCATTGGCTTTAACTGTCCTTGAAAACAATTTATGAAAGATTGATTTCTTTGATAATATTGAGAACTTCTTCACGGTTTTTTCTTAATCTGTTTCCGATTCTTTCCAGCATTTCCTTTTCTTTACCTTCTTCAAATTTCAGATCGTGATCCGTTAATGTTGAGAATTTTTCTTTCAATTGTTTTGACTGTTCAATCCAGTCTCCAGGAGTTTTGAAAAATTTGTCGCCTTTGTTGTGGTTTGTGTCCATAAGGTGGATTTTAGTGTAACTTCATTGCTACAGTACAAAGTTGGGTATTTAATAATCTATTGTATTACAGATTGTTTCTTTTATGTTGCAGATATCACACTTTTACGAAATTTCGGATTGTTTTGAGCATCTGAAATCCGGTCGTTTATAAGCTGTAAAAAGTTGGTGACTCTGATGAAGTGACGAACATTATTGAGCCTTAGGAAATGATTACAAACTTAAAATATTACTATATAATTTCAAATAAGTGATTGATTATTCGTATCTTGCTGAATAACTACATTGAACTGATGATCTAGACTCTTAGTTCCGGCATATTCTCTTCTTTTCATCATTTAATATTTCCGGTATATCGTCATCTCTAGTCTGCTTCAAATCATTAATAAAACTGTTTTGAAAAGGAAAATATAAATCTATTGAATTTTTCCAAAAGACCATTCAACTGTAAAAAATATTAGTGTTTTTATGAATATTAAAAAATATTTATGGATGTGGACTTTTTTAGTTCCTATCTTGGCGTGGCTTTCGTATGTTGGAAATTCTGTTTTTTCTTCAGGGTATTATTCTGTGATTCTTACTTTATTTCTGATAGGAAGTGTTTTGGCTGCAGTGTATCATTCTGAAGTTATTGCCCATCGTTTGGGGGAGCCATTCGGAACTTTACTTCTGGCATTTGCCATCACGGTCATAGAAGTAGGACTTATTATTTCTATCATGATGGGAGCAAAAGGTTTAGAAACCATTACCCTTGCCAGAGATACGGTTTTTGCAGCAGTGATGATAATCCTTACCGGAATTATTGGGAGCTGTATTGTCATAGGTTCATTAAGATACAGAGAACAGAGCTTTACATTGCAGGGGGTAAGTACGGCACTCATTACGCTTACCTCCGTGATTATTTTTGTGCTTATTCTGCCTAATTATACGATAAGTCATCTCGGAGGCGAATATACATCCTTTCAATTGCTTTTTATTGCCTTGATTTCTTTAGGGCTTTATCTCGGATTTACTATGATCCAGACGTTTAGACACCGAAGCTTTTTTATTTCTCCGCAAAATAAACTATCCAAAAATGAGCCTGTACAAAGTAGTCATGAAATGATTTCCCGAAAACAATTGTATATCAGTTGTATATTATTGATCTTATCCCTGGGAATAGTCGTTTTTCTGGCAAAGCTTCTTTCAAAGGATGTTGAGCATATAGTTGTTTCAGTGGGTGCTCCAAGATCTCTTGTAGGTATCATTATTGCTGGTATTGTTCTCCTTCCTGAAGGTCTGGCTGCGTTTAGGGCTGCAAAAAGTGATGAAATTCAAACTTCATTAAATCTGGCTTTTGGTTCTGCTTTAGCAAGTATAGGACTGAGTATTCCTGCCATTGCCATTATATCTGTAATGACTGGTATACGAATGACATTGGGAATAGATATCAAATCAACAATACTTTTAGGACTATCGCTTTTTATTATTACTGTTTCACTGGCAACGGGTAGAACCAATATTATGCAGGGAATTGTACTGATTGCGATCTTTTTAATTTACCTTTTTATTACTATAGTTCCATAAAGCACCGAGTAATTAGGGGTTGTTATTTTGGAAAACAGAGTCTTGCCATTAGATAGCTTACTGTTGATTCCGCTCCCTGATTGAGATTAACGTTTTTCTCTTCAAGGCCGTCATAACATCCACCTGTTGCAGGGTTATAAATAATCTGATGTAAGTGATTTTTTCCTAAAAACCAACTAAAAGCATTCCTCATCATCTGCAGGTATTTTTCATCCTTAAAAACCTTATAGAATGTAGATAAGGCCAGTATGGTATAAGCAACATCAATAGGCTGTTCACCACCAATTGATTCATGGCTTTTAACCGTTTCTTTCTGAAGCCATCCTTTGTTGGATATTACTTTGATGCCTCCTTTAATAAATATTTTCGAAAGCAAAAATTTGAATGATTCATTAGCAACTTGCTTATACATTTCGTCTTTGGTCGTAATCCATGCATACAATAAAGCCTCAGGGAGAACACTGTTTCCATAGGTAAGATAGCTTTCAAACCAATGCCAGTCTCTGTGTTTTTCATGCTGATACATTTTTACCAGTCGATTGGCCAGTTTTTTCAATAATGGAATATTGTTTTCAGAGTTTTGATAATGCAATCCTTTTATGATAAAAGCCATTGCTCGGGTAGAATGGATGTTCTCAATAGGTGAAAGACTTTTTTCAATGATAGACTCTGCTTCATCTGAAAACTGTTGCGGTAAGATTGTTTTTATTGAAAGAAGATACCCTAGTGCCCAGATAGCTCTTCCATTGGAATCTTCAAGATTGGTCTCATAATTCTGCTGTATAAATTCCTTATGTTGGTTTATATAATTGAGGAAGCTTCCATCCGGCTGCTGGCAAAACTTAATAAGCCTTAGATAAGTTAAGATTAAATCAAGGTCAGATTCATCTCTGCTCAGTTCATAATGTCTGCAGGCTACAATCATAGCACGGGCATTATCGTCCAAAGTATACCCGGAATTGATATCAGGTTTGTTGATTTTAGAAAACTGGATCATTCCAAAATCTGTTGTCATATTTTTGATATGGCTAAGATTGATGATGGGGAATGTATAATGTAATATCATGTTGTCTTTGCTGTATTGTTGAAATAATAGGGCGTGTGAAATAGATGAATTCTCCCAGGCTGTGGGAGCCATTTTTTCCAAACTATTTGAACGTAATTTTTCCTGTGTGTTTTCATTTTTCAGTAATGTATTCACAGCAGTAGCGAGTTGTTTCGGAGTTTCAAAATCAATAATAATTCCCAGATCTTCATTTAATACTTCTAGGGCATGTGGAATAGGAGTAGAAACAATAGGACATCCACAACTAATAGCATAGGAAAAGGTGCCACTCACCGCCTGGTGTCTGTCTTTTGAAGTGAAAAGATAGATATTGGTAAGCTGAAGATATTCTAACAACTCATCTAAAGGCAGATATTGATTGATAAAGTAAGTATGCTTTTCCAAATGGAGTCTTTTAATTGTGTCCTGCAAAAAATCACGGTATTTTTCACCTTCATACTTAATGACACCAGGGTGCGTTTTTCCAATAATCAAAAATATTACATCCGGATTTTGAGCAATGATTTCAGGTAGAGCTTCTAAAGTGGTTTCAATATTTTTACCAGAACCCAATAAGCCAAATGTTGAAAGTACCTTTTTATCTTTAAATCCGTATTTCGTTTTCAGTGAAATTTTATCGATAAATGGTAACAGGTGAGTACCATGGGGGATTACTTTAATTTTATCAGATGGAATATCATAATCAGTAGAAAGGATGTCCGCAGAAATACCTGTCATCACAATAATAGATTTGCAGAAACTGCTGATTTCTTTTACTTTTTCTTTTAACTCCCAGTCCGGTTTTGGCAAAACGGTGTGAAAAGTAATGATGACGTCTTTCTCTAAGTTTTGAAGAAAAAGCAGCAATCCGTTTTTGGCCTCAGTGAAAAATCCAAACTCATGCTGAAGCATAACCAGTTGAATCCTTTCATTTTTGTTAATTTTATCAGCCAGCTCCAAATAAGAAATAGCATCGGATGTATTTAAGCGATATTCAGGATTTTCTTCATATAGATGATGCTCCTCTTCAGTTTCCATTGGACAGATGATTATGTTAAATGATTCATTGAACTTGATCTGAAGAGATTTTACTAAATCCTGACAATAAGTTGCAATACCACACACCTTTGGAGGAAAAGTACTTATAAAGATAATTTCTGGTTTATGATTAATTGTGTTTTTTCTATTTTGGACAGATCGTCTTTTTGTCTTTTCCTCCACGTCTGATTTTATATTTTTATTCATGTTGATATCTATTTTAAAGTATGATATTCTCTATAGAATAGTCAGTTATGATGTATACTGTAGTAATTCCTTCAGTAATTCCGGGATATTTAAAGAAGCAACAGCAATTCTTTTATCTGCAGCTCCGTAGTAAATATGGAGTGTATCTCCTTCTGCAATGGCTCCGGTAGGGAAACAGACATTGTTCACTTCTCCCTTCTGTTCCCATTCTTCTTCGGGTTTGAAAAGAGGGTAAGGAAGCCTTGAAATTTCTTTTTCGGGAGTATTAAGATCCAGTAAAGCAGCACATGCACTGTAAACATATCCTTCAATAGTATCATGTACGCCATGGTATATCAAAAGCCACCCATGCTCGGTTTCTATAGGGGGACATCCTCCGCCAATGTAGCTTACTTCATGCTCATACAGGGGAGATAATATAATATGATCTTTAAAGTAAAGGAAATAATCTTTCCAGAAATCAGGATTCAGATCTTCAATGTTTTTTATACCTACAATTTGAATATCGGGTCTTATGCGATGAAGAAAATAAAGCTTACCGTTAATCCTTCTTGGGAAAAATATCACATTTTTATCCCACAGGAAGACATCTTTATCCTTTGTAAGAGTAGGGGGGAGTTTGTTGAAACGTCTGTACTTTTCTGCTATTTCACCTTGGGATTCTGATAAAAATCTAAACTTGTTGTATGGAATTTTGGGAACAATTATGCCCTTTTTTTGCCATGACGTAAGATCCTCCGATACAGCAAGTGTTCCCAGTGCATTAATCCCGTCATAACTGGTATAGGTAAGATAAAACAAATGATCGATTTTTACGATTCTTGGATCTTCAACACCATGTTTTTCGTATTCAAACTCGGGGATGATAACCGGCTTGCTCAACCGGGTTTCTATTGTCTTATAATCTGATAGTATACAGTATCCGATACTGGAGAAATTATTCTTTGCAAGAGCCCTGTAAAATAAATGTATTTTTCCGTTATCCTTAACAACTGCGGGGTTTAAAACACCTTCACTCTCAAAGTCTAAAGTCGTTTTTCTGAGTATAATTCCGTCTTTTTTCAGGGATACCATTTAGTTGCCGGTATTTTGGGCTTCGTTTTCCCTGTCTCTTCGTTTATTCATTTTTTCCTCCCGTTTCTCTTTTGCGGATTTTGCGGGTGGAGTTTTATCTGACTTCTTTCTTCCGTCTTTTTCTTTTGACATTGTGAAATATTTTTTGTTACCTGTAAATTTCAATCATTAAAAAAGGAAAGCTTTGCAATTGTCTTTCAATTTGTTGTATAAATCATAGATATTTCCGATTTAATAGAGTAACTTTGAGTAAATATCTGTTAATGAAATGATTGGCAGTATAAATAGTAAGGGGGGATGAAGTTGTATATAAAATATATGGTAAGTTTGCGCTGCAAAATGGTTGTTCATCAGGAATTGGAAAGGCTGGGCATTAAAAATGCTATTGTAGATTTGGGAACTGTAGAATTATTGGATGATATCAGCGTTGAACTAAGACAAATTCTAAAAGAAAACTTACTTAAAACAGGGCTTGAGATATTAGATGACAAAAAAAGCATCCTGATAGAGAAAATAAAAAATGTAGTCATAGAAATGATTCATTATTCAGATGCACTCCCAAAAGAAAACTTCTCAGATTATATAAGTGAAAAATTAGGATATGATTATACCTACCTTGCGAACACCTTTTCTGAAGTGAAAGGAATGACCCTGCAACATTTTATCATTATTAACAAAGTAGAAAAGGTGAAAGAATTATTGTTGTATGATGAACTCAATCTTACAGAAATCTCCTATAAACTCAATTACAGTAGTGTGGCCCATCTCTCTAACCAGTTTAAAAAGATTACAGGTCTTTCCCCTTCATTTTATAAACAGTTGAAACAAAGACGTCTTGGAAACCTGGAAGACTTATAAAAGGTGTGATATATGTAAGATTATCCCGGATATATACAGTATAATATATTCTTAAACAGTCATCTTTGTATCATAATAATCAGGAATTTATCAGATCCATTAAAGTTTATATCATCATAAATAGTACAATTTTTGACAGGAAAATATAGTGCGCAGTTGGAAATATTCATTATGCAAAATGCTGTTCTCCGATATTTTATAACATCGCAGTAGTAAATAAAGACTAGGAAAAGCGAATTATACACCATGATAAAATTAATAGGCTTAAGGATTCTCAATTTTAATAATGAGCATATTAAAATCCCGATAAAACAGTAGATCTGTTTTCAGAAGGTTTTAATTAATTAAGGATAGGAACCTATGGTTTCTGTCCTTTTTAACCATATTGATGTACAATAAATTTCATCAACTGAATCCACAAAAAGAAATCTGTTTGAATATTAATGAGTAAACAGCGTTTTTATATATAAACAGACTTTTCTTATTATTACCCTAATGCCAGAAATAATGAAAACAATACATCTTTTTCAGTTTAAGAATTCCATTTCCCGAAAGCTTCCTTTTTTTAAGGAAGAATGTAGATTAGATAATTTAAATGATTTAATGGTCTATGACCTAATGAACACCGAAAAAGTGACCGAGTTCATTATTGAGGTTCATGATGATTTTATTTTTGAAGATATGACCAGAGAAAATCTTTTGTCAATGTGCGGAAATGCAAAGGAAATGATTGAGCATTATTTTGTAACAACAATGAATGATTATGACGTTATCTGAACATTAGCTTCAGTAGTGTAAAAAGCTTTTTAGATTAACATTAAACATTAGATGCCATGAATTTTCAGCAAAGTTTACTTGATTATATCACTCATTACAATGAATGAAACAGTATCTATAGCAGAAGCGTAATTTCGGGATTGTGTGTAGTAGATGTGAGAAAAAAGTTGATATGTCTAAATTGATTGATCAGCCGATGGAGAGCATTGGAAATATTGCCAAACTCTATACAGAAGAAAATAGTATAACAAAAAGGAAAATAATGGATTCGACTTTTCCTGAAAAATTTGAATTTGGCGGAGATATTAGTCAAATAATTAGAGGTTAATATTTTATTATCATATATCTTGCAGATAAACAGTAATTTAGGAGCATGAAAAAACCGGAGAAAAAGTGAATTATCACCTTTCTCCGGTCTTGTACCCAGGACCGGGATCGAACCGGTACTCCTAAGAACTGGTGTTTGAGACCAGCGCGTCTACCAATTCCGCCACCTGGGCTTGATGTTGAGTTCAAACATGATGTTTGTTTCAAATTGGTGTGCAAATATAGGAACTTTTTTCAATGTTCAAAAGCTTTTTGAAGAAAAATTTTTAAAAGCTGAGTTCCAAACCATCGTAGGCAAGGTGTATTCCGGCTGGAAGCTGCTTGTCTTCAATATTATGCAGCCCTAAATGATGGCTGATATGTGTTAAAAATAATTTTTTCGGTTTTAGCTCTTCAAACAGTTTGATGACGTCCGGAAGAATAAAATGGGCAGGATGGGGGTCAAATTTTCTGATACAGTTTAATATCAGGACATCCAGATTCTTCAGCTTTTCCTTTTCTGTTTCAGAAATGAATCCGGCATCTGTAATGTAGGCAAGGTTTTTAAATTTGTATCCAAATACGGTAATTTTATAGTGGATCACTTCTACGGGAGTGATTTCTGTGTCCAGTACGTGAAAAGGTTTGTTTTCAATTTCATGAAGTTCAAAAGCGGGCGCACCGGGATACCTTACATCTGCAAAAGCGTAAGGAAACCTGTTTTTAATTTCGTGAGCGACTCTTGAATAGCAGTAGAGAGGAACATCTTTTCCACTCTTAAAAATCAATGGCCGCATATCATCAAGCCCGATTACGTGGTCATTATGCTCATGAGTAATCAACGCAATATCTACGGTATGTTCTTGGTTGGTAAGCATTTGCTGCCTGAAGTCCGGACCGCAGTCGATCAATATTTTTTTATTTTCCTCCGTAGTCACCATCACGGAAGAACGTAAACGTTTGTCTTTGGTATTTTCAGAAGTACACACTTCACATGTACAGCCTATAACGGGTACACCTTGAGAAGTACCGGTTCCTAAAAATTTCAACTTCATTTTGTTTTGAGGTTGGTTTAATTTTGGTAAATTTACAAAAAATTTCATGTCCTAATGTATCAGAAACTAACTCCTAAACAAAAAGCATTAACAATTAATCTAGATCCTACTATTTATGGTACTTTCGCAGAAATTGGAGCAGGGCAGGAGACTGTTCGCCACTTTTTTAGAGCAGGAGGAGCTTCCGGTACGATTGCTAAAGCGATGTCTGCGTATGACAAAGATTTTAGTGATGCCATCTACGGAAAGGAAGTAAAAAATAGATACGTTACCCAAAACAGGCTTCGCAAAATGCTTCGATATGAAGTAGCTTTGATTGAAGAAAGAATTTCAAGAGATAATAATCCTGATAGAAAATTTTTTTCTTATGCCAATACGGTAACAACCATCAATTTTGACAAGACTGTAAAAGGCCATGGCTGGGTAGGAATTCGTTTTCAGACCAAAGAAAATGAAGATTACAATGAAATCGTGATTCACGTAAAATTCAAAGAAAATGATGCTACCCTTCAGCAGGAAACCTTAGGGAATCTTGGGGTAAATCTTATTTTCGGGGCTTTCAATTACTTTGACAACCCAAGAACTTTAGTAGAATCTTTATACGATGATGTTGCAAAAGACAACCTGGAAATTGATATGATTGATTTCAGCGGACCTGCTTTTGCCTATGTTGATAACAGACTGATGTCTCTTCAGCTGGTGAAAAATGGAATGACCGATGCGGTGATTTTCAATTCTCAGGGCAGTAATATGCTTCCGGCAGATGTATTGTACAAAAAAAATATTTTCGCAGTAAGAGGAAGTTTCAGACCGGTAACGAAAGTAAACATTGATATGCTTAAAAATGGGATGGATATGTTTTTCAAAGACGCTATCTGCACCCATGAAGAAACAGAAGTTCTAATCGAAATCACTATTTCCAATCTGAGAGCAGATGGAGATATTGACGAAAGAGATTTCCTTGATAGAGTAGATATTCTTGGTAAACTGGGCTATACTGTTATTATTTCAAACTTCTCTGAATATTACAGACTGATCGATTATTTCGCATCTTATACAAGTGGAGATATTGGTGTAGCGATGGGAGTAAACAACCTTTTGATGGTATTTGATGAAAAATACTATAAAGATATGTCAGGAGGAATCCTTGAAGCATTCGGGAAATTTTTCAGAAACGGAATGAGAGTATATCTTTATCCATATAAAGATCCTGAAACTCACCAGTTGCTGGATTCTTCAAACCTGAAAGTAGAAGAAAACCTGAAAGAACTCTATAAATATTTCAAACACAACAATCGTATTGTAGATATTACGAACTATAATCCGGAGTTTCTGGAAATCTACTCAAGAGAAATTTTGAGAAAAATAGCATGTTGTGTGAAAGGCTGGGAAAGCCAGGTTCCGGAAGGTGTAGCAGAAATGATTAAAGAGCGTGGAATGTTCGGATATAAAGAAGAACTTTCCCTAAAACAATTCTCTTAAAAAAATATATACAATGTCAGAATTAAAGAAAAGACTTTCCTCAATTCTTGAAAGTCCTAAACATAATACAGAAGAAAAACTTGAAAAAGTTTGCCACTTGTTGGATCAGGAAATTTCTTATTTCAACTGGACGGGTTTCTATTTCAAAAACGGAGATAAGGAAGAATTGATTTTAGGTCCTTATGTAGGAGCACCAACAGATCATACCATTATTCCTTACGGTAAAGGAATTTGCGGACAGGTTGCGGTTTCCAATGAAACATTTGTAGTTCCTGATGTAAATGAAGAAAGCAATTATTTAAGCTGCTCTATTGATACAAAAGCAGAAATTGTAGTTCCTATCTTTAAAGACGGAAAAAACATCGGCCAGATTGATATTGATTCTCATAAGGTAGACCCTTTCACTAATGAAGACCGTGAATTATTAGAATGGCTTTGTAACGAAGTTTCTAAGGTTTTATAGTAGAATTTCAATACGAATACAATATAGACTCCGGCTTTTATAGTTGGAGTTTTTTATGAGTATAACCGGAAATTCCTAGTTTATTATTCAGAAATTATGGATTATAAGTGGTAATGACAAACATGATTAAAGGTCCGTCTCCTGTATTTTCAATAGAATGATAACCTATAGAACTGATGGCTGTAATATCTCCTTTCTTAATAACTTTCTTTCGTATGGATCCCTCAAGTCCGGTTCTTTCACGGTATTCTCCGGTTCCGTGAATGACCACGTACAGTTCCTGCTCATTTCTTTGGTTGTGCGTATGAAACCCGGATTCATCACCTTTATTCAGTAAAACCATATACGCTGCAAGGCGATTATTAGCTAATTCCTTCTGATCAAACATCTGTAGCATATATACAGTTCCTTTTCCACCGTACATATTCTCACGTTTATCCATTTGTGTGATGGCTCGTTCATTCTTTTCAAAAGCCATTACATAAAGATTGATGTATTTTGAAACTTCCTGAATAACGTGATCAAATTCTGCTCCTTCAGATAATATAAATGTATCAGACATGTGAGTTTAAAGTTTAATGTTTTAGAGTTTAAAGTTAATGGTCAAAAAAATTAGCTTTGCTGCATCAGGTGAATTTCAGCCAATAATTCTTTAAAGTAATTCTCACATTTTGCAATATGAGTTCCATACCAGGAAAATGCTTCACCATCTACAATCATGATTTTTTTATCAGGGTAAAAAGCCTGCAGTTCTTCAATATGTTTTTCTTTAAAGGGAAATGGTTCGGAAGAAAGCATGATGACCTCTGCATCTGCAAGATCTTCAGTAGTAATCTGAGGATAGCGGGTTTTATCTTTGAAAATATTCTCAAAGCCAATTTCTGATAAAATCCTATGAATAAATGTATCTGAACCAATGGTCATATAAGGATTCTTCCAGATAAGATAAGCCGCTTTCAGAGGTGTTTCCAGCTTGGCCTGATTTAGTATTTCATATATTTTAAGATTAAAAAGCTGGGCTCTCTCTTCCTTTCCGAAAAGTTGTCCGAGATTTTTAAGCAGATAATAATTGTCCTCAATCGTTTCAACATTCGTCACCGTTACTTTAAAGTCATCCATTAAAGCTTCTACCTGGTCTTTTACATTCTCTTCCTTATTGGCAAGAATAAGATCCGGCTGTAATGCTTTTATTTTCTCGATATTGATATTCTTGGTTCCACCGATTATGGGTACATTTTTTATTTTATCCTGAGGATGAATGCAGAATTTTGTTCTCCCGATAACTTCATTTTCGGTGAGTCCAAGGTCAAATAAAGCCTCAGTAATTGAAGGTACAAGTGAAACGATTTTCATATTGGCATGTTAGATGATGCCTAAAATTACAAAAGTTTTCCGGTTAAGAAAAGTCCGGCTACGGTAAAATAGATAATAAGTCCCGTCACATCTACCAATGTTGCTACAAACGGAGCCGAAGAAGTAGCTGGGTCAAGGTTTAATTTCTTTAAGACAAACGGGATCATAGAACCGGATAGCGTTCCCCACAACACAATGGCAATTAATGAAACTGAAACACTTAATCCAACGTAAGCCCAGTACTGACCATAATCAAAAAGACCAATCTGCTGCCAAAGCATGATTCTTATAAATCCTATAACTCCCAAAATTGCCCCAAGACATAATCCGGAGATAATTTCTTTTTTCATGACATACCACCAGTCTTTAAGACTGATCTCCTGAAGCGCCATTGCACGGATAATTAATGTTGCTGCCTGCGATCCGGAGTTTCCTCCACTGGAAATAATCAACGGAACAAATAGAGCAAGAACAACAGCTTTTTCAATTTCTTTATCAAAATATCCCATTGCAGAAGCTGTCAGCATTTCCGAAACAAATAAAATGATCAGCCAGGTTGCTCTTTTTTTGATCATTTCAGTCCAGGAGGTCTGGATGTAAGGAAGATCCAATGCTTCCAATCCCCCGAATTTCTGAATATCTTCCGTATTCTGCTGTTCAATCTGATCGAGAATATCGTCAATTGTTACAATTCCTACCAGAACACCGGCTTCTGTAATGATTGGAAGAGCACCACGGTCATACTTTTCAAAATAAGTTACTGCATCTTCTTTGGAAGTTGTAGTGGTAATCGCCACGAAATGATTGTCTGTGATATCAGAAACCAGTGTATCTTCCTCTTCCAACAGCAAAGTTCCGATAGCAAGGTCATCAATCAGGCGGTTTCTTTCATCCACCACATACAGGTAGTTCATGGTTTCCACTCTTTTTCCTACCTTTTTGATCTGCTGAAGACATCTCTTTACTGTCCATTCCTTACGGATCTGAATATAATAAGGCGTCATCAGACGGGCAATAGAGTCTGAATTGTATCCAAGAAGTTTTAAAGCAATTCTTCTTTCCTGAGGGTTAAGATGATTGATAGAATATTTGATAAGCTCATCCGGAAAATCCTCGAAAAGAGCAGTTCTGTCATCCGGAGTCATTGCATTCAGGATCTCAGAAACTTCATCGCTTCCGATACTTCTGATGGTATCTTCCTGAAAATCAGGATCAAGGTGTGAAAAAACCTCTGCTTTGTATTCTTTCGGAACCTTCAGGAACGCGAGCAGTCTCTCATCAGCAGGAAGTTCGCTGAGAGTTTCGGCAATATCGGCAGGGTTGAAGATAAGTTCGTCTCTAGAATTCAAAACGTGAAATTTTTTGGATATGCAAAAATAATTCAAATTTTTAAGACTGAGCAATAAAGTGGCAAAATTAAGGATTAATTAAAGTTTATCACTTCAGTATAAGGCCAAAAAAAAACACCCGCCGAAGCGAATGTTAAAAAATTAAATTTAAATTCCAATATTCTTTAAATTGGTTCACATTCCGAGGTAGGGATGTATGTGCAGACAGCATTTGTACAGCACTGGTAGGGGCCGCAATCTGAGTTGTCCCCACACTTTTTTATTCCGCTTCCTTTAATATTTTTTTGCTGCAGCCTGTTGAGCTTCTTAAGATTTGAATTTTTCATGGTAATCAAATATAGTAAGATTAAGGCTCTATCGGACAGTCATGATCCCAACATTCTCCGTTACAGCAATATCCCACAGAACATGGTCTTGTTATACTGCATCTGAAGGGGCCGATGCCGCCGTTGATCTCTTTAGCAGCTTGTCTGCTGAGTTTCTTTAAGTTTTTCATATGGTTTAGATTTAATGTTAAACTAAAATAGTAAATATTTTCATATTATTCATTTGGTGGTGAAAATATTTTACTATAAATCAAGATTTTGTTTAATTTTTAAATAAAAAACACCTACAAGTGCAGGTGTCTGTAATGATCATATATTATTCCAGGGGACATGGATTCACAACACAGATGTTATGACAGCACGAACCGCCCGGACATTCGTAATGTTCTGTACATTTTTTGAAAGGTCCGCTCCCTTTGATTTCCTTTTGTACTTGTCTGCTGAGTTTTTTTAGATTTTTCATGATATTTTATTTTATGTGAGTTAGTTAAGTTTTTTATATTCTATTCAAGACAGATGAACGGTGAACAAATGCCATAGCAGCAATATCCTACAGTACACGGGTTACTGTCACTGCATCTTTCAATAGATCCTCCATTGATTTGCTTTGCTTTTTCTCTACTGAGTTTCTTTAGATTTTTCATAGGGTTTAGATTTTAATATTGAACTAAAATAGTAAAAAATATTTAATAATTCCTTATTTGGTGAAAATATTTAATTGTTAATCAGTTATTTATGATGTGTTTAAACTAAAAAGCACCTGTTTCATAGGCGTGAACAAGTGCTTTATTTAACATGAAAATATTTATAATTCAGGGCATGGATACACTACACATACTCTGTGACAGCATGATCCACCCGGACATTCAAAAGAATATTGACATTTCTGAAGACGTATGATACTTCCTGAGATTTCTTTCTGACTGTTTCTGTTCAGTCTTTTTAAATTTAAATTTTTCATAATAATTTAGATTTAAGATCAAACTAAACTAATGAAAGCATTCAAAGTATTGATATACATGTAGACATTCTGCAGGATAAAGGCTATGAAAGAATTATGAATTATGAATTATGAATTATGAATTATTCTGATACGGCTAATTGATCTGAAGTGTAAAAATTCACGATTGACTTGCGAAGCAAAATTGACCATTGATTATCAAAGGTCTTATATTCCAACTTTAAACTCAAAGCACTGCTTCCGTTGACTTCAGCTTTCTCAGCTTTTTTATGATTCCTTTTATAGCTCCTTCGGTTCCTATTTTAACAGAGTTTACTGTTGAACCCAGCAGGCGCATATTTTTTCGGTAAGTATCATAGTCTGTTTCCGTGACAAGATTTCCGTCAGAACCAAAAAGTTTCATGCTGACAACTACCTGATTGGAGAAAACATATTTTCCTAAGCCTACTTTGAAATACCGTACTTTGGAAACAATCGCAAAATCAGCATCGTTATTGAGGCAGTAATCTGCGATGGTCTGTTTATCTATGCTGTCAAAGGGAACCTGAACTTCCGCCCGGAGCATTTTATTTCTTCTGCTGCTGAAATTATCGGAAACAGCGTCAAAGAATGCATTGTTGGTGGGATCTTTTATCTCATCAACATCAGGCTCTACTTCAGGATTGAAGTACAGAACTTTTTTTATTTTGTCATCAGCCGTTTTCTGAGCTTT
Source organism: Chryseobacterium sp. 22543 (assembly GCF_052044565.1). Lineage (NCBI taxonomy): Bacteria > Pseudomonadati > Bacteroidota > Flavobacteriia > Flavobacteriales > Weeksellaceae > Chryseobacterium > Chryseobacterium sp. 22543. The sequence continues at coordinate 118,677 of NZ_JBQENH010000002.1, forward strand.
TACCGAAGTAATGCCGATGAATAAAAAAGTTGTAATTGCCGTAAAGAATATAATTTTTTTCATTTGTAATTCGAATGCAAAATTACTGCCTTTTCGTTGGATTGCATAAAATTTATTAAGAAATTTTTAACATTTTTTTCTATCAAATTTGATTTATGAAATCAATAATGTTTGCAGAATCAAAAAATAGTCGTAATTTTGCACCCGTTACATAATAATCATTAAACAATATTGGAATGTACTTAACAACAGACAAAAAGCAGGAAATTTTCGCAAAACACGGAAAATCTGCACAAGACACAGGAAGTGCTGAAGGACAAATCGCTCTTTTCACTTTCAGAATCAACCACTTATCTCAGCACTTAAAGGCTAACCGTCATGATTTCAACACAGAGAGATCTCTAGTGAAATTGGTAGGTAAGAGAAAAAGTTTACTAGATTACCTTAAAAACAAAGATATCGCAAGATATAGAGCAATTATTGCTGAACTAGGTTTAAGAAAATAATCTATAAAGATTTTCAAAATAAAAAGCAACTTCGAAAGAGGTTGCTTTTTTATTTTATATTACTGTGACTCTTTAACCACAAAAGGGACAAAGCTTTTTAGAAACTATTAAATGTTTGAGAAGAGCACTTAAGTTTTTTTAAAGTCTTTGATTTTCATGTGATATAAAGAGTATTTAGATTCCTACGGAATGACACAATTCAAATGGAGTTGTATTCATGCAATTTGTCATTCCGTAGGAATCCAGCTTTTATTATTCATAAAAAAGATGACAACTTAAGCCAATAGCACAACTGAAGGTGCACTAATTCCCATCCTCCGGAGGGGTGGCGAAAATTCAAAGAATTTTTGAAGGGGTGGTTAATTGCTATCTTTTCCAATCTTCCCCAAATGCGTATTCTGAAAACTGTCCGAATACTTCAATCCATAGCCCATAATTCTGTCAAAAGCTGAATGAGAAAATAAAATGGCTCCGGCCATTTGCAGATAGGGTAGAGATAGAGCTGTTCCGGCAAAATAAACAAGGATCGCTACTCCAAAGTGATGGAAGAGATTATAGAAAAATGCTCCAACTTTGGTATTCACCGTATACCCCAGCATTGAAATGTCCGGAGCAAGAAATAGCCCTGCAAACCACCACCATGAATATCCCGTTAGGGCAAAAGCATAGATTCCTAATAACAGAAATGCTGCGTATTCAAGCTTTAATTGTATTTTCATATCATATTGTTAATCTATTAGATAAGTTCCTGTTTATTACAAAAAGTTACATTTTAAGATCAAAAAAAGAAAGCGGAACACCTTTGAGATATTCCGCTTATACATTTTGATATGATTGATTTTAATGACCGGATTTAGCTTCGGTATTCTCTACATGACCAAGATACTTGGTACAGTAAGCCCCGAAGATAAGAATAACCAGATAACAGAATACAGGAATGATGAATGAATGCTGTACGCCAAACTGATCTGCAAGATATCCCTGGAAAATAGGAACTATAGCCCCACCTAAAATAGCCATTACAACCAGTGAAGATCCCTGGCTGGTATATTTCCCCAGTCCTGAGATTGCCAGTGTATAAATATTCGAGAACATAATAGAGTTGAAAATTCCGATTCCTAGAATACTGTACATTGCCAGTTCTCCATGATTGACCATAGCAGAAATCAGTAATACAACATTGATCGCTGCAAAGATGGATAATGTTCTTGCCGGAGCCGATTTACCCACGAAAAAGGCAATGAAATTAAGAACGATAAATACAAGGAAAAAGCTGATCTGAGAGAAGGTAAGGTTCACAATACTAAAGATAACAAGGAAAACTGCTCCTGCTGCCCCAAGCATATAAACAGCCTTTTTACTCTGGCTTAAAGATTGGTTCAAAGAAATAGCCCCAAGAAAACGGCCGATCATGGCTCCGCCCCAATACAGGGAAAGGTAGTTTTTGCTGATAATTTCATTAAATCCCATAATCTGTGGCTGCTCAAGGAAACTGATAATAAAACTTCCTACAGCAACTTCTCCGCCTACATAGCAGAACATTGCAAATACTCCGAATTTCAGGTGGCTGAATTCAAGAGCTCCCCAGCCTTTTATCACTTCTTCTTCACCCATCTGGAATGAAGGAAGTTTAACTCTTGAAATCAACAGAGCTACCAATAAAAGAATTCCTGCGAAAATAAGGTAAGGGATTCTCGTTGCTACCGCACTGAATGACCCATCCGGAGAAGAGAAAAATTCAAAAATAAGATGGCCTCCAAGCACAGGAGCAATCGTAGTTCCGAATGCATTGAATGCCTGTGTCATATTCAGCCGGCTGGAAGCAGATTCTTCACTCCCCAGTAACGAAACATACGCATTGGCAGTAATCTGCAGTACCGTAAAACCAAGTCCCAAAATAAACAAAGCTCCCAAAAACAATGGATAATACGAGAAAGTAGCTGCCGGATAAAACAGGACACAGCCAAAAGCTGCCAGAAAAATTCCGAACAGAATTCCTTTTTTGTACCCTAATTTATTGATAGGATCTCCTTTTGTGATCGAGATCAGGAAATAAATCAGCGATCCGATAAAGTAAGCCCCGAAAAAACAGAACTGTACCAGCATGGATTCGAAAAAGGTAAGATTGAAAAGTTGCTTCAGATAAGGGATCAGGATGTCATTCATACAGGTGATGAATCCCCACATAAAAAACAACAGGGTGATGGTAATCAACGGAACCGTATAATTCCTGCTTTGCGATTGTACTTCTTTATTAATCATAAACATTTATTTATCTGTATAAGGATAAGTCCTTAACTTTTTTTTGCCTACAGCATTGCATTTTTTGAAGTAAGGCAAATATAGGGATCAACCTATGTTTCTGCAATAATTTTAATGGTTTTTATAATGAAATGTATACTTCTTTTCAATTTAGAATATTATTTCCATTTTTTGAGACAATAATACAAAAACAACAGCATTTTTCAATGCATTATCTTCAGAAAAATGCATTGAAATAATGAATAAGTTGAGATTACAGCTATAAATTTTGAATCTTTCATCAACTGATAGCCAATTTTTTGTATTTTGACAGCCTATTTATGCAATTGAAAAATTTAATATTTCATTATTATATAGTACCTTTGCACACGAAATTTAAAGAGTTTAAATATTAATTCATACTCAATACGGAGTATTAAGAAGACAAATTTATGAGTATACCTCAAGCGTTTACAGAAATGATTACTCTTGCAGATGGCAGAGAAATCACTATTGAAACAGGGAAATTGGCCAAGCAGGCTGATGGATCTGTGGTAGTAAAAATGGGTGGAACAATGCTTTTAGCAACTGTTGTAGCCAATAAAGAAGCAAATCCTGGTGTAGATTTTTTACCATTAACAGTTGATTATAGAGAAAAATTCTATGCAGGTGGAAGAATTCCTGGAAATTTCTTCCGTAGAGAAGCAAGACCTTCTGATCAGGAAATTTTAACGATGCGTTTGGTGGACAGAGTTTTACGTCCGCTTTTCCCTGAAGATTTCCACGCTGAAGTTCAGGTGATGATTTCATTAATTTCTTATGACGGAAAAACAATTCCTGATGATTTAGCAGGTTTGGCAGCTTCTGCAGCGATTGCTATTACAGATATTCCTTTCAACGGACCAATGTCTGAAGTAAGAGTTGTAAGATTTGATGGAGTGCTTTCTGTTAACCCAAGTTATGAAGAACTGAAAAATTCTGAGCTTGATATCATGGTGGGAGCTACTAAAGATTCCATCGTAATGGTAGAAGGTGAAATGAAAGAAATTTCTGAGCAGGAAATGTTGGAAGCTATTAATTTTGGTCATGCTGAAATTAAAAAACAAATCGAAGCTCAGGAGAGATTAGCAGAAAAAGTAGGAAAAGCTTTCCCTAAGAGAGAATATTCTCACGAAAATCACGACGAAGAAATTCGTGAAAAAGTATGGAAAGAAACTTATGATAAAGTATATGAAGTAGCAAGAACTCCATCTGGAAAAGAGGAGAGAGGAGAGAAATTCAAAGCAGTTCGTGAAGAATTTTTAGCTCAATATGCTGAAAATGCAGAAGAATTGGAAAGAGTAACACCTTTCGTAAAAGTATATTATCATGATGTAGAGAAAGAAGCAATGCGTCAGATGATCCTTGAAGACAATATCCGTCTTGATGGTCGTGATCCTCAAACGATCCGTCCTATCTGGTCAGAAATTGACTACCTTCCGGGAGCTCACGGTTCTGCAGTGTTTACAAGAGGTGAAACTCAGTCTTTAACAGCCGTAACTTTAGGTTCTGTGAAAGATGCAAACATGGTAGATAGTGTTATTTCTCAGCACGACGAAAAATTCTTCTTACATTATAACTTCCCTCCGTTTTCTACAGGTGAAGCAAGACCTTTAAGAGGAACTTCAAGAAGAGAAGTAGGACACGGAAACCTTGCTCAAAGAGCATTACAGGCAGTTATTCCTGAAGAAAATCCATATACCATCAGAATTGTTTCTGATATCTTAGAATCAAACGGTTCATCTTCAATGGCAACAGTTTGTGCAGGAACACTGGCACTAATGGATGCCGGGGTAAAGATTACAAAACCTGTTTCAGGTATTGCAATGGGATTGATCACGGATGCAAAATCAGGTAAATTCACTGTACTTTCTGATATCTTAGGAGATGAAGATCACCTTGGAGATATGGACTTCAAAGTAACAGGTACTGCAGACGGTATCACTGCTTGTCAGATGGATATCAAAATTCAGGGACTTTCTATGGATATCATGGAAAAAGCTTTGATGCAGGCAAGAGACGGAAGATTACACATCTTAAATAAAATCACTGAAACAATCTCTGAACCAAGAGCAGACGTGAAGCCTCACGCTCCGAAAATGGTAGTAATGGAAATCTCTAAAGACTTCATTGGTGCTGTAATCGGGCCTGGAGGAAAGATCATTCAGCAGATGCAGAAAGATACGGATACCGTTATTGCTATTGAAGAAGTAGGGGAGATTGGACGTATCGAAATTGCAGGAACAGACAGAGAGAAAATCAATGCTGCTGTTGCTAAGATCAATGAAATTACTTTCGTACCGGTTGTAGGAGAAGTTTACAATGGTAAAGTAGTGAAAGTAATGGACTTCGGTGCATTTGTGGCGATTGCTAAAGGAACAGAAGGACTTCTTCACATTTCTGAAATTGAATGGGCTCGTCTTGACAAAGTTCCTTATGCTGAAGGTGATGAAGTAGAAGTGAAGTTCATGGGTTACGATGACCGTAAGAAAATGAAACTTTCAAGAAAAGTTCTTTTACCAAGACCTCCAAGACCTGAAGGACAGGGGAGACCAGAAGGGCAAAGAAGACCGGAAGGACAAGGAAGACCTGAGGGACAAAGAAGACCAGAAGGACAAAAGCCACAAGGTGAAAGACCAGTGGAAAACGAAACTCCTTCTAACGAAGCTTAATAAGATTCATTCTTACATATAAAAAATCCCTCAATTTTGAGGGATTTTTGCTTTTTATGTCATTGCGAAATGCAAAGCATTGAAGCAATCTCACTTTTTAAAATTCAGAGATTGTTTAGCTTGCAATGACTGTGGTTATTAACTTCCAATTCTCTGTTTCAAATCCTCAGCGCCTCCTGTTTTTCTGGGCTGCCCGTTTTTGGAAGATCCGAAATTGTAGGCGTAAGAAAGTGTCACCACACGGGTATCTCTTTTTACTGCGAAGTTTTCGAGATAATCATTATAAACAGTTTGCCCTTTTATATTGCTTGTAAAGAACATATCGGTGAAGGCCAGCTTCAGGGTGCTATTGTTTTTGAATTTCTTTTGCGCTCCGATATTCAGATACCAGTTAGGACTCACATTCAGATAAGCGTAAATTTCTCTTGCTTTGTAATTTCCGGTAAGTTCGGCAGTGAAACCATTGCCTAATTTGAAGGAATTAATACTGTTGATGCTAAACGTGAAATTTCCTTTGTTATTGATCTGTGTTCCTGAAACATTCCCGGTATATGATCCATAGTAGAAATTAGCACTGTTGTTCATATCCCACCATTTGGTCACCTTTACAGGAGCAATAAGATTTAATCCGAAATAAGATACAGAACTCAGGTTTTCAATGGTCTGTACCGTTACCACCTGTCCGTTTTCTACCACAGGTTTAAGGATATCTGTGATATTATTAGAGGTCTTACTATAGCTTAATGTTGCAAAATATTTGTTGCTCAAGCTGTAAGTCAGTTCATAATTCATCGTGGTCTGTGCATTCAGATCAGGATTTCCTGCCTTAAGCGTGGTGGGATCAAGATAAAACTTAAACGGATTCAGCTGGTTGTAGCTCGGTCTTGTGATTCTTCTGCTGAAATTAACTTCAAGGTTACTTTTATCTGTCAGATCATAAGAAAAGACGGCACTTGGAAACAATTGTGTGTAATTTCTTTTGTTAATTTGATTCGTGGTAAGCTGGGTTCCTTTTACATTGGTGTTTTCCATTCTTAGTCCGGCAGTCGCTTTGAACTTTTCCCATTTTTTAGAGACATTTCCATAGACCGCATTAATATTTTCTTCGTAAATAAAATGATTGGTTTTGGAAAGATCAGGGATCAGAATTCCGGAACTCGCATTGAAAAACTTCAGATCATTGTCTGTTTTTACAAAGCTGGTTTTAATTCCCGTTTCCAGCTTCCATTCATGGTTAAAATTCTTGGTAAGATCAGACTTTAAAGAATAAATGTTCAGTTTTCCATCCATATCACCTTTTATAATATCCAGATTATCTGTTCCGCTGGCTATTTCATGTGTTTGGGTATCAAAACTTTGCAGCGAAGAATTTGCATAATTAATGTAATCGAAATCAGTAGAGATTTCAGAGCCTAAAGAATCAATCGTGTATTTATGGTTAAGATTGAATGAAAGATTGGTCCAGCGGTCATTCGATCTGTTGACGGTGGTGAATGAGCTTTCAGGAAGATGATTGCTGCCCAGTGTCACATTGGAATTATCTCCATTCACATTGAATTTGTTTGAAACCAGCCCTACAGAAAAGCCAAGCACATTTTTATCATTCAGATAGTAATCCATTCCCGCTTTGGCAACATGGCTGTTGAATTTGAATTTCAGATAATTATCCTGTACATATGCTTTTTTGAAATTGTTGGCTTCATAGAAATTCCTGTCCAGGACCAGACCGTTGTAAGCTTCCCTGTAGGCAAAGCTGTAATTTCCGAAAATATTGATTTTCTTATTTCGGTGGTTAATACTGAAACTGTTATTATTCTTCACATATTTACCCGTTCCCAATGACGTGGAAACACTTCCGTTGGTTCCTTTTCTCTGTTCCTTTTTAAGCTTAATATTAATGATTGCAGATCCTGCTGCATCATATTTGGAAGATGGGTTGGTAATGAATTCTATCTTTTCAATCGTAGAGGATGGAATTCCCTTAAGGTAATTGGCAAGGTCACTTCCCGTCATTGGTGTATTTTTGCCGTCAATCTGAATCAGAAGATTTCCTTTTCCGCGAAGGCTTATATTATCATTATTGTCAATACTCACTCCCGGAGCTTTTTCCAATACTTCAAAAGCGGAATTTCCGGTGCTGGCAATGCTGTTTTCAACATTCATAATCATCTTTCCGTCCTGTCTTTCAATAAGAGGTTTGGTTTTGGTGATCGTTACACCTTCAATAGATTTTATATTCAGGTCTATGGAAGGTAGAGTCGTATTTTCGGCCAATGAAATATTTTCTGAATGATAGACTTCAGTACCGTTTCTATTGATCTTTACCTGATAAGTTCCTTGTTTTAAATCATTAAAATTAAACTTACCATTACCATCAGCAATTTCTGTTTTGATTAACTGATGATCTGCATTAAAGAGATTGATCTCCATCTGCTCAGCTTTGCCGGATTGTATATTTCCGGACAATGAAAAACTCTGTGCAGCCTGTTGGGCAGAATATCTGCTGCTGAACAAGATCAGTATACAGATAAATATAAATGAGAGTATTCTGGTCATAGTGTTTTACTTTTTAGGGTTAAGACAGTTTTCTGAAATTTTCAGTAAAGCTGAATACATGACTTCCAGTTCCTCATTTTTAATACCCTTCAAAGCCGTTTTACGGTTCTTCTCCACGATATTCTGAACCTCTCTGATCACTTTTACTCCGGAATCTGTTACTTCCAGATTGGTTTTTCGGCGGTCTTCAGGATGAACATGTCTTGTAATGTATTCGGATTTTACCATTAAATCAATAATCCTCGTGACAGAAGCATTATCTTTGAAAACAAGATCACCAATCTCATTCTGGGTAATTCCCGGGTTTTCCAGAATCGCTTTGATGATAAGCCACTGATCAATCGTGATCGTATAGCCATGCGCTTTCAGCTGCCGCTGTGCATAGTTTCTGTAGGCTCTGATTGCTTTGTCTATGTTGTAGAATATAATTGAATTTAACTTTTCCATATTTCAGAATTTAAAATGACTTATCAATTATTGATATATCAACTAATTGGTAGAATCCCTTTTTATTTTGTTACAATTCCTGAAAAATATTTTTTAAAAAATTAAAAACGGTTTGTAAATTATTTCTGATTTGTCTTTGTAGAAGCATTTTTCGACTCTGAAGTAAACGTTATATTTTCTGTGGTTTTGAATAATCTGTCGATCTGTTTTCTGACTGAGGCATTCGGAGCAGCTTTGTAAAATTCATTAATCAGATCCAGTGAAGAGGGTTTCTTGGGATATTGATTATTGTTCAGAAAGCTTTTTAAAGCCGTGTTCACGTTCTCTTCACCAATTAAATTGCTCAATTCTACCATGGCTGCAGCACCTTTGGAATAAGAAATATGAGGAACATCTCCTGTAGTTTTATAGATCGGAACATTTTCAGACAATCCTTTTTCATTGTCATAAATCTGCTCATGCACCTGGATTCTTTCCATCATTTTTTCTCTTCCGTGCATTTTTTTGTAAAGCATCATTTCCGTATACATAGCCAGTGTTTCGGTTAGCATTACAGAACCCTCTCTATTGTCAGGATTGATCTGGCTGTTTCCCCACCAGAGATGGGAAAGCTCATGACCAGCCAATTCATTGATGACATCCTGTTTTTTATCCGCCTGTATATTGGCATGGAAAACCATATCTTCAGGCATAAAGACTGCAGAAGGATAAGCTGTTGCAGCAAAGCCTCTGGTGAAAGAAGAAATCTCTGCAAAATTAATGGTTGCAAAAGGATATTTCCCGAAATTCTGCTGGCAGTAATCCAAAGTAAGCTTTGCGTTTTCCAGAAGATGATCTACGTTTTCAAAATGTTTTTGATGATAAAAGATATTGATGGTGATTCCTTTATAGCGCTCACTTTTTATTTCATAGTTAGCTGAAGAAACGGCAAACCGGAAAGGAATCTGATCTGCTTTATACCGGAAATAATGACGGCCGGATTTTGTCCATTTCTTTACTAGGTCTCCTGTGCCTATGGCTGTCTGATTCTCTTCAGTAGAAACAGTCATATTGAGATTAATGAAATCCTTTTTTACTACTTCAGGAGCTTCCGGCTTCTTCAGTTCCGTAAGTTTTCCCAATCTGAATTGGCTGCGTTGTTTTTCATCCTGAATTTCATAATCCTTTTGATAACCGATGGTGGGATAATATCTGCTGATCCTCATAAAAGAACCGTTTTCAATAACGGAATTAAAGGATTGATGGCCATTGACCGCAAACCATTGGTAAAACAGGTTGAAATTCAGGGAAGCTGTCTCGCCCGATTGAATAGCCTGTTTTAATACAACTTCTTTAGTGTTTTTGTTAATTTTCATGGTTTCCCGACCCGATATCAATACGGCAGATTCAAGTTTCAGATCCTCATTAAAGTTGATGAGTATTTTATTGATGGGCCGACCGGTTTGATTGGTAAGAGTATATTTCCCTATAATCTGATAGGCGTTTTCTGAAGGATAAAGATTGATTTCTGTGGTAATATCAGTAATATCAGGCTGTGGCAGATTTTCATACTTCCGGAAGTTTTTTTCATATTCTACTGAGCTTAAGATAGCCAGGTCTTCATTTTTAGGAACATATCCTTTCATAAAAAATACTCCGGCAAAAATTCCTGAAATCAGCAGAAGAATACTGAGACCAGAAGGAATGACAGAGATTTTTTTAATCCTTATAAAATGATTAAACATCCATAAAGTACAGATGATACCCGTTCCGAACAGAAGTCTTTGTGCAAAAGCCTTTTCATAGATCCCATAGCCGTTAAAATCACTGTAAGTGCCTTTAAAATCTGAAAATATTCTGAAAAGAGGGTAGGAGATGATTTTCCCGGAAACAGGACCGGACAATACAAAAACTGCGGGAATGGAAACTGCGAGTGCAATGAACTTATTAGGAATTCTGTCATTAATCAGAAGGATCAATCCGGAAAAAAGGATCAAGGGGAAAGTGTTGAAAAGGAAAACACCCAGATAAGCCCTCCAGTCGATATAAAAATACTGATAGGCAGCCTGGAAAACAATTCCCTCAGCAATTAAAATTCCTGTAAAGAAAAACAGCAGGAGGCTGATTGAAATAAAATGCCCGGTTACTCTGTTTTTGGAGAAATAAGTACTGTTTTCAATGAGGAAAAATCCGGAAGACCGGCTTCTCCATAAGATATCGTTCAGAAAATACACTGAAATAAGAAGGCCAAGCAGATGGAAATTCTCTGAAATAGTTGTCGCCATAAGTCCAGAACCGGCATATTTCTGCGGAAGGCGAATTCCTTTTTCAATCTCGGCATACATTTCCATGCCGACACAAAATAAAAGGAGGATAGAAACAGCAGGAACAGCAATGCTTTTGAACAGATACGTAAGGTCGATTTTTACAAAAGAAAATACAGCCCGAGAAGAAGCCGATCCGCCAAAGTTTGCTGAAACAGTTGAATATTCTGATCTATCCGTTTCAGATAATAACTGAATAGGTCCCGATGTTTTTACTTTCTTTCCGGATACATTGGAGAATGAAAATAACCTGAATGAAAGAAGAAGAAATCCAACTGATATCAGGATAAATAAGAGTCTGTTGAACAGCAGATAACCTGTAAAAGGAACCATCTGAATATTTTTCTGATATGAACTCAGATCACGGGCCTGCATGAAATAAGCAGACAGTCCAAAAGGGTCAATCAAAGCCGAAAGCTGTTGTGTCTCTAAAGACTGGGGCAAACTTCCCGCCATAAAAGGAGAGTTGGAAAACAGTAAAACAATCATATATAACACATACAGAAGCAGCCCGCCCACTACAACCAGTAGTTTTTTCTTAACAATAAATGAAATAAGAAACAGGAAACTGCAGACAAAAAAGCTGTTGATAAGGCCGAAGATCAATAGTGGATAGATGTAATGAATGATATTAAAACCTTCCTGCATTTCACTGCCGGTACGCATGATTTGTCCTATGAGAAATCCTGTCATCAGAAATGAAAAACTTACAAAGGTCTGGAGGAAATAAGTGGTGAATTTCCCTTTCAGGTAAGTGGACTTTGAAAAAGGAAATGAAAACAGAATATGGTCAAATTTTGAATCCTGATCTTTAAACAACAGCTGTAAGGTATACACGCTGGCAAAAAAAATAACGGTAAGACTCAGCATTCCGGTCATAAAACCGATGGTATAGGGTGAGTTTAAATAAATTCCTTCTCCTACTGAAAGATTAAACTGGCTCCCGCAAAAAATACCGAGAGCTGCTAAAAGTAAGGCCACAAGATAGGTGAGCCAGTGCTTGCTAGTGCGTCTGGCTTCAAATAAAAATATAGTGTTCATGATTAAGGTTTTTGAGTGAGTGTATGGAAATAAACGTGTTCCAATAAAGGAGTTACGGAACTGAAATTTTTGGGAGATTCTTCAGAAAATACGGTAATATGAAGTTCTCTTTCGAGAAGCTGTCTGCTGATGATCTCATAGTTGGAACTATAAGTATCCAGTTCGGTTTTGTCAATAGGTTTTGACCAGATTTTGTTGTCCAGCGCTGCAATTAATTTTCCGGGATTCCCTTTTCTGAGAATCTGTCCGTGGTTCATCACTGCCATTTCTGAGCAAAGATTTCTGACATCTTCAACGAGATGAGTTGACAAAATAACGATAACCTCCTGGCTGATATCATTGAGCAATGTATTGAATCGGTTGCGTTCTTCAGGATCCAATCCGGCAGTAGGCTCATCCACAATGATAATTTTCGGATCTCCCAATAATGCCTGAGCTACACCAAAACGCTGTTTCATCCCTCCTGAGAAGGTGTGTACTTCTTTTTTAGCAAAATCAGAAAGGTTGACCTTTTCAAGCAGACCCAGAATTTGATTTTTACGTTGGTTTTTATCGGTGATACCTTTTAATACAGCAATATGTTCCAATAGGTCGTAGGCTGATACTTTCGGATAAACTCCAAAATCCTGAGGAAGAAATCCAAGATTCTGTTTGATATAATCGGGATTCTTGATAATATCTACTTCATTGAAAAGAATCGTTCCCGATGTTGGTTTCTGAAGCCCCACAATGGTTTTCATCAGAGATGATTTTCCGGCTCCGTTGGGTCCCAGCAGTCCGAACATTCCGTTTTTGATGTCGAGAGAAATGTCCTTAATGGCTTGAAAACCATTTTTATAGGTAAGACTTAAGTTGTTGATGGATAATGTATTCATAATGTTGTGTTTGGGGAATAGAAGGACAGGCGGCCTTTCGGCAGCGATTTTAGAGGTTTAAAGTTTAAAGTTTAGGGTTTGGAGGTTAGCTGGAAGTTAAAAGTTAGATGCGGAATTTTTACACATTCATCTTCAAACTCACCAACCCGAAACTCGTACCTCGAATCCCGTTTACTCTTTAAATTCAAGAATATCGCCGGGCTGGCATTCCAGGATTTTACAGATGGCTTCAAGCGTATCGAAGCGGACCCCTTTGGCTTTTCCGGTTTTAAGGATAGAGAGGTTGACGGGCGTGATACCCAGTTTTTCTGCCAATTCTTTACTCTGCATTTTTCGTTTGGCAAGCATCACATCTAAGTTGACTATAATTGGCATTTTAAATAAATAGGTCTTGTTCGTTTTGCAAATGTAGTCCTTGCTTAAAGATATTCGCAAGAAACAGACAGAAAATTCCAAGCATAAAGTGAATAAACACCAGTCCCCATATCATACTTTCTACTTCCACAAAGAAACTCGCGATAATCACCAGCGGAAGGGGAATAAAAATATTGTACAGGTAAAATTTCTTAAGCTGATTGATATTTTCCTGCGTAAACAGTTTCTGCTGGAAAAATACTTTGAAAACCCTGGCAGATAACCAGAAAAAGATTCCATACGTGATGAGTACAGCCAGAAATGAAAAAATCATATAGGAGTAATTGTTTTCGATATTCAGAAATGGCTGTTCTGTAAACGGATAATTGATGTGGAGAAACTTTCCCTCTTTGTAAGGTGTAACCGCAAATCCGGTGATAAGACAGAATATAGAGTACACAAAAGTGATTAAATATCCAGCTGACAATACAGAGCAGATATAAAATAAAATCCTTGAAATAATTTTGGTCTGGTTCATGGCACGAACATTAATTACTATTGCAAATGTATAATTAATTATCGTAAAACAATAATTAATTTAAATAAAATTTTATTTTTTTAAATTTGATGCTTCTCAAAAAAACCGATAGAATAATGTGATAATCAAAGTTTTTAATTAATTTTAAATAACAAAAAGATAGAAATCATGGCTTACAGTACTGAACTTGCCGAGCGGGTACGTGAACGGCTTTCAATGGTAGAAAATATTGAGGTTGAAGAGAAGAAAATGTTCAGCGGACTGTCTTTTCTGGTGAACGGGAAGATGTGCATCAATATCAGTCATGACAACCTGATGTGCCGTTATGATCCTGAGCTGGAAGATGAGGTTTCGGAGAAAAAAGGTTTTCTGCCGATGATTATGAAAGGGAAGCAGCTCAATGGGTATTGCTATGTAGAACCCATTGGTTTTAAAAAAGCAGATGATTTTGAATACTGGATCAAAATCTGTCTGGATTATAATCCGATAGCAAAGGCTTCGAAGAAGTGAGTTTTGGAGAGTGAGAATGTTTGAGAGTAAGAGAGTGGGAATGCCGGAATTCAGCAGTCCCACATTCATCATTCATCATTTATAATTCATCATTATCTCCGTACAGTTTTTCTCTGATCTGAATTAATATTTTTGTTGTTTTTTCCAGATCCGGCCCGTCAGGAAGACTGGAGGCAGAATAATGATTTTCTATTGATTCTATAAGGTTTTCTGCCTTTTGCATTACGTTTTCATACGATTGATTGCCTACTTTGATATCTAACAGTTCGTCACGGTTTTCTACGAGGATCGTCAGTGAGCTGGTTTTAAAAATCTGCTCACAGGACTGCAGCAGCCGGATCGTGTGCATCATGTTCTTGCTGTCGTAATTCTGTCCGTGATTCTGATTGACATTATAGCGGTCTTCATTGCGCTCAGCCACCCATTTCCAGTATTCCCTGTAGTCTTTGCAGTACACAGAGTAGGCATCGAGGTTGCAGAACATATAAGCAACAGGTTTTTCATCTTTAGGAATGGATGAGACAGAAACCTGGTTTGCCTCTTCATTTTGGATAACACCTTTATATCCCAATGTTTCAGTGTCATCATAAAATAAAGCATACGTTCCTTTTGTATGGTCAATGCTTATTAATCCGCATTTCTCTTGTGATAAACCACCCCGTCCTACGGACACCCCTCCAGAGGATGGGAATTCAAGAAGCCATTTTTTCAAGGGTACAGAACCTTGTCCTTCAAGAATAAAACAGAAATCCAGAACAGATTTTCTCTCTTTATCGATAGGATTTAAAATCTTTTTGTTGAGACCTTTTGCTTTTTTAATCTGTGAAACAGCATAGCCAGCAAAGGTATCTTTACATAGTCTTGATAGAAAATCTTCAGTTTTCAACAAATCCATCAACGGATGTTTATATTGGATACAATCCTCCGGACTGGCCAGAATTTCAAGAATATTGGGATTGTTTTTCTGCAGCAGTTCAACAAATCTCCCGATTTCATAATACGTAATGTCATTTGTCTCATTGGAAATCTGCGGAATATAGTTCAGGCCAAAGAAATCTTCCTTCGGCAAGTAATACACACCACGGATATCCGTATCAGAATTCTCCGTTGCCAGCCCGAAAGCCCGGCTTCCGGAAATGGCTTCGAAGAGGAGAAGGTTGTTATTTTTTAGGTCTTGGATGGTCATTTTAATTATTTAAATTGTAGCTTTTTGATGAAGTCAATTTTTTGATATTTAATGGAACTCGCATTAATTTCAATTTTTTCAAAATCATAGTGAGAACGCCCTGCAATATACCCGGTTTTATCATCATTAATGATTAGGAATTCTTCACCTCCACAGGTTTCAAATGTGTAAATTCCAATATAAAAAGGAATTGAATCATATTCCTGAAGACATGTATTCAAAAAAGAAAAATCAATATTTTCAGAGACAAATTTTTTTTCAAGCAATGAATATTCATAATTCCCCTCATCAATCATATTTTGAAGAAATTCAAAATCTATAGCAGAATCTGCATATTTCCCGATAATAAACTCAACAAATTCTTTAGTGTAAAATATTTTATAATCATCGGCTTTTTTAAGTACCTGATAATAAAAATTGTCGGAATCTTCTGAAAATTTGGCAAAATAAGTCTGTATATTTTCTGGTATTACAATTCCATACTTTGACTGTATGATATTACAATGTTTAATAAAAGAGTTTTCTTTTTCCATGGATATTAATTTTTACTACAGCTGTTCACAATTACTTCCAAAGCACTTCAAATGGTTTAAATTATAGCGCTAATATTTCCCTAAAAACCCTCTCCATCTCACCCTTATCCGCTTTTCCTCCTGACAGACTTTTCGATTTTTCTTCATTCTCAGCGATTGTTTTCTCCAGAAATTCAAACAGTTCCCAATCATTCGGGTGATAATAAGATTCTCCTTTGGTTGCTTTTAAGGTGATAAGATCTTCTATTTTTCGTCTGGTTTCTACATCGGTTAAAACAAGCAGTTCACTGAACAATACAGGAGGAACTGTTCCTTTTTCTACGATCCATTTTCCTGTTAATGTGGTTCGTAAGCAATAAAAGTAACTTTTTAATTTTACTTTATCACTTCTGCAGGCTTCCAGATATTTCTTGCTCATACTTAAATAATGATAAGAAACCGCAACCGGAGAAAAACAGGTGTCTGCCAACGGGCTGAACAGTTCTACAAACTTTTCATTTGCTTTATATACTATTGGAGAATAAAACCAGCTTAGTAAAGCCGCATTCGATTTCAGCAAAAGATGAAAGGTTTTTCGCAGATCCCACCCGGAGCCGTCCAGGTCGTCTTCCGTCATAAATTCTATCGTTTCATCTTTATCCCATGGAGAAAGATACCAGTCTTTTTCATGACGGTATATGAAACGTATATCATAATCACTGTCAGGAGAGGCAAAACCCCAGGCTCTGCTTCCTGATTCTACTGCAAGAAGGACTTCTACACCCCGGCTTGCCTCAACTTCTTTTATTTTTTCAAGTATTTTTGGTGTCATTGTTTTTGATTTATAATGCAAAGGAAAGAATGGTGTGCGCAATGTTCTTACGTAGAATTTTTGTGTTTGAAAGTTTTAGTGTGAGAGAGTTTGAGGGTGTGTATCTAACTTGCAGCCCTAAGCTTATAAAAACTACTGAAAAAGGTACAAATTCTTCCTCATTTCACTAATATTGCACTTTCTCAATTTAACATAACTACATTTAATATCCATGTTATCATCAGAATTACAGCATAAAATTGATTTTAAGACAAAACCGTTAGGTGCATTAGGACATTTGGAACACCTTGCTCACAAAATCGGAATGGTTCAGAAGACCACTTCACCACAGTTATTGAATCCTCATATGGTGGTTTTTGCTGCCGATCACGGAATTGCTGCTGCAGGCGTAAGTGCTTACCCACAGGAAGTAACCTATCAGATGGTCATGAATTTTCTGGGTGGTGGTGCAGCCATCAATGTTTTTTGCAGACAGCATGGTATTAAGATTAAAATTGTAGATGCCGGAGTGAATTTTGATTTTCCTGAAGGGCTGAATCTGATTTATAAAAAAGTCAGAAAATCCAGCCGTAATATCCTGGAAGAACCAGCCATGACTTTTGAAGAATACCAGCTGGCACTTAAAAATGGAAAGGCTGTAGTTGCTGAAATTGCTGGAAAGGACTGTAATATCATTGGTTTCGGTGAAATGGGAATCGGGAATACTTCAGCTTCTTCATTGATGATGAGCAAACTGTTTGACATTCCGATTACCAATTGTATAGGACGCGGAACAGGTTTGAATGACCACCAGTTACAAAATAAGATCAGTATCTTAACAGAAGCGATAGAGAAATATCCGTCTGAAATGACTGAGGATGAAATTGCTCAAATCTTTGGCGGATTAGAAATTGCACAAATGATCGGAGCCATTGAAGAAGCTTATCATCATAATATGCTGATTATGGTAGATGGATTTATTGCAACGGTAGCAGTAGCAACGGTATGGAAAAAGAATCCTGAAATCCTGAACAATTGCATTTTCTGTCATGTAAGCAATGAAAATGCCCACCCTCAATTGTTGGGACTGATGAGGGAGAAAGCTATTTTAAATCTGAATCTGCGACTTGGTGAAGGAACAGGCTGTGCATTGGCCTATCCAATTATTCAAAGTGCGGTTAATTTCCTGAATGAAATGTCAAGTTTTGAAGATGCTCACATTTCCAATAAATCGTCTTAAGCTTTATAAAATAATAAAGGGGCAATGAAGCCCCTTTTATGTATCAATGCAATCTGTTAGTAAGTCTTGGCAACATCTTTACCAGTAAACATCATTCTTATAGGTTTCTTTTGGATCGCATCCTCATTAAAATTATAGATTTTAAAAATCAGTTCAGTAGGAATGTATCTGTATAAACCGTCATCCACTAAATATATTTTGCCGTCATTGGTGTTTTGTACCAGTTGATTGGCTGAGGTAATATCAGGTCCTCTCTCTCCGGTATAGTCGTTGATATTGTTAACTTTTAAAAGTTTCCACTCTTTAGATTTTCCGGTTCTTGGATCTGGTTTAAAATCAAACAATCCATTCACAACAGACCAGGAATCAATACGTCTTAAAGTACTTTCAAAGACAAGATAAACTGCTCCTGTGCTGGTATCCTGGAAAAATTCTCCGTCACGAATTCTGAAAGCTTTAGGCTCTGATTCTTTCAGGTAGAAGGAAATACCTTCATAAACAAATCCATCTTTTCCATCCCCCAATTCATTCTTATCTCTCGTATAGAAGTGGGTCTTTTTATCACCATTAAAATACCTGTAAATAGGAAAGCTTCCTGGCTCATCACCGTTATAACTGGTACCGAGATCTCTTTTTTCCCAGTAACTTTGACCTGTAAGCTCATTAGGGTTAGTCGTTAATACCAGATCATTAGTTCCTGTATGAAACCATCTTGTAATTACCGGACCGGGGCCATCTGCAGAACCTAATAATCTCTCCTGAAAATAATAGCTTAATCCGGGATAGGATTTAGGAAGTTCGGATGGTAAAGGGGAGGTATTGTATAGATATTTTTTAGTAAGATCACTGTAGAAACCGTAAATAGGATTAGTTAAATAAAAAGATTTAGACCAGATTCCTGCAGGAGGAGGAGTGGGTGTATCAGGGTTATCTCTGAAGCCTCCTTTTGCCAGCATGTTTTTTCCGGATGAATTTAAGGCTTGTGATTCATTTACATTTTCCAGTTCATCACCGGGAGCTGAACAGCTTACTATGGATATAAGACATAATCCAACGAAATACGCTTTTTTCATTTGTTTTTTTTCATGGTTATTAATGGTGCAAAAGTAAAAAAACACTGTATTTAAAGTGAAAATAGTAAGGTGATAACATTCATGTTTTTCATTTTTCCCATTTATCTTTTGATCATATCTGAAAGCTTTCCTAATTTTACTGAAATTGATTAATCCCGGTTTTTATATCTAAAAAACAATGAAAGTCCTCAAGAATGAACTGATCTACTTTGCAACAGCGCTGATGTTTTTCACAAGAATCCCGGTTCCGTTTACCATTCCATATTCCAGTGAGATTATGAACAGATCCCAAAAATATTTTGCCTGGGTTGGGTTGTTAATAGGACTCATCAATGCGGTAATCCTTTATCTTTCCACGGTACTTTTTAATTTGGAAATTGGAATTGTTTTAATGATGATTTCCAGTGTTTTGCTTACCGGAGCTTTTCATGAAGATGGTTTTACAGATATGTGCGACAGTTTCGGTGGCGGCTATGGAAAGGAAAAAATACTGACTATTATGAAAGACAGCCGGGTAGGAGCGTATGGAACGATTGGTATTATCCTGCTTTTTGCTCTGAAATTCTACGGTATTCAGGCTTTGGGGGCCGTTGCGCCATTGAGAGTTTTAGGCATTATCGTTTTAGCTCATACAACAAGCCGGTTTATTTCAGGAACTATGATTTATACCCACCAATATGTTACTGATATTGATGTCAGTAAATCGAAACCTTTGGCCAATAAACCATTGGATAAAATGGCATTGCTGGTAGGATTCGTCAGTGTTTTAATTGCTTTTGCCCTGATTCCGGACTGGCGGTTGATTTTCGCTTTTGCGCTGGCTTATTTGGGGAAAATATATATGGGTTGGTATTTTAAAAAGCATATCGGCGGCTATACAGGCGATTGTCTGGGATCTGTGCAGCAGGTTTGTGAAGTTTTATTTTACTTAGGAACAATGATCGTATGGAAATTCATTTAATCCGTCATACTGCCGTAGAAAATCCGGAAAATCTATGTTATGGTTTTGCTGAAATGCCTTTAAGAAAAGAGTATCCTGAAGATTTTAAAAAGTTGGAGATAGATGATGATTATGATATGATAATCTCCAGTCCTTCCCAACGCTGCTGTCTTTTAGCTGATTATTTTAAATTCGATTATCGGACAGATGAAAGACTTCGGGAAATGAATTTCGGGAACTGGGAACTGAAAAAATGGACTGATATTCCGGAAGAAGAAATCAATCCCTGGTACAAAGATTTTGTCAATATCAAAGCTTCTGGCGGAGAAAATCTCCTTGAAATGCAGACCCGTGTTCTCAATTTTTGGAATGCATTAATTCAGAAAAAAGATATACATAAAGTTCTCATTGCCACGCATGCCGGAGTCATTCGTCTGATTGTTCAGACTGTGCTTCAGTTTCCGCTGGAAAATATGTTCAGTATTCAGATTGATTATGGAAAGAAAGTGATCATTAATGTAGATGCAGGCATCTTTTCTGTTAAAAAGATAAATGTATAGACACTGTAAAGTTCTTTACTAACTAGAATATGATGTTTAGATTCCTACGGAATGACACAATTGTAATGATGGTCTTACCCATATAGTTTGTCATTCCGAAGGAATCCAGCCACTTTTATCCACAAAAAACGCCACCTGATACCATCAGATGACGTGAAAGAATTTATTTAAAAATTCTGATAAAACTATCTTTTTCCAGGCTTTCCAGAGAAAAATCAAAGTCAGCTTCTGCTTTTTCTGTTGTAATCTCTGCTCCCAGTTCTTTAATAAGATCATTGAAAGACATCGCTTCAAACCATTGCTGGTATAATGCACTTGTTGCCATAGTGGAAACTTCACTATTTCCTGAAACATGAGAATGTCCGGCTCCGAAATTCAATAGCACAAAACATTGCTTTTCGTTTTTTGTGACCAGCATTCCCAGAATCATTTGCTTCTGAACCGAGTTACATCTGGCTTCAGCAAAAAGATGGTTAGGGTTCATCATATAGTCGTAGGAAATATCATCTCCCTTTCCGATCACGATTTTATATCCACAATTTGCCTCTCCGCTGAAAACGTTATTCATAACAAGTGTTGGTGCACAGTGTCCTTTATTGGCGTAAAGATATTCAACGGCACCATTGGGAGCAGAAGTCATATCTCCTGAATACATCAATTGTCCGTCACCATGATTATAAGCAGCGTTCCAACCTATTTTTCCTGCGATATTCAATCCCGAAAGGTCAAGATCACTGGCTCCCCACTGATCTTCCCAATAAATACCTACTGCCAGTCTTTCACTATAAAAACGGGTTCCGGTAGGAATATTTCCAACAAACATTTTTTCAGAAGTTGGTAATGCAAATTCTACATTCTCAGGAAAATAGAATTTCTTTCCGGAAATATTTTCATACTTCAGTTTCAGGAAATCTAAAATAAATTCATAGTTGAATTGATTCACGTAAGTTTCCTTACCTTTTTTCACCCATGATTTTCCGTTTCTGACTCTGTAGACAAAAGTATCCTGACCATACATTCTTGAGTAACACGCTGACAGTGCTTTAAATAATGCAAATGGTGTTGCATTTTCAAGCCAATGCCAATCACTGTTTTCCAGTAATGTATTGGTAGCATCATTCAACGGGTTTGAGACTAATGGCTTATGATTTACTTTAGAGAGCTTTGAAATTTTATTAATGGCTTTGGGAGCTCTGTTTTTATAAGCAAGGAATAAAGGCTTAAATCTGTTGAAAATTTCTGCCAGTTTTTTCTGCCCAAAACTTTCAAACAGATAGGTTGGATTAAAATTACTTTGCTTAATTAAAGTAATCAATTCATCGTTTTTGATTAAAAGCGTTGTATTCGTCGTTTTATAAATGACATAACGGAAAAACTCAACAGGATTTTCAGGATAAATATCGTACAGATCAGCTATTTTTATAATGGCTTCTTTATTTCTGATATTTTCTTTTCCTGTGAAATCATATTCCAGTTCCGTATGCAGCATATACAGCAAATCATCAATGGTTTCTTCTTTCAAAGCGATTCCGGACTTTAGGAGAGAAAGGCATTTTTCCTGCATTTCTTCTACTGTATAAGCCTTGATTACTTTAAAAATCAACTTTGCATCAGGAACATTCAATAGTTCTTCAGGAATATAAATTTCACTCTGAAAATTACTTCCATAGGTTGAAATATAATGTCTGATTTGTTCAAAAAACAATTCTATTCTGGAAGTATTTTTTATTTTCTCCCAGGATTTATGAAATGTTTTATTCAAATCATTCCCATTCAGTTTTTCCTTGGCATAATAAGAGATGATTTCATTCTTTGCCCAAACTGCATTTGGTTCAATAATAAAACCGTCATTAGAAATAAATGGCTCTGCATTTGATTCTCTGGCCAATACCGCATTGAATAATTGTAGTGTTTTCATTGTTTTAAGTTAAAAAAATAAGTGAGGAGTATATTCATTAAAAGTGAAGGGTATAGGAACTCCTTTTACCTATAGTTTATAAAAAGCGGGGAGTAATTTATCCAAAAAATATAGGAACTCCCTCTGCCTTATAATGTGTAAAAAAGCGGAAAGTAAATCTGGAAATATAGGAACTTTCTTTGCCTTTAATTTTTTTAACATATGAAAATGACTGATAAGTGAATATAAGCATTTTCATTGTTTTGAGGAGCAGACAGGACTCGAACCTGTGACCCACAATCTTGGCGATTTATAGGAACTTTAGTTGCCTGCAGCGAAAAGTAATTTTTGTTGCTCTAACCATCTGAGCTACTGCCCCTGCCGTTATGAAAAAAGTTTTCATTAACCTTACAGGCTTTTATACCTGTAAGGTTGGTCATTAGTTTTTTTCAACCTTTATGGTTTGTATTTAAATTAAGAATTATGCTTTTCTATATTTCTTCTTTCTCTTCCATGGTGCATTCTTCTCAACATCTCCGGCCATAATACACCCGTAAGGCATTACTTCATCCAAAACTTCGCAAAGTCCGTATTCTTCAATCTGTGCTCTTACGTTCTTAGCACTTTTATAAGCGCTCGGAAGCTCAGAAATATCAACTTCATTGGAATAGAAACGGATATCTAATCCTTCTGTTTCCTCATTGAAAATTTCTTCAGTTGTTTTATGAGCCAAAGATCTTTTATGCTGGCTTCTGCTGAAATTTCTTCCGGCTCCATGCGGGGCAAAACCTAAGTTTCTTTCATTTGTTTTTCCCTGAACAATCAGTACCGGTTCTGCCATATTCAACGGAATCAGTCTTGGTCCCGTGATATCAGGCATGAATTTATCATCCAGTGGAGTTGCCCCTTTTGCATGATAGAACAGATCTCCATCTTTGAAAACGAAGTTATGCTCATTCCAATATCTGTTTTCCTTCTCCATTTCCAGCTTATTCAAAACTGCATCATGAAGGGAAGTATGGTTTTCTTTTGTCCATTGTCTGATCAGCTGAAGGGCTTCCCAATAGGATTTACCTTCTTCAGTATCATAAGGAATCCAGGCGTTTTCTCTCAATGTTTCAGGAGAAAGTTCCTGTCTGAAACGGTTGGCTGTCTTCATTCCTTTATCATATAAAGCCGCTCCCGGTGCTCTTGAACCGTGATGAGTTACCATCATAGTATTTCCGGTATTTTTAGAAATTCCTACAAAAAGGAAGTGGTTTCCGTCTCCCTGAGTCCCCATATGAGAACGGGCAATGCTGATCAGTTTTTCATCATTTAAGAATTTATTTTCTCTGAAAGCATCCATCAGTTCCTGAGACATCGGCATCTGCTCACCTCTTGGTCTTCCTCCATATCCGAAGTGTGTTACAGAATGTGCAGCATCCAGTACCTCTTTAGGATTTATTTTTCCAAAATCCGTCAGCATCACTGAACAACAGATATCAGCGCTATGGAATCCCGGATGAATCGCATTCTTGGCAATTACCACACCTCCTACTGGAATATGACCTTCAGGACCTGTAGGACAGGCATCAGGCATAATAGCTCCACCAATTAGTGTGGGCGTTTTCATCAGAACTTTCATCGTTCTGATTACTTTTTCCACATTATCGTTTTCACTTTCGTCTTCAGCTCGTATGTTGATCATAAAATCTTTAGCTGTTTCGTGAAGCGGAATAATATCCGGCTGTTTGAATTGTACCAGATACTCTGTGATCTGATGTTCATCCAGATTATTCTCGTTGATATAGCTAATGGCATCTTTAAACCATTTTGCTGGTCTGTATCCTAATTCGATTAAATGATTTCCATTAAATTCCATGTTGTTTCATTTTGATGATGCAAAGTAATATCATTATTGCGCAATAGTTTTGCGTAGATAAAGAAATTTTAATTATTTTTACAAAAAGTTATAAAAAGGCCAGAAAGCTGATCCGTGAATTGGTACATAAGCCTGAAATAATATAAAACAAAATTAAAATCTGCAGTTATGGTACTATTAGAACAATTAAAACATTTTCCGGAAACGATTCAGTTTGGTGATGTTATCGCTTACATTGATGAAAATTATGAGTTTACTCCTACAGCTTTTCAAAACGGGGATACAACAAATCAGGCAGGACAGAACAATGGTTCGTGTAAGCTTTTCAGCTTTGCAAGCATTCAGGACCTGACCAAAGAAGAGACACTTTGGCTTTTTGGTGAATTCTACAGGGAAGATGTATTGAAAAATCCTGAGGGAAGTGATCACCAGAATATCCGGAACTTTATGAAGTTTGGCTGGGAAGGAGTTACTTTTGACGAAAATGCCTTAAAGGAAAAATAACTTTTAGAAAAGAGCAAAACTGAATAAGCGAACAGCTTATTTAACAACACCAATCATTAAACACTAAGGTATGTCATCCAATAAAAACGCTCTGATCCGGTATAAAACATTAGATAAATGTCTTAAAAACAAATACAGGAAATATACGCTGGAAGATCTCATTGACGAATGTTCAGAAGCATTATTTGAATTTGAAGGAAAAGAATCTTATGTAAGTAAACGGACGGTTCAGCTCGATCTTCAGAATATGCGGAGTGAGAAATTCGGGTATGAAGCTCCTATTGAAGTCTACGAAAGAAAATACTACCGCTACAGTGATCCGGAATATAGTATTCATAATATCTCTGTGAATGAAAGTGATCTGAAGGCCATGAACAATGCGGTCCAGATTTTAAAACAGTTCAAGGACTTTTCCATGTTCAAAGAGATGAATGGGGTTATTCAGAAACTGGAAGACTCAATTCATGCCACCAATCAGAAATCAATTATTCACCTGGATAAAAATGAGCAGCTGAAAGGACTGGAGCATATTGATATCCTATATGAAAGTATTGCCAATAAAAAAGTACTGAAGATTCTTTACAAAAGCTTTACGGCAAGAGAATCCAATGTATTTACCGTACACCCGCAGCTGTTGAAGGAATTCAACAACCGCTGGTTTCTGATCTGTCTTTATAAGCAGAAAATGTACAATCTGGCTCTGGATAGGATGGAAAGTATTGAAACAGATGAAAGTCTTCCCTATATTGATAAAGATCTGGATGGCGATGAATACTTCAAAGATATTGTAGGAGTTACCGTTTCAGAGTCAATGGATCCGAGAAATGTGATTTTCTGGGTAGATGCAGGAAATGCTCCTTACGTGAAGACCAAACCACTGCATAAAAGTCAGGAAATCATCAGAGAAGATCATGAAGGAACACTCTTTAAAATTTGTGTTCAGATCAATTTTGAATTAGAAAGATTGCTGCTTGGGTTTGGGGACAGTTTGATTGTTCATAAACCCCGAAAATTAAGAGTGAAAATGGAAGAAAAGTTCAATGCTGGTCGTAAAAACTATCAAAGTCTGATTGTTCCTGATGAAAACTAAATTTTTTGTCCATTTTATCTTGGCTTGGAAATTGTATTAATAACTTAACAATACCATATTATATTATGAAATCAAGAATATTTAAAGCATTAATTGCGATCCTGGCACCCATAGCGATAGAATATATTGTTAAAAAAATATCTGAGAAACTTGATAAAAAGGAAGATCAGAAAGAAAAAGAACCAAAGCAGATTACGGCTTAAACGTACAAGTAGTTAAAATTTAAAATTATTGAAAAGAGACTGTCAGAGTTATGTACAGTCTCTTTTTTTGTTGTAATGGATATTTTTGATGAATGCTGAGAACCACCCCGTCAAAAATTCTTTGAATTTTCGACACCCTTCCGAAGGAGGGGAATTCCTAAGTCTTCAACTCAAATATTTCTTATGGAATAGCTTTCTCCAATGCTGTTTTCTGACAGATAACATCGGCTGGATTCTTACGGAATGACAAACTGTACGGATAAACTATCATTACAATTGTGTCATTCCGTAGGAATTTCGGTTTTTCTACACAAAATCATAAATCCCATCCTTCCATCCCAATACTTTAGAAGAATCTGCTTTAAGCCAGTTTTTCAGGATGGTAGCATATACTTTTCTGAAATCTTCTTTGTAGATTAGGTCGCCGTCATTCAGATTCTGTAAATCGGGAAGAGCATTCAGAATGCCTTTCTTTTTAAGGTTTCCGCTGATAAAAAACATTTGATTAGCTGTCCCGTGGTCTGTTCCGTTGCTGGCATTCTGAGCCACACGGCGCCCAAATTCTGAGAATGTCATCAGCAGGATATTATTGAAAAGTCCGTTACTTTTCATATCGGCAACAAATGATTTTACAGCTTCATTGATATCATTGAATAACTTTTTCTGTCGGTCATTCTGATTGACATGGGTATCAAAACTTCCGATCGAAAGATAATAAACCTGTGTATTGATATCAGATTTTATTAAAGAAGCAACGGTCTTAAAGTCTTTTCCCAACTGGGAATTTGGATAAACCTGTTCTGTTTTTTTTGTTTTACTTTTTTCAAAGATATAATCGGCATTATTGATGGTTGAGCCTAGAGTCTGATAAAGATAAGACACAGTTTCATCATCGTGATGATGGTCGTAGAGAGATTTAAAATACTTTTCCTGACTGGTTTGGTAGAGTCTTTTAGGATCTTTAAAGGCAAAAGCCTTATTATTTTCTCCTTTTAAGGCAAGACTCAACATATCATCTACTTCCAGTGCCTGGGTAGGGTGGTCGCATCGGTAGCATTCTTCGTCAAGAAAACGTCCCAGCCAGCCTGTTTCCAGAAACTGATCACTTCTGCTTGCTGACTGCCAGATATCCATACTTCGGAAATGGGATTTGTCAGGGTTGGGATACCCTACATTATTCATTACAGAAAGTTCTCCATTGTCAAAGAGTTCTTTAAAATAGGATAGTGACGTATTGATTCCTGCTTCATCAGTCAGCGGTATTGAATCCTGAATAGCCAGTGTTTTTCTTTCTCTGAAATAAATATCATTTTTAGCTGGAATAATCGTATTCAGACCATCATTTCCTCCTGTAAACTGAAGAACTACTAGAATGTTCTGATTGGGATTCAGAGCCTCATCCAGCGTCATGGCTTTTAAGAAATTAGGCATTAGCATAGAAGCGGTAGCCAGTGAACTTATTTTGAGGAATTCTCTTCTTTTGATTAACATAATTTTGTTTTTAGGGTAAAGGAGATAATAGGTAGCAGATGACAGGTGGCAGGTTTTAGGTTGGAGGACTGTGCTATATTTTTACTACTATTTTTTTATAAAACTTTTATGAAAAATTATATAGTAAATAAAAGGTTGTAAAGTCAAACGACAGTTCACTATTACCTGCTGCCTGGAACCTAAAACCTGGAACCTACATTAACTGGTATTCCGGGGTAGACATCAGGTTGATGACATTCATTTTTATACTCTTGTCAGAAAAATTCTTTACAGAGTTCATATCGAGACTTTGAGTATTCTGCAGAAGATAATCTTCACAGTTTTTATTAGCGAAGAGCTTTTCAATACGATCCCAGTCTATGGTGATATTTGGATTTTTAAAGCTTTTGTTTAAAGCTGTTTCCCGGGATTTCATTCCCATATCGATATCATCATCCTGTCGCGGACTGTATTCCAATGGGCGAAGCCCTGACCATATCTGTGGAATCTGAAGTCTTACCATCAGGGTAGAACTGTCTATCCATGCTTTTCCGTTCGGCCATCCTGCTACATTAGGCGGATAAAGCAGCATCTGTCCCAATAATTTCTGGTACACGATGAGGTTTTCAGGATTCTGAATATGCATAGGAAGTATTCTCATCATACCGGCCATCAGTTCTATGGGTGATTTTATACGGTTGCCGATATTCTTTTGCTCATAAAACCAGGTGCTTGAAAATATTTCAGTCATCAGTTTTTTGATGTCATATCCTGAATTATAGAAATTTGTACTCAGTTTGTTGACAATATCCTGATCGGGTTTTTCATTAACGAAGAATTTATAGATTTTCGTTGTTATAAACTGTGCTGTTGCCTTCTGTTCCAAAATAATATTGAGCACATCGCTTCCATCAAAGTTGCCCGTTTTACCTAAAAAAGTCTTTGCGCCTTCATCATGGAGGTTTTTCCTTTCTCTGAAATTTCCTTCCTTATCATAACTCCATCCCGTAAAAGCTCTGGCACCTTCTCTTACGTCTTTTTCAGTATAATTGCCCCTTCCCATAGTAAACAGTTCCATCACCTCACGGGCGAAATTCTCATTAGGATGATCCTTTTTATTCTGTTGATTATTAAGAAAATTAAGCATGGCTGTCGACTGGCTTACTTCAAAAAGCAGATCTTTAAAATTTCCCAATGCATTCTTTCGGAGAGTATTTAAAAGTTGTTTGTTGAACCTTGGGTTGACCACTCTTGAAGCAAAATGCCCATGCCAGAAGAACGCCATCTTTTCCCTCATCTGTTCTCTGCTGTTTACAATTGTATTCAGAAAATTGAGATTCAGTTCATTGTTTTGCTCCCTGTTGAGTCGCTGCATTTCTTTTTTCTTTTCTGCGGGAGCTGTACTGTTCATGTAATCCACTGCCGAATCCGGATCAGGAGTGTCATAGGTGATCTCACTGAAACTGTCCTCTTTCAATAATTCAGCCACTAAGGTTTTAATGCTTTTGTTTTTCAAATCATCAATTTGATGAATGCCTACACCAAAACCTGCCCGCCAAAGAAGATGCTTGTTTTTTAATAATGAATCAGCTGTCATGAGGAATTTATTTTTTTGATACGCTTTGAAGAAAAAGGTTAAAATAATAACGGGTTAAGGATTGTTAATATTGTTGTTAGAGCTGGAAGCTAGAAGATGGAGGCTGGAAGTAATATGCTGCTATATAATAGCTCCCGACCTTTTTTCTTTAATTCACTTTTTAAGAGTACTTTTTTGATAATTTTTGTTAAACAAATATTTAAATTTTGTTAAAAATAAGATATTGATATTCATTATTTTATGATTTTCAATGGTGTTAAAACAAGAAAAAAAACCTTGCTTGGCATGATTTTTACATCCTATTGTTTAGTAAAATTTAAAAAATAGAGTTATGAAAATGTTTAAACAAGCAATAGTACTAGCTGGTATTTTAACAGCAGGTATAGCAAGCGCCCAAAGTTCACAGATGAATAATATGATCAAAGTAGGTGCAAATGTTGGTTTAGCAGTTCCCGCTGATAATCTTTCCGCTGCAGTAGGAGTGGATGTAGCTTACCAGAACCTTATTACACCAGGATTTGGATTAGGTATTGCATCAGGATATACTCACTACTTTGGAAAAGAGAACAACGGATATAAAAATAATGATGTAGGAGTAGTTCCTGTAGCCGCTTTAATCAGAATTTATCCAAAACAAACAGGTTTCTATTTCGGAACAGATTTAGGATATGGTTTCCTGGTAGGAGATAAAACAGTGGCATCCAACACCAATGTTGAAAGAGCAAGCGGAGGTTTCTACCTTAAACCGGAGATCGGTTACCACAACAGAGACTGGAATTTCTTCGTACAATACCAAAAGGTTTTTGTAGGAACAAAAGGAGATTTGCCAGGTCAGGACTATAATGTGGGGAATATCGGTGTAGGATTCGGTTACAATATTCCATTAGGAAAGTAGTTAGATTTAATATATAAACAATTATTAACCAAAACCTTTTCACGAAAGTGGAAAGGTTTTTTTGTTCTGTGCAGGATTTACAAAAACAATTATTATATTTGGTAAAATTTGAGGTTATGATTCTGAATCCAAAATTTCCACTTTATTTACCAGGAGTAGAGAACAGTAATAATGATAATGTTTCTATCATTGGGGCAAGTCTCCGTGAAGATATAACGATCTTAGGCTATTTTGTTTCCGGGAACGGAGGTCTTGAGATAAAAGTACAAAATAAATATGCAACCAAAGAATACACTTCTTTTTCAGATATTTTAAAGAAGTTTATTCAGGATAACCAGTTGCAAAATGTAAAACGTCTGGGAATGGCAGTGCCAGGTCCTGTACTTGACGGAAAAAGCAGTCCTGCAAGATTGGGCTGGAATTTAGATGTTGAAGAATATGCCCGTGATTTCGGGTTCGAAAAAGTAGACATGCTGAATGACCTTGAGGCTTCTGCCTACGGAATGGCTCTTCTTGAAGATAACGACCTTGAAGCTATTTATACAAGCGGACATCTTGAAAAAGGAAATGTAGCGGTTCTTGCTCCCGGAAACGGATTGGGTGAAGCCGGATATTTCTTTGACGGAAAATACCTGAGACCTTTCGCTACAGAAGGAGGACATTCAGAATTTTCACCAAGAACCAATGTAGAGGTTGAATTTTACCAGTTCCTAAACAATATCTATGGTATTGTAAGCTGGGAAAATGTACTTTCAAAGTCAGGGTTATTCAATATCTATAGATTTTTAAGGGATGTAAAAAGGCATCCTGAACCGGAATGGTTGGGAGAGCGCCTTGCACAAGGGAATTTTGTGGAAGAACTTTATAAAGCGGCAATCGAGGAGAATGTATTGATCTGCAAAATCGCTTTAGACACTTTCCTTGAGTTTCTGGCAAGAGAAGCAAATAACCTGACATTAAAAGTAAAAGCTACCGGAGGATTACTGATTTCGGGAGATATTCCTCAGATGGTCAGAGAATATATAGATAAGGCAAAATTCTATGAAAAATTCAAGATCAGTGATAAAATGGAAGGAATGCTTAAAAATATTCCGATCTATTTGGTCAAGCAAAATCATACAGCATTAAATGGTATAGCACTTTATACAGCTTACTATCAGGTATAAAACAGAGCTCCGAAGAAATTCGGAGTTTTTTTTATGAGATGATATTATTCATGAAAATAATAATTTTTATTGATGTACATCAATGAAATCTATTGAATAAGATACCTACCTTTGTGTTATTAAATAAGTAAATAACTCTATTCAATGAAAAAAATATTTTTATTAGCAGTTTTAGCTGGTGGTTTAGCTTTCGGACAGTCAAAAAAAGTAGTAGCGTCTGATGTACACTGGTGGGGATATAAAGTAGCAAAATCTGAAGCAAGTTCTCACGACGGGACAGTGAAAGTAAAGTCTGGAGATATGATCATGAAAGGAAACCAATTGGTAGGTGGAAGCTTCGTATTGGATATGACTTCTATCAGCTCAACTGACCTTACAGGAGAATATCAGCAAAAATTAAACGGACATCTTAAGAATGGTGATTTCTTTGAAGTTGAAAAATTCCCTACTGCAAGCTTTAAAATCACTGGAATCAAGAAAAACAGCGATAAAATTTACAGTTCTCTTGTAACAGGAAACCTTACTGTAAAAGGAAAAACAAACCCAATTACTTTCCCTGCTAAGATTTCTTACAGCAAAGGAGTAGTAAGCCTGGTTTCAAATAAATTCGCTTTCGACAGACAAAAATTTGATGTAGCTTACAAGTCTACAATGCAGGATGTTTTTGTGAAAGATGATATTGAAATGCTTGTAAAAGTAACTGCTCAATAAATTAATCAAAAAAAGATTATTAAAAGTGTAGAAGTTCTACACTTTTTTTTATTTTTGTTGAATTGTAAATAAAAAAGAATGAAAAGATTACTATTGTTTGCTATGGTGTGCGCAAGTATATCATTTGTTTCTGCCCAAAAGAAATTTGATAAGGTTGCAAAAGTGACTTCATCAGAGATCAGATGGTGGGGGTATAAAGTGGTGAAAACCGAAGCATCTTCCCACTCAGGAACAGTAAAGCTAAAGAGCGGAAAATTCAACTTTGACCACACGGTTCTGGTAGATGGAGAATTTGTAATAGATATGAGAAGTATGATGGCGGGAGATGTTTCTGATGAAGATCAAATCAAACTTACTAATGATCTGAAAAGCACAAATTTCTTTGAAGTAAAAAAATTCCCTATTGCAAAATTCCATTTGACTAAAATTATTCCTTTAGCAAACAGTGAATACAATTCTACAGTATACGGAGACCTTACCCTTAAAGGAGTAAGAAAAACAATTTCTTTCCCTGCGAATGTATATGTTACTCAGTTTACAACCTCTATTGAATCTGCGAAGTTCTCTCTGAACAGAAGAGACTTTAAAGTATTCTATCAGTCTTCACTGAAAGATTATTTCATTAAGAACGAAATGGATATCCAATTCAAAGTTACTACAGAAATGCTGGATAACGAGAATAGAGCTCCGAAAAAGAAAAAATAAGATTAATATACAATCAATATAAAAATGAGCAGTTCATCAGAGCTGCTCATTTTTTATGCCCTTGTTGCATCAAAGATTGACTTAATCATTCACTGTTCCCTGTATTTTTTATAAATTCGTAGTATGAAAATTTATATCGTCAGTGGTCTGGGAGCAGACTTTAAAGTCCTTGAGAGAATAGAGTTTCCCAAACACTATGAATTGATTTTTATAGATTGGCTTATCCCTGAAAAAAATGAACCTTTTGATGCCTATGTTAAGAGAATGGCAGATAAAGTAGATGATTCTGAGCCGTTCTGCCTGTTGGGATATTCTTTTGGAGGAATTATTGTGCAGGAGATTAACCAATTGAAACCTGCGGAGAAAGTTGTGATCCTAGGAAGCATAAAATCTGATAAAGAAAAATCAAAATTCATCAGGACTGGTGAGATGACCAAAATCCCCAGAATATTACCGGTAGGTTTGTTCAACGATAAAGCTGCCAATGTATATGCTGTTATCCGAAAGCTTTTTGATCCTAAAAACCCTAAACTTCTGCAATATTTTAAAGTAAGAGACCCTTATTATCTGAAATGGTCTGTAGAAAAAGTTTCCGAGTGGAAGTTTAAAGAAAATCCAAATGTGATTCAGATCTTAGGGGATAAAGACATTGTTTTCCCAATCCGTTATTCCAATCCGGATTATATAATAAAAGGAGGGACTCATCTTTTTCCTGCTACGAAATCCAAGGAAGTTTCAAAAATATTGAATGAAGTATTTTGTGAAAAATAGAAATATTATTGCTTGAATATTTTTTTTAAGGGGTATTTGTTTTAAAAATGTATTTTTTATAGAATTTATATTTAAATTTGATAGGGTTAAATATAAATTTTATGAAAATAGGATTAAAATGGATCGTTTCATTCTCAGTGATTACACTTGTTGCCATTGGTGGTTTATTCTGGAGTCCGGATACCGATATTCCTGATACCGGAGAATTTTTAAGTGAAGATAAAATTGTAGGCGCGGATGTTGCCTGGATTCTGGCTGCCGCTGGGCTTGTCCTGTTGATGACACCCGGACTGTCTTTCTTTTACGGAGGAATGGTTGGCAGAAAAAACGTGATTTCTACCATGCTACAGAGTTTTATTGCCTTAGGAGTTATCTCTATGGTCTGGGTAGTAGTAGGTTTTTCTTTGTCTTTCGGTGAATCTTTGGGGATTACCATTGCCGGAAAACATTACGGAATCATTGGAAATCCGCTCAGTTATCCATTTTTTAGCGGAGTTGGAAATCTTCCTCATAAAATGATGGCTCCTACGATACCTTTTATTCTTTTTGCTTTATTTCAAATGAAATTTGCAGTTATTACCCCTGCAATTATTACCGGATCATTTGCCGAAAGGGTTCGTTTTATTTCTTATTTATTATTCATTGTCCTTTTCAGTATTTTTATTTATACACCACTTTGTCATATGGTATGGCATCCTGACGGTCTTTTAAACAAATATTTTGGAGTGAAAGACTTTGCAGGCGGAACCGTTGTACACATGAGTGCCGGTTTTGCAGCACTTGCCGGAGCTTTGGTAGTAGGAAACAGAAAAAATCCCCATCATGAGCCTTCCAATATTCCCTATGTACTTCTAGGGACAGGAATGTTGTGGTTTGGATGGTTCGGATTTAATGCAGGATCTGCGTTGAGTGCTTCTGCTTCTGCAGCTACTGCTTTTGGAACAACTACAATAGCCTCCGCTTCCGCGATGATGACCTGGATCTTTTTCGATAGAATCAATGGGAGAAGTGTTTCTGCTTTGGGAGCCTGTATCGGTGCTGTAGTAGGGCTGGTGGCCATTACTCCCGGATGTGGTTTTGTGAGTATTCAGGAAAGTCTTTTTATAGGATTTATTACAGCTATAGTTTCAAATATAATGGTCAACTGGAAAGGGTTAAAGAAAATAGATGATACTTTGGATGTTTTTGCCTGCCATGGAGTAGGAGGAATTATGGGAATGATCCTTACCGCTGTCTTTGCTCATGGTGAAAAAGCGAGCCTGCTTCATGGAGGAATTGATGTTTTTCTTCATCATATGGCTGCTTTGGTTCTGGTTTCTGTTTTTACATTTTTGGGTTCATTCATTTTATATAAACTTACAGATTCAATGATCACCTTAAGAGTTTCCGAAGAGTCTGAAAACAAAGGGCTTGATCTGTCTCAGCATGAGGAAAGTTTCAGTTGATAAAAAACAGGGCATATTGATAACCTAATGCCCTGAAAACCTGTAAAAGTTTAAAGATCTTTCATCATCTTAATGAATAGAATGAATAGTTTCGAAGATTTTATTTTTAGAATTTTCAAAGACTTCACCTCCAAATTCCTCATTATCTAAGGAATGAATGGTGACATCGTTTACACCCATGATTCCGAAAATATGTTTAAGATAAGTCGTTTGAAAATTAACGTGTCCGTTCTTTTCATTTTCTCCATATCCGGTATCACCGCGGGTTGATAGAATAAAGAGCTTTTTGTTTTCAAGAAGCCCCACGTAATCACCATCTGGCACTCCGGATCTGAATTTCCAGGTTTTATTAATCCGCATTACCTGGTCAATATAAGCTTTCAATCCGGAAGGAATAGACCAGTTATACATTGGCGTTCCAACTACATAGACATCATGTTCTCTGAGTTCTTTGACCAATTCATCACTGAGCTGCAAAGGTTTTTGATTTTCTTCAGTTTTGTCTGCCGGTTTTTTGAATGCCCCTGCAATCCAGGATTCATTAATGTTGGGAATAGTGTCAATTCCGGCTTCCCGCCAGGTAAATGTATCCTGAGGGTATTTGGTCTTCCAGTTTTCAACGAAGAGTTTGGTTAGTTTTCTGCTGTAAGATCTTTCGTTTCTTACACTTGCATTGATAATCAGTATTTTCATTTGCTATAATTTATAACAGCAAAATTCCTGATTATTTATGCCAAAGAAATTGATCTAGTTCAAGAGGATTTATTTTTTTTCCGAATTCTGCTTATAAATTCAGCAGATACTCCCAGGTAAGAAGCAATGAGATATTGAGGAACTCTGGATGCAATACTGGGATAAGTTTCCAGAAAATCATAATACTTTTGTTCAGCTTTGTGCATATGATTAAATACCACTCTTTTTTCGAGTGTTCCAAGATAACCTTCTAAAATAATCCTGAAGTATTTTTCTAAAGAGGGAATTTCTTCCAGCATTTTTTGAAAAGACGGATGGCTGATCTGTAAAAGGCGGGTTTTTTCAACAGCCTGTATATTATAGATGGATGCTTTTTGTTTTGAAAAACTGGCAATATCTGTTGCCCACCAATGGTCAATCGCTAAAAAAAGGATTTCTTCATTTCCATTGTCAGCATTGATGCAGAAAGCTTTCAATACGCCCGAAATAATATAGCTGTCATGGCGGCATATTTCCCCGTTTCTTAAAAGGAATTCTCCTTTTTCCAATGTTTTTTCCGTCCAGAAACTTTTAAAAATAGAAATTTCTTCCGGGCTTAATTTGATGTGTTGTGAAATATTTTTAATTAATGTTTCCATTCAAAATGATTAAAAGACACTTAAATAATAGATTCAACAGTATAGGCTAATGTACAAAAATACTTGTCATAAATTCATTTCATGGCTTATGAAAACCGAATAAATCTGGGATTTTGCTATGCATATATTAGGATTTATCATGTATCTTTGTTTTTGAGGAAAATGACGAATCATTTATGGAATCAATATCGGTTTTTGAGATTATTAAAGTAGGAATAGGCCCGTCCAGTTCGCATACGATGGGACCTTGGAATGCAGCTGCTGCATTTATCAGGATTATTAAAAGAGAAAGATCAATCGAAGAAGTTAAAGAGGTTTTTCTTGAATTTTTTGGCTCGCTCGCAAAAACGGGGATTGGGCACGGAACTGATATTGCAGGAATGCTTGGTTTGAATGGGGAAGATTTTAAGACGATCAATACTTCAAAAATTGATGAGAAAATAGAGTACATCAAAAGTACTCAAACCATTCATCTGGGAGGGGAGAAGGTGATTCCATTTGTTTATGGACATCATTTGATTTTGAATATGAAAAAAAGCCTTGATTTTCACCCGAATGGAATGATCTTCAGAGCTGTTTTTGAAGATGGAACCGAGCTTGTACAGGATTTTTATTCTGTAGGAGGAGGTTTTATTGCCAGCCAGGAAAAAAACTCTATTCAGAAACAATGCGTACGTACATTATATCCTTGTCATAAAGCTTCTGATATTGCAAAATATTGCGAGAAACTTGGGCTTAATAAGATTTCAGATTTAATTTTCATGAATGAAGAAAGCTGGAGAACTCAGGAAGAAACGAGACAGGAGGCGCTTTACATCTGGCAGCAGATTAAAGAATGTATTTATAAAGGCGTAAATAAAGAAGGAATTCTTCCTGGCGGACTGAATGTTTCCCGAAGAGCAGCAGGAATCAACAGAAAACTGTTAGGAGACAAAATTTATAAAAATAAGGATGAATGGTTCCAGCAGGTTGTAGATGCTGAAGAAAACTTTACGAATATCAACAAATGGATCGCCTGTTTTGCACTGGCTGTGAATGAAGAGAATGCAAGTTTCGGAAGAATTATCACCGCACCTACTAATGGCGCAAGTGGAGTAATTCCGGCAGTATTGATGTATGCTCAGGCATTTACACCGTTTATCAGTGAAGATGATATTGTAAGATTCCTGCTCGTGGCAGGAGAAATAGGGACGTTATTCAAGAAAAACGCAACCATTTCTGCAGCGATGGGAGGATGTCAGGCCGAAATTGGGGTTTCTTCCGCAATGGCAGCTGCCGGGCTTACGGAGATTTTGGGTGGAAGTGTCGGACAGGTATTGATGGCAGCAGAAATTGCAATGGAACATCACCTTGGATTAACCTGTGACCCAATCAAAGGACTGGTACAGATTCCGTGTATTGAAAGAAATACAATGGGAGCGATGAAAGCGATTACAGCAGCGAATATCGCATTGGAAAGTGATCCTACCAAAGCCAAAGTAACATTGGATGAGGTGATCCAGACGATGTGGGAAACCGCTCAGTCCATGAGTGACCGTTTTAAAGAAACTTCAGAAGGTGGATTAGCCATCGCGGTAAACGTTCCGGAATGTTAATAGAAATAAAGCTGTTTTAACAATATAAAACCCTTAGACATTACTGACTAAGGGTTTCTTAATAAAATAAAAGTAAAAACCATTGGGCTTTTAGTATTGTATAAAGAGATTTTATCTTAAAATTCCTCTAATCCTGTTGGCATTGGTAATCAGTTCTTCAAGGTATTCATAGTTCTCTTTTTCAAGGGCAGATTTGAATTTTCTAAGCTGAGAGATATGTTCGTTCAGTACATCCAGCACATTTTCTTTGTTTTGTTTAAAGATGGGAACCCACATTTCAGGATGCGACTTGGCAAGACGTACCGTACTTGAGAAACCGGAACTGGCAAGCTGAAAAATAGTTTCCTCCTCACGTTCTTTTTCCAATACAGTATTGGCAAGGGCATAAGAAGTAATATGGGAAATATGAGAGATGTAAGCAGTGTGAACATCGTGATCTTTTGCATCCATGTAAATCATGTGCATATCAAGGGCATTGACCACCTTTTCAACGGTGCTCAATGCATCATCTGCCGATTCTTCTTTGTTACATATCACTCCTGCTTTTCCGGAGAAACTTTCAGCAATGGCAGATTTCGGACCATTGTTTTCTGTTCCCCACATCGGGTGGAACGCTACAAATCTTGAACGTTTCGGATGGTTTTTTACACCATTTACGATTCCAGCTTTGGTAGAGCCTGCATCCATTACCGTCTGCTGATCAGACACAAGGTCAAGAACAGAAGGCAACAGTTTTCTGGCAGCATCTACAGGAATGGCAAGAATAATCAGATCCGAATTTTTAATCCCATGCTCCAGATCTACACCGGCATCAATTATTTTCAGATCTAATGCGTCACTGATATGCTGTGTATTGTTATCGATTCCGTAGATGAAGCTGGCCACGTTTTTCTCTCTTAATTTCAAAGCCATTGAACCTCCAATCAATCCTACTCCAATAATACTTATTTTCATCTTTTTACATTTTTTAAAATAAAAAAACCTCGTCCCTAGGACGAGGTTTTAAATTATATTCATAAGAATCCCTATCCCAGAGCTGAGGTAAAAATTCTATAATAATATGTTCCGTTGTTAAAAATCACAGAGCAAAGGTATAAATATTTTTCAAATGAAGCGAAATTTCTTTTCTAAATTGTATATAGATTATATTAATTGGTGGTCTTTTTTAATTGTATCCATTCATTGAATGTTGCCTCACCTCCAACTCCCTGAATAAAATAAGTGTTTTTTTCTTTTTTAATTTTAAAATTGCAGTTATCATGATTTTCATTTATCAAATTGATTTCATTATTTTGAATCTGCTCAATTTTATAATTTCCTTTACACAATGACGTATTAGCATCAATAAAAGCTAAATCTGATTTAATTGTTATTTCGTAACATGTTTCAGATTTAATAGAATCCTTTCTCTCATTTGCTGTGCAAATGTTATAAAAGCCTTTGAAATCAATTAAGTTTTTATTCAAATTTACATTTGTTGTCATTGCGGGTTGAAATTGCTCTTCAATCAAAGTTGAGTTTTGTTCTTTTTTAACATTTTCCCATTCCTTTTTGTTCCTTTCTTTACAACTCCAAAAGACGAAGGATAATATTAAAGGGATTAAAAAGTTTTTCATCATTTGGTTTTAGTTATTGTTTTTCTAATTCCTGCCAATCTTTGTTTATAAATCTCTTACTTTTTATAAAATATTTTTTATTCTCATTTTTTAAGTAAAAATCATCGATATCATCTTGATCACATTTTCCTTTTGCATGTAAAATATTATCCTCCTTAATTAAACGATATTCTCCTTCACACCAATAATCTTCCACATTTTCTGCACTAATACTTAAAATTGCTTTCTGGTTTGATTCTACTGTTATTGAATAAAATATATTTGTTTCATTATTGTCAAATTGACTAATGGCTTTTGTTGAAATTTTATAAGAACCTATCCAATCGTTATTGTTGATTGTAACTTCTGTATTTTTAATTCTTTGATTGTCATCTATATTGCTATCAATATTTCTTATTTCAGTTTCTTTTTCTGCTATTTTCACCTGAACATGAAAAGAATACAAATGATAATAGAATTAAAAAGGATTTCATCAATGCGTGTTTATATAATTGTTTAAAAAGAACTATGCTTTCTGCATAGTTATAAATTTTAAAGAGATAATATAGAGACTGAAAATTTATTATTGCTAATAATAGACTTTATTGTTACTTAATTCTGTTTCTAATGCTTCATCTAAATAAGGAATAGAATCAAATTTAGTTATTGTACCATCTTTATTAATTTTACTCGTTGAATAAGATATTATATCAAGAGATTGGTTGGGAGAGGAAAAATATGAAACTTGCCATATTTTTTTATTTTTTAAGTCTAAATATGATAGGCAAGTATAGCGATCAGATTTATATCTTACATCATTAACTTTTCTATAAAATTGAATAGAGTCTATTTTTTTTTATTTCTTAAAGTGTATAATACTAATTTATAATTCTTTTCATTAGAAATACTTTTATTTAGTATTATTGATAGCGATTCTTCTTTTGATACTTCTGTATTATGAATATTCGAATAATTTTTTTCATATATAGAGTTTTGGTTTTTTAAAATAGAATATCCTTTAGAACTAGTTAACAATTCAAAATATTTCTTTTCTGAAATTTTTTTATCTCCTAAAAAAAAATCTATATTTTTTTCTCTTATGTAAGTTTTATTATCCTTACAACAAATACTAAGAGTTATAAAAATTAGAAGAAACGAGAAAGTATAAATAGTCTTACTCATGGTTAATAACAGAAATTAAATTTGATTAATTTACATGAACCTTTCTTCCATTGGATCCATTTTGTGACATTCTTATATTCTTCTATATAATCACAATCAGCTTTGGGGATTGATTTTATTTGCATTGAATCACCTTTTATTTTTAGTGATTTATACCAGTATAATTGTTCTTCTTTTGATGTGTTTGAAATCTCCGGAGTTAATTGTATAAAAGCTGTTTTAATATAATTCTCCCATGAATTAAAAGCATAATCATTGTTTTTCTTTTCAATCAACTTTTTTTGTTTATTGATGTAAATGATGAGGAAATCCCTATCTGATCCTGGTTCTTCAGCATCGAAACTAAATATTCTATGTTCACTATCAGGAATTATTTCCCGGGCAATTACAACTTTAGGAAGCTTAACGTCATATACATTTTCATCATCATTATTAACAACTATTTTACCATAAGGAGTTTTATCCATATTGAAGATTTCTGTATTTTTATTGATTGATAAATTTATGACTCCGCTTCCCCTCAGATTATTTTCAGTATAAAATGTAATTCCATTATATTCTGTAGTCTGCATTGAGGTAGAGTCTATAGGGCATTCAAATGTTTGATTATTTTGTTCTTTTTCTACTATCCTTTCTTTCTTTTTACCTGAACATGAGAAGAGTATAAGTGATAATAAAATTAAAAGAGGTTTTATCATTGTGCTTTTGTTTATAAATTTTTATTCAATTTCATTTCCGTGTAATAAAAGTTTACTGATAAAACCACTATTCCAATTTTCTATATATATGTTTTGAAGTTCTGAAGCCCAACCAGATGATTCTTCTTTTTTGCCATCAAAGGATGAAGTAGAATAAAACTTACCTGTAATAAAATTAAATGATTTTGAATAATTCTTTTGAGCTTTTGTATAACTTAGATCATACCCAATAACTTGTATTTTTTTTGTTTTTAGGATCAAACCTAAATTTTATTTTTTCAATCAGATTCTTTCTTTCTCCGGAAATATTAGGTTTTGTAACTTGATCTGCATAATCTACTCGAATGGTAATTATTTTATTTTTAATAATAGGATCACTTAAATAATAATCTGCTTCAGTATTGTTATATAGAATACTATTGTTGATAATGGGGATTTCAACCGTTTTGTTCAATGAAGACAAGTAGATGAATAGTATAAAACTAGAGAGTTCCGTATTTTGTTTTGCCTTAATTACAGCTTTATCTTTAATATGATCATCATCAAAGTATGGTGTTTCATATTGTG
This sequence comes from Chryseobacterium sp. 22543, assembly GCF_052044565.1. Lineage (NCBI taxonomy): Bacteria > Pseudomonadati > Bacteroidota > Flavobacteriia > Flavobacteriales > Weeksellaceae > Chryseobacterium > Chryseobacterium sp. 22543. Next base: position 160,367 of record NZ_JBQENH010000002.1, read on the forward strand.
ATTCATTGGCGTCCATAGCCCTCACATTATTTTCTTTACAGCTTAAAAAGAAAGATATGAGAGATAATAAAATTAAAACGGGTTTCATCATTTGGTTAAGTTATTTATTCTGCTTTTATTCTGCTTTTGTGAACATATCCCTTTTTACCTTCTTTAGAAACTACCAACCACCAATCACCATTTTGGTCTAAAACCTCGACTTGTTCGCCTGTGTTTATTTTTTGTAGAATTTGAGATGATGTATTTTTATCTTTTCTTAGATTGGTAAATCCATCGGGGTCTACTATTCTTGAATATACTTTTTCTTGATTATCTTCTTGAATAAGTCCATAATCTTTTGAGTACTTTTCAAGAGAAGGATAACCATAATATTTATTTTTTTGAAAAGAGTCCTTTAATTCCGGGTGAGAAACATAGACGTTGTTTAATAATAAATATGTTTTATCTGATTGTATATCAATGCTTTCTTTGCCTTCGAATCCAAGTTGTAAAAGATAAGCAATAGCTTTTTGTAATGTTGAATCTGGAATATCATTCTTTTTGATGATATTGTCTTTATTATCGGCAAAATAAGTTGTTAGTGCATATAAAAACGAATCTTTTGATTTTAGTTTTTGCAATAGCTTTTCTCTAATTTTAAATACATTCGTTGTACTATTGTAGAATACAAATGATAGTCTCGAACTTTGCTCAATATCATCCCAATTCTGAATATTTCTAATTGCAGAATTAAAAAGAGTTTCATTCTTTTCATAATTAAATAGAACTACCAAATCAATTGCAAGATCAGTATTTTTAGATGCTACGCTCAAAATGGATATTAAATCATTTTGGTAAATAATTTTGTTCAGGGATAATAATTCTTCGAAATAAGGATAGTCTTTATTACTTTTTATATCTGCCTTGACATTATCTAAATCAGGTAAAATATCATTACCTATTTTAATATATTTTCCATCCTTTGATATCTGATAATTGGTAGTTTCATTGAATATTAAGACATTATTATATCCGTTTTGAAGTTTATCAGGTTTAATACCAAGCAGATCTTTGTTGATTTTATCAAAATTTTCCTCAGTATCATTGAATTTATGATTGGTGAAATAACTTTCGATTATTTCAGTTTCTTTTTCTATTATTTTCTCTTCCTGCTTGCCTGAACATGAAATGAATATGAGTGATAATAAAATTAAAAAGGATTTCATCATTGTGGATTTATCTTAATTTTCAAACATTTCGAAACAGTAAGGATTATTTATTTTTTTAATATTACATTTTTTAATCCATATCTTTTTTCTGTGTATTCGCTCTCAAATAATAACTTACCTTTATCATATCGAAGAGTACCGAAATAATGTGGTTTATCTGCATCACCTGTATATCCGTTAATTACCTGTGAATATTTTAAAAATATTCTTCCATCAACAGTCTTATCTTCTTTAAGTAGGTATTGATTATACATTTTTCCCATATTTCCAGATTCTGTATAAATAATAGAATCTTTCTCAATTTTCAACGAAACTCCATAATCATCCAACTTCTCGTTGGTTGCAAAATATTCTCCTGATGGGATAGAAATCTGTTGTTTTGATGATGAAATACTTCCTCCAATTTTCTGTAAATCAGATTCAATAACTTGAGTATTAAGATCATATTTTTTTTCTTTCTTCAATACACAACTTTTTCCTTTTTGATTATCTGTGCACGAAATGGATATGAATGATAATAAAATTAAAAAGTTTTTCATGATTTGGTTTATGGGATTGTGTCAACTAGATTTATTGCATCAATATCCATTCATTATTAGTAGATTCTCCTCCAACTCCTTTTATATAAAATTGAGTTTTATCTTTTTTAATTATAAATTTCGGATCAATATCTACACAATTTAATTGATCACCACTATAATATATTTCTAATTGATTGTCTTTTTCGATACCTATATATTTACCTTCACACAGGTTGGACTCCTTATATGTGTTTAGTGATAAGAATATATTACTCTTTTTAATGTCAAATTCATATGAAATAGAAGCCATACCTGTTGTTGTAGCTTCTGTTTCTACTGAAGTAGAATGAGTACCATCATAAGTTGATGAATGGTTTTTAAGATTTTTAAGAACCTCTTTCTGAATAAGACTGGTTTCAAATGCTAAAATATCTTCTGGAATCTTTGAAGTCTCAATTTCTCCTATTTGTTTCCATTTATTCTTTTCATATAAATAAAACGTTGTTTTTGCATTTTGTTTTGGTTCAAACTCTCCATCTTCTCCACCTGTATAAGTGATGAATTCACTAGGTAAATAAGAAGCAACTACATAATAATTATTTTCTTTAATGAGGTTTTTTATAGCTTTTGAATTTTGGGCATCATTTTCAGGATTATTAGATTTCGAAAAAAAACCTTTCGAATTATTAGGGCTCCAAAAATATTGAGTTTCATTACTTTTCCCGATAAAATCTACACTGAAAACACCCATTTTTTTATCTGAATAAGTGTATGTTGGATAGGGATTGGAGATATCTGGAATGAAAAAACCGGTTGCTTGGTATTTTGTATCTAGAAAATTGATAGAGTTCTCATCTAGGTTTGTAATTTGAACTTTTTGAGAATTATCGATTTTTTTAGAATTTTGAACCTTGTTTTTTTCTTGTCCATTACAACTTTGTAAGGTAACAAATGCAATTACTATTAAAAATATTTTATTCATTCTTATTATTTAATATGATTTCCTTTTACAGTTTCATCAAATTTTGTTTTCATAAATTGTTCTGGATCTACACGTGTATTTCCACCATAAAAAACGCCATTCGTTGATGCTTCAATGTGAACATGATAGTATTGAGGTAAAATATCTTTTGCATTCCCTGTATTTCCAGATTTACCGAAAACTTTTCCATGTTTTATCTTTTGTCCTTTTGATACAGAATATGAGTTTAAATGACAATATCTTATCCAGATAAATTTACCATTTTTATCTTTAGATTTAATAGTAACAATCATTCCTAAATCTCCTTTTGTGTCTAGGGCTTCTACAACTTCTCCACAAAGCATTGATTTTAATTCCTTGTCTAAATTTGCTAAGATATCGGTACCTGTGTGATAATATCCTTTAGGATGTTTGTTATTGTACCTAGGAGTTCTATGAAATCTATTTTTGTTTACGTTGTTACTTTGGTCATTTAATTTTGGATTGTCTATTACATCATCATATTCAAAGCATTGGGAACAATCTTCTGGGCATTTTGATGTTTGCTTTTCATCTGATTTTTCAGGTGAACTATTACAATTAAATTTTTGTGTTTTATGAGTACTTCCTTCGTCATAGCTATCATGATATCTTTCTAAAATTTCTGAACGTTGAATCTTACCATCTCCTTTATTTATTCCTTTACTTTTTTTATCAACACTTTCATTTTGAGTATATTCAATAGTCCCTTTCTCATATAAAACATAATTATCTGATTGATTTACACCTTTAGGAGCAAATACATGTAAATAAATGTCTTCTGAGGTTTTAATTTTACTTTTTGAAGGTTCAAAATATTTTTTAACATAATCAAGTTGTTTAATTTCTCCCATTGTTGCAAAACGTAATTTTACTTCATGTAATTTATCGAAGCCGCTACCAGATTTAAATTCTCCAATTGCTTGTAATGCAGATTGTGTAAATTGAATTAACCCAACTGCTCGTGAAGTACGAACTTCTTTTCCCGTTTTTTTATCTTTTTGAATAAGCCAGAAATCATCTTTTGTTATGGCCTTGACATTCTTTAAAGTTTGACCCATTATTTGGTGAGCTTTAAATGAACTTGCTGTTTCTACATTCATTACAGCCATTAACCCACTTGCCATCTCCATTTTTCTATTTTCTCCCCACAATTCAGCGCATATTTGCACTACTTTCTTTCTAAACTCACAACTCACTTTCTCCCCCCAAATTAAATCTTTATATTGTTCTTGGCATATACAACTTCCTTGTTTCTCAGGTTTTTCTGTTTTCTGCACTCCCGCCGCACTCTTCACCTTCTCCACTTCCATCAAGCCCTCCGAATTTACCCCAAATTTCTGAGATTCTGCGGAAAGATCTTTGGAGATAATTTCGATAAAATAATTTTGTTTATCGGAGTCCGGATCGCCAATAGGGGAGTCTATTCCTTTTTCAAAAATAGCTTTTGTAATGATAAATCCTGAAGTGTCATAGATATCCGCTGTAATTTTAATATTTCCACTTCTAAACACTTCATCATTGGAAGCGGTGTCATATTCCCAAACTACATATTGAATATGTTTTTCCACCATATTTTTGGAGTGGATTCTTATCCTCACTTTATCTCCTACAGCTACTTTGGAAAGCTCTTTTCCTGTATCATCAATGAAAACAGCTTCTATGATATTACCCTTAGGGTCGGGCTGCTTGGGGCCTCCTCCTTGTCCGGGCGTGAATTTTGGTGTGTGTTGCTGAGGTTGATTTTGAGGTTTAGGTTGTGGCTTGGGCTGATTTTGAGGCTGTCCTTTATAATCAGGATTGGCCACATCTACATTCACCTGGCTGGCTCCCTGAATTTTCCCGGAGTAAGTTGCCGTAACATAGTATTCATGATTAGCTCCTTCATTCTTATCACCTTTCATCATAAACTGATTGGCTACCTGACGAAGAATTTTTTCATCAGACATCAGGGGGATTGGTACTTCCGCAATCCCTTTTTCATTGACAAGAGCCTTGTAACTTCTTGTGTGACGGTTGTTTTTATTAATGTTGGGATCATGGCCTTTGCCGGGAGCATCATCTTCCCAAAGATGAAATTCTATTTCCTTATTGAACATTGCAATGCAATGGGCCTGCGCGATAAGAGTATCACGATAGCTGGCTTTATTGACATCTTTTGCTCCTCTGTTGAAAAGGATTACTTTATCTATTTTTGAAACCTTATCACTGGTAGGAATCAATATAAAAGTGGCAGCCAATTCTTTGGTATCAGGAAGTCCCGGGAAAATACCTTTTTTAGTTTCGTAGACTTTCATTTGAAATTCTATTCCCAGGCCTATTTCTCCAAATCTGTATGTTACCTTTTCACCTTTTTTAGGTTGGGAGGTAATGTCTTTCCAGATTCCGTTTTTCTGTTTCTTGTATAGATACCATTCATACTCGCCCTTCAGCCCGAATGACAGTCCCGAAGGTTTTATTTCGTAGGTGTAGGTTTTTCCTACCATAGGATTCTGATTCCCAATAATATTTCCTGTCATGGCTTAGCTGTAATAAAGTTCGTCTGTACCTTTTGTATCTTCCTTGAATTCATCAAAATCTACAACAGGATTGTAGACCTGCTGTTCCTGCGTATTGGCTTTTCCAACCTGGCTTTTGCTGGTTTCACTTTGCTGGCCATGTTTGAGGATGGTGATTTTTCCTCCTGTGCTGCACATCAGTTCTGATATCTCTGTAAGGCAGCTTTTTCCCATGACTTTTACTTTCTCATAAGTTTTCTGCCATTTTCCGGCGGGAGCATAGGCGCAGGGAAGATATCCTCCTGAACTCGGCTTAAGTTTGCATTGTCCAAACGGTTGTGCCGCCGGATCAAGCTGAAGATCATCTTCTGTTACTGCCAGATAATCGGCATTTCCTTCTTCATCATTCCAGTAATGCTTTTGATGGCTGGTTACTTTAAATTTTGGAAATTTAAACCCCTGATTACACTGTACAGTTCCTTTCTGCACAATGAAATATTTTCCTTCATGAGGACTGGAACTGCTGTCCTCTTTTTTATCTTTTTTTTCCTCTTTATTGGATTGCTGATCTGTTTTTTCAGATGATGGCTCTTCATTTTTTGCCTGCTGTTCTGAAGTGTCTTCCTCGCCGGAACTCATTTCATCTGTAGATTCTTCCTGGGAAGAGTCTGAAATATCCTGAGACTGAGTTTCGTGAGCCATAAGCTGTGGATCTTCCGGAATAAAAATGGTTTTTCCGGGAACAGGTTCCTGCATGACATCTTCCTGCGGACAATGGAGATTGTGATAGGTTTTTAAAATGCCTTCATCTTTCAGCTTAAACTGCCGGGCCAGCGAACTGAATGTGTCGCCTTTTTGTGTGACATAATTTTTCATATTATCCTTGTGTTATATTGATATGGTGTTGATGTATCAATACCTCTTCATGGCTGAGTAAAACCGAAGCTTTAGCCTGAAGAAGATTCTTATTTTTTGTGTGGGTGGTGTATTCTAATATAATATTTCCTTGTGCAGGTTCAGAAGCAGGTTCCTGAAGTTTAATGCCGCGCATGATCTCCTGTGAGGTACATAATTCGGTGATTTTACCCTTTAAAATGGTTAAAACAGAGTGGTCATCTTTATTTTCCTGTTCAATATTGATTTCACATTGTACCGGAAATGAATTCTGTAAAAGATAAAAAGATTCTGCCCATTTTGTTTTCCTTTGGAACCAATCAATTTTGGGAAACAATGTCTGAAACAGAAGCGTACTCTGAAATTGCTGTAATAAAAATAATTCATCCTGAATACCTTTTTCAAACGTATCCATGTAATTTTGAGCAACTTCACCTACATAAAACTCTTCAAGTTCTTTGCGCTGACGGGTAAAAGTGTCTGTGATTTTTTTGTGGTCTGCAAAGCCTGTAATTTGGCCCTTGTCATTCATGATAAATTCAAGAGGCATAATACTTTTCATACAGGCAATAGATAAACTGCTTACCTTATCATCAGGTGTATTTCCATTGGATTTAAAATCATTTTGACTGTAGCTCAGGATATGTTGGCCTGTATTTCTGTCTTTGTGAAGATCAAGCTCAATGATGTAATCAATAGTAACCGAAGGTTCAAACGGACTTTCAAAGGTTTCATTCACGGAATAGGATTTAGCAAAAAAAGACTCAGAAAATTTTGAAGGAAAACTGTTTTTTCTTTCCTGTTCTTTTTGTTTCTCCGTTTTAAAATTGGTAGGAACAAAGATATTTTTGACGTCATTAAGATTTTCAAACCAAACTTTATCCATTCTTTGGCAATGGGAATTGTGAAACAGCTTTAGTTCCTCGCCGGTCATACCCAGCCGGGAAGCAATAGAGCTCAATGTATCTCCATTTCGTACCTGATATTGTAAGAAATCAATTTCCATCCAATGTGAATTATAGGATAAAGCTATTAAAAAACTCTATTTGAAATTAATTTTTAGGGTTAAATTTCAAAAATTGTAGTAGAATTACGACACGAGATTGATGCTGTACAGAAAACCACCCCGTCAAAAATTCTTTGAATTTTTGCCACCCCTCCGGAGGAGGGGAATGTTGCGTCTTCAGTTGTGATGCCAGTCAGGATTGGAGTTTTTGTTGAGGCTTTTCTTATTGTTTTAATATGGTTGGATTCCTACGGAATGACAAACTGTATGGGTAAGACTATCATTCCAATTATGTCATTCCGTAGGAATCTAAGCTGCTATATTTTAAAACTTATGTGCTTTTAAAACAGTTCGTTGTAACTTACAATAAGCAGATAAGAAACTTTTGTGACTTTTGTGGTTTCATTATATACACAACCAAAAGTTATGATTACTTTTAAAGCTATAAACAACAGCCATGAAGAATAGATTTTTATACGGAGTTTTCATTGTATTGATCAGTATGTATTCATATGCTCAGTCATCTGTTTTTTTCACCACCAAAGCAAAGGATACTGTAAGGATTAACGAAACATTCAACGAAAAGGATACAACAAGCAGTAAGAGCCTACAAAACCGGCTGAAACCTATTCAGGCTAATTTTAAAAGGATTAATTCAATGACAAAATGGACTTCTGTCCAAAAGAAAAATATTGAAGGAGAATCGGCAGAAGGTGGAGAAGCAACATTTTATTATACGGATAAACGTCTGGAAAAAGTCATCGCCAGGCATTATGGAGAAATGGGGCAGGTCTTGATAGAATATTATCTACTGAACGGACAATTGTCTTTTGTTTTCGAGAAAGAATACAGATATAACCGTCCGCTTTTCTATGATGCTAAAGCAATGAAAGAAAATAATGATACAGAAGCATTTGATTTGAAAAAATCAAAAATTACAATGACCCGTAATTATTTTGAAAAAGGAAATATTATTTTAATCAATACTACTACAGGACGCGAATCTAACATCAGTGCGGATTATCCGGCTGAACAGGAGAAGAGCATAACAGAGGATTTTAAAAGGCTTCTGAAATTAGCTGATTAAATGGTTGTTATTGGTGATCTGCTTTGATGATATTCAGTCTTTCTTCAACTTCATTGATTCTCTTGAGCCAATAGTTGATTCCTTCCTGATTGGTTACTGTTTCTTTAAAAGCATTCCGGTTCACAGCCCATAGGTGTGAGCTGTTTTTTTGATAATCCAGTTCGCGTTCCTTTTTATTCTCAGGTTCTATCCGGTATCTCCAGAATACCAGAGAATGCATATATTCTGAGCGGATTTTTTCCAGATAGGCAATAATAGCTTTTCGGTCCTGAGGAATATATCCGGGACCAGAGCATCCACATGAATGAAAAGTGATTCCTACCGTATACAAATCGCGGATATGAGCCCATTGTTTGTCGTCATTTTTTGGAGGGGATTTAAAATCAAGTCCCATATTGGCCATCAGATTTCCACATTCGGGGCATTTGGCTTCCACTGAAGTCTGAGCATCCCGGTCCACATCTTTTAAATGACGGCGTTTGAAAGTTTTCTGGCAGTTGAAACAGGCATAATGTCCTTTGTAAACCATCATGGAGTATCGGCACATATTAAAGTCTTATTCTTTGGTTATAAGTTATTTTTTATTTGTTTTTTCCTCTTCATTACAATTGATTCCCATCAGGCTGCTGGCGCATCTCGGATCGTAGACCGACCATACATCTCCCCAGGGAAATTTGAAGGTACAGCTTGGGTAAGGGTTTTTCTTTTTTTGGGTTGGAGGCCTGTCAAGGATCTTGGTGAGAAAGGTGTTGTTTCTGTGAAAAACTTCATTTCTTTTTCCTCTGTCCATTCATTCCAGTCTTTGGCATCACCATTTTCCCATGTGTTCATATGGATAATGTCCAGCTGATTTCCGAAAAAGCACAGACTGAAAGATATCTGATACCCTTTTATTTCTATAGGCTGAAAATAATACCAAAAATACCCGGTTTTTACATCCCACATATTATGATATTGTTCTTTATAAAAATCAGTCTGTTTCAGCTGCTCAAGACTCATTCCCCGATAAAGCTGTATATTGAAGGTTTCAAGCTCTATAACTCCATTTTCACTGTTAATCAGCATGTCCCAAAAAATTGAAGCTATAAATATACCCGTTTTTTCTTTACAGTCAACGAATAATATTTACAGCTTCTGGTAGAAATAGAAATATCGGTGTGTTATTTGGGTTATGGGTTTGAGATTATTAAGGTAGAAGGGATATCAGAAAGCCAAAGACTTTTTGTATCAATGAGATTTTTCCAGCTTTTACTGCTGATCAGCATCAGATCCTGAGAGTTCAGAAATTCTTTCTCAATCTTTTTCTCATTATACAGCGTAATATGATTAGGAGCTACCTGTTCAATACTTCGGATAAGCTCTTTCACCTCAATATTATTTCGGATCTGTCCTGCTGCATCAAGAATGATAACCTGTGAATTGTTGTTATTGATAAGCCTTTTCGCATATTCAAGAAGGTAAAAATCACTCAGGTTAAAGATCGGAACAAAGATCTTGTCCGCTGTTTTAAATTCTTTATCAACAAGGATTCCTACAGGAATAGTCGATTTATCCAAAACCTGAAGCGTCAGATCATCGAAAGGAGAGGTATTGAAAATATTTCCTTTTCCTTTTACGGTGTTCAATAATTTTTCAGGATTAATGATTTTGGTGGTAAATCCTAATAATCTTCCCAGTAAACTTCCCTCATACATGGATTTCCCAAGCATGATCAAAAGAAGATCATAGTTTCCTTTATTGGTAATATTCGTCAGGTCACTTTCAACATCTGTAGAAGCTTTGAAAAGAGTAGTTACTTCAAGCTGAAGCTCATGAGAGGTTTCAATGACATTTTTAAACTGTTCTTTTTCAAAATTTTCAATGTCGAAGGCGTGAAGTTCATCTACAGGAGCAATATTCATCGCAGTTACGCTTTTGTTCCCGTTCATTTTATGGGTAAAGTTATCTGCCAGTTTCAACAGTTTGCTTCCTGCTTTTGCCGTCTCAAAAGAGAGAAGAACTCTGTATTTTGTATCATTATCCTCTTGTTCATCTTCTTCAATCATTGATTTTTTTCCTTTGAAAAGGTAATTGATAAAATCCAGGCATGGCCCTGTCATAAATGTTGTAAATAACGCCATGATAACCAGCATTGCGAAAAGCTCAGGTCCCAGCACTCCTAAATCATAACCGATATTAAGAACGATAAGCTCTGTAAGCCCCCGGGTATTCATCAAGGCGCCTATTGTGAGACTGTCTTTCCAGCTTATTCTTAAAAACCTTGCGGTAAGGGCGCTTCCTACGAATTTCCCGGTAACAGCTGTTAAAATAATCAATCCGCCGATTTTCCAAAGATGAGGATCATTCAATAGCCCGATCTGGGTTCTTAATCCCGTAAATACAAAGAAAAGAGGCAGTAGTAAAACCAGGGCAACATCTTCTATTTTTTCTATGAAAAGATTCCTGAATTTTATGTTTTCCGGCATAATGGCTCCGGCCATAAATGCTCCGAAAAGTGCGTGAATCCCAATAACTTCTGTGGCATATGACGAGATGATAAGAATTAAGAAAAATACAGCAACCAGTGATTTGCTGATGAAACCTTTTCCTTTCTGTGATTCAGCAATTCTATTCAGAAACGGTCTTACCGCCTTTATCATAATGAAAACATAGAGAATAGCCATTAAGATAACGAATACTGATCCTGAGAAAGAGCCTGCTTTTACCACAGCAATTACCGCTGCTAAAATACACCATGCTGTAATATCGTCAGCTGCCGCACAGGTGATTACTACGGTTCCTATCTTGGTTTTGTGAAGGTTTCTTTCCTGAACGATTCTTGCCAAAACCGGAAACGCTGTGATACTCATCGCAATAGCTATAAACAAGGCAAATGAGCTGAACTGAATACCTTCCGGTGCAAATTCTTTATAAATAAAATAAGAAAGTCCCACTCCTAATGCAAAAGGAAAAATAATACTTGCGTGGCTGATCACTACGGCATCATGTGCCTTTTTTCTCAGAACACTAAGGTCAAGCTCCATTCCGACAATATACATGAAGAGAATAAGACCAATCTGACTTAAAAATTGTAGATTAGGAAGAGATTCTTTCGGAAAGATAAAGGCAGAAAGTTCCGGGAAATACAATCCGAAAAGTGACGGCCCCAAAACAATACCTGCAATCATCTCACCAATTACGGAAGGCTGTTTCAGCTTTATACAGATCCATCCGAAAAGTTTGGCTACCAGAATAATGGTCACGATTTGGGTAAGAAGAAGTGCCAAAGGATGATGAAGATTCGCTAGAAAAGAATCTGCGAAATTTTCCCACATCGTAGCCCCTGTAGCTTTGCTCGGAGTAATATTTTCTCCGATTTCCAGTGTTTTGCCCTGGATAAAAAACCAGTACATAAGGCAAGAAAAGAATGCAATGGTACTGATATAAAAGATAATATTTTTGTATTTCCCCAAATTCATGATTCCAATATTTTGATGCAAAGTTGATAAGAATATATTGAGATTAAAATACTCTTGTTTTTAAATGTAATGAATGTTCTAAAAAATGTAATAAAATCTATTTGAATGAATAGCCCAATCCGACTCCTATTTTCCAGCTGCCATTCTGATCCGTCGTTTTGGAATTATAATAAGCAGGAATCTGAAAGGCAATTCTTTTGTAAACTATCGTAAGACCTGCTCCCAATGTAGGCATAATAGGACTGTTTTTGGTTCCTGATGACCTGTCTTCTTTAATCCTTAATGAAGGAAGCATTCCCAATATAAATTTTATATGTTTGTGATTAATACTTACATTTGGCCCTGTAAAGTTAATAAAAGCACCATGATCTACATATCCGGCCACTGCAATCCCGTTAAAAAGAGAAACCTTAATTTTTGAAGGGATTTCCTGAGAAAAACACAAGCCGGATATGAGAAGCCCTGCAGCATAGAAAAAGTTTTTCATTATAAAATCAATTAATTCTATGCAAAAATAAATCGATTTCACACTGAAAAAGGAGTGCTGTAATAAAGGCGGGATATTCTGTAACGAAACCGTAAATATTTGAAGAAGGATTATTTCCCGAATAACTCCATCAAGGAATTTTTATAGGTATCTCCAATCTGAAGTTTCAGAAAGGTATGGTCCTCAGTGGCGATTGTTGTAATAATTTCATTCGTTGAAAATACCTTAATGGAGGAAAGTGCAATGATCTCTTTTTTGTTGATCTGAGCAAAATCTTTGGCTGGAAGCATTTCCAGAAGATTTTTAAAATTCAGGTTTTTTAATACGATGGTGGTTCCATCACTGAGAATGATATCTTTATCCCTGCTGTCAATTTCAGAGGTTTTGATATACGAGATCTGTTCTGTGAATATGACGGTTTTGCCGATATTGGTATTCCATTCTATAAAGTCTTTTTTAGGAAGATTTTCCACCAGTTCTTTAGCTTTTTCGAAGGCCTGGATCAGTCTTTCTTTTTTGATAGGTTTTCTTACGTAATCTACCACATTCAGATCGAAAGCTTCAGCTGCATATTCTTTATAAGCGGTTGTAAAGATAATTTTTTTTGACCCTGAAATAATTTCAGCCACCTGAAGTCCGGTCATTCCGGGCATTTCAATATCCAGAATACACAGATTACAGTCAAGGTTATCTATTTCATTCAAAAAGATTTTAGGATCATTGAATGCTTTTACCACTTCTACATTGTCGATCTGTTCACATAGAAGTTTTAAATAGCTGATGGCTAATAACTCATCATCCAGAATAACGCATTTTATCATAGAATTCTCCTAAATTGATTTTTAATTCTGCAGTAAAGACTCCATTTTTTGAACTTCTTTCCAGGTGGTAGTACGTGCTGTAGATCATTTTAAGCCTTTGATCAAAAGACTGACTTCCGAAACCGCTTTTTTCCTTTTCCAGAATATTCTTTAACGAAGCTTTATTGCTTACTTTCATTGTGAAAATACCATTTTCAAGCTCCATATAAATGGAAATAAAAGAATCCTGAGCCAGGAAATCCGTATGTTTAAAGGCATTTTCAATAAGATCCACAGAAATCAGCGGAGCAAATACCTTTTCTTCATACAAAGGATCAGATTTATTAATCCTTGATTTGATTCTGAAGTCAAAAAGTGGGTTGATCTTGATCTTATTAATTTCAATAAGGCTTAAAGCAAAATTGAGTTCCTCTTTCGGGCTTACATACTTATTATTGCTTTCATATAAAATATAATCCAGTACATTGGCCAGTTTATCCAGTGACATATACGTCTGATAAGCATGAGACTGAACTGAATTAAGAATATTTTTAAACAAATGCGGATTCAGCTTTGTACCGATATGTTCCAGACGGACTTCATTCAGGCGCTGTTCAATAAGTTTGTTGGTTTCCGATAATTTGGTATTTCTCTGCTTCAGTTTCTGATTCTGGCTGAAAAGGTAAATACTGGTCGTAAGAAACAGGAAAATGGCAAAAACTCCGATGAATATCAGATAATCATGAATCATGTAGTAATTGCCGTCCATACTGTGGTATTAAAACTATTTAAGTTTTTTAAGACCGTTTACCATCACTGTTTCTTCACATTTTTCATACGTGATTTCGTAAGACGGATTTTTTTCAGGATAGGTTAAAAGATAGCTCGGACAAGGTTTCTTTTGTGCATGACTGCGGTCAAAATCTACTTTTCCTTTGGTAATGATACTGTCTTTTATAAATTTTTCATCAATCTTGTAGGCTGCCATTGCACTTTTGGCCTCGTCAGAATATTTGAATTCTTTAGAAAGACTTTCAGCAATAACACGGCTGTTCGGTAAATAGCCACTGCAGCTTGCCCCTTTTTTGTTTAAAATAAAAAATACGAGTAAAAGCCCCGGAATGAAGCCTATTGCATAAAATTTCAGTTTTTTCATTAGAAAATTAAAAGATTGATATCGTGGTACGTAAGTCCGAAACGGTCGCAGATGATCTTCTTGGTATGTCTTCCTTTGTACATATATAAGCTCTGCTTCATTTCGTTTTTGCGGATCAGCATGTTTTCAAAGCCGCCCTCTTCGTCATAATTTAAAATATAGGAAAGGAAGAAATTCGAGATAGCCTTAGTGGTAGTTCTCGGCATTCTTGAGGTAAGGTTCGGAAGTCCGCAGTGGATAACACCGTGTTTTATGACATAAGGATCTTCCATGTTAGTTAGTTCTGAGGTTTCAATAACTTTACCGTTGTCTATAGTGATATCAATAATGACACTTCCTTTTTTCATTTTCATCACCATATCTTCAGTGACGATAGGAGTCATATTCAATCTTGGCAGCGCTCCTATCACTACATCAGCACGTCTTAAACTTTTGCTGAGTTCTTTAGGATCAATAATGGAAGTCGGTACTCGGCTGTCAACAATGGTATGAAGTCTTCTCAGTTTAGATAGAGAGTTGTCGAAAACTTTCACACTGGCTCCTAAACCTATTGCTGCTTTTGTAGCAAATTCACCTACAATTCCGGCTCCAAGAATCACTACTTCTGCAGGTCTTACTCCTGTAATGCCTCCCAACATTAAGCCGTTGGATAAAGCTAATAATTCTGAAGCATATAAAATGGAAACAGTTCCTGCAATTTCACCGATTAATCTCACCAGTGCCAGCTGTTTGTATTCATCAACGATAAATTCAAAGGCAATGGCATTTATTTTTTTCTCTGCAAGCTTTAAGAAATATTCCTTGTCTCTGAGATTGATCTGAAGTGCCGAAACCAGATAAGTATTAGGTTTCATGTACTCAATTTCGTCTTCGGTAGGAGGGTTTACCTTCAGAATAAGATCCTGCCCGAAAGCTTCTTTAGGATCATTCGTGATCTTTGCTCCTGATTCGGAATATTGTAAATCTGTAAAAAACGAACCTTCCCCAGACCCGGATTCTATAATAATCTCATGGCCATGCTCTACCAACACCTGTACGGCATCAGGAGTAATGCAGGTTCTCCTCTCGTTGAGACAGGTCTCTTTAGGAATTCCAATACTGAACTGTTTTCCCTTTTTAATAACCTCCAATTTTTCCTCTTTCGGCATCAATTCTTCTTCTGTGAAAGGAGTAAAAATATTTGTACTCATCCTTAAATTAAATTATGTCTTACAGATTGTTATTTACACTCAATTTATGAGCAAAGATACATAATATTTAATCGAATGAAACTTCTCTGTTTTCACCCGTGTTCACAATACTCATTGTGTGATAGTTGAGACCGTAAAGCTCCTCTTCATACACTTCCGGCCACTCGATAATGCATAAAAAAGAGTTGTCCAGATATTCTTCAATTCCGATATCATAGACTTCTTCAATGTTTTTTAAACGGTAAAGATCAAAATGATATACCTTTCCTTTTTCCGTATTATATTCATTGACAATAGAGTAGGTAGGGGAGTTTACCTCATCCTTGCTGCCCATATTTTTAAGCAGAAATTGGGTGAAAGTGGTTTTTCCTGCTCCCAGATTTCCCTTTAGTAACAGGATATTATGTTTTAATTCCGGAATGATGCTATCAACAACTTTCTGCCAGTCTTCGATTGTATGTATAGTGAATTGCATATGCTAATTTATTTTGCAAAAATAATGATAAAACCTACTAAATATAATGCACATGTATTATATAATTGTAAGGTTTTTTTTTATGTGTATTTTTGTACTATGATTTCCAAACAGACCATTGATAAGATATTCTCCACAATCCGGGTTGAAGAGATTGTGGGCGAGTATGTGCAGTTGAAAAGAGCAGGGTCTAACTTTAAAGGGCTCAGTCCTTTTCATGAAGAAAAATCTCCGAGTTTTGTTGTTTCACCAAGCAAACAGATCTGGAAAGATTTCTCAACCGGAAAGGGAGGAACCGCCATCTCTTTCCTTATGGAAATTGAGAATTTTACCTATCCTGAAGCCCTTCGCCATGCGGCAAAAAAGTACGGAATTGAAATTGAAGAAGATCTGCGTGAAATTTCCGAAGAAGCAAAACATGCACAGACTGAAAAAGATCTTTTATATAAAATTCATGAAGTTGCCAATACGTATTTCCAAGAAATTCTTTGGGATGAAGAAGAGGGAAGAAGTATCGGATTGGCTTATTTTAAAGAAAGAGAGCTAAAGGACGATATTATCAGAAAATTCCAGCTGGGATATTCTCCTGAAAAGAAGAATGCCTTTACTGCTTATGCACTGGAAAAAGGATATACCAAGGAAATTCTTGAAAGATCCGGACTTTCTATTTTCCCGGAAAATACTCCTGCAGGAGTAGACCGTTTCAGGGAACGTGTGATTTTTCCTATTCACAGTTTTTCAGGAAGGGTTCTGGGTTTTGGGGCAAGGATTCTTAAGAATAACGTTAAAACTGCAAAATATCTTAATTCGCCGGAAACGGAGATTTATCATAAATCCAATGTTCTTTACGGATTAAATCAAAGTAAACAGGCGATTTCAAGAAAGAACGGCTGTCTTTTGGTGGAAGGATATATGGATGTGATTTCACTTCATATGTCCGGAATTGAAAATGTAGTGGCCAGTTCCGGAACGTCTTTAACAACGGAGCAGATCAAACTGATCAAAAGGCTTACAGAAAACGTAACGATTCTTTTTGATGGTGATAATGCCGGTATCAAAGCCAGTTTCCGAAGTATCGATATGCTGTTGACAGAAGGAATGAACATCCGTGTCTTGCTTTTCCCTGATGGAGATGACCCGGATTCATTTGCCAGAAAACATCCGCAGGAATACGTAGAAAAGTATATTGAAAACGAAGCGATGGATTTCATCGACTTCAAAGCGGAAATTCTGTTGAGGGATGTTGGTAATGACCCTATTAAAAAAGCAGAAGCGATAAGGGATATCGTGAAATCTGTTTCTTTTGTACAGAATGCATTGAAAAGGGAAGTTTACCTTAAAGAGGTTTCCAATAAATTCGGACTTTCTGAGCAGAGTCTTTTCAATGAGCTTGATGTTCAGAAGCAGATCACACAGAATCAGACCCATCATGTTCAGCAGCAACAGAAGGAAAAGGCAGCTCCAAAGATGGAGATTGTTCCTCTGGAAAAGGAAAAAGAAGATCCTTTCCTGTTTGATGTACTGTTTATGGAGAATAAGCTGGTAGATCACATGCTGATGTTTGGAGATATTATTTTGAAAAGGAAAAATGAGCAGAATGAAGAATATCAGATTACGGTTATTGAAGAAATTCTCCATCATTTTGAAGAAGAACAGTATATATTTTTAGTCAAAGAAAATGAGATTATTATCAACCAGGTGAGAGAGGGAATTCAGAAAGATGAACTTAGAAGTGGAAACTTTTTTGTATCTTTTATGGATGAAGAGATTACCACAAAGGTTGTGGATGCTTTGATTCCGCTGGATGATCTTGAAAACTGGGCTTCCAGAAATATTTATCCTCCCAATTATGGAGATAAAGTGGCAGATCAGATCCAGGGAGATGTTTTATTGCATAAATACAGATATATTGATTATTTAATTACAGAAACAGCTAAAGAACTTGATCAGTACAGTACTACAGATGAAGGGAAATATTATGAGCTTATCAAGAAAATTACCTTATTGAAACAGGCTTCGATGCGATTGAGCAATATCATCGAATATTCGCCTATCAAAGGAATCTATGGAGATCGAAAAAGATAGTTTTTAAGTCAGTTTTTTTGGTATTCTATGACAAAAAGTCCTATAAAATTTTAGGAATAAATATTGTAATTTAAACATCGAGAATAATATAAAAATAATACATAATAGAAATATGGACATTAAAAAGGATTTCAGAGACTTCTCTGTAAAACATTTAGGAAACAACGGTTTGGTTACCGATCAGTATATGGGAATGTATGGCCCAACGAATCTTACTCCGTACATCATGGAAGAAAGAAGATTAAACGTTGCTCAGATGGACGTTTTCTCCCGTTTGATGATGGACAGAATTATCTTCCTGGGAACAGGTATTGATGATCAGGTGGCAAACATCGTTACGGCACAGCTTTTATTCTTAGAAAGTGCTGACCCATCAAAAGATATTCAGATCTATATCAACTCTCCCGGCGGAAGTGTTTATGCAGGTTTAGGTATTTATGACACCATGCAGATCATTAAGCCAGATGTAGCTACTATCTGTACAGGGATGGCTGCTTCAATGGGAGCTGTATTATTGGTTGCCGGAGAAAAAGGAAAACGTTCTGCGCTTAAGCACTCAAGAGTAATGATTCACCAGCCTTCAGGAGGTGCTCAGGGAGTTGCTTCTGATATGGAGATCAACTTGAGAGAGATGCTGAAATTGAAGCAGGAACTTTATGAAATTATCGGTCACCATTCAGGACAAACTTACGAGTGGGTAGAAAAATCTTCTGACAGAGATTACTGGATGACTTCTGAGGAAGCTAAAGGCTACGGAATGGTAGATGAGGTTCTTCAAAGATCTACAGAGAAAAAATAATTGATTGTAAAATCATAAGAAACCGCACCGATTTGGTGCGGTTTTTTTTGTTGGATTAATTATGAATTTTAAACTGTATTGACTGTTTAGATTCCTGCGGAATGACACAATTGAAATGATGGTTTATACATACAGTTTGTCATTCCGTAGGAATCCAGCCGCAATCATTCAAGAAGAAATACTTCAGACGGAATCTCAATCCAGACCAAATTCCAATTGAAGACGTAAAAATTCCCATCCTTTGGAGGGTGGTTTTGCATATCCACTTTAACTATTTCTTAACAACCTTAGGATAAATACTGAATTTTTTCTTCGCAACGGAAAACGCCTAAAGTTAGCTGTGCTTCACTTTGGTTCTATTGTTAAAATACAATTATCATTATATTCAAGATCAGTTTATAATCAATTTCTATTTTCGCAGCCATAAAAGTGAATATGAAAAAATTACTATTGTCTGTTGTAGTGCTGGCAGTATTGGCTTCATGTAAAAGTGATGATGATACCACAATGATTAATCAGGATATTAATTATTCCAAACTCCCTCAGGAATTTCCGTTTACAAAACTGGCTACGATAAACGGAGTAGATGTCATTAATGGCGGATTTGGTTCCGGAGCAGCAGCTCATCCTACAAGAAAAGGAGAATTCTATGTCATTACAGACAGAGGACCAAATACTGACTTTCAGAATGGTAAAAAGTTTCTAGCTCCTAACTTTACTCCAACGATTATGCATTTTAAAATTAATGCTGACGGAAATGTAGAGGTAGTCAAATATATTAAACTTAAAAATCCATCCGGGCAACCTATTACGGGATTACCAAATCCGGTAGGGATGGGAAGTACGGGGGAAATTGCTTATGATGCTTCCGGAAATGTTTTAGGTACTGATCAGTATGGACTGGACAGTGAAAGTATTGTAGCAGCAGCAGACGGTACATTCTGGGTTTCTGATGAATATGGACCGCATATTGTGCATTACAGTGCAGACGGAGTAGAAATGGAAAGAATAAGCCCGATAGGTGTAAATACCGGAACAAGAAAATTACCTGCTGTGTTAGCAAAGAGAAGAGCCAACAGAGGAATGGAAGGACTGTGTATTACTCCAGACGGAAGAACGCTGGTAGGAACGATACAGTCGATGATGCTTGTACCCAGCAAAGCATTGGCAACCAATACCAATTTAACGAGAATTGTCACCTTTGATATTATTACAGGGCAGACCAAACAGTTTTTGTATAAACAGGATGGAGGCGCTTCAGATTCAGTATGTGATATTACTGCATTAAGTAACAATGAATTCCTGGTGATTGAAAGAGATGGGAATTTCGGATCTCAGGGAGGAATTAAAAAAGTATACAGGATTAACCTGAGCAATGCTTCCGATGTGAACGGAACTGATATTGCTGCCGTAGATGGTATGAAAGTGAATGGAAAAGCCTTAGAGCAATGCTCATGGGATGAAATTACGAATGCCGGGATAAAAACTGTTACCAAAACATTAGCTGTAGATCTGGTTGCAAAACTGGGCTATGAACATGATAAGTTTGAGGGAATTGTTTATTTAGGAAATAATAAACTGGCTGTTTTCAATGATGATGATTTTGGAGTAGTGGATGATGGAAATGGTAACCCAAAAGCTAAGATTCTTCCTAAAACAGGGAAGGTAGATAAAGGAACTATGTATGTAGTCGATATTCAATAATTAGATTTTTTTAACGGAAAACGGCGGCATCTTCGATGCCGCCGTTTTTATTTATCAATAGGAGCGGACTTTATCCAGAGCCTATTTTTTTGAATATTAGTTAAAACCCTCAATGATCTTAGAGAAATCCTCTAATTTCAAAGCAGCTCCTCCAATAAGACCTCCGTCGATATCCGGCTGAGAGAAAATTTCTTTTGCATTGTCTGGCTTTACAGATCCTCCATAAAGGATTGAAATTTCATCAGCAACTTCCTGTCCATATTTTGCAGCGATGATACTTCTGATGTGTGCATGAATTTCCTGAGCCTGCTCCGGACTTGCCGTTTCTCCTGTTCCGATAGCCCAAACCGGTTCGTAAGCAATCACTACCTTCTTGATTTCTTCAGCAGAAAGTGTAAAAAGAGCGACTTCAGTCTGATTTTTTACCACTTCCAGATGTTGTCCTGCTTTTCTCTGCTCAAGAGTTTCTCCGTTACAGTAAACAGGAATAAGACCTTTGTCAAGTGCTAATTTGATTTTTCTGTTACAGTGAGAATCTGTTTCTCCGTGATACTGTCTTCTTTCAGAGTGTCCGATCAATGAACCGGTAGCATCGATAGATTCCAGCATATCTGCAGAAATTTCTCCTGTGTAAGCTCCGCTTTCATACTCGCTCATATCCTGAGAAAATACTCCGATTTCATCCTTTTCAAAGATGTCTTTTGCCATCATCAAATATAATGCTGGTGGAGCGATCCAAACCTCACAGTGGGTAGCATTGTTGTTTTTATAGCTTAGTAACTGAATCATCAATTGTTGTGCATCAATTACATTTTTGTTCATTTTCCAGTTTCCTGCAACTATTTTTCTTCTCATAACATTTATTATATTTATTTACTTCATTTATTTATTTATTTCGTGATTATAATCCCCAAAGGTTTTTCAGCAGAACGTAGAAAGTATGCTCCTCTTCAGTTACTTTATTATCCGCTTTGATCAATGATTTTGCAAACTGAACAAACTTTACACGTTCATCTTCTGTAGAATCATCATGGAAACATCTTGCATGAAATTCAAAATGATCTTTCCATTCTTCGGGCTGTAAAAGAGCCAGTGTTTCCAATTCGTTGTCAAGATTCATTCTGAACGGAAATTCATCCGCCATATATTGCTGAACCAGCATTCCTTCCTCAGGAGCAAACTCTCCGTCTACAGAAGAAAGAATCATTAATAAGTGATATCCGGCGATTGATTTATTTGATTTTTGCATGAGCTGTTGTATGTTTAAGTTTAGTGTTTAAATTTGATAGTTGATCTACGATTATTTCTCGTAAAGACCTATCATTCATCATTCATCATTTATAATTATTTAACGTAGTCCTTTGCAGGCTGTTTGTCTATAATTTTTCCATTCTCAAGAATCAGTACAAACGGGTTGCTTCTTGCTATGGTTTTGATGGCAGTTCCGTCCATCATTGCGTTTTTAATGGTTTTAAAAGTATTGGGATAGGTAGAAACTCCATAGATAAGAGCTCCTTTTTGTGTATTTACTTTAGCTTCCACCTTCTGAAGCAGATCAGCAGAAATATCTTTTGGATGATAAGAGAATACCAAAACGGCTTTTGGAGCGTTGATGATCTCGTTCGTAACCTCCATTCCTGTAGGATCTTCAATCTTAAATTTCACAATTTCAGATTTGTAACCTTCTTTGATCAGTACAGATTCATTTTTTCCTTCCTCAATTTTCCAGGGAGAACCTTCTGCCCAGTATTCTGTTTTTTTGATATAAGCATCCTGATTTACCTTTATAACAACCCCTGTTTTCTGGTTTTTCAGAGAATAAAAAGTCTTATATTCAGAAGGATTTTTTTCAATTTTTCCTTTTTCACCTTTAATGTCCGTTCCTATTTTATAATCACGGAAATCAATGATCGGTTCATGCATAATCCCTTGTGCCATCACATAAATCATTCCCAGTGAAAAAACTGTTAAAAGGATATATTTAAATGTATTGGAAGACTCTTTCTTGGTCACTCCATACTCATCTTTTTTACGGAAATCTTTTCTGTACAAGACAAATAATATGATCAATCCTACCAGAAGCACAATATCCTTAAGAAAGCTCTGCCAAGGTGTAAATTTGAGGGCATCTCCAAAACATCCACAGTCTGTTACCACATTGAAATAGGCTGAATAAAACGTAAGGAATCCAAAGAAAATACAAAGCGCAATTAATATGGATAAGGTAAACTTAAGCTTTAATTTAAGCAGTAACATAAATCCTAAGAAAAGCTCCAGTACCACTACGATAATGGAAAAAAGCAGGGCAAACTTTTCTAAAAACGGCATGTTGAAAACAGGAGGAGCAAAATATTCTTCCATTTTGAAAGAAAAACCTACCAGATCCACGGCTTTCACAAAGCCTGAAAGGATAAAAATAACAGCAATAATAAAGCGTAATAAACCTTTGAGCATATTAAATATTTTTGGGTTCGAATTGATTTTCTTTTTCTGAGAACTTGATCAGGCAGAAGACAGCATAATTCAGCATATCGAAATAGTTGGCGTCAAGCCCTTCTGAGACGATCGTTTTTCCCTGATTATCCTCAATCTGTTTAGTTCTTAATACTTTCTGATAAATAAGATCTGTGATCGAAGAAATTCTCATATCTCTCCATGCCTCACCATAATCATGATTTTTTCTCTCCATTAAAGCTTTCGCTTCGTTGGAATATTGGTCATACAGACCTAAAATTTCTTCTTTATTTTCATTGAAATCATTGGAAAGACCCTTCTCCAGCTGAATAAGTCCAATGATAGAGTAATTGACAATTGCGATAAATTCATCTTCTTCACTCTCATCCACCATTTTTTTATCAGTCATCTGCAGCGTACGGATTCTGTTCACTTTGATATAAATCTGATCCGTAATAGAGCTTGGTCTTAAAACCCTCCATGCTGCACCGTAATCCTGTAATTTTTTACCGAAAAGATCACGACACTGACTGATAACTTTCTCGAACTGTACTGATGTTTTTAACATAAATTTTCTTAATCTTCCAAATATACGAATTCGGTTTTAGATTTTTGAATTTGATGAGCTGAGTTTGTGAGTGAGAGGGTTTGAGAGGGTGTCTCCAGCTTCTGGCTTCCAGACAATAATTTCTAATTTCTAGCTTCCTACCTCTTATTAAAACATCATAAATCACTAATTTTGCAGTACAAAAATCATGATCAATTATAAAATCCATGCTCTCTAAGTCTCCAATTCTCCAGCCCTCCAACGCTCCAACCTACTCAATCAATTGTAATGGTCGTTTAGTACAGCTTGATACTCCAAAAATCATGGGAATCCTCAATCTGACTCCGGATTCATTTTCTGATGGCGGGAAATTCAATGAGGAAAAATCAGCTTTGAAACATGCAGAAAAACTGTTGAAAGATGGCGCAGAAATACTGGATATCGGACCTCAGTCTACACGCCCCAATGCAGAATTTTTAAGTGCTGCAGAAGAAATAAACCGAATCGGAAATATCATTTCTCTGATCAAAAAAGAATTTCCGGAAGTCTTGATTTCTCTTGATACTTTTTATGCAGCAACAGTAAAATTTGGTTTCAATGAAGGAATTGATCTGATCAATGATATCTCAGGCGGTCAGTATGATGTAGAAATGTTTGATACAGCTGCTGAAACGAAACTTCCCTACATTTTGATGCATGTAAATCCTTCCTACAAAACTATGCACGATAAAATAAAGTTTGAAGATATTACACTGGAAGTGAACCAATATTTTGCTAAAAAGACAAAAGAACTTTTAGAAAAAGGAGTGAATGACATCATTCTTGATCCTGGTTTTGGTTTCGGAAAAACAGGAGAAGATCAGATGAAAATGATCCATGAAGTTGAATATCTCGGATTTGGAAAATTTCCCCTTTTAATAGGTATTTCCAGAAAGTCATTTATCTACAAACCTCTTGGGAAATCACCTTTGGATATCAATGAAGAAACGCAAAAACTTCATATGAAAGTACTAGAACAGGGAGCAAAGATTGTAAGGGTTCATGATGTGGCTGAAGCAAAGGAAACGCTTACCCAGTTTTTACGGAAAAAATAAAAAGTGTAAAAAAACTTGTGAGTAATTAAAAAGTTTATACATTTGCAGTATGAATTTTACAAATCAGAAAAATATTATTGTCATTTCTATTATTGCTGCTGTCATTAACAGCAGGAAGGAAACGGCATTTTAGATAGATTTAAATTTAAATTATATATAGAACCGTTTCAAATTATGAAACGGTTTTTTTTGTTTTATTTTTTTACAATAAAAAGTATGTATCAGTTATTATCAGTAATTATTATCGTCATTATTATTCCCTTGCGTCTGTGAGAAGGAAGATGTATGACTGTACATATATTGAGCCCTCTCACAGCGTGAGAGGGCTTTTTTTATTCCCTTTTGTTAATTTTTTAAACCTCTATAACATGTATTACAACGACGACACGACCATCTACTTTGACGGAAAATTTATGAAAGCGAAAGATGCCGGAACAGATCTGTATGGACAATCACTTCACTATGGTTACTCAGTTTTTGAAGGAATTAAATCTTACAGCACCGATCATGGAGCCAGGATTTTCAAAGCACAAGAACATTATGAAAGGCTAAAAAGATCAGCTGAATTAATGCATATTCCCTTCGATTATTCCGTGAACCAGCTTACAGAACTTACATATGAACTTCTGGATCGTAATGGTTTTACTGATGCTTATATCCGTCCGTTGGTCACGTGTTCACCCAATATGTCCCTTTCAAAAGGACAAAAATCTTATCTGTCACTTCTTGCCTGGGAATGGAATAACGGCTATCTGGCAGATAAAATGAAAATTATGACTTCCCCTTTTCAACGTCCTAATCCTAAAGCTTTCAAGGTTGAAGCCAAAGTAGGAGGACATTATGTAAACTCAATATTGGCCTGTCAGGATGCCAAAGACAAAGGTTACGATGAAGCGCTGGTATTGGATGAAAACGGAAATGTTGCCGAAAGCTCTGGTGCCAATGTGTTCTACGAAAAAGACGGGGTTTTATTTACTCCGGCCAAAGGAAGCATCCTTCCGGGAATCACCAGACAAACCGTTATGGAGATTTGTAATGAGCTTGATATCCCTGTAGAAGAAACATTTTTTAAACCGGAAGAAATGCGTGGTGCAGATGCTGGCTTTTTCTGTGGTACAGCAGCAGAAATTGTTGCCCTGGATTCTCTTGATGATGTTCCTTTCACCAGAAATTGGGAAGAGACTTCAAGTGGAAGAGTACAGCAGGCATATTTGAAATTGGTAAGAGTTCTGTCATTGTAGATTTTAAGAATTTAAATATTTGATTATCAGGTGAATATGTCTGTTTTTTAAACGATTGAATATTGTAATTTTTATAAAAATTGAAAATGAAAAGAATATTACAAAATGTAGTTTTGGATCAAAATTTAGTAAAGAACTCCATTTTAAAGAAAGGAAAATAATAGAAAATGCAGGAAAGATATGTTAAATAAATATTCGAAAACATTCACGCAAAACAGTGAACAACCCGCAGCCAAAGCAATGTTGTACGGGATAGGATTTACAGAAGAAGATATGCACAAGGCTCAGGTCGGAATTGCCAGTATGGGTTATGACGGAAATACCTGCAATATGCATTTGAATGATTTGGCTCAGGTTGTAAAAAAGGGAACATGGAATCATGGGTTAGCCGGATTAATTTTTAACACAATTGGAGTTAGTGACGGGATGAGCAACGGAACAGATGGAATGCGCTATTCTCTGGTAAGCCGTGATGTAATTGCAGACAGTATAGAAGCCATCTGCGGAGCACAGTACTATGACGGACTGATTGCATTGCCGGGCTGCGACAAAAATATGCCGGGAACTATTATTGCAATGGGAAGGCTGAACAGACCATCCATCATGGTTTACGGAGGAACTATTGCGCCCGGTTGCTACAAAGGTGAACAGCTTAACATTGTTTCTGCTTTTGAGGCTTTGGGAAAAAAGATTGCAGGAGAAATAACAGAAGAAGATTTTGATGGGGTTGTAAAGAATTCCTGTCCGGGAGCAGGCGCATGTGGTGGAATGTATACCGCCAATACAATGGCCTCAGCGATAGAAGCATTAGGAATGAGTCTTCCGTATTCCTCTTCTAACCCTGCTCTGAGTAAAGAAAAACAGGAAGAATGTCATGAAGCAGGAAAATATCTGAAAATATTATTGGAAAAAGACATCAAACCATCAGATATCATGACCCGTAAAGCTTTTGAAAATGCTTTGCGCATGATTGTTATTCTTGGAGGAAGTACCAATGCTGTTTTACATTTCATAGCCATGGCAAAAAGTGTAGGAGTGCCTCTTACTCAGGATGATTTCCAGAAGATGAGTGATGTAACTCCGGTATTGGCAGACCTAAAGCCAAGCGGAAAATATCTGATGCAGGATCTGTATGAACACGGAGGAATACCATCAGTAATGAAATACCTTTTAAACCAAGGATTATTACACGGTGATTGTGTAACGGTAACCGGAAAAACATTAGCCGAAAATTTAGAAAATGTTCCGGATCTGGATTTCAATACACAGAAAATCATAAAACCATTGTCAGAACCTGTAAAAGCTACCGGACATTTGAGAATACTGTACGGAAATCTTGCTGAAAAAGGAAGTGTGGCAAAGATCACAGGGAAAGAAGGAGAACGTTTTGTAGGAAAAGCCCGCGTATTTGATGGCGAAAAGAACCTGATCAGAGGAATTCAGGATGGAACCGTACAGCATGGTGACGTTATCGTCATCCGAAATGAAGGTCCGAAAGGTGCTCCCGGAATGCCCGAAATGCTTAAACCCACGAGTGCACTGATTGGTGCAGGTCTGGGAAGCAGTGTCGCCTTGATTACAGACGGAAGATTTAGCGGAGGAACCCATGGATTTGTAGTAGGGCATATCACTCCGGAAGCTCACGAAGGAGGCCTGATCGCCTTTGTAAACGATGATGACCTGATTGAAATTGATGCTGTAAACAACACGATACAGCTCAAAGTTTCAGAAGAAGAAATAAAAAGAAGAAAGGAAGGATGGCAAAAACCACCTCTTAAAGTACAGAAAGGATTGCTTTATAAATATGCATTAACAGTATCATCAGCGGCAGAAGGCTGTGTAACGGACGAAATCACTCAATAAAAGTATATGGAAAACCTGAATTTATCAACAGAAATACAACTTAGCGGAAGCCGGATCATTCTTGAAGCTTTTCTTCAGGAAGGGGTGAAAACCGTTTTCGGATATCCGGGAGGGGCTATTATTCCTATTTATGATGCCCTTTACGACTATCAGGAGAACCTGAAACATGTGCTTGTACGTCACGAACAGGCTGCCGTACATGCGGCGCAGGGTCTGGCAAGAGTTTCAGGAGAAGCCGGTGTCGTATTGGCAACCAGTGGTCCCGGAGCAACCAATCTTGTAACAGGACTGGCTGATGCTCTACTGGATAATACTCCTCTGGTATGCATTACAGGGCAGGTTTTTGAACACCTTCTCGGAACCGATGCCTTTCAGGAAATAGATGTGATGAACGTTACAAGTCCGGTTACCAAATGGAATTATCAGGTGACCGATGCCAATGAGCTTCCTGAAGTATTGGCAAAAGCATTCTACATAGCAAAATCAGGTCGCCCTGGTCCTGTCCTGATTGATGTTACCAAAAATGCCCAGCTGCAACCTGTTGATTATAAAGGATATTCTCCATGTTATTCATTGAGAAGTTATAAACCCAATCCTGATCCATGTTTTGAAAGTATTGAAAAAGCGGCTTTGCTGATCAATGAGGCAGAAAAACCATTCATTATCGCCGGACAGGGGATTATGTTGGGGAATGCTGAAAAAGAGTTTTTAGAGTTTGCCGAAAAATCTGGAATTCCGGTGGCATGGACGGTTTTAGGAATGAGTGCTATTCCTACCGATCATCCACAAGCCGTTGGAATGGTAGGAATGCATGGAAACTATGGACCGAATATATTAACCAATGAATGTGATGTTTTGATTGCTGTCGGAATGCGCTTCGATGACCGCGTAACAGGAAGACTGGATCAGTATGCGAAACAGGCAAAAATCATTCATCTGGATATAGATAAAGCAGAGATCAATAAAAATGTAAAAGTAGATATTCCGGTTCTTGGAAACTGTAAACATACCCTTCCATTTCTTACAAAATGGATTGCAAAAAGAGAATACCCGGAATGGCATGAAAGATTTAAAAACTGTCATGAAATTGAAAATAACAGTCTCATCAATACAGAGCTTTATCCTGAAGAAGGAGAAATTACTATGGGAGAAGTCATCCGTTATCTGAACGAGATGACTGAAGGAGAGGCGGTCATTGTAACAGACGTGGGACAGCATCAGATGGCAACATGCCGTTATTCTAAATTTAAGAATTCCCGTACCAATGTAACGAGTGGCGGATTGGGAACCATGGGGTTTTGTCTTCCTGCTGCAATAGGAGCATCTTATGCAGGGACTGGCCGTCCTGTAATTGCTGTCATGGGAGATGGAGGTGCTCAAATGAATATTCAGGAATTGGGAACCATTATGCAGTATCATCCGGAGGTCAAAATATTAATTCTTAATAACTGTTATCTGGGAATGGTAAGGCAATGGCAGGAATTGTTTCACGAAGAAAGATATTCCTCAGTGGATATTCAGAGTCCCGACTTTGTTCAGGTGGCAAAAGGATATAATATCCCGGGAAATAAAGTGTCTGAAAGAAAAGATCTGGAATGGGCACTTCGCCAGATGCTTGATCACAACGGCGCTTTTCTTCTTGAGGTCATGACGGGAAAAGAACATAATGTATTTCCAATGATTCCTCAGGGAAAAAGTGTTTCAGAAATCGTACTGAATAATAAATTTTAAAAATAAAAAAGATGAAAACAGATCATAAAGAATATACCATTACAGCGTATACAGAAGATTATTTAGGATTGATCGGCCGGATCAATGCTATTTTTTCAAGAAGAAGAATTTCTATGGTGACCTTCAATGTAGGTCCTTCAGAAATAGAAAAAGTAAAAAAGTTTGTCATCGTGATCAGAGAAACAGAAGATTCTGTTCAGAAAATAAGCAGACAAATGGAAAAACAGGTAGACGTTCTGGAAGTACATTATCACAGAAATCCATACCTGACAGCTGTAGAATATGCAAGCTAAACATAAAATTAAACATCATAATCAATAATTATAAAATCAAAAAAAATGGCAAAATTGAATTTTGGAGGAGTAGAAGAGAACGTAGTAACGAGAAATGAATTTCCGTTGGAAAAAGCTCAGGAAGTATTAAAAAATGAAGTAGTAGCGGTAATTGGATACGGAGTACAGGGACCCGGACAGGCTTTGAATCAGAAAGATAACGGAATTAATGTTATTGTAGGACAGAGGAAAAACTCCAAATCATGGGATAAAGCAGTTACAGACGGATTTGTACCGGGAGAAACTTTATTTGAAATTGAAGAAGCTTTAGAAAAAGGAACCATAATCTGCTACCTTCTGAGCGATGCTGCACAGATTGAATACTGGCCAAAAGTAAAACAACACCTTACCCCAGGAAAAGCATTATATTTTTCTCATGGTTTTGGAATTACTTTCAGCGAACGTACGGGAATTGTTCCTCCAGCTGATGTAGATGTATTTCTGGTAGCACCAAAAGGCTCAGGAACTTCGTTGAGAAGAATGTTTCTCCAGAACAGAGGTCTGAACAGCAGTTTTGCCGTTTATCAGGATGCTACAGGAAAAGCAAGAGAAAGAGTAACTGCATTGGGTATCGCGATAGGAAGCGGATATCTGTTTGAAACTGATTTTAAAAAAGAAGTATACAGCGATCTTGCCGGAGAACGTGGAACATTAATGGGAGCTGTACAGGGAATATTTGCTGCTCAGTATGATGTATTGAGAAAAAACGGACACAGCCCTTCTGAAGCCTTTAATGAAACAGTGGAAGAACTCACTCAGTCATTAATGCCTTTAGTGGCAGAAAACGGGATGGACTGGATGTATGCCAATTGCAGCACAACCGCTCAGAGAGGAGCTTTAGATTGGTGGAAACGTTTCAGAGATGCTACTTCGCCTTTATTTGAAGAATTGTATGACAACGTAGCCAAAGGAAATGAAGCACAACGTTCGATTGACAGTAACAGCAAGCCGGATTATCGTGAAAAACTGGAAGTTGAACTTACAGAGTTAAGAGAAAGCGAAATGTGGAAAGCTGGCAAGACTGTACGAAGCCTCAGACCCGAAAACAATTAATTATCAAACAGATGATGAAAGAGGAAATAAGTTCCTTCGTTTTAGAGAATGTCTATAAAGCGGAGGAACGATTAAAAAATGTAGTGGTAAAAACACCTTTAGCTGTCAATAATAATCTGTCAGCTATTTATGAGGCGAATGTCCGTTTCAAAAGAGAAGACCTTCAAAGAGTAAGATCCTATAAGATCAGAGGAGCATACAATAAGATGGCAACAATGTCACCGGAAGAACTTTTAAAAGGAGTGGTGTGTGCCAGTGCCGGAAATCATGCGCAGGGAGTGGCGTTTGCATGTCAGACAATGAAGGTGAAAGGAACTATTTTCATGCCTTTGCCAACACCCGGGCAAAAGCTTGAGCAGGTGAAAATGTTCGGTGGAGAATACATAGACGTTATTTTGTACGGAGATACTTTCGATGCTGCAAAAGATGCTGCGATGAGGTTTTGTAAAGACCATAACAGTGTATTTATTCATCCTTTTGACGATCCGGCAATTATTGAAGGGCAGGCAACAACAGCGCTGGAAATTCTGGAGCAGGCTGAGGGTGTTATTGATTATATTTTTGTTCCGATTGGAGGAGGTGGGCTGGCAGCAGGAATCTGTTCTGTATTCCAACATCTGTCACCACACACAAAAATCATTGGAGTAGAACCTTCAGCGGCAGCAAGTATGAAAAAAGCGCTGGAAAAAGGGAAACCTGTTCTTCTTGAAAAGATAAGCAGGTTTGTAGATGGAGCAGCAGTACAGCAAGTGGGAGATATTACTTTTGAACGCTGCAAAAATATCCTGCATGATATGGCTACGGTGGAGGAGGGACTTGTATGTGAGACCATTTTGTCATTGTATAATAAAGATGCTATTGTTGTAGAACCTGCGGGAGCTCTTTCAGTAGCCGCATTGGAAAAATACAGGGATGAAATAAAAGGTAAAAATGTAGTCTGTATCATCAGCGGAAGTAATAACGATATTACCCGTATGGAAGAAATCAAGGAAAAAGCGTTGCTTTATGCAGGGTTAAAGCATTATTTCCTGGTCAGGTTTCCACAGCGTCCGGGAGCATTGAAAACTTTTGTAATGGATGTGCTGGGACCTGATGATGATATTACCTATTTTGAGTACACCCAGAAAAACTCAAAAGAAAAAGGAATTGCAGTGGTAGGAATTGCTCTGAAACAAAACAAAGATTTCAACCCTTTAATCGATAAGATGAAACAATATGATTTTTTTGTCAACTATCTGAACAATGACCCTTCGCTGATGAATTTACTTATTTAATGAACCATTAAGATTGATAAAGCTTTTAAGAATAATGAAAAAAATATCTTCAGATATTTAGTAAGCAGATTGCTTTGTTCAAATTCATTTGAATCTTAACTTTCCTTACAATCTAAATTTTACTTAATGGTTAAATACATATTCAATATTAAATTATTTCGTAATCAATCAGATTCTAAAAACACAATGATGAAAAATAAAAAGCTTCACAATCAGTGAAGCTTTTTATTTTTATCTTTCAAGCGAAAAATTTGAAATTATTTTTGGACGTTCAGCTTCATTCGCTGCTTTCCAGGATGTTCTGTACATCCATTCCGTCATTTTATAAAGCTTTTTGTAATTGATATTTTCTGATTCATCCTGTGGCGTATGATACTGATCATGCAGTACACTGGTGAAAAATATAGCAGGAATGCCGATTTTAGCATAAGGAAGATGATCACTTCTGAAATAGAAATATTCAGCGTGGCTTGGAGAATCCCAATCTTTCAGGTATTTGAATTTTGTACTCTCGTTATTGGCTTCTTCAGCCATTTTTACAAGCTCTTCAGAATTTTTATGAGGAGCATTTCCTCCTAATAAAGCTGCCTCATTATTATCATTTCTTCCAATCATATCACCATTCAATACAGCTACGATTTTCTCTTTTGGAACAACCGGATGTGCTGCGTGCCATCTGGAGCCCAACAATCCTCTTTCTTCAGCTCCATGGAAAACAAACAGGATACTTCTTTTTCCCGGCTGTTTTTTGTAAGCTCTTGCCATCGCCAGCATTGCAACACAGGTGCTTGCATTATCATCGGCACCATTGTAGATGGTATCATTTTTTACAGGATGCCTGATTCCGTCATGATCCTGATGTCCGCTTAGCAAAACATATTCATTTTTAAGAACCGGATCAGTACCTTCTATTTTTCCGATGATATTCACTGATGGATATTTGTAGGTTTCAGTGATCAGGTTCAGAGAAGCTTTAGGATTGTTTTTTACCCATCCTGTATTTTCTCTTTTAATCCATAAAACAGGAATATTATTCGTGATCTTTTCTCTCAATCCTTCTACACCATAGCTTCCTCTTGTCATTTGAGGAAGTACTTCCACCCAGCTTTGTTCTGAGGTATCATCGGTAATGAAGATAATGGCTTTCGCTCCCAGTTCAGAAGCTTTATTGTAGTATTTATTTCTTACAAATCCAGGATATCTTCTTACAAAAAGAGTCATATCTTTTGAGATATTTTTGTCTGAAGCGTTTACAGCAAGTACTTTTCCTTGAATATTTAATTTAGCAAGATCTTCAGGTTCTGCGTTTCCGGCATATACAATTTCGGCATCTATAGAAGCATTCACAGGCTCAGCAACAAGGAAATCTTTCCATAGTTTCAAACTGTTGTCTCCAATTTTCAGGCTGCTTTGAGGGATAACCTGATGTCTGTACATATCAAAAAACTGGAAAAAAGTTCCGTTATCACCTGCGGGTTTCATTCCGGCTTCTTTTGCTTTGTCAGCAAGCCACATAGAAACTTTTAATTCATCCAGCGTTCCTGCTTCACGACCCCAGAACTGATCTGCAGCAAGCTGATACATATCGGTACGAAGATCAGCTTCTTTGATGGCAGAAACCAAAGGTTTTTTATAATTCTGAGCATTTCCAATGGTAAACAGGAAAAGACTTAGCAGAGAAAAAACATAATTTTTATTCATAGAAACTTTTAATCAAAGTTAGCTAATTTCTCTGAAAACTGTTTTGAAAATTCCTTTCTGTCTTCTTCCAGTTTTTCCTTTGTAGAAGCTAAAATGTAAGTGAAAAGGATCTTGTCTTCATTGTCTAAAAAGATAATTTCCTTTTCATTCCCATCGATCATCTGTGAGAAAATTTCCCACATCGGAGTGTCTTTTAATTTTAATAATTCAAAAAACTGTTCTGCTTTGATTTCGATTTTCTGCATGCTCTTTTTTATATATTATCGTTGAATATTTCTGAATTCTGGTTCAAAAATAAAGATTTTGTATTTTATGGGGTATTAAAACTCGAGAAACTTCAGTTTAAACTGGATAGCAAAATTTTCTCTGAAATGTGGTGTTGCATAATAACCCACTCTGTAGAATAAACCTAGATTAAAATAACTGGAAAGGAAATTATTCCATTCCAAGCCTACTTCCTGATACAGATGATCCAGCTTTCTGAACTTAAACTGATGGTATTCCGGATGTTTCATATCTCCGATAGTTCCTCTCAGAACAAAATCAAAGCTGGAAACATTGTGTCCGAAACTCTTGAAATACAAGGGAAGCTTGTGAGTGAAGTAATATGCAATAAACCTATCATTATAATATTTTCCTCCCTCCAAGGTAGCAAATCCAAGGTAAGAGGTAAGGTTGAAATTGAAATCTTTACCAGGGGAAGCAAGTCCGTTCATCGTAAAGTTTTTCCAGATTGGCGCTTCACCCAAAACGGCACCTCCGTACAGTCTGAAACCAGTAGTCCCGATGGGAGTCTTAAAATTATGAACAAAAAGAGCATCAAAACGGGAATAATTAAAGTTCCCCTGCAGCAGTTTGTAGCTCTGCTCATAATTAAAATACAACTCAGGATATTTCTGGTCGATCAGAGATTTTCCCTGAGGAGTCATAATATTGGTAGAATTCGGAGAATATTTTAAGGTAAAAAGTGTATTGAAATTTCTGTATGAAGTCCCTCTGTCTCTGAACTGGTAATCAAATTCTGCAGCTTCCGTATTTCGTCTTACAGCAAGAGCAAGGGTAAGACCGTTGGTCACGTCATTCATATACGATAAAGAGGCTCCTTTGAAATGGAAATATTTATCATTATTCAGGTTATTTCCAAAATTCATCGTTCTCATTTTGAAATTCCAGAGCTTTCTGTTGAACTCTCCTGATGCTGTTACGTCATCATATACCTCAAATCGGAAAATTGAATTTTTTTCCAGCGAGGTTTTCATATCAAGACCCATTCCGTATTTCCACCTTCTGTCTTTTACCCCGTATGCAAAATAATAGTCTGGTGAAAAATAAGGGTTGAAATTTTCATTAAGTTTGGCCTTTAAACCTAATCTGAAGCCTTCATAAGAGTTATAATTGACAATTTCATCCACCGCGAAATCTACAGAGCCTACTCTGATTTGCCCGTTCAGTAATCCGGATAAGATCTGCGCCTTTCTGTCAATTTTATATTTTTTACCTAAACTATCAATGGTCTTATAGGTATTTTGTTCTCTTTCAGTAAGAGGCTCTGTTCTGTACCGGTCCAGAGAATGGCCGTCAATATTTTTTACAGAGAAGGTATAGCCTTTGAAATCTTTGGGATTCTCTTCGATAGGAGCTTCGAAATCAAAATATTTTGAGGTAAGAAAAGCGTAGGTTCCAAAACTTTTTTTTGTTTTCTTATCGTCAGCATGCTCTTTGTCGTCCATCGCCATTTTACCCATTTTAAGCTTGGTTTTTTCATGGGCAAGGAACCATTTGTTATTATAGAATACCCATGTGCTGGTGATGATCCCGTCGTTTTTATTTTTACTGAAATTTTCTATCTTTTTGATTCCGTAGGTTTCCGTATCTACATAAATAGCACCGTTATACTTTCGCTTTCTGTCCGGCTTTTTGTAATTGACTTCACGGAAACGGATCACAAAGTTTTTTCTCCCGTCAAGAGTAACGGTATCCGAAAGAAAGAATCTGTACAATCCTCTGTTCTCCGGCTTCACCTGCTCAGGAACAATATCCCTGTTACTTTGCTGGAGCGCAATCATTTCATAAATAGGCTGCTTCAGACCGGAAATTCTGTTGTCCAGAATATTGATCTTTTCACCATATTTTTTGGAATATAAAAACTCCTGTGCCCTTTCCCAGAGAAAGAGTTTGCTTTTTGAAAATACTTTTCTTGCGGAAATATTATTCAGTGAGTCTTTTTCTCTTTTTTTCTTGAAAATGTTTAAATCATTGAAATACTGATTAAACTGTGAAAGGCTGTCCTCATCAATATCCAGAGATATTTTTTCATAGGATTTATAAGAATAGGAACCTAAGCTTTTTGGAGAGTTTTCGTTAAAAAGTTTATTCACTTTTTTCAGAATTTCCAGAGCCCGGGGATCACTTTTATCTTCAATAACTACAGCTTCAATGCTGGTGGTTTTTGAAGATTTTTTGATGAGGGAAATTTCCATACTGCTCTCCACTGATATCGTTTCTTTCTGGTAAGAATCGGCGTCAATATCAATGTTTTTGCATTCTGTTTTAAATTCCAAAACGCCCTGTTGATTGGTGTATCCAATGATTGTGTTATCACATGACACTTTTGCATTAAAAACAGGCTTTTGACTGGCGTCATCCACAATCTTAATTTTTGATTGTGAATACCCCAAAAAGCTGAGTAAAAAAAATAATAACAGTAAAGCCCTTTTCATGTATAAAAACTAGTTCAAAATTAATGATATTTATTGTTCTGGAAAAGTTTTTAACATAGTATAACATTGATTTAATCTAATGTTTTTATGGACTTTGCGCCTTATAAAATTAAATGATGAGGACGCTTAGATAGTCTTTCTGCATTTCCTGGAAATTTCCAATAAAAAAACTCCTGAATCTGGTTTGTTCAAGAATTTTTTGATCAGTTGTTATTTTATGATGGCTTATTGATCATCTAAAGTCTTCATAAATTCAATAATATCATTTATTTCCTTATCGGTAAGCTGCAACGGAGTATCAGAAAGTGTTTGGTTTTCTACTTTGAATCCAAAAGCCTTTCCACCGCCTTTGTTATAGAAATTCATTACTTCTTTCAATGTTTTGTATCCTCCGTTGTGCATATAAGGAGCTGTTTTATTGATGTTTCTAAGGGTTGGTGTTTTGAAGGAATGTTGTAATGAAGGTACTGTTTCATGAAACTTTCCTCTTCCCGGATCATTGTCAAATGTTTTATTTTCTCCATTGATTGCAGCTCCTAAAACCTCCTGTTCGGTTTTCTTGAAATTGGGAGGAACTGTACCATTAAATAAAGGAACAAAATGGCATATTGCACATTGGGCTTTTCCAACAAAAAGATTGAAACCTCGCTTCTGGCTTTCCGTCATTGCTGACTTATTTCCTCTCATATAATCATCAAAAGCAGAATTGAATGTTGACAAAGAACGAATATAACTTGCCAGTACGTTCTGAAGCTGCCATACCTCTGTTTTTGGAGAATGATAAATCTTTTTAAAGGACGCCTGATAGTTTTTATCCTGATTTATTTTTGCCAGAATCACATTCAGGTCACCATGCATTTCTTCTTTATTGGAGATCACATCTGAACTCTGCCCTTCAAGATCATCCTTTCTCATATCCCAAAACTGGCCATGCTGGTATCCTGCATAGTTGAGAGAAGGCGCATTTCTTGCCAGTTCTGAGTTTTCAAGGGACATCGACCTGGCAAGCCCGTCAGTAAATGCTTTCTCAGGAATATGACAGGTGGAACAGCTTCTGTTGTTGCTGTTGGAAAGAATTTTATCATTAAAAAGCTGATGACCAAGAGCTGCCTTTTCTTCGGAGAATGCATATTCTTTCCCAGGAGTAAAGGCATTGGGATTGAAGGCATTTTTAGCAAAAAAAGTAGCCGTATTTTTGTTCAGAGCAGTGGTTACCTCAACATCCGGAATCTTCTCCTGATTTTTAAAATCCAGCATCAAAGCAGTAATCTTATTAAGATGATCAGAGATAAAGCTCACATAATCAAACGTATTTTTGTCTGTGTTTCTTTTCAGGATTCCAATGGCTGAATTGATTTCTGCAATGATTCTTTTTAATGCTTTGTCTTTCGAACGTTCCGTGGAAATTTGTTCCAATGTCTCCTTGATACCTTCCAGCGAAGAAGGCATTTCCTGTAAAAATATTCCGGAAACAGGAGTGTCAAAACCTGCAATTCCTAAGCTGGAAATTCTGAAAGCTTCCTGTCTTAACGCATCAAAAACCTGATCTTTACTGATGGTAATTACCTGAAAGTTGGTGGCTATCGTATTGCTTTTATTGATAAGTTTATTGAGCATTCTGATCACTTCATCTTTATTCCCCTTATCATACGGATAGAACATCTCTTCCAAAACCTGCAGTCCTTCGGGTTCTATTTCTGTATGCTCATCCATTTCTATTTCAGGAAGGGCAGGACCGTTGATAAACCTAGCAGAGTGGGGTAGGAAGTATTCTACAGCCCATTCCATTTTTTTGTATGTTTTTCTGATGTCCTGAAATTTTTCCTGAAGAAGTTTTTCATCAGAATTTGCAGCAACAAGGGTTTTCAGTTCACTGATCTGTTTTTCAAAATCATTGTTGGTTTTGATAATCCTGTTTTTTACAGAACCAAGATCTTGGTATACAGGCTGCTGCTTATCATTTTTACAGTAATAGAGCGTAAAAAGTGCTGCTGCACAGTATAAGAAAAGAAGAATCGGGTATTTTGAAAGTTTATTCATAGGTATGAAAAAGTATCAACAGAAATTTTCTATTGATACTTTAATTTGATATGAAGGAATTAAAACTATTTTTCTACGTTTCTGATGATTACAATCTGTCCACCTTCTTTATTGGTGTTGATTCCGGAACCGTCAGGGTTTTTAAATTTGTCCAGCTGCCATGTGTGTGAGTGGATATTGACAGAGAAGGTATTAGGAACTCCGATGATATCAGAAATATCAACCATTGCTCCGAATTCCCAAGAACCGAATTTCTGCAGATCCCCTGATTGGTTGTAAGCAGTCTGCCATGCAGAATCACTTCTGTTATGTTTCATGTTCAACCATGGTTTATATTGCTTTGTAGCAATATTTAGTTGCCAGATATAAGAATCGTGGTTTGCATTTTTATAGTAAGAATCTCCGTCTTCCTGGATGTATACAAAGTTCTCAGTAACACATAAGTTATCAGGATTGATCAGATTATTTCCTGGGTTAGAATCTCCTTCAGCAACAACTTCTAATTTTCCTGTCATCATATTGTTGGAGTTCAGAACAAGCTTGTAAACTCTCCCCCACATTGTTAATCCTGCTTTCGGATTCACACCGTCAGAAGATTCTCCGGTAGCGGTAAAGTAAATTTCTCTTCCTTTTCCAGCTCCTTTTCTATAATCCACATCTTCCACTCTTGAAAAACGGATGGCGTTATTATCAATGTTTTTCTGATTTATCTGAGCGCCTGTAAGATTTTTGGCGTTAGGAATTTCTACAAATTCTACATCGTAGCTGCTTCCTTTCGTCATATCCGTTTCAGTATAGTTGTTGTTTGTTCTTTTTAAAGAATACAACTTACCATTATCCAAATCACCCTGAGTATCGGCTACATACATGATCAATTGTCCTGCAGACTGATGAGAAGATGAATAAGACTGGTCTTCCCCGATGATGATATAAGATTTTCCATTAGAAACATCTTTTGGAAGTGGAACTGCATTTTCCATTGAAGCTTTTCCTAAAGCTGGTTTTACTCTTGTTTTATCTGCTGCCTGAGATACCGGCGCCAGAGGGTTTAAAGCATGAACCATACTTTCTTCACCAGATTCTCCGGCAGTAAGAAAGGCACTGAAACCATGAGTTTCAGGAGTTGCCAGTGTAGCGGAACATAATCTCGTCATTCCTCCGGTTCCGTTTAAAATATACTCTCCTTTTACAGGCTTAAATGTTTTATCCAGATATACTCTTGATACAGACTGTTTGATCTCATGATTGGTGATCATCAGGTAGCCGTCAGAGTTGGGATCTTTCATAATTCCCATTCCATCCGGCTGACCTCCAAAAACAAAGTCAGGAGAACCTGGAAGTACATCAGAGCTGGAAATAAGGGTGGTAATATTTAAATTTTCAAAACCTTGCATTCCATAAACGAAAGCAGGCTCTTTAGAAAAATTTTCAATCTTTATTTTGTCATTGGCTGGGGTGTTGGAATCCCCGTTATTGTCATCATTACAGCCTTGAAAAACAATAGCTGCAAGGAATAGGGCTCCAATAGTTTTGTTAATTTTCATAATTATATTTTTTGAATTTCGATTACGACAAAACTAGAGGTCTAGTGTTAACTAAGTTTTAAGAAGACAAAACAAATAGTTTAAGATTAGGTAATGATTTGTTAAGGT
The DNA here is from genome assembly GCF_052044565.1 of Chryseobacterium sp. 22543. Classification (NCBI taxonomy): domain Bacteria; kingdom Pseudomonadati; phylum Bacteroidota; class Flavobacteriia; order Flavobacteriales; family Weeksellaceae; genus Chryseobacterium; species Chryseobacterium sp. 22543. The sequence goes on from NZ_JBQENH010000002.1 coordinate 200,437, forward strand.
AAGGTCAATAATTAGAACGGATATAAATAGAGAGATTTTGATGAATATCTGATTAATAAGGAATGGAATATTATAACGCAGAGACTCTAAGACTTTTAGATACCTACTTTTTTCGTTTGCAAAGGTATTCTATTTAGCAAAAAACGCAATCATTTCATGGCTGAGTGTAACGGCCTTTGCAATCGGAAATATTTATGATAGCATGAGTCTTTTTGCGATCCTTAGCGTTAAAAAAATAATGATTAAAACAGAAACAGGCTGTCTCAAAAATGAAACAGCCTGTTCTAAAATTTATAATAGGTATTCTATTCTTATATATTCAAAGCTTTCTGGTAAGCATTTTCCAGACCTTCAAGGTTTTTACCACCTGCTGTTGCAAAACCCGGGTTTCCGCCGCCACCGCCTTGGATTTCTTTTGCAAGATCTTTTACGATAGCTCCTGCCTGATAATCTGCAGCCAGATCATCAGAAACTCCAACGGTGATCATTGGTTTGCCGTCTGCATCAGAAAGGATAATCGTTACCGAAGTAGGAATTTCTCTCTTCAACTGGAATACGATGTCTTTTACAGAACCTGCATCCAGAGAAGTTTTCTTTACTAAAAGCTGCTTGTTGCCTTTTTGCTCATAAGCATTCTTCCATTCACCGATTTCTCCTTTTGCTTTTTCCTTTTTAAGAGCATCTACTTCAGCTTTCAATGAAGCATTTTCTTCGATGAGTTTTTCGATAGATCTTACAACATCTTTGGACTTTAGCAATTGAGAAAGTTCAGTGATCTGTTTTTCAAGATTGTTGAAATATTCTTCTGATTTATCTCCTGAAATAGCCTCAATTCTTCTGATTCCTGCAGCAGCAGAACCTTCAGAAGTGATTTTGAAATGACCGATTTCGCTGGTGTTTTTCACGTGAGTTCCTCCACAAAGTTCTTTTGAACTTCCGAATTGAATCATTCTCACACTGTCACCATATTTTTCACCAAATAAAGCCATTGCTCCTTTCTCCAAAGCTTCCTGAATCGGAATATTTCTGAATTCCTGTAACGCAATACTTTCTTTGATCTTTTTGTTTACTTTTTCTTCAATTAATGCCAATTCTTCCTCAGTCATTTTGTTGAAATGAGAGAAGTCGAAACGAAGATAATCAGGACCTACATAAGAACCTTTCTGTTCTACGTGAGTTCCTAAAACATCTCTTAAAGCCTCATGCAGAAGGTGAGTCACAGAGTGGTTTGCCTGAGAATTTTTTCTGTCAGAAGCATTTACTTTAGCATAGAAAACAGCACCGGCATCTTTCGGAAGTCCACTGATCAACGAAATAATCAATCCGTTTTCTTTTTTGGTTTCCAATACTTCAAAGCTTTCAACAGCATTCTCAAGAACACCTTTATCTCCAACCTGTCCACCTCCTTCAGGGTAGAAAGGAGAGTTACTCAATACCACCTGGTAAAATTCCCCGTCTTTGTTTTCTACCTTTCTGTATCTTGTAATATACGTTTCAGATTCAGTCTGATCGTATCCTACAAATGTTTCAGGTTTTGATTCAAGGTTTACCCAGTCATATACTTTCTGAGCAGAATCTTGCTGAGAACGCTTTCTTTGCTTTTCTCTTTCAGCTTCGAACCCTTCCTCATCAATGGTTAATCCTTTTTCTTCTGCAATGATTCTTGTTAAATCATCTGGGAATCCATAAGTGTCATACAATTCGAAAACCTCAAGAGTAGGTAAAACTTTTTGATTGTCTGCAATAGTTTGCTGAATTAATTTTTCAACTCGGATTAATCCTGTTTCAATCGTATTTAAGAATGAATCTTCTTCACTTTTGATGACTTCAGTAACCAGTTTTCCCTGCTTTTCAAGCTCTGGGAAGAAAGGCCCCATTTGTTCCTGAAGAACTGCTACAAGTTTATAAAGGAAAGGTTCTTTCATCCCTAAAAATCTGTAAGAATAAGAAATTCCTCTTCTTAAGATCCTTCTGATTACATAACCCGCACCTCCGCTTGAAGGAAGCTGTCCGTCTGCAATAGAAAAAGAAACCGCTCTGATGTGGTCTACCACAACACGGATGGCAATATCTTTTTCGTCTTCTAAAATTCCCGTATATTTTTTACCTGAAAGTTCTTCAACTTTAGAAATAAGCGGTGTGAAAACGTCTGTATCATAGTTGGAAGACTTCCCTTGAAGCGCCATACAAAGACGTTCAAAGCCCATTCCTGTATCTACATGCTGAGCTGGAAGTTTTTCTAACGATTTGTCAGCTTTTCTGTTGAATTCCATGAAAACCAGGTTCCATACTTCTACAACTTGAGGGTGGTCATTATTTACCAGTTCAAGTCCTGAAACCTTAGCTTTTTCCTCTGGTGTTCTCAAGTCAACATGGATTTCTGAACACGGTCCGCATGGTCCGCTTTCACCCATTTCCCAGAAGTTATCTTTTTTATTTCCGTTGATGATTCGGTCTTCTGAAATGTGAGATTTCCAGAAATCATAAGCATCCTGGTCTCTGTCCAGATTTTCAGAAGCATCACCTTCAAAAATCGTTACGTATAAATTTTCTTTTGGAATTCCGTATACTTCAGTCAGTAATTCCCAGGCAAAAGCAATAGCCTCTTTTTTGAAGTAATCCCCGAAAGACCAGTTTCCTAGCATCTCAAACATGGTGTGGTGGTAAGTATCTCTACCTACGTCATCCAGGTCATTGTGCTTCCCTGAAACTCTCAGACACTTTTGTGTATCGGCAATTCTAGGGGCGGTAGGCGTTTTGTAGCCAAGGAAAAAATCCTTGAACTGCGTCATTCCGGAGTTGGAAAACATAAGGGTAGGGTCGTCTTTCAGCACAATAGGAGCTGAAGGAACAATAAGATGCCCTTTACTTTTAAAATAATCTAAAAATTTTTGACGTATCTCTTGTGATGTCATAGTATTGCTTTTGCTTTTTTTAATATCAAATTTGATAAGATGCAAATTTACTATTTTTAAGCGATTTGTAATAATTTTATGCTATGTTTTGAATGGTGCCCGACTGAGTTTGCCGGATATTTGTTTCTTTTATTACAGACCCTGAGTAAAGCTGTAAGGTTTGTATAGCTAAGAGAAAAGATTCTTATAAGATATCTTCTTGGGAATCAATTTAAATGTTTTATTTTGGAGTAAAGAATTTCCTATGAAATACGGTGTCATATTTTTATTCTTAACCACATTCGTTTATTCCCAAAAAAGAGTGTCAAATACGGATGTCACCAACTTCTGGAAAGCCTATGACCTGGCACAGAAATCTAATGACTCGCTGAAACAGATGGAAATCATGAATTCAGAGTATTTGGAGAAAGCAAGCCCGGCACTTAAAGCATTGATAAAAATGGACACAATGAGTGTTTCAGATTATGTCAAGAGCATTAATAAAATACCAAAGCGTTGGAATAAAGTACGTACACGAACGTTGGAGATAGCGCAGCAGGATTATGATATAGAAAAGCTGTACACGTCTTTTAAAAAGATCTATCCATCATTTCACAGCCCTCAGATTAGCTTTGTGATAGGTACTTTTAACAGAGGTGGAACGACAACCCGTGAATTTATTTTAATAGGAACAGAAGTTACCGCATTGACCTCACTTTCAGATCCGAAAATCAAGCAGTCTATAGAATATAACATTGCTCATGAACTGGTTCATGTACAGCAGGATTATATCAACGGAGTGAATAATGAAGAAGAATATCGTAATCTCGATTTATTAGGCTGGGCTTTAATGGAAGGCTCCTGCGACTTTATTGCTGAAAAGCTTTTGGGAAATCTTCCTCATATTGCATACATAGATTATGGCAGGAATCATGAAGAACAGCTTTGGTCGGAATTTAAAAAGGATATGTACCAATATGATACGGATCAATGGATGTACAATGGAAGTTCTTCTAAGGATAAACCCGCTGATCTTGCCTATTTTGTAGGCTACACAATTTGTAAGAGCTATTATGAAAAGGCTGCAGATAAAAAAGCAGCATTAAAGGAAATCATCAGCATCAATTATTCAAAAAACGAGCATCACGCATTTTTTAAAAAGGCAGGTTATATGAAATAATATACTAAATAAGGTTGGCAATAGAGAAAACGTGAAAATTTTGCAATTTCCCGCTTAACTTATTACCTTCGCTGTGATCTGAGATAAGACAAAAAATCCTTCCCATGACAAAAGATGAAGAATTGAAAAGCTGGATAGAGCAATATTCCGGACCGCTTTTGAAGCGGGCACTGTATGTACTTTCTAATAAAGAAGATGCACAGGATGTTGTTCAGGAAGTTTTTCTTGCGGCATATTCAGCCCATGATTCTTTTGAAGGAAAAAGCAATCCTCTCACCTGGCTGATGGCAATTCTGAACAGGAAAGTTGCAGATTTTTACCGGAAAAAGTATAAATCTGAACCTGATATCAGACTTGATCATTTTTTTGATGGAACAGGCTCATGGAAACAAAATGATGTTTTAAATGACTGGAATGTATCAGGTGGCGGAGATGAACTTTTAGACAGTGCAGACTTTAATAAAACATTGGAGGAATGTATCGAAGAATTGCCCGCCAGATGGAAGATCCTGGTTAAAATGTATTATATCGAAGAAAAAAAAGCACCGGAAGTAAGTCAGGAATTAAATGTTTCTACGACTAATCTTTGGAAGATTTTGCAAAGAAGCCGCATGCAGCTGAGAGAATGTCTGGAGTTTAACTGGTTTTCAAAATCATAAGAAAAAATGATAAGAAGAATACTACATATATTATTTTTACCATGCAGTGAAGCTACTTTACTGATGGAAAAAAGGAATGCCCAATCCATTTCTGCCAGAGAAAACAGGATGCTCAGCATGCATCTGATGATCTGCAAATGGTGCAGAATGTACAATGAAAAGCTGGCACTTCTGGATAAAGTTTTTAAAAAGAAATTTTCTGAACAGGAAACTGAAATTAATGAGTCTGAAATTCAGGATTTTAAAAATAAAATGATCGATAAATTAAATTTCTAAGAAAATTTCTGTCAGGATTTTAAAAAGGCTCCGACTATACTATTGAAAACAATAAAGTATTCAATTAAAATCTTAAAACATGGTCGGAACAGTACAGGAATCTAAAAATCAATTAACCCGGGCCGGGTATTATATCTCCCTCTTCGGAGCAGCTCTTATTTTGCTGTGGATAGGTATTTTCAAATTTACCCCTACAGAAGCAGCCGCCATAAAACCTTTGGTGGAAAACCATTTCTTAACTTTTTTCGTATATAAGATTATGAGCGCCCAGGCAGTGTCAAATCTTATCGGAGTGATAGAAATTATCATTGCATTACTCCTGATATTTAGTGCGAAATTTGCTGTACTGAAGAAGTATGCAGGAATAGGAATGATTGTCACTTTTCTGGTAACCTTAAGCTATTTGTTTACAACACCGGGAATCTGGAAAATAGTGGATGGAGTGCCTGTGACGGATTTCTTTATTTTAAAAGACCTTATGCTTTTAGGATTTGGCTTAATGATCGTTCAAAATAATAAGTAATGAATAAAAAGGTAAAAATGAAAAATATATTAATCGTACTCGGAATCATTCTGGGTATAGCAGTTTTTGCTGCAGGATCCGGGCTTTTTAAGAACACGAAGCCCAATGAAGTGGAAGTAAAAAAAGAAAATGAGAAAATTATGGATAGTAAAAACGTTAAAGAGATTTATTTTGCAGGGGGATGTTTCTGGGGAACAGAGCATTTTTTTCAACAGATTCGTGGAGTTGTAGGAACAGATGTAGGCTATGCCAACGGAAATACCCAAAACCCTACTTATGAAGAAGTAGTAAGCCATACAACAGGTTTTGCTGAAACAGTGAAAGTGAAGTATGACCCTGAGCAGGTAGATCTGAAACTGTTAATTGACCTTTATTTTAAAACCATTGACCCTACCAGCAAAGATCAACAGGGAAATGACAGAGGAAACCAGTACAGAACAGGAATCTATTTCACCAACAAAACAGATGAAGCTATTGTAAAAGATGAAGTTCAGAAACTGGCAAAAAATTATAATAAGCCTTTATTGGTAGAAACTATTCCACTAAAAAACTTCTACAGAGCAGAAGATTATCACCAGGACTATCTGGATAAAAATCCGGGAGGCTACTGCCACATTGAACCGGGACTTTTTGAAATGGCCAAAAAAGCCAACCCGCTTCCAAAGCCAACGTATCAAAAACAGGATAAAAAAGTTTTAAAAGAAAAATTATCCGCAGAACAGTATAATGTTACCCAGGAAAACGGTACAGAAAGACCTTTTCAGAATGAATACTGGAACGAAACCCGCGAAGGAATTTATGTAGACATTACCACAGGAGAACCTTTGTTTATCTCTACCGATAAATTTGAATCCGGCTGTGGATGGCCAAGTTTCTCAAAACCTATTACAAAGGCTTTGATTGATGAAAAGCTGGATCGTACCCATGGTATGGATAGAGTAGAAGTAAGAAGTAAAACCGGTGATGCCCATTTGGGACATGTCTTTACAGATGGACCACAGGATAAAGGAGGACTTCGTTACTGTATCAACAGTGCTTCTCTGAAATTTATTCCAAAAGCTGAAATGGAAACAAAAGGATACGGAAAATATCTTCCGTTGTTAGATAAAAAGTAATGTGAAAGGAAGGCTGCCAAATGGCAGCCTTTTTATTTTTGAATTAATGATGTAATTGAAATCTTTCTTTGATGCTGAGCATAGAGATATTTAGAAATATTAGAAATCCGAAAATGATATAAAAAGATTGTTGGGGAACATAATTGATAAAACTTTCAGGTTGTATTAAATTCAAGGTTTGCTTCTTTTTGTAATCGCTCATACCACCTACTGTTCCGCCACAAATAGGACGAATTTCTTTTTGCAGATATTTATATTCATGAAGAGCAAAAAAATGCTCTGTCTTTTCCATATCGAGACAAAAGACTTCCTGCTTGGAAAGTGTCATCGCATCCATTAAAGCAATAAAATCCTGATAACTATTATCATCATTGATGATAAATTCTATTCCGGATTCTTTCTCATTTCTTGCCTGAAGCTTTTTAAGTTCTGAGACATACAATTTTTGATTTTGCAGAGCCATATTAGGGGAGACAATTATCTTTTTATAATTCCAATTTCTGTAAGGCTCAAAAGTATTATTAAAAGTTCTATTGGGTCTGACTTTCGACGGAAGTCCAAGATCCATTACGCTATATGGTAGATGAACCCTCTGATTTCCAAAATACCAGAATAGAACAGGAATCAGTAGGGCACTGATCAATCCCGGAAAATAGTATATCTTTTTCATGGCTGGTTTTTGACAATACTGAATGAAAATATTAAGCCAAAAAAAGTGATCCGAAAACGAACCACTTAAAAATAATCTTTAAATATTTTTAATTATTCAATCTTTAAATTCTAAACATTAAGATCTACCAATCCCTTTTTCTCAAAATCCAGTACGATCCAAATATGAATAGGACAGACCAAACCAGACAAGCAATAAGGCTTTCAGTAGGGTAGTGGAATTCATATTTTACGCCCATCATTTTCACCATATTTAATCTCATCATCGGATTAGGAATAAGGCTGGACATGCTTTCTAACGGTAAAAGATGCGTTATAAAAAAGTCATTCTGAAGAACTTCATTTCTTTGCGGCCCCTGCATTCCTCTTACTTTAGAGAAAACTTCAACAGCTGTTAAAATTCCTTCCCCAATCCAGAAGACAAAAAGGGCAAGAAATACAAACACCGATTTTCTCAGTAAAATGGAAAGAAACATTAAGAAACAGAAGAACGTAAACAGTTTTACAAAGTAATTTCCAATGAAGAAGATCTCAGCAAAAACTTTTGCTGATTCTTTTGTATTTGAATATTGATAACCAAGAAATATAGTGATACCAAATACAATCACCGTAGAAACAATGGTGAAAATACTTATCGTCAGCAGTTTTGAAGTGATAAATTCTTTTCTGCTCAATCCATCAATCGTATTCTGCTTGAACATTCTGTTGCTGAATTCCTGTGAAATAGAGAAGACAATAATCAGTCCCAGAAAAATTTTCAGTAAAGCGACAATCCATGTGGTGAAGTTCCAGATTTCCGGAAAATTATAAATTCCCTGCTCTTTTAAATTAATGGTTCCTCCAAAAATATCAAAATCAACCAATCCGATGAAAAGCAAAGCAATAAGAATGGCGAAATAAAGTATCGTAAAAACCTTAAACGGCTTATAGTTCAGATTTTTGTAGTATTCCAGTTTTAATAATTTTATCATGACTAATTGGTGTTTTTTACAAGTTCAAGGAATTGTGATTCAAGAGATAGTTTTTTCTTGGCCAAATGAGATAAGAAAATCCCTTTTTCCGCCAGCTTCTGATTCAGTGCTGAAGCTGAAATTGACACATCATCACGGATCTGGGCTTTAATATAATCCCTGTCCTGATTGACGAAGCTAAACCACGGTAATTCGTTCAATGTATTGAAAAGTAATATGTTATTATCAGCTTTCAGTTCAAAATATCCGTTGTTGGAAGTCATTTCATCTACTCTTCCACAGTAGATGGAGTTTCCTTCTTTCAATACAATGACATGGCTGCAGATTTTTTCAATTTCATCCAAAAGGTGGCTGGCAATAATAATCGTGATTCCCTGCTTGGCAATATCGCTGATGATCTCTCTGATCTGAATAATTCCTTCCGGATCCAGTCCGTTGGTCGGTTCATCCAATATCATTACTTCAGGGTTGTTCAGCATAGCTGAAGCGATGGCAAGACGTTGTTTCATTCCCAGAGAAAAGGTTTTGAAGGTATCTTTTCTTCTTTCATACAGATTCACGGTTTTCAAAACTTCATCAATCCTTGAATAGGGAGCATTTTTAATTTCTGCTACAATTTTAAGATTGGTTTCTGCACTTAGATAAGGATAAAAGTTGGGCTGTTCGATAATCGCTCCTATCTTTTTTAAAGTTTCTGGATTTGTTCCTTTTTTGCCGAACCAGAACCAGTCTCCGCTGGTAGGATTGATGGTGGAAAGCAGCATTCCGAAAGTGGTGGATTTTCCACTTCCATTGGGACCCAAAAGCCCATACACGTTTCCTTTTTCAACATCAAAAGAAATATTGTTGACGACAACTCTTTTGAATTTCTTTGTCAAATTTTTTACTGATAAAATCTTTTCCATGTAATTTGTTTTACATAGTAGTAGTCTATATAAATTAGATAATGTTACAGAATTATCATAAATCAATGTCAATTTATTTGTAAATACATTAAATTTGATAGAATTAATCAATACTTATGAAGCTAATTGAACTGGCAGAAGAACTGAATGTTTCTGCAGAAGCCATAAAACAGTTTATACAGGATTTCGATCTTGAATTGGTAGACTGTGTCAGTACGAATTTTGAAGTAAAAGAAGATTTTGAAAAATTTGCCCGCGAAAACGTAGACTTTTTAAGATTATACGAAAAAGATCTGGACAAAAATAAAACGCTGGAGCAGATTGCCAAAGTTATCAATCAGCCTAAAGACAAGGTAGAAAAGGTGATTAAAGATAACAACCTCAATATTTTTGATAATGGTTTTTTCAAATCTTCCATATCAAGTTATGGAATTGATAACAAATTAGGCGGAAACTATAAGTTTGTCTATGATTATTTCGGGAGTAAAACCAGCCTTCAGCAAAGAGATTTCATAGGATACAGAGATCTGTTTTTTTATACATCTACTGTTCTGGAACCCTTCCTGAACCCACAGCAGATCAAAGATTGGGGGATCAACAAGCCTGCAGGAATTATTTTGTATGGCCCTCCGGGAAGCGGTAAGATATTTTGGGCGAATAAGATTGCTGAAATTATTGGCTATCAGTTTAAAGAAGTCAAAAAACACTATTTGGGAACTTCGCTGATTGACGGAAATGAAATCAACTTCAGTGATTTTCTATTAAATATGATGAAGGAAAACAAAATGCTGCTCTTTATGGATGATTTTGATGAAATTATGATGCAGAGAAGAGCAGAAACAGATGTTGCTTCCTGTAATCTTGAAGCTCAGGAGCTTATCCTTCATTATATCGGAAAATTTGAAAAAGAAGGTGTTCTGATGGTGGGTTCTGCCAATTCAGTTTCAGAAATTGACGAAGAAATTCTTGCTCCGGGAAGATTTGATGTTATGATCCCGATTTTTCCTCCCAATGCTTCAGAACGATCAGAAATCATTTTATATGCCATGACCAGAGGATTGGAAGAAGATTCTTTGCTTTATAAAATACTTAAAAACAACAAAGCAGATAAAATCCCTTTCTGGCATGAAATATCTTCAAAGATGAAAGCCTTCAGCAATACGATGCTGATAGATTTTACCCAAAGTTTAAAGAAAAGAATTAAAAATCTTTATCAAAGAACCAGAAATGAGAAGCTGAAAATTGATCAGAATCTTTTGAGTGGAGCGTTAAGGGATGCAGGTTCCAAGCTTACTGAAGAATATCTTGATCAGGTGGCCCGGTTCTTAGCCGATGCCATTATCAATAATTTTGATGATTTTAAATTTAGGATTCAGGCATTGAAGAGCGAACTGGAAACCTACAGAGTTGTTGAAGAGCCACAAAGAGCTATCGGATTTCAGCATAATGACGAGGAGAAAGACAAAGGGTAAGGGAATTCAAAGTTTAAGGTTCAAGGTTTAGAGTTTAAAGTTTTGCATTCATAAATATATTTTACATTTTACAAAAAATTACTCATCACTCATGAACAGCATCTGGGAACTGGACACTTTCTACAGGAAAAGAGATATCATTATCATTGGTTCCGGGTTTTCCGGGCTCTGGACAGCTATATCCATTAAGGAGAAGTATCCTGAAAAATCTGTTCTTATCATTGAACGGAATGCTATTCCACTGGGTGCTTCAACGAGGAATGCCGGGTTTGCCTGTTTCGGAAGCTTTACCGAAGTCATTGCAGATTCACAGAAAATGGGTTGGGAAAAAACTCTGGAGCTTGTTAAAATGAGATTTGAGGGTCTTCAGAAAATTCAACATTATTTCAAAAATGATGAAATTGATTTTGAACGTAATGGAGGCTATGAAGTTTTAAATAGCGAAGAACCTTTATCCCATATGGATTCCATCAATGAAAAGCTGAAAGTAATAACTGGTCTGGATCAAACATATAGTCTGAAACAGGATAAAATACAGCAATTCGGGTTGGGGAAATCTGCATTTCTGATTGAAAATCCTTGTGAAGGAAGTCTGCATTCGGGAAAGCTGTTGCAGAAGCTTTTGGAAAAATGTCATGAGCTGAAGGTAGAATTCTTATTCGGAAAAGAGGTTGAAAATATTGAAGAAAGACCCCTTGAGGTTGAGATTCGTCTTTCCGGTGATATTTCTGTAAAAGCAGATAAAATGATCTATTGCACCAATGCATTCACCTCCAGATTCCTGGGAAAAGAAAATATCATTCCAGCCCGTGGACAAATTCTTCTGACAGAGCCCATAGAAAGATTGAAGTTGAAAGGAACTTTTCACTATGATGAAGGGTATTATTATTTCAGGAATGTAGGAAACCGGGTTCTGTTGGGTGGTGGAAGAAATCAGGATTTTAAGACAGAAGAAACAACGGCTTTTGAAACGACAGAATTTCTGCAAAATCATTTGGAAAACTTTTTAAAAGAAGTCATACTTCCTTATACAGATTTTAAAATAGCACTTCGCTGGTCAGGAATCATGGCCATGGGTTCGGAAAAGACTCCTATTGTAAAACAGCTTTCAGAAAGACAGTTTTGTGCAGTAAGACTTTCAGGAATGGGAGTTGCCCTGGCTCCTAAGATTGGTGAGATAATGGCTGATATTATTTAAAATAAAGAGGTGTATCAATCTCCAATCCGAACTCAAAACTTGAAACCCGGAACTTTAAACTCAAAACGCTCCACTCTAAAAGAATTCCTTATTTTTGCAAAAAGAAAAATTCGTGATTAACAACGACCAGATAAAAGAAGTTCAATCCAGGATTGAAGACTTACACAGATACCTTCAGATTGAAAAAAAGAAGATAGAAATTGCCAATGATGATGAGAAAACAGCAGCACCTGAATTTTGGGACAACCCGAAAACTGCTGAAGCATTCTTAAAGCAGCTTCGTTCCAAGAAAAAATGGGTGGAAGGTTATGATGAAATTCAGACACAGTTTGAAGATATACAGGTCTTAGTGGATTTTGCTAAGGAAGATCCGGATTCTGAAAAGGAACTGGATGAGACATTTCCGCAATTGGTTGAAAAAATTGAGGACCTTGAATTCAAAAATATGCTTTCCAACGAAGGGGATGAGCTTTCTGCTGTTCTTCAGATCACAGCTGGAGCTGGAGGTACAGAAAGCTGCGACTGGGCAGCTATGCTGATGAGAATGTATACAATGTGGGCAGAAAAACAAGGATATAAAATCCGTGAGCTGAACTTTCAGGAGGGTGATGTAGCCGGTGTGAAGACGGTTACCCTGGAAATTGAAGGAGAATTTGCTTTTGGATATTTAAGAGGTGAAAATGGAGTACACCGTTTGGTAAGAATTTCGCCCTTTGACAGTAATGCGAAACGTCATACCAGCTTTGTTTCCGTATATGTTTATCCTTTAGTAGATGATACGATCGAAATTAATATTAACCCTGCCGATATATCTTTTGAAACGATGAGGTCTTCCGGAGCAGGAGGGCAGAACGTAAACAAGGTAGAAACCGCTGTACGTCTTCGTCACGCACCAACCGGAATTATCATTGAAAACTCAGAATCCCGTTCCCAGCTTCAGAATAAAGAAAAAGCCATGCAGCTCCTTCGTTCAAGACTCTATGAGATGGAATTGGAAGAGCGTATGAAGGCAAGAAATGAGATAGAAGCCAACAAAATGAAAATCGAGTGGGGAAGCCAGATCCGAAATTACGTAATGCATCCTTACAAACTCGTGAAAGATGTACGCTCAGGTCATGAAACTTCAGATGTGGATGCCGTAATGAATGGGAATCTTACCCCATTCTTAAAAGCATTTCTAATGGCCGATGGGACGGCCGTTTCAGATGATGACCTCGACTTATAAAAATCATGTCTGAATTTTAGTTAAAATCTTATAATTAATTTTTGTTTCAGACATTTTAGACCTATTTTTGTTGTTCATCGATATTTATGGAAGATTTCAATAGCTGGAAGGATTTATTAAACCCGGAGTTTTATATTAAAATGGGAGGGTTTTGGCTTATTTTGTTTATTGTATTTGCTGAAACAGGACTTTTTGTAGGGTTTTTCCTGCCAGGAGATTCACTTTTGTTCGTTTCAGGGATTTATGCCGTTGAAATCATCAAAGAGACTTTTGGCTCTACGGGCAGTGATTTCTTAGATACTACATTATTGGCTTCAGGAGTAGCTCTTGCTGCTATTATTGGAAATGAGGTAGGATATTATTTTGGAAGGAAGGCAGGACCAGCTTTATATAAAAGACCGGATTCAATGCTTTTCAAGAAAAAATACCTTTACCAGGCTCATGATTTCTTTGAAAAACATGGGGCACTAGCAATTATTATGGCTAGATTCTTACCTGTCGTAAGAACTTTTACCCCAATTGTAGCAGGGATTGTAAAGATGGACAAAAAGGAATTTTTAAGAGATAATGTTATTGGTGCCGTGTTATGGTCATTTATTTTGATCTTTGCCGGACATTATCTGGATAAACTTTTTATGGAACAGTTTGGAATCAACTTAAAAGAAAAACTTGAATATATCATCATCGTAATTGTATTGGTAACAACACTTCCGGTAATCTTCAAGTTTGTTTTCGGAAAAAAAGAAGATCTTTCTAAAAAATACGAGGACCAGGACTTTAAATAATAAATAATTCAATCAAAAAATATCAAGCCATCTCAGAAATGAGGTGGCTTTTATGTATCTAGTAATGTTTTTTTAACACGCAAAGCTCACAATGTTATTATCATGCTCTGCTACTTTTCGCTCGTAAGGGCGTTTCACTTAGCTAAGTAATCTGCCTCGCTGAACGAAGCGTCTTTGCGAACAATAAAATAATGAGCTTCAAGATTCCTTTGCATTCATAGCGTCTTTGTTAAATACATCTACTATTCAAAGATTAATTTTTTGTACTGGGTATTTAAAGATTCTTTGCATTAAAGAGATTATTTTTTGATCCATTCCAGAATGTTGGGATAGATAATGCTGTCTCTTTTTCTTTTACTGAATAATCTTGGTACATGGCCTGCTCCTTTCATGAAGATAAACTTGTGTGGAATATTCATTTGGGTAAGAGCTGAGTCCATCGCAATTCCCTGATGCTGATTGACCAGAAAATCATTGTTACCCTGAAATAACAGAGTAGGAACATTGGTAATATTGGCTATAGGGCTGGCTTCCTTAAAGGCTTCAGACACATTTTTCCGGTCAAATTTACTGCCTACCACCTTTTGAATAGTTGGAGAAGCATATTTGGAATAGAAAGATTTAAGATATCCAGAACTGTAGAAATCTGTAGGTCCGCTTAGAGAAATAATTTTTTTGATCTGATCAGAATGCTGATATCCGTAAAGCAGCGCCAAATGTCCACCGGCACTTTCTCCCAGAAGAATATAATTGTTGGGCAGAAGTTCTGCTTTTTCTGTTAAAGAATTGAATTTTTCAATCACCAGACCAATATCCTCAACCTGCTGTTTGTAAGTGATTTTTTTCTTTTCAGAAACCAATCTGTAATTCATGCTGATACTCGGAATTCTGTTTTCAAAAAGCATTTTCTGAATCTGTATCATATGCTCTTTTTTGCCTAAAGTCCAGGCCCCGCCATGAATGATAAGAACTACAGGAGAATCTTCAGCATAATCTTTGGGAAGAAAGATATCCATTTTCTGCCTTTTATGTTCACCATATTTCAAATTGTAAATTTTCTGCTGGCCTCCCGGGCCTACCCAGACTCTGAACCTTGTATTGCAGGACTGCAGCAGAAAACCGAAGCATCCCATCACAAAAAAATGATACCTGAGAATGAGCTTTTTCATACTTAAATTTACAAAAAAAATCTATGGATTATGACACAATCAATGCGTGATTATAACTTTTCTGCTGTTTTTGACGAAAGTCCTTTTTTAATTGTAATAACATCTTTTTCTCCCTTTTTTAAAATAAAAGAAATTTCGGTATCATCATCCTGCAGGAAAAATAGATCCTCTTTTTCAGCCAGCATTTTTACTTTAGGATCTTTATTGTTTTGTATAAAAAGCTGACCGTTTTCGTACAAAATATGAATCACGCTGTTATCGGCAAGCTGATAATCACCAACGTATTTTTTAAGTATATCAGCACTTAACACAGCTTCCTTCTTTGGTTGTGGAAGAGTGTAAGGTTGTTCTAAAAGAGCTGCTAAAATAATGTTGCCTGCTTTCTCCAGTTTTTTACTTGTGATATTGTTCAAAAGAATAATGCATAGATCATCTTCAGGAAGCATAGCAAAATAACTTGTAGAACCCTCTATATTTCCACCATGGTTAATGAGTTTTTTCCCATAAAGATTATCAATAAACCAACCGTAGCCATAGCCGCTCAAAAAAGGTGTTGTCGCTTTTTTAAATGCTTCTTTAGAAACAATTTTATAATCTCTCAATCCCATATAGTAATTGTACAGGTCTTCAACGGTACTGTAGATCTGCCCTGCAGGACCGGTTAATGTGGAATTCCATACTTCAGTTTTTTCCTGTCTTGTTTTTGAAATATAAGAATAGGGAACCGTTTTGTATGGACTTTTCAAAGCTAAATAGTTAAAGCCTGTGTGACTCATCTTTAGAGGATTCAAGATGATTTTTCTTACTGCATCTTCATAAGAAAGCCCTGTTATTTTCTCAATAATAATTCCAAGGAGAATATATCCTGAATTGGTATACGAGAATTGAGTTCCGGGTTCAAAATCCAAGGGCTCATTTTTAAAAAAAGAAAGCTCTTTATTTTTGGCTATAGATTTTCCGGTGTGAAGCAGGCTGAAATATTCTTTATTTCGTAATACTTCATAAATTCCCGAGGTGTGGGTAAGGAGATGTTCAATCGTGATTTCATTTCCTCTTGGATAATCGGGAATAAACTTTGAAACAGGATCTTTAACAGAAAGTTTGCCCTCTTCACTTAGTTTTACAATGATTAAGGCAGTGAAAGATTTGGTTAAAGAAGCAATCTGATAAACACTTTGGTCCTGATTGAGTATCTTTTTTTCTGCATCCTGCCAACCGTAAGATTTTTCGAAAATGTTTTTATTCTGATAATGGATCAACGCAGTTCCATTAAATTTATTAATTGCAGCATAGGCTTTTATAATGCTGTCTATTTCTTCTTTTTTCTTTTCCTGATTAAAACCGCTTAGATGAGCTTGTGTCTGGGCTTCTGAAGTGGAACAGAATGTACTGAACAGATAAAACAAACATCCTAAGGCTAAAATATGAAATTGACGTTGCATAGATATCAGGTTTTAAAAACGGTTAAAATAAGCTTAATATTGATAGTGTACAATTTTGTGTCTGTTAAGGATTTGAAATCAGATCTCGCAGAAATGTCAGAGATTATTTCGGCTATTGTCTAGGGTTATAAGTTTTCAGCATAGCGGCTCAGAGAATTATTGTATCTGGGCAAATGTTTTGAAATTGCTTTCAATACTATAGACAGTGCTTCTTTGGGCTCTCCTGCTGAAGAAAGGGACAGCGCTAAAAAAGAGTCTACAGCATCATTCAGTTCATCAGAATAATTAGCTTTTTCTTCCCTTAAAATATGAATACTTTCTTCCAGTTTTCCATTATTTCTTAGAGTACTTGCCAGCTGGATTCTTGCTCTTCTTCTTCGTAAACCGGTGAGTCCTTTATCTAATGCAGATCTGTATAAAGGTTCCGCTTCCTTTTCATGTCCGGTGGAGTCAAAAGCGCAGGCTCTTTCAAAATCAGCAATAGCCTGGGAATCCGTTAGTAATTCTACATGATTTTTAATTTGGAGAATAAACTCTTCACTGCTTATTGTTCCAAGTTTTAGCCATATACTTTGTAATTGGGTTTCCCAGTTTTCATCCATTGGATAGATTTTAAACAAAGATATAAAATATTGAAAGTAGAGCATTACTTAATCATTCTTATAATTTTCAAAATTATTGTCAGATTATGAATCCAAAAACGGAATTAAATATTTATTTTTGCTGAACTTAACAAAGATTAAAAAATTATTAAAATATGGCATCAGGCTTTTTTGCAATTTTAGATGATATTGCAGCATTGATGGATGATGTAGCAGTTACCAGTAAAATTGCTACTCAAAAGACAGCAGGGATTTTAGGAGATGACCTTGCTGTAAATGCAGAAAAAGCCACCGGCTTTCTTTCTTCAAGAGAACTTCCAGTTTTATGGGCAATTACAAAAGGTTCTTTTATTAACAAACTGATCATTCTGCCTATTGTTTTTTTACTCAATTGGTTGTATGCTCCGGCTATTAATTATGTATTGATCCTTGGAGGATTATATTTGGCTTTTGAAGGCGTTGAAAAAGTAATAGAATTTCTTTTTCACCGTGACAAAAAGGGTCATGAAGTTATAGAGGAAATTGTAGAAGATGAAAAGAGTTCTGAAGAAATAGAAAAAGAGAAAGTAAAATCGGCAATTACAACGGATTTTATTTTATCAATCGAGATCGTTATTATTGCTTTAGGAACCGTATTGGAAGAAAGTCATCCTTTTATTACGCAGATTTTAGTAACGAGCCTGGTTGCATTTATTGCGACGGTTGGAGTTTATGGAATTGTAGCTTTGATCGTAAGAATGGATGATGCAGGGTTTAAATTAATAAAGAAAAGTAATGATAAAGGCTTTTTTGGGAGGCTTGGGCATGTATTAGTGAAGGCTTTACCTATTGTTATTAAAATATTAGGAGTTGTCGGAACAATTGCTTTAATAATGGTTGCTGGTGGAATTTTTCTACATAGGATTGAATTTTTTCATGGCGTACTTCCAACCTGGCCAGATGTTTTGAAAGAACTTATGCTTGGACTTGTTGGTGGGTTAGCAGCGGTTGCCATATTTACTTTAGGAAAAGGGATTTACTCTCTGGCAATAAAAAAATAAAACAGAATTAGAATTAAATAACCAAAAAATCCTGTGCTTGAGAGAGTGCAGGATTTTTTATTAATAGATGTGGAGAATTTATCGTTTGATATATTAAAAATTATACTCGCATTTTTTGTATAGGCATTTGCTGAGATTCTTATCCTTTATTAAGTTATAGTTTTTGCAGCAACCTTATTTTATTTTCAACCCATTTATATAGGCTAATTTAATTGTATCAGCTCCGAGAAATTCAGAATAATTGAGATCAATTTCATTTTCTGTTTTTAGTTTCTCGTAAAGTTTAAGAATATTTCCTTTATATGGGCAATTGTTTACAAAATTATTTAGAAAAACTTCAGCAGTATCTTTTTCAGAAAAACATAAAAGGAAGTCTAAAGGAGAAATAGAATTCTCTGACCATTGATTAAACTTTGTTCCATTGTTTTTTAGAAATTCGACAGCAATTTCCTTAGAATTAAAAATTTTGAAAATTGGGAGGATGTATTTTTCTATATTTTCTGTAATTTCAATAATTGATTTTTCATAAGATAACCCTGCTAAATTCCATTGTTTCCAATTATTATACGGAGTTAAATAACCTATCTGATTTCCAAAAATTAATCCCTGAGAATATTCATTTTTAGTTTGCTCTGTCTGCCATTTCTTTAAAATTTTAGAATAGATAGCAATATGGGGAAGGGACTGAACGGATGAAGAATCATTCCTAAAACTGGACTGAAAATAAATCTCAAAATAGATATCTTTATCAAGGGAAACTTTTTTAAGCCTTTGTCCTTTTTCAAGTGTTTTGAAACCATCCAGCTGAGTGGCAATTTCATTGCAGGCATTTAAAAATATTGTTCTTGTATCCATTTGTTTCTGATAGTATTTTGAATAAATCCAATTGAGGAGCAAAAATAAAAAAATAAAAGAGCATAAAAAAAGAGACTTAAAAAAGTCTCTTTTATATATTAATTGAATAAATCTTTTACTTTATCAAAAAAAGTTTTTTCCTTTCCGGATGGTTCTGCAACCATTTCTCCGCTGGACATCTGCTTTTCAAAGAAATCTTTCTGTTCTTTAGTAAGCTTTTGTGGCGTCCATACATTGATGTGGATAAACATGTCTCCTTTTCCGTAGCTGTCGATACTTGGAAGTCCTTTTCCAGCCAATCTTAAGATCTTTCCGGATTGAGTTCCCGGATCAACGGTAATTTTTACTTTTCCTCCAACAGTAGGAATTTCTTTTTTAGTTCCTAAAGCAGCCTCAGCAAAAGAAACATACAGTTCCTGGTGAAGATTATCGCCTTCTCTTTTGATGATTTGATCTACTTCCTCTTCAATGATTACCAATAAGTCTCCCGGAATTCCACCAAATGGTGCGTCATTTCCTTTTCCTCTTACATTAAGCTGGATACCGTCTCTCGCTCCTGCAGGGATATTGATCGTGATTTCCTCTTCATCTTTGATAAGACCTTGTGCATTGGCTCCTGCAGGAATCTTGTCAGCAACTTTTCCAATTCCCTGGCAAGTACTACACGTTGTTTGAGTCTGCATTTGACCGAACATGGTATTCATTACTTTTAACTGAACACCGGAACCGTTACAGGTAGGACATGTTTTTGAAGTGGCACCTTCTGCCATCTTCATTTTTTTTACTTTAATGGTTTTCTGAGTTCCGTTTACCATTTCCTCAAGGTTCAGCTTGATTCTGATTCTTAAATTAGAACCTTTCACCTGCTGACGGCCTCCACCGCCGCCACCGAATCCTCCGAAACCACCACCGAAAATATCTCCAAACTGACTGAAAATATCCTCCATGTTCATTCCGCCTCCGAAGCCTCCGCCTCCAAATCCGCCGTTTCCTCCTACTCCGGCATGACCGAACTGGTCGTATCTTGCACGTTTCTGATCGTCGCTTAGAACCTCGTAAGCTTCAGCGGCTTCTTTAAACTTTTCTTCAGCCTCCTTATCACCAGGATTTTTATCCGGGTGAAATTTGATAGCCATTTTACGGTATGCTTTTTTTATTTCATCGGC
The DNA here is from genome assembly GCF_052044565.1 of Chryseobacterium sp. 22543. Lineage (NCBI taxonomy): Bacteria > Pseudomonadati > Bacteroidota > Flavobacteriia > Flavobacteriales > Weeksellaceae > Chryseobacterium > Chryseobacterium sp. 22543. Next base: position 220,583 of record NZ_JBQENH010000002.1, read on the forward strand.
CGATGCAGATTTGCTGATCTCAAGAACCTCGTAATAATCTCTTTTTGACATGACAATTTTATAATTGATTGTTGATAAATGATAAAAGATATTGTAAAGCTAATAAGTGAAACATTCATCAATTATCACTCACCATTTATCATTTATTAATTTTAATTTCCTGTTACTACTTTTGCAAAACGGATTACTTTATCACCTAAAGTATATCCCGTTTCAATAACGTCTACGATTTTTCCTTTCAAATCTTCTGATGGAGCAGGGATCTGAGTAATCGCTTCATGGAAATCAACATTAAAGCTGTCACCAGCTCTTACTTCCATTGTTTGTAAGCCTTTTTCGGTAAGTTTATTTTTGAATTTCTGATAGATCAGTTCCACCCCTTGAAGGTCAGCCGGATTTCCGTTTTTAGCGATTTCCTTTAATGCTCTTTCAAAATCATCTAAAACCCCTAACATTGAAACCATCATCTCCTGATTAGCATACTGGAAGAATTCCATCTTCTCTTTGCTTGTTCTTTTTTTATAGTTTTCGAATTCAGCATACAATCTGATGTAACGGTCTTTTTCTTCTGCCAAAAGTTCCTCCGGCGAAGGTGCTGCTGTCACATTGTCCTGAGATGTTGCGTCATTCTGAACATTGTTTTCTTCCTGATTATTGATGCTTTCTTCGTTAATATCCTGGTTTTCCATAATTCAATATTTATTTACTGATTGTTTGACAAAGAGCCTGCCAAATCCAAAATCTGGACATTAAGGCAGAAAAATGCATGATGATGAATAGTGAATAAATCAATCCGCTTCGCTTGTGAATTTGTTGTAGTGTGAAATTAAAAATTGACCATTGACCATTGACCATTGACCATTCACTTAATAATGCCCAATAGTCAATTTAAAAACTATCGTTGTATTTTTTATTCTCCCATAAACGTTTGATACAAAAGGTACAGGTTTAAAACAATGATAATAATGGAAATGGCCCACACGCAGATTTTAAGAAACGGGTTGTTGACAAATTCTCCCATTTTCGCTTTATCATTGGTAAACATAACCAAAGGGACAACAGCAAAACTCAGCTGCATAGATAGAATTACCTGGCTTAAAACCAATAACTCCGTTGTTCCCTGTTCACCATAAAGAATAGCAACAATAAGAGCCGGAATGACGGCAATAAGTCTTGTGATTAGCCTTCTTAGCCACGGTTTTAATCTGATATTTAAAAAACCTTCCATTACGATCTGTCCCGCAAGAGTTCCTGTTAATGTAGAGTTTTGTCCTGATGCTAATAAAGCAATAGCAAACGCAATACTTGCCATAGAAGCTCCTAGAATAGGGGTCAGCATTTTATAGGCATCATGGATATCTGCAACATGTTCGTTTCCTGTTGTATGGAATGTGGCTGCTGCCAGAATAAGTATTGCGGCATTAATGAAGAATGCCAGCATCAATGAAACCGTGCTGTCCAGGGTCGCAAACTTTATGGCCTCTTTTTTTCCTTCTGTATCCCGGGTATAATCTCTGGTCTGTACAATACTGCTGTGCAGATACAGGTTGTGGGGCATTACTGTAGCTCCTAAGATCCCGATGGCAATATAAAGCATTGCGGGACTCTGAATGATTTCTTTTTGAGGAACCAATCCTCCCAGAATTTCATTGAAAGCAGGCTTAGAAATAACAATTTCATAGACAAAACAGGCCAGGATAATGAATATAAGACCTCCTACAATACTTTCAATCCATCGGAAACCTTTGGCCTGAAGTAAGAGAATAATTAAAACATCCACTGTGGTAATGACAATTCCCCAGGTCAGCGGAATATGAAATAACAGGTTTAATGCTATGGCGGAACCAATGACCTCGGCGAGATCACAGGCCGCAATGGCTATTTCACAAAATACCCAGAGAATAAAATTGGTGGTAGGGCTGAAGTGATCCCTGCAGGCCTGTGCAAGATCTCTTTCAGCAACAACTCCGAGTTTCACGGATAGATGCTGTAGAACCATCGCAAAAATGTTGGAAATAAGAATTACGGATAGCAGGGTATACCCAAACTGAGCTCCTCCGGCGATATCCGTAGCCCAGTTTCCCGGATCCATATATCCTACGGCAATCATCAGTCCCGGTCCTGCAAATGCAAGATATTTCCTCCAAAAATTTGCATTTTTAGGAACTTTGATCGATGAATAAACCTCTGATAAGGAATGAGATGTTTTATCTTTTCGCCAGGCGTTTTTTATATTGAAATTCATAAATGTTAGAAATGACTAACAAATTTAATTAAATAAATGTAAACAGAGAAATCATGGCATAAAAAAATCCCGGAAATTGCTTTCCGGGATCTAATTTTTATTGAATCTAAAGATTATTTTGCAAATCTTACAGACATTTTTCTATCAGCAGCTCTTTCTGCGTCAGAAGCTTTTGCGTCTACTTTAGCAAATTTGCTTCCATAACCTTCTGCTTCTAAAACCTGAGCTCCAACTCCAGCTTTTGCTAAAGCTGCTTTAATAAATTCAGCTCTGGCTTTTGATAATTTTACGTTTGAAGCTTCGTTTCCTGTTTTATCAGTGTAACCACCGATTTTGATTTTTGCATCAGGGAAAGCTTTAAGAATAGCCACTAAGTTATCCAACTGTCCTTGTGAACCTGCTTCAAGTTCAGTAGAACTTCCCATTTTGAAATTAACATGGTCGAAATCGTACCATTTATCTTTCAATGCTGAATCATCAGCTGCATTTTTGTAAGCTCCGGATTTCAGGAAAGTAATCATCTGATCCTCCATACCGCCTTTATAACCTTTTAACATCACACCATTAAGATCAATGTTTTCATCGGTTTTAGCAGTAGCCGGAACAGGTGTTGCAGTTCCTGTTGTAGCTGTATCTGCAGTAGAACTTGTTGTTGCTGAGTCAGACGTACTGGTAGTTGTGGTAGTCGTCTGTTTTTTCTCGCACTGTTTCCATAAGAAATATCCGGCTGCCAATAACAGTAAAAGCGGAAGCAGCCATTTCCAGATGGAGCCTCCGCCTTGATTATTGTTATTATTATCGTTAAATTGTTCTCTTATTTCTCTTGCTCCTTCAGAAACATTTTCTCTTGCTGTAGCAACACCTTCTGCGATGTTATCTTTAGCAGTAGAAGTTACCGAAGAAACTGTTTCCTTCGCCTGGCCAAACCAATTTTCAGCTCCTAATCCAAAGGAAGCCAAAGAAAGACCTGCTGGCAATAAGGAAGAAATAATGCCTTTCTGATCGTTCAGCAAGCTGGAAATACCTGAAGCACCTAAATTATTGTCTGCCGCATATTTTCCAACCGTGCCTACCGTAGCTCCAGTCACCAGGTTTAACAAAGAACCTGCAGAGGTATTGCTTACTCCTGAAAAACTGGCAATGGAATTTACCAATCCGCTTATTTTATCTCCAAAAATTGAAGACAACAAGTTAGAAATAATAGGGTTGCTAGATGAACCACCTAATAAATTTCCTAAAATTCCACTTGAAGAGGCTTGTGTAATAGCTTCCACAACGCCAGGCTTATCTGCACTATTGGCTAATCCACCTACTACAGCAGGTAATAATCCACCAATTGCTTTAGAAATACCGGATTCACTTTCTCCAAACTGCGAAGCAGCCTGTGAAACTAAAGCGGGACCTAATTGTCCTTTAATTAAATCAATGACATTTAAAGACATAATAATAAATTTTTTTGATTAATGTTGAGATAAATTTAAACAAAAATCCGTCCAAATGTCACTTTTTTTTGAATATTTCTTTAAAAATTAACGATTTTTTTCTAAATCATTAAAATTTTTAATAAGCTTTTGCGAATAATACACGTCTCTTAGAAGGTTTTCCTGAAATCAAAGACATTCCTTCTTCTATATCATCATCTAAAGGAATACATCTGATTGTTGCCTTTGTTTCATCCTTGATCTGTTCCTCTTCTTCAGCCGTACCATCCCAGTGAGCATAGATGAAACCTCCTTTCTCTTCCAGAACTGTTTTGAACTCTTCATAAGTATCAACTTTCGTCATATTATTTTTTCTGAATTCAAATGCTTTATTATAAAGGTCCTGCTGAATAGTTTTTAATAACTCTTCAATATAAGAATCCAGACCTTCAATAGAACGAACTTCTTTCGTCAGATTATCTCTTCTCGCGATTTCCACAGATTTATTTTCCAGATCTCTTGGTCCCATTGCGATTCTAACAGGAACTCCTTTCAATTCATATTCTGCAAATTTCCATCCTGGTTTGTTCTGAGTATCATTATCAAATTTCACAGAAATACCTTTAGCTCTCAGTTTAGCCTGAATATCCAAAGCTACTTCACTGATTTGCTCTAGCTGCTCTTCTCCTTTAAAGATCGGAACAATCACTACCTGAATCGGTGCCAGAGTAGGTGGCAATACCAATCCGAAATCATCAGAGTGCGTCATAATCAAAGCTCCCATCAAACGAGTTGATGTTCCCCATGATGTAGCCCATGCATGTTCTATTTTTCCTTCTTTATTAGTGAATTTTACGTCAAATGCTTTTGCAAAATTCTGCCCTAAGAAGTGAGATGTTCCTGCCTGTAAAGCTTTTCCATCCTGCATTAAAGCTTCAATACAATAGGTTTCATCAGCTCCTGCAAATCTTTCAGATGGAGTTTTCAACCCTTGAATTACCGGCATTGCCATAAAGTTTTCTGCAAAATCTGCATATACTTTATTCATCTTTTCTGCTTCTTCAACAGCTTCATCTTTCGTAGCGTGAGCGGTGTGGCCTTCCTGCCATAAGAATTCTGCCGTTCTTAAGAAAAGACGTGTTCTCATTTCCCAGCGAACAACATTCGCCCATTGGTTGATCAATATCGGTAAGTCTCTGTAAGACTGAATCCAGTTTTTGTAGGTATTCCAGATAATTGCTTCCGAAGTAGGACGAACGATAAGTTCTTCTTCCAATTTTGCATCCGGATCCACGATCAGTTTAGATGGATTGTCCGGATCTGTTTTTAATCTGTAGTGAGTAACAACAGCACATTCTTTTGCAAAACCTTCTGCATTTTTTTCCTCAGCCTCAAACAAGCTCTTGGGCACAAAAAGCGGGAAGTATGCGTTAACGTGACCTGTTTCTTTGAATTTTCTATCCATTTCATCACGCATTTTTTCCCAGATCGCATAGCCATACGGTTTGATCACCATACATCCACGCACGCCTGAGTTTTCAGCTAAATCAGCTTTTACAACCAGCTCATTATACCATTTGCTGTAATCTTCGCTTCTTGAGGTTAATTTTGCCATTATTTTTTTTAATTTTTTTAACTTTTGTACATTATTGTTATCTAAAAATAAAAATCTATTTTTGATAGATTTTTTTACCAGTATTTTGGTACATTTTTGGTACAGATTGCAAATATAATTTAAATTAAAAATTTTTACGTTATCATGAAAAGAAATATACATAAAAATTTGCTTGGTCTGCTAAGATCCAAAGGGGTGTTGGCTATATCAGGCGGATTATTACTTGTGTCTTGTGGTGCTCAGATGGGAGGGTATAGCGAGACGGATGGGGTGTATTACGACCCCAATAAGGATACGCTACCTGAAGGAGTTATCATCAATGATAGCGGAAACAGAGTAGGAGAATACTATGACTATTATCAGGATTCCAATGTTATTCAAAATGCACAGACGAATTCCCGAGAACAGCAAAACAGATATAATGACTGGAGCAATACCAATCCGAATTGGAACTCCAACGCTACAGATTCAGACTGGGGACTTTATGCAGGTTCTCAAACCAACTATTATGACAACTCATGGGGATCTCCTTGGGGATGGTATGGTGGTTATAGCCCGTATTGGGGTTGGGGTATGAACCGTGGCTGGGGCTGGGGTGCTAGTATGTCCTGGGGGTGGGGCGGATCATTCGGCTGGGGCTGGGGAGGCTCTTACGGATGGGGAAGCCCATACTGGGGATATGGTGGATATTACGATCCATTCTGGGGCGGTTACGGAAACCCTTACTGGGGATACGGAGGCGGTTACTGGGGTGGTGGCTACTACAACAGACCAGTGTATAGAAGAAGCGGTGCTAGTGGAGGAGGATTCCAGAATACAGGTGTAGCAAACGCAGTATACAGAACCAATACGGCTAATTCAGGCTTCAGAAATACTAATGGCGGTTTCAGAAACGGAAATAATGGCGGTTTCAGAGATTCTAATTCAAATGGCGGTTTCAGAAATAGTAATGGAGGATTTAGAAACACAGATAATGGTGGCTTCAGAAATTCCAACTCAAATGGCGGTTTCAGAAATACACAGTCCAATGGTGGATTCCGTAATACAGCACCACAGACAAGACCTAACTATAATTATCAGCAACCACAGCCTAGAAACAACAATAGTGGAGGCTTCAGATCTAATGATTCAGGAGGTTTCAGATCTAGTGGCGGCTTCAACTCCGGTGGCGGCTTCAGAGGCGGTTCTTCTGGCGGCGGTGGCGGAATGAGATCCGGAGGCGGAGGAAGAGGTGGATTCAGATAATTTTCAAACGAATAAACTATTAAAAAATAATGTTAAAAAAATCTTTAGTATTAATGAGTATTTCTGCTGCATTTTATGCACAGGCTCAGGATGTTTCTGTGATAAGAAATACCGTGGATGTTTACTCAAGTACTCCTATGGTGGGATCGGCTAAGTTCAATGCAATGGCTGGATCTAATGGTGCGCTAGGTGGTGATGCAAACTCTTTGCTTACCAACCCGGCAGGTTTAGGGGTAGCTATTTCAGGAGAGGTTTCAGGAACTTTATCTATTTTAGGCAATAAAAACAGCAGCTCTTTAGCTGGATCTACCATAGACTATAGCAAAACTAAGGGAGACCTTGGAAATGCAGGCGGGATCATTGCTTTCCCACTGATGACAGAAACCGGATGGAAGTTTATTAATATCGGTATTAATTTCTCCAATCAGTCTCTTGATAATGTCATTCAGTCACCGGGTAATAACAATGTTGTCTACGCCTTTGATAAAGATGATATAACCAAGGATGCTGCATTGGCAGGACATATATATGAAAGATATGGTAATCTGTCAAAGATGAGCTTTGGGGTAGGAGCCAATTATAATCATAATTTATATTTAGGGGCGGGTTTCAATTTTTTCAATGCTTCAGTTGATCAATATGATACTTTATTTTACCGAAATCTTGCCAATAATTCTACGGAAGGATTCAGTAAGCAGGATACTCCTTATACAGAAAGATCTTCAGGTTTTTCTGCTTCATTAGGGGTGATCGGAAAACTAAGTCCTAATTTCAGAGTGGGAGCATCCCTTGAGACTCCTACATTCTGGACAATAGACAGAAATTATTATTTCTATAACGATCCTGTTTACGGGGACGATATGGGTGCTGAAAACAGAAAGTTTACTTCACCGCTTAAAGCAACAGTGAGTGCTGCATTTGTAGCAAGTAAAAACTTCTCTTTGAACGTAGATTATACCCTTGGACTTACAAAGCCTGATTATAAAGTATACGGCGGTGCAGAAAGATCATTAAATGATTTCTTTAAAGAGAATTACAAAAACCTTTCTGAAGTAAGAGTAGGAGCTGAGTACAGAGTACAGCAGTTCAGACTGAGAGGAGGTTATGCTTACCAGTCAAGTCCTTTTGATGCACTTACGATCAGTAGATTTAATGATGCAGGAAGCGTAGGAGATCAATCATACAGCAACATGATGCTAAGCGATAGAAATACGCTTTCTTTCGGTATCGGGTATGATTTCAAATCTTTCTATGTAGATGCATCTTATCAGAATATCTCATCTAAGTATACTAACCCTTTTATGAGAGGATATATGGACGGAAATTCTGATTCATCTTATTATTCTGCTAACAACATTTTTGAAAGTGATGCATATGCAGCAAGTGAGGTTAAAAATAACAGAAATAATTTCTTCCTTACAGTAGGATGGAAGTTCTAAGCTTTACATAAGCTATATACAATAAAAAAGCTCCGGATTCCGGAGCTTTTTTATTTTTTAATGAGAATGGGCAACAGGATGTTGGTGGAAGAGATGCATCATTAATGCAAGTGAAACTCCTAAAACAACCAGTCCGATCTTTACCCAGTCAATATTGTGATTTTTATTGCTTTCAAAAATGATCACTGATGAAATATGAAGGAAAATTCCCCCTACGATAGCCAGAAAATAGGGCTGAAGATCAGGATTGAAATAGTTTCCTAGCAACATTCCCATTGGAGAAGCCAGGGCAAATAAGGCTACAATGAGAATAGAGGGGTACGATGAAGAACTTTTTGATTCTCCTTTTCTGTTAAATAAAAATGCTCCCAGAATAAATGAAATAGGGAGATTGTGAAACACAATTCCCCAAAGATAAGGAGACATCTCGTGTTTTTCATTGGCAAGAGGAATTCCTTCAATGAAAGCATGAATAAACAATCCTACCATTAAAGCAGCAGGAAGAATATTGTGTTCACTATGATGATGGAAATGCCCATGTTCAAAACCTTTGGTAAGAGCCTCCAGAATCATCTGCAGAAGAACTCCTGCGATTACAAATATCCCAAGATTGCTGCTCCCTGCAGAAGTGTAAACCTGCGGGAAAACTTCATTGAGGCAGATTGTAATCAAAAAACCGGCACTCAATATCAAAAGATTTTTAGCCAGTTTTTCTTTTTTACCAAAGTGTTTTCCCAGAAATACGCCTGTTACGACACTTAAAATCAGTAAAAGTACTGTTGTCATTATTTTTTCTTAAATAAATTGATACAACGTGGGGAATTTTCTTTATTAAATTCATTCAGCTGATAATCTCCCCAGATTTTTATTCTTTCAAAGCCACATTCCGAAGCATAGTTGTGAATAGCTTCCAATGTATGAAGCTTTACCTTTTCAAAAAAATGAAACGGCTTACCGTCAGCTTCAAAACGGATATCTTTGATGACATGTCTGCCTTCGATTTTTTTCAGGATTTTAAAGTCTATATTATCGCGGGTGATTGCTGTTTCCGGTACTAAAGTATTTCTTACATATTCTTCATTCAGATAATCCAGTACAAAATATCCTCCGGGCTTCAATGCATTGTAAACAGACTGAAATACCTTTTTATCATCATTTTCATTGTCAAAATACCCAAAACTTGTAAATAAATTGAATACAGCATCCATAGGATCAGCATCAATTGGGTTTCTCATATCATGAACTTCAAAAATCAAGGTTTGATTTTCATACTGTTTGTCAGACTCAATGCTTTGTCTAGAAAGGTCAAGACCCAAAACATCATACCCTAATTTATTAAGAAAAACAGAGTGTCTTCCCTTTCCGCAGGCAAGATCTATGATTTTCGACTGAGGCGGCAACTGAAGGTCCGCTGTGAGCTTTTTAATGAAGTTTTCAGCTTCAGTATAGTCTCTGTTGCTATAAAGCAAATGATAATAAGGGGTATCAAACCAAGATTCAAACCATTCCATAATGCAAAAATAACTAAATTTGTGCGGTTAAAAGCAAAGTATTTTACAACATTAAGAGATTGAAAATTTCAATTGGACAAGGAATTGGATGGCTAATCTTTTAATTATTAAAGCTTTAAATCTTTTAATTCATACTTATGGATACAGAAAATATTAAAATACAGATAAAGACATTCTTCGGATTGGAGCAGATTCTGGCAGAAGAAATCAAAAAATTGGGTGGTAGGAATGTTGAAATTAAAAACAGGGCAGTAAATTGTGAAGGAGATCTTGGTTTTCTTTACAAGATCAATTACTCTGCGAGAACAGCATTGAAAATACTGGTTCCGATTCATGAGTTCAAAGCTTTTAATCAGCATCAGTTCTACGATAGATTGTTCAAATTTGAATGGGAAAACTTCATGAATGTTGATCAGTCTTTCTCTATTGATGCTACAGTAAACTCTGAAACATTCAAGCATTCTCAGTTTGTGACTTTAAAAATGAAGGATGCGATCGTGGATTATTTCCAGGAAAAATTCAAAAGACGTCCGAATGTAGAAACCAGAAATCCGGATATCAAATTTCACCTTCATATAGACAGAGAGCTGGTGATGATCTCTATGGATTCTTCTGGAGATCCTTTATTTAAGAGAGGGTACAGAAGAGAGCAGGGAGAAGCGCCTATCAATGAGGTTCTTGCAAGCGGAATGCTTCAGCTGGCAGGCTGGGACGGAAAAGGAAATTTCCTTGATCCTATGTGCGGTTCAGGAACATTATTGATTGAAGCAGCAATGATTGCGATGGATCTTCCGGCTCAGATCTTCAGAAAGAGATTCGGCTTCCAGAACTGGAATAACTATGATGCAGAATTGTTTTCGAAAATCAAAGAATTCAGAATTAACAGAGTAAGACAGTTTGATGGAAAAATTGTAGGGTATGACATTGATGGAAAAATGCTGAATGCTGCAGAAATGAATGTAGAAGCAGCAGAAATGGAAGATGTAATTGAGATCAAAAAACAGGATTTCTTTGATTCTAAGAAAGAATTGTTCCCTTTATTAATGGTATTCAATCCACCTTACGACGAGAGAATTTCTATCAATGATGATGATTTCTACAAGAAAATAGGAGATACTTTCAAGACCCATTATCCGAATACCTTAGCGTGGCTGATCTCTTCAGACCTTGAAGCGGTAAAGAAAATTGGTCTTCGTCCTTCAAGAAAGATTAAACTTTTCAACGGAAAACTGGAAACGAGATTTTTACAGTACGAAATGTATGAGGGAACGAAGAAGATACATAAGCTGGAAGATAATAAGTAACAGTTTGTATCGTTTAAAATAATAAACTGATGGCTTGGAATTTTCTTGATGGACTTGATATAATTGTAGATGTATTGGAACTATTTGGTTCTGGTTCTGGTTCACGTTCAACTTCTGATAGAAAAAGCCTGAACTATGATGAGAAGCCACAAAAAAAGAGTTCAAAGAGATACAAATATTTCACAGAGAAAGTAAGTGCAGTATTTATCATATTGGCTGCATTTTCTTTTTTTATTGTTTTTAAAGATCCTTTACCTGCGCAAAATTATACACAAACTTTGGTGGTAACTTCCTTAATAGGAGTTGGAATTTCGTTTGTACTATTTTTTATCCTGCATGTGATAGAGTTTTATTATTTTAAAAATATTTCTAAACTGCTTCTGTTCAGCTGTTCGGTAATTGTTTTCTTTATTTCTGTGGTCATGTATATCTATTTCAGATCTGGTTGGTTTATATAACACAATTGGTTATAAACTAAAAATTAATAAACTTTGAGATTAAAATGTCCTGAAATTTTTTTGAAATATTTGATGTAGTTTAGATGTATTCGGTCTGTTTAGCTCTGGATCAAAATCATCACGTTCAAAACCTAAAAGAAAGGCTTTAAATCATAATGTAATAGCTCAAAAGAAAGAGTTAAAAGATCCAGATATTTCACAGGAAAAATAATATCAGTAGATTATTAATTTAATTAAATAATAAAAACAGGTTGTACTTATATGGTACAACCTATTTTATTTTATCGTGCCAGTGAAGGTGCAAACCCATACTGTTTTTTAAAGGCGTGCGAAAAATGCGACAGATCTTCAAAGCCTACTTCCATGAAAATGTCAGAAGGTTTTTTATTCTTTTCAGACAAATGATAATAGGCGAGTTCAAGACGCTTTTGAGTAAGCCATCGCTGCGGTGTCGTTTGAAAAATCTTTCTGAAATCACGGTTGAAAGTAGATAAACTCCTTCCCGTAAGATATCCGAACCGTTCCAAAGGCATATTAAACATATAATTCTTTTCCATAAAATGAATAAGATCCACTTTTCCAGGCTCATCGAAATCGGCGAGTATAGAATCTATATCCGGATCAATTTCCCTTACAATACTGATCGCCTCGGTAATCTTTAAATGAGCAATGTTTTCAGGAAATGGCCCTTCCATCTCAAAATAGGGTATTAGAGAAGCAAGACAGCTGTTCAAAAGCGGATGACTGTCAAAGCTGTGAATGCTGGATTCACGATATCCGGTCTTCCTCTGAAAATCAACAGAACTGTAAAAATCTTTCAGACGTTCTGTGGTAAGATGCATGGCTACTGCTTTATGAGGAAGCCCGTCTTTGGGATAATTAATGATTGTTGCCAGATGATTTCTTGGGATCAGAAATAGATCTCCCGCTTTGAAAACATAGGTTTTATCTGCCTGAATAATTTTCGTTTCTCCGGATATAAACCAGACCAGCATATGATATTCAAAAACCGTTTCCGTTTTGAACAGCTTATCATCATAACTGGAAAGCTTGATATCCGGTGTGAGGTATTGTATCTGGAAATCCATTGTCAGAAGTTTTTCATTACAAATGTATTTAAAAAACAATTATTTGGCATCAAAGCGGAATCCCAACATCTCTTCACTCAGTTTCCACAACTCTTCTGCATTTTTTTTGTCAATAGAATAGGGCTGTACTCCGCGGATGGTAGCCGGTTCATCAAACCTGTGCTCAATCTGTCCTCTGTCGATCTCCGCAATATCACAGTTTTCACAATACACTCCACCTATTTCATTAAGCTGAGGACTTACAGCACACCAGATTGTCGTAGCAGCCCCTTGTGAAACCGTTTTTAAACGGGCTTCAACCTCCGGTTTGATATTTCCGTTTTCATCATGCGTTCCAAGTTGTTTAAAAAGCTCAACAGGCTCTTCTCTGCCCAGATCAGTACCATATACAGAACCGGGATGAAGGGAATAGGCTCTGATGTTAAATTCTTTTCCTCTTTCATCAAGTTCTACGGCAAATAGATTGCAGGCTGTTTTGGATTGTCCGTATCCGGATAAGGTATCATAGTCTCTTTTCTCAAAATTAGGATCTTCAAAATCAAAAGGAGACATCTGATGTCCATAAGAAGAAACACTGATCACCCTTGCACCGTTAGCTTTTTTCAGAGCCGGCCATAATTTTGCAGTAAGGTGAAACTGCCCAAGGTAATTGGTCGCCAGCTGAGATTCAAGACCTCTGCTGTCTCTGCGGAGAGGAACCCACATGATTCCTGCATTATTAATAAGCAGATCCAGGCTTTTTCCTGATGCTGTAAATCGTTTTGCAAAAGCATCAATAGAAGATGGATTCATCAGGTTCATTTCTTCAAGTTCAAAATTTTCAATTCCCGATAGATTTTTTCGTGCCTTTTCAATATCTCTTGCCGGAATAATTACCTGTGCTCCGGCTGAGATCAATACTTTTGTGGTTTCAAGACCAATTCCTGCATAACCGCCGGTGATGATCACCGTTTTTCCGGTAAGATCGATTCCTTTAATAACTTCCTGAGCTGTTGAATACGCATTGAACCCTGATTGAACAGGCTGTTGCAATGCATTGATAGTTGATTCCATTTTTTATTGTTTTAAATTTCTATAGCAAAATTAGAGTAGATTCCCCGTGTTTATTTTGTTTAAAATGTCAAATTTGTTGGCTCAGAATTTCATTTGTAAAATCTATACAGTAAAAAGGATGAATGGAACTTCGTTAATTTCTCTGAATAAGCTGTTAAACTGTTTGTAGGTTGTTCTGTGAATAAGTAATTTTGAAAAATTTTCAATTTGAAGCCTACTATTTCCATTGTCGTTGCCATTTACAACCGAAAAGATGAACTTTTTGAGCTGCTGACTTCTCTTACCCAACAGACGGATAAGGAGTTTGAGATCATTATTGTAGATGACGGTTCTCTGATCGACCTGAAACCTACTATCGAAAACTTTGAGCAGGGGCTGGATATTAAATATTTCAGAAAAGATAATTCAGGACCTGGATTGACAAGAAATTACGGAGCAGCAAGAGCAGCCAATGAATGGCTGGTGTTTGTAGACAGTGATGTCATTGTTGAAAAAGATTATATTGAACATATTAAAAATGATATCCTTACAATTCCCTGTGATGCATTTGGAGGTGCAGATAAGGCTCATAAAGGATTCAATCTTATGCAGAAGGCTATTTCCTATTCCATGACCTCTGTTTTTACTACCGGAGGAATCAGGGGAAGTAAAAAAGCTGTTTCTAAATTTCAGCCCAGAAGTTTTAATATGGGAGTGAAGAAGGCTGTTTTTGAAAAGGTAGGTGGATTTTCAGAAATGAGAATAGGAGAGGATCCGGATCTGTCTATGACACTTTGGGAAAATGGATTTACGACTGCTTTTTTTGACGATATTGCTGTTTATCACAAGCGTAGAGTTGATTTTGGAAAATTTTCCAAGCAGGTCTATCAGTTTGGCTGTGCAAGACCAATTCTTAATCAGAGACATCCTAATTATGTAAAGATCTCGTTTGCATTTCCTACTTTATTTATGTTAGGATATGCAATGGGCTTTCTGGAGTATTTTATTATGCATAGAGGGATAATCCTTTCTTTTTATGGATTGTACACCTTTTTGGTGTTGTTTCACGCTTTATTACTGACTAAAAATATCAGTATTGCCGGTATGGCGGTTATTTCCACTTATATTCAGATGTTTTCTTACGGTTATGGATTCCTGAAATCCTGGATTCTGCTGAATGTTTTCAGAATGAAACCGGAGGAGGCTTTTCCGCATCATTATTATAAGAAATAGCAGGGTATTGTCTGCAAAAGAAAATTCAATAGAAATGGACTGTTATCCTGAGCGTAGTCGAAGGAAGCCCATTTGTCAAGTAATAACCTCTTCCAATGGCTTTAGCCAAAACCTAAAAGATTATACAACATTTGCTACTCAATTAATTACTGAAACAATATACTTTATTGATCATTAATACAAAAAATGGGATATAAGTTTATAATTTGGGGTTCCGGAATACTATTTTGCGGTCTTCTTACCTTCCGTTAAAATAGATACTGAGAAGTTCAGAACCGTGGCGGAGTATTTCCCAACCGTAAACGACAGGTGATATACTTCTTTGGCAGAAATAAAAAGATCCGGAGCGATGTTCCGGATCTTTCGTTATTTTATTTACTCTCTTTCGGAAGGGTTTCATCCGTTTTTAAGACTCTTGGCAAAAAACTGTTTCAGTTCGTTCTGTTTTACCTCAAACCCAGGTGATGTGGTTCCTGCTTTATAGACTGTGTAGGCATAATCTGTAAGCGTAACCTGGTAATTGTCATAGTCATGTATTCAATAAGTGAAAAGTATTTAATTGATAAACTATCTGAAGAGTATCGGCAAGCTCCCATTATTTGTAAGGGTACTTTACCTTATTAGATCTGCATGCTTAGGTGAGCCATCTTGGTCGTACCCATAGAAAATGAACCACGTTTCAGACATGTTGATTCTTTAAAATAAAAAAGGCTGTTTCAAATTGAAACAGCCTTTTTACAATAATAAATTTAGGATATAGAAATGTTTTCATGGTGGTTAAGAACACCTACTTTCAGCATACACTCCTTCATTTTATGGTACGTTCTTTTAATATCGTGGTCAAGACCGATGGAAAATCTGATCAGTCCGTCTGAAATACCTATGGAAGCTCGTTCTTCTTCCGGAATTTCAGATGAGGTAGATTTTCCTGAGCATGAGAATAAGGTTTTATAGAACCCTAAGCTTACTGCAAGATAACCCAGGTTTTCTGTCTGCATCAGTTCCATCAGTTCATTGGCTTTTTCTGTGGTTCCGGCATCCAGCGTCAGTAATCCGCCGTATCCGTATTCTTCATGAAGCATGCTCTTCATTAATTCATGATTTTTATGGGATGGTAATCCAGGGTAAGATACCTTTAAGCCGTCTTTTTCAAATCTTTCAGCAAGATACATGGCATTGTGGCTATGCTGTTTGATTCTGATGTGCAATGTTCTCAGGTTTTTTAAAATGCTTGATGATCTTAAGCTGTCCATGGTAGGTCCCAGAAGCATACAAGCCCCGGAATTGACATTTTTGGTATCATCAATAAATGCCTGCGTTGCACAATATACACCTCCTACGGTATCACTGCTTCCGTTGATAAACTTCGTCAGACTATGAATCACAACATCTGCCCCGAATAATGTCGGAGAGATAGAAAGGGGAGAGAAGGTATTGTCTACAATCAGTTTCAGGTTGTGTTTTTTACAGATTTCAGAAAGTTTTCTAAGGTCTGCCACTTCAAGAAGCGGATTGCTCACACTTTCGCAGTAAATAACTTTAGTATTGGGAGTAATTGCTTTTTCTATAGACTCAAAATTATTAATATCAACAAAACTGGTTGCTACATTAAACTGAGGCATGAAGTTTTTAAGAAAAGCATAAGTTCCTCCGTAGATGGTTCTGCTTGAAATAATATGGTCTCCACTTTTGCATACCTGCATCAGAACGGAAGTGATAGCTCCCATTCCGGATGCTGTAACGTTGGCAGATTCCGTGTTTTCCATCTTGGCAAGAGCCTGAGCCAGATAAAGGTTCATAGGGGATGAATGTCTGGAATATAAATAGCATCCCTCCGCATTTCCTTCAAAAGTATCAAACATGGTCTTTGCAGAAAGGAATGTATACGTAGAGCTATCTGAGATAGAAGGATTTACTCCTCCGAATTCACCAAAATACTGAAGATCCTGGATCTCGTTGGCTGCGTTAAAGTCTTCCATAAATATTGTTTTTATTTTATTGTTCCAATTTGCATTAATTTGCTAATTATTACAACATAAATTTAAATTTATAGAATATAAAACTGTAAAATATTGTTTATTTAGAAAAAATATTTAGTATCTTCGATATTATTAAACTTTTACCAAAAAAATATCTATGGAACTTGACGAAACCGACAAGAAACTCCTGTTTTTTCTACAGGAAGACTGCAAACAAACCACCAAAGAACTGTCCGGGAAGCTTGGATTATCTGTTACAGCTGTTTATGAACGTGTGAAAAAGCTTGAAAATGCAGGCGTCATTTCAAAATATGTAGCCTTGCTGGACAAAAGCAAAGTTAAGAAAAATTTTATCGTCCTGTGTCATGTCAAATTAAGCCAGCATAAAAAAGAATTTGTATTGCAGTTTGAAAAGGAGGTGATGGATCTGCAGGAGGTTACAGAATGTTTTCATGTAAGTGGAGATTATGATTATATCCTTAAAATAGGGGTGAAAGATATTGAAGATTACCGCAGCTTTATGCTGACGAAACTGACAACGCTTCAGCACATCGCAAGCACGCACAGTTCATTTATGATTTCCGAAGTAAAAAACACAACGGCGATCGTATTGTAGATTCTTAAGCCGGCTCAGATTGTTTTTTCATTAATAAAAAAATTAACTGTTTCCGGCTGCTGTATAAGTTGATCAACGTAAGTTTTCAGTGTTTCAGAAGTCAGATCGGTTGTATTGTTGATCTGCATGCTTCGTAAACTTCCGTCTTTCTGAGGGGCAATCAAAATGATATTGCCGTATTTCAGATGATAAAGTTTCATATTCACAATCGCAAAATCTTCCTTTTCAAGGGTGGTGAAGGCAGAGAAATCGATTCTGTTATTGGAAGTCTTTACAAATCCCTGTCCGATCACATCCGGAAAATTCCTGGAAACAATATTCATTTTACTTGAGTTATATTCTTTATCATCAATAAAATCTGTAAGAACCAGTATGGTGAAAAAGACTCTGTCCTTACTCTTAACCTTATGAGAATTTAAAGCACTCCAATTGTTTTCTACAAAGCTTGTATATACAATTCTTTTGTTCTGTAGTTTTAAGCCGAAAAAATTCCCCAGTGTTCCCACTCCTTTAAAACCGCCTTTCTGAATGCTGTCATAGATTGGATAGGGAAAAACACCATATGTAAAAGGTCCTGAATCTTTACCGGTTACTTTCAGTTCTTCTTCCATTCTTTTAAAATCCAAATCTTGATTCTGATTCTGAACTTTCAGCTGTTTATCTCTTACCTTTTGAATGTTTTCACTGGATTGTGCGAATGACAGGCTTGCAATGAAGGCCAAAGTAAGGGTTAAATGGAGTTTCATATTAATAGCTATTGGTTTTTATAAGTTCTTATTGGTTTCGGTTTCTTTTTGTGTTATTTTATCAATGAAATAATGAAGTCTTTTAATATCAGATCTGCCTTTGTTTTTATCATTCAAAAAACAAGTGGTTACGATCACCATTTTTAAATCAGGAATAACACAGATAAGCTGGCCGCCATAACCTGTTGCTACGAATGCCTGGTGGCCGTTGGTTTTTCTCCGCCACCAGTAATAACCATATCCGTTGGCATTGGGCATTACATCCCATGAATCCAGCTTTACCTGTTCAGAAGTAGATTCCTGAATCCATTTTTGAGAGACAATTTGTTTGCCGCCAAGCTTTCCGTTGTTAAGGATCATGGATCCAAACTTCAGCATATCATCTGGTTTCATAAAAAGTTCTGAGCCTGCCAAATTTCTGTTCATTGAATCTGTGTCCCATCGGGTAACATTCATTTTTAAAGGTCTGAAAAGATTTTCAGTCGCGAATTGTTTCAGGTTGGTCTTTACAATTTTTGCCAATGCAGCTCCAAAAAGATGAGATTCACCACTATTGTAGTTGAATACAGTACCCGGATATTCTTCGAAAGGCAGATCCAGAACAAACTTTACAGGATCACCGGAAAATGACATGGCCGTTGAAATTTTTGAATTTTCAATCCAGTCGAAACCACCCTGCATGGTCAGGATATTCTTTAATGTTAACATATTTCTGATAGAATCATGAAGAACTTTCCCTTCAATATTGGAAATGTTTTTAAAACTGCTTCTTGAAACATTGTATTCCGGAAGGATTTTTAAAACCGGAGTATTGAGATTGGGCAGTAAGTTTTTATCTTTTGCGATACCTGACAGAACAGATACGATGCTTTTGGTAACAGATTTTACGCTGAAGACAGTTTCTTTATTGGCTCCGTGAAAATACTGTTCATACATGATCCTGCTGTCCTGAGAAACGATAAAAGATCCCAAAGACGGAATACTGTCATTGATTTCCTTGGTGAATTTGTCTGTAAATTCTTTAGGTAATTCTTTGTTGAAAGCTGCCTGTGATTTTACTTTAGAACAGAATAAGGTAAGACATAAAATTGCCAAAACCTGCAGTACTTGCTTGGATCTCATTGATTAAAAAGAAGGGATAAATTATTAGCTGGTGAAAGTATAAGTTAAAATCTGTCCGAAACAGAACCGTGATTCAATTTTGGACAGATTTCAGCTGATGTTTTCAATTCCTCTAAATTATGAAAAACAATGATCTTTTAAATATGTTTTAAAGAATATTTTTAATTTTTTTTTGAATGATTTTCAGGGTCTGACAGATGGCTCTTTTAAGAAAGAAATTAAACCAACACTCCGTTTTTAGAAGAAATAGGATCAGGGAGATCTGTTTCTCCGCTCATCTGAAGAAGGTCTATTTCAATCGTTCTGCAGATAGAAAGCATAGGTACATCAAACATCAATCCTGCAAATGGGTTTTCAGAATAGTCTCCCACCAGTTCCATAATGATGTAGATCCATCCGATAATGATACAGAACGGAATAGAAGTCCAGATTCCCCAATCGCCAAGTTTCGCAAACTCATTTACTAATCCTAGCGGAAGAAGCATGATAAAAAGAATATTAAAAACAAAGGCTGTGCTGGCAAATTGTCTTGGAGAAGGAAATTTTTTGATTCTTTCTGCCTGTCCCTGAAAATTATAGAATTCATTCAGGGCGTTCTGCAGCTGAGTTTGGTTGAATTCTGTAATAGCACCCATATTTTTAAGTTCATTGATGTCTTTTGCCTGTTGAGCAGTCAGGTAGGTAGCAAAGTTTTTATAATCATTCTTAAGATCATATTCTTCCTCCGAAAGGTATTTGTGGAGGAAAATAGGGGCTCTTCCGTAATCAGGGAATCCAGCTTTGATCAATCTGTTTCTTCTCAGATTGATATTCCCAAATTTCTTTTCTGTACTGATATGTTCCCATTCTGTAGGAACCAAAAGTTGTTCACGGAAAGTATACAACCATGCAATATGACGATAAACAATTCTTTTTTTACGGTCTTCAAGATCAAAAACGCCAATTCCTTCATTTTTGGTATCAAAAGCATACACCATAGAAGCAAATGAACGGCTTGAATTCACAATACCACCCCAGATTTTTCTGGCTTCCCAAAGTCTGTCATAAGCCTGGTTATTTTTAAAACCCACAAGAAATGCCTCTGCTGTACCAATCAGTGCTACAGGAACCCAGGGAATTGTCATCCAGTGCCAGTTGAAGAAGTAAAAGAAAACAGCAATCAATGTACACCAGATAGAGATTAAGATAAGATGTATACCGGCCAGATTGAGAACCTGTTTATAATTGACGTATTTGGTTGTGATCATAAAGATAGATGTGTTTTGCGTGTAGAGACAAAATAAATACCAAACTATGATGTGTTTTGTTTTGTAATGCCTGTCAGGTAATGGATAATCAGGTTTTCTTGGTTTATAATAGTCTAGGGTTGAGAATGATAATCTTAAATAAATGTAGTGAAAAAATTGCATAAAAAAACCTCTAAAAATTTTTAGAGGTTTTAAGTTGATATAAAATTAATATTTCAGCATTTCTTCAATCTTATTGCTGAGCTTTTCAGCATTGGGAAGCATTTCTTTTTCCAGGATCAGATTGATTGGTACAGCAGGTACATCCAGTGATCCCATGGTTTCTACCGGTGCATCAAGATATTTGAAGCAGTTTTTGGAAATACGGTGGGCAAAAGCTTCTGCAAAAGAGTTATTAAGCTGTTCTTCAGTGAGAACGATACATTTTCCATGCGCTTTTACTCTTTCAAAAACAAGTTCTTCATCAAGAGGAATTAATGTTCTTAAATCAATCACCTCAATTCTTCCATTGAAATTCTTAGCGGCTTCTTTAGCCCAGTAAACACCCATTCCGTAAGTAACCACTAATAAAGTTCTGCCTTTTTCAGTTTCATCTTTATCTGCTTCGATGATTACTTTTCCTTTTCCAAACGGAAGTACATAGTCTTCAGCAGGTTCTATTGTTTTCGCATCTTCAGTTCCCGGAACTTTACTCCAGTATAATCCTTTGTGCTCCAGCATTACTACCGGATTCGGATCGTAATAAGCTGCTTTTAACAGACCTTTAAAGTCTGCTGCATTACTTGGATATGCTATTTTGATTCCTTTGATATTGGCTAAAATACTTTCAACACTTCCACTGTGATAGGGACCACCACCTCCGTATGCTCCGATAGGAACACGGATGATATTGCTTACAGGGAATTTTCCACCACTTAAATAGTTGGATTTTGAAATCTCTGTAATTAGCTGGTTGATTCCCGGATAAATATAATCTGCAAACTGAACCTCAACGATTGGTTTTAGTCCTACAGCACTCATTCCGGCTGTAGATCCAATGATATAAGCTTCCTGAATTGCTGTATTAAATACCCTTTTGCTTCCGAATTTCTTTCCTAAAGTTACTGTTTCACGGAAAACCCCACCAATTCTTTCTCCAACATCCTGTCCGTAAAGAAGAGCTTCAGGGTGTTTCCACATCAATTCCTGTATCGCGTGGATGGCAGCATCTACCATCACAATTTTTTCTCCGTTGGCAGGTTCACGTGTTCCTGTTTCCTCTGTAATCGGAGTAGGGGCAAAAACATGCTGCATTACAGATTCTGGCTTCGGGTCTTCAGCGTTTTTAGCTCTTTCAAAAGCTTCTTCAGCTTCCAGGCGGGCCTTTTTTGTGATCTGCTTTAAAAGATCTTCATCAGTACCTGTTTCCAGTAAATGTTTTCTAAGGATTTCTCCCGGATCTTTAGCTCTGTGTTTAGTTAAATCTTCTTCGTCTCTATAGAATTCTCTTCTTACTCCGGAAGTATGATGCCCGATTAAAACAGTTTTTGCACAAACGACTAAAGGTTTTCTTTCCGTTCTTACAAAATCTACAGCTTTTTTCATCGCTTCGAAACTTTCCACGAAATCTGTTCCGTCTACTCTCATTCTGCTTAATCCGGTGAATCCGGCAACAAAATCATAGGCATCGCAGGTTCTCGCTTCATCCTTCGTTACAGAAATTCCCCATTCATTATCCTGTACAAGGAAAATAATAGGAAGCTGATGTAAAGCGGCAAACTGTAAAGCCTCACTCACTTCACCTTCTGTAACAGAATTGTCTCCAAGGCTGCAGACAACAACAGGGTTATTTTCGAACTCCTGAAGATTGAAATCCTGTATGTATTTGATTCCCTGAGCTACTCCTGTAGTAGGAATGGTTTGCATTCCGGTTGCGGAACTCTGGTGAACAATTTTGGGTTTGTTTTCATCCCTGCTTGAAGGATGGGAATAATAAGATCTTCCTCCTGAAAAAGGATCATCAGCTTTAGCCAGTAATTGAAGCATCAATTGATAAGGCTCAAAACCAATTCCCAAAAGAATACTTTCGTCTCTGTAATAAGGAGAAACCCAGTCTTCTTTCTTTAGCTGATAAGCTGTTGCAAGCTGGATGGCTTCATGGCCTCTTGAAGTACTATGAACATATTTACAGATATTTCTGTTTTCTTCGTAAATATCGGCCATTGCTTTGGCCAGCATCATATGATTATACGCTTTGAGCAATATATCCTGAGAAACTTTTTCGTGAAGTGCATTTTCCATAGGAAGCAAATATACACAAAAAAACAAAATACTAACAACTGTTAGTATTTTGTATAAAATCTTTGTAGATATAGGTTATTCCTTGATCACTTTTTTAGAAATAACATCTTTGTCTGTTTTTACTTCAATGATGTAAATTCCTTTTGTATATGTGGATAAATCTATCTGTTCTTTATCATTGTTGATGATTCCGTTTTGTAGTTTTTTACCTGTAAGATCATATACATTGAAAGTAGATTTTTTAGGTGCTTTCAGGATGTTTGTAAAGTCCTTTGTAACTGTAGGTGCTATTGCCAGATTATTAAGAGGATTTGCAGCTTCTCTGGTTCCTAATAACTCGGTAAACCCTGTTGTGATAATAGAGTAGTTTTGAGGAGCATTTCCGCCTGCATTGTTTTTAAGTATTCCTTTATTTGTGATCTCTATTTTATAAGTTCTTCCAGCAACCGGAGTATCAATCACAACCTGTTCAACATTATCTACGGTATTATCTCCTTTAGTAGCCGGAGTCATTGGGTTGTTGGCATCCAGTTTCCATGGGTAATAAACAGTATTGGTAGTAGTGTCTGTGATTTTTAGATCCAGGTCATTAATCAGTTTGGAACCTCTGTTATTGTAAATATTATTCCATTGATTGGTAAAGTTGGTGAACTCAGGATCTACCCATGATATGGTAACTTTTAACGGCTCTGAACCTGATGCTTTTACTGTTTTTACATTGGCAACTCCGCTGTTTAATGTTTCATCATTAAAGATAATACTGTTGTTGGATTTCCCTACAAGAAGTTCTGCTCCTTTTTTTGCATCAATAAATCCCCAGCCAAATTGTGGGTCAGGGCCTATATTTCCTGCTTCTTTTGCTGAGTGTACCATTAAGGTTTTTGCCGATGCAGCATGTAATAAACTTCCGGAAAATAGTTGTTTGTTAATCTGTATCCAAAGTCCAATAATACCTGTCACAACAGGTGCAGAATAAGAAGTTCCGTCTCCTATATCGATCTTGCTGCCTCCTGTAGCATTATTGTCTGTCCATGCACTGGCAACACTTGTTCCTACAGCGGTAATATCCGGTTTGATACCTCCGTCGTCTCTTGGTCCGGCACTGCTGTAAGAGGAATGAATAACATCTGAAGAACTTGTGTATCTTCCGTCATTAGTTGTAATTCTATCTGCTGCTGCTACAACGATAATGTTTTTTCCGAGAGACCCAATCCCTATACAGTCATATCCCTGTGCACAATTGTTTTGAGGTAATGTATCAGTTGCTGTGAATTCAACTAAATTTCCCGAATTATCTTTATAATACTTTTTATAAGTGCTTGTATCAGCGCTAGGCCCTTCACCAAATGAGTTTCCTGCAGATTTTACGATGATATATGAGGGGTTGTTGTATACAATCTGGTCATAGTCACGATCATTCGTATGATAAGTTCCCTGAGCATCAAAGGTATTATTTGGGCTTGAAAACGCCCCATTCCATACCCATGAAGGTTCATTATTAATCAGCTGGGGGTCAGCCCATCCCTGATTGGTTCCGTAAGAATGATTGGAAATGTTAGGTTGAGCCGTTGTAATTTTTTGAAATACTGTTTTTGGGGTAGTTTCGCCGTCCAGAACAGAAGTTCCAAAAGCATAGGCATCTATAGTAGAATTAGGTGCAATTCCTTTGAAATTAACCTGTCTTGTTGTACCATTCGTAAATGTTACGGTATATGGGTAATCTTTTGCTCCTATAAAACTGGAAACAGCTGTTGCGTGGTCGCCATAATTGACAGTGCTGCTTTCTTTATTCGTTATTCTATTCGGTAAATTGTTAAAAAAAACGTGACCAGCAAATACTCTTGCTACACCGGATGAGGTACTTCCGTCGAAAATAGTGAACTTAATACCTTCGCCGTTAAAAGATCCCGTTAAACCTGTAATAGTTCCTCCCTGTAAAAAATCAGAATTGGAGTTTTTAATCTGATCCATGTCATGAGCTTGAAAAAAATAGGGTCTGTTATCAGGTAAAAACCCTGCCAGATTGGTTCTTTGCTGCTCAATCTCTTTTAAAACTTCAGGAGTTTTGTTAGAGCCATATCGTTTAGATACATAAGAATCAAACCTTTCATTGTTGTCTATTCTTTGGCGTTCTAATTGACTGTTTAATTCTTCATTGTTTTGCGCACTTGCTAATGTAATAATCAATGTGCTGATTAAAAGTAATTGTTTCTTCATTTTTGAGTAATAAATTGTAAAAATTATAGTTAATCAAATTTATAGCAAAAAACTGATAACTAGTTAGTTTTGGTAGATAATTCTAATTTTTTTAATAATATTTTAATATTTTATTTCATTCTTGTTTGAGTTGTTTATTTTTTTAATAAAATGTAATGATTTTGTTATTGTGAATAGGGTTTATTCTTTATGTTTAGTATAAACTAATTGGAAAAAATGGAGTAACTTTACATTCTCTTTTATAAAAAAGTTAGAACATTATATGTATTTAATTTTTGACACAGAAACAACAGGTTTACCAAAAAATTTCAACGCTCCGCTTTCAGATTCGGAAAACTGGCCAAGAATGGTTCAGATAGCATGGCAGGTACACGATGATGACGGAAATTTAGTTGAAAACCAGGATTATATAATAAAACCTGAAGGATATGATATTCCCTTCAATGCAGCCCGTATTCACGGAATTACAACGAAAATTGCCAATGAAGAAGGCCGTGACCTTGAAGAAGTTTTAAATGAATTTGCTGAAGTCTTAGATAGAGTAAGAGTCGTTTCCGGACACAATGTGGAATTCGATTACAATATCGTTGGAGCAGAATTTTACAGAAAAAATCTTAAAGATAATCTACAGGAAAAACCCAAAGCGGATACCATGATTTTGGGAACCGACTTCTGTCAGCTAGGCGGAGGAAGGGGAGGGAGATATAAATCTCCGAAACTTGAAGAACTTTATGAAAAGCTTTATGGAAGCAAATTTGATGAGGCACATAATGCTGCTGCCGACGTAAATGCTACGGCAAGAGCTTTTTTTGAAATGATAAGAATTGGAGTTGTTCCCGCGGAAACATTAAAGATTTCTGAGGATCAGCTGGCGTATTTCAAGAGCCTTTATCCCGATCCGATAAAACCTTTCAATATTGTTATCAGAAGGCAGGTTGCAGATTTTCATAATAAGAAAAAGCAGCAGGATTTCGGAAGTGTTGATGAAATTGATCTGGGTAAATATTTCAATTTTGACAATCACAGTGTTTTCTCAACATTAATGGCGACTTCCAGCATTAATGATTTAATTAAAAAAGCTACGGATGACAATTTCCCTGCCGTTGGAATGGTGGATTTGGGAAATATGATGGGTGCCTTTAAATTTGTTTCAGCAATTGAAGGTGCAAATAGTGACCGCGCAAAAAAACATAAAGAATATTTAGCAAAAAAACAGGAAGCAGAAGAAAACGGAGAAGAATTTAATGAGGCTGAGCCTGTTTCAGAGCCTTTAGTTCCTGTTGTAGGCTGTGAATTTTATATTTCAGACCGTTACGAACAGAAGCAGTTTACCAAAGATGATCCTGACAGAAGAACGCAGGTGGTTTTATTAGCGAAAGATTTTGAAGGATATAAAAACCTGGCAAAACTTTCAAGTATCGGATTCTTAAAAGGATTTTATTTTGGAGTTCCAAGGATCAGCCGTGAATTGATTGCTGAATATAAAAAGGGTTTAATTGCTCTGACTTCCGGAATTCTGGGAGATATTCCGGATGCTATTTTAAATACCGGTGAGCAAAAAGGGGAGGAGCTTTTCAAATGGTGGAAAGATACTTTTGAAGATGACTTTTATGTTCAGATTCAAAATCATAAACTGCCTGAAGAAGAGCATTTAAATGATGTTTTACTGCATTTTGCAGATAAATATAATGTTAAGATTTTAGCCCAGAACGAAACTTTTTATACCAATAAAGACGATTCTAATATTCAGGATATTGTAAGCTGTATTAAAGACGGAGAAAAATTGACAACTCCTGTTGGAAAAGGCTTTGGAAAGAGAAGAGGATTAGCTACAGGAGAATATTACATCAAAAATTCTGATGAAATAAAAGAAACTTTTTTAGCGTATCCTGATGCTTTTGATGCTTATGAAGAATTCACTGCGAAATTTAAGCCTTATACATTAAAAAGAGATGTTTTACTTCCAAAATTCGATATTCCGGAAGAATTTATTCATGCTGAAGATGATATTGATGGAGGGAAACGTGGTGAAATGGCATATTTGACGCATTTAACATATGAAGGAGCGAAAAAAAGATATGCAGATACCGGAATCACAGCCGAAATTAAAGAACGTTTAGATTTTGAACTGGAAGTAGTTGCTAACACAGGATATCCAGGTTATTTCCTGATTGTGCAGGATTTTTGTAATGAAGCAAGAAAAATGGGGGTTTGGGTTGGTCCCGGCCGTGGTTCTGCTGCAGGTTCTGCCGTAGCATATTGTACAGGAATTACCAATGTGGATCCTATTAAATATGATTTGCTTTTTGAAAGATTTTTGAATCCGGAAAGGGTTTCCATGCCGGATATTGATATTGACTTTGATGATGAAGGCCGTGATAAAATTATCAAATGGGTAGTTGAAAAATACGGTAAAAATCAGGTCGCACAGATTATTACGTACTCTGTTTTAGGAGGAAAATCTGCGATTAAAGATGCGGGAAGAGTGCTTGATGTTCCGATTCCGGATACAAATAATATTGCAAAATTAATTCCGCCAAGCCCGGGAATGAATATTGCAAAAGCTTTATCTAAATATGATAAATTAAAACCGGAAGAACAGATGCTTGTTGATGAAATGAGATATGTTCTGAATAGCCCGGATGATGCCCGTCATGACGTACTTTCGAGTGCGAAAAAAATGGAAGGCTGTATCAGGAATACAGGTATTCATGCCTGTGGGGTGATTATTACCCCGGAAGATGTAAGTAATCTTGTACCCGTAACTATTGCTGCAAAAGATGCGGATATTCTGGTTTCACAGTTTGATAACTCCGTGGCGGAAAGTGCAGGTCTTCTGAAAATGGACTTCCTTGGGTTGAGGACGTTGACGATCATTAAAGATGCATTGAAACTGGTAAAAGCAAGACATGGCTTAGACATTGATCCGGATCTTATTCCGCTTGATGATACGAAGACCTATCAATTATTTAAAGAAGGAAGGACAGTAGGGATTTTCCAGTACGAAAGTCCCGGAATGCAAAAATACATGAGGGAGCTTAAACCAACGGTTTTTGCTGACCTTATTGCAATGAATGCCCTGTATCGTCCGGGGCCGATTAAATATATTCCAAATTTCATTAATAGAAAGCACGGAATTGAAGAGATCGTTTATGACCTACCAGAAACAGAAGAATATTTAAGAGAAACATACGGGATTACCGTTTATCAGGAGCAGGTAATGCTTTTGTCCCAGAAGCTGGCTAATTTTACAAAAGGTGAAGCTGATACTTTGAGAAAAGCGATGGGTAAAAAGCAGATCGATGTCCTTAATAAAATGTACCCGAAATTCATTGAAGGAGGTAGAAAAAATAACCTGAATGAAGAAAGGCTGGAGAAAATCTGGAATGACTGGAAAGCCTTTGCGGAATATGCCTTCAATAAATCTCACTCCACTTGTTACGCATTTATTGCTTACCAGACAGCCTATCTGAAAGCCAATTATCCTGCAGAATATATGGCGAGTGTGATGAGTAATAACATTAACAATACGGATTCAATTACCATGTTTATGGAGGATTGCAAAAGTATGGGAGTAGATGTATTAGGACCGGATGTGAATGAATCTCAATATAAATTCTCTGTAAACGAAAAAGGACAGATCCGTTTTGGGTTAGGAGCAATCAAAGGGATTGGAGAAGGGCCGAGTGAAGGAATTACACGGGAAAGAACGAACGGAAGATTCAAAAATATTTATGATTTTTTTGAAAGAATTCTGCCTTCGCAAATGAATAAAAGAGTAGCGGAAAGTTTGGTGCTTGCAGGAGCTTTTGATGAATTGGATTCTTTCCACAGAGGTCAATATTTTGATATTGATATGGCCGGAAGAACGAATCTTGAAAGATTGATCAGATACGGACAAAGTTTCCAGGAGAGTAAAAATGAGATGGAACATTCTCTTTTTGCGGATTTTGCAGAGGAAGTTCAGATTGAGCAGCCGAAACTGGCACCCTGCCCGGAATGGCCAAACATGCATAAACTTAATAAAGAAAAAGAAACGATCGGATTTTATCTTTCTGCACATCCGCTGGATGAATTTAAATACCAATATCAGTTTATGCAGGGGCAGCTTTCCAAAAAGTCAGTGTTGGAGAAGGATGAGGAAAAAGCAGTTATAGATGAAGCTCCTATTCTTGAAAAAGACTCTATTGATGAGGTTGCGGATCTTGTGGAAATTGTTTCTGATGACATCGTTGCCGGTGAAGAGGAAGAAGTTATAGAAGAAGTTACAAAAAAAGCTGAACCGAAAGGAGTTTTTCATTTTTTGAATCTTGATGAAGTGGATGCCTATAAAGAGCAGGCTTTTGCAAATAAACAGGAAGAACTTTTTGAAGAAAAGAAAAAAGACTGGAAAACCTTACAAAAAGAAAGAGAAAACGGCGGTGGTGGAAAAGAATATACTGTTGCCGGTCTGATTACGGAATATGTGGTGAAAGATGGTTTCAGGAGCGGCGAAAAAGTAGCTTTTGTTACCCTGGAAGATTATTCGGGATCGTATTCATTCAGATTGGGAGACAGGGATTATATGAGGCTGAAGGAAAAGCTGGAGGTACAGAGGTTTGTTATTTTCAAAATAAAATTTGCTCAGGTGAAGGATGGAAGAGTCTTTGTTAATGTAAATGATGTGATAGAACTGCAGGAAGCATTTGAAAGGTTTGCTAAGAGTATATCTCTGGTCATGGATGTTATGGATGTAAGAGCTGAAGATCTGGACTTTTTCAGAACAGTACTTGATAGAAATAAAGGAAATCAAAAGCTGAAGTTCTTTATCAAAAATCTTGAGGATGATTCCCATATCGAAGTACAGTCTATGAAGCATTCGGTAGATCTGAATGGAGACTTGATTAAAGAAATCCAGCTTCTTAATAAATATGAATTTTATTTAAATTAGAAAAAAATATATAATAATATAGAGAGTGGTCAAAAGCCACTCTTTTTTTGTTTACATATTGAGAGTATTGATGAAAATTTATAAATAGTTTTTTGTGTTAAATAGAAAAATTTTCTGAAGTCTATTTTAATGATATAGTAATTTAAATAATTGATTGTTAGTGTTTTGGTATTTTTCAACATATTGCGAAATAATTATTAAATTAAATAAACGTTTGATTTTATTGTATTTTAATGATGTTTTTTATGTGTTTTTGTTTAATGTTTTGTGATAATTTTTGATTTTTAATTTAAAATATAAATTAATATTTATACATTTACCGTCCTAACTTTTATTATTACTATTTATGAAGAGATTACTACTTTCGTGTTTAGCCTTCCTGAGTATGGGAGTCTATGCACAAACTAATGTCGCCAACTATACTTTTTCAAAAAGTAGCGGGATGACGTACACCTCAATCACGGGGGGAACAAAATTATTTCCTACCGGAACTAATACAACTTATGATAATGAGGTGTCGGCAGCAATTCCTTTATCTTCTCCCTTTACTTTCGGTGGTGTTGCAATGACAACATGTTACGTGAGTGCAAATGGGTTTATAGCTTTTGGAGCTGCACCTTCGGGGACAAACTATACACCGATGTCGAGTCTGGGATCAACGACAGGGGCGATTTCTGCTTTTGGGCAGGATGGAGGTTTTTCATCATCAGATGCAACACAGCCGATTGGAAATCATGAAGTTCGATATGAAGATCTCGGAACTGAATTTGTTGTACAATGGCAGGATCATGCTAATTACAGCAATAGATCTACTGAAAGATTAAATTTTCAGATTCGTTTGGTGTATGCTACCGGTGAAATCAAAATTATATATGGAAACTGTACGGATCCAGGAACCAGTACCTCAAATAGCACTCCTCATGTAGGAATAAGAGGAAATAGTACTACCTATGCATCCAATGTAAATTCTCTGATGATTGGCAATGTGCCGTCTGGAACTACTTGTGATTGGTCTAAAGCCGTTACGGGTAGTGCTAATAACAGTACTATGCTTTTTTCCAGTACAACAAATGCAAGTGTTAAAATCCCGGCTGGTCTGCAGTATACATGGGTACCTGGTACGCAGGCACCGGTAAGAACTTTTGCTGCTGCAACTGCAATTACCAATAATGCTGCAACGGTAAATTGGACTGCTCCAACGGGCGCAACAGCCTACAATGTTCAGTACAGAGCAGTTGGAAGCTGTGATTGGACTAATCTTGTTGGTAATCCTGTTTCTGCTGCTACTGCTACCATTACGGGGCTTACTCAGAATACAACCTATCAGGTGCAGGTACAGGCTTTAAATGGCGCAGTACAATCTGTATACTCCCATATTCCAAATGCAGCCGGAACGGGAAGTGGGTATGCATCTACAGGATCTTTTACAACTACACCTAACTGTGTAAGTACAGTAACCGGCCTTTCTTCTTCTTCCTTAACTCCTGAATCTGCAACCATAAGCTGGACAGCTTCAACAACGCCTCCAGGTAATGGATATGAATATTATTATTCTACATCTTCAACTACGCCAATTTCAACAGTTACTCCATCAGGTTCTGTTGGTGCCGGGGTTTTAACAGCAGATTTATCAGGTTTAACTCCTTCAACTCAGTATTATTATTGGGTGAGAGGAAACTGTAATGGAACTGATAAAGGGGTGTGGTCAAGTTCAGCCAACTTCACAACTTTAGGTCTTTGTCCGACAGTTACAGCTCCGGCATCTAGTGCTACAGGAGTAAGTGTAACGCCTACAATAACATGGAATGCAATAAATGGAGCAACTGGTTACAAACTAAAAGTTGGAACAACTTCAGGAGGAAACGATATTTTAGACATAGATATCGCTGGCGGTACTAATAGTTCTTATACATTAGCTACACCTTTAAATTTTGCTACCACTTACTATTACTCTGTTACTGCGTATACAGCGAATATTACAGGGCCGGCTACAGCATGTACAGTAAGATCTTTCCAAACAGTATGTAATTCAGTAAACCTGCCATATACTTTAGATTTTGAAAGTGTTACAACACCTGCTTTACCAATGTGTACAACTGTTATTAATAGTGGTTCAGGAAATTTATGGAAAACAGCTACAGCTCCAACTGGGTTTACCGGGAAAGTGCTTAACTATTCATATAACAGCAGTAATGCTGCCAATACGTGGTTCTTTACACAAGGGTTAAATCTTACAGCCGGAGTTAGCTATAGAATCAAATATAAATATGCAAATGCAACCGGAACAACACAATATCCTGAAAAAGTAAAAGTTGCTTACGGATCTTCGGCTACAAGTGCAGCGATGACAAATACTTTAGCTGATCATGCAAATATTACCGGTGGAACTGCTACAAATACTTTTGTAGATTTTACGCCAAATGCAACAGGGGTTTATTATTTTGGATTCCAGGCTTATTCTCTTGCTGATATGAATCAAATCTATGTGGATGATATCAATATAGATGTTACACCTACTTGTTCAGAGCCATCAGCAGTTGCTGTTTCAGCAATTACAACAAACGGAGCAAGTATTTCATGGACTGCACCAGCTACAGCTCCTGGAAGTGGTTATGAATATTATTATTCAACAAACAGTACAGCTCCTACAGCCTCTACTACAGCTTTAGGAAACAGTACTACAACTTCAGCTCCTTTATCCGGATTGTCTCCTTCTACTACTTATTATGTATGGGTGAGATCTGTTTGTAGTTCTTCTGATAAGAGTGTATGGAGTATTGTTGCTACATTTAATACTCTTTGTGGAACTGTTATGGCACCTTTTACTCAAAACTTTGATAGTGGAGCAGCGCCAAACTGTTGGAATAATGTAAACCCTACAGCAACAGGTACAGATGCAAACCTTTTCTGGAAGTTCTCAGGAAATGGAGATTATGGTGCAAGTCCGGCTAATAACGGAAAAGCTGCAGGAACATATGCATGGGTAGATGCAAGCTCACCATATGCGGGAGCGGGTACAAATACTGTACAATTGGTTACTCCTTCTGTAAATTTAACAGGATTAACGGCTCCTCTTGTTTCTTTTGATTGGTTTAAAAACCATTCTATGTCAACCAGTACTACAGTTTCACCTTCTAGTTATGATAATAATAAACTTACTGTAGAGGTAAACGATGGAAATGGCTGGGTAGTGATTTTTAGTGATAATACCAACTTAAATCAATGGAGAACAGTTGCTGTTCCTTTAGCGGCTTCCTATATTGGAGCAACTATTCAGGTGAGATTTACTGTAGATAAAAACGTAAATGGTAACGGATATTTCTATGATGATCTTCTTTTAGATAATGTTGAAGTAAAACAAAATCCTAATTTGGCAACTTCTGAAACTGTCGCAAAAGACCATAAGATTAATGTATATCCTAATCCGTTTACTGAGACCTTAACAATTTCTGATGTATCCAAGGTACAATCTGTTTCAATCGTTGATGTTTCCGGAAGATTGATTAAAACAATTGAGAAACCATCTTCTGAACTTCAATTGAGAGATCTGAAAGAAGGATTGTATTTAGTAGTCTTGAATATGAAAGACGGATCTAAACAAACCGTTAAAGCAATTAAAAGATAAAATGTATTAATTATATAATATAAAACGACAGCTGTTTGGCTGTCGTTTTTTTTTATTTTAAATGTTTTAAAAGAACGTTTAAAATTATTGTAAATTCGTAGACGTATTAATAACCAAAAACTTATACATGAAGAAAATCTTATTTGTATGCTTACTGATGATAAGCATCGTATTAAGTGCTCAAATCAAGCTGGGTGGAAATAGTACGGCTACCGGGAATGCTCCGGTCAATAGTGGCTATAGCTATTCCTATTCTCAGCAGATTTATAAAAAACAGGAAATCAATGCTGATACAGCAGGTAATATTACAGGGCTTAAGTTTTACTTAGCACCTTCTGCAAATCCCTCTTATTTATCAAATTGGGTGGTTTATTTGGGACATACCACAAAAAACTCTTTAAATTATCAAATTGGGTGGATTCCTGTTGGGGAAATGACTCAGGTTTATTCAGGTACAGTTACTAATGTGAATGGAGTTTTAGAAGTGACATTTACCACTCCTTTTCCATATGATAATGTGAGGAATTTAGTTGTTGCAGTAGATGAAAACGGATTTAATTCCAATGCTGCAAATCCTTTTTTTGTATATAATTCTACAGAGCAGGCTCTTTATACAGAGAGTAATACGGTCAATCCGGATCCGGCAAATCCTCCAAATGGACATTTTTTACCTTATAGACCTGTGGTCAGTCTTATGGGGTTAGTTCCTAATCCATTACCGGATTGCCCAATAATAAATTATCCTTCAGACAATGCTTCGTCTGTACCGGTTTCACCAAATATTACGTGGGCTGCTGTACAGGGAGCGACAGGTTATAAGGTTTCTATAGGGACTACTCCGGGAGGCACAGACGTGGTTAATCAGCAATCGGTTGCTACAACAAATTTTACTCCCTCATCTCCACTTTTAACAAGTACAGTTTATTATCTTAAAGTAACAGCAGTGGCATCAGCAGGAGAATCCTCCGGTTGTGTTAATCAGAAATTTACGACAGTACCAGCTATACCCTCCAATGATGAGTGTATCAATGCTATAAATCTTACTGTAAATCCAGATACGAATTGTGTGAGTTTTACCTCTGGGACTACTGTGATGTCAACTGTATCGTCTCCTGCATCATCATGTGGTACGAGTACTGGTGACGTATGGTATAAGTTTACAGCTACTTCTTCTACACATACAGTTAATCTGAAGGAGGTAACCTCTGTACCATTAGGAGGTGGGTATGTTTATTTTCAGGTTTTAAAAGGTGATTGCGGTAATCTGACAAGTATATTATGTTCAGGTTCTGGATGTGGTTATGTGACAAGTGCATCATGTCCTGCTTCTGTTGTTAATAACCTTACAGTAGGAGAAACCTATTATATAAAAGTATTTAGTGGATCAGGCTATTCATCTCATAAATTTGATATATGTGTAGGAACGCTGCCGCCATCGCCATCCAATGATAATTGTATTGATGCTATAAATGTTCCTGTGAATTCTGGGGCGGATTGTACAATTGTTACTTCCGGAACGACTTTATTATCAAATACTTCTCCAACACCAGGTTGTGCCTCTGGGCTTGGATATGATGTATGGTATAAATTTACAGCTACCGGAACTAGGCATCGAATTAAATTAATTAATAAAGTTCCTGTAGGATTACCAAATCCTTCTGGAGGGTTACAGATTAGAGTTTTTAAAGGTAATTGTAATAATTTTGTATGTAGTGCAGCAGGTGGTTCTTTGGTGCTTGTTAATAATCTTACAGTAGGAGAAACTTATTATGTAAGAGTGGTAGATTATAATCAGATACAGGGATCGGGTTTTAACTTTCAGATATGTATACAAACAGATTTGACACCAGCTCCTGCAAATGATGAATGCGTAAATGCCGTAACTTTGAACGTTAATCCTGATTTGAACTGTACGGCTGTAACTTCTGGGACAACTTTAGGAGCTTCTGCTTCCAATGTGCCGGGGTCAGTATGTAATGGAGCTCCTGATGATGATGTGTGGTTTAAATTTACCGCGACAGCAACCGTTCATCAGATAAGTTTGAGAAATGTTGTAGGAGATGGGATAAATGGTAATGGAGATGCATCTGGTCTTTTTGAGGTTTTTAGAGGTAGCTGCGGAAACTTAACAAAAATTGTTTGTAGTAATGCTTTTACAGGTAATAATAATATTTATAATGTTTCAGATCTTACAATAGGCGAAACTTATTATGTAAGAGTATTCAGTCTTTTGGACTTTGGCTACGCTATAAACTTTGATATATGCGTAGGAATAGTATCTCCTCCTGCGAATGATGATTGTTCAGGCGCTTTGCCGGTGTCCGTATATCCTTATAGTTATACACAGGCTGATGCCCAGCATACTACTAATAATAACGGATTTACTATACCTTGTTATAATGTTGGAAAAATGAATAATGGAACATGGTTTACTTTTATAGGCGATGGTAGTAATTATAGGATTAATGTTGCAGTACCTGTGGGAAGTCAATTTAGATTTCCAGGAATTGCATTATATACGGGAAGTTGTGGAAATTTAACTTGTCTGAAGTCTAAAATTGCAGATTCTGCTAATCTTCCGTTGACAATAGAATTTTCTACTGTTGCAGGAACTGTATATTATGTGAATGTTGGAAGTGGATCGCGGGATACTGATTTTGTAGAAGATGTTTTTACTATTAATATTAAAAATGATGTTGTTCTTAGTACTTATGACATTTCCAAAACTGAAGAAAGTATTGGGGCATACCCAAATCCATTTACAGGTGTTCTGAATATTTCAAAAGCAGATAAGGTAAAATCAGTTTCCATTCTGGATTCTTCCGGAAGGTTGGTTAAAACTATCGATACTCCTTCTTCTTCACTTCACTTAGAAGATCTGAAAGAAGGATTGTATTTAGTAGTCTTGAATATGAAAGACGGATCTAAACAAACCGTTAAAGCAATTAAAAGATAAATAATTTCTTAAAGAAATAAGAAAAAGAGGCTGCTCAATTTGAGTAGCCTCTCTTTTTATAAGTGGAATTATCTTTTATAAAAGGAAAACTTTAATTCATTGTGATATAATTAAAAAAATATTTTTTTTATTGTTGATTTTCACTAGATTTGAGTAACTAATACTGTTTTTATATGAGAAATTTTTTACTTGTTGGTTTCTTAATGGCCGGCTTTTTATCCTCCGCACAGACTTACTGTACGCCTGCGTTTGCAAGCGGGTGTAGCGGAGGAGATGTGATAGATTCCTTTGCAATTCCAGGCGCTGGATTTGATCATCCTAATACAGGTTGTTCTACTGATGCGTATGGAGATTACACTTCTATGACGATCAACCTTAGTGCAGGTTTGAGTTATGACTTTAGTGTTAAACATGGGTACAGTGATCAGAATGTACGTGTTTGGATAGACTTTAATAACGATGGTACTTTTGATGATGCAGCTCCGGAACTTGTAGCTTCTGCGAGTAGTACTCAAGTAGGAGCGGACAATATTACCTCAGGGCTTATCGCAATTCCTTCTACCGTTACTCCTGGTACTTACAGAATGAGAGTGGGTGACAGGTTCTCCAGTGACCCTATTCCTTGTAATACAGACGGCTATGGAGAAGCTCATGATTATACGGTAGTAATTGGTGCAGTTCCAACTTGTTTTGCTCCTTCTGCTTTAACGGTATCTGCCGTTACAGCAAATTCAGCTCAGGTGGGATGGACCGCTCCGGCTTCTGCTCCAGGCAGCGGTTATGAATATTATTATTCAACTTCCAGTACATATCCTACTGCTGCTACAGTGGTTTCCGGAACAAGCAGTGGATTAAGTACTGGTCTTTCTTCACTGGCACCGGCTACAACTTATCATGTATGGGTACGTTCTGTATGCAGTACTTCAAATAAGAGTGCATGGTCTCAAATGGCAACATTTATGACATCCTGTGTTTCTGTAGGAGTACCATATGCGTTGGACTTCGAAAGCATAACCCCACCTGATCTTCCAAATTGTACCTCAGTAGTCAATGACGGTTCAGGAAATATGTGGGAGACCGGTGATCTGGATGCTCAAGGATTTACAGGAAATGTTCTTCAGTATTCTTATGACTATGCCAATAATGCTGATACCTGGTTTTTCACCAACGGTATTAACCTTACTGCAGGAGTTACCTACAGAATTAAATATAAATATGCAAATGCAGAAGGAACTGTATATGCTGAAAAATTGAAAATAGCTTACGGAACTTCAGCTACCGGTGCGGGAATGACCAATACATTAGCAGATCACTCAAATATTGTTACCAGTACAGCAACCAGTGCATTTGTGAATTTCACACCAACAGCCACAGGAGTTTATTATTTTGGGTTCCAGGCATATTCTGACGCTAATATGAACCAGTTGTATGTGGATGATATTAATATAGATGTAGCGCCAGCTTGTAGTGAGCCTAATGCATTAGTTATGTCTAATATTACTGCCGGAGGAGCTACGGTTTCCTGGACGGCAGCTACTCCTGTACCTGCAAGCGGATATGACATTTATTACAGCACAACCAATACAGCGCCTACAGCTACAAGTACACCTAATTTTACAGGAGTTACAACAACTACTTATAATATTCCAAGTTTGGCTCCTTCCACTGTTTATTATGTATGGGTAAGATCTGCATGTAGTGCTGCAAGCAAAAGTATATGGAGTGATTCTGCTACATTTACAACATTGTGCTCAAGTGCGAACCTTCCTTATGCTATAGACTTTGAAAGTGTTACTGTTCCTGAACTTCCAGGCTGTACAATGAATGTTAACGCAGGAGCTGGGAATAATTGGGAAACAGTAGATCCGCCTTCTGATAGCCAGGGATTTACTACCAATGTATTAAGTTATCATTATAACTCTTCCAATCCTGGCAATACGTGGTTCTTTACCCAAGGTTTGAACCTGACAGCGGGAACACAATATACAATTGGCTATAAGTACGGTAATAACTCATCTACATATGTTGAAAAATTGAAAGTTGCTTATGGAACTTCACCTGACGCATCGGCTATGACAGGCTCTATAGCAGATTATCCTTCAATTAATGATGAAATGGCCCATACAGAATCTATAACGTTTACAGTTCCTGCAACAGGTGTGTATTACTTTGGATTTAATGCTTATTCAGATCCGGATCAGTATAATCTGTATATAGATGATATTAGTATTAACAATGCGAACCTGGCAACAGCTGAAGTTGCTCTGGCAAAAAATACTATTCAGGTTTATCCTAATCCATTTACAGATGTATTGAACATTTCTGATGTGAAAAACGTGAAAAATGTATCTGTAACGGATGCAACAGGAAGATTATTGAAAACTATTGCAAACCCTGAATCTGTGATTCATTTAAGAGATTTAATGCAAGGTGTTTATTTAATTACAATGGAAATGAAAGATGGATTTAAACAGACTATCAAGGCCATTAAAAAATAATTTATCATTTAAATAAAAAGAAAGGGATGGGTCATTGATGATCCGTCCTTTTTATTGTATTTACTTTGAAAATTAATAGATCAAAAGAAAGATGAGCGAAATATTTCACTCATCTTTTTATTTTGTCATATGACTCGATGTTATATAAATCATTATGAATTACTCATTATTTATTAGGCACCGGCTGAATCTCTCCCTTATTCATAAGGTCAAAAATAGTAGGGAAGAACATTGCTAATATAAAGTAGACGATGATCATCAGCACCACCAGTGCAAAAAGAATGATCACTAAACTATTCGGTTTGTTTTTCTTTTTTGGTTCCATGATTTTGTGGTATTTGGTGAATAAATTATGTTGATATCCAATATCAAGCTAATTTCTTGCCACATTTCTTACAATACCTCGCATCATCATCAATATCTTCGTTACCGCATCGTTCACAGATCAGTTCCAGGTTTTGTCTCTTGTTTCTCATTTCTGCCGTTACAATACCGGTAGGAACAGCAATAATAGAATAACCGGCCAGCATCAGAACAACCGCAAAAAACTTTCCTAAAGGCGTGATTGGGGATACATCACCATATCCTACAGTAGTTACAGTAACTACTGCCCAATAGATAGACTGCGGTATGGTTTCAAATCCCTGCCTTCCGCCTTCCACCATAAACATCAGTGATCCTACAATAACTGAGAATATAATCAGGAATAAAAGGAAAATGTAAATCTTTCTCGAGCTGTTTTTCAGAGCCCGTACAATAAGGTAGCCGTCATTCATAAAATCCAGCAAATTGAAAATCCTGAAAATTCTCAACATTCTAAGCATTCTGAAAATCAGAAAATATTTAGTGATGGGAAAGAAAAAGCTGAGGAAAAAAGGAACCAGCGCGAGAAAATCTATAACTCCGAAAAAACTGAAAATATAACTTCGCTTATTCTTTACCACTGCAATACGCATAGAATACTCAAGAGTGAAAAAAATAGAAATCACCCACTCCAGAATCAGGAAGGTATAATGAAACTTTTTATCAAGCTTAGGTACACTTTCCATCATAATGATGGCTGTACTTGCAAGAATTAAAGATAATAAGATGATATCGAACAGTTTTCCGAGTCTGGTATCGGAACGATAAATTATCCGGTAAAGGAATCTTTTCCAAAGATTGTCTTCAGGAACAAGATTATGTTCTCTTTCCATTTATATAGGTTATTTCACAGCGAAGTTAGTAATTTCTATAGAGTATAGGGTAAAGATATGATTGTTAAAAGAATCTTGCAAATGTTAAAAATATTTTCATCATTAAAAAGTGAATTATATGCACTTAATTTAATGATTTCCAATACATTATATTAAACAAAATACGAATAAAATATGACATATAAAAATTTATTTTTTAACATAATATTAATCCAAGTTTGTAATTTTATTCAACAAAAGCTTTATATCATGAGAAAAAATTTAACCTTATTTATTCTGTTTTTCATAAGCAGTTTTATACATGCTCAGGTTGGGATTAATACTTCAACACCAAATGGTGCTTCAGTACTGGATATAGTCTCCAACCAGAAAGGGATTCTCATTCCTCGTCTTACAGATACTGACCGGGATACATACCTGGCTGATAATAATGCTTCTACAGTGCCCCCTGCAGGTGTTGTAAATGCTAACCTTACTGCAGGAACCCTTATTTTTAATACGACAACAAATAACTTCCAGTATTGGGATGGTACCCTCTGGAGACAGCTTTTTGTTCCTACATCTTCTCAGGCTGGTAACGATGGTGTCGTTAAAATAAATTCTGGAAACGCAAATGTAAAACCCTCATTCAGTTTAAGTGCAGCAGGGAGCGGGTATGGGCCAAGACAACAGGTGCTTTATGCCACACCGCTGGTCTTTGCGGCAAGTCCTACTACAAGCTGGCCGGAAACCACAGTTCCATTTCCGGGAGTTACCTCGAATATCTATATTTCAGCTACTGGTAAATGGAGGGAAAACGAAATTAACGGACAGGTCCATGTCTGGAGAGCTATCGCGACTATTACTCCCGGGTCCAACTCTTCAGGATCTGTAAAGGCTACTTTTAAAAATCCTGACTCCGGTTTTGAAATTAACTCTATCCAGTTGGTACCAAGTGGTTCCAGTGGAACAGGTAACATTCTTACATTTTATTTCTATACTATTGCCGATCCTGCGAGTCTTGATCCGGGAAGAGGCTATCAGCTTTTTATGGAGGCCGATTTAAGTTGTAGCGTGGTCATAGAATCCTTTACAAGAGTATCTCTCTTCAAAGATTAACAGTCTTATTTAATTTTTTTTATATCAAATTCAACCGGCCCATGAAAGCCGGTTTTTTATTGCAGCAGAAATATTCTTTGGAATTTTAGTAAAATTAATATCTTCGCTGTAACCGTAAAATATAAATTAATGAAGCTAAAAACTGTAATAGCAAAGATTGAAGAGGAAATAAGTATCAGACAGGCAGAAGATTTTGATAATGTAGGCTTGTTGTGTGGTGTTTATGATCGTGATGTATCTGGGATTCTGGTTTGTCATGATGCTCTGGAAAATGTTGTAGACGAGGCAGTTGAGAGAAACTGCAATCTGATAGTATGCTTTCACCCCATTATATTTTCCGGACTCAAATCTTTAACAGGGAAAAACTATGTAGAAAGAGCCGTTTTAAAGGCTATTGAAAATAAAGTGGCTATCTATGCCATTCATACGGCATTTGATAATGATTTCTTTGGGGTCAATTATGGAATTTGCAGACAGTTGGGATTAAAGAATATGAAAATCCTTCAGCCGAAAGAAAATAATTTAAAACAACTGACGGTTTTTGTTCCGAAAGAGTATTCCGAAAAAGTAAGAGAAGCTATGTTCTCAGCGGGAGCAGGAAATATCGGTTTCTATGATGAATGCAGCTTTACGGTGAATGGTAACGGAACATTCAGGCCGGTAGAAGGAGCAAACCCTTTTTCAGGACAGAAGGGTGTTCGTGAAAATGCAGATGAAGATATGATCTCTGTAATTTTTGAAGGCTTTAAACAAGGTCAGATTGTGAGCGCTATGAAAGCCGCACATCCTTACGAAGAAGTGGCTCATCAGATCTACAGTCTGGATAATAAAAACCAACATGCCGGACTGGGAATGTATGGTGACCTGGAAGAAGAAATGGATGAAAAAGATTTCCTGGGGTTTGTAAAAGAAAAGTTTGGTCTTGAAGTGATAAAACATTCCTCTTTCAACAATAAAAAAATCAAAAGGGTAGGGGTTCTGGGTGGTTCCGGAGCAAGTGGAATAAGATCTGCTGCTTCCAGAAAATGTGATGCTTATCTTACCGGAGATCTTAAATATCACGACTATTTTTTAGCAGAGTCTAAAATGCTGATTTGCGATATTGGGCATTATGAGTCAGAACAATTTGTTGCTCAACAATTATTTGAAATTTTATCACAAAAATTTAGTACATTTGCAATTTCAAAATCTATTGAAAAAACAAACCCAGTAAATTATTTCATTTAAATATGGCAAAAACCAACGATATTTCAGTTGAAGAAAAATTAAGAGCTTTATACGATTTACAGATCATTGATTCAAGATTGGATGAAATCCGAAATACTAGAGGAGAATTGCCAATTGAAGTTGAAGATCTTGAAATCGAGATTGAAGGTCTTGAAAAAAGAGCTGAAAAATTTCATGCTGACATCAAAGATCAGGACGATCAGATCAAAACAAAGCATGAAGTTATTAACCATGCTAAAACTTTAATTGAGAAGTACAAATCTCAGCAGGATAATGTAAGAAACAACAAAGAGTTTGAAGCATTAGGAAAGGAAATGGAATTCCAGGATCTGGAAATTCAGCTTGCTGAAAAAAGAATTAAAGAATTTGGAGTTAAAATTGCTCACAAAAACGAAACTTTAAGTGAACTGAATACTAAGATCGACGATTTGAAAAACCACTTGAAATTCAAGAAAGAAGAATTAGAAGGTCTTATCTCTGAAACTCAGAAAGAAGAAGAATATCTTTTAGAGCAATCTAAAGAATTTGCAGGTAAAATCGATGAGAGACTATTGGCTTCTTACAACAGAATCAGAACAAATTCTATCAACGGTCTTGCTGTAGTAGGATTAGAAAGAGGAGCTCCAAAAGGATCTTTCTTTACAATCCCTCCTCAAAAGCAAATGGAAATTGCTCAGAGAAAGAAAATTATTATTGATGAGCATTCAGGGAAAATCCTTGTTGATGACGAATTGGTAATGGAAGAAAACGAAAGAATGAAATCTGTAATTAAATTCTAATTATTGATTTTAAATCATACAAAAGCTGTTTCAGAAATGAAACAGCTTTTTTTATACATTCAACAGCTAATGCGTTTTTAAGATGGTGTAATTTTTTACGGTGTCTTTGTCATTCCGCAGGAATCTAGACATGCAATGAGTCTCAATAAAGCTTAGATTCCACGCTTCACTCTGAATGACAACTCTAACTCTAATAAAAAGAATTCTAATGAGACAGTCAATAGGAACGGGCTTTAGCCCGTTTAATTAAAAAAATAGATCTTCCTATTGGCTTTAGCCAAAACATAAAAAAAACCGCTTCAAAATGAAGCGGTTGATATTATTTATTCCTGATGATCATACATCTTATTATATAAGGCTATAAACTTCTCTTTTACTGCTTTTCTTTTCAGCTTCAATGTCGGAGTAAGCAATCCGCTTTCAATGCTCCATACTTCAGGAGTAAGTTCAATCTTTTTGATTTTCTCCCAGTTTCCAAGATGTTCGTTGATTCCTTCGATTTCCTTTTCAATTCTTTGCTTCAGCTCAGCACTTTTTGCAATCTCTTCCGGGGTAGAACCAATATTCAGATTGTTTCTCATAGCCCAGCTTTTTGCAAATTCAAAATCAGGCTGTACCAAAGCACATGGCATTTTTTCACCATCACCTACCACCATGATCTGCTCTATAAATTTAGAAGCCTTTGCTAAATTTTCAATCGTCTGAGGGGCAATATATTTTCCGCCGGATGTCTTGAACATTTCTTTCTTACGGTCAGTGATCTGTAAAAATCCGTCACTATCAATATGTCCGATATCTCCGGTCTTGAAAAACCCGTCTTCTGTAAAAGCTTCTTTGGTCATTTCT
This sequence comes from Chryseobacterium sp. 22543, assembly GCF_052044565.1. Classification (NCBI taxonomy): domain Bacteria; kingdom Pseudomonadati; phylum Bacteroidota; class Flavobacteriia; order Flavobacteriales; family Weeksellaceae; genus Chryseobacterium; species Chryseobacterium sp. 22543. Next base: position 264,536 of record NZ_JBQENH010000002.1, read on the forward strand.
TCGTTTTGGAAATATCCTTTGAAAACAGAAGGCCCTTTTACTGTAATTTCACCATCTTCCTGGATTTTTACTTTTAAATTATCCAATGGAATACCTACTGTTCCCACTCTCATTTTCTCAAAGCTGTTTACAGAAATTACAGGTGAAGTTTCCGTTAAACCATAACCTTCCAAAATTGGAATTCCCGCATTTTGAAACATTAAGTTAAGTCTTGTAGACAATGCCGCAGATCCTGAAACCAACGTCACAATTTCACCACCTAAACCTTCTCTCCATTTAGAAAATACCAGTTTGTCTGCGATGATTTCCTGAAGTCCGGATGGTTTTGAGATTACTTTCTTCTTGCTGATCAGGTTCAAAGCCCAGAAGAAAATTTTTGATTTCAATCCTCCGGCAGAAGACCCTGTATTGTAAATTTTATCATATACCTTTTCTACCAGTCTTGGAACGACAGTCATATAATGAGGCTTCACTTCTTTTACGTTTTCACCCATTTTCTCGATGCTTTCAGCAAAATAAAGAGAAAAACCGTTGTATTGATAGAGATAGAACAGCATTCTTTCAAAGATATGGCAGATGGGCAGGAAGCTTAATGCCCTTGTTTCCTTATAATCTAAGCTCTTTTTCTTTGGAATTCTTGGAATAGATCCCAATACGTTTGAAACAATATTGTTGTGGGTAAGCATTACTCCTTTAGGTCTCCCGGTAGTTCCGGAAGTATAAATAATAGTGGCAAGATCCTCTGTATTGATGGCATTGGAAAGGTCATCCACTTCAATTTGTGTAGATTCATCTTTACCCAGATCAAGGATTTCTCTCCAGTTGGCAGCGCCACTGATGTTGTCAAAAGTAAATATTCCCTGTAGGCTTGGGATATTATGTTTTACTTTCATTACCTTAGTCAACAGTTCTTTATCAGAAACAAAACAGTATTGAATTTCGGCATTGTTGAAGATAAATTCGTAATCTTCAGGTGAAATACTTGGATAAACAGGTACAGAAACAACTCCGATCTGAGAAAGCCCAAAGTCCATAATAGCCCATTCTGTACGGGAATTGGTTGTAATCAAAGCGATTTTATCACCCGGTTTTATACCAAGCTTCAATAATCCTCTGGATATCTTATTTCCCTCATTAATAAACTCCTGAGTAGAAGTTTTTTTCCACTCACCCTGATATTTCGTTACAAACATATCCGTTTTAGGATATTTTTCTAAAGCGTAGTGTGGAATATCGAATAATCTCTTGATCGTCATGATTTTTTACGTAATTTATAAAGAAATTTAAATATAAGCATTTTTTTTAATTGAAAACATTTGAATGTAATAATTAGAAACTAGTTAAATGCTTACCATAATATATTGAATCAAAAAGGAGGCCGGAAGCCCTGAAAAGGGGATTTTATATTTTGAACTGATCATTTGTGAATGTTTACGGTTCTGAACGTATCCGGTATTGTTTTTATCTTTAATCATTTTGAATCCCAAAACACGCATTCACTGGCCTTAAACTCGCTCTAACTTCCATTTTCTGTGCCTTTTTCCTGCTTTCAATTTAATTTTTTCAGATTTGCTTAAAAAGTGTAAATTTACGGCTATCTAATTATTTTTTTTATGGACTTTAATTTATCGGAAGAACAGCTGATGATTCAGCAGGCAGCAAGAGATTTTGCACAAAATGAACTATTACCTGGAGTGATTGAAAGAGACCGTGACCAAAAATTTCCTGCAGAACAGGTGAAGAAAATGGGAGAAATGGGACTTTTAGGAATGATGGTAGATCCACAATACGGTGGTGCAGGTATGGACAGCGTTTCTTATGTGCTGGCAATGGAGGAGATTGCAAAAGTGGATGCTTCTGCGGCTGTTGTAATGTCCGTAAACAACTCATTGGTTTGTGCCGGTCTTGAAAAATTTGCTTCGGAAGAACAGAAAGTAAAATATCTTACTCCATTGGCTAGCGGACAGGTAATAGGTGCTTTTGCATTATCTGAGCCTGAAGCGGGTTCTGATGCAACTTCTCAGAAAACAACTGCTGAAGACAAAGGAGATTACTATCTTTTAAATGGTATCAAAAACTGGATCACCAATGGTGGAACGGCTACATATTATATCGTAATTGCGCAGACAGATCCTGAGAAAAAGCACAAAGGAATCAATGCTTTCATCGTAGAAAGAGGATGGGAAGGATTTGAAATCGGACCAAAAGAAGACAAATTAGGAATCAGAGGAAGTGATACACACTCTTTGATCTTTAACAATGTAAAAGTTCCAAAAGAAAACAGAATTGGTGTTGACGGATTCGGGTTCAACTTTGCTATGGCTGTGTTGAACGGAGGAAGAATCGGTATTGCTTCTCAGGCTTTAGGTATTGCTTCAGGAGCTTATGAGCTGGCATTGAAGTATGCTAAAACAAGAAAAGCTTTCAAAACTGAAATCATCAACCACCAGGCTATTGCATTCAAATTAGCTGATATGGCTACGCAGATCACAGCAGCAAGAATGTTATGTTTCAAAGCAGCATGTGAAAAAGATGCAGGAAAAGATATCTCTGAAAGTGGAGCTATGGCAAAATTATACTCTTCTCAGGTAGCAATGGATACTACTATTGAAGCAGTACAGATCCACGGTGGATACGGATACGTGAAAGAATACCACGTAGAAAGATTCATGAGAGATGCTAAAATCACTCAGATCTACGAAGGAACTTCTGAAATTCAGAAAATCGTGATCTCAAGAAGCATTGCAAAATAACATTTTATAAAACACACTACCTATGAAAAAATCTTTGTGGATTACCCTCGGTGTTGTACTGTTGTTACTAGGCGTATTTGTCTGGTATAAGTACTATTTTGTTTTCGGAGAAGGAGTAAAATCCGGATACCTGAACTATGCCATGAAAAAAGGCTATGTCTTCAAAACCTATGAAGGTAAACTTATTCAGGAAGGCTTTGGGAGAGGAAAAACAGGAACAATTACAAGCTACGAGTTTGAGTTTTCTGTAGATGATCCTGAGATTTTCAAACAATTGGAAACCAATAGCGGTAAAAGCTTTGATCTGCATTACAAAGAATACAACGGTGCTCTCCCATGGAGAGGAAATACAAAGTTTGTCGTAGACAAAGTAGTGAACATGAAATAAAAACAAATAAGGCTCTCAATTGAGGGCCTTATTTTACACCAAATCACAAAATATTAATATATGAAATAAAAATTTCCGGTTTTGTGTGGAATCCTGTATAATAACGAAGATTCACTATTTTTATTTACTTAAAGTTAAGAGGAATTTTCCTAATAAACAAGCTGTTTTTATTAATGTTATAAATTTAAGCATAAGAATTAATTTTACCTTCTAAACTTCATTAAAAAAACATTAAAAATCCATCATGAAGATGGATTTCAAATCTAGTGAAGGTCGTTATGAGGAACGTTTTTATTCTTCTTTTTGTAAAAGTAATATCCAATACTGGCAATAAGGAATAAAGGCCACAACGGAAGAATAAACAGGAAAATAGAAGTGATCACCTCCCAGCCTGATTCAATGGCTGCCAATGATTTTCCACCGAAAGTTTTAGGTTCTTTTTCTGTTTGGGCTTTATCACTGATATTTATATTGATCGTACAGATCGTATTGTCTGCATAATTACGCCCTGAAACCTGAATATCCTTAGTGTCTATGTCTCCAACATTGCTGTTGATAGCATCCATTAAACCATCAAAATGCTGGATCGGAACTTTGATATCAAGACTGTATATTTTTTGATTTTCTCCATAAGGACTGGCAGATTCCACGTAAGAAAGATTTTCGCTTTTGATGTAGCCGTTATTTTTATGGGCTTCTTCTCTGATGATTTCCTTCACCGTTTCTGCATTCTCTGCTTTTATGACAAGATATCCTGATTTTACCATTTTATCTTTTGGCATATACAGTTCATAACTGTCATTTTTAGGCTTGTCTTTATAAATGATTTTGGTTTCTTTAATAACCTTTGGAGCCGGAGCTTTTACAGCAATTTTTTCAGACTTTTTCTCCGTTGAATCATTTTTCTCTATTTTGGATTCCAGTTTTGTATTGGCAATTTTATCAGATAAAGAATCTACCATTTTGGAGGTCTTTTCTATTTTTTGATGAATATCGTTCTTGGTATCCTCAAAATCTTTTATTTTAATACTGGCAGAATCCATTACCTGGTCGGCTGCTTTACTGGCATTGTCAATGGTTTCTGCAGTTACTGTAGCTGCGCTGTCTGCTGAATGAATTGCTTCGTGAAGGCTCTCCTGAGTAGTTTCTCCTTTTTTACACATAATGAAAGTGCCTGATACAGCAACGAGTAATATGAACTTTTTCATAACATTAATTTTTTTGATGAAGTAAAATTATGAGGGAAGTTCTTGTAAAGATTGTAAATAGAATGTATTGTGCTGGTAAAATTATAACTGTTATATTTTCAGGGGTTTGTGTTTGTTTTACAAAAGATTTACAAAGCGTTTCTGAGTTTTAATAGTATAAGAAGCTGAGATATGCTCTCTAAAGAAGTATTTAATAATACAACTTTATTACTTATGAATTAGATTCCTACGGAATGACAAAATGCATGGATAAATTTAGCGTTCTGTTTGTCATTCCGTAGGAATCCAGATATAATAATCTCACCCCCTTCATAAAAATGATTATATAGTAAGAAATAAAAAATCCGTAGAAAATTTCTACGGATCTATATTGTAAGCGATTTGTCTTTTAATTAATGTTCCTGAAATTCACTAATGAAATGTAATTTCACATTTGGGAATTTCTCCTGCGTCATATGAATTGTGAAAGAAGAATCTGCCAAGAATACTAATTGATTGTATTTATCTCTTGCCAGGAATCTCTGCTTTAATCTTGCAAATTCTTTGAACTCTTCAGATTTTTCATCTGCTTCTACCCAGCATGCTTTGTGCATGGATAGAGGTTCATAAGTACATTTTGCACCATATTCATGTTCCAGACGGTATTGGATAACCTCATACTGAAGAGCTCCCACTGTTCCGATGATCTTTCTGTTATTCATCTCAAGTGTAAATAGCTGTGCAACCCCTTCATCCATCAGCTGATCAATACCTTTTGCCAGTTGTTTGGCTTTTAATGGGTCATTGTTGTTGATATAACGGAAATGTTCAGGAGAGAAGCTTGGAATTCCTTTGAAGCTTAATTTTTCTCCACCGGTTAATGTATCTCCGATTCTGAAACTTCCGGTATCATGTAAACCCACGATATCACCAGGGAAACTTTCTTCCACTACTTCTTTTTTATCAGCAAAGAATGCGTTGGGAGAAGAAAACTTCATTTTTTTACCTTCTCTTACCAACAAATAATTTTCGTTTCTCTTGAATGTTCCTGAAACAATCTTTACGAAGGCAAGTCTGTCTCTGTGCTTAGGATCCATATTCGCATGGATTTTGAAAACAAATCCTGTGAAAGTGCTTTCTTCAGGCTTTACCAGACGGGTATCACTTTCTTTTGGCTGTGGCATTGGTGCAATATCAATGAAAGCATCCAGTAATTCACGAACCCCAAAGTTATTTAAAGCTGAACCGAAGAATACAGGCTGAAGATCACCTTTCATATAATCATCACGGTTAAACTCTGGGTAAACAGACTGAATAAGGTCAAGTTCTTCTCTTAAAGTTTTTGCTGCTTTTTCACCAATTACCTCATCTATAGAAGTATCATTGATGTCATCAAACTTGATAGAATCTCCAACTTTCTGTTTTTTCTCTTCCAGAAATAACTGAATGTTGTCTTCCCAGATATTATAAATTCCCTGGAAGTCACTTCCCATACCAATTGGTAAAGAAAGCGGGCAAACCGTTAATCCTAATTTTTGTTCTACTTCATCCAATAAATCGAAAGCATCTTTACCCTCACGGTCTAGTTTATTGATGAAAACCAACATAGGAATGTTTCTCATTCTGCAAACCTTAACGAGTTTCTCAGTCTGTTCCTCAACCCCTTTTGCAACGTCGATCACAACGATTACTGAGTCTACAGCAGTTAATGTTCTGTAAGTATCCTCTGCGAAGTCTTTGTGACCGGGAGTATCGAGAATGTTGATTTTGTGGTCTCTATATTCAAAAGCCAATACGGAAGTCGCTACAGAGATCCCTCTCTGTCTTTCAATTTCCATAAAGTCGGAGGTAGCTCCTTTTTTTATTTTGTTGGATTTTACCGCACCCGCTTCCTGAATAGCACCCCCGAAAAGAAGTAGCTTTTCCGTAAGAGTTGTTTTTCCGGCATCCGGGTGGGAAATGATCCCGAAGGTCTTTCTTTTTTGTATTTCTTTGATTAAGTCTGACATATCGTATTTTGAAGTTGCAAAAATCGTGATTTTTTGCGAGGTTTTCAAATTATATTACGACAATGTTGGTTAGGTTGGAGAGAAGAGATTGAGAGTTTGGGGCAGTAAGTAATTTTATCATATGAGCTGCAAATTTGTTTATTGCAGTCTCAATCCCCTGGAATGGAGATTCTGTATTCGTTTTGTGAGGTTCATGGATAAAGGAACGAAAATAAGAAAATCCTTTTTTAGTTGCCTGTAGCAGTCAAAAAAATTATCTTTGTTTTTAATAAACTTTTTACAGAGAAAGGATGGAAAATAGCAAATATCCGAAGTTTACGTTCACATGGTTTGGCGGTGTTGTTTTGGTGGTTGGATTATTCGTAGGAACAATGGCTGTTTCTTTATTCAGTACTTTTTGGAAAGTTGTTTTCAGGGAAAATATTGAGCTTAAAGACTGGTTTCTTATGGTTGCGAATTCTGTAGGATTCCTTACGGCTATTGCCTTTTTTGATTTTTTCATTGTAAGACGTACCACCCAAAAGAAGCTTAACTTCAATTTATCATCCGTTAATTTCTCTACCTATCTTCTTATTTTTCCAATGATGGCGGGAATGATGTTTATTTCAGAATTTATTGCCGCTCAGATTCCTACTACAGGACCTTTTTTTGGTGATTTTTATGAATATTTTACTCAGTTGATGAGCCAGCTTACTGATAATCCTGTTGTAATGATTATCATGACGGTGATTATGGCTCCCATTTTTGAGGAAATTATATTCAGAGGAATTATCCAGAAAGGATTGGTTAATAAAGGAGTAGAACCATGGAAAGCAATTTTGTATGCTTCCATTATTTTTGGAGTGGTTCACGGAAATCCATGGCAGTTTATCAGCGCAGTGATGCTGGGCTGTGTGCTGGGATTGGTATACCATAAAACAAAATCTTTACTGATGCCCATACTGTTGCATGCGTTTAATAATTTAACCCTTTCGCTGTTGGTACTTTATGGTAAAGATGAAAGTTTTTCAAAAGTTCTTCATGTTTCAGAATGGCTTGTACTGGCCGTAGGAATTGTACTTTTCTCTTTATTCTATTATCTTTTTATGAAAAAGTATAAAGTACATTATGCTGAAATGTAATTAACCAAGCTAAAAAAGTAAAATTGAAAATGAATATAGAAATGGAATTATTAGTAGCCACACACAACGAACATAAAAAAGAAGAAATTCAACAGATCCTGGGAAGTGACTGCGTTGTGAAAAGTCTTACCGATTATAATATTAACGAAGAAATTGTGGAAGATGGAGATTCCTTTCATGCCAATGCCCTGATCAAGGCAAAATACTGCTTTGAAAAAACAGGTGTTCCAAGTTTAGGAGATGACAGCGGTCTGGTAGTGGAATCTTTGGATGGAAGACCGGGAATTTTCTCTGCCCGCTATGCCGGAGATCACGATTTTGCGAAAAATATTGAAAAGGTGCTGGAAGAAATGCAGGGAATAGAAAACAGAAAAGCTTATTTTGTTACCGTTCTGTGCTACTATGATGAAAAAGGAGCTCAGTATTTTGAAGGTAGAGTACATGGAAATTTACTGACAGAAAATAAAGGTTTTAAAGGCTTCGGATATGATCCTATTTTTGTTCCGGCGGGTCATGACAGAACCTTTGCAGAGATGAATCCGGAAGATAAAAACAAAATCAGCCACCGTAAGCAGGCCCTGGATTTATTTATGGATTTTTTAAAAGTGACTGATTAAGTTTAAATATCAGGGTGAACGACCCATTTAGATTTTCTGTCGTACATTTGTTATAATAAATTATTGGTTTGAGTACTTATTTAACAATATTAGGTTTCAATTCAGCGATTCCGACCATCAATACATCACCCACAGCCCAGCTGCTGGAAATGGAAGAAAGACTCTTCCTTATTGATTGTGGAGAAGGAACACAGGTACAGCTGAGAAAAGCAAAAGCAAGATTTTCAAAAATCAATCATATTTTTATCTCTCATCTTCATGGAGATCACTGTTTTGGGCTTCCGGGACTTATTGCCTCTTTCCGTCTTTTAGGAAGAGATACTCCGCTGCATGTCTATGGCCCGAAAGGGATTAAGAAGATGCTGGAAACTATTTTTCAGATTACGGAAACGCACCGCGGCTTTGAGGTAGTCTATCATGAACTGGATAAAGATTATTCTGAAAAAATATATGAAGACAACAGAGTAGAAGTATATACCATTCCATTGGATCACAGAATTTACTGTAATGGTTACCTTTTTAAGGAAAAGCCAAAAGACAGGCATCTTAATATGAAGGAAATTGCGAAATACAACGAGATTGAAACCTGTGATTATCATAATATAAAAGCAGGGAAAGATTTTGTACTGAGCGATGGATATGTGCTAAAAAACGAAATTCTGACTCTTGAGCCTGTTCCGCCGGTATCTTATGCATTTTGCAGTGATACCCGTTACCTTGAAAGTGTTATTCCGATTATTAAAAATGCAACGGTTCTCTACCATGAATCTACATTTTTACATGATTTGAAGGAAATGGCTGATTATACAGGGCATACTACGGCATTAGAAGCGGCAACGATTGCTCAGAAAGCGCAGGTTGAAAAATTGATCTTAGGACATTTTTCCAACAGATATGGTGATCTGACTGTATTTACCGATGAAGCAAGAAATATTTTCCCCAATACATTTTTACCAAAAGCATTGGAAAGTGTAAAGATTTAAAATGAATATGCTGAAATTTGAAGAACTCAGAGATTTTCTCAACGAAAAGGCAGATCAGTATAATACTCCCGATTTTATTGAAAATGATCCCATACAGATTCCTCATCGTTTTTCTTTAAAACAGGACATTGAAATTGCAGGATTTCTGGCAGCTACAATTTCCTGGGGGAACAGAAAGTCAATCATTAATTCTGCGGACAAGATGCTTGATATTATGGGAAATTCTCCCTATGATTTTGTGATGAATTATTCAGAAAAAGATCTGGAAGATATTCAGGATAAAAGCATTCACAGAACTTTCAATGGGCAGGATTTTTCCTATTTTATCAAACAGTTCAACAGGATTTATAAAGAAAATGAAAGCCTGGAAAATCTGTTTGAGGTAAAAGAACCGGAGAATAATTTTCTCCACGCCATAGAACGATTCAGGAGTGGATTTCTTGAAACAGAAAAACACAGAAGCCATAAACATATCAGCTCGCCTTACAAAAACTCTTCTGCCAAAAGGATTATTATGTTTTTAAGGTGGATGGTACGTAAAGATAAAAGAGGGGTAGATTTTGGAATCTGGGAAAATATAGATCAGAAATATCTTTCCATTCCTTTGGATGTGCATACCGGAAATATCTCCAGAAAACTGGGATTGGTTTCCAGAACACAAAATGACTGGAAAACAGTAGAAGAACTGGATGCTGCCATCAGGAAATTTGATGAAACAGATCCTGCAAAATATGATTTTGCCTTGTTTGGATTAGGCGTTACCAAAGAACTGTTGTAAAAATATAAAGGATGAAAAAATATAACGAAAAAACAGAAGTTCTTGAAAAAATAGCAGACAGTATTACATCATGGATAGGGTCTATTCAGTCTCTGATTGTACATACTCTATTGTTTCTTACTTCGTTTGTGCTTCCGATGCTGCATATCGTAGATTTTGATAAGATGCTTCTGATTCTTACTACAGTGCTTTCTCTGGAAGCTATTTATCTGGCTATTTTTATCCAGATGTCGGTTAATAAAAGTCACGAGAAAATTGAAGATATCCAAGTGGATATTGAAGAGATCAGTGAAGATATTGAAGACATTCAGGAGGATATCGAAGAAATCAGTGAGGATATTGAAGAGATCAGCGAAGACATTGAAGAGATTAATGAGGATATAGAAGATATTCAGGAAGATATTGAAGAGATTAATGAAGAAGAGGAAGAAGAAGATCACAATGAAAGAGCAAAAAATGTAATATTGAGGAGTAATGTCAACTCTAATAAGAATGAAATAAAAGCTTTAAAAGATATTATCTCTCAGTTGAAAAATGAAATTGAGCAATTGAAAAAAGAAGAATAGCTGCAACTGAATCATAGCAATGAAATATCAACAGATCAATACAATTGATCTGTTTTTTTGTGGATTTTTGTTATAAAATGATTTGCGAAAAACGTAATAATAAGAAAAAAATATTATGAATCTAGGTGTTTACTTGAAAAATAGTAACATTAAAGGCTGATTTGTTATTGATATTTTTGCTACATTTGAACAAATGAAAACAAAATGTTAATCTATAGACTAAAAAACTATTTTTTCCTTTTTTCTTTTTTATTGATTTCAGTTTCTGCATTTTCTCAATCGAGACCAGTCAGAAAATCAGAAAAGATAAAGCCTTCTGCTGCCAGTCTTAGGGCTGGAGCATTCATTGATGTGAATGTACCTCCTTACACCCCTTCAAACTATACACCCGAGCAATTGGTGAAGAATATTTTGATCAATGGTGGTACCAATTGTACAACAGCCAATGTGACCAATGTTACAGTATCTCCTAATCATGATGTGACTAATAACAACAGATTTTGGGGATATTTTCATAAAGGTACAACAAGTTTTCCTTTCACTGATGGTATTGTTCTGACTACAGGATATGCTTCGGAAGCAGGTAATAACTATGTGGCAGCTGTGGGACAATCAGTAGGAACAGGAAGTGATGCTGATCTTGTGGCAGCTACCGGAGCTAATGTTAGCTTAACGGATGCTGTAGCACTTGAATTTGATTTTGTACCCAATTCCAATCAGGTAAAATTTAATTATATATTCGTTTCTGATGAATATACTTCCAACTATCCTTGTACGGGATATTCTGATGCTTTTGCGCTATTATTAAAGAAAGTTGGAGATCCTACCTATACTAATCTTGCCATATTACCGGGAGGTGCAGGACCTGTAAGTGCAACCAATATTGTTCCTGCTGGAAATGGATTCAGTTGTGGTCCTATCAATGCAACTTATTTTGGAGCTTTGGCGAATCCGCATCTGGTTATTAATTATTTTGGGAGAACAACTCCTTTAACAGCCGTGGCAGATGTAATTCCTGGACAGACCTATCACTTTAAAATGGTATTGGCAGATGCAAAGGATCCTTCTCATGACTCTGCTGTTTTCTTGGAAGGTGGATCTTTTGATGTCGGAATTAAAATTGTAGATGAAGCCGGAGCAGTTTTGCCAGGCAGCATCAATATGTGTGACAATACACCAAAGCAACTGAAAGCTCAGGTAGCAGCCATTCCGGGAATGACGTATCAGTGGTATAAAGATGGAGTTGCCATTCCGGGAGCAACCAGCGCCATTTATATTGCTACCCAACCAGGAGTATATACTGTAAAAGTAATGGTTCCGGGCAATCAGTGTCCTAGTGAAGCAACTATTACCATTGTTGGAGGAACGAGCCCTACGGTACAGAATGCTGAACTTAAGCTTTGTACAACACCTTCGCTCAGTACCTTTAATTTAGAAACAGCAAAACCTCTCATCAGTACAACGCAGGGAGCGGTATTCCGTTTTTATGCCAATCAGGCTGATGCACAGGCTCAAAATAATAGTTACATTACCAATCTGACAACCTACAGCGGAACAGATGGACAGATATTATATGTACTGGTTTCCAATGGAGCTTTCTGTAGTAAAATTGCAACCTTAACCTTAAGAAAAGAAGAAACCCCAACAGCATTAATTACAGCTCCTAGATTAAAAATCTGTGCAGGTGAATCTGTATTATTAACAGCTACCGGTGGAGTGACCTACCAGTGGAGCGATTCTGCAGCTACTACTGGCGGAATAAGAACTGTAAGCCCTACCCAGACAACAACGTATACCGTATATGCTATAGGAGCACAGGGATGTAAATCTCTTCAGCCGGCACGTATTACAATAGAAGTAGTACCAGCTATTGTTTCAAACTTAAAAGGAGGACATATCTGCCAGGGAGATAAAATAATCCTGGATGCAGGTTCAGGACCTGGATACAGCTATCAGTGGAGTAATGGTGAAACAGGTCAGAGTATTACTGTATCTACTCCGGGAGAATATTCAGTAATGATAAGCAATGGGGTATGTTCAAAAGAATTTAAAACACAAGTTATTAAAGCAGTGATTCCTGAAGTAATAAAAGTGGATTATAATGATAATGGAACAATGATTGTTACAGCAAGTAATCCAAGTAATGGTATTCTGGAATATTCAGTGGATAACGGAGTTACATGGCAGGCTTCAAATGTATTTAACAATGTCCCTAAAAATAAAGTCATTTCAATCAGGGTGAGAGTTAAATTTACAAGCTGCGTAGGTTTCCTTGAATTCTTTACATTCGTTATGAAAAATGTAATTACTCCAAATGGGGATAATATTAATGATATTATAGATTTCAGCGGAGTGGTCAACTATAAAGATTTCAGCGGACAGGTTTTTGACCGATACGGAAGAGAAGTCTTCAAAGCAGCGAAGATCAATCCATATTGGGATGGATATTTCCAGGGGAAAAAGCTTCCTACCTCCACATACTGGTATCAGATAACCTTTGAAGATCCTGCGAGTAAAGAAGTTACGGTGAAAACAGGATGGATATTACTTAAAAATATAGAATAATTAAAATTATAATCGAAAGACTGACTATTTTGTCAGTCTTTTTTTATTATATTAAAATAAATAGAGTTGATATCTTAACATAAATAAATTTGCGTTAGTAATAATGTAAATTGTGTTAACATGAATTTCAATCAAAAAAAATAGTATTTTTGTTTAAAATAATATAAAATGTTAAATAGGAGGAGAGGAAATTTATTTTTAGCGTTATTTTTAGTTTTCATAGGCAACTTTATTTTGGCTCAAAATAGAGGAAGGGTAGAAATTGCGAGAAAGCCCAGTGCTGCTTCCTTGAGAGCAGGTGCTTTTATAGATGTAAATGCACCAAGTTATCCGGAATCAGGCTATCCTATAACCCAGCTAATAAATGATGTTCTTATATCAGGAGGTACTACCTGTACCAGTTCAAGTGTAAGCAACGTAACCGTGTCTCCAAATTTACCCGCTACCAATCAGAATAGAAGCTGGGGGTATTTTAATAAATCAAATACCAATTTTCCGTTCAGTAAAGGAATTATACTTTCTACCGGATATGCCAATAAAGCAGGGAATACTCTTCAGGGAACTTTAAGTGATGACCTTGGAACCGGAGGAGATGTAGATCTGGCGAACGCTTTGGGAATCGGTAATAACAACCTAACCAATGCTACCTCTATAGAATTTGACTTTGTGGCAGCTTCTACTGAAATTACTTTCAGATATTTATTTGCTTCGAAAGAATATCAACAAAACTTTCCATGTACCATTACAGATGGTTTCGCCCTATTATTAAAGAAAGCATCTGATCCTAATTATACCAACCTTGCAGTGCTTCCGGGAGGAGCAGGAGCTGTAAGTGTTACCAATATTCACCCGCAGTATCAAAACTGCGGACCTAAAAATGAAGCCTATTACGGAGGAACAAATACCGCTCAGATTGAAACCAATTTTAACGGACGTACCATTCCTCTTACAGCAAAGGCAACCGTAATTCCGGGGGAAACGTATCATTTTAAAATCGTTCTTGCCGACTATCAGGATCCCAATTTTGATTCTGCAGTATTTTTGGAAGCAGGATCTTTCGATATTGGAGTGAAAATTCTGGACCCGGCCGGAGTACAGCTGCCTGGATCTGTAAATATGTGTGACAATACACCACAAACGTTTACGGCTTCTGTTCAGGGACCCAATATAACCTATCAGTGGTATTTGGGAACAAACCCAATTGCCGGAGCTACTAATGCAAGTTATACGGCAACCCAACCAGGAGTATATACTGTTAAGGTTTTTATTCAGGGGAATACCTGCCCGGGAGAAGCTACTATTACAGTGGTAGGCGGAACATCCCCTACAGTACAGAATGCTACATTAACGGCCTGTTATGCTGCCGGAAATGCTACATTTAATTTAACATCAGCACAGGCTTCAATAAGTACGACTCCGGGAGCTGTGTTTTCTTATTATACCACATTAGCGGACGCTAATGCAGGAAATACAAATACAATTCCTAACCCAGCGGCTCATCAGAGTGCAGGCGGAACGGTGTATGTAAGAGTAGCAAACGGTTTCTGTGCAAAAGTAGCACAACTCCAATTGGTGAAAGCACCACAAATGATACCTACTATTGCTCCACCGGCAGTACTTACCTGTGCTAGCTCTCAAACTACACTGGATGCATCAGCTTCCGTTTATCCGGCAGGCGCTACATTCAACTGGACAACTACAGGAGGAAATATTGTTTCAGGGGGAACTACTCTAAATCCTGTTATCAATGCTGCAGGAACTTATACTTTAACGATAACAAAAATATATCAGCCAGGTAATATTAGCTGTACAGCAGTGGGCAATGTGACTGTAACGGGAAACAGTGCTCCACCGGTTACGGGACTTACCGCAAGCAAAATAAAAATCTGTAAAGGTCAATCAGCAACACTTACCGCTTCAGGTGGTGCTACCTATAACTGGGGTAACGGTCTTACCGGAAACGGAAGTACACAGATTGTTTCTCCTACGGTTACAACTACTTATACTGTAACAGCAGTAGGTGCTAATGGTTGTGTCTCTCAAAACCCAGCCACTATAACAATTGAAGTATCAGAACCTTTTACCGCACAAAATGCAATACTACATAAATGTTATCAGACAGGATTAACTTATAATCTTACCGAAGCACAGCCTCAGATCACAACTACTGCAGGAGTTACTTTTACTTATTACGTAAACCAGGCTGATGCCAATGCTGCTAACGGAAACTTTATTGTAACACCTACAACATATACACCACCGGGAGGAAGCCAGACTATTTATGTATTGGCAAGCAACGGAGGTTGTAGCTATGTAGTATCTCTGCAATTATTAAGCACAGCGCAGACTACCCTTACAATTGCAGCGCCACAAACAATTACCTGCACAACTCCTCAGATTACCATTAATGCTTCGGCATCTGTAGTACCTGCAGGATCTACTATTGCCTGGACAACAACCGGAGGAACCATTGTGTCCGGAGGGAATACACTTACCCCTGTTGTAAGTGCTGGTGGAACGTATACTCTAACGGTTACTAACGTGTCACAACCAGGAAACCTGAGCTGTACCTATACTTCAACAGTAACAGTACAGGAAGATAAAGTAAAACCGGTTGCTGCTCTTGTTTCGTCAGTACCTCGTATTTGTATAGGTGAATCTGTAACATTAACAGCTTCGGGAGGGGTAACCTATAATTGGGGCAATGGTCTTACCGGAAACGGAAGTACTCAGGTGGTTTCACCTACAACAACAACGGTATATACTGTTTTTGCTGTTGGAGCTAACGGATGTATTTCTGCAACACCAGCAACAGTAACTGTTCAGGTAGGCCCACCTATAGCGGGACTTACAGCATCAAAATTAAAAATTTGTGAAGGCGAATCTGTAACATTAACAGCTACGGGAGGTATTACTTATAACTGGATAGGACTTACCGGAAACGGAAATACTCAGGTCGTTACTCCTACCGTAACAACAGAATATTCAGTATTTGCATTGGGAGGAAACGGATGTAGCTCTGTGAATCCGGCTAAAGTTACTATTGAAGTAGTCCCTGCAATTGTTTCTACATTGAAGGATGTATTTGTTTGCGCCGGAGATAAAGGAACTCTTGATGCAGGTCCGGGACCAAATTATACTTATTTATGGAATACAGGAGCAACCACTCAAACGATAACAACTAATATTGCCGGCGCTTATTCTGTGATCATCAGTAATGGAGTTTGTTCCAAAACGTTCTCTGCTCAGTTGATTAATCCTGACCTGCCACAGTTTACCAATGTAGTATATGATAATCATATTCTTACCCTTACGGCAAGCAATCCCACAGGAGGTACTTTAGAATACTCAATAGATGGTGGGCTGACGTGGCAGCCGTCGAATATATTTACCGGTATCCTGAATAATACAATGTATTCTCTTATGGTAAGAGTAAAAGGTGCTAAATGCGGTACTTCACTGGACTATTTTACATTCGTTATCAGCAATGCCATTACCCCTAATATGGATGGTGTAAATGATACCATAGATTTCACAGGAATCAGTGGATATAAAGATTTTGGAGCTTCAATCTTTGACAGATATGGAGCCGAGGTATTCAAAGCCACGAAAGGAGATGTTATTTGGACAGGATCTTTAAAAGGAATCAACCTGTCTACAGGGACATATTGGTATAGAGTACAGTGGGAAAACCCGGCCAGTAAGAAAATGGAGCAACGCTCAGGCTGGATTCTCTTGAAAAACAGAAACTAGAATTTAATAAAATAAAAAATAGACAATAAAATCTTTCAGGAATGAAAGATTTTGTTGTTTTATGCCATAAACGTTATCGCGTTTTGTGAATTATTTTAATGAGAGAATAAATATGTTAAAACAATTTGTAAGACGATACTACCACATTCTTTATAGGAGGGCTAATTAACGAAAGTTTACTTTAAAAGGTTCATGTTTTGTTTTTTTATAGTAAAAAATATAAATATGTATGTGAGATATTTAAAAAAAAATTAAATTTGTTGAAACAAAAATATTATGAGAAGATATCTACCGCTTTGTTTATTTTTTTTAGTCATCTCGACTTTTTTATTTTCACAAGATCTGCCACCCAGGAAACACGTAAAGGAAACCCCTACGGCATTATCCAGAAGGGCAGGAGTTTTTATTGATGTAAATGCTCCACAGTATGCTGAAACAAGTTACACGATAGAGAAAATGGTAAAAGATGTATTGATCTCATCCGGGACCAATACCTGCCTTACTCCCAATGTAAGTAATGTGAAGATCACTCCTAATCATGCTGCAAGTGATGCAGACAGAGCTTGGGGGTACTTTCATAAAGCAACAACCAATTTCCCTTTTAAAGACGGGCTTATTCTTTCCACAGGTTATGCAAGAAGAGCTGGTAACAGTTTTGAAGGTGGACTGAGTGATGTCAATGGTGGGGGATCAGATGCTGATCTTGCACAGATAATTGGAGTAGTGGAAAGCAGATTGAACGATGCCGTTCTTCTGGAATTCGACTTCGTTCCCACTACATCGCAGATTAAATTTAACTATTTGATTGCCTCTGAAGAATATACAGGTTCATTCCCTTGTACTTTTGCTGATGCATTTGCCATCTTATTGAGACCTACCTCAGGAGGACCTTATGTAAATATGGCTGTGCTTCCCGGAGGTGCAGGACCTGTAAGTATTACGAATATCCACCCTGCAATAGCAGGTAGTTGTGGTGCCGTAAACGAACAATATTTTGCCGGATACAACACAGGTAACGTGGAAACCAACTTTAACGGAAGAACAATTCCATTGACTGCTACAGCAACCGTAGTAGCAGGACAGCAATACCACTTCAAAATGGTAATTGCCGATTATAGTGACCATAGTTATGACTCTGCAGTATTTTTGGAAGGAGGATCTTTCAATATCGGAGTAGACCTTTTGGATCCAGCAGGTACAAAACTACCTTCTGATATCAACGTGTGTGATAATGTACCTCAGGTAATCACCGCTTCTGTAAGTGATCCTAACCTTGTATATCAGTGGTATTATAATGGTACACCGGTACCCAATGCTACAACCAACACTATTACGGCTATACAGCCGGGTACTTATACTATCGAAGTAAGTGTTCCGGGAAATCCATGTCCGGGTAAAGCTACGATTCAGATTCATGGAGGAACAACTCCGCTGGCTCAGGATGCTACATTGCTGCTTTGTACCACACCGGATATTACTACTTTTGATTTAAGTACAATTACATCTACTATCAGCCCGACACCGGGAGCTATTTTTAAGTTCTACGTAAATCAGGCAGATGCAATAGCACAGAATGACAATTATATTCAGACTCCGTTAAACTATAACGGTAATGATGGCCAGATTCTCTATGTTGTGGTTTCCAATGGTAGTTTCTGTAGTAAAATGGTTGAATTGACATTGCATAAAGAAGTAACCCCAACTGCCAAAGTAAAAGCTTCCAGAATAAAAATCTGTCCGGGAGAATCTGTAACCCTTACTGCTGAAGGGGGAGATACTTACGAATGGAGCAACTTTATGGGAACAGGAAATATACAGACTGTTACTTTATATCAGACGACAACATTTACAGTATATGCAATTGGAGCAAAAGGCTGTAAATCTCTTAATCCGGCAACAATAAGAATCGAAGTTACTCCTGAAATCACTTCACCATTAAAAGATGTTGAAATGTGTATCGGTGATAAAGTAACTCTTGATGCAGGAGCAGGAGATGGCTTTAAATACCTTTGGAGTACAGGTGCTACAACACAGAAAATTGATGTAGACCAATGGGGAATCTATTCCGTAGAAATTGATAACGGAATTTGTAAGAAAGTTTTTGAAGCCAAAGTAATGGGTGCAGCTACTCCTTTTGTGACTGGATTAAACTATGAAAGCATCAAGAAAACAGTAACGATCACGGCTGAAAACCCTCCAATGAACAATATGCCAAGTACTTTGGAATATTCTATTGACAACGGAATCAGCTGGCAGGATTCAAACGTGTTTACTAATCTTTTAGACAATACAAATTATACCGTGTTGGTAAGAAGAGTAGGTACACATTGTGTAGGATCTCTTGAATTCTTTACATTGCAGATCAATAACATTATTACTCCAAACGAAGACGGAATCAATGATGTTCTGGATCTTAAAGCTCTTGGAGAGTTTAAAAACTTTACGGGTTCTGTGTATGACAGATATGGAGTAGAGATGTTCAGATTCTCAAAAGAAAATCCTATCTGGGACGGAACAGTTGGAGGTAAGAGACTTCCTACAGCAACCTACTGGTATAAGTTCAATTTTGAGTATCCAAAATCAAAAGCTCAGATGAACTGGTCAGGATGGATCATGCTGAAAAACAGAAACTAGAATTGAATTGATAATGTAATATAAAAGAAAGCCTTTCAGATTTATTTTGAAAGGCTTTCTGCTTTTTTAGGAATAAAGGTTGTTATTAATTCAACAGAAAAGCTCCTTTATCAGAAGCTTTATTATTGAAGTTTATTGATTTTCTTTCCAGAGATTGGCGAAGTGTATAAAATCTGATACACTAAGTTCTTCCGCTCTTTTATCCAAAAACTCATGGCCTTTTAAAGCTTCAGGAATAGTTAAGGATTTCAATGCATTAGATAATTTTTTTCTTCTCTGGTTGAATCCTGTTTTTACAATCTGCTTAAAGAGAATTTCGTTGCCCGCAAGACCATCCTTAGGATTTCTTGTAAGACGAATTACCCCTGATTTTACTTTCGGAGGTGGATTGAAGACGTTCTCATGTACCGTAAACATATAAGATACATCATAATAAGCCTGTATCAGGACAGAAAGAATACCGTAATCTTTAGTTCTCGGAACGGCGGCCGTTCTCTCAGCCACTTCTTTCTGGAACATTCCTACCATTTCCGGGATCAGCTGATAATGATCTACAATCTTAAATAAGATCTGTGATGAGATGTTATATGGGAAATTACCGATAATAGTAATCTGATCATCTTTGATAAAACTGAAGTCCTGTTTCAGGAAATCTCCCACAAAAGTCTCTTCAGTAACCTTTGTATAATTTTTTTTCAGGTATTCGATAGACTCAGTATCGATCTCTGCAAGGTAAATGTTCTGATCTTTTTCAAGAAGATATTTGGTAAGAACTCCCATTCCGGGACCTACTTCCATAATATTATTATAGTTCTCAAAACTAAGACCTTCTACGATTTTTCTTGCGATGTTTTCATCTGTCAGGAAGTGCTGTCCAAGATGTTTTTTTGCTTTTACACTCAAGGTTTTTTATGATTTTATTAACAATGATTTTCTTTATTTCGTCCCAAATTTCGGAAGTTTTTTTCTATTTTAGCCAAAAATTTTAATATTAATGGCTAAATCTGTAGATGAATTTAATAAGAAAAGGCTTCGGTCCAGCAATATTACAGTAGTGATAAGTATTGCCTTAGTGTTATTTTTGTTAGGATTAATGGGGCTTATTTTAATTAATGCCCAGAAGTATTCTGACTATATCAAAGAACAATTGGTGGTAAACGCCTACTTTGATGAAAATTATGATGCTAAAGATTCTGTAAAAATTGCAAAACTGGAGGAAGAAACTTTTAAAAAGGTACAGACTCTAGCTCCAGTAAAAAAAGCAACCTATATTTCAAGAGACATGGCTGCAAAAGAAGCCAAGAAAAGTATGGGAATTGACAGTGATGCATTGTTCGAAGAAAATATCTTCCCTTCTTCTATTGAAGTTGCTCTAAAACCGGAATTCGTAGATCCAGCAAAAATTGATGAGGCTATTAAAGAGATCAAATCAGTTCCCGGGATTAGCGATGTTAAAAATGACAGTACCTTGATGGTGGATGTTTACAATAACCTGAGCAGAATCTTAAAGTGGATCTTAGGATTTTCAATTTTGTTTCTGGTATTGGCTGTTGTATTGATTAACAACTCTATCCGTCTGAAAATATTCTCGAAGAGATTTATTATTAAAACAATGCAGTTGGTAGGAGCGAAAAGAAGATTTATTCTTAAACCTTTCATCATAGAAGCTATCATTTTAGGAGCTATTGGTTCTGTAATTGGTCTTATTGCTTTAGGTGGTGTCTGGTATTATTTCACAAGCCAGATTGGTTCTGCTTTCGTACAGGACAACAACCAGTATTTCTGGTTAGTGATCTTGGTACTGGGAGTAGGAGTTTTTATTTCTGTCTTAAGTACAGTTTTCGCTACATGGAGATTCTTAAAATCAAACGTTGACGATTTATATTACTCTTAACAATGAGCAAAAAAACAAATAAATTCTCCGCTTCAGACTTTGGACATGAAGCTGAAGTACCACAGGAAAACGCTTTCTATTTCGGACCGCAGAATTTCAAGTGGATGCTGATAGGACTGGCATTTATTGTCGTAGGATTTCTACTGATGATGGGCCCGGATGCCAATACGGTAGATGGTAAATTTGACCCGAACTCATGGAATGATGAGATATTTTCTATCAGAAGAATCAGGATAGCACCTCTGTTTGTTGTTATAGGATTTGTAATAGAAGTATACGCTATCTTAAAAAGAAAATAAATAAAATAATTTTTAAGGATTAAAAAATTTAAGAATTGAAAGATTTAAGCTAAAGAGCCAGTCTTTTTTAATTCTTAAATCTTTTAATCTTTTTAATTTTTAAAAGAATATGGATTTAATCAAAGCAATTATTATTGCCATTGTAGAGGGATTGACAGAATATCTTCCGATTTCTTCTACTGCACATATGGGATTTACGGCCAACCTTATGGGGCTTGAAGAAACAGAATTTTTAAAAATGTTTCAGGTGTCCATTCAGTTTGGAGCTATTTTATCAGTGGTAGTGGCATACTGGAAAAAGTTTTTTGACTTAAATAATATTCAGTTCTATTTTAAACTCGCTTTTGCTGTAGTTCCGGCTCTGGTTTTAGGATATTTATTCGATGATAAAATTGAAGCTATACTTGGAAATCAGATTGCTATTTCTTCAGTTTTGGTTGTAGGAGGGGTTATTTTACTGTTTGCTGACAAATGGTTTAAAAATCCTAAAATTGATGATGAAAAAGGAATTACCATAAGAAATGCAGTAACCATTGGTTTCTGGCAGTGTCTTGCAATGATGCCGGGTACAAGCCGTAGTGCGGCTTCTATCATTGGAGGTATGGCACAGGGACTTACCAGAAAAGCTGCTGCAGAATTTTCTTTCTTTCTTGCTGTACCTACGATGCTGGCAGTAACTATGTATTCAGTTTTTGTTAAAACATGGGGGAAAGAAACGGCAAATCCACAGAAAGGATATGAAATGATTATGGCTTCACAGGATCACATTATGATCTTTGTGATAGGAAATGTTGTTGCGTTTATTGTAGCACTTATCGCTATCAAGGCTTTCATCGGTGTGCTTAATAAATACGGATTTAAACCTTGGGGCTGGTACCGTATTTTTGTTGGAATTGCTCTGTTGATTTATTTTTATTTCTTTAAATAAGAAATCACTCATTTATACCCATTCATGACTGCTGAAGAACTGAAATCAGGATACATTTTTTTATTGGATAAGCCTTTGGACTGGACTTCCTTCCAGGCTGTCAATAAAATGAAATACAAACTTAAAAGGGAATTTAATCTTCCTAAAAATTTTAAAATCGGGCATGCAGGGACTTTAGATCCCAGAGCAACAGGACTTCTTATCGTATGCTGCGGAAAATTCACCAAGAAAATTCCGGAAATCCAGGATGCTCCCAAAGAATACTGGACGGAGATTAAGATCGGAGTGCAAACAGAATCCTACGATACTGAAAAGCCTGAAATCCTTCATCAGGACATTGCTCACATTTCTGAAGAACAGGTACAAGAAGTTCTTGAAAAGTTTGTGGGCGAAATTGAACAAAAACCACCCATTTATTCAGCCATTAAAATTGATGGTGCAAGAGCTTACAATCTTGCAAGAGCAGGTGAAGAAGTAGAAATGAAGGCCAGAAAAACGACCATTCATTACATTAAAGATATTAAAATAGATTTTCCTTTAGTAAGCTTCATGGTAGGCTGTTCAAAAGGAACCTACATCAGAAGTCTTGCACATGATATCGGGCAGGAATTGGGAGTGGGAGCCTATCTGACTCAATTAAGACGTACCAAAATCGGTGACTATACTATTGAAAGTGCTACAGATCAGTTTTTAAATAATGAGTACAGGTTTGAAAATCTGTAAAAATAAAAGAATTTTTATCTCTTCATTCAGTATTTACACAATAAAGTTAACTGCGGAATTACAGTAGTAGGCAAATGTATTTTTTTGCCTAATTTTGCATTGGAAATTGGATTGAAATATTGTTTTAGATAATAATGATGATCTGTTGTATTGGGTAATACAGCTCAAATTTTATTTTTTGTTCTGATGAAAGACCCTTTTACAAGTTCCAACTATAACTTTTGAAGAATAAGACTAAGAAATTAGTTTTGTTCGAAAGAATCAGTCAGGAAAGCAGAATTATGTTAGAAGTTCACAATTTCCCAAAATCTAGTGCTGCCTTTATAGGCTAAAGCTATAAAATTACATTTTCAGTAATAAAAATTATACCGGTTACGGAGAAAAATAATGGAAAAAACACGTATCAATAAATATTTATCAGAAGTAGGGTACTGTTCAAGAAGAGCGGCAGATAAGCTTTTAGAAGAAGGCAGGATCAAAATAAACGGGAGAATTCCAGAGATGGGAACAAAAGTTTCCGATGAAGATCTTGTGGAGGTAGATGGAAAGCCAATCAGAGAACCCCAGGAAAAGCCGGTATATATTGCTTTTAATAAACCGGTGGGAATTGTATGTACTACGGATACAAAACGTGAAAAAAATAATATTGTAGATTATATCAACCACCCGAAAAGGATTTTTCCTATCGGAAGATTGGATAAACCAAGTGAGGGATTAATCTTACTTACAAGTGACGGTGATATCGTTAATAAAATTCTGAGAGCCCGCAACAATCACGAGAAAGAATATATAGTTCGTGTAGATAAACCGATCAATCCAAGATTTTTGGAAAAAATGCGAAATGGAGTTCCTATTCTGGATACCGTAACAAAAAAATGTGAGGTAGAAAAGATTGATGATATGAATTTTAGAATTGTTCTTACCCAGGGACTCAACAGACAAATCCGAAGAATGTGTGAATATCTCGGATATGAAGTGAAAAAACTGAAGCGAATCCGTATCATGAATATCAAACTAGATCTCCCGATTGGAAAATGGAGAGATCTTACAGAAGATGAACTAAATGCATTGAATTCTATGCTAACAGATTCCAGTAAAACATTCAACTAAAATTTATACTATACTTTAACGGTTTACTTTCTATACTTTCCAATATCAATTATTGGAAATAGTATAAATTATTTTTATTTCATAATTTTTCACATATTGGTGTAATATATTTTATTTTTCACTAAAAATATTTTATATTTATAATAATAACTATAACCTGAAAATAATGAAATTAAATTTCAATGGAGTTCTTTTGTTTGTGACTTTGGTAATTCTTACCAGTTGTCTAAATGAACACGATCCGAGTCATTCACATGATTCTTCCTTTTACATTGATTATAGAAGCTTAAAAGGATTGTCAGACGGAATTGCCGTTATAGAACTTGATCCTGAAGCCCCGGATTTTGGAAATATCAGCAGCAGACTTGAACTGGGTGTTGGTGTATTGCCACATCATATTTATTACAATCAGAATGCAAAAAAAATGTTCACAACTGCTTTGGGAGGTAGTTATCTCTATGAGATAAAAACAGGAGAGGACCAAAACGGGCTGCCAAAATTAATTGATGCAACGCCTATTGATACTGGTGAGAATACAGTAGGAGAAAATTTATTTTTCACGAATGACGGAAGATATTTTATGACCTTTATGGGAGGAGCAGGAGGCCCGAAGGATGGCAGCATAGGTGTTTTTAACGCTAATAATAATCAGCTTATCAAAACTATTAAAGCGCCAATTCAGGCTAATCCCAATCAATTTATAATGTATCCGCATGGTATTTCAATTAATGAAGAAAAAGGATTAATGATGGTAACCTCTACCATTCACCCAGATCTTACTACGGGATTAGGAAATACCTGTACTTTATTAGACCTCAATACCTATGAAATTAAGGAGACGTATCGGGTAGCAGACTCACCAACAGATATGTCCGCTCCTGTTGAGGTTTTACTGCTGCGTGGGAAATTTCCGCAATATGCACTTGCTACAACAATGATCGGGGGTGATATCTGGATTGCACCATACAATACTACCACAAAAAAATATGATGCTTTTACTAAGCTTTTTGACGGGAGTACACAGGGGCTGGGCTGGGCACTCGAAATGTATATTGATGATTCAAATAAGCTGTATGTGAGTTTTGCAGATCCTGGAAAGGTACTTGTCTTCGATTTAAGTAATCTTCCCCAGCTAAAACTTTTGAAGACTTTCGATGCTGATAAAGGGGCACATCACATGGCTTTCTTTAAAACCAAGTCAGGAAAAGAGGTTGTAGCAGTACAAAATAATTTATTGGATCTCCCTAATCTGAACTCAGGAACCATTAGTGTAATTGATATCAACACCGGAAAAACCTTAGGTACAGTCGATTTGCGTAACCGTTATGGAATACTGCCGGAATCCATTGAAGGAACCAATGGCCCGAGCAATTATATGCATCACTAGAATTTAGAATATTGTTTCATAATATGAACTGTTCCAAAATATTATTTTTGGAATAGTTGATGTTGTTTTTTATCTGAGCTTAAATTATTTTACATATAATCTCATTCTTTCTTCATACTCAGGTTTCAGTTTTAAAAGTTTCCATATTTTTCTATCATCAGGATTACTGATCCGGTAGAAAATGATTTTGTCTGCAGAATATTTGAAATAGGGATGATTTTTAAGCCATTCCTCAGGAGCATCCACTAATGAATATCTGGGTACATCTGAAGCATTCAAAGGTGCTGTTGAGATCAGCTTCTGAACAAGATCCTGATCAATATTGTATGTACTTAAAATCTGTTGCTTATTGATAAAGCCTCCTAACTTTTTTCTGAAGCCAATAATAGAACCGGCACTCCTTTCATCCAGACCAAACTCTATTAGCTGTCTGAAAGTAATCGTATTGAGATCTGTTTTTGAAAAATCTGTTTTTTCCTGTTGCTTTTCCTGAATTCTGATATAAGGTTTCATTTCCTGAAATTTCTCTGCAGAAATCACAAAACATTTCTGCAGATCTTCTATACTTTTAAAACTTCCCCGTAGATTTCTATCCCGGTAATTAATGATGGTAATGGCTTGTTTTTCTGAAAACCCAAAAGCTTTCCAGCCCTCCAGGTCCTGTTGATTAGGATCAAAAGAATGGTATTGGATTTTGGTTTTGGCAGTATTATTCTTTGTGGAATTTTGGAAAGTTTCGGGAGTTTTCACTGGCAAAAGCAAATAAGATTCAAGTTTGCTGTAATTTTCAGGAGAGATGATGAAACACTCTTTAAACTTCTCCTTGCTGATAAAGCTTCCTCCCAGATAATTCCTGTATTTTAAAATAGCTTCTGCCTGTCTTTCACTGAAACCCATTTTGAGCCAGTCATTGGCAGAAAACCTATCAGGATTGAATTTTCCTGAAATAATAATTTCTTTCTTTCCATATGCATTGTGTCCTTCTAAATTCTTTCTCTCTGCTGTTTCAGGAAGTAGAATAGATGATTCCAATTCACTGAATTTTTCTTCAGAAATAGCGTAACATTTTTTCAACTGTTCTTTTGAATTAAATTTTCCTCCTACAATATCTTTATACTTGAGAATTGTAGCAGTCTGTTTCTCTGAAAATCCAAGTTTCTGCCATTGTTCTTTGTTCAGTGTATTGGGATCAAAATCTGATAGATCCACAGAATTTGAAGAACTTGCAATGAACTTTACATCAGGGAAAGGTTCTTTTTCCCGACTGGTGTACTTTTGGTAGGCCAGTAAAATAGTCAGCAAAGTGACCATAAATGCTAATTTTCGGTAATAGTTTTTTCTCATCATATGGTAAAAATATCAATAAAAATAAAGTGTGTCAATACTTGATAATGAAATGATTAAAGATGATATGCAGATTGTGTTTAATGCTTAAAAAGGAAATGGAAATTTGATATTTTATAAGATATAATTTCGTAATTGAGCGTGAATTTTTTTTGATTAATGTTGATCTTTTTGTTTGTAATGCGACAAGTTTTGTCGTTGTGTATAGATAATTTTGCATCAGTAAAATGAAAATATCAATATAAATTAAGAGGATTTAATAATAAATAGTATGATTTACAGCATACCACATGAAAGTGATTTTCGTGTCTTAAAAAGTGTTAAATTCGCACAGTTTTAATAAACTAATTACTAACTCAGAAAACAACATTGGAATGAAAAAATTCTATATCGGTGCATTCACCTTGTGCACGGTCTTGGGTATCTCTGCCCAGGAAGTAGTGTGGCAGAAAGATATCAAATCCTCTACCCAGGATTTTCTAAGCCAGGTTACCACAACCATTGATCAGCAGTATCTTATCACGGGAAGCTCTATACAGTCAGGAAGCGGGAAGCTGGAGGCTGGAAGTAAACAGAATAACGGATATGATTTTCATCTGGTAAAACTAAACCAGCAGGGAAATGAAGTCTGGGAAAAATACTTCTCAGGATCCAACCATGATTATTTATCAGCTACCGTTACCACACAGGATGGTGGATTTCTATTAACCGGAACATCTTATTCAGGAAAAGGATTAGATAAAAAAGAGGACTCCAAAGGAGGTTCAGATATCTGGCTGATCAGAATCAATGAATTCGGTGATGAATTATGGCAGAAAACGTTAGGAAGCACTTCTGATGAAGAAGCAAGATCTGTTATCCAAACTACAGACTTAGGGTTCTTTGTGGCCGGAAATGTACAAAATGCTGCAAAAGGTTATGGTTCCAAAGACGTTTGGATCACGAAACTGGATAAAGACGGAAAAGAATTATCCCAATTAATCTTAGGTGGAAAAGGCTTAGATGAAGTGGAGAAGATGATTCCAACGAAAGACGGCGGAGCATTATTGGGAATTTATTCAAGAAGTTCATCCGTTAAAACAAATAATCAGCAATCAACGACCAACACTAATACTCCGTCTGATAGAACTGCAACCTCAAAACAAAGCGACAACTTCGGTGAAGGAGACTACTGGATTGTTAAACTAGACAAGAACGGAAAAGTAGAATGGGAAAAGAACTATGGAGGTAAAGGTGATGATCATATCAGAACGCTGGCATTAACATCAACTGGTTTCATTATTGGTGGTGAATCCAGATCGGAAAGATCAGGAAATAAAACTGTAGGCATTGAAGAAGGAACAGATCTTTGGCTGATTTCCTTAAATGAAAGAGGTGATGAACAGTGGCAGAAATCCTACAATTTCAAGAACAGAGATATTCTAATGAGTATGAGTGTTCTTCATTCAACAGATGATAAATCTTCCAAAGGAATTTTATTAGGAGGTTATACTCAGGCAGAAGGAAGAATTCAAACCGATGATGAAACCTTCTGGATGCTCTACTTGGATCACAATGGGAATGAACAATGGAGAAAACACGTCAAAGGAGAATCCAGCAAGAAGGAAGAGAG
This sequence comes from Chryseobacterium sp. 22543, assembly GCF_052044565.1. Lineage (NCBI taxonomy): Bacteria > Pseudomonadati > Bacteroidota > Flavobacteriia > Flavobacteriales > Weeksellaceae > Chryseobacterium > Chryseobacterium sp. 22543. The sequence continues at coordinate 293,187 of NZ_JBQENH010000002.1, forward strand.
ATTGTCTGACTTAAAGCTCAACAGAGATGGTTCAATTGTTCTGGCGGGAACCAGTGCAGAAGAATTGGGTAAAGAGAACTGGAAGATTGTAAAGCTGGGAGACAAACAGGTTGATCAGTTGATTGAGAAATATGACATTAAGATCTATCCCAACCCTGTTTCAGATTATGCTTATGTAGAAATCGGCTTTGATTTTAAAGATGCTGATATTCTGTTGTATGATATGAGTGGAAGACAATTGCAAAGTCTAAAAACAAAGAACAGAGTGACCAAGATGAATACACAGGCTTTGGTGCAGGGAGCTTACTTGATTACAATAAAAACTGATACTAATAAAACGGCGAACGCTAAATTGATAAAAAAATAAACTTGATGAAAAGATTATATTCACTCATATTATTAATAATGTTAACTGGCTTTTCTTTCCAATTGCAAGGGCAGGGCCTCAATTTTAAACCGGTCAATATCAAATCACCTGAATCTTACAGTTATGAAAGAATGGGGAATATTCCTATTAATATGAATAGAGGTACTATTGATTTCAATATTCCTTTATTGGATATCAATATTGATGGTTTTAGCAGTTCAATATCATTAGGCTATGATTCTTCAGGATTTATTCCTACAAAAAAATCAGGGTTTGCGGGGCTGAACTGGTCTATTAATGCCTCAGGTGCTATTACACGTGAAGTAAGAGGAATTCCAGACGATTTTACAACTGTTCAATCCGCTTCCCTTAATGGATTTTTATCAGCCATAGCATATAATAAATCAGCTAATGATATTTATACAAAAAATTTTCAGTTGAGCATTGGACTTTCGACTCCTTGGCCAGGAATTTCTAATGGTTCTGTCTCTTCAGAACTTGAGTCTGACAAGTATAATTTTAATTTCTTAGGTATTTCAGGATACTTTACTTTAAGCAATGATGGGACTCCTTTAATAAGATCTAACGATCCCAACCTTGTAGTAGATATCTCTGGGTATTCACAGCAATGGGTTGCCGAACAAACCAATTGCAAACCAGAAATATCATCATTTAAAATAATTGATGGTAATGGAAACAAATATTATTTCGGAGGAAGATATGATAATTTAGAGCTCTCGAGTGATTTAGGAAATTATCAAACTAATCAGGGCGCATATATAGGTGATGCTGACTTTACAATTACTTCCTGGTATCTAAATAAAGTAGAACTTAATAATGGACGTACAATAAAATATACTTATAATGAAGATGATCCTATTGGTGCAGGCAGTAATTACTGTACGCAAAAAAATGCAATGCCACATTTAACGAATGCAGGCAGTTTCAATTTTTCATTTGATATCAACAGGTATTTTTATCAGGAGGCACAAAATACAACAGCACAGTATGATTATTCTTGGGCAGGTTATTCTGTATCAGGATCTTCACAAAGTAGTACTTGGCAAAGTCCATATATTAGAATCAATCTTACCAAAAAAGCAATGCTGAAGGAAATAAATGTTGATAATCTTTATACTATTTTTTTTACTTATGACACCTACAATGATGACTTGGGTTATAAATCGTATAAACTAAAAAAGATTGAAGAAAAATACCAAAATAATATTACTAAAACTATTGATTTTACTATTAGCCCTAAAGGAAGTTCAAAAAGAAGATGGCTACTTACTGCATTAAAGATCAACAATAAAGACTACGGATTTGAGTATTATAAGGATACCTCTTTTCCGGATGATGCTACAAGAGGGGTAGATTATTGGGGATATTATAATGGGAAGCCGGAAACAAATATGATGATTCCTGATTATAAGTTCTATGCTAATACGGGAGATACCGAAATACTCTCAAATAATCGAAATGTAGATTCTAATTTTAATGATATAGGCTTATTGAAAAAAGTTATTTATCCTACAAAAGGATATACGGAATTTTTTTATGAACCTAATACATTCTCTTCCAGATTAATGAAGAATTCGACAACAGCTTTTTTCCCTCAAATAGGTAATGAGACTGGAATAGCAAGTGGTATGAGAATCCAAAAAATGATAGATAATGCGGATAATATAATACCTGTAGTAAAGACTTATAAATATACGAAGGACCTCAACTCCATTGAATCTAGTGGCATTTTAAAATCACTTTATAGTTTTGTTGATTATGTTGAATATAAGCAAAGTGCACCAGGGGGGTACACCTTAAAAAAAGAGCTTAAACAGACTGGTTCAAATATAGAGCTTCAGGCATACTCCAGTAGTAATATTGAGTATTCCAATGTTTTCGAATATGTTGATGGACAAGTACGAAAGCAGCATACATTCTCAACTTATAAAACAAATCCGGATATACTGAATAGCACCAACTATTTTGTACAGTTACATACTCCACAATTTAACTATGATCATACGCTTCAGGATTATCTTAAAAACAAAGAAACTGATCTTGAAGATAGGAGTTTTGCCAGAGGAAAATTAGTGCAGGAAGATTATTATAAAGATAATACAGTGATTAAAACCGTCAAAATGAATTACGGATTTATTGATAAAGATTACTGTAAGAATTTTTCTAAAAACAATATTCTGACTCTAAGTTGTAGAAATGTAAACCAAGATTATACTACTAGGGTAAAAAAAATATCCAATGCGTGGGAACTGTTCCAAAAAGAATTTATAAAACCCTATGCACTAATTTCGTCCCAGATTGAAGAAAAGAATACCGGTGGAAACCTGATAACTCAAAATGGTTATGTTTATGATGATATTTCATATTTAAATAACAATAAGATAAATACTACTTTTTCAGATGGTAAAATAGTATCAACTGAAAAAAAGTTTGCTCAGTCCTTAAATAAGCCTGCGCTTATTAATTTAAATATGACAGGAATTCCTTTGCAGGAAATCACTTCACAAACGGTAGGAGTTGCTAATAATTTTTTATCAAAAATAGAATATGTCTATCCGGATTCATTGCCAACCATACAAGGAGGGAATCTAATGGTTCCTCTATCAATTCTTTCATATGATCTTCAGAATATTGCTACTTCAAGAACTGAAATATTCTATGATAAATATGATCCCAAAGGCAATCTTCAGCAGTTTACCACAAAGGATGGTCTTTCTACGGTGATCATCTGGGGGTATAATTTGACCCAACCTATAGCTAAAATAGAAGGAGCGAAGTTAACAGATATTCAGCAGTCCTTAATTGACTCGATTGTTAATGCTTCTAATACAGATGCTTCTGCCGCGGCTAATAATGATGAAACCCCACTTTTATCTGTACTAAATACCTTCAGAAATAGCTTGCCCAACTATCAGATTACTACATATACTTATGATCCATTAATTGGAGTAAGAAGCATCACTCCACCATCAGGAATCAGGGAAGTATATCTTTACGATTCGGCTAACAGGCTTAAAGAAATCAGGGAAAATAGCCAAACAGGAAACTTATTAAAAGAATTTAAATATAACTATAAACAATAAAAACTTAAATTATGAAAAAAATACTAATCATTGCAGGAATTTTAGCAGTTCAATTATCTTTTGCCCAGCAAGGGGCATTTTCTGAAGTAACTATCCAAAACCCTTCTCCTATATTATATTTAAAAAGAAGTACCAATGATGGAGGATTTATCCGGGGTATTCAAACTCAATATTTTAATGGAGATAATGGTTGGTTTTTTGGTGATTTGCATGGCAGCCAGTGGATTGTTTCCAAAGGAGATTATACGAATCCAAAATTGGTTATTAATGATAGTAACGGATATGTGGGAATTGGAACAGTAACTCCTTTAAGTAAACTTCATGTTGCGGGAACTATTATGGCGGGAGCTGGTGATTCTGTGACGGGAGTTAACGCTTTTTCTATACCGTATGGCAGTGGCTCAATGAGTAACTGGGGGGCATTGCGAAGCTCTGGCTCCTCTTATATGAGCTATGGGGTAAAAGCAAATGGCGCAAACGTAGGATGGTTGTCAAGCAGTGGGGAAGGAAACTTTGTAAAAACAGCAATTACACTTGATAATGAAGGTTTCAGATTATTGGCATCAGCTTCTCAGCAGTCCGCGATAGATTCACCCGTTTCAATGCCTGAAATCATGAAGGTTTCTTCCAATGGAAATGCTTTACTGCAAGGGAAGCTGGAGGCTAAAGAAATAAAAGTAACCTTAAGCCCAACTGCCGATTTTGTATTCGAAGAAAACTATGACCTTCCCAATCTGGAAGAGGTTGCAAAACATATTAAAGAGAAAAAACACCTTCCTGAGATTGCTTCCGCAAAAGTGATGGAAAAAGAAGGGGTAAACGTTGGTGAATTTCAGATTAAGCTATTGCAGAAAATCGAAGAACTTACTCTATATGCCATTAAACAGGAGAGACAATTAAAAGATCAACAGGAAAAAGTACAGAAACTGGAAGAAGAAAATGCAGACCTGAAAAATGCTGTTTCAGAAATAAAACAACTGAAAGAACAGTTTCTTAGAATGAAATCAGAGACAACCCATTAATAGAGAAAAATGTTTAGAAAAATATATATAAGCATTGGGTTGTTATGTAGCCTTTATCATTATGGGCAGGTGGTTTTAACAGCCCCTCCGGCCCCTAATACCGAAGTGGCAGACCCTCAGAGTATACGTATGCTTCCAGGGTTTAGCTTCAATTCTGCCAATGGAACTTTTCGGGCTTACATCGGAGGATCTTCATCTGGTAATGGGGAAAATTATACTCCCATCACCGTAAATTATTCGTCCAGTATTCCGATGACGGAAAATTATATTTATACCAGGCAGTATCTGGTACCCACAACTGTTTCGGACGGATCCCTTCAGCAGGTACAGAGTATTCAGTTTTTTGATGGGTTGGGAAGACCTAAGCAGTCTGTCAGTATTAAATCCACTCCTACAGGAAAGGATCTGGTAACCCATATTCCCTATGACAATTTTGGAAGACAGGTGGATAGTTGGCTTCCGGTTCCTATGTCCTCATTAAGTGGAAATATCCAGACCGGAGTAGAAGGAAGTGCAAACAGTTACTATCAGTCTAATGGGATTAATGATACTTATCCTTTTACCCATAAAACCTTGGAAAACTCTCCGCTTGACAGAGTATTAAACCAGAAAAATCCAGGCAGCGACTGGCAAAGTAAACCTGTTGTTTTTGGATATGAAGCAAATGTCACTGGTGAGGTTAAAAAATATACCACTGTTACCACATGGGTTGATGGAGCTACTTCTTCTGCACTTAGTGTATCCAGTTCATACGGAGATGCACAGCTGTATAAAAATACGGTAACCGATGAAGATAATAATAAGACCATAGAATTTAAAAATGGCAGAGGACAGACATTGCTGGTAAGAAAAGTTATCAGTGCTTCAGAAAATGCAGACACTTATTATGTCTATAATGAATATGACCAGCTGGCATTTGTTATACCACCTTTAGCTTCGGCAGCGGCAACCGTTTCAGCTTCAGCGTTGGAGCATCTTTGTTACCAGTATAAATACGATGGTAAAAACCGACTTGTAGAAAAGAAACTTCCGGGGAAAGGCCTGGAACAAATGGTATATAATAAAAAAGATCAGGTTATTCTCTATCGCGATACAGTTCTTAAAAATGGAATTGCCAATTTTTCAGCAGATCAGTCATGGATGTTTACCAAATATGATCGTTTCGGAAGAGTAGTGTATACAGGGATTACCAGAGATACCAATCCAAGAAATGCCATACAAAATACTATTGACAATCAATCAGGTGATGCTTTTGAAACCCGCGGTGGAAGTTTTACACTCAATGAAATGAGTATTGAATATGGAAACGCTTCTTACCCTACAGCAGTCGACAAGCTTCTGACGGTAAATTATTATGATACCTATCCTCAGGGAGCGCCAGCAGTGAGTACGGTTTTAAATCAGGAAGTACTGCCGCAGACGACACAGAATTCAGAGGTAAGTACCAAAAGTCTTCCTACCGCTTCTTATACTAAAAATGTTGAAAATGACAGCTGGACAAAAGCGTTTACTTACTATGATAAGAAAGGGAGAGCAATCGCTACCCATTCTTTGAATCATCTGGGAGGATATACCAAGACTGAAAGCTTTCTGAAATTTTCCGGAGTACCGGATTACAGCCTTATTGAACACAAAAGGACGGCCAGTGATACAAAGGTTAATATCAAAGAAACCTATGAGTATGATCATCAGGAAAGACTGGTAAGACACTGGAATCAGGTCAATGGAGGCGCTCAGGAACTTTTGGCAGAAAACCTTTACAATGACCTGGGGCAATTGCAGACTAAAAATGTAGGAAATACCACAGGCAGCCCACTGCAGCGTATTAAATATGCCTACAATATCAGAGGATGGATGAGAAAAGTTAATGATCCTGCCAATTTGCAGAATAAACTTTTTGCTTACGAACTGCGTTATAATAATCCTAACAGCCAGTTTTCAGGTTCCGCCAGATATAATGGAAATATTTCCCAGATGTCATGGATCACTCAGAATGATGTGGTACTGAGAAATTATTCTTATGAATATGATGGCCTTAACCGACTTAAGGAAGGACGTTTCTGGGATGCCATGAACTTAGAAAGAGGAGAATACCACGAGCAGCTGACCTATGACCTTAACGGAAATATAAAAAGTCTTTTAAGAAGAGGAAAACAGCTTCCGGGATATACCGCACCTGAAGTAATGGATAATCTGGAATACCATTATGAAAATGGAGAACAAAGTAATAAGTTATCTTACCTTAAAGAAATAGGAACCGGAAATGCGATAAGCGGGTACCCTTTGGCATCAGGAAGTACAGGAAGTACTATTACTTATGATGTCAATGGAAATATGAAGACTCAACTGGATAAAGGAATTTCCTCCATCCAATATAATTATCTAAATTTACAAGGAAAGATTACCCAAAACTCCAAAGTAACAGATTATATTTACAGAGCAGATGGAGTGAAAGTAAGAAAAGTTTTTGGGACAGAAACAACTGATTATCTGGACGGCTTTCAGTATACTAATTCCGTATTGAAATTCTTTCCAACGGCAGAAGGATATTTTAATGTTGAGACCGGAAAGTATGTGTATAACTACACAGATCACCTTGGAAATGTTAGATTAAGCTATGCTAAAAATGGAGCAGGAACAGAGATCATTGAAGAAAGTAATTATTATCCGTTTGGATTGAAACATGAAGGATATAATGCATTAACAGGAAATCCAGCATATAAGTATAAGTACAACGGTAAGGAATTGCAGGAGAGTGGAATGTATGATTATGGAGCAAGGATTTATATGCCGGATATTGGAAGATGGGGTGTTGTTGATCCGTTGGCGGAGAAGTCAAGACGATGGTCAAATTATACCTATACTTATAATAATCCGATTATGTTTATTGACCCGACAGGAATGATTGGAGAATTGGCAACTTGTCCAACCTGTCCTAATACATCGGAATTTAAACCATACATTGATGACCCGAAGAATGTATATGTTTATGATCCTAAAACGAAAACTGCTGAAAAAGAAATTCAAATTGACGAAGTTAAATTACAAGGATCTTCTTCTTGGAATGTAGGAACTAGAGCTTTAGGAGGTTTACAAATGATTGGAGGAACAGTTGAGGCTATTGTCGGAGGAGCTGGAGGTATTCTTACGGCAGAAACAGGGGTTGGTGCTGTAGCTGGCTGGTTTGTATTAATGAATGGAATTGATAATGCAACAACAGGAGCGCAACAGTTATGGACAGGAGAAGACGAAGAAACCTTTTTGCATCAGGGAGTTGAAGAAGGTTCATTAGCTTTAGGTGCAAGTGAAGAGACCGCTGAAAATATTGCAACAGGAGCAGATGTAGCAACAATTTTAGTTGGTAGTGGAAGCAGTTTAAAAAGTGCCAAAAACCTTAAACCAATGTACAAAAACACAAAAGGGTTAAAGCAGATTGGACTAAGAGCCACTAATACTAATAAACAATTTAGAATAGAAAGGCACGCATTACAAGGTACTGGAAGAAGGCTAACAAGAACCCATGTTAATTATGGTCTGGGTGGTAAGAAACATAAGTTTTTCAAAAATGCAAAAGAATTAAGACAGTATGTTAAAGAATGATTTTATAGGGTTACTAAGTAAATATAGTTATGCAAACCGTTCTTTATTATATCAAAATCTTTTATCATTTTTAATTTCTAAATTTCTGAATTTTAAAAATGATTTTGATTTTCATTTAGAAGGAGATGAAAAATATATAAATATTTGTATAGATAACAATGGTTTATTTCTTTTTATTGATTTAGATGAAGATTCAATGAGTATAAGATATAATCAAAGCGAGTTCTATATTTTTATAAATGAAATAGCTTTAGATGAATTGAAAATGTTATTAGAGAATTTTTTTGAAGGAAAATATTTAATAAAGTCGTTTGTTAATAAAGATTTGATTGTAAAACAGGAATTGTTATTTACTAATCAATGTTTAAAAAAGTATAATCAAGTTGATATATATAGTAATAAAGATAGTACTACAATATTTGAGAAAGAAGGTTATAATTGGATTAGGAGCTTCACCTAATAGTGAAAGCCTCCGCTGGCGCTAGCAACTCGCTCGTATCCACAAATAAAACAAAACCACTGTAATCACAGTGGTTTTTTAGTATCTTGGTCAACAAAAAAAGAAAAAATGATAAAATATTTATTTATTCTTTTTCTATGTACAATTGTTTCTATTCAGGGGCAGCAAAGCATGTCAGCAATTGCTAAAACCCCCGCTGCGCAAAGTCTTCAGACTTTGAGCTTATTAAATAAACTTACCCTCTGGTTTTCAAGGTAGCATAAATAACAGCCCTTGCAAATATGGCAAGGGTTGTTCATAAATAAGGTTCTATTAATTATATTTCCATCCAATATAATTATCTAAATTTACCCGGAAAGATTACCCAAAAATCCAAAGTAACAGATTATATTTACAGAGCAGATGGAGTGAAAGTAAGAAAGGTTTTCGGAACAGAAACCACCAATTATCTGGATGGCTTCCAATATACAGATTCGGTATTAAAATTCTTCCCAACGACAGAAGGGTATTTTAATGTTGAAACCGGAAAGTATGTGTATAATTATACTGATCACCTTGGAAATACCAGATTAAGCTATGCTAAAAATGGAGCCGGAACAGAGATCATTGAAGAGAGTAATTATTACCAGTTTGGATTAAAACATGAAGGGATATAATGCATTAACAGGAAATCCAGCATATAAGTACAAGTATAACGGAAAGGAGCTGCAAGAGACGGGAATGTATGATTACGGAGCGAGGATGTATATGCCAGATATCGGGAGATGGGGGGTGATAGACCCGTTAGCTGAGACTTCTCGTAGATGGTCTCCTTATACTTACGCCTATAATAACCCTATTCGATATATAGACCCGGATGGAAGATTTGCGATTCCTCCTGATGATTATATAGATGCTTCTACTGGAAAGTATTTGGGAAGTGATGGGGCTGCAACAACTAATGCCAGGGTAATATATAAAAGCGATTGGAATAGCATTACTTCTGAAAAAGGAGGTTCTACATCAGTAGATGCTACATCAGCTTTACAAGCAAGCAGTTCTGTAATTACAGTCAATAATACTCAAATTCTGATATAAATAACGCCAATAATGAAACTATTAAAGACCAGACAAAGGAACGACAAGTTTGGGTTGGTATGGAGGTTACAAGAGGTGATACTCCTACAGCGCAAGTAACCTCTGTTAGAGGGCCAGATGGGATAGATGGAAAAACTACAACATCTATAACATCTCTTACGGATAAATCAGGAGCTACAGTAAAACAAACTTTTGATGGTACAAAATTAATCCCTGTTGCTCAAGTGCATACGCATAATACTTCGCAAAATCCTAGTCTAGTAAATATACCAGGGACATCTGCTATGGATAAATCAACATCTAAGAGTTTTAATATTCCTGTGTATGCGGTTGATTCTTATACGGGAACTCAATCAACTGGAAATGCAATACATAGAGTTATGCCAAATGGTACACAAACAAATAATATTGGAACTACTAATACTAACAATATAGGACAGGCAGCTCTAAAACATTTTATAGATAAACAAAAAACTCCATAATGAAAAAGATTCTATCAATATTATTATTGAATTTTTGCTTGTTTAGTTGTTACTCGCAAAAATCAAATTCAGATATAATATATTTTTTACCTTCTTCCGTTAATGAAATTCTTAGTAAAGAGCTTCAAAAAAGAGGGCAGAATAATGAAACCTATATAGTTTTAGATAAAGAGAATACAGATACCTATACCATATACTTGAATAGGCTCTCTAATTCTTCAGAAAATTTTTGGGTAAAACATAGCAATAGATCTGTATTTATACAAGGAAAACTAATACCTCTTTATTTTTATTCTGATGAATACTTTTCATTTGCAGAGAAAGGTGAAACAGTATTAAAGAAGTTAGGCACAGAAGAAGTAATTAAAAAGACTATTAATATCCGGGAGAATACATTTTTTATAAAATTTAAACTCGATGGAGAGATAGTAAAATAAATACAAACCCCGCTCATTGAGCGGGGTTGTTATGTTATAAAATGCTTCAATCGCATCCAATATAATTATTTAAAATTTACCAGGAAAGATTACCCAAAACGCCAAAGTAACAGACTATATTTACAGAGCAGATGGTGTGAAAGTAAGAAAGGTTTTTGGTACAGAAACAACTGATTATTTGGACGGCTTTCAGTATACTAATTCCGTATAAAAATGTATTTTTACAAAAACTCCGCTGCAATTAATTGCAGCGGAGTTTTTTATATTTTCAAAGAAGTTATTCTTCCTCTCTTTCTCCCAAAGACTCCTTCAGTTTAATAAGCTCAGCTTTTACAAACTCAAGTCGGTCGATAAGAGTGATGGTTTCGGAGATTTTACTGTTTGTGGTCAGAGCAATACGGGCTCCGTCCAGCGTGTATCCTTTTTCTTTTACCAGATGGTAGATCATCTGAAGGTTTTTGATATCCTCAGGAGTGAAATATCGGTTGCCTTTCCTGTTTTTTTTAGGCTTGATAATTGGGAATTCCTGTTCCCAGTAACGTATTAATGAAGTGTTTACGTCGAATGCTTTTGCCACTTCTCCTATAGAATAATACAGTTTATCAGCTAAATTTATTTTCATTTTTCAACTCCTAAACTTCAAAGATAAAAATTTTTTAAAGTTTCATCCAAAATATATTACAAAAAGTGCAGTCAGACTTTATGTAAAGGGAAAATATAAAGATAAAGCGGTCATGAAATACCTCTGTTTATATAACAGATAGGAAAGGCTGCAGTATACCAGTTCTTTTTTGTCTAAATTTGTGAATCCTTACCATACATAATATAAGTGATGAATCCTATCTCTGTTCTTCATATCGATCTTTTCCAGGCAGGTAAAAATACGTCAGATTTTTATTTTAATACGATGAAGAATCATTTGGTGGTAGGACATCGTCATATAGAAAAGCCCCACAGACATGATTTCTACGCTGCTGTTCTTTTTACCAAAGGAGCAGGGGTACATGAAATTGATTTTCAGAAGTATGATGTTTCTGAGGGAAGCCTTTTCTTTCTATCGCCGGGGCAGATTCACAGCTGGGAGCTTTCAGAAGATATCGATGGTTATATTTTCTTTTGCTCTCAGGAGTTCTATGAAATGCATTATGTAAATCAGAAACTGAGGAATTTCCCCTTTTTCGGATCGGTGTCTTTTCCTAGAAAACTTCAGCTGGATAGTTTGGAACTGAAGAAAAATATAACTTTATTTCAGGAACTCGGAGAAGAACATCGGGCTAAAAATATAATGAAAGAAGGTCTTATTCTGTCATTGATGTCGCAGATCTTTATTAATTCCAGCAGATTATTTTCAAGAGATTTTGATACACAGGCTTCTGCTGCCGGACTTTCTTATTTTAAACATTATCAGGATTTTGAAAATTTGATTGAACAGCATTTTGCAGAATATAAATCGATTGCCCATTATGCATCTTTATTAGGTGTTTCTTCCAAACATCTGAACAGGATTGCACAGACCGTTGTTCAAAAAACCGCTACAGATGTTATTACAGAAAGAGTAGTGTTGGAAGCCAAAAGAATGTTGATGTATCTGGATGAAAGCCTGGTTGAAATTGCTTTCAGATTAGGATATGAAGAATATTCCTACTTTGTAAGAGTATTCCGGAAAAACTCCGGAATGACTCCCACCCAGTTTATGAGGAAATATAAAGCTTAATGAGTTTAAAGTTTATGGTTTAAAGTTGCTGGTTGCCATGTATTTGATTTTAAATACTTCCTATCAATATTTCACAGAGTATTTTCCCTAATCCCTAATCCCTAATCCCTAATTCCTGCAACCTATCATCTGCCACCTACAAAGCTAACTTAAACGGTCCTTCAAAAGTCGTTTCAAACGAATCTACGAGTTTTCCCTTTTCATCAAAAACTCCGATGACCATATTTTGTTTTGAAAACTTAATGTCTTCTTCAGGGAAGGAAATATTAATGTTCCCTTTCAGGATCTGGTCTCCTTTTAAGATGATTGTTTCAGAGCCGAAATAAGTGATTTCAGCATTCAATGGGGTGATAACTTTGATGTTCAACGTCTTTTTTTCATTAGATTTATTAAGAAGAGTATAAATAAAGGTATTGGTGATTTTACCGTTTTTAACGAAAAATGTAGAGCCTGCCGGTTTGATAAATTTCGCTTCCATAGAACCGCGATCATACATTAAAAATCCAAGGAATCCGATCAGCAATGCCAGAATAACGGTCGTTGCCTTCATTCTTGGTGTAAATCTGAACTTTTCGCGGTTTTCAATTTCTGATTCTGTAGCATAACGAACTAATCCTTTAGGTAACCCTACCTTTTCCATTACTTCATCACAGGCATCAATACAAGCTGTACAATTCACGCACTCCAGTTGCTGCCCGTTTCTGATGTCAATTCCCGTAGGACAGACAACAACGCATTGGTTACAATCAATACAATCTCCCTTACCAGCAGCTTTTCTATCTTCATTATTTCTCCATTTTGAACGGCCTTCTCCTCTTTTAAAATCGTAATATACGTTGATTGTCTGTTTATCAATCAGAACTCCCTGAAGCCTTCCGTAAGGGCAGACCAGAGTACATACCTGCTCGCGAAGCCATGCAAAAACAAAATAGAAAGTCATCGTGAAAAAGATCATCGTAATAAACTTTAAAGGATGTTCTGAAGGCCCTTCAAGCATAATCTGGAAAACCTGTTCATAGCCTACGATATACATAAACATAAAAGTAGAGCAGAGCAGGGAAATCAAAATAAATACGGACCATTTTGTAAGTCTCTTCCTTATTTTTTCAGCATCCCATTCCTGTCTGTCAAGTTTCATCTGTTTATTTCGGTCTCCTTCGATCCAATATTCTATTTTACGGAAAACCATTTCCATAAAAAGAGTTTGAGGACAAAGCCAGCCGCAGAATATCCTTCCGAAAACTACCGTAAATAACATCACAAAAATAACGGAAGTTACTGCTCCCAATGCAAGGATAAAAAAATCCTGCAGATAGAAAGGCTGCCCGAGGATAAAGAATTTCCTGTCGATAACATTGATGAGCAGAAAAGGATTGTTGTTGATCTTTACAAAAGGCAGTCCGAAAAAAAGGGCAAGAAGAAAATAGCTGGTGTAATTCCTGTAATTGGTGTATTTTCCTTTAGGCTTTCTGGGGAATATCCACTTCCTTTTTCCGGTTTCATCCATTGTTCCCACTGAATTTCTGAAATCTTCACTTTCAATTTCCAAAGACTTGATATTGTTGGACTCTGCGCTCATTATTGTATGCTATAAAAGTATTTTGGTACTATTTTCAACAGGATCATTCTCATTTTTTTAATTGATTTTTCATTTAAAAAAGTGATCAATCCTGTTACTGCAAAGCTCCGGATTATATCTCTGCAGTACTAATATGATCTACTTCAAAAATAGGATAATTGGGACATTTTGTGTTTTTGATTTTTATTGTATCAAAACGGGAAAATATTTTGAAACCTGTAGGTCATATTGTAAATTGCAGGTTTAAAAATGAAGTATGAAGAATATATTTAAAATAGGCATGATTGGTTTGGTTTTCGCATTGGTAAACTGTCAATCAGTAAATTATAGTAAAATGTTGTATGAAGGAGTAAAGCCGGAAATGGTTTCTGATACGTTCAGTTTCACAGAAGGACCATCAGCAGATAAAGAAGGGAATGTTTACTTTACCGATCAACCCAATGATAAGATCTATTATTGGGACTGGAAAAGCAATAAGGTAATAGAGTTCTTAGACAAGACGGGAAGGGCAAACGGAACACACTTTGATAAAGACGGATATTTGATTACCTGCTCGGATGATCAGGGAGAGATCTGGAAAATTTCCAAAGACAAGAAAGTAGAAGTTCTGCTTAAAGGTTTTGAAGGAAAAAGGTTGAACGGTCCCAATGACGTTTGGAATGATGAAGCCGGAGGAATGTACTTTACAGATCCACTGTACGAAAGAGATTATTGGATCGGTTTTAAACAGGAACTGCAACACAAAAGCCTTTATTACAGAGATAAATCAGGGAAAGTTATCAAGCTGGATACATTTACCCAGCCAAATGGAATTGTAGGCAGTGAAAAACTGAAAAAATTATACCTTTCTGATATTGATGCCGGGAAAACTTATGTATATGACATATTGGGTGAAGGGAAATTGTCAGAAAAAAGACTTTTCTGTGAAATGGGATCAGACGGAATGGAGCTGGATAAGCACGGAAACCTTTATCTTACAGGAGATGGAGTACATGTTTTTAACCGTTCCGGAAAGAAAATTTACCATATTCCTATCCCTGAAAAATGGACTTCCAATGTAACTTTTGGTGGAGAAAATAATGATATACTTTTCATTACCGCCTCAAAATCTGTGTATACTTTTCCTACCAAAGTAAGAGGAATAAAATAAGATGAATGTCATTGCGGAAAGCGATCTCTGCATTTCGCAATGACATATATATTGTTTGTCTAAAGAATCATATTTTTAATAAGCAACTTCCATTTTTACTTTCTTTCCTTTCAGCTTTTCGTTCTGAAGCTTTCTTAAAACAGCATTTACTTTGCTTCTGGAAACAGCAACATAAGAAGTTGTATCCTTTACTTCAATCAAACCGATATCTTCTTTCTGAAGTTCTCCTTTTTTGATAAGATATCCCACAACATCCACTTTGTTGACCTTATCTTTTTTTCCGGCACTGATATAAATAGTCTGGAAAGGTGTTTTTTCCGGAACTTTAGTAAATCCGGCAACACTTTCTTCAGGAGTATTATTTTTAATGAACGGGAAGTTTTCGTCCTCTGTCATGATCAGATATACAAAACCTTTGGCATTCATTCTTGCAGTACGCCCGTTTCTGTGGATGAAAGCATCTTCTTTGGGAGGAAGCTGATAATGTACAATAGATTCTACTTCCGGAACATCAAGTCCGCGGGCAGCAAGATCTGTAGTAATAAGAATTCTTGCAGAATCATTTCTGAATTTCAGCAATGCACGTTCTCTTTCGTCCTGCTCCATACCGCCATGGAAGGTTTCTCTGTCGATTCCCATCTGATGAAGAAGTTCAGAAATTCTGTCAACAGCCTCACGGTGGTTACAGAAAATAAGAGTCCTTTTATTTCCTATTTTACAGATTAAATTAAACAAAGTATCCAGCTTTTCCTCAGAAATTGTCATTACTTTTCGCAATTGGATATCTGGTTTTACTTCACTTAGTTTTAAAAAATCGATGGTTTTTTCATTTTTTAGACCAGTAAACGATGGAATTTCATCCATTGTCGTAGCTGATGTTAAAATTCTTTGAGAAAGGCCTTTTAATGAGCCTGCAATAAACTCCATATCTTCATGAAAACCTAGCTCCAGAGCTTTGTCGAATTCATCAAGAACGAGTGTTTTAATCGTTTTCGGATCAAAATTATTATTTCTTACGTGGTAAGCAACCCTTCCCGGAGTTCCTATTAAAACAGCAGGAGCTTCAATTAAATTGTTAACCTCGATTTTTTTATCATGTCCACCATAACAAACAGATACTTTAAAATCCGTTCCCATAGCTTTGAAAACCTGCTCAATTTGTAAAGCCAGTTCTCTGGCCGGAACCAATATCAATGCCTGAACTCCCTGAACATTTTTTTTCAGATTCCGAAGAACCGGGAATAAAAAAGCAAGAGTCTTTCCAGATCCTGTAGGAGAGAGTAAAACAATGTCTGTATTGTTTTCAGACGCATTATAAGTAGATTTCTGCATCTGATTCATATCCTGAATCTGCAGCTTCTGGTAGATTGATTGTAGTTCCATGGTGCAAAGGTAGTGAATTTTGAAGGTTTTAGAGTTGAGGATATCAGGGTTTATAAGTAATACAGTTTCCCCAATTTTCCTTTTCTTACTTTTTTATATCCTTCATTCTGTTAAGTATTTCTTTTCCCCGGATTAATGTTACGCTATAGGCTTTATCGGGATTAGTTACTGCTTTCTCATAAAATTCTTTTGCCAAAATTTTGTCTCCCTGCGTAAGATTGATAAACCCAATCATTTCATACATGAAATTCTGAAGTTTAAGATCTGTAGTTTCCTTGGAAGATAAATACTTTAAAAGTTTTTCTGCTGAAGTAAGTTTTGTGTCTTTGTATTGCTGTACATCATATCCATAAGGTTTACTGAACCAATAGTACCACATACTGCCATTATTGTGCTCGTTCCAGGAATATTTAATGAGCTGTAATGCTGCTTCCAGTAAGGCAGAATTTAATTTTTCATTTTTTGGAGATAATTTTTCACTTTCTGAAATATAATGGTCGATTGTTCTATCTATACCTTTATTTTTCATCTCCTGAAAAATAGATTCTTTAAGATATAAAGAATGGTTCTTTGAAAAATTTTCATAAGCAAACGAAGCCGGAAAATGATCCGCAAGGTTTTCGATTCTGTATCCTTTTTTTAATTCAGATTTCAGATCGATAATATAGACTATATTATAATCATGGAAAAGATAGACATAAATAATGCCCTTTTTTAAATCGAAGATTGTAGAGTATAATGTATTGAGTTCGCCTTCCTGATGGGTTTTATCCAAAATTTTTTTTAGAAATTCCACACTGTTCTCTTTCGATCCGGAAAGCATTTCATTAGCAATTTCTGGTCGCCTGCATGATAACTTCCCATTAATCATATTGCAGTTTGAATTCACTTGAAAGTCTCCATTCTTTTCAGTTATTCCTTTGGGGCTAACTAATACAGAATTACCATACTTATCCGCTATTAGAGCTTGGGAGTAAGATATGTAGTCATATTTTTTTAATATAACAATGGCTTCTTTTACAGTTTTGCATGTTCCTAGGATTTCCCACATGATATCTCCGGGATAGGGATTGGTCAGGTTCAATTGGGTGAAATCATAATTCGCTGCTGCAAAATCAAAGAATAGTCCGTATTCATTCATGGCTGCGGCTACCTGCATGTCAGGGGCTCCGAAGCAAACGGAGGCATAGCGATTTGAGCTAGCTGGGTTATACCAAATTCTGGTAAAGGGAGTGGTATCGTCTTCGTTGGCTGCAACAAATGTTTCACCTCCTCTTGAACAGGAAAAAATTGTACAGGCTTTTATATTGATGGTATAGAAAAGGATACCAATTAAAATAAAAATATTTTTTTTCTGCATAGCTATTTTGTTTATCAGATCTCTTGAATTTGATACTATTTAATTATTAAACAATTCTGCTGATCAATCTATTACATTCATTTTAAAGATTCGATTGATTTTAATTAAATATGAATAAAGCTTCATTGTTGATGTTAAATAAAAAGTGTATCTTTGCATCCACTTTTGTGGCGAAAAGGTTTGATGGGTAAATTACTTAAAATTAATTACTTCCGTATTTTTTAATCCGCATTTATTCAAACCGTTAAAAAAGAAGGAATACAAATTTTTATTAGAAAATGTCAAAAGAGACAAATTCAGCAGAGGTTTTATTAAACCAAAACGTAGCACCGGAACAATTTGATTGGGATTCTTTCGAATCAGGTCTTGATGCAGATGCGAGAAAAGAAAAAAGCGATTTAGAAGAAATCTATAACGGATCTCTTAACAGCCTAAACGATAATGACGTTTTAGTTGGTAGAGTTGTAAGATTAACTGACAAAGAAGCTATCGTAGACATCAACTTCAAATCTGAAGGTGTTATTTCTCTTAACGAATTCCGTTACAACCAAGGCCTAAAAGTAGGTGACGAGGTAGAAGTAATGGTTGACAAGAGAGAAGACAAAACTGGTCAGTTACAATTATCTCACAGAAAAGCTAGAACGCTTAAAGCTTGGGATAAAGTAAACGAACTTCACGAAACTGGAGAAATCGTTAACGGTTTTGTTAAATCAAGAACTAAAGGTGGTATGATCGTTGACGTTCACGGAATCGAAGCATTCTTACCTGGTTCTCAAATTGACGTTAAGCCAATTAAAGATTACGATCAGTTCGTAGGAAAAACTATGGAGTTCAAAGTTGTGAAAATCAACCCTGAGTTCAAAAACGTAGTTGTATCTCACAAAGCATTGATCGAAGCAGATATCGAAGGTCAGAAAAAAGAAATCATCGCTCAGCTTGAAAAAGGTCAGGTTCTTGAAGGTACTGTTAAGAATATTACTTCTTACGGTGTATTCATTGACTTAGGAGGTGTTGATGGATTGATCCACATTACAGACCTTTCTTGGTCTAGAGTGAACCACCCATCTGAAATCCTAGAGGACGGACAGACTGTAAAAGTTGTAATCCTTGATTTTGATGATGAGAAAACAAGAATCCAATTAGGTATGAAGCAATTAGAAGCTCATCCTTGGGATGCTCTTTCTGCTGACTTGAAAGTAGGTGACAAAGTAAAAGGAAAAGTAGTAGTTCTTGCTGACTATGGTGCATTCGTAGAAATCGCTCCAGGTGTAGAAGGATTAATCCACGTTTCTGAAATGTCTTGGTCTACTCACTTAAGATCTGCTGGAGATTTCGTAAAAGTAGGTGATGAAGTAGAAGCTGAAGTATTAACTTTAGATAGAGAAGAAAGAAAAATTTCTCTTGGTATCAAGCAATTGTCTAAAGATCCATGGGAAAACATCGAAACTAAGTATCCGGTAGGATCTCAGCATGTAGGAACTGTAAGAAACTTCACTAACTTTGGTGTATTCGTAGAGTTAGAAGAAGGTATCGACGGATTAATCTACATCTCTGATCTTTCTTGGACTAAGAAAATCAAGCACCCATCTGAATTCTGTGCAGTAGGTGATAAATTAGATGTTGTAGTTCTTGAATTGGATATCCAAGCTAGAAGATTATCTTTAGGTCACAAGCAATTGACTGAAAACCCATGGGATAAATTCGAAACTAAATATGCTGAAGGAACTATCCACGCTGGTAAAGCTGTAGAAGTTCACGATAAAGGAGCTTCTGTTCAATTCGAAGATGCTGAGGTTGAAGCTTTCTGCCCTTCAAGATTATTAGAGAAAGAAGATGGATCTAAAATCAAAAAAGGTGAAGATGCTCAATTCAAAGTAATCGAATTCAACAAAGAATTCAAGAGAGTAGTAGTATCTCACACAGGTATCTTCAGAGACGAAGAAAAGAAAAACGTTAAAGAATCTTCTTCTAGAAACGTATCTTCTTCTTCAAACAACGAAGAAAGATCTACTCTTGGAGACATCGATGCATTAGCAGAGTTGAAAAGAAAAATGGAAGAAGGTAAATAATCTTTGAACCATTGATACATAAGGAGCCGCTCGTTTGAGCGGCTTTTTTTATCTAAATATATATGATAAATATAAAATTTGATAATAGAAAAGAATAAATTATAGAGCTTTTTCAAAAAAAATATTACATAAGTCAATAATTGTTAAAAAATATACATTGATGTGAGATTTGTTTAATGAAATAACCACATCAAAAATATATTAAAGCGGGATAAATATAATGTGGTAGGAGTAAATTTACGGTGACGTTCTCTTTATTGAGAAATATGTAAAGTCGTATTAATTCGATGGTTTTTCAAGTATTCATTTATTTTTAAATTTTAAATAAAAAAAATATTGAAGATTTGTGAATTATTTGTAGATTAGCGGCTTTAATAATGGATATGAAAAATAAAGCTTTACCTCTTTTGTTTGCAGTATTTTCTGCATTTCCAACAGTATTGTTTGGACAGGATAATGAAAAACTGATTAAAGATTATATTTCTCAAAATAAAATAAGAGAATATAAAAAATCTGATCTTAATAATATCATTGTTGATAATGTAGATCCGTCAAAATCATTGAATGGTAATGTTGTTAAATTTCTACAGACATATAATGGTTTACCCATTTACAGCTCTGTAGGTACAGCATTGATTAAAGACAGTAAAATTGTTTATTATACAGATAATTTTGTAAAAGACTATACTGCATCTACATCGGGTACGGCTGTTATTAATAAAAATACAGCTCTTCAAAAAATTGCTGAAGACCTGAAAAACCCTGATATTGCAAATTTTACAATTCTTGAATATCTTGAAAAGACTCAGAAAAAAGCAACATCAGCCAATCAAAGACTTGTATATACCAACGACGAGAGTGGAAACCTGCGTTTGGCTTATGAATATACCTTAACAGAACCAAAGTCTCCAAATTTCTGGAATATTTTAGTAGATGCCAACAATGGGAATATTCTGTTAAAAAATAACCTGACTTTATCTTGTAATTTCAATCATGATGCTTACAGCTCAGATGCTGATTATAGCCATGCTGATCATTTTGAAAATACCCTAATGGGGCCTCAAAATAATGTAGCACAGAATAACTTTCCGTTACTTTTACCTGATAATGCATCATATAATGTATTTCCATTGCCTATTGAAGCACCTACTTTTGGTTCAAGATCAATCATTACTAATCCTTGGATATTAAGTGCTTCTCCTGAAGGATGGCATTCTGATGGTACTAATCATTATACTGTCACAAGAGGAAATAATGTTTTTGCTTATGAAGATGCTGCAGGAACAGCTTTAACAGCGCCTGATTATCTTACAGGAGCTCCGGCAGATGGTGGGGCCACAAGAAATTTTGATTTCCCTTTTAATATCAATGAAACTCCGTTAAGCAACAGGAATGCTGCTATTACGAATTTATTTTATCTGAATAATAGAATTCATGATGTTTTCTACAAATTTGGATTTACAGAATCTGCCAGAAACTTCCAGCAGAACAATTTTGGTAATGGACCTGTAGGAGGAGATGATGATTCTGTATATGCAGAGGCGCAGGATGGCAGCGGATTAAATAATGCGAATTTCTCTTCAGGGCAGGATGGTTATAATGGTAAAATGCAGATGTACCTTTGGTCTCCAGTTGGAAGGGTATTCTACTATAATGCACCTACTGCAGCCGTTTCCCGTACACCGGGAGCTGGAACTGCACAGTTTGGTGCTCCATTACCTATGAGCGGAATAACAGGAGATGTAGCTCTTTCATCAGTTTTGGATGGTTGTACAGCTTTGCCTGTAAGTTCATTGACTAATAAAATAGGACTGGTTGAGAGAGGAACATGTTCTTTTGCTATTAAAGTGAAAAACCTTCAGGATGCCGGAGCTAAAGCGGCTATTGTATATAATAACGCAGCGAATGGAGCTACTATAGGTAATATGGCAGGGAATGATCCAACAATTACAATTCCTTCAGTACTTATTACCAATGCAGAAGGAGAATATATCAAAACTCAGATGGCAGCAAGTACAACTGTAAATGTTACCCTAAAAGGAAATATGACTCCTGATGGAAGCTTTGATAATGGAATCGTAACTCATGAATATGGTCACGGAATATCCAACAGAATGACAGGTACAGGATATAACTGTCTGAATGCAGGAGTGAGTAGAGAACAGATGGGAGAAGGATGGTCTGATTTCTTCGCTTTAATGCTGACTAATAAAGCTGGAGATAATGCTACTGTAGCAAGAGGTACAGGTACTTATGCATTAGGTCAGGCGATAACAGGTGCTGGTATCAGACCTGCAAAATATTCAACAAGTCTTGCTGTTAACGGATTTACATATGGAGATACAAATGGAATGGAATACAATAACGGATCAGCAATCGTTCCCGATGTACACTCTATTGGTTTCGTCTGGGCTACTATGCTATGGGATCTTCACTGGAAATATGTTGAAAAATATGGTTATTCTTCAGATGTATTATCTACAACGCCTAACGGAAGTACAAAAGTATTACAGCTGGTAACAGATGCTTTGAAGCTTCAGACATGTAACCCTAGCTTTATTGATGGAAGAAATGCAATATTAGCTGCTGAGTTGGCAACAACTGGAGGTGTTGACAAATGCATGATCTGGGGAGTTTTTGCAAGAAGAGGTTTAGGAGTGAATGCATCAGCAGGAGTAAAAAATAATATTAATGATCAGGTTCAGGACTTTAATGTACCAGAGACATGTTTATTGGCTACTAATGAAGTGAATGGTGATAAGAATAAGAATATTTCTATCTATCCAAATCCTGCTAAAGACGAGTTTTATATCAACTTCCCAAGCAATACTCTTGGAAAAGTAAGTGTAGAACTTTATGATATGTCAGGTAAATTGGTTTCTTCTGAAGATAAAATTTCACCGGATGCTAAGAAAGCAATTTCTACAAGCAATCTGGTAAACGGAACTTATATGGTTAAAATCAAAGGACTTGGTTTTGAAGCAGCTTCAAAAGTAATGGTTAAAAAATAATTTACTTAT
This sequence comes from Chryseobacterium sp. 22543, assembly GCF_052044565.1. Classification (NCBI taxonomy): domain Bacteria; kingdom Pseudomonadati; phylum Bacteroidota; class Flavobacteriia; order Flavobacteriales; family Weeksellaceae; genus Chryseobacterium; species Chryseobacterium sp. 22543. Next base: position 316,011 of record NZ_JBQENH010000002.1, read on the forward strand.
TAATTAATTTCAAAATCGCCGCAAGCTTGCTTGCGGCGATTTTGTTTATCTATCATTATAACACTTCAGATAGGTTTAATTTATATGTTGTACCTTTGCAGGCTGTTAAAAAAATTATGAAGAAGAAAAATATACTAAAAGGTGTTTTATTTGTAGGGATTGGAGCTAGTATATACGGTATGTTGGCCACTTTTGTGAAAATGGCATACCATGATGGTTTCACCACTTCGGAAGTAACGACTTCCCAGTTTGTATTAGGTTTGACAGGACTTTTGATCCTCAATCTTATTCAGACTCTAACCTCAAAACAGAAGTTATCGCTGCCAAATTCTAAAGAAGTCAGAATGCTACTGCTTGCCGGAACTTCTTTAGGAGGAACAAGCTTATTCTATTATATTGCTGTACAGTATATCAATGTTTCAATTGCTATTGTATTGTTGATGCAGTCGGTATGGTTCAGTGTAGTGGTGGAAAGTATCATTACAAAAAAACTGCCTAACGCGAGGAAAGTAGTTTCTGTAGTTATTGTATTGCTGGGAACAGTTTTGGCAACTAATCTTATTAATATGGAGATAGAGCTAGACTGGCATGGGGTTTTCTGGGGATTAATGGCAGCCGCTTCATATACCTTGACGATGTTCACATCCAATACACTGGCTACCCATCTTCCGGTTTTCAGAAAAAGTATTATCATGTTGGCTGGTGGTTCTGTAGTGGTTTTTGCATTTTTATTCTTTGCTCAGATTGGGCCTATGTATTTTGATGGTTTAAAATCATTATACTTAAATTTTACAGAAAATACAGAGCATATTCACTCATTCAATTATTCAATATTCCTGACATATGGATTTGTGTTGGCTCTTTTTGGAACCATTATCCCACCGATTTTATTCAATGTAGGATTTCCGAATGCAGGATTGGGACTGGGAAGTATTGTTTCTTCACTGGAACTTCCGGTTTCCGTAACGATGGCCTTTGTTTTACTGGGTGAGAAAGTATTTCTGATCCAATGGATAGGAATTACCCTGATCCTTTTTGCTATTGTTCTGATGAATTTACCGTCAAAGAAAGAAAAAGCAGTTTCAATGGCAGAATTGTCTTAAAAATATTTAAATAAAATAATAGTTGAAACCGTTCCTTTTGGAGCGGTTTTTTTAATTTTAATCCTTTAAATAAAAGTTTCATGAAATATTTCAGAAATATAATGGCCGCTTTTACATTGACGGTCTCAGGTTTTATGTTTTCACAGGTAAAACCTCTGGATGCAATGCTGTCTGATTATCAATATCCCTATGAAGTTCATTTTTTTAATTTCAAGTCGCAGGGCGAAGAGTTGAAAATGGCTTACATGGATGTAAAACCACAAAAGCCTAATGGAAAAACAATAATGCTTCTCCATGGGAAAAACTTCAATGGGGCTTATTGGGAGAGGACAGCGAAAGATCTTTCTGCTAAAGGATTCAGAGTGGTGATTCCTGATCAGATAGGATTTGGAAAGTCTTCAAAACCCCATGATTACCAGTTTTCTTTTTCACAGCTGGCAGAAAATACGAAAGGAATTCTTGATGAACTAAAGATTGATAAAGCAATCGTTCTGGGACATTCAATGGGAGGAATGGTAGCGACCAGATTTACATTACTATATCCAGGGAAAGTACAGAAACTGATTCTTGAAAACCCGATCGGACTTGAAGATTATAAAACTTTTGCTGCTTACCAGACCATTGATCAGGCGTATCAATCTGAACTTAAAAATACATCGGAAACCTATAAAAACTATCAGCTGAAATTCTATTATGATAACAAATGGAAAGAAGAATATCAACCATGGCTTGACTTAATTGCAGGGTGGACGCTCCATAAAGATTATCCTCAGGTAGCCTGGGATGCAGCACTCACCTCAGATATGATTTACAACCAGCCCGTATGTTATGAATTTAAAAATATAAAAGTTCCTACACTCCTTATTATCGGAACAAGAGATAGGACTGCAATCGGGAAAGATAGAGCTCCCAAGAAACTTCAACCGAAAATGGGGCAATATCAGGAGCTAGGAAAGAAAACTCAACACGAAATTGCCGGTTCAAAGCTTGTTGAGCTTGACAATGTAGGACATCTTCCTCATATAGAAGTATATCCTCAATTTTTTGAAGCTCTATATCATTTTATACAATAGAATAAGCTTAATAACTATAAAATATTTGAAACATTAAGTTGGATAAGTGATTAGAATATTAAGTTATTTTATTTACTATTTTATCTTTAATGAAATTTAACCATTCTGACTCTTTATTAAACTTAATGTTTCAAATTTATTGCTCCCTGTGATTAATGAGTAGTAAAGCACACACACCAATTCCCGAAAACAAGATACAGGAAATTCCTAAATTCTGTATAAAACCAATGCTTATAAGGCCTAAACCTATCAGGATATAATAAATAAGTCCCAGCAAAGCTCCGGCACTTCCGGTTTCGTTTTTATAATTGATGAGTGCAGTACTCAGAATATTAGGAATTGCAGTGCTGAACGCCATCACAATGAAGAAATATGGAATTAAAAAGTATATCCCTTTACTTGCCAGAATCCATACGAAAATAGAGGCGATAAATGCAGTAAATGTACCTACTTTAATTAAGTATTTAGGTTGTAGATTCCTCAATAACAGGAATCTGTTAAGTTTTGCTCCGGCAAATGTTCCGCCAGCCAATATAACACTACTGTATCCGAAAACATACGAGGAATAATGATATTCTTTAAAGATAAACGGAGCCAGTGAGTAGTAAGAAAACAGCAAGACATTAAAACTCATAATCAGTAGACAGCACTTTATGATCGCTTGGTCACAAAGCATCCTCTTTAATAAATCAGTTAAAATACCCATGTTGATTTCTTTTACTGAATGGTGGGTTTCTGAAATTTTCTTACGGGAAAGAATAAAAAACAGCCCTGCAAGCAGGTATAAGGTTATAAAAACTCCCTGATATCCAACAGAAGAAGCCAATACTGATCCGGTAATCATTCCTATTACAGGACTTATGGATAAACCAATCCCGATCCAGGAAAATACTTTGCTGATGTTTTTTTGATCATAAGTATCTCTTAAAATCGTTTGGGTTACAATAGAGCCGACGGAGATTCCAAATGCAGAAATAATCCTGGCACTAAGGAGAATCATGAAATTAGGCGCAAAAACAGCTGTCAGTGTTCCAATGCCATAGGTGATAAGCCCATATTCAATGGATTTTTTCCTTCCGATTCTGTCACATTGAACTCCCCAAAATGCAACTCCCAGAGCAAATGCTATAAAATATAAGCTGATCGTAAGGGCAACAGATTCTTCTTTCACTCCGAACTGTTCCTGAATCATTGGCAAAACCGGGCTATAAATGGTTTCTACAAACTGAGGAAGCATTACAAGTACAGTCAGCAGCCAGATAGGATTTGTCTTTTTCATTTTTTTTCTGCAAAGTTTCCAAAATTTCAATGTATATTTATAATGATATAAAAACAAAAAATATCAAAAATAAGACATGGCTGTATTGGAACAAAATGAAGAGTTTGATGCGGATTCTATTCGGGAAAAAGTCATTGGAATAGCTTCTGATATGGTGATGCATGATTCCGGCTTTCATTTTCATACAACGAAAGCTCAGCTGCTATATGCACCTTCTGGCTGTATGACAGTCACTACTTCTGACAGGCAGTTCGTTCTTCCTCCATTCAGAATGCTTTGGATTCCTGCCAATGAGAGGCATAGGGTAAATTTTAGAAATATTGTAGCTTACAGATCAGTCTATTTTGATAAATGCTATGCAGAAAAATATATGAACTCCAGCCTTAAAGTTCTGCATGTAAATCCATTATTAAAAGAAATTATAGAAAGGATCTGCTTTTGGGAATGGTCAGATCTCAGAAATGATCAGGTCAGTCTGCTGAATGTATTTTGGGATGAAATAAGCAGAGCTCCGGAGGAAAAGCTGGAACTTAAAATACCGCAAGACAGACGTTTAAAGAAATTTTCAGAAGAGTGGACTCTGCGCTATGCTATGCCGCCGATGTTGAAAGACCTTGCCGAAAAGGCCGGGGCAGTGGAGAAAACAATCAGCCGTATTTTTAAAAAAGAAACAGGGTTGTCTTACCAGGAATGGAGGCAGCAGTGGCGGTTGCAGCGATCGATTGAACTTTTGGTAGAAGGTAATTCAATAGGAGAAGTGTCTCATATTTTAGACTTTTCATCAGACAGTGCTTTTATAGATTTTTTCAAAAAACAGACGGGAACCACACCTTTGCAATATCTCATAAAACATGAGTAATATTTTTTGTAGGTAATAAATAGTTCGGATAGTTCTACACCCTGTCAAGGTTTTAAACCTTGACAGGATGTACATCGTTGAATGATATTGATAATTTAGAAACAAAAAGGAACTTCAAATAGAAGATAAAGAATGTTTTAAACAAGAAAAGAGACTGTTTACGGATAAACAGCCTCTTTTTGTATGTATTGTTGTCTGAATTATTTCTTCTTGTAAGCAGCGTCTTTGATTCTTGCTTTCTTACCTCTAAGGTCTCTGAAGTAGTAAATTCTAGCTCTTCTAACTCTACCTTTTCTATCAAGCTCAATTTTTTGAAGCGCAGGCAGGTTAATAGGGAATACTCTTTCTACACCTACATCACCACTCATTTTTCTGATAGTGAAAGTTTTTGTAGAACCAGTACCTCTTAATTGGATAACTGTTCCTTTGAAGAACTGAGTTCTTGTCTTTTGTCCTTCTTTAATTTCGTAATACACAGTAATTGTATCACCTGCTTTGAATTCAGGGAATTCTTTTTTCGCAATGTACTTGTCTTGTACGTACTTTAATAAATCCATTATTAATAAATAAAATGTTAAAGCTAAGCAACTTACACGTTCTTCGTCAGAGGTTGAATAACAGGTTGCAAATGTACAAAATAGTTTTCAAATATGCCAAATAATTAATGTACTAAAAACTATAATTTTTTCATTCAGGTTTTGCTGAAAAATTAATGGTTTCTTTAAAATACCATCAGACAGAGTTTATATGGGAAACCTACTTTTGCCCGAAGTAAAAAATCCGAACAGCGATTTTTTAAATTCCTGATTCACAACTTAAAACTATATGTTATTTTAAAACTAAAGCTATTATGAAACATTATTTCTTCTTTTTTTGTTTCGCGGTCCAGATGGCTTTCGGACAGGTTTTGTTTCCATATTTACAAAACCCAACCCCGAATTCTATGATCGTCAATTGGAAAACAGCTTCCAATAATGAAACAACTGTAATCTACGGAAATTCTCCAACGAATTTGAACGTGACGGTAACAGGGACAACCAATATCTTCTCAGATACCGGATATAATAACAACTATTATTATCACACAGCAAAGGTTACCAATTTGCAGCCGAACACTAAATATTATTATAAGATAAAAACGGGAACCAGTGAATCTGCCGTTTATAATTTCAGAACACTTCCTTTGCCGGGACAGGCCGTAACTGCCAATGGAAAGATCCGTTTCCTTATTATGGGGGACAACCAGATCAAAGCAGAGCCAAGATATGATACGCTTACTTTGAATGCGTATAAAAAATTAAAGGAAAAATTCGGAGCTGCTTCAGATCCGTCAGATAATATTGCCCTTACTTTTATGGTGGGTGATCAGGTGGATGTAGGAACATTGGACCATTATGAGAATGTTCACTTTAAAAAGAACATCAAATTATCACCTTATCTCCCTATCCAGACAACAGTAGGAAATCATGAAACCTATGGAACGATGGGAATGAATTCTTACTATGCCCATTTTTATATTGATGAAATTAGTTATAAAGGGATAAGCTCAGGTAATGAAAATTATTATGCTCAGCAGGCTGGGAACGTGTTATTCGTAAGTTTAAGCTCAGAACATACGGGTTCTGCACAGCAGACATGGCTTCAGCAGATCTTAACAGCAGCTAATAATGATACTACAGTAGACTGGATCATTTCTTTGAGCCACAGACCTTATCAGGCTGAGCAGTATGTAGGAGATATCTCTACATGGGTAAGAGAAAATGCAGTACCGCTTCTGGTAACTTCGGATAAATATTTAATGCACGTTGGTGCTCACCACCATTTATATCACAGAGGTCAGCTGAAAAATACACCGAATTATCAGATTATTTCCGGAGGAACTGCTTGGGATCAGTATTGGGGAATGTCTAATGAAAAAGATTTTGATGATGTTCAGAAAACCTTGACAGACTGGACGTATCAGATCGTAGAAGTAGATATTCCGACAGGAAAAGTGGATATTGAATGTTATTCTATCGGAGGAGTATACAACAAGAAAAATAATGTACTGGTAGATTCTTTCCATAGGTATAAAAATCAACCTAAACCGGCAAAACCATCCATTACAAACACTTTTACGGGTACTACTACTTTACCTTTGACATTGAATGGAAGTGCATTTTCTTCTTCAAATAATGAACTGTTGAACACGACACAGTTTCTGATCAGTAAGACATCCAATTTTTCTGTGATTGAAAAAGAATTTTACCGTGATTTTGAAAACTGGTTCGGAAAAGACGGAAACGGAACTCCTGATAAAACCAAAAATCTGAATGATGGAGTAGACATTACAAAAGCAACACTGGCTTCGAACTCTATTCCAAACGGAATTTATTACGTGAAAACCCGTTACAGAGACAGAAACCTGGAATGGAGTGACTGGAGTGATGTGAAACAGTTTGAAATCACGGGAAGTGTAGTTTCAAATCCTACATTTACTTTAAATAAAACAGAATATGCCCAAAATGAAGCCATTACCGCTACTTTCACAGGAGGTCCCGGAAATCAGCAGGATTGGGTAGGAATTTATAAAAAAGGGCAAACGCCGGCCAGTACTACTTCACAAGTGTACAGTTATACTAATGGACAGGTAGCAGGAACGGTTACGTTTAATAATGGTATGGCAAATAAAGGTCAGTATTTTGCAGGATTTTTTGCTAACGGAGGGTATACAGAAATCACTCCAAGAAAAGAATTCTATGTAGGTCCGAAAGTTCAGCTGCAGACAACTTCTGATACGTATCCCGTAGGAGGAACGGTTGTTCTTAATTTTACAGACGGGCCTAATTTACAGAAAGACTGGATTGGAATTTATAAAATGGGACAGACTCCGGGAACTACAGCTTCTATCAAATGGAGCTATGTAACGACTGCATCAGGAACATTGAATTTTACAGGGCTTCCGAAAGGATACTACTACGCTCAGTATCTGCTGGAAGACGGATATAACGGAATCGGGGAGAAGGTATTCTTTAAAGTAGGAGATATCGTTACAGATCTTTGGATCAATAAACCGGTATATACTTTAGGAGAAAACATTACCGCTTCATGGACAGATTCCCCGGGAATTATCAAAGACTGGTTAGGAATCTACCCTCAAAGTGTTCAGACACCGGATGATAATTTTGTTTCTTATACGTATTTTGACGGTGTAACTCAGGGGACAAAAACTATTCAGGGAACAGCAGTGCCTGCCACACCAGGAAACTATTATATGGTCATGTTTACCAATGATTCTTATACAGAAGTTTCAAACAGGGTACAGTTTCAGGTAACCTCACCAACATTAGGAACGGAAGAAACAAGAAGTACAGAGAAAAATGTAGTGTTGTATCCAAACCCAACCAAACCGGGACAGCCTACTTTCATCAAAAGTGATTACCCAATTGAAAAAATTGAATTGGTCTCAGCTTCTGGAGAATTACTGTATGTGTCAAAAAATATCAATAACCAACGTTTCTCTTTGGTGAATGAGAATCTTCCGACGGGCGTTTACTTCGTTAAAGTACACGGAAGAAAACTATTTACTTTAAAGCTGATTATTCAGTAACAGGTAAACGAAACCCAATTATAATTTAGAGACTGCTGAAATAGCGGTCTCTTTTTTATTGTTTAAACATAACGCCTGCTCAATCTGAACAATTTGCAGAAATGTTTACCACAAACATTTGTGAAAATCTGTGTCATCTGCGTTTAAATAAAAAGGCGATTCCAAAAATTGAAACCGCCTTTCATATGTTTATGCAGTGATTAGTCTAAATATAGATCATCTTCGCTTAATGCCGCCGGATTTTCGGTAGAAGCATATTCGTCCGGAATATCAGCCAGTATTTTGGTTTCCTGAAGAAGCCTTCCATCCGTACTGTAAAGTTTTAAGAGTACCCATTTTCCATTGCGTTCAAGTTCTTTAACTCCGTTTAAGGTGTTGAACTTTATTTTTCCGCTTTGTAAGATACCTGCTTTTACAGAAGATTTATTGGCGGGTTTCCCTTTTACATACTGTACAATTTGTGCTGTGAAAAAGTAATCATTATCTCCGTCTTCACTCAAAGGCTGGTTGTAAGTGTATAAGAGAATACCTTTATTATCATAGATAGTGGCGTCGTAAGCTGTTTGTTTAGAATTTAATTTCTTCTCAGATTTCAGCTTTTTCTCTTCAGTATATATTTTAGTATTCACTAAAACGCCTTCCTTATATTGAGTTTCGGTAAATCCTTCATAGGCTGTACCATTATAAGGCATTTCATCTTTATAGGTTAAGGTAGATTTCAGTTTTCCATCCGGAGAATAATATTTAATCTCCTGGGTAACATCGTCTTTTAAAATTTTCTCAGATGATAATTTTCCTTCTTCGTCAAAATATTTACTGGTGATGATTGAGCCGTTTTTATATACATCAATAGAAGATATCAGTGCATAATCATAATTAAGCTGATAATCTTCACCCTCTGTCGGCTGGTAAATATCATTCTCTTTATCGTACTTATAAATAAGGTGGCCTATTTTTTTACCGGATTCATCATAAGTGGTTTTATAACCGTCTTTTTTGTTTCTCTTCTGTTCCTGAAGCAGCTGTCCATTTTTAGCATAGATGATACTTTCCTTTATACTGCCGTCACTTTTAGTTTTTTCGATTTTCGAAATCCTCATTGGATTCGGATAATAATCTACCTGCAGTCCCTCTCCTGAACCCGAAGGAGATGTACCAATAAGTTTCCCTTTCTCACCGTAATATTTAGTCTCATAATTACCGTCTTTGTCAGAAGTGGTTTCATATCTGATTCCTTTAATATCATCATCATAAATAATGGTCTTTATGGGCAGAGAATTTTCATAATTGGTTATCGTGTTATAAAAAGATTCATTTTCAGGATCCTTGTATGACACCATTTTTCCAGTAAAGTTACCGTCAGCTTTGTAGACCATATCTTCTGTAATCCGGCCTTTATCATCATAAGACTGAGAATCTCCCACCTGCTTTCCGTTAGAATAAGTTACGGTACTCATGATCTTTCCTTCAGGAGTGTACCAGACTACTTTTCCGTCAAAAACTTCACTGTTGGGAGTTGCATCAGAAGCAAGTCCTTCCATTTGAAGTTTTCCGTCCTTATAAAAATCTTTGATAAGGGTGAGTTTGCCTTTAGGAGTCGTTTCACGGTAATATTCCATTTTATCCTGAGTGGTTTTTTCCCAGTTTTCATCAAAATATGTTTTTTCTTGTGCATACATATTGATGCTGAGTACCAGGGCAAGTAATGCTGAGGTAAATAATTTTTTCATGTTTTATTTAAGGTTTGATTTTGTATATGATTAATGTGATGGTATAATGTTGAAATATTCTCTGAAGAGATCAGAAGAAGTAAAAGGGCAATAATGGTCTGCCGTAAAATAATTTTTATATTAAAATTGTGTTTAAGTCAATGATATCCGAAATAAGAATACACTGTATCTCTGGATTTGAAGCCTCAAATATAAATCAAATTGACGAAAAATACCACAAAAACGAACAGACTTGTTCATTTGTTTTGATAAAAGTTTGATTTTTATAGTTTTAAATATCAAAAAAAAGGATTCTATTCAGGATCATTTTGGTTCATCGGATATACCGGAAAATTTATTAAATTTAGCCAACAGAAAAATCTAATATTTCATGATAGATAAAAGAGTAAAAAATGCAAAGGAGGCCATCGAAGGAATTCAGGATGGAATGACACTGATGCTTGGCGGATTCGGACTTTGCGGTATCCCGGAAAACTCAATCAATGCTTTGGTAGAAAGTGATGTGAAAGATCTGACTTGTATTTCAAACAATGCAGGAGTAGATGATTTCGGATTAGGATTATTGCTTCACAAAAGACAGATCAAGAAAATGATCTCTTCTTATGTAGGAGAAAATGCTGAATTTGAAAGACAGATGCTTTCAGGTGAGCTGGATGTAGAACTTACTCCACAAGGGACCTTAGCTGAAAAATGCAGAGCTGCCCAGGCGGGAATTCCTGCTTTTTATACCCCTGCAGGATACGGAACTGAAGTAGCAGAAGGAAAAGAAGTAAAAGAATTCAAAGGGAAACCTCACATCCTGGAGCATGCTTACGAAGCAGACTATTCTATCGTAAAAGCATGGAAAGGAGACCACGCCGGAAACCTTATCTTCAAAGGATCTGCAAGAAATTTCAATCATCCTATGGCAGGAGCTGCGAAGATCACGATTGCTGAAGTAGAAGAACTGGTAGAACCGGGACAATTGGATCCCAACGAAATTCATATTCCGGGAATCATGATTCAAAGAATTTTCCAGGGAGAAAAATTTGAAAAAAGAATTGAGCAGAGAACAGTAAGAACTAAAGAATAAGCTCGAATAATAAAATAAAAAAGCGCTGAAAATATTTTCAGCGCTTTTTTTATGCTTGAGGATTCAGTGTTTTTCTTTCTCCGATTTGTTGTCTCCACATGGCATAATAAAGGCCTTTTTCGGCAATCAGATTGCTGTGGGAGCCTGTTTCCACTACCTGCCCACGTTCAAGAACATAGATTTTATCAGCATGCATAATTGTACTTAAACGGTGTGCAATAAGTACTGTAATTTGTTCTCTTTCTTTTGATATGTCCTTAATGGTTGTAGTAATTTCTTCTTCAGTAATACTGTCCAACGCAGAAGTAGCTTCATCAAATATCAGCAGATGAGGTTTTCTTAAAAGCGCTCTTGCAATGGCAATTCTTTGCTTTTCACCGCCACTCAGCTTCAGACCGCCTTCACCAATAACGGTTTCAATTCCTTTTTCAGCCCTTTCCAGCAATGCTGTACAGCTCGATTTCTGTAAAGCAACAGCCAGTTCCTCTTCAGTAGCTGAAGGATTTACGAAAAGAAGGTTTTCTTTAATAGTTCCTGCAAATAACTGGGTATCCTGCGTTACAAAACCAATTTGATTTCTCAGTTCATCAAAATCAAACTCCTTTCCATTAATTCCATTGTAAAAAATATTCCCTTCCTGAGGTCTGTACAATCCAACCAGCAGTTTTACCAATGTACTTTTTCCGGAACCGCTAGGCCCTACAAAAGCAATAGTTTCTCCGTTTTTAAGATCAAAAGAGATATTATTCAAGGCTTTATACTGAGCAGACTGATGTTTGAAAGAAACATGTTTGAATTCCAGCTCTTCAATAGCGCCAATTTGTTTTGGATGAAGAGGCTTTTCTTCTACTTCTTTTTTCATTAAACGGTCAAAATTCTGAAGAGAAGCTTCTGCTTCACGGTAAGAAATAATGATGTTCCCGATTTCCTGCATAGGCCCGAAAATAAAGAAACCATAAAACATCAGAGACAGATACTGCCCTGGAGTCACAATATTTTTAAAAATTAAATACAATAAAGTCAGGGTAATCATTTGCTGGAGAAAATTCACCATCGTTCCCTGGATAAAACTTAAAGAACGGATGCTTTTTACCTTTCTCAATTCAAGACCAAGGATTTTATAGGTATTGTTATTTAAACGGATTACTTCCTGATTGGTTAATCCTAAACTTTTAACAATCTCAATATTTCTTAAACTTTCTGTAGTACTTCCGGCTAACGCTGTTGTTTCAGTAACAATGTTTTTCTGAATTACTTTTATTCTCTTACTCAATAAATTGGTGACAATAGCAATAAAGAAAATTCCAGAGATATAAACCGGCATAATAGACCAGTGTAAACGGATCGCATATACTGAAACGAAGATAATACTCACCAGAATTCCGAAGAAAATATTGATGAAATTAGTAATGAATTTTACCGTATCTTCTCTTACTTTCGTTAAAATAGACAAGGTTTCACCACTTCTCTGATCTTCAAACTCCTGAAAAGGCAGCGCCATGGAATGTCGAAGACCATCTGTGAATATTTTTGCTCCAAATTTTTGGGTAATCACACTTACTACATAATCCTGAAAAGCTTTTGCAATTCTACTTACCATGGCCGTTCCGATAAGTAACCCTAGAAAATAAAATGCGCCATGGTATACTGTGCTGCCGTAGAGATATTCGTTAAGGTTTCTGGGCAGCAGTTTTTCTTTATCAAAAAAATTAGGGTGAGTAACCAGCTGATCCAGGATATTTCCTGTAATAGCCGGCGCAAATAAAGAGAAAACCTGATTAATAGTAGCCAAAAATAAAGAAATGAGAATCAGCCACTGATAAGGTTTAAGATATTTAAAAAGTATTTTCATTCTGTTAAAATAATGAGGCAAAATTACAGATATTATTTTAACTAACAGTGTTAATTATTGAACACAACAAAGCTCTTTTGTATTCAAGTGAAAATAATTAAATTGCAGTCTAAGTTTTTATTATGCTTACAAAAGAACAAATTGCCAAAAGAATTTCAAAAGAACTGAAAGATCGTTATTATGTAAACCTGGGAATTGGGATTCCTACTTTGGTTGCCAACTATGTTCCGGAAGGTATTTCCGTAGAATTCCAGAGTGAGAACGGAGTTTTGGGGATGGGGCCTTTCCCTTTCGCAGGAGAAGAGGATGCTGATATCATCAATGCCGGAAAACAAACCATTACTATTTTAGAAGGAGGTTCATTCTTTGATTCTGCATTCAGTTTCGGGATGATTCGTGGTCAGAAAGTAGACCTTACTATCCTTGGAGCCATGGAGGTTTCAGAAAACGGAGATATTGCCAACTGGAAAATCCCCGGAAAAATGGTGAAAGGAATGGGAGGTGCTATGGACCTTGTAGCTTCTGCTGAAAATATTATTGTTGCAATGATGCACGTGAACAAAGCGGGAGAAAGCAAAATCCTTAAGAAATGTACTCTTCCTTTAACAGGAGTCAACTGTGTAAAAAAAGTGGTTACTGAATTAGCTGTTCTGGATGTAACTCCGGCAGGTTTCAAACTCGTGGAAAGAGCACCGGGAGTTTCAGTAGAAGATATTATTAAAGCTACAGAAGCAGATCTGATCATTGAAGGTGAAATTCCTGAAATGCAGTTCTAATCTGATACAATATAACAGTTTCGGCCTCACAAAGTGAGGCCGAAACTGTTTTTAATGACATAGGAGATCGGAGCGTCAAAAAAATAACTCCTGTGAACGTTAAGAAAATTCTCCTGTCCGAAGCGCGAGACGAATTTGGAACTAATTAACCAATATAGATTTCGCGCAAGTTTAGAATTTTTAGAGAGCAGGAATTATTTTTAGCGGAGAGGTCC
>NZ_JBQENH010000002.1:329658-1064862 GCF_052044565.1 Chryseobacterium sp. 22543
TGTTTCTTTTGTTTCAAGACAAAAGAAATTAAAACCCAACAAAAAAGCTGCCTCAACATAAAACAGTTTTTTTATCATTTAAAATTTGACAAATATCTCTAATGATGACCCTAAAGCGACATAGGAAATCGTAGCGTTAAGAAAATAATCCTGTGAACGTTAAGAAAATTCTCCTGTCCGAAGCGCTAGACGAATTCAGTACCAATTAAGAAATAATGACTTCGCGCAAGTTTAGAATTTTTAGAGAGCAGGAATTATTTTTAGCGGAGAGGTCCCAGTCTTGAATTTTTGTTTCTTTTGTTTCAAGACAAAAGAAATTAAAACCCAACAAAAAAGCTGCCTCATCAATGAAACAGCTTTTATATATTTTAACGGTTAGTAGGTCATTCAACCTCTTAATTATTTCCCATCCTGAGCCCCAAATACCTTCTGCAAAATGCTTGTCGTCCTCATTGCAGGTGTATTTCTGATTCCGCTTTCTTTATCGGCTACCATTTTGAATACGCCGTTGATGGTTTCTGTAGTAACATATTCGTTAAGATCTGTTGTTACAGACTGTCCCGTAAAAGTATTATATTTTGAAATCAGATTTTTCCAAAGCGTATCAGCTCCTACTTTTCCTAATGAGGCTTTTACTTTAGGCTGAAAAGCACTGAACAGCTGAGATTGGGTTTTCCCCTGAAGATAACTTGTTGCTGCGTTATTACTGCCCAATAAAATATTCTTGGCATCCGTAATGGTCATAGAGGTAATAGCGTTGGTGAAAATAGGAGCAGCTTCCGTTACGGCATCTTCAGCAGCTCTGTTTAATAATTTCACACCTTCATCAGCAAGGCTTCCCATACCGATGGAACGTAAAGTAGTGTCGATCTTTCTTAATTTTTCAGGCATTAAAATTTTTACCGCTTCATTTTTAAAAAAACCATCTGTAATCGCCAGTTTTTTGACTCCGTCCGTTACCCCCATGCTTAAAGCTTCTTTTAAACCTGAAGAAATCTGGGTAGAAGTAAGGTTTCCAAGATTGGCAGATGAATTATTAGTCTGACTGGAAGTTGTGGTGGTAGTGGCTTTAGTACCGTTAGTTTTTACCGGAGCATTCAGATCTACACCTGTTTTATCTTTAACGGCAGATTTTATGATATCGAAAATCTGTGCCTGTGTTGACATTGAGAATAATAATCCGGCTGCCAGAAAAATGTTTTTTTTCATCTTATTTTTTTACAAATTTAAATCTTTTAATTTTTTTAAGTCGTCTAAGTTGATCAAAAAGCAAACCATAATGTACAGAATATAATAGAAGAATATCTAAGAACATGTTTTAGCAAATGGTAAATTGTCCATTCATAAGAATCTAAACAATTGAAGGTGCTTAAATTTTGTTTTTAAAAAGACCCCAAGAGTTTTGAAAAATAATTATCTTAGCTCAAACCTTAACCACTTCCAATGATACGGACTTTTTTAGTATTTTTTGTATTGATTTCAAACGTGATTTTAGCCCAAAATAAATTGAATCTAATCCCTTACCCTCAAAAAGTTGAATCTTTACAGGGAGAATTTATCATTCCTGAAAAATTCGTATTAAGTGGTGATCTGCCAAAAGAGGAAACAGAATATTTCAAAAAAAGGATAGGATCTCAGTTCGAATTTCAATATGCTCAGAAGAGTGGTGGTATTCATTTAACGAGTTCTATGATTCCTCCGCTTTCTCCGGCAGATGCTGAACAGAAAAAAGAATATTACTCAATAGAAATTTCTCCAAACCAAATTCATGTAAAGTCTTATACCAAGCAAGGATATTTTCTGGCTCTTCAAACTTTAGTTCAGATTATTGAGCAGTTTAAAGAAACAAAAAAAATTCCGGCAATGAAGATTGAAGATCAGCCGAAGTTTGCCTGGAGAGGAATGCATCTGGATGTATGCCGTCACTTTTTCACAGTGGATGAGGTGAAACAGTATATCGACTATCTGGCCATGTACAAACTGAATACTTTCCATTGGCATTTAACAGATGACCAGGGATGGAGAATTGAAATAAAAAAATATCCAAAGCTTACTCAGATTGGATCAAAACGTAAAGAATCCATGATTGGAGCTTATGTTGATAATACTTTTGACGGAAAGCCATACGGACCTTATTTTTATACCCAGGAACAAATAAAAGAGGTGGTAAAATATGCTCAGGACAGACATATCATAGTAGTTCCGGAAATCGAAATGCCGGGCCATGCTTTGGCTGCTTTATCCGCATATCCTGAATTGGCCTGTACAAAAGGGCCTTTTGAAGCCGCTACGAAATGGGGTGTTTTTGATGATGTTTTCTGTCCGAAGGATGAAACATTTATGTTCCTGGAGAACGTTTTGGACGAGGTGATGAAGCTATTCCCATCCAAATATATTCACATCGGCGGTGACGAATGCCCGAAGACGAGATGGAAAGAATGTGCACACTGTCAGGAATTAATTAAGAAAAATAACTTAAAAGATGAGCATGGCTTACAAAGCTATTTCATTCATAGAATTGAAAAATATGTCAACAGCAAAGGACGAAAAATCATTGGCTGGGACGAAATTTTAGAAGGAGGATTGGCACCCAATGCTGCTGTAATGAGCTGGACTGGTGTAAACGGAGGTATTGAAGCTGCAAAATCAAAGCACTTTGCTGTAATGACGCCCGGAGCATATTGTTATTTCGACCATTATCAGGGAGATCCGCAGTCAGAGCCAAATGCTTTTGGAGGTTTTACTCCTTTAGACAAAGTATATTCTTATAATCCTATTCCTTCCGAACTGAATGCAGAACAGGCAAAATATATCATGGGAGTTCAGGCCAATTTATGGACAGAATATATTTTAGACTTTAAACAGGTGCAATATATGATCTTTCCAAGATTAATGGCACTTTCTGAAGTAGGCTGGGGAACATCGGACCCCAAAAATTATAAAGAATTTGAAAACAGGGTAATCAACCAGTTTAAAGTTCTGGATAAGATGAAGGTGAACTATGCAAAGAGTATTTATAATATCACCGGAAAAGTAATTCCTTCAAATAACGGAATTGCTTATGAACTGTCAACTTCACAAAACTCAAGTGGGATCAGGTACACGTTGGACGGAACAGATCCTTCCATCAATTCTAAAACCTATCAGAATGCTGTACAGATTCCTAATTCTTTAACGATAAAATCTGCTTATTTTGAAGACGGCCAGTTGAAAAGCGCTGTTTCTACTCAACAATTTACCATTTCAAAGACCACAGGGAAAAGTATAAGTCTTGAACAGCAGCCCAGTGAGAATTATTCTTTCGGAGGCGCTTTTACTTTAGTTGACGGTATTATTGGAAATGTAAAACAGTTGGGTAAAACATGGCTTGGTTTTCAGGGGAAAGATGTGGTGGCAACTATAGATTTTGGACAGAAAACAGCTTTTTCAGAAGTTTATTTCAATACTCTTGAAAATAAAGGAAGCTGGATTCACCTTGCCAGATCTGCAAAAATTTTCGTTTCTGATGACGGTAAGAATTTTAAAATGATCAAGGAAATTGCTGCTGCAGAGATCCAAAATGCCAAAGGAAAAGTCAAATTGAACGTAAGAACACAAAATGCAAAATTCCTGAAGGTAAGTATTGAAAATGCAGGAATCATTCCGGCAGGAAACCCAGGAGCAGATTCAAAAGCATGGTTGTTTGTTGATGAAATTGGTGTAAATTAGCTTTATTAGAAATAAAAAATGCAGGACGATACCGTACTTTCTTCCGAATTTTCATCATCACCGGATCTGGTAGAAAAGCTGTATCAATATGGTACAACCAAAAGCTATCATGAAGGAGATATTATATTAGATGAAAATGCTTCCATTCGTTCCATTCCTATTGTGATGAAAGGAATGCTGAAAGTCATCAGGACAGAAGAAGACGGACGTGAAATTTTACTGTACTACATCAAAGCGGGAGAAAGCTGTATCATGTCTTTTCTTGGCGGGATGCACAATGAAAAAAGCATTGTAAGGGCCGAGATTGAGGAAGATGCGGAAATCCTTTTTCTGCCTGTAGACAAAGTGTCTTTATTCATCAAAGAACACCCGGAATGGTTAGACTATATCTTCAGATTGTATCATAAAAGATTTGAAGAACTATTGGATATCATCAATGCCATTGCTTTCAAAAAAGTAGATGAAAGACTGTTGAATCTGCTGCAGAAAAAATCAGAACTTATCCATTCTGAAACCATTAACACAACTCATGAGCAGCTTGCGAATGAGCTGGGAACCGCAAGAGTAGTAGTTTCCAGACTCCTAAAACAGCTTGAAGAAGAAGGAAGACTGAAATTAGGCAGAAACAAAATCACCCTTTTAAAAACCCTCAATTCATAAACTATACCTCATTTTAATAAAGGATACTCAAATTCCCATCCTTTGGAGGGGGCAAAAATTCAGAGAATTTTTGACGGGATGGTCAATGATCATCACAAACCAAAAGTAAAGCAATCTCAAAGTTGAAAGATTACTCTATCTCCCAACATAATCTCTTGTGTCCTTTGTGAACATATTAGTGCTCATTCGTGTTAAACCTTTCCTTATGTAACAAAAGTAGCTGTAGCCTTCCCCTCACTTTCCCATTTTTGTATCAGAATTATTTGAATAGTGAAATGGAAATTATAGGATATGCAGCAGCAGTTTTAATCGGGATCTCTCTCGGTCTGATCGGAGGTGGAGGAAGTATTCTCACCGTTCCCGTTTTGGTTTATCTCTTTGGTCTCGATGCCTTTCTGGCAACGGAATATTCCCTTTTTATAGTGGGAGTAAGCAGTTTGGTGGGGTCAATGTCGTATTTTAAAAAAGGGTTGGTCAATTTTAAAATGGCAATGATATTTGGAATTCCTTCTGTGATTTCCATTTTTCTGACCAGAATATATCTTCTTCCTTTTATTCCGGAAGAGGTGCTCAGAGTGCAAAACTTTATCATTACCAGAGATATTTTTTTATTATTGGTTTTTGCAGGTCTGATGATTCTGGCTTCTTATAAAATGATAAAAAGTAATGTTTCAGAAAAACTTCCAGAAAGGACTTTGGATAAGAATAATGCTTTGCTGGCAGCTGGGCAGGGTTCTGTTGTAGGCGTTCTGACCGGATTGGTAGGAGCAGGAGGTGGTTTTATGATCATTCCTGCGTTAGTCAACCTTTTGAAAATTCCAATGAAGATTGCGATAGGAACTTCTTTGGTCATTATTTCCTTCAATTCTTTGATAGGCTTCTTCTCTTCTGTAAATCAAGTAAAAATAGAATGGAAACTATTGATCTCTATTACAACAATTGCCATTGCAGGAATTGTAATAGGTTCACAGTTATCAAAAAAGATAGACGGTAAAAAACTGAAACCGGCATTCGGATGGTTTATCCTTATCATGGGCATTTATATTATGTCTAAAGAAATATTCTTTTAAATTTCTTATGTAACAAAAGTAGCTGTAGAGGAAAAAATAAAGCAGGAAATTTGTATCAGATAACAAAATCAAAAAAAATATATAATGAAAATAGAACAGATTTATACAGGATGTCTTGCGCAGGGAGCTTACTACATTACTTCAGCTGGGGAAGCAGTAATTATTGATCCTTTAAGAGAAACACAGCCTTATATCAACAGATTGCAGGAAGATGGAGTACAGTTGAAATATATTTTTGAGACTCATTTTCATGCAGATTTCGTAAGCGGGCATCTTGATTTAAGCCATAAAACCGGAGCTCCGATTGTGTATGGACCGAGCGCAAATCCTGAGTTTAAGGCCATCATTGCAGAAGATCATCAGATATTTGAAATAGGAGATATTAAAATTAAAGTCCTTCATACACCTGGACACACTCTTGAGAGCTCATGTTATCTCTTGATGGACGAAAATGGCGTTGAAAAAGCACTTTTCAGCGGTGATACCTTATTCCTTGGAGATGTAGGCCGTCCGGATCTGGCACAGAAAGGAGCGAATATGACTCAGGAAGAACTGGCAGGACTTTTATATGACAGTTTGTATCATAAAATTTTGCCTTTACATGATGATATTACTGTATATCCTGCCCACGGGGCCGGTTCTGCCTGTGGTAAAAATATGCAGAAAGAAACGATAGATACATTGGGAAACCAGAAAAGAACCAATTATGCTTTGAATCAAAAAGACAGACAAAGTTTTATAAAAGAAGTAACAGATGGACTTTTACCTCCTCCTGCTTATTTTGCAATGAATGTTATGATGAATAAAAAAGGATACAACAGTTTTGATGAAGTTCTTTCTCAGGGATTGCATGCTCTTGCTCCGGAACAGTTTGAGGAAATTGCTGAAGTTTCAGGAGCTTTAATTTTAGATGTAAGAAACAATCGTGAATTTGCAAAAGGTTTTATCCCACAGTCGGTAAATATAGGACTGGATGGTGATTTTGCCCCTTGGGTAGGAGCTTTAATTGCTGATGTAAACCAACCTATTCTTCTGGTAACGGAAAAAGGAACTGAAGAAGAAGCGGTAACAAGATTAAGCAGAGTGGGATTTGATCATATTTTAGGATTTTTGGAAGGTGGATTTAAAGCTTGGGAAATGAATGGAAAAGAAACAGACTTTATCAACCGAATTTCTGCAGAACAGTTTGAAACCAAAATAAAAGAAAAAGAAGAAAAAATCATTGATATAAGAAAAGAAAGTGAATACAATGCAGAACATATTCATGAAGCCTACAGCATGCCTTTAGCGTATATTAATGAATGGATTAATGAATTACGGGCGGAAGAACATTTTTATATGCATTGTGGAAGCGGATACAGAAGTACAATGGCCGCAAGCATCCTTCAGGCAAGAGGATATAGGAATTTTACAGAAATTGAAGGAGGTTTTAAAGCTATTGCATCCACTAAAAGTATTCCTAAAAGTGATTTTGTGTGTCAGACTAAAATTTTAAATAAATTAGATTAAAAAAAGAAAAAATGCTGGAGATTATAAAAGAACCGTGGCCATGGTATATTGCAGGCCCATTAATTGGTCTTACCGTTCCTGCCTTATTGCTGATGGGAAATAAATCCTTTGGAATAAGCTCTTCGCTGAGGCATGTCTGTGCTGCCTGTATACCGGCAAATGTGAACTTTTTCAAATACGACTGGAAAAAAGAAGCCTGGAATTTATTTTTTGTACTAGGAATCTTCTTCGGAGGGATGATTGCTGCCAATTTTTTGCTTAATCCTGCAGAAATAATAGTTAATCCTGATCTGAAAACCGAACTGGCAGGCTACGGAATTACAGATTACAGCAGTCTGATCCCGGTACAACTGATGAATTTTGAAAATCTGCTGACCTGGAAAGGATTTATCACAATGGTTGGTGGTGGTTTTTTAGTAGGTTTCGGAACAAGATATGCAGGAGGATGTACCAGCGGGCATGCAATTATGGGGCTTTCCAATTTGCAGTGGCCTTCTTTGGTGGCAACAATCTGTTTTATGATCGGAGGTTTTGTAATGGCCAATCTTATTCTGCCTGTGATCCTTTCCCTGTAAGTTTAATTTGTAAAGAGAATTTGAAATAATGATAAAAGAAAAAGAACAAGATATACGCCTTCAGGATACTGTTTGTGTAAATGAAAGTAAGCTTACGCATCAATGGTATCACAACCTGAAATACCTTGCTGCAGGAATTATTTTCGGGATTATATTTGTGAAAGCGGAAGTGATCAGCTGGTTCAGAATACAGGAAATGTTCCGTCTGCAGTCTTTCCATATGTACGGAATCATCGGAAGTGCTGTATTAGTGGGAATGATTTCTGTAGAGTTGATCAAGAAATTCAAGATAAAAACAATATATGGCGAACCCATTACACTGGCTCCCAAGAAGTTCAATAAAGGTCAGATTTATGGAGGATTGATATTTGGTTTTGGATGGGCCATCACCGGAGCTTGTCCCGGACCTCTTTTTGCTCAGATCGGAACAGGAGCTTTGGCAGTATCTGTTACTCTGTTGAGTGCTGTTGCAGGAACATGGGTATATGGATATTTCAGAGACAGATTACCCCATTAATATCTTAAAAAAGACTGTAGAAAATAATCTGCAGTCTTTTAAGTATAAAATTATGAATAAATGAAGTTCTCTGCGCCTAAAGCCATATAAAGATTAATGCGCTCTATTCTGTACTGAAGCTCCAGACTGATGAGGTTCATTTCGTTTTTCAGGAGATCCCTCTGTTTACGGATCAATACAAAACTGTTGTTTGTGCCTACTTTTATTTGTTTCTCGGTGAGCGTAATATTATTTTTCAGCTCATTGACGGCCTTAGTAGTAAAAGTAATCTGTTTTTCAATAGAACGGAGATTGGCCAAAGAAGACTCCACTTCGTTCAAAGCATTCAGAACAGCTTTTGAATATTCTTCAACAACCTGTTTCTGCTGGGAAGTTTTTATTTCCACATTCTTTTTTAATTTTCCGCTGTTGAATAGCGGAGAAACCAATCCGCCACCCACTTTTAATAAGGGACTTGAAAATAAAGAATTGATAGATTCCACATTACTTCCGGCAGATCCAAGAGATGAAGTTATGTTCAATGAAGGAAGTCTTGCTGCCTTTGCCTGCTGTACTTCATAAAAAGCCTTTTCAATCTGAAAATGACTGGCCTGTATGTCTGATCTGTTTTCCAAAAGTTCAAGAGGAAAAGACTCAGGAATACTATTCCCGGCAGGATTAAAAAAGTTTTGGGTTGCCAGTTTCCCTTCCGGATATTTTCCGGTGAGCAGTTCCAGTGATCTTCTGGATTGTGCATTCGCATTTTTTACCTTTTCCAGATAGCCTTGCAGGGAAATAATCTCTCCTGTTATATTAGAGATATCCAAAGCATTTGCTGTTCCAACCTTCTTTTGAATAACATATAGCTTTTCCAGGTCTTTAGATTTCTGAATGTAACTTTCAATCTTATCTTCCTGAATATTTCCTGCGATATTCAGAAAATAAGCTTTAGCAATCATCCCGGCGATAGATTGATGCAGCAAGGTATTCTGATGTTTTGCAGAAAAATAATTGCTGGTGCTTGCCATCTGTGAAGATTTGTTTTTCCCCCAAAGATCAATCTCCCAATTAGCTTTTAATGCAAGACGCCTGATCTGGCTGTCACTTACTAAATTATTAGAAGTATTGGCTACTGCGCTTACACTGGGATAAAGATCACTTCCTGCAATTTCCATTGCCAGTTCAATCTGATTCAGTTTTTCCTTTGCAATAATCAGATCAGCATTGTATACCATTCCTTCATTAATCAGGGTTTCCAGTTGAGGTGTTTTAAGATCATTGATCCAGTCATAGGAAATGGATCTGGAGTTCGCTTTTCTGTCGAAGATCCATTCATCCGGGATTTCTATATGAGAAGCAATTTCACTCTTTTCTTTAAGCTGGTTTATATTTTCCTTAGTTGGCTCTTTATAGCCAAGGCATGAACTTAAACTTACGGAAAGTACACCCAATAAAATTAATTTCTTGTACATGTTAATGAAGTTTAGGAATCAGATAGTTGATTTTACTGCTGACACGTACCATTACTTTTCGGATAAGATGAAGCGGTTTGATATGGTCAGAATAAATGACAGCCGTTCCCCTTGCCCCGACGGTAAGCTGTTTCTGGCTATCTTCCAATACAAACTTGGCGATAAGTTTCCCATCAGTTTCCGGTAATTGTCTCGCAGTATCAGGAAGCCCCGCTGTAGAACCGTTTCCTCCCAACATTCCTCCTGCATTATTCATAATTCCCTGGCTGGTAGCATCAATCACGTATTCAAGTCTGGCCTTCACTACTTTTCCCGGTTCTGTTTTAAGAGCCAGCTCCACTTCATCACCGTTTTTTACCGTTTCCAGTTCGTTCTGGGCAAAAAATCCAATCACTGACTGTTGCTTCTGAATCAGAACGAAAGCAGATTTAAAAGGTGCCATGATTGCTCCTTCATTCAACTGAACATTGGGAATTACTCCATCGGTGGGAGCCAGAACAACGGTTTGGGAAAGATTCCATTTTGCCTGATCCAGCTTTGCCTGAATTTCAGATACCGATGAATTTTCTCCACCATAAGAAGCATTGGATTTAGTCTCCAAAGATTGTTGCTGTGACTGTGCAGCACTGATTCTGGACTGCAGATCCTGTACATTGGTGACTGCCTGCTCAAGATCAAATTTATTAGCCGCTCCTGCTTCCACCAATTCCTTATACTGAACTGCTCTTTTATTAGCTAGATCCAGCTGTGACTGTAAACCTGCAATATTTTTCCTGGAAGCTGAGATGTCTGTATTATAAGAACTTACAGTAGCTTTCATATTGCTTAGTTTAGCTTCCAGAGATTTGATTTCCTGTACATAAGGCTCTCTGTCCAGTACAAATAAAGTGTCTCCCTTTTTTACTTCCTGATTAGTGGTGACATATACTTTTTTCACTTTCCCTAAAACCTGAGTGGTAATATCCACACTCCTGTTTCCCACCTTTACATCAGAAGTGATAGGACAGTAGTAATTTAAGCTTAATATCAAAGCAATAGATCCGAAGATAGGTAATGAATATACCACCACCTGTGTGGTAAATGTCCAAGGGATCAGTTTTAATTTTTTAATAAGGAGCCAGCATATTCCGGCATATATTGCGACGAGTAGTTCCAGCATATTTGTTAATTTTCGAGGGTTTTAAATTCTTCTTCAGTAGAATCTGTGTTATCCATGTCTTTTTTAGGGGGTTCTGGGTTTCCGTAATCATAGTTGGCCCAGATTAACGCAATCGGCCATAAAAGGCCTCCGAAAACAAGGGAAAGGAGGCACATACTTTTTATGGCGTTCAGCTGAGGATGTTTTTTTTTCTCAGCTACTTTTTCCGGATAGATATGAACTTTCCAGAAAAGATAAATTCCTGCAATAGGTAAAACAAGTAAAATTAACCAAGAAGCAGAATTTGCTATATTATCTTCTAAGCTGCCTGTTGATGCCTGAACAAAATTGCATGATAATAACAGGCAAAGAAGTAAGGATATTCTTTGCATAAAATAATTGTATGAGGTAATAATAAAATGTAAACAAGGTTGTAACCTGGCGGTCAGTATTTAACCTGCCGATTACTGTGAATCTTAAGAAATATTAAAGGTAATTCAATAATAAGTCGTTTTTTTAGGTGATATTTTTCTCATTTTGCTTTTTAATTAATGGTATAATAGTGTTTTGAGTAAGCAAAAATAGAATGAATAAAGTGAGAAAAAGTATTCCTAAGTTATTTTTTTCTTTCGTTCCTTTTTTTATGGATACGGGCTGTCATTCTTGAAAGTGAGTTGGGAGTGATACCCAGAAAATTAGCAATATACTTTCTGTTGGCATTCTGTGAAGTAAAAGGACGGGTTTCCAGAAACTCTTCATACCGGGAATGCGGGGAAGTAGAACAAAACTGTTCTGTACGTACTTTTAATATACTGATGATCTGTTTCAAAGATTTGAGATATACATTATAAATCCCTCTGTTCTGAAATGCAGCTTCTTCAAATTCATTCTTGTTGAAAAGGAAAATCTGACTTTCCAATACGGCTTCTATAGTATATTTTCCTTCATTTTTATTAGCATATGACTCCGGGCTTTCCATAATGGCAGCTTCCTTTTCAGAAGGGAGAAAAAGATTGCTTTCAACGCCGTCTTCATCATCAAAGAAAAACCTTAATAATCCATGGGAAAGAATGAATAATTGATTAAAAGACTTGCCGGGTTCTGTAAGCTTTTCTTTTCTTTGAAGCAATTTTGGGGTACTGATATTAACCAAAATAGTAATTTCTTCATCAGAAAGTTCCTGAAAAAAAGAGATATTTCTGAAAGTTTTAAATGAGTCCATTACAGCAGTAAAGATAAATAAAAATAATACACGGATATTCGTTGAGCCGCCATGAGGATTTCATAGAAGTTTTTTTTAGATTTGTGGGTATTATACAATTTGAGATACCATGAACAATAACCGAAGAAGTTTTATTAAAAAACTGGGAATTGCAACAGCCGCACTTGCCGTAAACCCACTGGATCTAATGGCTGCCGAATTACCTGAACCTATTGTCACAGCTGTAAATAAACCGATTGTCCTTTCTACCTGGAATTTCGGATTAAAAGCTAACGAAGAAGCATGGACGATCCTTGGAAAAGGAGGAAAGGCTTTGGATGCAGTAGAAAAAGGAGTTCGTCTTGTAGAATTAGATCCTAAAGAAAGAAGTGTGGGGTATGGAGGCCGTCCGGACAGAGATGGAAGAGTAACGCTGGATGCCTGTATCATGGATGAAAATTATAATATTGGTTCAGTAGCATGTCTGGAGCATGTGAAAAACCCTATTTCCGTTGCCAGAGCAGTTATGGAAAAAACACCCCATGTTATGCTGGTAGGTGACGGAGCATTGCAGTTTGCCCTTTCACAAGGATTTAAAAAAGAAAATCTTCTCACTCCGGAATCTGAAAAAGAATGGAAAGAATGGTTAAAAACCAGCCAGTATAAGCCCATAGCCAATATTGAAAATCACGATACCATAGGAATGATCGCGTTGGATGCCCAGGGAAACCTTTCCGGAGCATGTACAACCAGCGGAATGGCTTTTAAAATGCATGGAAGAGTAGGAGATTCCCCCATTATCGGAGCAGGCCTGTTTGTAGATAATGAAGTAGGAGCGGCTACGGCAACCGGTCATGGCGAAGAAGTGATAAGAACGGTAGGAACCCATCTTGTGGTTGAACTGATGAGACAGGGTAGAAATCCACAGGAAGCCTGCAAAGAAGCAGTAGACAGAATTGTAAAAATCGCACAGCGAAGAAACAAAAACCTAAAAGACATTCAGGTAGGCTTTATTGCGATTAATAAACAGGGAGAATATGGTTCTTACTGTATTCAGGACGGATTCAACTTTGCCGTTTATGATCAGAAAGGAAACCGCCTTGAGAAACCGGAATTTGCTTTGAAATAATTTAAAAATTCAATAGGAATGAGCTTTATCCAAAACATACAACAAATATGAAAAGAACGATTATCGCTTCTTTATTTCTGATTATTGCATGCAAAGAAGAAAAGAAGGAGATGAAAACAGCCATAGAACTACAGCAGACAGAAAAAAAAGTAGTTTTAAATAATGAATCCAATGAAGTAGAAGATGCAAAAAAATGGTTGGAAAAGAGCATTGTTGATTATTTTAAAGCTGATATCGGAAGTGAAGAAAAGAGTATGCAGAAGATCACAACCAAAGATTATTTCGATTATAAAACGGATGCAACAAATGTAGATATGGATGTAGATGGAAGCCTTACAGAAAAAGAGTTTCAGGATAAGTGGAAATCGAAATTTGATACGAGTAAATCAGGGATTGGAGTAGGTTTCTTAATTACGGCTCAGGATTGGAATAAGATTGAAGTCGGAAGCTGTGATTTAAAATCTTCCTCAAAAGATGAATATACCTTTAATGTAGTGTTGGTTGATGATGGTTTTAAAGCGAAATATCCTTCAGTAATAAAAGTAGTAAAAGAAAACGGTTCCTTTCTCATTGCAGATGTATTGCAGGACGAACCAAAATAGAATTAAACAGATATAATACAATGTCAAAGATAGAAATAGCGTGTTTTAATCCTGAATCAGCAATGATTGCTTTTGAAAACGGAGCTGACAGAATAGAATTATGTGACGGTCTCAGTGAAGGTGGTACAACCCCGGATTTTGAAACCATGGAAAAGCTTCATGAAAAAATTAATATCCCAATTTTTGTAATGATCCGTCCTAGAGGAGGAGATTTTACTTATTCTGATTCAGAATTTGAACAGATGAAAAATGATTTGGTTTATTTGAAATCTTTAAAGGCAGATGGCTTTGTATTCGGTATTCTCGACGAAAATGATGAGGTTAATATTGAACAGAATAAAACATTAGTAGAACTGGCTGCACCGCTTCCATGTACTTTCCACCGTGCCTTTGACCGTGCTGCAAGCCTGGAAGAATCGTTAGAAAAAGTAATTGAATGCGGCTTTACAACCATTCTTACTTCCGGCCAGAAACCCAATGTATCAGAAGGAAAAGAAAATCTGAAAAAGCTGGTTGAACTTTCCGATGGAAGAATAGAAATACTTATAGGAGGTGGACTTCGTTCATCCAATATTGAAGAAATAAGAGCAACTACAAATGCAGATTACTTCCATTCTTCTGCAATTACTGATGGCGGGGCTTTTGCCAATCCGGATGAGGTGGCTGCATTGAAGAGTAAATAATAAATGATATACGCTCAGTTTGTCATTCCAAGCGCAGCAGGAATCTAAATTCTTAGAGTAGAGATTCCTTCGTTCCTCGGAATGACAAAATCACTGGTATTGTAATGATACAAAACAAATTTATTGATGAATAGAACGATCCTTTTTGCTTTTCTTTTCACGCAGAATATCCTTTCTGCACAGTTTTCCCAGAGAAGTTTATCTTCCGAAAACTGGCAGTTTAAAAATTCAAAAGATCAAAACTGGCTTCCTGCGAAAGTACCGGGAACAGTTCATTTGGATCTGATGAATAACAAGATTATTCCTGATCCTTTTAAAGATGAAAATGAAAAAAAAGTACAATGGATAGAAAATGAAAATTGGGATTATCAGACTCAATTTACGGTTTCATCTCAGGAATTGAAAAATGATAATATTGATTTGGTTTTTAATGGTCTGGATACATTTTCTGAAGTTTATCTTAATGGAAAGCTCTTAAAAAAAACGGATAATATGTTCAGGAAGTGGAATATTCCTGTAAAACAATATTTAAAAGCAGGTAATAATATCGTACAGGTAAAGTTTCAATCTGCCGTCAATACCGGAAAAGAACTGGCTAAAAAAGTCTCGTTTACGATGCCGGAATCACCAAGAAGCTTTGTGAGAAAAGCACAATATCAGTTTGGCTGGGATTGGGGACCAAGGCTTGTTACTGCAGGAATCTGGAAGGATGTTCAATTAGAATTCTGGAATAATGCTAAAATTATTACCGTTAAAGATATTCAGAACAAAACTTCTAAAACTATTAATGATTTACGTTTTGACATAGAAATTTATGCTGAAAATACAGGTGATTACACCTTAGATCTTAATAAAATTCACCAAAAAATATCTTTAAAAAAAGGAATCAATACAATTTCGGTTCCTTACGAAACAAAAGGAATGAAGCTTTGGCAACCTAACGGACGTGGTGATGCTAATCTTTATGATTTTAAAATAAAACTTTCAAAAGATCTTAAGAATATTGATGGTAAAAATATCAGGATAGGATTAAGAACGGTTGAATTGGTACAGGAAAAAGATGAAAAAGGAAAGTCGTTCTATTTTAAAGTGAATGGACATCCGTTATATATTAAAGGAACCAACTGGATTCCGGGAGACAGTTTTTCACCTAGAATGACCAAAGAAAAATACCATCAGCTGATCAAAGATACCAAAGACGCCAATATGAATATGATCCGTATCTGGGGCGGAGGTATTTATGAAGACGATGAGTTTTATAAAGCATGCGATGAAAACGGGATTTTAGTCTGGCAGGATTTTATGTTTGCAGGAAGTTTCTACCCTGCAGACGAAGCATTCTTGAACAATGTAAAAGAAGAAGTAAAAGACCAGGTCAGCAGACTTCAGAATCATCCTTCGATTGCTTTGTGGTGCGGGAATAATGAAATTGATGAAGCTATTGTCAACTGGGGATATCAGAAACAGTTTAAATATTCAAAAAACGATTCGCTGCAGGTTTGGAAAGACTATAAAAAGTTATTCCATGATGTGATTCCCAATGCATTGGCAGAAAGCCTGAAGTCAGATAAAAATATATATTGGCCGAGTTCGCCGTCCATTGGCTGGGGACATAAAGAAAGCCTTACAGAAGGAGATTCTCATTATTGGGGAGTTTGGTGGGGTGAGCAGCCATTTGAAATTTACAACGAAAAAGTAGGGCGTTTCATGTCTGAATATGGTTTTCAGGGAACACCCAGCCTTGAAACTACAAAATCCATGTTTTCAGGAACTCCGGATTTAAATCTACAAAACTCAACCATCAAAGCGCATGAAAAGCATGCCCGTGGCTGGGATATTATTAATGAATACCTGAAACGCGATTATAAAATTCCTGCAGATTTTACACAATACAATTATGTTTCACAGCTATTGCAGGCAAGAGGAATGCAGATCGCGATCGAAGCTCACCGCCGTGCAAAACCTTATAATATGGGAACACTGTATTGGCAGCTTAACGACTGCTGGCCTGTAGTTTCATGGTCGTCTATAGATTATCTTGGAAACTGGAAAGCCTTCCATTATCAGGCAAAAAGAAGCTTTGAACCTGTATTGGTATCAGTTGTAGAGACCGAAAAAAACTATGATATTTATCTGATAAGCGATCTGTTGAAAGAACTGAAAACAGATATAAAGTTTGAACTCATTGACCTCAAAGGAAAAACACTTTGGAAAGCCAATCACTCAGATGTTGTAAATGCCGATGTAAGTAAGAAAATTAGAAGCATTAACAAATCAGAATTGGCTCAGTTTAATCTGTCTGAAACTGTTTTAAAGATCAGTTCCGAAAAAGATGCAGCACTTCAAAAACTGTTCTTTTTCAATAAACCAAAAGATATAAAGCTCCCAAAACCTGAGATTAAAATCAGAAAAATATCACCCACTGAAATTGAAATGTCAACAGATGTCTTGGCAAAAGATATCTATCTGATCGGAGATACTCATTTCAGTGATAATTTCTTTGATCTGTTACCAGGAACTTCAAAAAGAATTACCCTTTCCAAACCTTTGGAAAAAATTGAAGTCATGAGTCTTTGGGATGTGATGAAGGACTAATGTTTTTCTAACGCTCTCAAGTAGTCAAACCATGTCAAGGTTCTAAACCTTGACATGGTTTATACCTAAAAAAATATAAATTTTACCCTTCCAACTCAAAAATCAGCCGTAAATTTGCATCATATTTCTTTATAATTATGGTAAATTTTGTTCTGATTGCAGTGTGTATCATTGCAGGAATGATATTCAAAGCAACAAAATCTATCCACCCCGATGCCCACAAGGGTATCAATACCTGGATTCTTTATCTTGCTCTTCCGGCAGTTTCGTTTAAATATCTGCCTAAAGTAAAATGGACAACAGAAATGTTGTTTCCGATTGCAGCCACATTTTTAATTTCTGTGTTCTGCTTTTTCTTTATGATGTTTTACAGCAAGAGCAGGGGATATTCAAGGCGTTCAAGAAGTACTTTGGAACTGGCAAGCGGTTACAGCAATACATCATTCATAGGATTTCCCTTAATCAGTGCTTTTTATGGAGAAGGTCTCCTGAGTATTGCCATTATTTGTGATCAAACAATGTTCTTTGCCCTTTCAACCCTCGGAATTATTGCTGCAGTGAAAGGAGGAAGCAGATCAGGAAAAGTAAGTGCAGTATTTATTTTAAAAAGGCTTATTACGTTTCCACCATTAATTGGCTGTATCTCCGCTTTAGTATTATCGCAGTTCATTGATTTTACCGTTGCAGAACCGTTTTTTGATAAGCTTGCAGCTACGGTAAGTCCATTAGCCCTGTTTTCGGTTGGACTACAGCTGAAATTTAACGGATGGAGAAAACTCATTCCGCAGATGTCGATGTCAATGCTTTATAAGCTTATTCTGGCACCGGCAATTGTTCTTGGGATGGCTTTATTATTGGGAATAAAAGGAGATTTAGCTAAAATTACTGTATTTGAAGCGGCAATGCCAACATTGGTTACCTCGAGTATCATTGCAGAACAGTTCAGACTCAATACAAAACTGACCAACCTGATCATTGGAGTCAGTATCATTGTAGGATTTTTTACTTCTGTATTTTGGTATGAGATGACCGAATACTTTTTTTAACGATAAGATGGCTCTTTCTCAATACTGTCAATTGATATCGGTTTTATACATGTTATTTGTCATTCCGTAGGAATATCTTAGCTAAGTGAAACGCCTTTGCGAACGAATTAAACCAATTAATAATACCTTTGCGAATATTGCGTTGTAATCTAGGTTTTGGCTAAAGCCAATTGAAATTTTAATTTTTATCAAACGGACTAAAGTCCGTTCCTATTGAATTATTATTGATTTTTTTTGCAAATTTCGCTGATTGAACAGGTTGTATTCCTGAAGTATATCAAACCAATTGTCATTCCGATTTCTATGGCAAAATGAAAGGTGGGAATATACCTCATAATTCTTAAGTAGGATTCTAAGGTTTGTTAAAGAGCATCAAAGAATTTCTGCAAAGTTGCAGTTCTCTGAAGAAAAATCTAATTTTACACTTTAAATATTTCCCTTGCAATACGCTCAAATTGTTTTACCACTGAACCTCAAAGGATCTTTCACGTATAAAGTTCCCGAAGAAATGATGTCCGAAATTCAGTCCGGAATGCGTGTTCTGGTACCGTTTGGAGGAAAGAAAATCTATACAGGACTTGTATTTGAGCTTCATAATAACGCACCGGAAAACTTTGTAGCAAAGGAAGTCATCAGCATGCTGGATGATAAACCGATTATGCCTCAAGAGCAAATTGATTTCTGGAATTGGCTATCGGAATATTACATGTGCAGTCTGGGAGAAATCTACAGGTTTTCATTCCCTTCTTCATTAAAACTGGAGAGTGAAACCTATTTAAAATTAAAACCTGGAGTCGTTGTAGATTTTGAAAATCTTGATGTCAACGAAATGTACCTGATTCAGGCACTGGAAGTTCGGCAGCTGATCAATCTGACGGATATTGAGGCTTTTATTCCTAAAAAAGATATCATCAAGACTGTCAATTCATTGATTGATCTTCAGTATATTGAGATTGACGAGAAAATTGCTGAAAAATATAAAGCCAAAGAAGTAGCTTACGTAAGAATTAAGGATGAGGTTTTGGCCAATCAGAACCTTACGGATATACTTTTAAAACTAAACAGAGCCCAAAAGCAGAAAGATCTGTTCCTTCTTATTTTAGAAAAACAGACAGAAAATCCTGATGCTCCTATCAAAAAATCTGAGCTGTTTGAGGATGGTTATTTCGGAAGTTCACACTTTAAGCCTTTAGCAGATAAAGGTCTGGTGGAGGAATACTACATGCAGAAAGACAGAATTGAAAGCTATGAAGGAGAGATTGAAGAACTGGAAGAGCTTTCAGAACAGCAGAAAATTGCTAAATCTGAGATTGATGAAGCATTTGAAGAAGGGAAAAATGTCCTGCTTCATGGGGTAACTTCATCCGGGAAAACACATATTTATTTAGAAAAAATTGAAGAATGTATCAAAGAAGGAAAGAATGTTTTGTTTTTACTTCCTGAAATTTCCCTGACCAAACAAATTACCCAGAGATTAGAAAAAAAATACGGCCGGCAACTAGGATTTTATCACCAGAAACTGACCGATTTTGAAAGGGTCGAAGTCTGGAGAAGAATCAGGCAGAATGATATCCGCATTCTGATCGGAACCCGGAATGCTTTGTTTTTACCTTATCAGAACCTGGGACTTATTGTGGTAGATGAAGAGCATGATTCTGCCTACAGACCAAGAGAAGTGACCCCTTATTTTAACGCTAAAGATGCATCGTTGGTATTGGGTGGATTTTATAATGCGGGAGTGATCCTGGGATCTGCAACACCTTCTGTTGAAAGCTACTACAGAGCCAGAAAAGATAAAATGAAATATATTTTCCTGAATGAAAGATTCGGGAATGTAAATCTGCCGGAATATGAACTGATCAATTTCAAAGAAGCCCTGGAATCTAAAAAAGTTTCCGGAAATTTCTCTCTGAAACTCGTTGAAGAGATTAAGAAAACGGTGGATGAAAAAAAGCAGGCGATTGTTCTGCACAACCGTCGTGGCTATTCCAATGTAATAGAATGTGAGAGCTGTGGGTATGTCAACTACTGTTCCAATTGTGATGTGGTAATGACCTATCACAAGGCAGCGAATGAAATGAAATGCCATTACTGCGGACAAAGAGCTTCCAAGCCAAGAACCTGCCCGAAATGCAATTCCGAAAAGCTGAACGAAAGAGGAGTAGGGGTAGAGCAGATTCATGAAGAGGTTTCCAAACTGTTCCCTGAAAACGAAGTGGACAGAATGGATGTAGATTCTATGCGTAAGAAATTTGCATACGAAAAGCTGTATGAAAAGATTGAAGACGGAGAAACAGATATCATCGTAGGAACTCAAATGATTTCCAAAGGACTTGATTTTGATCATATAGAACTCGTTACAATTCCAAAAGCGGATTCCTTATTATATGTACAGGATTTCAGAGCAGAAGAAAGAGCTTATCAATTGATCACACAGGTTTCAGGAAGAGCCGGAAGAGTTTCCGGAAAGGGAAGAATCCTCATTCAGACTTTCAATCCTGATCATTCTGTATTCCAGCTGATCAAGATGAACAATCCTGCCAAGATCTATAAATATATCCTTACTGAGCGCCAGAAATTCCATTATCCGCCATTTACCAAGCTGATTATGATTGAAATGAAACACAGAAAGGAGGATAAAGTGGACCGAGCTTCTCAGTTTCTGGGTTCTATTCTCAGAAAATATCTTCCTGAAGATTGTGTTTTAGGCCCTGAAAGAGCTCAGATTGCAAGGCTTAATAATCTGTACCAGTTCCAGATTATGCTTAAGCTTCCCCGTGGGAAAAACTATGAGAAATTCAAAAGCCTGGTTTTGATAAGTTTAAAAGAATTTGATGAAATCACTGCATATCAAAGCATTAAAAAAGATGTTTTTGTGGATTTTTAACAATTTTTAACAAACTTTACACTCTTTTATAATGGGTCAGTGGTCCGTTATATAACAATAATTTCTACTTTTGGACGTTGATTAAGTGTTTGGCTCTTTTATTGAATGATTTAACCTTTCATTTTTTATAGAGTCAAAACTATAGAACAAAAAGAAGATAGATGGTAAATTTCAGAAAATATATTTCAAGTGCGGCGGTGTTGGCTTCTGGTCTTTTCCTGGCTCAATCTACCGTTTCTACCGTTCTTTATTCTCAGAATTATGACAGTCAGAAAAGCAGTCTAAACCTGCCTTCACCCGTTAGTACGATGGTGGAGAAAACTGTGTTGTCAGCAAAAGAACTTGTAGATATTAATGTGAACACAATGATGGCGGATCCTGTGCTGAAAAATGCAAGCTGGGGATTCGTAGTGTACGATCCGAAAACGAAGAAGGTAATTTCTTCGTACAATGAAAATACTCCTTTAGTACCTGCTTCTACTACAAAGCTGCTTACGACGGAAACAGCATTAAACCTGCTGGGTGAAAACTACCGTTGGATGACTCAGCTTGAGTATTCAGGAACTATAGATGAAAATGGAGTTTTAAATGGAAATCTTTATGTGATAGGAAGCGGTGACCCTTCTTTGGGAACAAACAAAGCGGGTGCATCATCTTACAGAGATATTATTTCAGATTTCGTAGGCGGAGTTTCAAGAGAGGGAATCAAAAAGGTAAATGGTGATATTATCATTCAGACAGCGCTTTTCAAAGGCAATATTTCAATGCTTCCGGAAAATGTTGTATGGTTGGAAAACAATAATTATTATCTGCCTGCAGGAAGTACCCGTGATATCAACCCAGCTAACGAAAAACTGATCGTTAAAAAAGGAGGTTTCTCAACGGAAAAGAAATTTTTCTATGTTTCCCCTTACGCTCATCAGATGGTGTATGCTGATAAATATGAAGGAAATGGAGTTTTAACAACCAAACTTCCTGATGCTCCTGCATATCTTGCGAACTCTTTCAGAACAACATTGGTAAAAAGCGGAATTCCTGTTACCGGAAAAGTAAGTCCAAAAATGACAGATACAGCTCCGGAAGGAAGAAAAATGCTTTCAGCTTATAAATCCCCGACTTTAGGTGATATTATTTATTATACCAATCAACACAGTGATAATTCATTGGCTGAAGCGTTGCTAAGAACTGTTGGTTATCAGAAAATGGGTGACCAGACCTCAGAATCAGGAAGAATTGTGGTGACTAATCACCTGAAAGATGCCGGTTTTGATATGGTTGGTCTTAATTATATGGATGGAAGCGGACTTTCAAGAAGCAATAATGTAACTCCTATTTCCCAAGCGAAGTTTCTTACTTCTTTGATGGATCAGAAATATTACAGATCCTATCTTACTTCTTTACCGATCGGAGGACAATCCGGTACTTTAAAAAGAATGTTCATTGGAGAAGGTAACGGACAGGTTTTTGCGAAAACAGGAACGTTGAATAAAGTAAAAACATTAGCAGGTTATCTGAAGACGAATTCCGGGAAAACATTGGTGTTCTCTTTAATGGTGAATAACTATTCCGGATCGGTAGATATGGTGAAAAAGAGAATGGAGAAAATTCTTGAACCTGCACTGGATCTTTAAATATTTTTTATTTTATATATTATAACAGCCTTTTAATCATTGATTAAAAGGTTTTTTTTATATTTGATTAAATTTTTCTAAACATGACAAAATTGTACCTTTTGGTGTTGGGATTTTTAATTTCCCAGCAATTCTATAGCCAGAAGCATGAGCAAAACATCGATATGAAAGGATTGATCGAAAAAGAGAAAAAATCCTTTACGCAAAAAATGAATATCGGGAATACAAATCCCAATACTCTGAATTACGATTTACAGTATCAAAGAATGGATGTTACTCTTAATCCGGCTTCCAATACTATTTCCGGATCGGTAACTTCTCATTTTAAGCCTACTCAGAATATAGGCAGTATTTATTTTGATCTGACAACTTCTTTAACGGTTTCTCAGGTTAAATATCATGGGAACAACCTTACTTTTCAACAACTTCCTTCCAACGAAGTGAAAATTGATTTTCAAGCTCCGCTCACTGCCAATACACTGGATTCTCTGACGATTCACTATTCAGGTACGCCGCCTAGTGCCAATGGAGCCTTCACAACAGCTACTCAGGGCGGAGTTCCGGTACTTTCTACGTTAAACGAACCTTATGGTGCACAAGACTGGTTTCCAACAAAACAAAGTTTGAATGATAAAATTGAAAGATTTGATTTCAAAATTACAACGCCATCCAATTACAGCGTTGCTGCCAATGGAAAACTAATGTCCGAAACTTTTCCTACAGGATCTACGAAGCTTACTTTCTGGAGAACAATGTATCCTACACCCGCTTATCTGATTGCACTTTCCATTACTAATTTTGTCAAGCTTACTGATACCATCGGAAACCCTCCGTTTCCTTTTGTCAACTATATTTATCCTTCCACCAATTCAAATCAAACCAGTCTGAATAATATTGAATGGACGAAACAGGTGATGAATACTTTTGAAACCTATTTTGGTTCTTATCCTTTCCGAAATGAAAAATACGGACATATGGAATTTATGTATGGAGGAGGAATGGAGCATCAGACAATGTCTTCTATGGGAGGTTGGAGCAAGCAGCTTATTGCCCATGAGCTTACTCACCAATGGTTTGGAGATAAGGTAACTTGTGGTGCATGGAATGATATCTGGCTGAATGAAGGTTTTGCTACTTTTGGAGAACATCTTGCCAATGAAAAACTACTGATGACCAATACAGAGTTTCTGAATTATCTGCAAGGTCAATCCAGTTATATTACAGCAAGTACAACAGGAACGGTGTATGTACCGGATACCGGACTTTCAAGTATCAACAGAATATTTGACAGCAGACTGTCTTATTCCAAAGGAGGATATGTATTGAGAATGTTGAAGTGGATTTTAGGTGATGCTGTTTTTTATCAGGCGCTTAAAGATTATCACGCGAGACCGAATCTGGCTTACAGCTATGCGCGTACTGCAGATTTTAATGCTTCTTTGCTTCAGTCTACCGGGACAGATTTTACAGGATTTTTCAATGACTGGGTGTATGGGGAAGGATATCCTACGTATACTATAAAATGGATGCAGGGCGGTAATCAGGCTTTATTTAAAGTTTCTCAGACACAAAGCAGCTCTGCCGTAAGCTTTTTTGAAATGCCTTTACCTATAAAAGTAACCGGAACTTCAGGGCAGACTGCGTATCTGGTTCTTAACAATACTACAAATAACCAAAGTTTTTTGGAATCTGTAACATTCCCTATTGCTAGTGTTCAGTTCAATTATGAGTACCAGATTCTGGAGAAAAACTCTACTGTTACCCAGGATAATACTTTAAGTGTTTCTTCTGTTGAGAAGGAAGGTTTTGGTCTATATCCAAATCCTGCAAAAAATGAAATTAATCTGAAAGGAATAAACAGAGCTTCAGATTTTACGATTCATGCTGTAGATGGAAAACTGGTAGGAAAAGGAACGTATCAGCCAGGTAAAGCGATTGGAATTTCAGAACTGATTCCAGGAACTTACTTCATTACGATTGATGAAAAGAGCATCAAATTCATTAAACATTAAAATTAAAAACTGTAAAATATCAATAAGTATTTTACTTGTCATTAACGATAAAATAACAGGAAGCTTTCAGATTTGAAAGCTTCTTTGTTTTCTGGCCGCTTTAGCTCCTCTTTTTCGGGCTGTCTTTATTTTGTACTCAAACCATTTTTCTTTGAATAATTTACGCATGAAATTATCAAAATGTCTGGTGATGACTAAATTTTTAAATCCTCTCCATTTTTCGAGAGGGCTTGATGGAAGCGCTCTTACTGAGATAGAATATCCCTCCGTATCATACTGGATATAGTGCCACCATCCGGAAGGAATATAAAGTGTCTCTCCGGGATGAATGACTGCTTCATAACCACTTAAATAACGTAGAGCCGGATATTTTCTGTAATCTGGATTTTTAATCTGAGCCAGGCTGTGAAAATTGTAGGGGAGTTTATACATTAAATCGGACTGTTCCCACGGGAAGAGCCAGATTCTTTTGGTTCCCTGAAACTGGGTAATGAAGACATGTGACATATCAATATCAATGTGGTTTCTGGTTACAGAACCTTCACCTCCAAAAAACATAAAAGGCAGCCATTTCAGTATTTTACCACTCGTAACATCATTGTAGATAAGATCATTTTTAAGTTCGGGTTTTATTTTCAATAAATTAAATAAAAAAAGGCGGTGTTCAGTAGGAGCAGACTGTATAAGATTCAGATATTCTGAAAATGTGCTTTGGGCTATAGGATCACTTGCCACTCTATCAAGGGAATCAAGTTCACTACCGTAAATGTTTACCTTATGATCTCCTGCAATTTCTTTGAAATAGTCATAATTCCACTTTTTGAAGGCAGGGCTTTCCGGATGTATAAAATCTTCAATAATAATTGGAATTCTCGGCTTCATATGGTTATTAATAAAGGTTTCTGAATTGATTGTCTTTATTTTTTGTACCGGCTTTAATCTCATGCTCTCAAATTTTAAACAAATATAAATATTATCCTACTAAATTTATAGACTAATAATGTTAAAACTTAAACCTGAATTGATTTTTTAGAATTAAACATATAAAAGGTTTTATTTTACTGCCTTTTTAGTAAATTAGCACATCTAAAAAATTACCAAAAATGATCTCTGAAAAAT
This sequence comes from Chryseobacterium sp. 22543, assembly GCF_052044565.1. Taxonomy (NCBI): domain Bacteria; kingdom Pseudomonadati; phylum Bacteroidota; class Flavobacteriia; order Flavobacteriales; family Weeksellaceae; genus Chryseobacterium; species Chryseobacterium sp. 22543. Next base: position 355,192 of record NZ_JBQENH010000002.1, read on the forward strand.
ACCTTCAACATTTACAGAACGAACTTCAGAATATTGAGAATGACGGACTTTACAAAAGAGAAAGAATAATCACCTCTCAGCAAAGTGCAGAAATAGAAGCTAACGGAAAAAAGCTTTTGAACTTCTGCGCGAATAATTATCTGGGATTATCCAACAACCCGGAAGTAATGAAAGCGTCTCAGGAAATGATTCAATCTCATGGATATGGGATGTCATCAGTGCGTTTTATCTGCGGAACACAGGATATTCACAAGGATTTGGAGAAAAAAATCGCTGACTTTTTAGGTCTTGAAGATACCATCCTTTATGCAGCAGCATTTGATGCAAACGGTGGTGTTTTTGAACCATTGTTTACGGAAGAAGATGCTATTATTTCAGATGAATTGAATCATGCCTCTATCATTGATGGTGTTCGTCTTTGTAAAGCAGCGAGATACAGATATAAAAACAATAATATGGCGGATCTTGAAGCTCAGTTAATTGCTGCTTCTGAAAAGAACCACCGTTTCAAAATTATCGTAACAGACGGAGTATTCTCAATGGACGGTATTGTTGCAGACCTAAAAGGAGTGTGCGACCTTGCTGATAAATATGATGCTTTGGTAATGGTAGATGACTCTCACGCAACAGGTTTCATCGGAAAAACAGGCCGTGGAACTCACGAAGCTAATGAAGTAATGGGTAGAGTAGATATCATCACTTCTACTTTAGGAAAAGCTTTAGGAGGTGCTTTAGGAGGTTTTACTTCCGGTAAAAAAGAGATCATTGATATGCTGAGACAGCGTTCAAGACCTTATTTATTCTCCAACTCTTTAGCGCCTGGAATCGTAGGAGCTGCTCTGAAAGTATTGGATATGATTTCTGATAACACTTCCCTTCGTGATCAGGTAATGGAAAATGCAGAATATTTCAGAACGGAAATGAAATCGAAAGGTTTTGATATTCCGGACGGAGATGCTGCGATTGTTCCGGTAATGCTTTACGATGCACCTCTTTCTCAGAAAATGGCTGAAAAGCTTATGGATGAAGGTATTTACGTAATCGGATTCTTCTATCCGGTAGTACCGAAAGGAAAAGCGAGAATCAGAGTACAGTTATCTGCTGCTCATACTAAAGAACATTTAGATAAAGCGATTGCTGCTTTTGAAAAAGTTGGGAAAGAATTAGGCGTGATTTCTTAATATAAAAAGTTCTACGTTTGTAGAATGAAAACAGGATTTCTTATATTTAGAGAAATCCTGTTTTTTTATGAAAAATCTTCAGTACTACATTAATCATCATAAAATGCTATTGCTGAATAGACGTTAATATAATATATTTGGAACACTAATTCTAATAACCATTTTGTGAAAAAATATTTATTTCTTTTTGTTTTTTTTAGCTTTTTCAAAACAATTTATGCTCAATCTGATGATTACAAATCAATACTTACTGTAAGTGCTTTTGCTCCTTTTCGTGACCAACGCTATAATATAGGTTATATGCGGAAAATAAATGAAAGATGGTGGGTGGGAAGCGAATTGGCATATGGAACCGACAAAATAACACCCGTAAATATTGGCAATTTTGAGGGGAAAAATAGGGTTTTTGAGATAAAACCGGAAATTTTTTACAGCCTGGCGCCTCAATCAAGATTAAAACATTTTGTATCAGCAGAAGCTTTCTATTTAAATCAGATAGGAAAAAATATTTCAGGAAAATATTATGACGAAAATGATGTTTATTATTCTTTTAGCTCAGCAGACTATAAAAGAACTAAATATGGCTTAAATATTAACTACAGCATTTTGATTCATAAAGAGTCTTCATGGTTTGGCTTTATGCCTAAAATTGGCTTTGGTATCAGACAAAAAAATATTTCTTATACTAATATGACAGGAAAGGAAGAAGACTATGCTCCTGTAGATGGTCTTCCCTTTGATTATCATTCAAATCGGCAGGGTTCCAATTTGAGTCTCAATTTTAATGTTGATATGAAATTCATTTTTAAATTCTAAAAAATATTTAATCTTTATTATTTTAAGCTAAAGATTTTAGATTAAATTCTCTTTTTTTCCGAAATAAACTATCTTTGCAAACAAATTTTTAGGATGCTGTATACCATCATCAAAGCTTTACATATTATCTTCATGGTAAGCTACTTTGCGGGAATTTTTTATCTCGTTAGGATTTTCGTTTACTATAAGGATACTGATGAATTTCCTGAAGAGAAAAAGAAAATTCTGAGAGAGCAGTACACCTTTATGGCCAGAAGACTGTGGAATATTATTACCGTACCTGCGGGGGTAATCATGACAGTATGTGGATTGGTCATGATTTTTTTAAATACCGGTTTGATGAAAATGGGATGGTTTCATTTAAAACTGACCTTCCTGATCGGGCTTGCCATTTACCATTACTGGTGCTGGAAAAAAGTCCTTCATTTAAAGGAATTACATGGAAATACACTGCCAATTGCCAATATAAAACTTAGACAGGCCAATGAAATTGCTACCTTCATTCTGTTTCTAGTCGTATTTACGGTGATTTTAAAATCAATGGTGATCGAATACTGGTGGCAATTAATTGCAGGATTTTTCGTTCTTGTATTTCTGATCATGATGACAGTGAAACTGGTTAATAAAAATAAAAAAAACAAATAATTGTGGAGTAGGGCGCATGTCTGAGTACATTCATCCTTTTTACATCTTACAAAAAAACTATGATTGCAATTTTAAAGAAAGAACTTTGGAGTTACTTTGGAAACTGGAGTGCATGGGTGATCATTGCCGCTTTCAGTTTGATAGCAACTCTTTTCCTGTTCTTTTTCGACAACGATTCTAATATTTTTGAGATCGGAATGGCCTCGCTTCAGAGCTATTTCGTATTGGTTCCATGGCTGCTGATGTTTATCATTCCGGCCCTTTCTATGAAAACTTTTGCGGAAGAACAGCAAACAGGAACATTAAACTGGCTTTTTTCACAGCCGTTAAAAGTTTCTGAACTCGTAACCGGAAAATTCCTTTCCGTATGGATTGTTGGGATTCTATGCCTTATTCCTTCATTGATTTACCTTTATACAGTATATGTGCTGGGAGTTCCTGCAGGAAATATAGACCTTGGAATGACCTTTGGGAGTTACCTTGGATTGATTATTTTAATTGCGGCATTTGCTGCAGTGGGAATTTTGGCTTCTTCATTATCACAGAATCAGATTATGGCTTACCTGTTGGGTGTTTTCATGTGCTTTATTATGTATTTCGGAATCGAGCAATTAGCAAGTTATAAACTTTTGGGAGGAGCAGACTTTATCCTTCAGAATATTGGTTTTTATCAGCATTTCTTAGGTTTTACAAGAGGGCTTATTGATTTTAAAGATATAGCGTATTTTGTTCTTGTTATTGGTGCTTCATTAGTATTGTCCAATCATTTTATAAACAAAAAGAAGTAGAGTTATGAAGAAGATCAATGCTAAATCTCCACTGGGAATTTTCTTATTTGCAATTGTTCCATTGGTAATTATCCTGACCTATTCGGGCATAAGATTAGACTTAACAAAAGAAAAAAGATATACCCTTTCTGATAGCACAATCAAAGTACTGGAGTCCGTAAAAAAACCTCTGACTGTTGAAGTGTATCTGGAAGGTGATTTTCCGGCAAGTTTCAAACAGCTGCAAAGTGAAACGAAATTCATGCTGGAAGAATTCAGAAAAATTAATCCGAAGATTGATTTTAAATTCATCGATCCGATTAAAACAAAAATGTCTCAGGACACTTTGATGGCGATGGGGATGCAGCCGTCTATTCTTCCGGATGTAAAAGACGGGAAGATCTCACAGATCACGCTTTTCCCATATGCTGTGATCAAGCATGGAAATGATGGCGTTTCTATACCATTAGTGGTACAACAGGCAGGAATTGATGCCGATCAGCAGTTGACAAGATCTATTGAAGGATTGGAATATAACCTTGTTTCCAACATTAGAAATATTGCAGCAGCAAAAAGAAAGAAAATTGGGATTTTGGTTAATCAGGATGAATTGAGTCCGGACGAATTCCAGGGATTTGTACAGCTGGCAATGGAAAACTATGATGCAGGGCCTATTATTCCTAAAAATCAAACTGAACTTTCATTGGAAGATATCCCGTTATTGAAGCAGATGAGTGCTTTGGTGATTGCAAAACCGAGAAAAGCATTTACAGATAATGAAAAAGTAATTCTTGATCAGTACATTATGAACGGAGGGAAAACCCTTTGGATGATTGATGCCGTAAATGCTGAAATGGATACCTTAACAAGATCCAAAAAAGTAATGCCTTTCCCTGTAGATATCAACATGACAGACTTCTTTTTCAATTATGGGCTGAGAATTAATCCTGCTTTGGTAAAAGACGTTAAGAAGTTTGCCCTGTTAAGATTAGTGACAGGAGAAGTGAGTGGAAATCCTCAATATACAAGCTTACCCTGGCCATATTTTCCGCTTGGAATAGCCGAAAACAATAATCCGGTTACAAAAAATATTAACCCTGTAAAATTTGAATTTCCAACTTCTATTGATACTTTAGGAGGAAGAAAGAATATCAAAACAAAAGTTCTTTTCGAATCCAGTGAAAGGACATTATTGAAACAGGTTCCGAACTATGTGGATCTGAAAGAGGTTGCAAGCGTAGACAGCCTTGGACAAATGGAAAAACCAAGTACACCGAAAATCTTTGCGGTAGCATTGGAAGGGAAATTTAATTCTGCTTATGCATCAAGAATTGAAAGAAAATCCTATCCTGGATTCAAAGCATCCAGCCCGGAAAACAAAATGATCGTTATTGCAGACGGTGATGTAGGAAGAAATAAGGTGATCAAAGGAAAACCGCTTCCACTAGGGGTAGATTTGCTTACGAACGAGCAATTTGGAAACGAACAGTTCCTTAGAAACGCCTTGGATTATCTGTTGGATGACAGTAACCTGATGGAGCTTAGAAACAGAAATATCGAAGAAAGACTTCTTGACAGACAACGAATTACTGAAGAGAAATCCACATGGCAGTGGCTGAATTTACTGCTTCCACTGGCGATTATCGGCCTTATCGGAGGATTGTTCTTCTGGTTGAGGAAAAAGAAATTTGGATAAAATATAAAAGTCCGGGAGAAAAAATCTTCCGGACTTTTTATTGTAATATGATTCAATCCTGTTTAGAATCAATTCAGTTTAATGAATTGTTCGCAGAATTGTTATTAATAATCGATTGTAACTCGGCTGGCTTATAGTTTCAATTGGTACTTCTCCAGTACATTCCAGATTCCATAAAAAGCATCATTCCCTTTCTTATCCGAGAAATTTGTATTAAAAATCATAATCCTTCCCAGATTATTTTTCGGATCAAAAAACAGCATAGACATTACTCCCGGATCACCTCCGGTATGGCCAATATATCCTGTATAACCAAAACCCATAAATATTCCCACATTATAAGATTCGCTGTAGGGATTTTTATCATTTCGTTCCGTGAAGTTGGAAGCCGTAAGCTGCTGGGTAAAATATTCTTTATAGCTTTTCTGAGTCAGAATGGTTCCCTTTCCAATGTAGCCTTTGATAAGTTCGGTTAAATATTTACTCAGGTCGTTGATGCTTGTAATAAACCCACCATCAGGATATGTTGCAGATAGATAATAGGGAAGTGGAGTCTGGGGATTTTCATACAGCCTGGAGAATTTAGAAAACTTTACTTCTTCAAATGACCAGCCTGAACCTTTCATATGTAAAGGTTTCAGGATGTATTCTTTTGTGAAATTATTGAAGGTTTGTCCGGTAGCTTTTTCAATAATAAAGGCTGCCAGAGCAGTTCCTACATTGGAATATTCATAGATTGATCCCGGTTTGTTGGCAGAGAAACTGTTTGTATTCCATTTTCCGTTTTCTGCCAGTACATTTTCTAAAAAACCAGACATTGAAATTATTGAATCTGCAGGGTTGAATACCTGTTCATTATCAAAATTGAGCTTTACTCCATTCAGGTTCTGATCAGGTTTCAAAAAGTAATTTCTAGATAAATAAAATTCGTTGTCAAGAATAGAAGAGGTATGGGTTGCTAGCTGTCGAATGGTAATCGGAGTTTGTGGGAAATGAGGATTAACCACTTTAAAGGGTAAATATTTTTGAACAGGATCATCCAGATTCAATTTTCCGAGTTCCTGAGCTTTAAGAAGGGCAATTCCAACGAATGTTTTGGAAACAGATGCAATATTCTGTATCGTATTTTCAGTATACAATCTCTTTTCTTTCACATCTGAAAAGCCAAATCCCTTTTGGTATAAAGTCGATTTTTCATTTACAACAGAAACCGCAAACCCGTTGAATAAGCCTTGCTGGTATATTGCATTGACATCCGAATCCAGAGAATCTCTAACATCATAATTAGCATGACGAACCTCCTTCACCGAATGGCATGATATCAACATCACTGAAATTACCATTGATAATAAAATCCTTCCCATATGTTTTTTAATAATAAGACACCTGGTGAAATAGTTTTGTTACAGATTGAGTAGGTTAAAAAATAGAAAGACTGTCTCAAATCCTGAAACAGTCTCTATTTATTTTTCTAAAGATTAATCTTCAATGCAGGAAAATCTGTTTTAAATCCTGCAGTTTTGTAAGCTGGACTTCAGTTTTTTCCGGGCGGTAAAAAAGTTGAGGTCACATCTATATTCAATAATGTTTGAGATTGGTGATAAAAACTATAGATTATTGCTGATAGGTTTCTTTTGGAAGTAAAGCAGCAGTTCTGTAATAACTGATATCAGTAGAGATCTGTGCCTGAAGATCCTGGAAGGTATCATAATCATACTGGACCCAGTTTTCTTCATTGTCGGGATCAGGAGTCTTGTCTACAGCCAGTTCAAGCTTTCCGTCTTCCTGATAGCTGCATTCTATAGCAGCATATTTTTCACCGCTTTCGTCCTGTGTATACCAGCATTTTATGGTTCTTTCGAGTTGTGGCTCATAAGTTTCGTTATCGATGACCTGAGAACAGATAAAGTTTTCAGGGTCGTCCGCTTTGAAAACAGTTTTAGAAATTAAGGGCAGCTCGTCCACTGATAAGGAATACAATTTATTGGTAGAAATAATAAATCCGTCGCCTGCCTCTTTTTTTTCAATATCAAAAAAGTCAGATTTTTCCCTGAGATAATCTACTACCTTTGCTTCGTCTTCTTCGTCACTTAGAAAATAATTGATATTGTAAACACTGTCCTCGTTGATGAATTCGATTTCTTTTAGAAAATCAGAATCTTCCTCATAATAATACAGATGATATTCGTTTAGCTTCACAGCTTTACTTTTGGAGATAATTTCTCCAAAAATGTTTTTGTACACTTTTCTCATTTTTAATCATATTATTTAGTTTCATCTATTAGTTTAAGTGGGTATCACAAAGATAAGTTTTCTTTTTTATCTAAGCTTGAAGTGTGAAACAGTATTTATTTCGTAAGTATTTCATATATCCTTTATAAAATCCTCATATTCATAGTAAAACCTTTCGAAACCGTCCATTTTGTCCACAAAAAACTCAAAAATTTCTTGCCATGTATTTTTATTAAAAATGGAAACACCATGTTTTTCTATCCATATCCTGCTGATAATCTTACCGTTTTCAAGGGTGAAGTATTCTTCTTTTTGAAAATCTCCAATGAAATCTTTTAAAATATCTTCCAATGACCAGATCTTTTCGTAATAGGCGTTTCGGAAAATTTCGTCTTTCATTTCTATATCCAGAGAAACTTCTGCTTTTTTATTATCGGCAGAAAATTTAAATGCCATATCCTTGATTTTAGTATCATAAAGAATCCATTTTCTGGGAAATGATCTTCCAAAAGCTGTCCAAAATTCCTTTTTTAACTGCTGTGCTTCTTGTTTACTGAACATACAGCAAACATAATGATTTAATAGGAGAAAGGCAAAAATGTGGTACTGAAACCGTAAAATTACGGATAAGCCGGATACGCAAAAATACGTAATGGAATACCTCAAATTTACAAATTTACCTGTCCACCTTTATCTGCTCTTTTCAAATGTTAAACAATTTTCTTATTTTTGCTGTAATGCTTTCAAAAAAATCTCAATATGCGTTTAAGGCGCTTTCATATCTTGTAGAAAAAAGAAATGAAGGCCCGATTCTTATTTCCGAAATTGCGGAACACAAAAAAATTCCTTTAAAGTTTTTGGAAAATATTCTGCTTGAACTAAAAAAGGCGGAAATTCTTGACAGTAAAAAAGGAAAGGGTGGAGGATATTTTCTGAAGGAAAAACCTGAAAATGTGAAACTGGCCAAAATTATCCGTCTTGTAAACGGTCCTATTGCCATGCTTCCTTGTGTAAGTCTGAATTTTTATCAAAAATGTGACGACTGCAATGAAGATCACTGCGGACTTCATGATGTACTGATAGAAGTTCGGGATGCTTCACTGAATATTCTTGAGAAAAAAACTTTAATGGATCTGGTCGACTGACCTGATCCTTTTTTTTGAATTATTAGTCTACTTATTTTGTAGAATAAATATTTTTATCAGATATTTGCAATACTTCAAATGAATAAATTATGGTTTCAAAAGAAGAAGCATACCCATTACAAACGTTTACCTCTTCCAGCGTGACAGTATCTTCAACTGTTGCATCTGCTTTATCCGGAAAACAAATCTTATGCAGGCAGATATCAGATGTTTTTGTTATCGAAGCCGCAGGTAATGAGGTAATATGTACTAAAACAACTCTGTGATATGGTGATTTCAAGAAAAATTCAGGTAAGGCTTAATGTCCTTCTGGTGACGGCTGTCATTGTATCTATTGCTGTTTTTTCAATGTATGAGCTGGGATATCTGGAAGAGCTGCAGACCATTCTGGCAAAAGATAACTACATTTTTTACTGGATGCTTCTGGTAGGCGTTTTTGCAGAAATTGTTGCAGGATCAATGGGAATGGGCTATGGAGTGATCTGTACCACCACACTTATGCTTCTGAATATTCCGCCTCATATTGTGAGTGCAAGTATCCATTCGGCAGAAAGTTTTACAACGGCAGCGGGAAGTCTCAGCCATATCAGATTGAAGAATGTCAGTAAGAGTTTAGTGAAGAAGCTTGCAGTGCCGGCAGTTATCGGGGCAGTTATTGGTGCGGTAAGCCTTACTTACCTTGGAGAATATTATGCGAAGATCACCAAAACACTGATTGCTTTTTATACTTTATATCTCGGAATTCAGATTTTATCGAATGCTTTTAAAGAAAAACAGAGCAAAGCATTGAAAAGAAAAACCAATCTTACCAGACTGGGAGTGATAGGAGGGTTTATAGATTCTTTTGCCGGTGGTGGGTGGGGACCTCTGGTAACCGGAACTTTGATTAAAAATGCTTTTACCCCAAGATTTGCAGTAGGAAGTTCTACCGTAGCCAAATTTATCCTTACCATAACGGCTGCTGTTACCTTTTTCTTTACTCTGGGAATCCAGCACTGGAATATCATTCTCGGCCTTTTGATTGGCGGAATTATTACGGCTCCTTTTTCAGCGATGCTTACTGCAAAGCTTCCTGTGAAGAAAATGTTTGTGATTATCGGAACATTGGTGATTGTGATGAGTTCTATAACTATTTATAAATCAGTTTTTAATTAAAAATTATGCATTGTATTGAAAAATAAAGAGCTTAAAAAGATATTCGGTTTTGAAAATATTTTACTTTTACATCACTAAATATTAGAACATGAATTTACATATCATTGCACTTTTTAAGTTTAATGAAAATTATCTGATGGATGCCGTAGAGCTGTTTCAGAACCTTGTGAAAGAAACAAGAAAAGAAGAAGGCTGCCTGCAGTATGACCTTATTGAAGATAAAGATAATAAAGGAACTTTCTTCCTGATTGAGCTTTGGGAAAGTGTAGAGCACCACAACAGACACAACGGTCAGGATCACCTTCTGGATTTCCGTAAAGATGCTTCCAAGATCATGGAGAGCTCAGCAGAAGTGTATAAAGGATTTAAGATATATTAATATCGAGGATTGAAAGATTTAAGAATAAAGACTTAAAGATTTTTTCGGTTTCCTTAAAAAATAAAAGGCGGTCTCAATAGCTTGAAACCGCCTTTTTATTAGAAAAAATAGAAAGTATTAAAATAAAATATTTATTTTACGATAAGCTTTTTCGTTTCCGAATGACCTCCGTAAGTAATTTTTACAAGGTAATTCCCTGATGTAAGTGTAGAAAGATTCAGATCCTGTTTGTAGAATCCTGCCTGATTCGTAAGTTCAGCAGAATATACCTTTTTACCGGTAAGATCATAGACTTCTACATTTCCTTTGTTGCTTGCTTTTTCTTTAACATCAAAAAGAACCGTTATTTTTTTATCAGCTGGTGCAGGGTTAGGATAAATACCAAAAGAAGCCTTTTTCCCAACTTCTGTAATACCTAATGTTTCAGTAATCTTCTTGTATTTAAAATACATATTTCCTGTACTTGCTCCACCGTTTGTAGTAAAGTACATTCTATAGTAATCATTTCCCTTTTTGACGTAGTAGACAACATCATTTTTAACGGTTCCTATCCCTTTCCAAGAATGTCCTACAGTAGTAATAGCTGATGAGAAACTTGCTGTGGCAGGAATTGTATAGGCTGTTGTGGCCTGAGTTTCCGGCTGTACCATTGCTACTTTAATGTTTGGGCTCTGGATTGCTCCGGAAAGTGGATACATCTGTACCCCCATATAGAATGTATAATATTTAGTAAATATGAAATCCCATGCAGTTCTTGATGGTTCCAGACTAGGAACTTTTGCTCCTGTATCAAATGAGAAATAATTAAAATAAGAATCATCCGTTCCATTAGCGATTGTTCTTGTTTCTGTAGCTCCCCATGCAGTACCGTTCCATTTTGAATATTTAAAAGTATATCCTGCAAAGGCATCTTCAATGGCAAATTTGATGTATGTTCCTGAAGGGTATTTTAACACAAAAATAGCTTTCCCCTGGATATGGTGATTTATCGGGTTGTAAACTCCCCATCCTGTTGAAGGGATATTGGGGTTTGGAGATGTCACAGGTCCCTGTTCAAAAGCTCCCTGGCTCCAGTCAGTGGTCTGATCCGGGTTATAAAGAGGGTCTCCCCATGAAGATTCATTGCTGATGCTGATGTTATCCCAGTCTGCTAGATTTGTTGAAGCAGTGAATACTTCGATATCTTTTGCATCATTTATTCTTGATCCAAATGCATAGTTTGAATTTCTATAAAAAGCAACATCCCAGGTATTGGCAGGTTGAGAAACCATATTACCATCTGCAAGGTTTACAAAAACTCTGTTTTGATATCCGCTTCCCATTGTCATATTTACCTGTGAGTATCCAAATGCATCAGTTTGTGCCAAAACAGTCTGCTGAACAGACATTGCCAATACTGAAGCCAATAATAGTTTTGTTTTCATAACTTATTTTTTAAATCCTTATTTAGAATGATTCTACAAAATTATATAATTATTTTTAATGAGTCTAAATAAAAACATGATTTTTATCGTGTTTTTATTTTAATCATACTTTTGATAAGTAAAAAATAAGAATAAAAAAGCCGGAAGGAATAGTCCCGCCGGCTTTGAAAAGGTAGATAATAGTCTAATAAACCTTATTTCTTGATAAATTTTGATTGGATAAGTTTTCCTTCTGCAGTTTCAATATTCATGTAATATACTCCTGTCTGAAGTGTACTGATATCAAATATTTGTCCGTTTGGTTTTCCTTCTGCTGCTTTCTGTCCTGCAGCAGAATAGATACTGATATTTTTAAGATCTTTTTTTGATTTAAATTCCAATGCTGTCTGATCAGAATTTAATGCAAATCTGAGATTTTCTGTCACTTTATTATTGTCATTTACTCCTAAAGAAGCTGTTGTGTTATAAACGACATTATCAACCTGGATCGCAACGTGTGTTGCTGTAGGAGTAAATTTAAATACAATATATGAACCTGTAGATGCCGGAATATTTACACTGATATTCTGAACTGTACCAATAACTGATACATTGATAGGGCTTCCGACAGGAACAAATGTTGACATATCCGCAGGATTGGATGCTACTCCAATCTGAATACTTCCCGGACCAGGAGATGGAGACACTAAAGTAGTATCAAAAGTCAATGTTTTATTTCCGGTTGGAGTTTCAATTTGTGGTGAAATCAGATATGAAGACCCTGTCGCATTATTTCCTGCGTAGGATTGAACGAACCTGTTTGAATCACCTGCTACAATCATTCTCGGAGGTACGGGAGGAAATTCTCCGGTTATTGGAGCAACAATGGCAGCCCATCCAAACTGAGGGAAAGTAGTATTACCTGCAGTAAAGTTATTGAAATTTTCATTGATGTTAGATACCTGAGCATTTGCTGTTAAGGCTGTAAACATCAGAGTTCCTAAAAGTAATTTTAATTTCATGAGATTATTTTTATTTAGAATTATTCCACAAAAATATATATTTATTTTTAATGAGTCTAAATAAAGTTTTATATTTGTCGAAAATTTGTACCCTTATGAAGAAGAAAGTGCTTTCCGTTCTATCATTATCTGTAGCCTTATGGATGAATGCACAAGAAAAGGATTCTCTTAATCAAAAGAAAATTGAAGAAGTTGTTATTACAGGACAGTATATGCAGCAGTCCATTAACAAATCAATATATAAGGTTGAGGTTATTGATGCAGAACAGATTAAAAACATGGCGGCGACTAATGTTGCCGAGGTTTTAAATCAAAGTCTTAACATACAGATCACTCCGGATACCCGTTCAGGAAATTCCACTGCCAATATCATGGGACTTAATGGTGATTATGTAAAAATCCTTATAGACAATATTCCGGTAGTAGGAGATACAGGATTGGGAAGTAATATTGATCTTACAAAAATTACCTTAAGCAATATCGAAAGAATTGAAATTGTAAAAGGAAGTATGGGCGTTGAATATGGAAATGGAGCTGTTGCCGGGGTAATCAACATTATCACCAAGAAAACCAGTACAAAAAAAGTAAGTGTAAGAGGTTCAATACAGGAAGAAACCGTAAGAGATAATTACGATCTTAAGAAAAGAGGGAACGGAAGACATATTCAAAACCTGAATATAGATTATAACATCAGCAATGAATGGTTTGCAAGTATCAATTTCAACCATAACCAGTTTATGGGATATGAAGGAGAAAGCAAAGGTTACAAATATTTCGGACAGGACAATCAGAGAGGATATGAATGGAATCCGAAAGACCAGTATGATGCTTCTGCATTGCTAAGATATACGAAAAATAAAACAACATTCTTCTACAAGCTGTCCTATCTTAATGAGAAATTCAACTTCTACAACCCGGAAGTAAGCCGAAACCCGCTTAATGACGGTGTAGGTGGAGTTTCTTATGAAAGTAGAGACAGAAGGTACAATACAGACCGCTGGGTACACCAGTTTAACATTCAAACTAATCTGGGGCATATCCGGTACATGGGAGACTTCTCCTATCAGAATCAGGACAGAAAGTATTACGACTACAATTACGACATTCCAAACAGAGCGATAAAGAGCCGTCAGGACGAAAAATCCTATTATAAGACAGATGTCATCTACTCAAGAGGGATGTTCAGTAACTTCCTGGATAGCAAAGTTTTTGATTTTCAGTTAGGATATGAATTAGACTATACTAATGGTTATGCTGCACTGATTGCAGGAGATTTCTTTGGAGAAGCCGTAAAAAGAAAAATATTTACCTATTCCAACTTCCTTTCTGCAGAATGGAATGTTTCAGACAAACTTTCATTAAGACCGGGAGTAAGACTTTCCCTTAGTGAAAACTTTAACAATCAATACAACTATTCCTTATCAGCAAGATATAAAACTTCTGAGAATTCAAATCTTAGAGCGATCGTAGGATCAGCAAACCGTTTTCCTAAATATGACGAACTGTACACCTATTTTGTAAATCTTAACCATGATGTACAGGGAAATCCGGATTTAAATCCTGAAAAAGGATTCTCAGCAGGACTTTTCTGGAATCAGAATTTTTCAGTGAATAATGGCTGGAAAATAGCTTACGGAGTAGATGCATTATATCTGGATGTACGTGACAGGATTGAAATGGTGGTGGTAAAACAACCTTCTACCTACAAATACATGAATCTTAATACCTATAAAAATCTATTATTCTCAGCCAATGTAGATTTTAGAAAAGATCAGTTTGCTTTGTCTTTAAGAGGATCAGTAAACGGAACATCGGTATCAATGAATGAATTAACATCCTCTTCTCCTACAGACTTCCAGTATTTAGTACAGGCAGGAGCTTCGGCAACTTACAAACTGAAAAATACCGATACCAATTTTGCCCTTTATTACAAATTTACAGGTCCGGACAGAATCTATGTGTCTGACGGGGCAAGTGGCTTCCGCCTGGGAAAAGTAGACAGTTTTCATATGATGGATTTCATCGTAAGCCAGCCTTTCTGGAATAAGCATTTCGAAATTTCTGCGGGGGTGAAAAATATATTTGATGTGACGAGGTTAAACTCTACTGCAATTGCGGGTTCAGCCCATACAGCAGCGAACGGTTTTGTTAATTTATACTACGGCAGAAGCTATTTTGCCCGATTAATGTTTCAATTTTAAATAATAAGTTACTGTTATGAAGTATTTAAAAATATTTTCTATTCTTTCCGTCATGGTGGCCACTCAGTCTTGCCTTTCTGCAGATGAAGATCCGGTTCCGGTTCCACCTATGACTGGGTCAGAAGTTAACGTAAAAGTGGGTGGTCCTACAGAACCTAATCAGGTTTGGATTGATCTGAGTGATTACACCAATCCGGCTATCAACAGCAGAACAGATTGGGATCTTGGTTTTTATACAGGAGATAAATTTCGTGTGATTATGAACGGATCTCTTGCTATGACAGTTATTAAAATACCTGATGCTACAGATATCAGTAAAGTAAAAGATGCTGATGCAGCAAGCTTGAAAGAAATTGCTCAGGTAGGAACATTTGATGCTGCCAATATGAAATATATTGACAATCCGAATGGAGATTTCCTAAATCAGACTTCCGGAATTGATGCCATCAAAGAAAATGACGCTGATAATCCTGTTTATCTAATCAATATGGGAAGAGAAATACCTTCCGCAGCCAATATTGGGGCCGGTTCCGTTTCATTATCCGGTGATCCGAGAGGATGGAAAAAAATTCAGATTCTGAGAGCTCAAAATGGATACAAGATTCGCTATGCCGATTTGAATGCAACAGGAACAGATATTAAAGAATATATCATTACAAAAGATACTGAATACAATTTCACATTCTTTAATCTGAAAACGGGTACACCGGTAAAGATTCAGCCTAAGAAAAAAAGATGGGATTTAGCATTCACAACGTTTACCAATGAGGTATTCATGGGACCTACAACCAGTGCGGGAAGCTACTTCTATGCAGATTTTGTAACTACCAATACCTTAAATGGAGTAGGCGCTTATCAGGTAAGTGTTACAGGAAGTCTGGATCAGGCATATACTGCATTTAAACTGAAAGATGTTGAGCCCGCCAAATTTGTATTTAATGATCACAGAGCCATTGGTGATAAGTGGAGAACAACCACGGGGACGGCATCGAATCCGGTTCCATTTGTATATTCAGACCGTTTCTTTGTATTGAAAGATGCTGAAGGGTTCTACTTTAAACTGAGGTTTAACAAAATGAAAGACGAAAACGGAAACCGGGGGTACACCAATTTTGAATTTGAACCTTTATAAAATAATCAAATAATAGTATATCATGAAAAAATTCATTCTTGCAGCTTCTGTACTTGTAGCAGTGTATTCTTGCAAAAAGGCAGAAGGATCACCAAAAGAAAGTACAACGGAAGCTACTTCTGAAGCACCAAAGACCAACAATAAAATAGTAACATTAAGTGGAGGAATTACTGAAATAGTATCTGCCCTGGGCCACGAAAAAGAAATCGTAGGAACGGATGTTACAAGTACTTATCCTGCATCTTTAAAAGCTACAGCTAAAGATTTAGGCCACATGAGATCAATGACTATTGAGCCGATCATGGCAGTCTCTCCGACATTAATTTTAGCTTCTGATAAAGATATCAACCCGGAATTGATGGGGAAAATAAAATCTTCAGGAATTAAAACTGAAGTATTCAAACAGGAGTATACGGTAGAAGGAACTAAAAAGTTGATTGAATCTGTAGCAAAAGCTATCGGAAATACAGACTACCAGAAACTGAATGACAAGATTGATGCAGATCTTAAACAGGTACAGACTATTGCTAAAAAGCCAAAAGTATTGTTCATCTATGCCAGAGGAAATATGCTGATGGTGAGTGGTAAAAATACACCAATGGCTTCATTAATTACCCTTGCAGGCGGTGAAAATGCCGTAACTGATTTTGAAGATTTCAAACCATTGACCCCGGAAGCTGTTGTAAAAGCCAATCCTGATGTACTGTTCTTCTTTGAAACAGGTTTACAGGGAGCTGGAGGAAATGAAGGCGCTCTTAAAATGCCGGGTGTTTCCCAAACGAATGCAGGGAAGAATAAAAAAATCATCGCAATGGACGGAGGTTTAGTATCAGGTTTCGGGCCGAGATTAGGAGAAGCAGCAGTAGGATTAAACAAACTTTTAATTGAAAACACAAAGTAAACTATACTTTTATCTTATTATAAGTGCAGTACTGCTTACTATTATAGCAGTACTGTCACTTAATACAGGAGTTTATGATTTTGGAGGAAACTCTCCGTTCATGGCACTGTGGCAATTTATAAAAGGAGATTCCAATTTATCATTGAGTGATAAATATGTAATCTGGGACGTAAGAGCAGCCAGAATTATCATGGCAATTTTAGTAGGAAGTATGTTGTCGGTTTCAGGAACAAGTCTTCAGGGACTTTTCAAGAATCCTTTGGCAACGGGAGATTTAATAGGACTTACATCGGGAGCAACTTTGCTGGCAGCAATTGCGATTGTTTTAGGAGGACATTTCAAAGAATATCTTCCTGAGGCTGTACAATTTTCACTGGTAGGAATCGCGGCGTTTATCGGTTCTTTTTTATCAATGATGTTGGTCTACAGAATTTCAACAAGCGGAGGAAAAACAAATGTGGTCATGATGCTGCTTACGGGAGTCGCAATAACGGCTATCGGTTTTTCAGTAACCGGATTTCTGATCTACATCTCAAAAGATGAGCAGCTTAGAGATCTTACCTTTTGGAATTTAGGAAGTTTGGCAGCAGCAACATGGACTAAGAATATCATTCTGGCCATTGTTATGATCATTGCCTATATCATTTTATTGCCGAAAGGTAAAGCTTTGAATGCAATGATGCTGGGAGAAAAAGATGCACACCATCTGGGAATCAATGTGGAAAGGCTGAAAAAACAGATTATTATTATTGTAGCTTTAATGGTAGGGAGCTGTGTGGCATTCTCAGGAACTATAGGTTTTGTAGGTCTTATTGTACCTTATATTTTAAGACTCTTATTCAAATCCAATTATGCTTTTATTTTGCCATTATCGGCAATGTGCGGAAGCATTTTAATGTTGACAGCAGATACCTTCAGCAGAAGTATTGTAGCACCGTCAGAACTGCCGATCGGTATTTTAACAGCCTTAATGGGAGGACCTATTTTTATCGCTATTTTGGTTAAATTTAAAAAGTCACTGTAATGATCAAGGCACACCAGATTAATTATAAACATAAAGATTTCCGAATTCTGGACGGGGTAGATGTCTCTCTGGAGTATGGTGAATTTTTGGCTATTGTAGGACCTAACGGAGCAGGAAAGTCAAGTCTTCTGAGCGTATTGGCAGATGAAGTGAAATCCGGAAATAATAAGGTTTTATTTAAGGATAAACCCATCAGAGAATGGAATATCAAAGAGCTTTCAAAACATAAAGCAAAGTTCTCACAGCACAACAGCAATGATATTCCGCTTGAGGTAAAAGATGTGATCATGATGGGAAGATATCCGTATTTTGATGCTCAGCCCGGAAAAGAAGATCTGGAAGCCATGAACAATATGATGTACGAAACTGATATTTTTCATCTTAAAGAAAGAGAATACAATACACTTTCAGGAGGAGAAAAGCAGCGTGTACATCTTTCAAGAGTAATGGCACAGCTTGAAAATGAAATTGCCCACAAACTGGTTTTTCTGGATGAACCTTTGAACAATTTGGATATAAAACATCAGTATAAGGCGTTGGAAATTATCAAAAATTTTACAAAAAAAGCCAATAGTGCCATTGTTGTTTTGCATGATCTCAACCTTGCGGCACAATTTGCAGACAAAATTTTATTAATGAAATCAGGACAGGTTTCCGCCTATGGAACTCCACAGGAAGTTTTTACAGCAGAAAATATCAGCAATGCCTATAATTTTCCCTGTACCATTTGCGAACACCCAATTACCAATAACCCTATGATCATTTTTGGATAACCATGGAAAAAGAAGAACTCAAAATCCTTGCACAGAATCTTGCCAATCCTCAGGGGGAAAAAGGCATCGAGATTGGTGAAATGATGAATGCCACTAACATCAGTATGACGTTAGAAAGTATCAAAACACTGGTGGTAGATGATGATCAGCAAATCCTCGAAATAGGACACGGGAATGCCGCACACCTGAAAAGTATAATAAGTCTTGCCAAAAATCTCAGATATACCGGGATTGATATTTCTGAAACCATGCATAATGAAGCCAAAAGGCTCAATAAAGAATTTGAAAGCCAGGCAGATTTTGTTTTGTATGAAGGCAGTAAACTCCCTTTCCAGGACAGAGCTTTTGATAAAATATTTACAGTCAATACAGTCTATTTCTGGGAAAATCCGGTAGAATTTTTAAATGAGATATACAGGGTTTTAAAAGATGACGGAACATTCGTTCTTACATTCGGACAAAGAGAATTCATGGAAAAACTGCCGTTTATGGAATATGACTTCATCCTGTACAACAACAGTGAAATGGAAGAACTGATCTCCAAAAGTCATTTTAAAAGAATGAAAACTTCTGAAAAAGAAGAAGAAATAAAAAGTAAAACAGGAAACGAAACAATACAAAGAATTTATACAATTTTAACCATAAAAAAGTAAAGTAATGAGCACATTAGTTAATGATTTAAAGGAAAAATGGGAAGCTCTGAAAGCAGAAAATCCACATATCAGAATAAGAAATGCAGCAGCACAATTAGAAGTAAGTGAAGCCGAATTATTGGCAACAAGCATTGGAGAAGGAGTTACTGTCCTGAACCCGGATTTCCAGGGAATCCTTACAGAAGCTGAGCAGTTAGGAAAAGTAATGGCTCTTACCCGTAACGATGAGTGTGTTCATGAAAGAAAAGGAACGTATCTAAACGGAGATTTCAGCAGCCCTCATGCACAGCTTTTTGTAGGTGAAGATATCGACCTTAGAATTTTCCTTAACCACTGGAAATTTGCTTTTGCAGTACTGGAAGGAGATAAGAAAAGCTTTCAGTTTTTCGGGAAAGACGGCTTGGCACTTCACAAGATTTATTTGACTAAAAATAGCAATGAAGCTGGTTTCGATGCGATTGTAGAAAAATTCAAAGCAGAAGATCAGAATCAGGTATTGGCTTTTGAAGCTGTAGCTCCAAAACAGCCAGAAAAAGCAGATTCTGAAATTGATGTAGAAGGATTCAAAAAAGCTTGGACAGAATTGAAAGACACACATGATTTTTTCATGATGACAAGAAAATATGGAGTAAGCAGAACACAGGCATTAAGATTAGCTCCGGAAGGATTTGCTAAGAAAATCGATAACGCAAAAGTGGTAAACATCCTTGAAGATGCTTCTGAAAAAAATACACCGATCATGGTTTTCGTCGGAAACAGAGGAATTATTCAGATTCACACAGGAAATGTGAAGAAAACACTTTGGCACCAGCAATGGTTCAACGTAATGGATCCTGATTTCAATTTACACCTTGATGTAACGAAAATTGCAGAAGCTTGGATCGTTAAAAAACCAACGGAGGACGGAGAAGTAACAGCTATCGAAGTATTCAACAATGAAGGAGACTTTATTGTTCAGTTCTTTGGAAAAAGGAAACCTGGAATTCCTGAGCTTCAGGAGTGGAAGGACCTTGTAGCAGCATTAGAAAAGTAATAATTAGATGATTTGAATGAGACCGTTTTGTTTTTGAAATTCAAAGCGGTCTTTTTTATTTCAGGTTTTGGCGAAAAATAATTTTAAGATTTAAATAAAGAAGATGTGCTGTTACAGTGCAATAACTGCCAAAATATTTGTGTAATTTGTGGTTAAATATAAAATAAAATGAAAAATATTTTCATAGCGATATTGCTTGCCGGTTTCTGTTCATTGAAGGCCCAGGACTTTAAAGCTTACCAGTTTTATGATAAGAAAGGAAAGGAAATAAAGACTGACAAACTGGTGAAAGAACTGGCGGATTATGATGTGGTCTTTTTTGGAGAAAATCATAACAGTTCTATCAATCATTGGCTTCAGCTTAAAATTACAGAAGCCTTGTTTGCAAAAAAGAACGGTCAGCTTATTTTAGGCGCAGAAATGTTTGAACGAGATAATCAGGCACAGCTGAATCAGTATTTAAACGGGAAATTTGATGCTAAGACATTGAAAGACTCTGCCCGTTTATGGAACAATTATGCAACAGATTATAAACCTCTGGTTGATTTTGCTAAAGATAAAAAACTGAATTTTATTGCTACCAATATCCCAAGGAAATATGCCTCTCAAACCGCGAAGGAAGGTCTTGAATCCCTGAATAAATTAAGCGGAAAAGAGAAAACATACATTGCTCAGCTGCCTATCAAAGTTACGCTGGACACCCCAGGATATCCAGAAATGAAAAAGATGATGGGAGATCATGCAGAAGGAACAAAAGTGATGAATTTTATTTCAGCCCAGGCAACGAAAGATGCTACAATGGCAGAATCTATTCTGAAAAATTATCAGGCCGGAAAAACATTTATCCATTACAACGGAAACTATCACAGCAAAGAATTTGGCGGAATCTATTGGTATATCAAACAGAAAAATCCTAATTTGAAAATGGCAGTAATCTCTGTTTTTGAATCAGGAGATCCTGAACTGAAAGTGCCGGCCAAAGACTATATCCCGACAGATTTCAATCTGATTATTCCGGGAGATATGACTAAGACTTTTTAATTTTTTTTACAAAAGTGTCATTCTGACGAAGGAAGAATCTTACTATTAATTATGAGATTCTTCACTGCATTGCATTCCTTTCAAAATGGCAAAAATAAACTACTTACATTGAATTCAATAGGAACGGGCTTTAGCCCGTTTATTTTTTATAACAAAACTTCCATTGGCTTTAGCCAAAACGTAAAATTAATTATTGAATAATCATTTTTATTCCACAATTTTTACCTTTGTACAACATTCCAAAAAACATGAAAAAAATATCCATTCTGCTGATCTTTCTTATCGGACTGATCAATGCCCAAAAACTCACTTCCAATGAAATTTCGTTAATTAATCAAGGTGATACAAATACTGCATTGCCCATCTATCAGACTACCGATACCAATCAACATAAAACACTATTGAGTATTTCTTCAGAAATTGATCCCCTTGATCCGAATACAGCTATTCTGGTAAAAAGAATGAAAGAATCTCTTCTTTCTACGGATGGCGGAGTAGGAATTGCAGCGCCTCAGGTGGGAATCAACAGAAAAGTTATCTGGGTACAACGTTTTGACAAAGAAGGAACTCCTTTGGAATATTTTATTAATCCTGTCATTGTTTGGCATTCCGATCTGCAGAATCTTGGGCCTGAAGGAGATTTGTCTATTCCCGATTTCAGAGATCAGTTCTACAGAAGTAAAGTGATTCAGCTGGAATATATTGATTTGAAAGGACAGAAATATTCAGAAATTGTAGAAGGTTTTACAGCGGTAATTTTCCAACATGAGATCGACCATCTTTTCGGAATTCTGATTTCCGATAAAAAAGAAAAAGAAAAAAATGATTCTTATAAAAAGGTAGATGCCTATCAGAAAAGTGATGTAAATAAAGACAGGAGGTGATGATGAGTTATGAGTTATGAATTATGAATTATGTCAGTGCGCTATAATTTGTTTATCTATATTTCAAAATAAAATCTTCTCCATCTTCATAATCTGAGGGATCAACGTGTGAAATCACTCCAATATCAGATTGTAAAATACTTTTGAGCTGGTCGAAATACATTTTTTCAGTTTCCTTGGTACCATTTAAGGTCAGGCTCATAATAAGTTTGTCGTCATCAGTAATATCTGCACCTACCATGATTTTGTTGGGATTATCATGATATTTATTCCAATAAAAAGTCTGGGTGATGGAAGGCGTTTCAATGAAATAACCAATCATTTCATCTTCCGTTTTAAAAATATAATTCCTGTCGTGTCTTGGATAAGTATAATCAAGATTTAATTTTTCGTAGCCGGGAAGAAATGTATTCAATACCAAATTGATTGTCTTTCTTGATTTTTGTCCTGCATACACCTGACAAACGATATCTGTAATAATGTCCATGATACAAAATTAATCTATTTTTAAGAGAGTAATAGCCGAATCAGTCTTTTAAAATAAACGCAATCATCTGTGTCCATCTGAGAAATCTGGGGTTAAAAATATAAAATAGAAATGAGCTGTTTCCATGGAAACAGCTCATTTCGTTATAACTATGCTTAAAAAAAATTGGATTAATCGTTGTTGGTTACTGATAGTTTCACCTCCATATTATTTCTGGTTGCATTAGAATAAGGGCAGATCTGGTGTGCCTTTTCTGTCAGAGCCTGTGCTTCCTCAATAGAAACTCCGGGAATGTTGACGTCAAGCTCTGCTGCCAGACCGAAACCTCCGTTCTCAAGTTGGCCAATGCTCACTTGTGCAGTAACAGTTGTTTCTCCGGTTTTCACTTTAGAAAGGCTGATTACTCTGTTCAGAGCGCTGTCGAAACATGCAGAATATCCAGCTGCAAAAAGCATTTCAGGATTGGCAAAATCATCATTGGCTCCTCCCAGATTTTTTGGCATTCTTACTTCAAGATCCAAAACTCCGTTTTCACTTTTTACATGTCCGTTTCTGCCTCCTTGAGCAGTTACCTGAGTTGTATATAATGTTTTCATTTATTTTTCTATTTTGTTTAATATTTTTAGGACTGTGTCTTTAAGATGCAGCAGTTCTTCCGGCTGTATACCCAGTTTTTCCTGAATTTTTCCCGGAATTTCACATGCCTTTTTCTGAAGCTGTTTGCCAGCCTCATCTAAAAATACTTCAACCACTCTTTCGTCCTCTTTTTTTCTTTTTCTGCTGATAAATCCTTTAGACTCCAGTCTTTTAAGAAGAGGTGTTAAAGTTCCACTATCCAGATACAGTTTTTCTCCGATATGCGTTACCGTAAGTCCGTCACCTTCCCATAATACCATCATTACAAGGTATTGCGGATACGTCATGTCAAGCTCATCGAGGAAAGGACGGTAAAGTCCTGTAATCTCCTTGGCAATAACATACAGCGGGAAGCAAATCTGGTTTTCTAGTTTAGGTGTTTTCGGATTTTCCATAAGTTTTGGTACGAAAGATTCGATGAAGGTATTACTTTTTTATGATAAATTCATCCATTGGAATTCTGACTTTTTTCATAGAAGAAAGCCAGTCATTAGCTTCATCACGGTATCCAAGATATAAAAGAGTTACACTTTTTAATCCCAGTTCTTTTAATCCCAGTACTTCATCCACTACAGCATTGTTGAATCCTTCTGCCGGAGTACTGTCGATTTTAAGTTCTGCCGCCTGTGCAAGAGCAATTCCTAAGGCAATATAAGTCTGGCGGGCAGTATGTGCAAAATGCTCTTCAGGAGTCTGTGCTCCGTACATTTTCTTGATTGTATCAGTATAGCTTCCGAAACGTCCTCTCGGAAGATCTCTTACATCCGTATGATAATCGTAAACTTTGTCAATTTTTTCATTAGAATAGCTGTCCCATGCTGCAAATACCAAAACGTGAGAAGAATCTCTCATTACTTCAGGGTTTAAAGCTCCGGCTACCATTTGCTCTTTCAACTCCTGGTTTTCTACTACAATAATTCGGAAGGGCTGCAATCCGGATGAAGTAGGAGCCAGTCTTGCTGATTCTAAAATAGTAGTAAGGTCTTCCTGTGAAATTTTTTTGTTCGGGTCATAAGCTTTTACAGCATGTCTCCAGTTTAGGTTTTCTATTAATGACATTTTTTCTTTGTTTTAAATTATACTACTTGGCGATTATTAAACTTCCTGATTTTTTTATATTGAAGTAAAACAACACTGCAAATATACAAGCAATTAAATTGTATGCAATTTAATTTTGAAAGATTTTATTGATGACAATTATTGATGAACTAAAATAAGCAGAAAATAAGCGATTTGCTTTTAATCCATTTCCGCATGATTCGGATTTTTTCAAAGCCTTTGTATTCCAATCTTTGCAATAGAAATTTAAACTAAAAACAATGCAGAGATTTAAAAACAAAACCGCTTTGATTACAGGTGGAACCAATGGGATGGGTTTGGCTACTGCTCAAAAATTCATCGAAGAAGGAGGAAAAGTTATTATCACAGGGAGAAGTGAAGAGACCGTCAATATCGCTTTAGAAAAACTGGGGGAAAAGGCTTTTGGAATCGTATCCAACGCAGGAAATATAAAAGACCTGATGAACCTCCGGCAGGAAGTCAGAAAATATACAGAACATATTGATCTGGTCTTTGCCAATGCAGGATATGGAAAATTTGCGCCTGTAGAATATGTGGATGAAAATCAGTTTGATGAACTTTTTAATCTCCTGGTAAAAGGTCCTTTTTTTACAGTGCAGCAGCTATTGCCATTGATGAATAGCGGAAGCTCCGTTATTTTTAATACTTCTGTGGCGACAGATATTGCGATGCATAATTTTTCCGTGTATTCTTCGGCCAAATCAGCAGTGCAGTCTTTCATTAAGACATTTGCGGTAGAGCTTACTGAACGAGGTATCCGTGTCAACGGGGTGAGTCCCGGACATATTAAAACAAACATTTTTAATAATACAGGCTTAACCGGAGAACAGATTGAAAGTGCCATTGAAGATATTATTCCTACCATACCTTTTAAAAGACAGGGCGAACCGTCAGAAATAGCTAATGTGGTTCTGTTTCTTGCTTCAGAGGAAGCCTCCTATATTCATGGAGCTGAAGTAAAAGTGGATGCCGGAATTTCTGTGATCAGATAATGGCGTACAATTTCAGAGAGCGTAAAGATTATTTAACCTCTTTAATTTCTTTGATAATATTGGTCTTATTTTCAATACCAATATTATAGGTCTTACTTTCTTTAAAGCTCAGTGTAGCTTTTTCTATGAGACTCTTGTAATCCGGTGACTTCTTTGATATATAAAAAACCTGCGCACTGATTCCAATGGCAACGCGTACCACTTCATTAGGTTTGTCCGGATCTTCAGTAATATTTGTGATGGCGGAATTGTTATACCATGTTAATTTTTGTGAACTGGAATTACCGGAACAGGATGTAATCATAATAAAAAGTAATAGTAAATAGGACCAGGCTTTCATAGCAAAAAGTATTAAGTAAAAAGCTCCTGCAATGTATCAAAATAAATGCAGGAGCCCTATATAAATTAGTTAAAATCCACAACTTCCTACGCTAGGTGCAGGAGAAGGAGAACATCCTGAAAGGGATGAGAAGATATTCAATACACAATTGGTATTTACATAATTGTTATCATACAGTAAAGATCCTGCCGGGCTTCTGTAGTATACATTTCCTGCTGTATTGGCATAAGAAGATACAGAAGCAGATCCACAGCTTGTATTGGTACATGCAGCTCTCCATGCAGCATCAGTTACAGGTCCGCTGGAGAATAATGATGGATCAATGATTCTTTTTTCAACAATTCCGGAAGCATTTTTAAAGCTTACCAATATCGCTACGTGATATACCCATGATACGCAGCATGTTCCTGTAGAAGCTCTAAGGTTACCATATACAAACTGTTTTTCACAGTCATATCCTGCATTCAATAGTATTTGTCTCATTTTGTGAGCTCTTGCGTAGCATCCGTCAACAGGATATCTGAAGGTGATGCACGGAGAAGAAGCTGTAGAAGTTCCGCAAGCCTGGTTTTTAATCTGAGCAAACAGACTGTTTAAAGTGGCAAGGTTAGGAATGACACTTACAGCCTTTCTGCTTTCTTCTTTTACATCTTTAGTAAAGATAGATTTGAAATAACGGATATCTTCATCTGTTGCTTTGTCTACTTTTGCGATTTCGCTGGTATTGGTTTTAAGGAAAATCTGAACAGGAGTTTCATTTTCAACTGCCTGTCTGATCATGGAAATATAACCTGCATTTTCTTTACTGTCCTTTATGTAGTAGGGCTGGGCAGTAATCATAAATGAGATTTTAAATTTCCCATCTTCTTTTTCAATCCCTACCGGAACAGTTTTGCCGAAATCTTTCATTGCAATTTCGTTTGACTCTTTGGCAACAAGATTCGGGTCCTGGTTGGCATTTGAATCTGAACAGGCGTTGAATGACAGCATCGTTACGAAAACCATCATGGATAACAGAAATTTTTTCATAGTTTTTATATTTTGGTGGTTAATTTTCTGTGAACTTTCTAATGATAATAGTTCACTATTTTGTGATATTAAAAATAATAAAATTTAAAATATATACAAGATTTTTTTTCAAAAAAACGCATTATCCTGTTATATTTTTGATTTTATGATATTGAAAATGGCAAAAAACTAATGATTATGGTGGTAATTGAGGGAAATAGTTCTTTTTGATTAAGTCTGGATTTCTACAGAATGACACAATTGAAATGGAGTTTTATCCACAGTTTGTCATTCTGTAGGAATCTAAATGTTCTGATAATATGATATTATTTAAACTAAAAAACCAGTTTCAACATTTGAAACTGGTTTTTTATTATATCTTAAGCTGTCTTGATTATTTGTAGATCAATTCTGCTTGGAAAACGTCTGCAAAATGTTTTCTGATTTTTGCTTTCAGTTCTTCCACTTCTTCGGATGTCAGCTCTCTTTCAAGTTCTCTTTTCAGAGAAGTCACCTGCTTATCTTTGATTCCACACGGAATGATATATTCAAAATAACGCATATCCGTATTTACATTTAAGGCAAAACCATGAAGGGTAACCCATCGGGAAGCTTTCACCCCCATAGCACACATCTTTCTGGCGTAAGGTTTCCCTACATCCAGCCATACTCCTGTTTCTCCCGGAGAACGTTCACCTTTAATGCCATATTCGGCAATAGTTCTGATGATCACTTCTTCCAGATTTCTCATATATAAATGAATGTCTGTGAAAAAGTTTTCAAGATCCAGGATAGGATAGCCTACAACCTGTCCATAGCCGTGATACGTAATATCTCCACCGCGGTTTACCTTTACGAAAGTAGCATCAATCTCTTTCAGTTTATCAATGCCGGCAAGCATATTTTCTTCATGTCCGCTTTTTCCCAAAGTATAAACATGAGGATGCTCTACAAAAAGAAGATGATTGGAAGTAGTACTATGTTGTTCTGCAGGAAGATCCCTGTTTTTTATTTTGGTATCAATAATATTTTTCATCAGCTGTTCCTGATAATCCCAGGCTGGCTGATATTCTTTGACCCCTAAATCTTCAAATTCTACTGATTTATTTTGATTTGTATTCATTTCAATTTTTGATATACAAATTTAGTGAATTTTACCCTTTGATTGAATGGATAAAATCTATGGCACTTTTCTTCCAGTCTTTATCCTGAAGCAAAATATTCACAAAGGCTGTTCCTATGATACCGCCATCTGCTTTTTCCGTTACATTTTCAAAATCCTCTTTCGTTTTGATTCCGAATCCAATCATCACAGGATTTTTAAGCGGGAGGGATGCTACTCTGGAAAGGTAGTTCTCATTTTTTAAAACGGCATTTTCATTTCCTGTTGTGGAGGAAGAGCTTACTGCATACAGAAAACCTGAACTTAAAGAATCCAGATAGATCATCCTTTCATCAGAAGTCTCCGGCGTTACCAGAAAGGTAAAATTAAGGTTATATTGTTGTAAAATCTGCTGATAATTTTTCTCAAACTCGATTGGAGGAAGATCCGGAAGAATCAATCCTGAAACACCACTTTCGGAGCATGCCGCACAGAATCTCTCAAATCCGAAACTCAATACAGGGTTGATATAACCCATCAGAATAATCGGAATTCTGATTTCGTTTTTGATCGCTTTTAATTGAGACAACAGTTTTTCAATCGTCATTCCGTTTTGTAAAGCCAGTTCATGAGCCTTCTGAATCACCGGTCCGTCTGCTACAGGATCAGAATATGGCATTCCGATTTCGATCATATCTGCTCCGGAATCCTGAATCAGTTTTATAATATCAGCGGTATCTTCCAATTGTGGAATTCCTGCGGTGAAGTATATATTTAGTTTTTTCATTTTTTATGGTATTAAAGTATAATGTAATGAATGTCAGCCGGGGAAATACATTCTACAGGTTTTTCAGATACGTTTCCATGTCCTTATCTCCACGGCCGCTCAGACAAATAACGACAACATCATTTTCATTAAATTTCTTCTTGTCCAGAACAGCAAGCGCATGGGAGCTTTCCAATGCCGGAATAATTCCTTCCAGTCTGGTCAGTTCAAAAGCACATTTTAAAGCTTCATCATCATTAATGCTAAAGAATTCAGCACGTTTTTCTTTAAATAAATGGGCATGAAAAGGCCCTATTCCCGGATAATCCAGTCCTGCAGAGATAGAGTGGGGTTCTATCACCTGGCCGTCTTCCGTCTGCATCACAAGGCTTTTGCTTCCATGAAGTACACCAAGAGTTCCTAAAAATGTAGTAGCTGCAGATTTTCCTGAATCTACTCCCAATCCTCCCGCTTCTGCAGCAATGATTTTTACTTCTTTTTCTTCTGCAAAATGATAGAAAGTTCCTGCAGCATTGCTTCCTCCACCTACACAGGCAATCACATAATCAGGATTTTCTCTACCGATTTTTTCTTTAAGTTGTTCTTTAATCTCTTTTGAAATAATGCTTTGGAATCTTGCCACAAGGTCGGGGAAAGGATGAGGACCTACCACGCTTCCGATTACATAATGAGTTGTCTGAGGATTGTTGATCCAGTCTCTTAATGCTTCATTCACGGCATCTTTAAGGGTTTTTGATCCTGAAGTAGCTGGCACAACTTCCGCACCCAGCATTTTCATTCTTGCAACATTCGGGGCCTGTCTCTGGATGTCAATTTCTCCCATATAAACGATGCATTCCAAACCAAGTAAAGCACACGCTGTAGCAGTGGCAACACCATGCTGCCCGGCTCCGGTTTCAGCAATAATCCTGGTTTTTCCAAGACGTTTTGCCAATAGAACCTGTCCCAGAGCGTTATTGATCTTGTGAGCTCCGGTATGGTTGAGGTCTTCACGTTTTAAATAAATCTGAGTCTGGTATTTCTGACTTAGATTTTTAGCAAAATATAATGGTGTTGCACGGCCTACATAGTTTTTCAGCAAATCCTGATACTCAGTCTGAAAATCTTCAGATTCTATAATTTCAAGATAGTTTTTTTGTAATTCTTCTACATTAGGATAAAGCATTTCGGGGATAAAAGCACCTCCAAACTCTCCATAATATCCGTTTTCATCGGGGTTTTTATAATTCATTTTTTTATTCTTTACTAATTAAATAAGCATTATTCTGTGAGCTCAGCTGATTGAGCAGTTCTTTTGTTTCCTTTGAAACATTAAAAATCAAAATATCATCATCTTCAGAGTTTATCCATTCCGAACCGATACTTTCTTTGATCATTTTGGCTTTATCATGAAGAATTTCAATCGAACACTTTTCATAAAAAGGACGAAGATCCGAATGACAGAAACCAATAGTATCCAAATTTCTCTGAATGACATTTTCTTCGAAATGATGGACTAAAGCTGCTCCATATCCTTTCTTTTTATGTGCAGAAACGAGACCTACAGCTTCTCCAAAAGAATAGTCAATGCCCGTTATTTTTAAGGTGAAATCAAAATTTACACGCATCAATGCCAGTATATTCTCATCGCTATTCAGCATAAAATGAAATTCTGAATCTTTGAAAAAAGTCCGGAAATAGGCAGGTTTCATAGTATTCCAGGCAGAAATATCCCAAAGCTGCAAGATATGTTCTATCTCGCTTTCCGTTAAATCCTTAGTTTCTTTTATCTGATATTTCATGAATTCAAACTATTAATAAATGTAAGATGGTAATCGTGTTGTTGTTTGGTAATCAGTTTTTTATAATGTAATAATTCTATTTTATGCATCAAATCAATCAAAGTTGCTTTATCTATTTGTGACTGATACATGGTAATTGCAATTTCCAGATTGTCAATCAGATAATAAGAATCAGCATCTTCATACAGCAGAAATATTTTAGCATAAATCAATCCTAAGTCATATTTTATAACTGATCTTACATGGTTTTCCAGAAACTTATCTGAAATAATAACAAGATAATAGCTGTTCCATAAACTGATTCTTTCAAAAAAATACTGGATATCGGTTTCCTGAAAATCTTTAATAATATCAATGAACTCAGACAATAATCCACCAACTTCCCAATGCTCGATATTACTGTCATTCTCAGCAACAAAATGGTACAGAGACTGTATTTTTTCATTCCCGAACTTAGGAGGAAATAAGGTTTTATAAAATGTCTTTTTTAGCAAGTGTATGTTCATCATTGTGTTTTTTTAGTTGTTATATCTTTTACTGATATAGGTCTTTAAACTTTTTTATGCGGTCAATATCTTTATATCCTGGTTCAGTTTCAAATTTTGAATTGATATCTAAAGCATATGGTTTTTGTTGTAATGCTTCGATATTTCCAATGTTTTCCTCTGAAATACCTCCACTTAAAAAATAGGGCAGAGGAATAGTAAGGTCTTTCAATAAAGACCAGTCAAACTGTTTTCCCGTTCCGCCGAATGTTTTTCCATCTGTATCGAAAAGGTAATAGGAGATAGGTTGTAGAGTCGAGGTTGCTGGTTGCAGGTTAAAAGTTTGCAATATTTTATTTTTGGTATCTGAATCATTTTCTCCTATTCTTATCACTTTAATGATCTTAACTTCGGGATCCAGTTTTTGTCTTAATTCAGCAATGAAACGATCACTTTCGTCACCATGAAGCTGAACAAAATGTAATCCTGCTTTTTGAATAATTTTGAGAATGTTATCCGTGGCTTCATTCACAAAAACACCTGTTTTCCCGTGATGATCAATAGTAGAGATCTCTTCCAGGCTCAGATGATTCAACACATATCTTGGTGATTTTGCATAGAAGATAAAGCCAAGGAAATCTACGTTCATAGCGATCAGCTCCTGAATCTGGTTTAATTGTGTTAAACCACATACTTTGAGTTTTGGAGTGCTGGAAGGTTGCAGATTCATGATCAGGTATGGTTTATATATTAAATTTGTACTGAGAAATTTTCAAATGCTTTGGCAGGATTCGTATTTTTCATAAAATATTCTCCCATCAGGAAGCCGTCAAATCCTTTTTCTTTTAAAAACTGAAAATCTTCAAGATTGTAAATGCCGCTTTCCGCTACAGATAAAACTTCTTTGGGAAGCTGATTTTTCAACTGAACAGAATGTTGAAGATCCACTTTGAAATCCTTAAGGTTTCTGTTGTTGATCCCCACAAGATCAATTTTTGAATTAAAATGTTTCAGTTCATCTTCGGTATGAATTTCCAATAAAACTTCCATTTCCAGTTCGTGGGCAAGTGCTGTGAATTCATCTACCTGAGCAGGTGAAAGGCAAGACGCAATCAGTAAAATAACATCTGCTCCTATACTTTTGGCTTCATAGAACTGGTATTCATCAATCATAAAATCTTTTCGCAGGATCGGAATTTTAATATCATTTCTTACACTTAGAATATCATTTAAATTTCCTCCAAAAAAATCATGATCGGTCAGGATAGAAATTCCGCTGGCTCCAAAGCTTTCGTAAGCTGAAACCACTTCTAAAGGCTCTACACTATTGTTGATAATCCCTTTTGAAGGAGATTGTCTTTTAAATTCAGCGATAATCCCGTTTTTATTTTTGATGGATTCTTTCAGAGAATAGGTTTTTCTTCCAAAAAAGCCTGTATTTTTTAATCGATCAAGAGATATACGTGATTTTGCTCCCGCAATCTCCAATTTTTTTTGTTCAATAATTTTATCCAGTATAGTCATTTGATACAGAATTTAATAAGATGATAAAAATGATAAACCATTAAGGGATATTAAGATGATAAGATAAATTAAGTTCCATCAAAGATGGAGAATGAAGGATGTCGCTGAATAAATAGCTTTAGCTATGATCTTAATTGTTCTTCATCACTTAAAAATTCTTAACGGTTAAAAAAAATAATAAGACTAATTAATTAAAAGATTAAAACTGTTCAGTGCTTTTCCGCTTTGCAGACTTTCCTGGGCTAAAAGAAGACAGTTGTCATACGTTCCAAACCTGTGCGTGTTGTAAAGAGCTACCGAAGCATTCGCCAGAATCACAGAATTTTGTTGTTCTGTACCTTTTCCCTCCAGGATATTCATAAATATTTTTGCTGTTTCCTGAATAGAACTTCCAGCCTTAATATCTTCCAGCGTTACCGGATTGAAACCTAAATCTTCTGCAGAATATATTTCCTCCCCGTTTTTTGTGATGATTTTACTGTCATCGGTAAGACTTATTTCATCATATCCGTCAAGGCCGTGTACCAGAATAAACTCACGTTCCTCTTTTTGAAGGAGATACTGATAAATTCTCGCTATTTCCAGGTTGTACACTCCAATCATTGAATATTTGGGTTTTGCAGGATTCACTAATGGTCCCAAAAGATTAAAGAATGTTCTTAATCCTAAAGATTTTCTCAATAATCCAACCGATTGCAGCGCGGGATGAAAATAAGGAGCATGTAAAAAGCAGATGTTGGCTCTTTCAAGGTCTTCATTCAATTGTTCCGAGTTGTTTTTGAACTGATATCCCAGTTCTTCCAGTACATTGGATGAACCTGTGGTAGTGGAAGCACCATAATTTCCATGTTTGGTTACCTTCTGTCCGGCTCCGGCCACCACAAAGCTGGCCAATGTTGATATATTGATGGTATCTTTTCCGTCACCTCCCGTTCCCACAATATCAATGGCATTACTTGCCTCTATGTCTGCAGGAGCAGCCATCTGAAGCAGAGCCTCTCTGAAACCTTCCACTTCTTTCAGGGTAATATTTCTCATCAGGAAAACACTGATAAAGGCGGTAACTTCTGCGGCATTGAACTTATTCTGGGCAATCTCAATCATAGTAGCTTTAGCTTCTGATTTTGAAAGCGTATTATGGTTGAACAGGTATTGCAGTATTTCTTTCATTTGTGGTGTTTTTATTGTTGTTGATGGAATTTCTAATGTTTTCACGGTAAAAGAAAGTTTTTAATGATGACTTCTCCTTCGGGTGTTAAAATACTCTCAGGGTGAAACTGTACTCCGTGTACATCATAGGTTTTGTGCTGTAAAGCCATGATCATTCCGTCTTTGTCTACGGCTGTGATCTCCAGCTCTTCCGGAAACCCTTCGGGATTTACTGCCCAGCTGTGGTATCTGCCCACTTCCAGTCCTGAACTTAAATTTTTGAAAAGTTTTGTATTCTCTTTTACCAGTTCAGTAGTCGTTGCCACCCCGTGGAAAATTTCAGTCAGGTTAATAAGATTTCCTCCGAAAGCTTCAGCGATAGCCTGTTGTCCGAGACATACTCCAAGAATACTTTTCGTAGGGGCATATTCCTTAATAAGGTCTAATAAAATACCTGCTTCTTCAGGAATTCCAGGTCCCGGTGAGAGGATGATCTTGTCATATTTTCCAATTTCTTCAAGGGTAATTTTATCATTTCTTACCACATCTACTTTTTGATTCAGAATTCTTTCAATAATCTGGACCAGGTTATAAGTGAAGCTGTCATAGCTGTCAAAAACGAGAACTTTAAGCAGAGTCTGCTGAGTGTTTATATTGTTGTTCATTTCTTTTTTGTTAGGTTGTTTTTTTGCTAGTTGCTAGTTGCTAGTTGCTAGTTGCTAGTTGCTAGTTGCTAGTTGATTGGAACTATTTTATTTTTCAACTATTTTTTCTGCTTTTTCAACTGCTTTTTTAAGGGCATTCAGCTTGTTATTGACTTCCTGCAGTTCATTTTCCGGAACTGATTTTGCTACAATACCGGCACCAGCCTGGTAAAAGAGTGTATTATTTTTACTTAAGAAAGTTCTGATCATAATGGCCTGATTGCAGGTACCGTTCAATCCGATAATTCCTATACAGCCGCCATAATATCCGCGGGAATCTTTTTCGTATTGATTAATAAGTTGAAGAGCTTTATGCTTCGGTGCACCACTCAGTGTTCCCTGAGGGAAAGTAGCGGAAACCATTTCAAGAGGATTGATATCATCAGCCACATCAGCAGTCACTTCACTTACCATATGAATAACGTGAGAGAACAGCTGAATTTCTTTAAGTTTGCTTACCGTTACATTTTTTCCGAGTTTTCCAAGGTCATTTCTTGCCAGGTCAACCAGCATGGTATGTTCTGCATTTTCTTTAGGATCAGCTTTTAAAACCTCGATAGCTTCAAGATCCGTTTCCAGATTTCCTGTTCTTTTAGATGTTCCGGCAATTGGGTGGATAATTGCTTTATTGTTTTTGATGATTAATTGACTTTCAGGGCTTGATCCGAATAATTTATAATTTCCGTAATCAAAATAGAAAAGGTATGGAGAAGGGTTGATGTTTCTTAAAGAACGGTATACATTGAATTCATCACCTTTGAATTTCTGTTCAAATCTTCTGCTCAGAACCAGCTGGAATACATCTCCGCGCATGCAGTGCTTTTGGGCTGTTTTTACCAGTTCGATATAGTCTTCATCAGTAATATTGGAAGTTTCCTCATCTGTTTTTTCGAAAGGATACACCGGAGTATTCTGGTTTTTAATAAGATTTTCCAACAGATGAAATTCAGATTTTACCCCATCAATAGAGTTTTCAATAATATACATTTCATCATTGAAATGGTTGATAGCGATCACGTATTGATATAATCTGTATCTCAGCACAGGAATTTCAACTTCCTTACTTTGTGCTTTAAGATTGATGTTTTCGAAAAACTGTACCGCCTCAAAACTTGTATAGCCAAAAAGGCTCTGAGCGGTCTGTTCTATAGGGTCGTTGGTTTCTTCACATTTAAAAATTTTCCTGAATTCTTCAAATATATCGGTGATATTGCGTTCCATCATGAATTGCTTTACAGGAGCAGAAGCAGGAAGCTTGATTTCATATTCGTTGAGGTTTTTCACTTCAATTCCTGCAATGGCATTCACTGCGATGAAGGAAAAATTATTATCAATACTTTTTGAATCCGAGCTTTCGAGAAGAATCGTATCACGGAATTTATCCCTGATCTTAAGGTAAATATTCATGGGAGTATGAAGATCTCCCAGTGTTTTTTTCGAAACAGTTTTTATTTTAATTGTGTCAGTGAACATCTTGTTGTTTTTTTATTTTTTATAAAGTTGAGGAATAAAAAAAGGCTTCAACGGTATCCGTCAAAGCCTATATATTGTTTTTTGATTATTCTGCTGTATGATTAGCAACATGACAATACCTTCAGACCCGACGAAGAGTTTGAAAGCCACCACCAAATATTGTTGCTCATTTTAAACATGGGACAAATGTAGAAATTTTTTTAATACAAAAACTAAAAAATAGTAAAAATTAAAAAAACTTAATATAATAACCTCCTATTTAAGGTGCTTACGCTCAAGTTGCAATTCTTTGATTTTCTCTTTGTAGGTTTCATCATCATAGTATTTTACATACTCTTCCAATGCTGCGATATATTCTTCAATGAATTCTTTATTCGTTTTGTCTGCCTCATACTTGGTTTTTGCAGAATTGACGGGAGCTAACTTTTCGTATTGGATTAAAATTTTTCCTTCTCTGGACTGATCATAAAGGATGACTATGTTCTTTTCATATCCCGGAATGTATTTTACAGGAATATCCTTGTCACCCGGTATTCTGATTGAATTTCTGATAGGATAGATTGCTGCAGAAGTGGTAGAGAAAAAAGTAGTGGTGTATTTCCCGTCCTGTTTCTTTACAATAGCTTCATAATCGTGGATATACATGTCGTTCAGGGTAGAATTGGTTTCTACATCAGACGTGATGATAGCGGTACTTTCCACTCCGTATTTGTTTAAAAACCATGCATTTAAAAACTGACCTCCAAACCCATTTAATATAGCCAGAGGAAGGATCGGGATCAGGAACCGTGCTTTTTTTGTCAGATAGGAGAGAAGTCCAAAGAACACAAACAACAGAATCACAGTATAAAAACCGTGATGGCTGGTGAAAAACAGAATTTTTGAAATTAAAACCATGCATTAAATATAATTATTTTATTTAAACGTTGAGATCGTAAAGATGTTATTAAATTATTATAATATGTTTGCAAAGGCTTTTTATTCAGTAAGATGTACAGTCATCAGATAATTTAAATTGTTGTTAATTTAAAGAATTTAAACGCTGAGATCGCAAGGATGCTATTAGATTATTATTAATATGCTCGCAACGGCGTTTCACTTAGCAAGGTCTGCTGTTATTAGCTAAACGAAGTGCCCTTGCGAACATAGCGTTTAAAACAACTATTTTACCGGTTCAGACAAAAGGATATCAGGAGTCCCGCTGTAGAAAACAATCAGGGTTGCTCCTTTATCTCCGGTTTTTCCTCTGTGGGCAATGTTGACCATTTCAGGAAGAACCTGACCTTTTCTTATCCATTGTGTTTTGCCGTCTTCTTTTCTCTCGATCTGTATTTCTCCTTTTTCTACATAAGCTGCATTAATGACAGGGTGTTTATGCCAGTCCAGAGCTCTGTTGGGAGGAACTGCAATCTTCAGAACCGATATTTCGGGCTGTGTTGTGGGATAGGCCGGATATACAGTTCCATCCCAAGACTTTGTCGTTTTTAAAAGTGTTACTGATTCAATTTTATCAGTATATTCTGATTGCGGCTCGTTCGATGAATTATCACAGGAAATAAGCAGGGAAGAGAGTACAGCAAAGAAAGCGGCACCCATTAAATTTTTTTTAGTCATAAACTTTTCAATTAATAGATTGATTTTTGGTTCGGATTATCCGTAATACAAAAATAACAAGCCGACTTAAAATTCCCTAGTGTTTGAGTTATTTTTTTATTGATCTGATTATAATTAAACCTTTAAAAAATATTTATCAAAGAAAACATTTGTCATAAG
Source organism: Chryseobacterium sp. 22543 (assembly GCF_052044565.1). NCBI lineage: Bacteria > Pseudomonadati > Bacteroidota > Flavobacteriia > Flavobacteriales > Weeksellaceae > Chryseobacterium > Chryseobacterium sp. 22543. The sequence goes on from NZ_JBQENH010000002.1 coordinate 392,596, forward strand.
TTTAAAACTTTATTTTTTATATTTTTGCTTCCAAATTAGAAAAAAATGAAAAAAGTATTAGCAATCGCATTTATCGGAGGTTTATTAGTAGCAAGCTGCAAAAAAAAGCCAGATCACTCTTTACAGGATAGCAACACGATGATGGAAGAGCCAGAAGCAACAACTGTTGTAGATTCTACAGCTAAAACTGCTGCTCCTGCTGCTGCAACTCCGGCTACCACTGCTCCTGAAGCTGCTAAAACAGATTCTACAGCGAAGAAATAATGAAAAAAATACTTTTGGCAGGAATATTGGGTCTTATGATCGTTTCCTGTTCTAAAAAAGAAAATACAGCAGAAGTGGCAGCTTCTTCTGAGACAGCTGCTGTTTCAGAACCGGTACCAGCTAATCTTTCAGGTGATCAGATCATGGAAACATTGGATTGCTCAGGATGCCACTCTGTGAATGAGAGAATGATAGGACCTTCTTATAAGGAAATTGCAGGAAAGTACTCTGAAAAGGATACAGAACTGCTGGCTTCCAAAATTATAGAAGGCGGAAGTGGAGTATGGGGAAGTGTGCCTATGGCTGCCCATCCACAGGTATCTAAAGAAGATGCAAAAAAAATGGTGGAATATATTTTAAGTCAGAAGAAATAAAATATGTCCGCTGAAAAATCCAGTCTGCATACAAGAAATCTACATCGTAATCCCTATGATTTTGATGCGCTTATTTCTTGTGTGCCAGAACTGAAACACTTTGTTTTCGTTAATGCTTATCAGACGGTAACTATTAATTTCAGCATTCCAAAAGCGGTGAAACTGCTCAACAAAGCCTTACTCTTACATTTTTACCATATTAAAGGCTGGGATATTCCGGACACTAATCTTTGTCCTCCCATTCCCGGACGTGCAGATTATGTACATTATATTGCCGATCTTTTAACTGAACAATTGGATAAAATTCCTACAGGAAGTTCTGTAAAAGGGCTTGATATAGGAACAGGAGCCAATCTTGTGTATCCTTTAATCAGTCATCAATCTTATGGCTGGGCCATGCTGGGAACAGATATCAATCAGGATTCTTTGATCAATGCCCGGCATATTTTAGATCAAAATCCGGAACTTTCATCTGCCATTCAGTTGAAAAGTCAGCCCGATGCTGATCATATCTTTAAAAATATTATTGGTCCTGAAGACAGGTTTACTTTTACCATGTGCAATCCTCCTTTTCATGATTCGGAAGAAGCTGCAATGAAAGGGAATATCAGGAAAACAAAGAATCTTAAAATATCAAAATTCAAGCAGCCTTTACTTAATTTTGGTGGCCAACAGTCGGAACTTTGGTGTGAAGGAGGTGAACTGGCTTTTATCACTAAGGTGATTCATGAAAGTGCATTATTTTCATCACAGGTTCTTTGGTTCACGTGTCTGGTTTCCAAAAAAGACAATCTTAATAAACTCACCAACCTTTTAAAGAAAGTAAACGCTGTAGAGGTGAAAACCATTGATATGGCTCAAGGACAGAAAGTAAGCAGAATGCTTGCCTGGACGTTTATTCCTCAGAAGGAGAGGAGAACGTGGTTTGTATAAAAATTTAAGGTTTCTGTTTTCATTGGTTATCATTGTCTTGATTTTCCATCAAAACTCACCATTCACTTGCGAAGCAAAATTCACTATTGACAGCATCCCGAATCTTATATCCCAATATCCCGAATCTCGTATCTCAACACCATTCCTCTTCACTTTTTAAAATTTCTTAAAAAAGCCATTGACGGTCAGGTCAAAAATGCCTAAATTTGTACGCTTTTAGAAAAATAAGAAATGCAATTATCAGAACAAGAAATCATTAGAAGAGAAAAGCTGAATAAGCTTACTGAAATGGGGATTAATGCGTTCCCTGCGGATGAGTATACCATTACAGATACTACAGAATCTATAAAACAGGACTTTTCTGAAAGTAAACAGGTAAAGATCGCTGGTAGATTGATGTCCCGCAGAATTCAGGGGAAGGCTTCTTTCGCAGAATTGCAGGATTCTAAAGGAAAAATCCAGGTTTACTTCAACAGAGACGAGATCTGTCCGGGTGAAGATAAAGAACTATATAATGAAGTATACAAGCACCTTTTGGATATCGGTGATATTATCGGTATCGAAGGAGAGTTGTTTACTACGCAGGTAGGAGAGATGACGGTTTTAGTAAAGAACTTTACACTTCTTACAAAGGCTTTGCGTCCTCTTCCTCAGGCTAAAACAGACGAAAATGGTGTTGTACACGACGGTTTTACAGATCCTGAATTAAGATACAGACAACGTTATGTAGATTTAACGGTAAATCCACAGGTTAAAGAAATTTTTGTGAAGAGAACAAAATTGTTCAATTCAATGAGAACATTCTTCAACGATGCAGGATACTTTGAAGTAGAAACCCCTATTTTACAGTCAATTCCTGGTGGAGCTGCAGCAAAACCGTTTATCACGCATCATAATGCATTAGATATTCCATTATATTTAAGAATTGCCAACGAATTGTATCTGAAAAGATTGATCGTAGGTGGTTTTGACGGAGTATATGAGTTCTCTAAAAACTTCAGAAATGAAGGGATGGACAGAACACATAACCCTGAGTTCACTGCTATGGAGATCTATGTAGCATACAAAGATTATAACTGGATGATGGATTTCACTGAGAAGTTATTGGAATTCTGCGCCACTCAGGTTAATGGAAATTCAGAATCTACTTTTGGTGAACACACCATCAATTGGAAAGCTCCTTATCCAAGAGTTTCCATGACAGAAGCGATCCTGAAATACACAGGATTTGATATTACAGGAAAAACAGAGAAGGAACTATACGATTTTGCCAAGTCTATTGGTATTGAAGTAAACGAGACGATGGGGAAAGGAAAATTAATTGATGAGATTTTCGGTGAGAAATGTGAAGGAAACTTCATTCAGCCGACTTTCATTACAGATTATCCGATCGAAATGTCTCCACTGACAAAGAAACACAGAAGCAAAGAAGGCTTAACAGAACGTTTTGAATTGATGGTATGTGGTAAAGAAATTGCCAACGCTTATTCAGAGCTTAATGATCCTATTGATCAGAGAGAGCGTTTTGAAGCACAGATGACTTTATCTGAAAGAGGAGATGATGAAGCAATGTTCATCGATCAGGACTTCTTAAGAGCATTGGAATATGGTATGCCACCAACTTCAGGGTTAGGAATCGGTATGGACAGATTAATCATGTTCTTAACAAATAACGCATCCATTCAGGAAGTATTATTCTTCCCTCAGATGAGACCTGAAAAAGCGGTTCCACAGATTGAGTTGGGAGAAGATGAAAAGGTAATCCTTGAAATCCTTAATTCTCAGGAAGAAGCAATGTCTTTAACTGAAGTAAAACAAAGAAGTCAGTTATCAGGTAAAAAATGGGATAAAGCTTCCAAAACTTTGACAAAGAACAATATTGTGAAAGTAGAGAAGATTGACGAAAATATTTTGATGAAATTGGCTTAAGATTTCTCAGGAAATATAAATATAAAAGGTACAGAGTTATTCTGTACCTTTTTTTTTTTTCCATTTCCGAAGTTGTGTCCTGAAATTTTTAAACGGAGCTACAGTATTGATATGAATCCACTTCCAGACGGGCCACTGAGCGGGTGTAGTTGCCCATTTTCTCTGTCCGGGGGTGAATAAGGTGTCATTGTCAAGATTTTCTATCCAATTAATAATTTTATTAACCTGATCTTGCAGAAGTTCTCTTTGTTTTTGTAAACTATGAGAACTATATTCATTATAAAAAGATTGATATAGTCCTCCTAGATTATTCCATTTATATTCAGGAGTAGGGGTTTTTACGTCTAATCCTTTTTGTTCATCAGCTTCCCATTGCAAAAGCAGGTGAGTCCAGCCCAATTGATAGGAAATATTTTGTGATGGAGTTTTGTCAACTCCGGGTTGCAGAAGGTCTTTTTCGTATTCTTTTATATCGTTAAATTCTTGATCATAGAGCAAATATCTTTTTTTGAGTTCCTCAATGAGTTCTGCTTTATCCTTATAAGTCTGCATATTTCAACTATTTTCTCAGCTTACTGAAAGAAGCCATCAGATAAAATAAAAACGGAAGAATAAATAAAGAGCCGAGCATCAAAGCCCATCCCAGTGCGGCAATGGTTTTTTCGGGAGCCATATGTTCCAATAATGAAAGATGCTGTCCGTTTCCTAATAAAATAATATTCGGATTATGCTGATACGTTGCAGCTACTAAAATCATGACCATTTGAAATCCTGCCAAAGCACGTACCGGAAGCAGTTTTTGTCGGTTCAGCGCTCTTAAAATAAGCAATAGGGCAATGGTAGCAAAAGCGATCGCCATAATTCCCAAAGGCTTGGAAAATACCCACATTAAAAGGGGAATATCTGAAATATACGCGGTCACAAATACCAATATTCCCGTAATCACCACAAAGATCATGGTCTGCTTGGACTTTCTTATCATCAGTAAAAGGTCCACTTTATCACGGGTTTCTCTTAATGAAAAGATAGAAGCAAGATAGGCACACAATGCAACAGTGAACAGGCCTACAGAAACTCCAAACCAGTTCAGCCAGCTGAAAATATATAAATCCACAAAAGTTACTGCATCAGGATTGATAGAGTGGGAAACCGTTGCAGCGGCAATTAAGCCTAAAAAGAAAGGCGTTAAAAGACTCGCATAGTAGAAAATCTGGGTATATAAAACCTGCCAGTTATCTTTCACGGCATCATAATGTCTGAAGGTGAATGCTGTCCCTCTTGCAATAATACCTACAAGCATCAATACCAAAGGAATATGAAGATAGGTAGACATCGTGGTATAGATTTCGGGGAATCCTACAAAAAGAATTACAATCGCGATGATCAGCCACATATGATTGGCTTCCCATACAGGAGCAATAGACTCATACATGATTTCATGGGTCTTATGTCTGGCTTTTTTATTGGTGAAAAGTTCTACAATACCAGCTCCGAAATCTGCCCCTCCCAGAATAATATAAAGACAGATGGAAAGCCAGAGAAAACCTATAACAACGTAGATCATGATTTTTTGTTTTTATCGTTAAACTGAGGGTCGGTAGGATCGTAAAGTTTCGGTACCATTTGAATCTGTCTTCTTAAAAGAAAGATAAGAATCATTGATAATGATATGAAAATTGCCGTAAAGAAATAGAATGAATACTGTATTCCAGGCATTGGGGTTACCGCATCTATTGTTTTCATGACCCCATAAATGATCCATGGCTGTCTTCCCACTTCTGTTACTGTCCATCCCGCTTCCAGCGCAATATATCCAAAAGGTGTTGCTATTAAGAAGGTCTTTAACAGCCAGTTTTTACTCAGCCATTCTTTTCTGAAGAAAAAAGAATATAAATAAATAACTCCAATACCAATCATGACCACTCCGAAAAAGATCATGATCTGAAAAGCATAATGAACAACTGCAATCGGAGGCCATTCATCTCTCGGAAAATCTTTAAGACCCTTTACTTCAGCATTGAAATCATTACTCACCAGGAAACTTAAAACCTTCGGGATTTTCACAGCGTATTTTACTTCTTCTTTTTCTTCATCAGGAATTCCCCCGATGATAAATGAAGCTCCTTTTTCAGTTTCAAAATGAGCTTCCATAGCAGCCAGTTTTATCGGTTGCCTTTCCGCTACTGATTTTGCCGCAACATCACCGCTTAAAGGTGCTCCGAATGCTCCGATAAGGGCGAAACCTACTGCAATTCTAAATGCTTTGGTATGAAATTCAATATTTCTTTTTCGCATGATCATAAAGGCATGAACTCCGGCTACGGCAAACCCTGTGGCACAAAATGCAGCAACAGTCATATGAAGAGCCTGCGGAAACCATGCATCGTTGAACATCGCTTTGATAGGATCTATATTAAGATACTGTCCATTAATATAATCAAAACCTGTTGGAGAATTCATCCATGAGTTGGCTGCCACTACCAGAATTCCGGAAGCAAGTCCGCTTACTCCTACAAGAAATCCGCAGAACCAGTGAAACCATTTGTTGAATTTTTCCCAGCCATATAAAAAGAACCCGATGGCGATAGCTTCTATGAAAAAGGCGGTTCCCTCAAGTGAAAAAGGCATTCCGAAAATAGGGCCGGCATGTTTCATAAAACCAGGCCATAAAAGCCCCAGCTCAAAAGAAAGCATTGTTCCTGAAACAGCTCCGGTAGCAAAAAGGATGGCTACTCCTTTGCTCCATGCCTTTGTAAGACCTTTATAAACTTCATTATTGGTTTTTAGGTATTTCCAATGGGCAAAAGCCATAAGAAAAGGCATCACCATACCCACACAGGAGAATATGATATGAAAGCCCAGAGAAAGTGCCATCTGGGCACGGGCAGCAATAAAATCATCCATAATATCAACTTTTCAGTAAATAAATTTACGCATAAATTATTGATGTTGAGTATGATTTACAACAGTTGATATTTCAGGAATACCAATTAATTTTGATTCTTTTATGAATTGCTGTTCCTTATGTTTTCAATAAGAAAACTCTACATTTTTTTGACACTTTTTAACTTTCATACCTCGAAAAAAATCACGATATTTGTAAGTCTTTGCATAGAGCAAGATTTTTAATATTTAATATGAGTCAAAAACAATATACAGCTAGTAGTATTCAGGCATTGGAAGGAATGGAGCACGTTCGTATGCGTCCTTCAATGTACATTGGTGATGTAGGAACAAGAGGTCTTCACCATTTGGTTTATGAAGTAGTAGATAACTCTATTGACGAGGCATTGGCAGGATACTGCGACACAATCTTCGTTAGCATCAAGGAAGGAAACGGAATTGAAGTAAGTGATAACGGTAGAGGTATCCCGGTTGATTTCCACGAAAAAGAGCAGAAATCAGCCCTTGAAGTTGTAATGACAAAAATTGGAGCCGGAGGTAAGTTTGATAAAGACTCTTACAAAGTTTCAGGAGGTCTTCACGGAGTTGGGGTATCATGTGTGAATGCACTTTCCAATGAAATGGTTACTACTGTTTACAGAGACGGGAATGTTTATCAACAAATCTATTCTAAAGGAAAAGCACAGACTCAGGTTGAGGAGATCGGACATAGTGATAAAAGAGGAACAAAGCAGTTTTTCCAGCCGGATGATACCATTTTTACGGAACTGATTTACAACTATGATACATTAGCAAGCCGTTTAAGAGAACTTTCTTACCTTAATAAAGGAATTACAATTACACTTACTGATGAAAGAGAAAAACTGGAAGATGGTTCTTTCCGTTCAGAAATTTTTCATTCTCAGGGAGGATTGAAAGAATTTGTTGCTTATATCGATGGTAGCCGTGAATCTATTATGGAACATGTGATTTTCATGGAAGGCGAAAGAGATGATATTCCTGTTGAGGTGGCGATGCGTTATAATACGTCATTCAACGAAAATCTTCACTCTTATGTTAATAATATTAATACCCACGAAGGAGGTACTCACCTTGCAGGTTTCAGAAGAGCTTTAACAAGAACTTTAAAGAAATACGCAGATGAATTGGGACTTCCTGCAAAAGAAAAAGTAGAAATTACGGGTGATGACTTCCGTGAAGGATTAACAGCTGTAATTTCTGTAAAAGTAATGGAGCCTCAGTTTGAAGGGCAGACCAAAACAAAATTAGGAAACTCTGAAGTTTCTGGTGCTGTTGATAAGATTGTAGGGGAAATGCTTACAAACTTCCTGGAAGAAAATCCTAATGAAGCGAAGATAATCGTTCAAAAAGTTGTTTTAGCTGCCAAAGCAAGACAAGCTGCGAAAAAAGCCCGTGAAATGGTTCAGAGAAAATCTCCGATGGGAGGTTCTGGTCTTCCCGGAAAACTTTCTGACTGTTCATCCAAAGACCCGGCTGAATCTGAACTTTTCCTTGTAGAGGGAGATTCCGCAGGTGGAACAGCTAAACAGGGAAGAGACAGACACTTCCAGGCTATTCTTCCTTTAAGAGGTAAAATTTTGAACGTAGAGAAATCTATGCTTCATAAAGTATATGACAACGAGGAAATCAGAAATATCTATACCGCTCTTGGAGTATCTGTAGGTACTGAAGAAGATAGCAAAGCTTTGAATATGGCGAAGCTTAGATATCATAAAGTTGTGATTATGACCGATGCTGATATCGATGGTTCTCACATCTCTACTCTGATTCTTACTTTCTTCTTCAGATATATGAAGGAACTTATTGAGAACGGATATATTTATATTGCTCAACCGCCTTTATACCTGTTAAAGAGAGGTAATAAAAAAGTGTATGCATACAATGAAAAAGAACGTGAAGAGTTTACTTTAGAAATGTCTCCAGACGGAAAAGGGGTAGAAGTACAACGTTACAAAGGTCTTGGGGAAATGAACCCTGAACAGCTTTGGGAAACAACCCTGAATCCTGAACACAGAATTCTGAAACAGGTAACTATTGATAATGCAGTGGAAGCAGACAGTGTTTTCTCAATGTTAATGGGAGATGAGGTTCCGCCGAGAAGAGAGTTTATCGAGAAAAATGCGAAATATGCAAAAATTGATGCATAAACGTTTTTAAAAATATAATAAAAAAAGCTTCTAATTATTTAGAAGCTTTTTTTATATTTGGACAAACCAAAAAAACAATAATATGTTAACTCTTTTACAAACAGACCCTTATAATGGGGCAGATGCAGTGTCTGGTGCAGCCGCTGCAGGATTAGGACTCGGAACAATGTTCTTCGGTCTATTATGCTATATATTCTATGGATATTGCATGTACAAAATCTTTCAGAAGGCAGGAAGACAAGATGCCTGGGCCGCTTTTATCCCGATTTATAATTCAATAGTATTGCTGGAAATAGTGAAAAAACCAATATGGTGGATCATTCTTTTCTTTATTCCGTTGGTAAACATCTATGCATTTTGGGTTGTATATGACAGACTTGCTAAAGGTTTTGCCAAAGAAACTCCTCTGTACACTATTCTGATTCTCCTTTTCGGATTTATCTTTATTCCTGTACTGGGACTTGGAAGTGATCAGTATGATAGTAAACTGGTTCCAAATGATTAAAAAGAAAATGTAAAAACATAAAGACTTCAGAAATGAGGTCTTTTTTTTATTGTAGAATTAATTGTACTTCTGTTTATTATTAATTCTACAGATTTTGAATTATATGAATCATAATTTATTTTAAATTTGAAACGCAGACAATATGGAGTTTACCACTTCATGGCACAGAATAAATATCTAGAATAAGTATAAATATTCTGTTTTAACTTTTCAGAATATAATAATGAAAAGTTGATAATGTGTTCATATCCTTATAAGTACATTTAAAAAAGTACTTTTTAAGTATTAGGTTAAGGCTTCACAATGTTGAAGCCTTTTATATTTTTTTTAACAGTTATTAAGATTTTCTTATTTTTGCTTAATTTTAATAACTATGATGAAAATATTAGTTCTTGGGGCGTTCTCTGTTGCCTCATTATATTTTGCACAAAGCTATCCTGCTTCTGCTATTCCTGAGAATTTAAAGAAAAATGCTAATGCTGTTATACGAAAAGATTTTACAACGGCTCAGATCAATAAAGTTAATCAGATAAAATATCAGCATAATACAGTTACTACGGTTTTAAACAAAGACGGTAATGATCAGGCTACAGCCTATATTCCTTATGATAAGCAAAGACGTATTTCAAATATAAAAGTAACCATTTATGATGAAGCCGGAAAAAAGATTAAAAGTGTTTCAAAGTCTGATTTTCAAGATATAGCAAACAATCCTCAGGGGATCTTTTATTCTGATAACAGAGTCTTGGTATATTCGTATACACCGGCTCAGTATCCTTATACCGTTGACTTTTCTTATGAAACTGATGACGAAAACACAGTTTTCATCCCTGATTTTGTGCCATTTACTTCTATCAAAACATCACTGGAAGAAGCACAGTTTAAAATCATTAATACTTCAGGAATTGAACTTCGCTCTAAGGTCTACCCATCAAAATACAATTATGCTTCTGTTATAGAAAGCGGCAGTGCAAATGATAAAACCTATTCATATAAAAACGTACCTGCTATAGACGATGCTTTTATGATACCGCAGCCTGTTAAAATCTTGCCTGCAGTAAACTTTGCATTGGCAAAATTCAGTTTGGCAGGAAAGCAGGGGACTTTAAATAACTGGACAGATTTCGGAACCTGGATTTATAATGATCTTCTGATACCCGTTTCAGCTTCTACTCCTTCAATCAAGGCTGAAGTGGCATCTTTACAACTCCAGGGATCTGTGGAAGATAAGGTGAAGAAAATTTATCAGTACATGCAGAACAAAAGCAGATATATTGCTGTGGCTTTAGGAATAGGGGGCTGGCAGCCTATGATGCCGGATGAGGTTCAGAAAAAAGGTTATGGAGACTGTAAGGGACTTACGAATTATATGAAAGTTCTTCTGAATGAAGCAGGGATTCCTTCCAATTATTGTATCATTACTTCCGGCCGTTCTCAGGTTTCCTTTGATCCTGAATTTCCTTCTATGGGTGGTAACCACGTTATCCTGATGGTTCCGACTGAAAAAGGAAATATCTGGCTTGAAAACACTTCACAACAGATGGCTTTTAACCATTTGAGCTACAGTACAACGGATAGAAATGTACTGGCAGTAACCCCAAAAGGAATTGAATTGATCAATACGCCTGTGTATAAAGCCGAACAAAATAAGGAAAAACAGGTGTTGAAAATTAACCTTAACGAGGATAACAGTATTACTGGGGCAGGCAATTTTTTCTACACGGGAAATCAATATGATTATAATTTAAGGTTCGTAAATCTCAATCCAAAAGAGAAAAATGACGCGGTAAAAGCAAACTTTGACATTTTAAACTTTGAAAAAGTGGAAATGAAAAACTTTACCAATGACAGAGACAAGGCTGTTATTACATATGACCTTGATTTTAAGACCAATAATTTTTCTAAAAAAGCAGGAAACAGCCTTTTATTCAGATCTGTACCCATTTTTTCTGATGTTGTTTATAAGACAGATGAGAACCGTGAACTTCCTTTTGAAGTCAATATGTCCTTTGAAGATGAATATGAAATTGCTTTTATTCTTCCTATGGGCTATAAAATTGATGAAACTCCGGATAATTCAAACATCACTTCTGAATTTGGTTCCTATAAGCTAAGCTTTGTAAAAAATGATAATCAGATAAAAGTAACAAGAAAAATGCAGATCAATAAAGGTCTGTACCCAAAAGAAAAATACAATGACTACATCAATTTCAGAAAAAAAATTCTGAACATGGATAATTCAAAAATTTTAATAACAAAAATATAACCATGAAAAAACTAATAGTATTGGTCCTTTGCTCTGCCAATGCAATAATGATTAATGCTCAGAAGAAATACGAATTTCTGAATCCTCCGAAATTTAACGATGCAGATTTGTCTAAAGCTAAATCTTTATTAGATGAAAATGCTCCTGCTGAAATTTTGTATAAATCTGCTTATTTTATGGTGGATGCAAACACAGGAAATCTGCATAAAAGATATTATTATAGAGTTAAGATTTATGATAAAGATAAGGCTGAAGACTGGCTGAATCTTGAAATCCCTATTTATAATGTTGGAACCAACAGAGAATCATTGGGTAAGTTCAAGGCTTTTACATACAATCTTGAAAACGGAAACACAGTTCCGGTGAAAGTGGAAAAAAGTTCACAATATAGAAGTAAGGAGAATAAATATGTTACCCTGACAAAATTTGCTTTTCCGAGTGTAAAAAATGGATCAGTCTTAGAATATCAGTATGAAATTGTATCTCCGTTCCGATTTATGATTCCAGAGGTATTGATAGAATCTGATACTCCTTCACTGAATACAGAATATGTTTTTGATACTCCTATCAATATGTCTTACAATGTAAACTATACTGGAGGGCTTTCACCTAAATACAGGGAAATGGAGGAAAGGAATCTGTACGGTGCCCAATACAAAACCTTTAGATTTGCTTATGAAAACCTGAAAGGCTTTAAAACTGAAAAATTTGTAAGAAATGACAGGAACTTCAGAACGAAAATCAGTGCAGAGCTCAACTCTACTAATTTCGGTGAGCTTAAACTCTATTCATCATCATGGGATCAGATTGGGAAAAGACTTTATGAAAGTGACGATTTTGGAGGAGAACTGAAAAGAACAAAACTGGCAAAAGAAAACATGCCGGCAGGAGTTTCAGAAATGAAAACCGATCTTGAAAAGGCAAATGCTATTTTTTCATATGTTCAGAAAACTTTTACCTGGAATAAAGATAAAGGAATTTATACAGAAGATGGTATCAAAAAATTGTTGGAAACTAAAGTTGGAAATGCAGCAGAAATCAACCTTTTTCTGGTAATGATGCTTCGCGAAGCCGGGCTTAAGGCTGATCCGCTGGTAATTTCTACCGTGGAAAACGGATTGATTAATCTGGTGTCTCCCAATATTTCCAATATGAATTTTGTATTGGCTGCGATCAATATTGATAAGCAACTGCATATTTATGATGCTACCTCAAAGCAATCCTCTCTGGATGAAATTCCTCTTAAAAACTGGAATCAATATGGGATTTTGGTAACTAAAGAAAAGGCTCTGCAGATTCAAATGTCCAATGTGAAATCAAGCAATACTTTCCTTACAGTCAATGGTAAGATTAATGATGACGGAAGTATTTCCGGAACCTATTCAGACAGAGATACAGGTGCCTATGCCATGTATGTGAAAGACAGTTATGATGATAATGCAGAAAAATATAAAAAGCAGTATAAAGAAAACTTTTCTATGGACTTTACGGATATTAATTCAAAAGTGTTGGAAAATGGAGATTTTGAAAGCAGCATGAAATTCTCTTCAATGAACCTTATTGACAGAGTAGGAAAGAAAATGATCATCAATCCGATGCTGTTTTTAAACAAAAGTTCCAATGAGTTTGACCAAACGGAAGTCAGACAGTATCCCATCGATTTTGGATCGCCTATCACCAAAGTGAAAAAAATCACTCTTGAAATTCCTGAAGGTTATGTAATTGAGGAAATGCCTAAAGAAAAAAGGATCGTTACCGAAGATAAAGAAATAGCCTATACCTATTCTGTAGAACAAAAAGGAAATAAGCTGGAAGTGACTACCACAACAAAAGTTAGCAGTTCAGATTATCCGAAAGAATATTATCCTGCATTTAAACAAATCTGGGGAGTAGCATCTAAGTTTGAAAATCAGGTAATAAGCCTTGTTAAAAAGTAATATTTAAGAAAACTTAAGCAAGATTTATAAAAAAAATAAAGTTTTTTCAAAAACCATTCATCTTTTGAATGGTTTTTGTATTTGATATCAAAAATTAGAATTATGAAAAATACGATTGCTGTTATAGCATTATCTTCTTTCTTAGCAGTGACTGCCTGTAAAAAAAATGAAAAGGCAGGGCCAGTAGAAAAAACTGAAAATAAAACCACTGAAGGATTTGTGGTAGACTCTGTGAAAGTGAATGATTCTACAAAGATTACAGACTCTTTAAAAGTGAGCTACACTTCAAAACTGTTGGTTTTTCCATCATTGAAAGATAAAAAGCTATTAGACAGTATCTATTTCCAGAATGAAAAAATCAAAGACTTTTCCAAAGCAGGCCTTCAGGCTTATCTTGATAAAGAAAAGAATGATTATTTCAGTTCTATGAAAAATGATAATAAAGATTGGGTTTCAGATGTTACCTATGCTCAGAATTGGTATTCAAGCTCACATATGAATCTGATTTCCAATGCAAACAATTATATGCATATCCAGTATGTAGGAAGCGGATATGAAGGGGGGGCACATGATAATTATGGTTTTTCAGAAAGAGTTTTTGATCTTAAAAACAGTAAAAAATTAGAACTGAAAGATATTACTTCAATGCCTAAGAATAAAATTGAAGCAATTCTGATGAAAAATATCGACAAAATCAACAGTGGAACAATGGATGGTGACGGAGAAGTGAAAAACTCGGAAATGCTGCTAGTTGAGAAAATTCCAGCATCCGATAACTTCTATTTTGATGATAAAAATCTGTATTTCCATTACAGCCCTTACGAAATTGCCGCTTTTGCAGCAGGAGATATCACCATTCCTGTTTCATGGGAAGACCTTAAAGGAACCTTAAATGCAGAATTTAAAGAAAGAATGAAAATTAAGTAAATTAATGCTTCCAGATCAGGAAGCATTTTTTAATTTTGCGGTAATGGAAAAAATAGCTTTTATTATCAACCCTTTTTCGGCCAAAAAAAACTATCAGCCGTTTTTGAACGAACTTAAAACAAAGGTTAACAACCCGTTGTATTATGTATCAGAATCTATTCCTGGAACAGATGAGTTTATTCAGTCTCATTTTGAAGAAGTAGATATTTTTGTGGCAATAGGAGGGGATGGTACAATTTCTACCGTAGCCAAAAATCTGATTAATACAGAAAAAATTCTGGCTATTTTTCCGGCTGGTTCAGGAAACGGATTTTCCAATGAAACCCAGTTCAGTAAAAATCTGGATGAACTTTTAGAAAAAATAAGAACCAAAAACTCCAGGAAGATTGATACTTTTACGGTGAATGACAGGCTCTCCATCAATGTTTCAGGAACAGGATTTGACGGTAAAGTTGTCAAGGAATTTGAAAAAACAACCCGTGGATTCAAAAATTATATCAAAGTTTCCTTAAAAACCTTCTTCAACTACAAACCCATCAAGGTGAAGTTTTTTGACGAAGAATATCAGCAGTATAACGGAAGGTATCTGATGATGAATATTGCCAATACCCGCCAGTTTGGAAACAACGCTTACATTGCTCCAAAAGCAAGCAAAAGTGATGGTTTGGTGGATATGGTTTTGGTGAAAAAGTTTCCTCTGACCTATTCTGCGCTGTTTGCTTTCAGAATGTTCACCAAAAGACTGAAAGATGATGAATATGTCACTTATCTCCCGGTTTCCGAAATATCATTTAAAGTCAATACCAAAAACTGGCATCTGGACGGTGAATTCAATAAAATTAAATCACCAGTTCATGTTAAAGTACAGCCAGCGAGTCTGAGTATTTTGATTTAGAATTGCTGGCAGCTGGTTTTTTATTGTTGCTTCTTGATTGGAAGTTATTTCCGTTTTTTGCCTGAATATCTTTAGTCTTGGTTCCTGGTTCTGCCATCTTAACTGTCTATTAAAATTCACCATTCACTTGCGCAGCAACATTCACTATTGACGTCATCCAATTCCTGCAACCTGAAGTCTGCCATCTGCTACCTATCTACACTTCCAGCTTTTTCTCAACTTCAGCCGGATGGTCCAGACAATATTGAAGCTGTTTTTTATCAAGCTGTTTTTCCCAGTTGGCGACCACTACAGTAGCTACAGAATTCCCGATTACATTCGTCAGCGCTCTGCACTCACTCATGAATTTATCGATCCCAAGGATTAATGTCATTCCGGCAATTGGAATTTCAGGAACTACAGCCAGGGTTGCTGCCAGTGTTACAAATCCGGCACCGGTAACGCCAGCTGCTCCTTTTGAGCTTAACATGGCTACCAGAAGAAGCATCAGCTGTTTTTCAATAGGAAGATGGATGTTTAATGCCTGTGCGATAAACAGAGAGGCAAGTGTCATATAAATATTGGTTCCATCAAGATTGAAAGAATATCCTGTAGGCACTACAAGACCTACAATAGCTCTCGAACAGCCCGCTTTTTCAAGTTTTTCCATGATTCCCGGAAGAGCAGACTCTGAAGAGCTGGTTCCCAAAACAAGAAGAAGTTCTTCTTTAAGGTAAAAAAGAAACTTGAAAATGTTAAATCCGTTATACCATGCTACCGCTCCTAACACCAACACCACAAAAAGAGCAGAAGTGATGTAAAATGTGCCGACCAAAAAAATAAGATTTATAACCGAGTGAAGTCCGTACTTTCCGATAGTAAACGCCATAGCCCCGAATGCTCCGATGGGTGCCAGTTTCATAAGCATATGAACGATTTTAAATACCGGAGTTGATAGATCCTGTAAAAAATCGGTTACTTTCTGGCTTTTTTCTTTTGTTAAAACCAAAGCCACTCCCATTAAAATAGCAACCAAAAGAACCTGAAGAATATTATCACCCACCAAAGGACTGAATAAAGTCTCCGGAATAATATTCATAATGAATCCTGTAAGCGTTGATTCATGAGCTTTTGCCTGGTATTGTGAAACATCACCTAAGAGAGTAGCAGGATCAATGTTTAAACCATGGCCCGGCTGTAAGATATTTCCTACCAATAATCCGATGATAAGCGCAAGAGTTGAAAATGTAAAGAAATAGATCATTGCTTTTATGGCAATCCGGCCTACTTTTTTCAAATCGGTCATATGGGCGATTCCCAAAGTAAGCGTAATGAAAATTACCGGGGCAATAATCATTTTCACCAATTTGATGAATCCATCTCCAAGAGGTTTCATTTTTTCTCCCAATTCAGGATAAAATTTTCCAAGAAGAATACCGGCAAGTATCGCTATAATCACCTGGAAATAAAGCTGATTGTATATTTTTTTTGCTTTCAAAGAACAGTCGTTTTGTTTTTTTAAGGGCGAAAATTAAGAAAATTTATCTGAAAACATGACAAAAGTCATTGAAAAGATCTGCAGCAGTAGATTGATCAGTAAAAAGTTCCGGCTTCATTCTAAAAGGCAAAGCCTTTTAGAATGAAGCCGGAACTGTATTATAATATTGACAGATGATATTTATTCCACTGCAACAGAGTCATCTCCGCGGCCGTCTGCCACTGCATGGATGCTTCCGTTTTCATCAATAACAATCATTTCTGTTTTTCCGATGTATTTGATCTTTTCAATGACATAATTTTTGCTTTTCAGCTCCGAAATTGTGCTTTCAGGAAAATTATTTTCTACCGTAATAGTTTCCGGAAGCCACTGGTGATGGAATTTTGGTGTATTCACTGACATATTTGCGTTCAGTTTAAAATCTACAACATTCACAATAGACTGATATACCGAGGTTGGGATCGTTGTTCCTCCGGGAGTTCCCACTACCATATAAGGTTTTCCATTCTTAAGGAGTATAGTTGGGGTCATGGAAGAAAGCATTCTCTTGTTAGGCTGGATCGAATTGGCTTCTCCGCCTACTGCTCCGAACATGTTTGGTACACCCGGTTTGATAGAGAAATCATCCATTTCATTATTTAAAAAGAATCCTGCTCCTGAAACCAATACTTTACTTCCATAATAACCGTTAAGAGTTGTGGTTACAGAAGCAGCATTTCCATCCTTATCCAATACGGAAATATGAGTAGTCTGCATAGATTCTTTAGGCTGTTCTATGATTTTGCCAACCTCTGCACTTGGAGTTGCTTTATCAAAACTGAAGCTTTTCCATCTTCCTTTCAGGTAGTCATCAGAGATCAGGTAAGAAGTTTTATCCTGAATAAAATCAGGATCTCCCATATATTCTGCTCTGTCTGCAAAAGCTCTTCGCTCTGCCTCAGTCATGATCTGAACTGCTTTTGTAGAGTTTTGCTGGTATTTTTCAAGGTTTTCAAAACTTGCCATTCTCAGCATTTGAGCCAGAAGAACTCCGCCGCTTGAAGGTAAAGGCATGGTTACCACATTACTTCCTTTGTATTCAAATTCAAGAGCTTTTCTCTCTGCAACCTTATAATTCTTAAGATCTTCCAATGTGATGATTCCGTTACCTCTTTTCATTTCAGCAACCAGAAGATCAGCTGTTTTCCCCTCATAAAAGCCTTTTGCCCCCGATTTTTGAATCAATTTCAAGGTTTCGGCCAGGTCTTTCTGGATCAATAAATCTCCCGCTTTCCATGGAGCATCTTTTACGAAAATGATAGAAGATTTATTATGTTTCTGGAATTTTTCCCTTTGGTTATTCAGCATTTCTGCTTCCTTGTCGGTAATAGCAAATCCTTTTTCCGCAAGATCAATGGCAGGCTGGATAATCTTTTCCATAGGCAGTTTGCAGTATTTCAGGGTAGCAAAAAAACCCGCTACACTTCCGGGAATACCCACTGCCAGTCTTCCGTTTTGGGAAAGATCTGTATCTGCTTTCCCTTTTTTATCAATGTACATGTCTCTGAAGGCCTTTTTCGGAGCAGTTTCCCTGTAGTCCAATGTGAATTTTTCCCCATTATTTTTTACGCCTACTAAAAAACCGCCACCACCAATGTTTCCGGCCTGAGGATACACTACAGCAAGGGCATATTGTGTTGCTGTAACGGCATCATAGGCATTTCCGCCCATCTTTAAGATTTTGGCTCCAGCTTCACTGGCTAACGGATGTGCAGATACTACAACACCTTTATTTTTTACCTGTGCTTCCTTGATGATATTGAAATTGGTAAACTGAGCCCAGCTAAATGGGCTGGCCAGTAAAATCAAAGCAATTAAAATCTTCTTCATATGATTGTTTTCTTTGAAACAAAATTATTGAATTTTAAGTTAATCATAGACTGTGATCACTGCATTTGATTTTTTCTATTGTTTAAAAGAGAATTTTACCTGTTTAAATTGAATATATCCGTATTCATTATTGGGGGAGTGTTTTTTAAATACACCTTTTTTATTATGGTTGGCATGTTTTTTTTACTTTTGTACAATTCTAAAAAAATCTGAAAAATGGAATCCTATACGGAAAGAATACTGATTACAGGTGCCTTGGGACAAATTGGTACCGAACTTACGAACAGACTTGTTGAAATCCACGGAGCTGAGAACGTTGTTGCTTCAGGATTGGACAGATGGCAGGAAGGAATTACTTCTGCCGGACACTATGAAAGAATGGATGTTACCAATACACAATTGGTAAGACAGGTGATTAAAGATTACGATATCACTACAGTGTATCACCTGGCTTCGCTTTTATCCGGAACTTCGGAAAAGCAGCCTGTTTTTGCCTGGAAACTGAATCTTGAGCCATTGCTTCATTTTTGTGAAATGGCGAAAGAAGGGCTTCTGAAAAAGATCTTCTGGCCAAGTTCTATCGCTGTATTTGGAAAAGGAATTCCAAAACATGATGTGGGACAAGATGTAGTGTTGAATCCTACAACGGTTTATGGGATCTCCAAAATGGCAGGGGAGAAGTGGTGTGAATACTATTTCGATAAATATGATGTAGATGTAAGAAGTATCAGATATCCTGGATTGATCTCATGGAAAACTCCGGCAGGGGGTGGAACTACTGACTATGCTGTTGAGATTTTCTATAAAGCAATTGAAGATGGAAAGTATACAAGTTTCATTTCCGAAGATACAGGAATGCCGATGTTGTATATGGACGATGCCATCAATGCAACCTTGAAATTAATGGATGCTCCGAAAGAAAGTTTATCTGTTCGCTCTTCTTATAATTTAGGTGGAATGTCATTTACTCCAAAAGAATTGGCAGCAGAAATCAAGAAAGAAATTCCTGATTTTGCTATTGATTATAACCCGGATTTCAGACAGGCAATTGCAGATTCATGGCCGGCTTCTATTGATGATTCAGTCGCCAAAAAAGACTGGGGTCTTACTTATGATTTCGGAATTTCTGAAATGACTAAGGATATGATCAAGAATCTGAAGATAAAATTAAGCAAGAATTAATAATATAAAGTAATACTTTAATTAACAATTGTTTTAACATCTGATTTATAGTGTTTTATATAATTTATATAAATTTTAATTTAAATGGTATTATTGACTTTTAACATCACCTGTATTGAAGCTGAAGTAAAAAACGGCTCCCAAATAACTGATGATGAGCGATTGAAAATTATAGAAAATAATACCAGAGCAATTCTTAGAATTTTAGATATTCATGATATCAAATCAAGTTTTTTCGTAGAGGTTTCTCTTATCGGAAAACTTCAGAATTTAATAAAAGCAATTTCATCCAAAGGGCATGAAATTGCTTTTTATAATAAAGACTCAAATCCTGAAGAAATTGAAAATGCTAAAAAGAATATTCAGGATCTGCTGGAAAAACAGATCAGAGGAATTCGTCAAAAAGATGTAAAGGTTTCAAAGGAAATTTTGAAGCTGATGGAATTTAATTATGTTTCCAATATCGACAATGCCAATATTCTTTTTCCTTTCAAAAGACTCAAAAGAGATACGGAAATTACAGAAGAGGACGGACTAAGTATTGTTCCTGAAAGTATCTCTCCTTACAGTCAGCTTCCCTATAATGATTTCGTGTTTCAGATTCTGCCGATGAAGTATTACCAGAATATGGTCCTGGAAACATTGCAGAATGAAGAATTTGTACTGATTTACCTGAACACATGGCAGTTTACAGATTTCAAGAAATACCGTTTTGATATCCCTTTTTACCGGAGCTTATTTTCGGGTAAAAAAATGGAGGACAAACTAGATGCCCTCCTTACTTTTCTCAATGACAGGGAAATGGCTACCTCCCGTATGAAAGATTATATTTTTTAGGGAGTAGATGATAGGCTGCAGGTAATAGGTATTAGGTGGCGGGGAGTAAGGAGACTGTTTCTCATGATAACAGAGATATTAAATTTCTAAACCTCTAACCTCTAACCTTAAACCTTAAATCTTAAACTTTAAACTTTGAACCTTGAACTTTAACTAGCTTAGCTCAAAAAGTGTAATCTCCGGCAATACACCCACTCTTCCCGGATATCCCAGTACTCCGAATCCTCTGTTTACATACAGTAGCTTTCCTTCGCTTTCATATAAATCGGCCCATTTTGGGTATCGGTACTGAACAGGTGACCATTTTATATTTTTAAGATCCAGCCCAAACTGCATCCCATGCGTATGTCCTGAAAGGGTCAGGTGGATGTTTGTAGGGTGCTTTTTCACCACATAATCAAAGTGGGTAGGGTCATGGCTCATTAATATCTTTGTAGCTGATTCCGGTACGTTTTTTAAAGCGTCATCTATTTTTCCGAATTGAGGAAATGGTTTTAATCCCCAGTTTTCAACGCCCAGAATGTATATTTTTTCTCCATTTTTTTCGATGACTCTGTGTTCATTTCTCAGCATATCAAAACCTGCCTGCTTTTCATAACTAATCAAAGTGTCAAGGTTTTCTTTTTTAGCTGTGGGTGACTCCCAGGATACATAATCTCCATAGTCGTGATTTCCTAATACGGCAAACTTGCCGTCTTTAGCCTGGATTTTTGAAAATAAAGGAATGAAAGGCTTGAACTCATCCGCAACGTTATTCACCATGTCTCCGGTGAATAATACCAGGTCAGGTTTTTGTTCATTAATAAGATCAATGGCGTGCTGTAATTTGCCGGGATCGGAGAAGCTTCCACTGTGAACGTCAGAAATCTGGATAATTTTATATCCTTTGAAACTTTTCGGAAGATTATTGAATTTTACCCTTACTCTTCTTACGGTATGGCGGTATTTACCAAAAGTAATTCCGTCTATGAAAAGAGCAGAAAGAACGCCTCCCATTCCCAGGCCTACGATGCTCAGGAATTTCCTTCTTTCCGGAAAGAAATTTTCTGAAGGTTTTGTAAAACCGATCAGGTATCCTCCGGTTCTGAAAATATCATCAATTAATAAAAACAGAACTACAAAAATTTTAGGAAGGATGAAAATTAAGAACAAAGAGATCATAATCTGAGCTCTTACCGTACTTCTGTCTGATCTTTGGAAGTGGGTAACTTCGTAAGCGAAAATTCCATATACGGCTAAAGAGAGTACCCAATATCCGATTCTTATCCATGAATTATCAGTGAGTGTTCTGATAGCCTGATAAATATAAACTTCCAAAAACAGGAAGATTCCAGCGATAATTAAAAAATTCTTTTGCATGTTCTGATTAAAAAAAGCACAAAGAATAAACTTCCCTGTGCTTTTATATTTTTAATGGTTTAAATATTACTTTTTAGGAAATCTATAAACGAGCGCATTGATGTTCATTCCGGCACCTACCGAAGTCATCACAATGTTCCCATTCTCTTTAAACGATTGACCTTCCATTTTTCCTTTAATTATTAAATCATACATGGTAGGAATTGTTGCTACAGAAGTGTTTCCAAGATCCTGAATCGTCATAGGAGAGATCGCATGATCGTATTCTTTGATGTCATACAACCTGTGAAGTCTTTCAATCATAGCGTAATCCATTTTAGCGTTTGCCTGGTGAATTAAGATTTTATCTATATCTTCAATAGAAAGACCTGCATCTGTAATGGTGTCTTTGATAGCATCCGGTACATTTTTAAGAGCGTATTCGTAAATCTTTCTTCCCAGCATTCTTACATAAAGGCGCTTCTGATCTGCTTCTTTATTGATAGAAGGTTGATTTTCAAGGTAGTTTAATTCCGGGCCGTTGTCACAGATTGTGTTGTGGGCAATAATTCCTACATTCTCTTCGTCAGTTGCTTTTACCACTACGGCTCCGGCACCATCAGCAAAGATCATTCTGTTTCTGTCATATGGATCTGTTACTCTGCTTAAAGTTTCAGCGCCGATGACAAGAATTGTTTTGGCAACTTTAGCTTTAATTAAATTATCAGACAAAATCATAGCTTCTACCCATCCAGGACATCCGAAAATCATATCATACGTTACGCATTTTCTGTTTTTAATGCCCAGTTTATTCTTTACTCTTGCTGCCATTGTTGGCATAAAATCAGCATATCCGTTTTCAGTAACTTCCCCGAAATTGCTTGCATAAATGATATAATCCAATTCTTCACCATCCACTTTTGCATCCTCAAGGGCAATTTTTGCAGCTTCATAACCGATTTGTGAGTTGGAAAGATCATCTTCAATGAATCTCCTGTTTTCGATTTCTGTAATCTCTACAAATTTCGCAATGGTCTCTTCCACAGGCTTTTCAATCTTTACTCCGTCTTCTGTGTAGAACTCGGAATTCATGAAGTAATCTCTACCAATAACTCTGTTCGGAATATAAGATCCAGAGCCAATAATGATCGTATTCGGCATTCGTTTATATGATTTTTTTAAAGATGCAAAGTTAATAATTAATATTAATAACGGAGAATTAAAAATATTATTAAATTTGCAAAAATTGTACTTTACAATCTATGAAAAACAACTCGTCCTTAAAAGGCTTACTTATTGCAGCTGTGGTGTTTATCATTGCCTTTGGGATCTACTTCCTTTTTTTAGCCAAGAAGAATTATTATGTTGTAGATAATCCTACCCCGAATACGTATTACTTTAAGATCAATAAAGGATCTGAAGGAGTTATCTCTGCCGGGCAGTATGTGCATGTGGATTTGAATAAAGGGAAAAACTCTATTCAGGTTTTTGATCAGAACAAAAAAATGCTTTACGATTCAGCATTTGAAGTGAATAAGCTTCGTGGTCTGATTAATATTACACACCAGGATTACTACGTAAATGACCAGTATTACGGATACAATCTTAAAAAAGATTCGTTGCTGGCAAACCTTGATAAAACGGTCATTGATGGAAAGGATTATTACGGAGGAGCCAGACGCTTCAATAAGCTTTACACAGAAGATTTTTATTACAATGTAGATGAAGATTATGATAAAGTGATCAAGAATATCCAGAAAGTGGAATCCCGATCTAAAATCTTCAGAAAGCAGGATTACCTAAATTATTATAAAGAATATTACAAGTTTTAAGTTTTGACAAAAGATATTACCAAAGTTACTCCCTACAATTCAGAGGCTACAAAAAAAAGCCAGGTAGAGGATATGTTCGACAATATTGCACCGAAGTATGACCTTCTGAACCGTGTTTTATCCATGAAAATTGATATTTTGTGGAGAAATAAACTGGTAAAATGGATGAAAAATGATAATCCGCAGGAAGTGCTGGATGTGGCTACAGGAACGGGAGATCTGGCAATTACCATTGAAAAAGGAACCGGTTCTAAAGTAGTTGGATTAGATTTATCACAACAAATGCTGAATGTTGGCGTTATTAAAATAAAAAAACTTAAATTAGACGGCAAAATTTCCATGCAAAAAGGGGATGCAGAAAATTTACCTTTCGAGGACAATAGATTTGATGCTGTTTCCGTTGCATTTGGAGTAAGGAATTTTGAGAATCTTACCAAAGGTTTAGCAGAGTTAAGAAGAGTAGTTAAAGATAACAAAAGTGTTTATATACTGGAGTTTTCAAAGGTTGAGGGTTTCATGGGACCATTTTATATGTTTTATTTCAAAAATATATTGCCTGCCATTGGCAGATTGGTTTCTAAGGATAATAGGGCGTATACATACCTTCCGGATTCTGTAAATGCTTTTCCTTTCGGGGAGAAGATGAAGCAAATTCTTTTAGATACGGGATTTAAGAAAGTAGAATATAAAAAATTAAGTTTAGGTATAGCCACAATTTATAAAGCAACAAAGTAACCTATGAATAAATTTCTATTAAAAGCACTGGTTTTAACCTCAGTAAATGTTGCCGTTTTTGCAAACGCGCAATTCAGAACCCGAAACAGAATGGATAAGTTGGAAGATTTCGACGAGCAGAAATTCAGTTGGGGTTTTTATTTGAACGGGAACAGACTGGATTACCGCATTGTTTTGCATCCGAAATACGGGATGAATGATAATGAAAACCTTGTTACATCCAAGGAAAGCTATAGTTTCGGTGCCGGGCTTATTGCAAAATGGAGACTGAATGATTATCTTGATGTAAGGATAGAACCAGGTTTACAGTTTGCTCAAAGACAGTTGACTTTTAATACTCAATCCAATGACATTTATGCAGGTGGTTCTTTAACCAATCCTCCTTTTATGCCATTCCCTTTACAGGAAAAGGATAAAGTAAGAGAAATTAAATCCACATTAATTGACGTTCCTGTAATGTTGGAGCTTCACGGTCAAAGATGGTACAATTCAAGGCCTTACGTTGCCGCAGGGGTGAACTATGTTGTAAACCTTCAGTCTAACTCAACTTCCACAGATGATAACATGCAGGGGATCTACAGATCAACTACCCACAACTTTGCATGGTCTGCAGAAATGGGAATTCAGTTTTATTTCAACAAATTTAAACTGACTCCAGCTGTAAGAGGAACATTCTTCATGAACAACGAGAAAGTGGCTGATAATGCTACTACACCTCCTTACTGGGCTTCTGCAATTTCAACATTACAGACAAGAGCCGTAATGTTTGTTCTGAAATTTGAATAAAAATATTCCATTGAAAATACATAGGAGGTGCATTAGCACCTCCTTTTTTGTTTGTATTTCAAAATATAGAGCGTTTTATTTTTGTTAGTGTTATTATTTTTTTATTTTTGCTTTTAGTTAGAATATACAAACCTGAAATGCTTCAAGATTTAGAAAACAATTTTTCAGAATTAGAGAGAAAGATTTCGACTCTGCAAAAGAACTATAAAAATCTTACGGAAAATTTAAAAGAATTAAATATTGAGCATGAAGAGTTGAAGAAGAAGTATGATGAGGAAAGAAGAAAGAATCAGGTATTAGCAGAAGAACAAAAAAATATAAAACTTTATTCAGCAATATCAGGAAATCCTGAACACAATAGATTAATGAAAAACCATATCAACAGATTGGTGAAAGAAATTGATTTCTGTATTGCTCAGCTTCAAAACAGTGGATTATAATGGAGATAAGGAGAATAACCGTCAACATTGCAGGAAGAGTGTATCCGCTGAACGTACCGGCAGCAGAGGAGGAAACTTTGCGAAAAGTAGGGAAGCAGATCGAGAATATGATTAAAGATTTTGAACAGAACTTCGATGTAAGAGATAAACAGGATGCTTTGGCAATGTGTGCCCTGAAACTGGGAACCAATGCAGAAGTAGTTTCTCTGAACTACGAAAAAAATATTAATTCTACCAACGAAAGGTTAACGCAGATTAATCAATCGTTGAATGAAATCGGGAAATAGATTTTTTTTCCTGAAAAATTACTGCCTACAATAATTCTAACACATTAAAGGTAAACTCAACGCTAAACAATTACCGAACAAATGTCCATCGAATGGCGTGCCGGATTTCCGGATTACAGACAGTGGAAATCAGTTCAAATCGTGTTGATTAGGAGTTTACTCTCAATCTCTGGATTATTGTGGGCTTTTTTTATTTAACAAGGATATGAATACAATTAAAACTCAATATAAATTATGATAGAAGTTATAGTCGGTGTTGTTTGTTTAGTAATCGGGGCTGTAGTGGGAATGTTTTTCTCAAAAAGCTCTCTGAATACTAAGGCAAAATTCATCATAGATGATGCTAAGAAAAACGCCGAAAACCTTATAGAAAAAGCTAATGTACAAGCTGAATCCATAAAGAAAGAAAAGAACCTTCAGGCAAAAGAAAAATTCCTGGAACTGAAATCTCAGCATGATGCAGACATTCAGTCCCGTGAAAAGAAAATGCAGGAAGTTGAAAAGAGAACGAAAGACAAGGAGCACAAGCTGAATGATGAACTTAGCAAGACAGGAAAGCTTGAAAAAGATCTGGATAAGCAAATTGCAGATTATGCAAAGAAGACCGAAATCCTTGAAAGAAAACAGCAGGAATTAGATACAGCTAACGCTAAGAAAGTAGAAATACTTGAAAAAATCTCTAATTATACCGCTGATGAAGCTAAAGCAGAATTGGTAGAAACCATGAGAGCGGAAGCAAAAACAAGAGCACAGGCACACGTTCAGAGCATTATGGAAGAAGCTCAGATGAATGCCAAAAACGAAGCGAGAAAAATCGTTATCCAAACGATTCAGAGAATCGGAACAGAGCAGGCTATCGAAAACTCAGTATCCGTTTTCAATATTGAATCCGATGAAGTAAAGGGTAGAATTATCGGTAGAGAAGGTAGAAATATCCGTGCTTTAGAAGCCGTAACAGGAGTTGAAATCATCGTTGATGATACCCCGGAAGCTATTCTTCTTTCATGCTTTGACCCTGTAAGAAGGGAAATTGCAAGACTATCACTTCACAGATTGGTAACCGATGGTAGAATTCACCCGGCAAGAATCGAAGAAGTAGTTGAAAAAACTAGAAAACAGATCGAAGAGGAAATCATTGAAGTAGGTAAGAGAACCATCATTGATTTAGGAATCCACGGATTACACCCTGAATTGATCAAAATCGTAGGTAGAATGAAATACCGTTCTTCTTACGGACAAAACTTACTGCAGCACTCAAGAGAAGTAGCAAACATTGCTGCAACTATGGCTGCTGAGTTAGGATTAAACGTAAAATTAGCAAAAAGAGCAGGTCTTTTACACGATATCGGTAAAGTTCCTGAGCAGGAATCAGAATTACCACACGCTTTGTTAGGAATGCAGTGGGCTGAGAAATATGGTGAAAACCCTGAAGTAGTAAACGCGATTGGAGCTCACCACGACGAAATTGAAATGAAGTCTTTATTATCTCCAATCATTCAGGTTGCAGATGCAATCTCAGGAGCAAGACCGGGAGCAAGAAGACAGGTGCTGGAATCTTATATCCAGAGATTGAAAGACCTTGAATCTGCAGCATTAAGCTTTGACGGAGTTTCCAGTGCTTATGCAATCCAGGCGGGTAGAGAACTAAGAGTAATGGTAGAGAGCGGAAAAGTGAACGATGAAGTAGCTTCTCAACTTTCTTACGATATCTCTGAGAAAATTCAGAATGAACTGACTTATCCTGGACAGGTAAAAGTAACAGTAATCAGAGAAACGAGAGCTGTGAATATTGCCAGATAATAATCAGAAAAAGATATTTGATAAAAACCTTTCAAGAAATTGAAAGGTTTTTTATTTTTATCAAAACTTAAAAATGCAAGAACTGTCCATGTCTTCAAAACTGAAGTACATTTTCTCAATTCCCGTTATTATTTCTGCCTTAGGCTATTTTGTAGATATTTATGATCTCCTTTTATTCGGAATCGTTAGAATACCAAGTTTAAAAGCTCTGGGGCTTAATCCGGATGCTGACGGAACTTTTATTCTGAACTGTCAGATGGTAGGTCTTCTCATCGGAGGCGTTTTCTGGGGTATTTTCGGAGATAAAAAAGGAAGGCTTTCCGTACTCTTCGGATCTATTTTAGTGTATTCCTTAGCTAATATTGCCTGCGGTTTTCTTCCTTATTTTCCAAAAGAACATTTGTTGTACCAATATGCCGGTTTGAGGTTTATTGCAGGTATTGGGCTTGCCGGAGAGCTTGGAGCGGGAATTACGCTGGTTTCTGAAAGCCTGCCGAAGAGTTTGAGAGCAATCGGTACCTCGGTTGTTGCCGGTTTTGGATTAATGGGAGCTGTAGTGGCTCAGCTTACGGTAGAACTGGCCGGTGGCTGGAATATCTCTTATATTATCGGTGGTATCATGGGAATTATGTTATTGATACTGAGAATAAGTGTGTCAGAATCCGGAATTTATAAGAATATTGAACATAAAAATGTCTCAAAAGGAAATTTTCTGTCCTTTTTTACCAATAAAGAAAGATTGACAAGATACTTAAAATGTATTGCTGTAGGATTGCCTACATGGTATTGTATAGGGATTCTGGCTGTTTTAGCCAATCAGTTTGCCCCTGAATTAGGAATTAAAGAGATCAACCCAGGAAAAGCAATTATGTGGGCATATGTAGGGATTTCTGTGGGTGACCTATTGAGCGGATTTATTTCCCATGCTTTAAAATCCCGGAAAATGGCCATCTTCTATATGCTGATCTTTACTCTAATTGGGGTAGCAGTGATGTTATTCGGTAATACCAATACAGAAACAAAATACTATCTGTTTTGTGTATGGCTTGGTTTCGGAACAGGATATTGGGCCATGTTTGTGACACTGGCTGCAGAACAGTTCGGGACTAATATCAGAAATACCGCAACAACAACGGTACCTAATATGGTAAGAGGATTGGTGCCGGTTATGATTTTTGCTTTTGATTCTCTTAAAGGTCATTTTCCGGTTGTGGAGAGCGCGGCGATAGTGGGAGTCGTGGTATTTGGACTTGCATTTTATTCTTCACTTACTATTTCTGAAACCCACGACCGCGATCTTGAATTTACAGAATAATTTAAACTGTTTAAAAAAATAAAAAGGTTATTTCTTATTTTTAATATAATAATAACGTTATAATCAATAAATTATTAATTTTTATAGTGATTTTTGTTGCGTGTAATTAATATTTGTTTAACTTTGGAAGGTAACTAAAACTATATTGTTTAATCAAACTAAATCACATGAACATTATGAAAAACGCTAAAAAATTAAGAAAGCAAGATCTAAAAAATATCACAGGAGGAATAAGCGGTAACCCTGATTTATCTCTTTGTGGATGCAGCTGCTCAGGATCAGTAACAGGACCATGGTATTGCGTACAGTATATCGGTTGTCCACAGGTCTATACTTGTGGTGACGCCGCAATCTAAAGAAATTATTTCAATACGAAATAAACATTTCCACATTTAATATGCAGAACCCTTTTGATATCAAAAGGGTTCTGCTCATTTTAATGGATAATATAAAGAAGACTGCCAACACTTATAGTAATCCAAAGGAGTACAGCGGTTAGTAAAGGCTTTAATCCTATTGATTTCAGGGTTTGAAGAGAAAGAGTAGAACCTATGAAAAACAAGGTTAGATTCAGTCCGGATTTTGCTAAAACAGTTATAGAAGTACTGAAACGGTCAAGAAACGGGAAATACGTATTCAGAAGAATGGCCGCAATAAAATAACCGATGAACCACGGAATTTTTATCTTTGAATCTTTACTTTTAAAAATGAACATCGTGATCAATGAAACCGGAATGATCCAAAGGGCACGTGCCAATTTTACAGTCGTTGCTATTTTCAATGCTTCATCCCCATATTTGCTGGCGGCACCCACAACAGAACTTGTGTCATGAATTCCAACTGCACACCAAAGCCCAAACTGTTCCTGTGAAAGATTCAGCAAATGTCCTATGGCAGGATAAACAAACAATGCAATAGAATTTAATGTAAAAACAATAGCTAAAGCAAGTGAAATTTGTTTCGTGCTCGGTTTGATAATAGGAGATATTGCAGCAATTGCACTCCCTCCACAAATAGCGGTTCCTGCAGAAATAAGATAAGATAAAGGTCTTTCCAGTTTAAATACTTTTCCCAGGAAATATCCCAATACCATTACTGTAACAATACTTATAACCGTTAACATCAATCCTGTTTTTCCAGCATGAAGAGCTTCATCCAGTTTCAATCCGAATCCCAGACCGACAATCGAAATCTGCAGGAGCAAATGGATGTAGTGATGAAGGTGTTTCTCAAACGGATTTCCTATAAAAACAGCCAGAGCAAATCCCAAAACCAGAGCAATTGGCGAAGATATAAGCGGAGTAAGACATAGAACTGCCAATACAATAAAAAATACTTTTCGGATCATTTCATTTTGGATGAAATCTTTCATAATGCGAACTTTTAAAATCTGCACCAAAATTCTGGAAAATAGTATTACAAAGTAAATCGTATTTTGTTATATTGGATAACTAAAAGTTATAATTAATAAAGATAAAAGATGAAAGATGAAAGATGAAAGATGAAAGATCTTGTCGTTAAATTTACTATTTGCTTGACTACATCAATAGGGTTGAGCTTTAGCCCAGCCAAATAAATTTTAAAAATTGCATTGGCTTTAGCCAAAACTTAAAAGCTTTGTATATTTTTAATAACCATGCTAAAAAATAATAGGATTTTCTATTATTAATAGATTTTTACATCATAAGAGGATTACTCTGCAAATCTCAGGAAAAGCTTAATCAGCTCAGATTGTTGTCCTTTAGGCAGAATAAAATGAAAATCTCTTTCAATACTGAAGTTTTTGATGTCAATGACAGCCAGTACATTATTCTTAAGTTCGTTGAGGATCGTGCTGATCGATAGAAATGCCATACATTCCGAGTGAAGAAGATAGTTTTTGATACTCTCACTGCTTCCCAGCTGCATAACGGTATTCAGTTCATGGATATTGATGTCTTTCTCTTTAAGCCTGTTTTGTATAAACTCAAGTGTTCCGGAACCCTGTTCTCTGAAGATCAGATCCAGATGATAGAGATCTTTTAAGTTTAAAGTTTTATGGGCAAGAGGATGGTCTGATTTTGCTGCCAGAACAATTTCATCAGGCTTAAAAGTCCTGTATTCAAAATAAGAAGACTGTGATTCTCCTTCAATAATACCCAGATCTATTTTTTCTTCTTTTAAAAGTGTTGAGATCGTTTCTGTATTTCCCGTAAGAAGCTCAATCTTAATATCTTTATAATAAGAATTGAATTTGGCTAAAATTTCAGGTAAAATATACTGTGCAACGGTTGTACTGGCCCCGATAATCAGTTTTCCTTTATGCTGCTGACTGATCTGGCTGATTTCAAATTCCATGTCACGGTAGATACTTCTGATCTTTTCTGCATGTTCATACAGAATCTTTCCGCTCTGAGTAAGCTGAATAGAAGTTCCTTTACGGTCAAATAGCTTGGCACCTATCTGAGTTTCAATTTCTTTAATGTGTTTGGTAACAGCAGGTTGTGAAATATGAAGCTCTTCTGAAGCTTTAGTGAAACTTAATCGGGAAGCTACCGTATGGAAAACTTTTAATCTGTAATCGAACATGGGGTAAAATTACGAATTATAGTTGGAAATGGAGAAAGAGGTGTTGGAGAGTGGGAGGGTTTAAGGTTTAGAGTTTAAGGTTGTAGGTAACCAGCAACAAAAACAACTAGCAACAAGCAACAAGAAAACGGCTCATAAAAAATCCGAAACAGACTTATCCTGCTGACTTTCAAATCTTCTGTTTTTCGCGTCTCCGATTTTCTGTTGGGTATAAATACTATTGTGCCCTGAAAGAAGATAAGATACAACACAGGCAATGGCTATGTATACACCACATTCTGCTCCAAATAATTCGATTCCCATCAGCATACAGGCCAAAGGAGTATTGGTTGCTCCGGCAAATACTGCCACAAATCCCATCCCTGCCAGTAATCCGAACGGCAATGGAATAAAGACAGATAAAGCACTGCCTAAAGTTGCCCCGATAAAGAACAACGGGGTAACTTCTCCACCTTTGAATCCAGCTGAAAGTGTAACAATAGTAAAAATCATTTTTAAAGCAAAATCATACAAAGGAAGCTGCTTTTCAAAAGATTCTACAATCACAGGAATTCCTAATCCGATATATCGGGTGGTACCCATTGCAAAAACTGCCAGGGCAATGATAACTCCGCCTGCTACAGGACGAAAGGGTGGATATGTAATTTTTGATTTGAAAACAGAACCCATCCAGTGAATGATTTTACTGAAAGCAGCGGCACATATTCCAAAGATTATTCCTGCCAGAATACTGTATAGAATCGGTAAAAACTCAAGTTTTGGGATAAAATCAATATGATAATGGGTATGTTTTACATTCCAGAGATTAGTAGCCCAGTCTGCCAGAATTGCAGAAGCGAATGCCGGAAAGATGGCATTATAACGGATTCTTCCGATCAGAAAAACCTCAAGACCAAACACTGCTCCCGCCAGTGGAGTTCCGAAAACAGAACCAAACCCGGCCGCAATAGCCGCAATAATTAATATTTTTCTTTCATTTCTGTCAAGTTTAAAAGGTTTCGCAAGCTGATCAGCAATAGCACCTGCCATTTGAAGAGCTGTTCCTTCACGGCCTGCAGAACCTCCGAAAAAATGGGTTGCCATTGTTCCGAGATACACAAAAGGTGCCATCTTGAACGGAATAATTTCTTTGGGCTCATGAATAGTATCAATCAGCAGGTTGTTTCCCGCTTCCACATCTTTTCCGAAGTAATAATAGAGAAGTCCTATCAGAAATCCTGCCACAGGAAGCAAAGCAATCAGCCAGAGATGATTTTCCCTGAAATTCGTTGCCCATTCTAATGATTGAAGAAATCCTGCAGAAGCAGTTCCTACCAATGCGCCAATAATGGTACTAATACACAGCCATTTTAAAATATAAGGCAGCGACGGAAATTTTCTGAAGAAAAAATGAGTGTGGAATACTGCTTTTTTACCAAGTGTTCTTTGACTTTTTGACATAATAATCCTGATTAGTTATTTGTTAATAATCTTTTAATCAGGCGTCATCAGCTTTTGTAAAGCGGTTGGGTAAGGAAGAACACCATTTCCTTTTGTTCATGCAAATATATGAATAAAGATAAAAGATAAAAGATAAAAGATAAAAGATAAAAGATAAAAGATAAAAGCGCTAAACAACTTCTATGTTTTTAATAATGTATGGCCTTATCAATCTCAAGCGGATTGTTGTACTTTCTTATCACTTCCTGCATGCTTTTGGTCTGAGTGTTCAGCTCATCCACATTGCGGATCTCTTTTCCGTTGATATTTATTTTCAGGTCGTTGTTGGATTTGCTGAAATTGTTTCTTTCAAAAGCAAAAGGATCATTGTAAAACTCCATGATCAGTTTATATTTCTGTTTTTCATTGATGGGAATAGCTTTATTTCCGAAATTGGATTCAAGAAAGTTATCGGTAGCATATGTCTCTGTCAGCTCCTGACTTTTGATAAGATGATAAATGAAATTTTTCTTTGTATCAGAGATTTCAAATACTAAACCTGGAAGTCCTGAAAATTTAAAAGGACCTTCATTAAATGGGATCTCTTTATTGAACCAGGCAATCCAGCTTCTTCCACCAAACTCAGCCGTTGCTTTTTGTAATGTATATTGCTGAACCTGTCTGGTTTCGCTGGAAATATTCCACTTTATTTTATCATTGGTTTTAAAGGAGTAATATCCAAATTTTATATTGATAAAATTTTCATTTTCATTAGTGTTTATCTTTCTTTTTACCACTTGTCCGGTCATATCAACGTGTTTATTGTCCATGTTTCCGAATTTTTTATTCAAAGAATCTGCGATAAGAAGATTTCTTCCGTAAAATTTTACCTCTTTCGGATTAATATCTAAAATCATGTTGAATTTCTGATATTCAGATTCCGTAGAATCCATTTTTAATTGAAGCTCATAAATAAATCGATGGGTTTGTGAGTTCAAAGAAATAATAATCAGTAAGCAAAAGAGTTGTAAAATATTTTTCATGATTAAATATCTTTAGATTCAAGTTTCATTAAAATAAGAATGTTCAAGAATATACTTTTTACTCATCTTTATGCTGTCAAAAATATCTTTATCACTGGAATCCTGTTCCAAAAACCAATGTTTCAATCCTGCTTTTTCTCTGGCTTCGAAAATTTTTTTAAAATCAAGGGTTCCGTTTCCGATTTCTGCAAAATCTTTTGTTCCTGCTTTCATATCTTTCACATGCCACAATGGAAATCTTTTCGGATATTTTTCAAAATAAAGTAACGGATCTAAACCTGCTTTTGAAATCCAATATAAATCCAGCTCCATCTTAACTGCATCTGATGAAGTATTTTCTAAAATGTAATCATAAAAATTATTCCTTTCATCCATCTTTAGAAATTCAAAATCGTGATTATGATAAGCCAGTTGAATTCCGTTTCGTTTGGAGAGATTTCCTGCATTTTCAAGAATCTCAGGAAGTTTTTTATAATTTTCAAGTGTTCTTTCCGCTTCGGGAAGGTAGGAGCAAACTGCATATGTAGAACCAATAATGCTGAGATCATCCAACGTTGTATTCCAGTTTTTCAAAAGAGTTCCATCTTTCAGATTTGTAATTCCGGTTTGATGATGTGAACTGATCACCTTTAAACCATGAGCAGACAAAATATGTTTAAATTCTTTTGCTGTTTTTCCGAAAAACTTTCCGTCATAACCATAGATTTCAAATGTTGTAAAACCAAGTTCTGCCAGTTTTTCAAAAGTCTTCTCGAGATTATTAGCAATGGAATCCCGAACAGTGTACAGTTGAATGGCTAATGGTTTTTTATTCATATTTAAATTTGAAACTCCACAAGAATACAAACCCAAAAATCCCAATGAAGAAAGTCTGATGAAATCTTTTCTTTCCATTATAAAAAAGGTTTCATCTCATCTTCAATCTGTGTTCTTAATTCCATCAGACGTTTTGCATATATTTCCTGCTGTTTTTCTCCTTCCGTTTCCGGTATCCATTTGGGTACAGGCAGTTTTTTCCCATTTTCATCTACAGCAACAAAAACAATAATACAGTGGGTTTTTTTCTCAAAATTTGGCTGTTTCAGGTTTCTTGAAAAAACATTGATGGCGATATGCATACTTGAAGTTCCCGTATAGATTACCTGGGCATCTACTTTTACCACTTCACCAATTTTAATAGGGTCATAAAAACGGATTCCGCCTACATATACTGTGACGGAATAATTACCACTCCAGGTTGTCGCACATGCATAACCGGCCTGGTCAATCCATTTCATAACACTTCCTCCATGTACATTTCCTCCGTAATTAACATCTGAAGGCTCCGAAATAAACTGAAAAGTAATAGGCTTGTTCTGCATCTTTATAAAATTTTAATAAAGTTATTTAATAATTTCCAAAGTTTTAGATTAAATCCTACTTTTGAAAGACGAAACTTTCGATGAAAGAGAATTTTAACCCATAACAGATTTAGAAACCGTAATGAAGAAAGTATTTTATCTCAACACATGTGATACCTGCAGAAAAATTTTAGCCCAATTTGATCTTACAGACTGGGAACTTCGAGAAATCAAAAAAGAACCAATCTCGAAAGAAGAATTGGCGGAAATGCATAAAAAAACAAAATCATATGAAGCGTTGTTCAGTAAAAAATCTACTCAGATCAAATTAAGAGGATTAGATGTAAAATCCTTAACAGAAAAAGATTTTAAAGAACTTTTATTAGACCATTATACTTTTCTGAAAAGACCAGTTTTTATTACAGATAAGGAGATTTTCGTAGGAAATGATAAGAAAAATGTTGAAGCTTTAAAGGAATTTTTTGATATCAATGAATGAGATATCTGATTTTCATATTGCTTTATCTTACTGTTAGTATAAAAGGACAGACGGTTTACAGAACACCTTCGGGTACAAAATTTCATGCATCATCATGCAGAATGGTAAAAAATGTTTCTTCTGGTCTATCTGTAAATAAAGCTTTGGAAACTGGACTTCAACCTTGTAAGATCTGTAATCCGGGCAAAACGTCTGCATATGGAATTGTTTCCAGTCCGAAAAAAGTAAATGGTGTCAATAAAAGGAACCAATGTTTGGGAAGGACTAAAAAAGGGACTAGATGTAAGCATTATACCAGGATTGGGAATGATTATTGTTTCCAGCATATACCAAAATGATTTTATCTTTATTTTGTGATTTATTTTTAATTGGTTAATTATT
Organism: Chryseobacterium sp. 22543; assembly: GCF_052044565.1. Classification (NCBI taxonomy): domain Bacteria; kingdom Pseudomonadati; phylum Bacteroidota; class Flavobacteriia; order Flavobacteriales; family Weeksellaceae; genus Chryseobacterium; species Chryseobacterium sp. 22543. The sequence goes on from NZ_JBQENH010000002.1 coordinate 428,846, forward strand.
AAATACTTATATTTATAATTACCAAAAAATAAAATCATGACTAAAAACTTTTCAAAAACAAAGAATCTTAACAGAGCTGCATTAAAGAACATTAATGGAGGATTGAGGCCTCTTATTGTTAACTGCTTTACTTTATGCGGGCCCGCAGGCGGAGTAATTTCCAATACACCGGGAGTAGGCGATGCCTGTAGTCCGGACAGAAAAGTCTGCTGTATCTGTAATTAAATGTAAAAAGAGGCTGTTATGGTCTCTTTTTTTTGTTTTTAAAGGTTAAATCCTAACTTTACTCTTCTTAATTTTAATATTTAAATGGAACAGATCCGGACTTATTTTGAAAAATCAGTGACAATGTCTGATCAGGATTGGGAGTTATTTTCATCAAAACTTGAAAGACAGAAGTTTTCCCGGAAACAACATCTGATCACTGCCGGAAAAACGGAAAATTATCTTGCTTTTATAGAAAAGGGAAGTGTAAGGTTTTATATTCCTAGGGAAGAAGATGATTTTACATTTTCATTTTCGTTTGCCGGAGAGTTTGTGAGTGCTTACGACTCTTTTCTTACGCGGAAACCCTGCAGTTATCATATTCAGGCCCTTGAAGAAACTGTGCTTTGGCGTATTTCACATCAGGATCTCAATACAGTCTATGAGAAAACAGAAATAGGAAATAAGATTGGGAGATTTGCCAGTGAAGGGCTTTATCTGGATAATTTTAAAAGAGAAATATCATTGCTGACCCAAACCGCCGAAGAACGGTATCTCGCCTTATTTTCAGAACAGCCGGATATTTTAAAGTATATTCCCTTGAAATATATTGCATCTTATATTGGGATCACTCCACAAGCCCTCAGTAGAATCAGGCGTAGAATTTCTTAACCTGGGTTCATTGTTTTGCCTGAATGGATGGCAGAACTTTGCAAAAAAAAGAAATGCCTGAAGCTATTTTACCTATCGTTCTGATCATCTCCCTGATCATTTTTAAACTGACCCGTAAAGAGTATGAATTTGCTCTTTCAGCCAGAATCGCTATGGCGGTGATGCTTTTAACTGCCGGAATTGCCCACTTTGTATATACACAGGGAATGGCATTGATGATTCCTCAAATCATACCTTATAAAACAGAAATGGTGTATGCAACCGGTTTTTTGGAAATTATCGGAGCGGCAGCATTGTTGATTCCGGGATTTCAGAAAACCATTGGCTGGTTGCTCATTGTGTTTTTTGTTCTCATCCTTCCTGCCAATATATATGCTGCATGGGAACATGTGAATATGAAGGCGGGGGACTTTTCAGGAAGTGGAGTGTCTTATTTATGGTACAGAATTCCACTTCAGCTGGTTTTTATAGGCTGGGTTTATTTTTCCTGTATCGGAATTCCAGTAAAGCTGAAACCTGAATTTGATGTATAATAATGAATAAAAAAAGGATGTCTCAAAGTAGAGAACATCCTTTTTTTGTCAATATCTTCTTGAACAATTATACAAAAGGAGCTTTTACCACTTTTGCAGGAATGTTCTTGTTTCTTACCTGAATAAAGATTTCAGATCCTAATTTGAAAAGAGGCTTGTCTACATACGCAAGACCCAAACCGATTTTCTTCATTGGAGACTGTGTTCCTGAAGTTACTTTTCCAATTACATTTCCTTCAGCATCTACTACAGGATAATCATGTCTTGGAACTCCTTTGTCTGTAAGTTCGAAAGCTACTAATTTTCTTGTAACACCTTCCTCTTTCTGTTTTGCGAAAGTATCTTTAGAAACGAAGTCTTTATCAAACTTAGTGATCCATCCTAAACCAGCTTCAATAGGAGAAGTAGTATCATCAATGTCATTTCCGTAAAGACAGAACCCTTTTTCTAATCTTAAAGTATCTCTGGCAGCCAATCCACAAGGAATAATTCCTTCTTCTTTACCTGCTTCCATTACCGCATCCCAAAGTTTTTCAGCACTTTCGTTATTGAAATAAATCTCAAAACCACCGCTTCCTGTATATCCGGTGTTTGAAATAATCACATTATTTTCTCCTGCAACACTTCCCACTGTGAAATGGTAGTAAGGAATTTCTGAAAGATTTACCTCTGTAAGCTTTTGAAGGATTTCCGTTGCTTTAGGCCCCTGAACTGCCAATAATGACATCTCATCAGAAGCATTATTCATTTTAGCCCCGAAAGTATTGTATTTTGAAATATGATTCCAGTCTTTGTCAATGTTAGATGCATTTACAACCACGAAATATTTGTCATCTTCCATTTTGTAAACGATAAGGTCATCTACAATTCCTCCGTTTTCGTTTGGAAGACAAGAATACTGAGCTTTTCCATTTTCCAGAGCATCTACATTATTGGTCGTTACAAACTGTAAAAGATCTTTTGAACCCGGCCCTTCGATGAAAAACTGTCCCATGTGGGAAACATCAAATAATCCTGCTTTTTCTCTTACTGCAAAGTGCTCTTCTGTAACCCCTGAATATTGAACAGGCATTTCAAAACCCGCGAAAGGTACGATCTTAGCTCCCAAAGAAACATGTTTGTCGTACAAGGCTGTTTTCTTCATATTTAATTTTATTTCTTTATTTTAAAACTGTTAAAAGTCTCATTGAATTGGGTCATGTAGTTTCCGTTCCAGAATTTCTGGCCACAGTTGATGGAAACTAAATATAAGTTTTTGTCTTTTTGAAAAACTTTGGTTATCCAGAACAGCTTCTCTTTTTCATCAAAGTGTTCATATAGATATTCTGTATATCCTTTTTGGCTCCTTTTATCTTTTACTTTGTTTACTTGATCTTGTGACTGATAAAGTGCCAGGATGAATTTTTTAACTTCTTCTTTTGAAAGTGCTAAATCATGATATTCCGAAATCGTAATAGCCCCAATCTGGCTGGTAGGAAAAATATTGATGATCTCACTGTCATTCGTAGATTTCCACCCGTCAGGAACGTTAATAGAGTAGTTGGAATTTTCGTATACTTTTGCTTTTTGGGCAAAAAACAGACTTCCCGTTACAATTGCAGAAAAAAGCAATATTTTTTTCATCATTAAAAATGGTGTTTATATTCTTCGAGGATGATTTTGAACCATTCTGTAAAGTTTTCAGGATGTTCAGAGATTTCTCTGTCCAGATTTTCCGGGGAAATAAACCTTACATCTTCCACTTCTTCTTTATTCAGATTGAAATCAGCTTCATGGTTTCCCACAAATACATGATCCAGCTCGTGCTCCCAAAGGCCGCTACCTACATCTGCTTTATAAATAAAATTGAATTTTTCCGAAAGTTCTGCCTCAATTCCGAGTTCTTCCTTTAATCTGCGTATTGCTCCTTCCTTATAGGTTTCCCCATGTCTTGGATGTGAACACACAGCATTGGTCCATTGATTGGGAGAATGGTATTTGCCTGAAGCCCTTTTCTGAAGAAGCATTTCTCCTTTACTGTTGAACAGAAATACAGAAAAAGCACGGTGTAACAGGCCATTGATGTGAGCCTGCTGTTTTTCCATCAGCCCTAAAACTTCATCTTCAGGATTTACTAAAACGACAAATTCTTCCATTCCTACAAATGTAAGAGTAATAAATGTATTTTGGAAATTTTTAGATAAACATCATGCTTTTTGTAATAATGTTGAGAAGGCAGAGAATGTTTACAGGCAAATCTGCAAATTCACTTTTGCCCCTTTTATCTGTCTTTATATATTACTCATAAAAAGAAATATCAAAACGAAAAATTTTAACTATTTGTAATGAAATGACTAATAAAATATTGATATAATTCTTTAAATAATAGTTTTTTTAGTATATTTTTAACATAAACTAAGTTTAACGTGCCTGATAGTTGTAAAAACGCTAACTTTGTTACTTAATATTTAGTAATGGAATTAGAATACATTGAACACATTAGTCCTATTCTAAAGGATGACATAAAAAATTACTTAATAGATATCGACGGAACCATTACAGATGACGTTCCCAACGAAGAACCGGAAAGAATGGTGACCTGCGAACCTTATCCTGATGCGTTGGAAACTATCAACAGATGGTATGATGAAGGGCATCAGATCTGCTTTTTTACTTCAAGAACCGAAAATCTGAAACAAATCACCATAGACTGGCTGGATAAGCATGGCTTCAAATACCACAGCGTACTTTGCGGAAAACCAAGAGGAGGAAATTATCACTGGATAGATAATCACCTGGTAAGAGCTACAAGATACAAAGGAAGATTTACAGATTTGGTAGAAAAGCAAGTGACCATTGAAGTATTCAAAGAAGACGGCGAATAAAAATATAATTCAAAGATTTAAAGATTAAATGTGAATCAGTTCCTTTAATTTTTAAATCTTTCATTTTTTAATATACTCGATATTTTATGAAAGTTTTAGCAAACGACGGCCTGGATCAATCTGGAATAGATGCATTGACAGAAAAAGGCTTTGAGGTGATCACTACAAAAGTTTCACAGGAATTTTTAGTAGATTATATTAACGAGCACAAAATCCGAACTCTATTGGTGAGAAGTGCTACGCAGGTAAGAAAAGATATTATTGACGGATGCCCATCTATAGACATTATTGGCAGAGGTGGAGTAGGTATGGATAATATTGATGTAGACTATGCAAGAGAAAAAGGAATCCACGTGATCAATACTCCTTCAGCTTCTTCGGAATCAGTGGCTGAACTTGTTTTTGCCCATTTATTTTCCGGCGCAAGATTTCTTCAGGATTCCAACAGAAAAATGCCTTTGGTAGGAGATACTGAATTTGGAAGTCTTAAAAAAGCATATGCTGCCGGTATCGAACTGAGAGGAAAGACAATTGGTATTGTTGGGATGGGAAGAATTGGCCAGGAAGTAGCCAGGATTGCTTTAGGACTAGGGATGAGAGTGGTTGCAGCTGATAATAATGTAGGAAAAGCCAGCATTAAAGTAAAGTTTTATAACAACCAATTTATCAATGTTGATATAGAAACAGAACCATTACAGGAGGTTTTGAAACATTCAGATTTTATTACGCTGCATGTTCCGGCTCAGAAAGAAGGCTATATGATTGGCAAGAATGAATTTGAAATAATGAAAGACGGAGTAGCTGTTGTCAACTGTTCCAGAGGAGGAGTTATTGATGAAGCAGCGTTGATTCAGGCATTGGATTCCGGTAAAGTAAGATTTGCAGGATTAGATGTTTTCATTAATGAACCAACACCTTCTAAAGAAATCCTTAGTCACTCTAAAATCTCTCTTACCCCTCACACAGGAGCTTCTACTCTTGAAGCACAGGACAGGATAGGACTTTCCCTGGCTGAGCAGATTTCAAGTATTTTACAGATTCAATAATTAATTTGAAATGATATAATAAAAGCACCTCTATGGAGGTGCTTTTTTATTTTTAAACTGTTGTGAGATTACAGATTATATATTCTTGCTTTTCAATAAATCTCTGATCTCTGTCAGTAATTTTTGATCTTCAGTAGGTCCTGCAGGAGCTGGAGCTTCTTTTTTGTTCACTTTATTCGCAAATTTAATAATCCAGAAAAGAACCATAGCAATACAAAGGAAACTGATTACAGCAGAAACGAAGTTTCCGTATGCAACACCATTCCATGAAAGTTTTGCAATGTTTTCTGCACCTGCTGCTTTCAATGCCGGGTTTAGTATCAGAGGAGTGATTACATCTTCCACTAAAGACGAAACAATTTTACCAAAAGCTGCACCAATGATAACACCGACAGCCAGATCGAGAACATTCCCCTTAAAGGCAAATTCTTTAAATTCTTTAACAAATCCCATAATTTATATTTTTTTAATTAGTATATACACAAAAATATAATTTAAAAATGTAAAAAACACTAATTTTTATAGTTTTTTATTCCCAAAACATTGAGTTTTATGATGAATTCATAGAATTAGGTTTAATGAATATTTTAGCATTATACAGATCCTTTATTTCATTCATGAGGTCTCCCTATTTTTATTATTGAGGTGGCATCATAATGAAAAATCTTTTGTAATTTGCTTAAAAGTTTGTTTTACTTATGAAGATTTTTACCGCAGAACAGATACGCAGCTGGGATCATTTTACAATTTCCCATGAGCCGGTTTCATCCATCCAATTGATGGAAAGAGCTTCGATGGCTGCAGCCCACTGGATTTCGGAACACTGTAAAAATCATAAAAAACTGGCCGTATTTTGTGGTAACGGAAACAATGGAGGAGATGGATTGGCGGTAGCGAGAATACTGTACCTGAAAGGCTTTGATGTAGATGTATTTATAGGTGATTCCAAACGGAAATTTTCGGAAGATGCTTTGGTTAATTTGAAAAGACTCCGTGATTTGTCAGGAATTTCGGTCAGAAAATATGATCAGAGTGAACACTATAATTTTGATGATAAAACAATCATTATTGATGCTCTTTTCGGAACAGGTTTATCCAGACCATTGGTAGGTGAGTACAAAGAACTTGTTGAGCAGCTGAACGCCCGAAAGAATATTAAAATATCCATTGATGTTCCTTCCGGGTTGTCTGCAGATGAAATATTTGACAATGATCCAGTTATTCTGAAGTCTGATTATACCCTGACTTTTCAATGCTGGAAAAGAACATTCCTGCATCCCGAAACCGGAAAATATACCGGAAAAGTGGAAGTACTGGATATTGACTTAAGCAAAACCTATGCTGATACAACTGATGCGGAATACTTTATCATTGATGATCAGCTGATAGAATCTGTATTCAAGCCAAGACAGGAGTTTTCTCATAAAGGAAGCTATGGCAAGGCTGCAATCATAGGAGGAAGTTACGGGAAAATAGGTGCTGCTGTTCTGGCTACACAATCGGCCTTAAAAACCGGAGCTGGCCTAACCTTTACGCTGGCACCGGAATGTGGATATGAGATACTGCAGACCTCATGTCCGGAAGCTATGTTTATAGCAGGAGGAAAGCAGTTTGTAACCAGCTTAGAGGTAGATAAAGATTTTATCTGCGGCATAGGACCTGGATTGGGAACTCATTCAGAAACTGAAAAAAGTTTTCTGAGCTTTCTGAAAAACTATACAAGCCCGTTGGTTCTGGATGCTGATGCATTGAATATTATTTCTAAAAAATCAGAAAATTTAAAATTAATCCCAAAAAAATCAATCATTACTCCTCATCCGAAAGAGTTTGAAAGGCTTTTCGGAAGTACGGAAAATTCTTTTAAGAGACTAGACCTGGCCAGAGAAAAAGCAAAAGAACATCGTATTTATATTGTATTGAAAGATCATCATACACAAGTTATTACTCCGGAGGGAAATGTATTTTACAATATAACCGGGAATGCAGGTCTTGCGAAAGGAGGCAGTGGAGATATCCTTACCGGAATTCTGACCTCACTTTTAGCGCAGGGTTATTCTGAAGAAGAAACCTGTATTTTAGGGGTGTGGTTTCACGGGAGATCGGCTGATCTTGCTTCAGAAAAATATTCAAAAGAATCTATGCTTCCTACAGATGTTATTGGTGAATTCGGAAATGTTTTTGAGGAGCTGAACACGAAAGTTGCGAAGAGCTTGTAACAGAATAAATGAGCTGAATGGCTTTTTAAAATAGACTTAAAAAGAAAAAGGCAAATTTGTAGCGCTACAAATTTGCCTTTTTTATCTTAAAACCGGAGTTTTTCAGTTTCCAGTGTGTGCTTATGCTTTTTCAATATATTCCGGTTTCTCATTTTCTTCCGGAGTGATCTTAAATTTCTTGGAAATGATCATAATAACAACTCCTGCAATCATAAACGGAATAGAAAGTACCTGGCCTGTATTCAGACCTCCAATCTGGATGAATTCGTCACCTTGCGGCTCTTTAAGAAACTCAACAAAGAATCTGATGGCCCAAAGAATAATAAAGAACAAACCGAATAACCATCCCTGCTGATATTTTTTATCTGTTTTTCTGTAAAGTATCCATAATAAAATGAAAAGAAGAACGTACCCTACAGCTTCGAATAGCTGGCTTGGATAGCGGGGTACGGTAAGACCATATTCACTGCTTTGCTGTGGGAAAAGCAAGGCAAAAGGAGAGTTTGGATCTGCAGGTTTACCAACGATTTCAGAATTGAAAAAGTTTCCCATCCTTACAAAAGCACCTCCTAAAGCTACTACAATACCTAATCTGTCGTATACCCAGAATGGATTTTTTTTGATGATTTTAAATGAATAATAAAGAGTGGTGAAAATCAAAGCAATAGTCGCTCCATGGCTTGCCAGTCCTGAAAATCCAGTGAATTTAAAACCATTTTTTGTGCTTATGGGTAAAAATACACTCCAGAAATCCTCTTTAAATAATTCCGGCTGATAAAAAATAACATGTCCTAGTCTTGCTCCAAGGATTGTTCCAATTAAAGTCCATGTGAAAAGAGGTTCCAGGTATCTTTGGTTAATATTGTCAATCTTAAAGATTCTGGTCATTAAAACATATCCGAAACCAAATGCAAATACAAACATCAAACTATAAAAGTGAAGCGTGAATGAGCCGATATGAAGACCTTTTGAAGGATCCCATATTTTAAATGAAGTTTCAAGTTCTACTTTATCAGAATCTGTGATAGGTTTTGCAGATTTTACCGCATATTTGAATGTTGTAACATTTTCCTGGGTAGCAGGAGCGTCTATCAGCTTGAAATTTTTATCAAAAAACTGATATTTGGAATCCTTGAATCTTGCCAATGCTGAAGCCGCATAATTATAATAAGCAGGTTCAAGGCTGGATCCGTTAAGGATAACTACAACATTATTGTTAATGGCTCTGTCCGGAAAAGCGGTCAGGTCTCCCATTTCTGTGGTAGAATAGATTTTTACCGGAACATTGTTTCCGTTGATATCTAAAGTTCCGTCAGATAAACCCCCAGGGTATTCTTGTGCAAAAAGAAGCTGCGTTGTGAACGCAAACAGCACAAGATAAATTCTGAAAAAAATAGTATTCATTTTCTATTGATTTAATAGTTTGATTATTGACATTTATGTTTGGGTGGAACGGGATCGTAACCGCTGCCTCCCCACGGATGGCATCTTAAAATTCTTTTAAATCCCAGCCAGAATCCTTTAAAGATCCCATGAACCCGAAGAGACTCAATCATGTAATGAGAACAGGTGGGCTCGTACCGGCAGTTTTTGGGAAGTAAGGGCGAGATGAACCATTGGTAAAATTTTATCAAAATTACCAGCGGAAATGTAATGATTTTATTGAATGTAAGTTTCAAAACAATGCAAAAATAGGGTAAAAAAATGAAAATTAGTTTAATTTTGTTATAAGTTTCGGTGATCAAAAGTCCGGAACATTGATCTTAAAAAAAGAATTACTTTGAATCAAAATATTCCATTAGCTGAAAAATTAAGACCCAAAATCCTGAACGATGTATTGGGGCAGGAACATCTTACCGGCGATAAAGGAACAATCAGAAAAATGATTGAAAATGACACCCTGAATTCGCTGATTCTCTGGGGACCTCCCGGAACCGGGAAAACTACATTGGCTGAAATTATTTCAGAGCAGTCGGGAAGAAAATTCTATAAACTTTCTGCCGTTTCTTCCGGAGTAAAAGATGTTCGGGATGTAATTGATGATGCCAGAAAACAAAATCTGTTTTCAGGGAAATCTCCCATCCTGTTTATTGATGAGATTCACCGTTTCAATAAATCCCAGCAGGATTCGCTGCTGCATGCAGTAGAAAAAGGCTGGATTGTTCTGATAGGAGCGACTACGGAAAACCCAAGCTTTGAAGTGGTTTCAGCATTGCTTTCAAGAAGTCAGGTTTATATTTTAAAAGCCTTGAGCTATGAAAAACTGGAGGAGTTGATTGATATTGCTTCTGAAAGATATAATAAAGATGAAGAGACTGATTTTAAAATCCTTGAAAAAGAAGCTTTCATTCAATATTCGGGCGGTGATGCCAGAAAGTTAATCAATTCTATAGAATTGGTTTTGAATCAATATAAAAATTCAAACACCAAAGAAATCATCAATACTGATGTTCTTGAAGTTCTTCAGGAAACAATGGCGCTGTACGATAAAAACGGAGAGCAGCATTATGATATTATTTCAGCCTTTATCAAGTCAATGCGTGGGGGTGATCCTAATGGTGCTGTTTATTGGCTGGCAAGGATGATTGCCGGCGGAGAAGATATTAAGTTTATTGCCCGTAGAATGCTTATTCTGGCTGCTGAGGATGTGGGATTGGCTAATCCGAATGCGCTGGTGGTTGCCAACAATTGTTTTCAGGCGATCAATGTCATCGGGAATCCTGAAGCGAGAATTATATTAAGTGAAACAGCTGTATATCTTGCAGTTTCTCCTAAAAGTAATTCTGCTTATATGGCCATTAATGAAGCGTTGGCTTTGGTGAAGCAAACCGGAAATCTGCCGGTACCGCTTCATTTGAGAAATGCTCCTACAAAACTGATGAAAGATCTGGATTACGGAAAAGAATATAAATATGCCCATTCTTATGAAGGAAACTTTGTAGAACAGGACTTTCTTCCTGAGGAAATCAGGGATGTGAAATTATATGAGCCCGGTAATAACTCTACGGAAAAGAAGATTTATGAGGAGCTTAAGAAAAAATGGAACAATAAATATTAAAAATAAAAAAGGATACTGAAAAACGGCATCCTTTTTATATTATTCAAGTTATTCGGTAGTATAGATAAACAATGTTTTCTTACCGTTGTAATCTTTTGTTTCTGCTCTTTTCTTGATCTCAGGATAGATCATTGTGCTGGTATCTGTAAATTCATAACCTTCAATAAATACCGGATTGTCTGCCGGAAGATTATATTGAGCATTCATATTGGATAATGCCATTCTGTCGAGTATATTTTCTCCGTTTTTGAATTTGTATTCAGTCACCCCTTTTGTAAAAACAGAACTGTATTTTTTTAAACTTTGGGGAAGACTTGCCGGAGTATTGTATACTTTAGAAACCTGCAATACGTTCTTTTTCGCATTGAACAATTCTATTGTTCCGACGGCGTTGTCAGCGACTGCAAACTTCACAGCAGGATTTTTTTGCTGTGCAAATAAAGTAGCAGAAGAGAGTATTAAAAAAGAGTAGAGTAATTTTTTCATAATCAGAATATGTAACTGTTAAAAACGTGATAAATATAGTTATTTTTTATAAAATGTGAATGAAATCTTAGATTGTTTTACATTTTATTTATAATAAAAACTTTTATCTTGAGTATCAGTCTGTAGTTTCCTCGCTTTTGTCTTTTTTATCAACCATGTTTCTGATGATATTTTTCAGTCTTTGGAAAGCGAAAGAACTTAATAATAAGATAATTCCGAGCGCAATAAAGGCGCTGATTCTTGAAATATTATCCATTTGCCATACATCATAACCGTAGAGTTTTAAAACCATGAGCCCTATCAATGCGAAACCAACCTTGTTATATTCCTGGATATCCTTTTTCAGCCCCATATAAATAAAAATACTGGCAAGAATAGTCCATATAATAGGAAGGTAGAGAATATTGAAGTGTGCGCTTGCTTCATAAGAATGAGGAATGTCATTGGAAACCATTAAAACATAAGAATGATGAAGCTCACAGCTTACGGAAATGATAAGTGCCAAAGACAGGATCCAGTAAGAAATTCTGACTTTATGAAATTCAGATGACGGAATGATTCGAGAAATTACATATATAAAAGGAATCCACTGAAGCAGATGTAGTAGGTAAAAGCTTAAATGAAGTTTTTTCGTTAAAACAGCCGTGACAACGGGTAGTGTAGAAATTGAAGTATTAAGAGTTATCAGAAAGAAAAACAGATAAATCAGAACGGTTTGAACATCACTTCTGATATTCAGCGGTTTTCTGAAAAGGAGTAATGTAAATAGATAATAAATACTGAATAGCAGTCCTATGCTGACAATTGCTGACCAGGGCATCTCTGAAACGTGGTAGGTAAGCTCAAAAAGAAGACTTAAATAAATAACTCCATAGCTCACCACGGTAACCAGGTCTTCAAAAAAGGTATTAACTTTTTCCTGTGACTCTTTTCCTGTATTTCTTAACAAGTATAAATTGATCATTATAGAAATGATGGTAAACGAACTGGTGATAAATGGAGGATTGAATATGATATTAAAATTTGTTGTTCCCAGATATTCTGTCCAGGTAACAATCTGAGCGATCATAACCAATGGAAAAAGAATGTAAAAGAAAATCTTGAAAATTTTATGACCTGTTTTTTTCCAGATAAAAAGAAGCAGGGTAGTTTCTATGGCCCAGATACTGGTGATAAGATGGGTTTTAAACTGAATAGCGATGGCAATGGTGATAAGGCTGGTAACGAGTCCTGCAAATACAGAATAAGCAATTCCGAAGTTTTTGCGCCCATATTCTCTGAAGAGCAGAATAGAATTGACTGCAGCAAAGACAAGCGGAAAAATAATTGGAGGTTCATAGGCTAAAGTATCGAAAATATAGAACAGTCCCAGAACACTCGAAAAATTAGCAAAAGCAAGTATTAAGATATCAGATGTTGAAAGTATACCTTTCCTGATGTAATCATGCAGAGCAAAAAGGTAGAAAATCACATAACTGATCATGTAGAAAGTGATACTTAAAAGTTCAGGGCTCACATTCGTCCAATAAAATAGATAAGCGGTAGTAAAAATATAGGCAGTCCATCCCACGCTTTTCCAGTGTTGAAGAAAAGAGACAACCAGCATTCCAATATTTAAAAGAGTCAGGTAAATAAAAAGGAAAGGGTAGTTACTTTGCCCGGTACTGATCATCAAAGGAGCACTAAAGCCTCCTATTAAAGAGAAAATAATTAAGACTTCACTTTTATAGTAATAGGATAAGATAATGGATGCTGCTGTAATCAGTGCGGTGATAACAAAAGCTGTATTTTGTGTAAAAAGATGATATTCCCGGAAAGCAATGGTTGCCGTGAAATATAACACAGCAATTCCGCCTCCGGTTATAATAGAGGCAAATGCTGTATAATTCTTTCTGAGGAAATGTCCTGTAATAATAATTCCTGCTCCGGTACAAAAACCAATACCTGCTCTTGCTGTTTCTCCAATCCAGTTTTTATCAATAGCATACTTCACAAAATAACCGATTCCGAGAACAAGAGTAAAAATACCAATGATGGTAAGTGCATTTTGTTTTAAAAAATCAAAAACAGGAGCCAGCCAGTCTTTTTGAGCTGATGTTAGGATTTCTTCATTTTCTTCCCCATGTTTTGTTTCTTCAGGAACAATATGATGAGATTGTACTTGCTGAGGAACAATAGTTTCTTCCGGTGAGTTTTTTTGATGAATCACTTCAGATTGAGCCGGAGCCTTATTTATTTTATGATTAAGGTCCGAGATTTCCTTTTCAAGTCTTCTGATTTTAGTATTCAGATTGTTGAAAATGATGAAGATTACTATAAGTATGATGACAGCAACAAGTTCATTCATTTCATTAGTTTTATCAAATATAAAGAAATGTTTGAAAAGCTATTTAAAAAATTAACCCATCACTTATACTGTGATGGGTTAAATGGTATAGATAACTAACAATATGTTTTACTAGTTGGATACTTTGTAAATGTAGAATGATGCAATACTGGATCCTAGAAGGCCTGCATTAATAACACCAGAATCTACAAGTCCAAAAGAGACTTTATCTCCTGCCTGGAATGAATATAAAGAGTTGATGCTGGAGTCAGAAAGTGTTAGGTTGATTGCTAGCGCAAGATTAATACCACTGAAAGGGCGAGTGTCTATTATTGTTGACACTGCTGCTCTGGTTCTTGCGATTCCAATTCCCGGCCCTCCTGATAATAATGATGCCTGTAGCCCTGTACCATATCTGAATGCAAATCCAATAGCATATACTCCTGTAGATGGGATGGTGTAAGAACCGTCAGTATCTGTAAATAAAGCTGCGCTACCTATATTTCGGTCAGCTGCTACAAAGTTGACAGGCTGGAAGGATGCAGGGAAAACTCCCACACTCAAAAGGTTGATACCGGTTGTTTTTTTTGCTGCATATACCGTAGTGTTGGTTCCTGATGCGGCTATTAACAGCGCAGGATCTACAGAGTAAACCTGAGTACTTCCCTGGTTAATTGCTAAAACCTGATAGCCAGGTAATGCTGTAGCTGCGGGTGTATCTCTAACTTTCAGTGTTCCATTAACGTCTAGGGTTGCGGATGGAGTAGCTGTATTAATACCAACTTGCGAAAATAAAGGTAGGGTTGCGCATGCTAACATTAAGCTGTAAAGTTTGGTTTTCATGATCAAGATTTTTAATTAGTTGCTTAGCAAATATACAATAAAAATTATACCCATCATTGTGAAATTTATAATTTTAACATTAATATGATGTAATATATTTAAACATATGTTTGTATTTTGGGTAATATTATTACATAATTTAATTACGAGTTATTATATTTGACTATTAATTAATCGTCTGTTTATAAGGTGTTTAAAGATGGAATTTTCTCTCCATTGTGTGGGTTATTTTTGTGATAAAAGAAAGATGTTGGACACCTGATTTTTCTCTATATAAATTGTTTTTTTTTCTCGTTTTTAATAGGTTTAAAAGCAAAAACACTGCTTTAATGGCAGTGTTTTTAGTGTATTTATCTACTTTTTTCTAGCTCTCCAGGAGGAATTCTTTATAGTTTCCAAGAAAATCAACATTAGCATGGATAGATTCCAGTTCTTTGAGGGCGTTTCCATGTAAGACTTCTTTCCAGGGTCCTTCTACATTAATAAAGAAGAAATAATTGCCCAGTCCTGTCTTTAATGTTCTGGATTCAATTTTGCTGAGGTTCATCTTTCGCCATGCAAAAACCGATAAAACCTGATGTAGCCCACCTGGATGATCTTCCGGAAGCGTGATCAGCATTCCTGCTTTTTCTCCTAAAGTTTCCAGCTTGTTATTTTGGTATGTACTCTGTTGTTTAGAGATAATGATAAATCTGGTGTGGTTCTGTTCGAAATCCTGAATATTACGGTTGATGATTTTCAGTCCATATAAATTGGCGGCAAACTGGTTGGCAACTGCTGCAATAGCAGTCTCCCTATTCTCTGAAACAAATTTCGCAGCAGCAGCTGTAGAAGAAAAATCCTGCTTCGGAATTTCCTTATAATGTGTATCCAGAAAATGGAAGCTCTGTGCCAGGGCCTGTGGATGTGAATATATTCTTTCAATATTCTCAATAGGATTTTCCGGATGAATCATCAGGTGATGCGCAATAGGCATTACCGCTTCTGCTTCAATTTTAATAGACGAGGTTTTATATAAATAATCCAGCGTCATAGAAACCGTTCCCTCAATAGAGTTTTCCAAAGGTACAACAGCCTTTACTGCTTCTCCGTTTTCAACAGCCTTAAAACAATCCAGAATACTGGCTTGTGGTAATAACTCTTCATCAGGAAACAACTGGGCTGCGGCAAGCTGGGTGAAACTGGCATGAGGTCCCAAAAATGCAATCTTCATAATATAATATATAAGGGATGATTAAAATAAAGGTACAAAGGTGCGAATTAATTCATAAATAGAGTTCAAAATTCAAGGTTTTGGGTTTAATGTTACTGATTGCTCTTTTTTGTTCCCGGTTGAACGGTTTTGTTATTATCCGAATATCTTAAATCTTGGCTCTTGTTTCTTATACCTTAAAAAATCTTTATTACTATTTCACAGAAAATTTCCCTGGTTCCTGCAACCTAATTCCTATCATCTAAGCTCCTTTCCAGTTCTTCTCTATCATTTCCATCAGAAAATCGGGGCACTTAATAATCTTGTTGGTTTTTGCATCCAGAAAGAATAGAGTAGTGGAAGCTTCTGTTATTTTAATATGCTCTTCATTGTAAATTTCATATTCAAATTCGATTCTTACTCCTGGAATTTTTTTAACATAAGTATGGATTTCTAATTTTTGATCATACAAAGCTGGTCTGATATACTTAATTTTATAGTCCGAAACAGGAAGCCAAATTCCTTGGTTTTCAATTTCATCGTATGAAATTCCTATGCTTCTGAAGAGCTCAACTCTCCCCACTTCGAAGTATGTTGCATAGTTGCCGTAGTATACGTATTTCATAGGATCTGTTTCTGCGTAACGTACTCGTATTGAGTGTGTTGTATGTATCATTTTAGGTGCTAAATTATACATACAAATATATTTTTAAATAATCAATACCTGCAATATTTTTTTTTGAAAAGAAAAAATTGGACCTTTGTCTTCCTTCTAAACACAGTACAAACAAAGAATAATCGGGGCATAAAAAATGGATGACAATTTAATGATGATATGGCAGAAATGCCTTCAGTTTATGCGTGATAACCTGAACGCAGCTGAAGACAATTCTGACCTGAAAAAACTTGAAAAATCTTTCGATATGTTATTCGATAAGGTGCAGCCACTTTCATTAGTAGCAAACAACCTTACGCTTATCGTACCGAGCGATTTTTACAAGGAATATATAGAGGACAATTACCTGTCCTTACTTTCTGCTGCCCTGAAGAAAAATATTGGAAAAGGAGTGAAATTATGGTATTCTGTGATGGAAAACAGACCAAAAGGTGAAGAAAAACCAGTTACCATGAACATCAAGGGACAAAGTGTTCCTACTCCGAAAACACAGGAAACAATGCCACAAGGATTCTCTGCTAATATTGTAAATCCTTTTGTAGTTCCTGGAATAAGAAAAGTAAATATAGATTCTAACCTTAAGCCTGACTATTCTTTTGATAGTTATGTAGAAGGGGAAAGCAATAAATTTGCAGCCACTGTAGCCAGATCCATTGCAAAAAGACCTGGAGCAACTGCCTTCAACCCGTTATTCTTATATGGAGGTTATGGAGTTGGAAAAACCCACTTAGGACAAGCTGTGGGGCTTGAAGTAAAAAATCAGTTCCCTGATAAAGTAGTCCTTTATCTGTCTTCTGAAAAGTTTATCCAGCAGTTTATCTCTGCTGCCAAAGCACATAAGCAGACAGAATTTGCAAATTTCTATCAAATGGTTGACGTACTGATTATTGATGATATTCAGTTCTTATCAGGAAAATCAGCAACACAGGATAGTTTCTTCCATATTTTTGATCATCTGCATCAGAACGGAAAACAGATTATCCTTACTTCAGATAAAGCTCCTGCTGATATTATGGATATTCAGGAGAGAATTGTTTCCCGTTTCAAATGGGGACTTTCTGCAGAAATCAAATCTCCGGATTTATCTACAAGAAGACAAATCATTGAAGATAAACTAAGCAGAGACGGAATTGTTCTTCCGGGAGATATGCTTGACTTCCTTGCTGTGGAAACGAAAACCAATGTAAGAGAACTTATCGGAGTAATTAACTCTGTGATCGCTTACTCTACCGTATACAAGAGAGACCTGAGTCTTGAATTGCTTAAGGAGACCATCAACAGGATTGCTGCCAACCAGAAAAAGATCATCAACATTCCTTACATCCAGGAAGTTGTATGTGATTATTTTGGAATCAAAAAAGAACAATTACTGTCAAAAACAAGAAAAAGAGAGATTGCATTACCAAGACAGCTTGCCATGTACTTCTCTAAAGAATTCACCAACTCTACATTTACTAAAATCGGTGAAGAAATGGGAGGGAAAGACCACTCTACAGTAATGTATGCTTGTGATACGATCAAAGATGTATCGAAAATTGATAAAGAAATCAAGAAGTACGTAAAAGACCTTACAGAAAGAATCAAACAATAACATTGTTGAACAAAATAAATTGAAATGAAGGATAGTTTTATTCTTCATTTTTTATTTAGTTTTGTTAGAACAAAGACTCTTTTTAAATAGATAGAATATGAAAATATTAATGGTTTGTCTGGGGAATATATGCAGAAGCCCTTTGGCAGAGGGAATTATGAAAACAAAGATGCCGGGAAACTTTGTGGTAGATTCAGCCGGAACCATTTCGATGCATGAAGGGGAGTATCCAGACAAAAGAGCCATTAAAACTGCCGCCAACCATAATATTGATATCTCAAAACAGAGATCAAGACCCATTACCAGAAAGGATTTTGAAACCTTTGATAAGATCTACTGTATGGATATTGATGTATTACAAGATGTGGTTTCTAAAACCAGGTATGAAGAAGAACGACAGAAAGTATCTTTATTTCTGGAAGTATTGGGAGATCATGAAAATGCTGAGGTTCCGGATCCTTATTGGGGAGATATGAGCGATTTTGAAAAGGTCTTTCAGCTGCTGGATAGAGGATGTGATGCTATCAAGAACCAAATATCTCAATCATAATTATGAAAAAACTGCTGTTACTCCTCTTGGTAAGCTTTAATTTCTCTTTTGCCCAAACCAAAGATGAAATTGAGATCCGTAAAGTAATGGATGACTTTATGGGATGCATTAAATCCAGAGATGAAGCCAAATATCTCTCTTTATTTCAGGAACCTGTACTCTGGACCGGAATTTACAAAGACAGAACACAGGCCAAACGCCTTGAGAAAAATCCTAAGGCAGACTATTACTTTGCAGATGACTATAAGGCTTTTATCCAAAGTTTTAAAGATGACAAATCTGAAGAGAAATTTGACAATATTAAGATCGTGGAAGATGGAGCAATAGCTTCTGCCAATTTCGATTACAGCTTTTGGTACGACGGTAAAATGGAAAACTGGGGAAAGGAGATCTGGACACTGATGAAGATCAACGGAACCTGGAAGATCACTTCCGTTACCTTTTCTATGGATCTTACAAAATACTTCCCGCAACCTTCATTAAACGAAAGAACTAAAAAATAATACGATGCTTTTTTTACTCCCTGCTTACTTATCAGAAAACACTTCTATCAACCACTTTTCACCTGTTTTGAAGGATTATATCATGCAGACAGATTACTTCTTTGTGGAAAATGAGAAAACAGCTCGAAAGGTTGTTAAATTTTTTGCTCCGGAAAAGAAGCAGGCTGATCTGAAGTTGTTTTTATTAGATAAATATACAGAAAATGCAGATATTAAAGAAGCTCAGGAACTGATGCTGAAAGGCCATGACTTCGGATTGCTGTCAGAAGCAGGATTGCCTTGTATTGCAGATCCCGGAAATCTGATTGTGAAATGGTGCCATGAGAAAAACATCAGAGTAATCCCTGTTTCAGGTCCTTCATCCATTATACTTGCTTTGATTTCCAGCGGATTCAACGGACAGGAATTCACCTTCCATGGATATCTTCCTATTGATAAAGGAGAGAAAAAGAAGCATATCACAAATCTTGAAAGCCTTGTTCAGAAAACCGGATATTCACAGATTTTCATGGAAACACCTTACAGAAACAATCAGCTTTTTGAAGATTTGTGCAAGTTTTTATCACCTAATACCAAGCTGTGTATTGCGGCCAATATCAACGATCCGGAACATGAATTCATCAAAACAAAATCTATAAAAGACTGGCAGAAACAGAAGCCGGAACTTCATAAAATTCCTGCGGTATTCGTACTTGGGAAATAAACTTTACTCCTATAGCTTTACAATCTAAGCATAGGAGTATTTTTTTTGTTTGAAAACCAGAAAGGTATTTTGAATTATTTCTCAGATCCTTTTTCTTTTTATTTGAAGAGAGATTTCAATGTTATAATTATGATTTCTTCTGAACTTCTCTTTTATTCTTCCAGCTATTCAATATGGACTTAAATTGACATTATTTCAACAATGTGTGATAATTTTTATGTAAATTATTGTATTTTCATGGTGTAAAATATTCTAATTATATAATTATATATAATGCATTATGGGGCGTAAATTTGTAAATTAATTTATAATATTAACTATATTTTGTTATTTAATTTAATTTTTATTATAAATTTTATAATTTAAACTGTTTTCGTAGATTTAAGCTAATATTTTTCGTGTTTCTTTAATTATAAAGAAGGCGATAATTTTAGAATTCAATTTTGTATAAAATTGATCAAATAAACTCAACACCAAATACTTAAATATGATTACACGTAAAATTTTTTTTCCGGTATTGCTGATGCTGGCCATACTGGTACCTTCTTTAATTCATCTGTCCGCACACGGATATGTACTGAGTCCTGCTTCAAGAGGATATCAGGGAAGTCTTGATAAGGCTGCGCTCGGCTATTCTGTAGCATTTGGAAAATATGGCTCAGTAATTAATGAGCCAGGATCTCTGGAAGCCCCAAAAGGTTTCCCTGCATCCGGTCCTATAGACGGAAAGATCGCTTCTGCTAATGGAAGTATTGGCGGAGATACTACACTGGATATTCAAACAGCTGACCGATGGAAGAAAACAAATATCACCACCGGTGTGAATGCCTTTATCTGGAAATATCTGGCGTATCATGCAACCGCAAAATGGCATTATTATATGACAAAACAAGGCTGGGATTCTGGTAAACCTCTTTCTCGCCAAGATCTTGAACTCATTGGTACAGTTGTGCATAATGGTACACCACCACAGGATAATGTTTCCCATCAGATTACAGTTCCTGCAAACCGTACAGGTTACCATATTATTTTAGCGGTTTGGGATGTAGCAGATACTGCCAATGCATTTTATAATGTAATTGATGTTAACGTAACATCCGGGACAGGAGTTTCTATACCGGCTACTCCTACAGGATTAACCCAGCTTGGAGTTACCAGTTCTTCTGCTAAAATAGGCTGGAATCCACAGTCAGATGCCGTTTCATATAACGTTTTCCGTAATGGACAGAATATTCAGCAGGTAAGTGCTGCAACATTTGAAGATACCGGCTTGACTGCTAATACGGTTTATACGTATGAAATACAGGCAAAAGGTTCTTCAGGACTCACTTCAGGGAAAAGTACACCACTCAATGTAAAAACGAACGGTGAAGATATTCCTGAAAAACCTACAGCGCCATATAACCTTCATTCAATGAGCGTTACCGAGAACTCCGTGTCACTTATGTGGATGACCTCTACGCATACACAAGGCATCAAAAATTACCAAGTGTTTGAAAATGGAATCAAAGTAGGAGAGACTGTGCAAACAAGCTTTTTACGAACCGGCTTAGCACAAGATACAGAATATCGTTATACAGTAAGATCTGTTGCGATGAATGATCAGCTCTCTGATATGAGTAATGAATTAAAAGTAAGAACTAAGAAAGTTATGCCGGGTAATGGCCAAACCTACTGTGGGGTAGAGCAGTATAATACTGCCAATGCATATCCTACAGCCGGAACGAAAGTTTTCTACTCCTGTAAAATCTGGAAAAATAAGTGGTATGCAAATCCGGGAGAACTTCCGGGGACAAATATGGTATGGGAGGAAGTAAGTGTATGCACCGAAGGTTCAGGTTGTGAATCAAGTGGTCCGGTTACTTATTGTGGAGCACAGGAATATAATCCGGTGAAAAATTATCCAACAGCAGGAACGAAGGTATTCCATGCCTGCAAGATATGGGAAAACAAATGGTATGCGAATCCGGGAGAAGCACCGGGAAATAACGCTGTATGGAAAGTTTTAAATGATTGTAATGAAGGACAAAGCTACAAAACATCAGGTCTTATCAATAAAGAAAATGATCTTTCAATAATAGCATCTGAGCATTTGATCAATTTTGCACCTGAAAGTTATTACAGCAAAATAAAGAGAGTAGATATCATTACTCCTCAAGGGCATCAGATAATGACCTTTATGAATCCAGGAAAGGACAATATGAATATCAGCCACCTTCAGTCTGGAATATATTTTGTGAAAATCCTTTATAAAGATGGAAACAGTATTACTAAAACCATCAGGAAGTAAATAAAACCAAGAAAGCTGTCTTTGTGATAAGGCGGCTTTTTCTTGTCAGAAATTATAAAAATATTTAACAGCTCTTAACAAGGCTATTGCATTATTCTTGTTTTAAAGACTATACTGGAAACAGTATAAATTGTTGATAATGCAGTAGAAACCCGGGCATCGAAGATGCCCGGGTTTTTTATATATTAGTTTTTATCTTTTTTCCTTGACTTCCATTTTTTCCAAAGAATGATAATAATAGGAATAAGCAAGAAAAGCGGCCACAACGAGACCATTCCCAGCAGAAAACTTACAAAACTGTTCCAGCCTTCAGCCAAAGAATCTATAAAACGGCTTCCAAAACCGATTTTTGAGGTAGCTGAGCTTCTCACTTTTTCTTTGTACAGATTTAAATTCAGTGTACTGTAATTCACACGGTCATCTATAAAACGAAGTCTGCCTTCTGCCACATCAATCTCATCTTCCAGCTCCCGGATATTTTCCTGAATTTCCAGCATATCCTTTGTGGTAGCAGCACTTTTAAGCATGTCACGGTATTTTTCAAGATATATTTTTTTGTTGGCCAGTTTTATAGCTACATCAGTATATTCCTCTGTCACATCATTGGATGAAATATTTTTAGATAAGACAGATCCTACTCCGTCCGAAAATGAGTTGATGAGAGCATCAAAATTTTTATGAGGTACACGGATGATCAGCGTAAGATTATCATCCATATCGGTGTTTTGGAACTCCTCCTTTTGTATATAGGCCTTATTTTTTTTGATAATCTCATTGACCTGATTCTGAGTTTTTTTAATATCACCCACCTGAATCTTCATATCTCCGTTTTTGATAATTTTTTTGGAAATTGTATCTGTTTTCTTGGGAGTATAAACATCTTTGTTTACTCTGTTTTCATCGGGAAGCAGTTTTTCAGAAATAGAAAGTGGCGGAGGCACAGGTACAGAAGCAGCAGATGCTTTATCTTCCGGAATAACTTCCATCAGATCAGCCTTCACTTCATATTTTTCACCGCCTGATTTGCTGCAGTTGATCAGAACAAGACCTGATAATAGGAGAATAATGTTTTTCATGGGTAAGTTAATTTTTAGGGGTATGATCAAAAAGTGTGCTTAAAAATGATTGTGCTCCAGATTTGTTTTAAATTTTTAAATAAAAGATCAAAATACATATAGGAAAGCAAAAAAATAAGCAGAATGAACTCAAAATAGGTCCGGAAAATTGTTGAAACAGTAAATTATTTCTATTTTTAATTCATGAAAAAAAGTCTTTTAGCATTTGTGTTTTCTCCATTTCTGATGTATGCCCAGGAAGTCCCGAAACTTACAGACGAGATGGCTATGAAATTATCTGATAAGCCACTTCATTGTATCAATCAGGAATACCCAAATAAAACAGCCCATATTATCAATAATGCAGGTGAGGTTCCTTTGACTCCCAAAGATCTTCACCCTAGTTTTTATGGCTGTTTCGATTGGCATAGCTCTGTTCATGGACACTGGATGCTGACAAGACTTTTGAAAACAAAACCCAATCTGCCTAGTGCTAAAGAAATTGAAAAAATCCTGGATGAATCATTTCAGAAGGATAAACTAAAGACAGAAGCAGACTATTTTACAAAATATCAGCTGACAGGAACTTTCGAGAGAACTTATGGATGGGCATGGATTTTAAAACTGGATGAAGAGCTTACCAATTGGGATCATCCGAAAGCTAAAATATGGCATGAGAACCTTAAACCGCTAA
Source organism: Chryseobacterium sp. 22543 (assembly GCF_052044565.1). NCBI lineage: Bacteria > Pseudomonadati > Bacteroidota > Flavobacteriia > Flavobacteriales > Weeksellaceae > Chryseobacterium > Chryseobacterium sp. 22543. The sequence goes on from NZ_JBQENH010000002.1 coordinate 452,348, forward strand.
CCGATCAGATTCTGAAATCCTGGAAAACCTATCTTCCAAAGCAAACCTATCCAAACAGAACCGGAGTTCATCCCAATACTGCATTTGCAATGGCTTTTGCTATAGATTGGGCAAGAGCTAATAAAGATAAAGAGTTTGAAAACCAGTTGATAGAAAAGTCCAAATATTTTTTCTTAAAAGACCAGAAAACCCCTGCTTATCTGGAACCGGACGGATCGGATTTCTTTTCGCCAAGTCTGGAAATTGCAGATCTGATGCGCAGAGTTCTTCCACAAAAAGAATTTGTGCAATGGCTGAGTGCTTTCTATGAAAAAAGAAGTCTGGAAAATGTTGAAAAAATTCCTGTGGTAAGTGATCTTAGTGATTATCAGACCGTTCATCTTGTGGGATTATCTTTTTCAAAGGCATGGTGTATGAAAGGGATTTCAAATGCACTTCCTGCCAACCATCCACTGAAAAAAGAATTCAGAAAAACGGCAGATGTATTTCTTGCTAATGGTTTGCCTTTATTGTTTCAAGGGAATTATGGCGGAGACCACTGGCTGGCAAGTTTTGCAGTATATGCCCTGGAAGATTAATATTTGATTCCGGTTTTTTTCAGAATAAAGCCTAAAAGCCAGATAGGTCCTATCAAAAGAAACTGAAGATCTTTGAGGAAAGACGGCTTTTGTCCTTCTATTTTATGGCCTATCAACTGAAAAATCCAGGTAATAACAAATACAGAAACGTAAACGATCCATGACTGCTTTCCGAAACTGATATTGGTCAGATAAATGAAATGCTCCAGAATAAGCATGATAACAGCCATCACGATAGCCATCAAAAGAGAAAGTCTTATATAGAATAAAGTTATAAGAACAATCATAATAAGGCTAATGATGCTGACACATCCGAAATAAGAAGCGCAGAAATGAGGAGAGGGAATAAGGGATGCAAAACCTAAAACCGCCCAAAAGATTAATGGCACACAAATCCAGTGAATAAACTTGTTGGTCGCGTTTCTATGGCTTTTACTGTATTCGGCAAATAAGAGATCAACCTTTCTCATACTAATAGAAAATTGGATTGGTGCTAAAATAATAAAATTTTGTAATCACTGGTAAGATTGCTTACATTTGTCTTATGTCTGCCCTAGAAAAATTCGGAGTTGATATTTTTACGGAACGTAATATTTTCGAGCGAATAGCCGTGGGCAAACCGTTTCGTCCTGATAATCCTGCTTTTATATTTATTAAATCAGGAACTATAAAACTTCGCCAGCATTTCAGTGACCTGGAAGTTTCTGCCAACATGTTTATGGTAACCGATCCACAGACTATTTATGAAGTGATTTCTGTGACGGACGATTTTCAGTCCAGAATGGTTTCTTACCAAAGAGGATTTATTTCGGCTCTATCATTGAAATTTAACCGTCTCATTACCTATCGTTATTTCAGACAGCAAATGAATAAAGGAGTTCCTTTTCCCGAAGACGAAATGGAAGTCGTTTGGAAAAGTGTTAATTTCCTGAAATATATCCTTGATTCTGAAACAGAAATGCTTTACAAGAAAGAAATGGTAGAACATCTTTTCTCTGTTTTCTGTTATCAGATGGCTGGGATTATTTCCAAGGAAGATAACAGTTCTATGAGCCAGATGTCCAGGCAGGAAGAAATTGTATTTGTATTTCTTACTGATATTGCGGAACATCATCTTACAGAGAGAACGGTTGAGTTTTATGCCGGACGGCAGTCAATTACAACCAGACATCTATCTTCCGTAGTGAAGACCATTACGGGCAAATCTGCGAGCGAGATCATTGCTTTAATTGTCATCAATGAGGCTAAAGTGCTCTTAAACTCTTCCAGTAAACCGGTTTCAGAAGTTTCTTCTATTCTCGGATTCAGTGATCAATACTCATTTTCTCACTTTTTTAAGAAGCATCTGAGGGTAAGCCCTACACAGTACAGACATCAGTTTGAAAACTAAAATCTTACATTTGAACATCTTTTTCCAAAAATCAAACATTTGATTGATTTTGTTGTTTACCTAACTTTGCATCTGTAAAACAAGGTAAAATGACAAAGAAAATAAAAACAGCACTATCTGTATTGATAGCAGCTTTTCCTGCGCTGTTTTTTTCACAACAGATTAAGCAGATGACCGCAGGTGAGGTAGCGGAACTCGCTGTTCAGAATCACCAGCAGCTCAAAGTGTCTGCACAGAACATCGGTATTGCAAAGCAAAACACGAATGTTGTTAAGCTTCAGAAACTTCCCACAATTACGGCTTCTACAAGTCAATTCTATTTAGGGGATGCAGTAGCCATTGACAAAGATTTTTCAAATTCTACAAATGTTCCGATGCCACATTATGGAAGCTCATATGCGGTTCAGGCGACACAACTGATCTTCAAAGGGGGATTGGTGAATAAATCTATTGAAATGGCAGGACTTCGTGAACAGCTTTCCGAACTGGATTTAGAGAAAAATAAGCAGGATGTAAAGTTTTTAGTGATTTCCAATTATCTGGATGTCTATAAAATCATCAATCAGGAAGAGGTATTTGAGAATAACAAAAAACTGGCTCAGGAACGTCTTAAAAATATCCAGAAGTTCTATCAGCAGGGGATGGTAACACGAAATGAAGTGATTCGTGGAGAATTGGCCATCAAAAATCTCGATCAGGGAATTTTAACCCTTACCAACAATAAAAAAATCCTTAATTATAATTTAAATATTGCTTTAGGTTTATCTTCTGACACAGAAATTGTTCCTACAGAGAGTTTGGAAAATAAAGAATCCGGAATAGGCATGGAATATTATACAGATCTTGCCCATGAAAGTAATCCATTGTTGAAATCTGCCAAAAAAAATATTGCGGTTGCAGATAAAAATATTGAGATCATCAAAACGGACAATGCACCTACACTGGCTGGATTTGGCGGATATACTCTACAGAGACCCATTACAACCAGAAATCCTGTTTTGGATATGTATTCAGGAGGATGGCAGACCGGAGTTTCTTTGAGTTATAACATAGATACACTGTATAAAACGAAAGAAAAAGTAAAATTAGGAGAGCTGCAAAAGAATCAGGCGAATGATGCAATGACTCTGGTACAGCAGAATGTGGATATGGGAGTGAATGCAGCCTATACAAAATATCAGGAAGCCATTCAGCAGGCGGATATTCTGAATGATTCCAAAAGACTGGCAGAAGAAAACTACAAGATTACGGAAGCCAAATATCTGAATCAGCTGGCAGTACAGGCAGAAATGATAGATGCCCAAAACCAGAAACTGCAGTCGGAACTTGATTATGCTAACGCCGAAATCAATGTTTTGTATCAGTATTACAACCTTTTGAAATCTACAGGGACACTTTAATTTTTAAAACTGAAAATCAACACAATGGAAAACAAGGAACAAACTACTCAAAATACGACACCAACTCCTGCTGCACCAAGCGCAGAGAATAAAAAAAAGAAAAATAAAACCAATAAAATCAGAGCCATCATTTCCAATATCATCGTTTTCATGGTGATCGGTTTCGGATTATTCTGGTTAATACGTGAATATTTCCATATCGGAAACAAAACCTATACGGAAGCAGCACAGGTAGAAGAATTTATCAATCCTGTTAACACAAGGGTTTCGGCATATATCAAAGAAATTAAGTTCATTGAACACCAGCATGTAAAAAAAGGAGATACACTGGTAGTCCTTGACGAACGTGAAATTCTTACACAATTGGGACAGGCAGAAGCCGCTTATCAGAATGCGATGGCTCAAAAGACAGCCACAAGTTCTTCTGTAAATACTGTTTCCAACAATGTCAACGTTATGCAGTCCAATATTGCAGGTGCAAAAGCGAGATTATGGAATGCTGAGCAGAATTTAAACCGTTATAAAAATCTTTTATCAGCAGAAGCAGTTACAAGACAGCAATATGATCAGGTAAAAACAGAATACGATGCACAAAAAGCTGCTTATGAAACTTTAGTGAATCAAAAACAGTCAGCGAACCTTTCCACTACTGAAGTGAAAAGCAGACTGGGAATTAATGATGCTGAAATCAAAAGAACAAAATCTGCCTTGGATATGGCGAAAATCAATCTTTCGTATACTGTTATTACGGCGCCTTATGATGGAGTAATGGGAAGAAGAACTATCTCTGAAGGGCAATTGATTCAACCGGGACAGCAGGTTGCAACCATCGTTCTGAATGGTCAGAAATGGGTAACAGCCAACTTCCTGGAAAGCCAGATGCCAAATATTAAAGTAGGAGAAAAAATTTCTATGACAGCTGATGCTTTGGGAGGGAAAAAATTTGAAGGAGTTGTCACTGCTGTTTCAGCGGCTACAGGATCACGATATTCGAGTGTACCTACAGATAACTCTACCGGAAACTTTATTAAAGTGCAGCAGAGAATTCCTGTAAGAATAGAGTTTGCAGCTTCCAACAAAAAAGAAGACCTGGATAAACTGAGTGCCGGAATGAATATGAATGTGAATATTAACAAAGACTAAAAGATGGAAGATATCAGATTCCAGACATTATGCGTAGGGAAAGCTAAGGTTGAATGTTGAAAGTCTGCCATCTGATATCTGAAATCTATTATCCAAAAGAATCATGTACAACAAAGGATTATATAGCGACTGGGTACCGAAACCCGTACAGCTGCTGCTGATTGTATTACTGCTTGCTGTGGTAATGCCGATTGGTGGGGTGTATACCGGGAATATCAGCTCTCTGGTAAGCGGTACCGGTGCCATGACAGAATATTTTATGTGGGCTAACTATGCAACTACCATTGGAATGGGAGCCTGTATGCCTGTTGTTCTCAGAATTAAAATGAGATTCAAAGTAAGGGATAAGATGGTTTTGCTTCTGGTGCTTTTAGGACTGCTAAGTTATGTGAACGGGACTACTTTACAGCCGGTAATCTTCATATTTACTTCTTTACTTATTGGTTTTATGAAGATGATGGTAACTATAGAACTCTTCCTGCCACTTATGGTTATGATTGGAAACCGCGGAGTATTTTATGGGGCTTTCTATACATTCGTTCTTGTGATGAATCAGGTGGCTACCTATTATGCAGCTGAGTTTGCCCTTCTTTACAACTGGCAGCAGTTTTATCTGTTCACAGCAGTTTTATGCTTTATTTTAGCTTTAATACACTGGATTTTTATGCATAATAAATATTTTGCGTTAAAAGTTCCGCTGCATTATATTGACTGGTTGAGTATTTTGCTTTTCATTTCAACTTTTATGTTTTCAGCCTATGTTTATTCGTTTGGAAGACAGCAGGATTGGTTCAATTCGAAGAATATTATTTACGCAAGTATTACAGCTTTTGTAAGCTTTGCACTGCTTTCTATTCGTCAGCTGACCTTAAAACGACCCTACCTTTCATTCAAAATTTTCACAAAGAATAATGTACAGCATGGGTTGTTTATGCTTTTCTGGCTGGGAATGTTTTTAGGAACAGCTTCTATTCAGAATACTTTTGCGGTTGGTGTATTAGGGTATGACCAATTGACAAATACCAGATTGAGTTTACTAATGATTCCCGGAATTATCTTAGCCGGAGTCATTGCAATTTTCTGGTTTAAAAAAGAAAAACCTTTGAAAATGTATATTTTTTCCGGTTTCTCAGCTATGGTTGGATATGCCATCATCATGTACTTTTCTATGGTATTGGAATTCAGTTATGACAACTGGTATCTGCCTATGTTTTTAAAAGGCTACGGAATGTGTTCACTGTTTATTTCCGTATGGTTTTATACACTGGATAAGCTTGAAATGGATGAAATGCTTGCTGCTATCGGGCTTGTACTGGTTTGGAGAACTTTCCTTGCAGTAGGGATTTTTTCAACACTCTATGCCTGGTTTCAATACCGTTTCCAGATTATAGCAATAGGAGATCTCGCCGTTTATATGGATGGAATGACTGTTACTCCTCAGAATGTAGCAGCCAATATGAAACCTATTCAGCTTAATGCCATCATCATAGCCACCAAAAAGATATTCGGATATATCATCTTAGTCGGGTTTGGAGTATTGATTTATGTTGCCACGCATCACTTTGGAGCAAAACGTTTTCAGTATTTCAGATTTGTGAGAGTTCTTGGTGGTAAATCTGTAATTGCGAGAAGAAGACTTCGGGAAAGAAAAAAATTATTAGAAGAAATAAAAGATGCTGCAGGACCTGCAGTATAAAAGATACCTTGTTTTTCACTAGTAAAATCCTGGTCCTTCATTGGGCTGGGATTTTACGTTTCTAAGAAGATGTCAAATTTTAAACTTTTTTGAAACATTAAGATTGTATTAAGGTGTTTAGAGTATTAAGATGAGCTTCGCTTTAAGCTTAAAAATCAGAATGATTTATCTTAACTATACTTTATTCCTTAATCCTTCTTAATGGTTTTTATATATATCCAGATTTAGAAAACTTTTCTGTAAAAAAGATGTTTACAATTATAAATAAGGGGAAATTTCATAATTTGTTATTTTTATTCTTTCTAAATAAGGATTATCTTTGTGAGATTATAAAAATTTGAAGTAGAAAGAATGAAAAAGCAGTATGCATTCATAGGTCTTTTGGTTTCGGGGTTGATGATTTCCCAGACAGTAAAAGATTCTATAGCCTCTAAAGGTATTGAAGATGTGGTTATCGTAGCCTCCAGAAAGCCTACAAAAATCTCTGAAGTTCCGGGAACGGTTTGGGTGGTACAGAAAGAAAAGATCCAGGAACAGGCCAAAAGTGGAGTTCCAATCAAAGAGATGTTGTCGATTCTGATTCCTTCTATGGATATTGGTCCACAGGGAAGAACCAATTACGGACAGAATATGAGAGGACGTTCTGCGCTCGTGATGATAGATGGAGTTTCTCTGAATAGTATCCGTGCAATAAGCCGTCAGTTGGATGCAATAGATCCTTTTAATATCGAAAGAATTGAAGTCCTTTCAGGAGCAAGTTCAATTTATGGAGGTAACGCTACCGGTGGAATTATCAATATTATTACAAAGATTCCTTCCAAAAAAGGAATTAGCGGTGAGACTGAATTGGGTGTACGTTCAGGATTTATGGGAAAAGAGGACCATGATTTCCGTGTTGCTCAGTCTATTGCAGCTAAAGGAGACAAATTCTTCGGGAGATTGGGAGTAGCCTATCAGCAGAATGGTGGGGTGTATGGAGCTGATCAGAAACAGCTTTTTACAGATATTACACAGACGGATCTTCAGTATAACCAGTCGATTGACATCCTTGCTACTGGAGGATATCAGTTTAATAATAAACATAAAATAACAGCCTCTGTTCAGTATTATAATTCTAAATTTAATGGAGACAGAAGTTTATTTTTAGGTGAAAATCTAAGCGCATTTACTACAAAAAATGCTTCATTACTCGAAATGAGAGATGGTTTCTCATCCGATAAAAATGTTGGGACGGAGCGTTATATGGCTACTGTAGCTTATAATGGAAACGGAATTTTAGGCGGACAGGACCTGTATGTGCAATTGGCTACCCGAGGTGAAAAATTAGGATTCTATCCATTCCCGGGAAATGTTACTTTGCAGACAGGAAGAATACCTTACATGTCCTCCTCACAGCAGGATACTTATTATTCTGGGATTAAAGCTTTATTATCCAAATCATGGAGAGGACTGAATGTTACGTATGGAGCAGACTTCGATTTTGAAAAGTTTGAGGGCACCCAATCTGTTTATGATATTGCAAAAACAATGTCCAGCGGGGGCTTAGTCAACGAAACAAAATACAGTCTGGGAAGATATCCAACCAATCATTCACAGAGTTACGCCGGATATGTTCAGGCAAAATATAATATCCTGCCGAAATTACAACTGAATGCAGGAATCCGTTATCAGCATATCAATGTGAAGATGGACGACTTTGTGGGCTCAGAACAGCAGACACAGATTGCAATGGGGTATGGAAGCTCAGCATCCGCAATTCCGGGAGGTGAAAGTTCTTATAATGTGACCCTGGCCAATGCCGGATTGTTATATAAATTCAATGAACAGCATCAGGTTTGGGGAACCTTTTCCCAGGGAGCAAGTTTAGCAGATCCTGCTAAGTTCTATGGTATCGGGCAATATAAGCTTGTGGGGACAAACTGGGATGTTGTATCCAGTATCAATGTAAAAGAACAGCCGCTGCAGGCTATCAAAACCAATCAGTTTGAAGTAGGATACCGCGTTAACAGAGGAGGTTTAAGAGCTCAGATTGCTGGCTTCCTGAGTAATTCTGATAAAACGGTAGCTGTAGATAAAAAGACCTTCCAGATTCTTGTGAATGATTTAAAATTAAGAAACATGGGAATCGAAGCTGAGGTTTCTTATTCCTTAAGCAATGGGGTTTATTTCGGAGCAAGCGGACTTTTGATTAAATCTGAGGTAGATAATAAAGGAGAGTGGCAGAAACAGGAAATTTACAATGCTTCTCCTTCAAAATTGGTGACCTATATCGGATATAATATTAAAAACTGGTCATTCAGATTCCAGTCTTTGCAGAATTTCAAGCAGAAAGACGAGCTTAATAATGTTGTAGAAGGTTACAATACTTCAGACCTGATGATGGGATACCGATTCAACTGGGGGAAATTCAATTTAGGAATCCAGAATATATTTAATACAGATTATCAGACAATATGGAGCAAGCGTTCCCAGGTGTTGTATTCTACATATGGACTTCCTGAATTGTTTAATTATAAAGGAAGAGGAAGAACATTCAACCTTTCTTACACTTTTGAATTTTAAAAATAAGATGAAGGTAAAAATGCCTTGATCTGAAAACATATTGTATTTCAAATCCGGTTTCTGAAATTGATCGGAAATCGGATTTTAATTTTAAAAAAAATCAGTTATGGCTAAAATTTCAACAGGGCAGATTGTTGCCGAAGTAACCAGAAAAGAATACATTACTGACCATTTTATCAGAGTGTATTTGTACTCACCGGAAGTTCAGTTGTTCAAAAATACTATGGTGGGAGACAATAATAAGATTGCAGTTCCTCCAGTTGGTTTGAACGAGATTCATTTCCCGACACTGGATGAAAATCATCAGTGGATATACCCGCCTAAAGAAGTGGCTCCAGCCATCAGAACCTATACCCACAGAGGAATTGATCTGGAGAAAAACGAATTGATCATCGACTTTGTAGATCACGGAGACGGTGGGCCTGCCTCCAAATGGGTGAGGGAAGCTGAAGCGGGTTCAAAGCTTGGAGTCATGATGCGTTTGGAAGGAAAAGAACTGTATCCTGCTGCAGATTGGTATCTGTTGGTGGGAGACGCTACTGCCATTCCGGTGATCAGTGCGATTTTGGAAACTCTTCCTGAAACAGCAAAAGGAATATGTATCATCGAAGTTCATGGAAAAGAAGACGAACAACTGCTTGAAACGAAAGCCCAGATTGATTTTAAATGGCTGCACAATGCACAACCTCAGATCAGCAATGAAATTGCCAATGCCGTAAAAAGCATTGATCTTCCCGAAACTAAAAAATTTGGCTACGTTGCCTGTGAATTTTCAAGCGTAAAAGAAATCCGTACTTATCTGAGAAAAGAGAAAAACTGGGCTTCACAGGAATTATATGCTTATTCTTACTGGAAAGCAGGTGTAGCAGAGAATGAATCGCAGGCGGACAGACATAGGGAGAAGGATTCGATGGAGCAGAAAATAGCTGATAGATAGCAGGTTTTAGGGATTAGAGAGTTTAAGGTTCAAGGTTTAAAGTTTAAAGTTGCGGGTGACCAAGAAATGACAAGTAACAAAAACAACCAGCAACCAGTAACTCATAACCAGCAACATTCAACTAAAAACTTTGAACATTGAACCCCGAACCCTTATCTTTGCACTATGAAAGATTTAATGGGCAGAGCGATCTGGGATTATTACCACAATGAAAATCCGGAGGATCTGCAGACTGAAACATCAATTTCTGAGCTGGATGAACTTCCGGTGGATTATTTATTCAGAGATTTTGAAGAAATGAACGATATTGAACAGAAAGCACTGGACTTATCCGAAGGAAAGGTTCTGGATATCGGAGCGGGTGCAGGTTCTCATTCTTTATATCTTCAAAATGAAAGAAATCTTGAGGTAATCGCATTGGATATTTCACCAAAATCTATTGAAGTCTGCCAGCTGAGAGGAATTAAGAAAGCAGTTTGCAAAAATATGCTTGAGTTTTCAGGAGAGACTTTTGATACGATTTTATTATTGATGAACGGTACAGGAGTTTTTGAAAAGCTTGCTAAAATAGATACCTATCTTCAGAAGCTACATACTTTATTAAATGATAAAGGGCAGATTCTCATTGACAGTACGGATATTCTTTATATGTTCGACCGCGATAAAGATGGCGGAGTGTATATTCCTGCAGGTGGATATTACGGAGAACTGGATTACATAGTTCATTATAAAGGCGAATCTGAAGAACCGATTACCTGGCTGTACCTTGATTTCAATACTTTGAAAAATGCGGCTGAAAATAACGGCTTCAAAATAGAAAGAGTTTTAAAAGACGAAGATTCTTACTTGGCAAAGCTCACTAAGAAATAATTGATAATAAGTCATTGAGAGCTGAAAGCGAAGCAATCTCAACAAATAATACATTGTCATTCTCTGAGCAGGATGGCAATTTTTGTTTTTTGTACTTCTCGCTAGCCCCGATAGGAACGGTTACCCCACAGCATGTAGTTGTGGCCCCGGGCCAGGCGCGAGGAGTAAAAGTGGATAGCGGGAAACAGCTCCTTATTATTGTCTGAACAGATGGATGGCTCTTGCAAACGGATAATAAGAAAACCATTCCTGAAAATAAAAATACATCAGAACAGTGTTTCCGGCACATAAAATCACTGGAAGAATATAAGATTCTGCACGGTAAGGAAGTTTTTTTGGAGTTGCCAAAACGCTGATGACAAGTAAGCCCAAAGCACCTACTGCAACGACTCCAATTTCGGGACTGTATCTGGAAGTGGTGCCAAAGTCAAAATGGGAAACCAGAACATATTTTTGAAACATAAAAAAAAGAAAACCAAATGCCAGTGCTAAGAAGCTTGCAAGGTATTTTTTTAGTTTGACTAAATTAAGGAACAGTAAAATAGACCCCGGAATTGGAGAGAAAAAAACGGAGCTGACAAAAATAGTCCTTCGAGAATAAAGCTTAACAGCTTCCGTATCTTCTGTGATATGGTCTTTCCATACTTCTACCTCTTCTGTACGTTTTGCTTCTTCAGCTTCCTTTTTTTTTTGCAAAATCAATCCCTGAACAGCGGCTTTTTCCTGCTCACTGAAAACACGTCCTCTTTCTTCCAGAATTTCAAAAGCAATCTGAACGGCTTCCGGAACAAAACAGTTGCCTTCTTTTAAATATCCCTCTAATTCCTGATTGGAAAGCTTTCTTAAAACACTTTTATTGACTATAAGTATTATTTAAAAGAAAGGCTGTCTCTAATGAAACAGCCTGTGATCTTTATAAGGATTTTAATTATCCGATCTCAATACCGTTTTCAACATTGCTGTCATCCGGTGTTACGAAAGATAATTTTCCGTCTGGTTTTGTTGTTAATAATAACATTCCCTGAGATTCAATTCCTCTGATTTTTCTAGGAGCGAGGTTCAGCAGGATCATTACCTGCTTACCGATTACTTCTTCAGGAGTGAAGCTTTCTGCAATCCCGGAAACAACAGTTCTTACATCTACTCCTGTGTCTACAGTAAGTTTTAATAATTTATCTGCTTTTTCTACTTTTTCAGCTTCTGTAATGGTTGCTGTTCTAAGGTCTATTTTAGTAAAGTCATCAAACGTGATCTCTTCTTTCATAGGGTTTGCGTTAGGGTTTGTTTTTTTATTGTTTTGTTTTGTGTTCTCTAGTTTTTGGATTTGAGCTTCAATGACATCGTCTTCAATTTTTGAAAAAAGAAGAGATGATTCGTTGATTTTATGTCCTGTTTCAATTAAAACTGCTTGACTTTCAATCGTATTCCAGTCTTTCTTTTCAACGTTGAACATGTTCAATAGCTTTTCAGAGCTGAAAGGCATGAAAGGTTCACATAACTGAGCTAAAGCAACAGCTATTTGTGCTCCCACGAATAAAGACTGAGCTGCTTTTTCCGGGTTGTCCTTAATGGTTTTCCAAGGTTCTTCTGTTTGAAGGTACTGGTTTCCAAAACGGGCAAGATTCATCAATGTAGTTAGTGAATTTCTGAACTCATAATTTTCAAGGAATCCTGAGATTTCTTTTGCTGATTTATTTATTTCCTGCAATTCGGGACTGTTTACATCTCCTTGCGGAACAACACCGTCATAATATTTATGAATAAGAACAGCGACTCTGTTGATGAAATTTCCGAAGATACCTACCAATTCAGAATTATTCTTAGTCTGGAAATCCTTCCATGTAAAGTTATTATCTTTTGTTTCCGGAGCAGATGAAAGAAGAGCATATCTTAATACATCCTGTTGGCCAGGGAAGTCTTCCACATATTCATGAGCCCATACTGCCCAGTTTCTTGAAGTAGAGATCTTGTCGTTCTCAAGGTTCAGGAATTCAAAAGCAGGAACATTTTTAGGCATGATATAATCTCCGTGAGCCTTCATCATCGCAGGGAAAATAATACAGTGGAATACAATATTATCCTTTCCGATAAAGTGTACCAGGTCACTGTTTTCGCTCTGCCAGTAATCTTTCCAGTCTTTTCCGTTTTTCTCAGCCCATTCTTTGGTGAAAGAAATATAACCAATTGGAGCATCAAACCATACGTACAATACTTTTCCTTCTGCATTCGGAAGCGGAACCGGAACACCCCAGTTCAGATCTCTGGTCATCGCACGAGGCTTAAGGCCGTCATTCAGCCATGATTTAACCTGTCCGTAAACGTTAGGCTTCCAATCGTCTTTATGGCCTTCAATGATCCACTCGTTTAAAAAGTCTTCGTATTCGTTTAATGGCAGATACCAGTTCTTTGTTTCTTTAAGGATAGGAACATTTCCGCTAAGCATAGATTTCGGATTGATCAGCTCGGAAGGAGAAAGGGTAGAACCACATTTCTCACACTGATCTCCGTAAGCATTTTCGTTACCACAATTAGGGCATGTTCCTACAATATAACGGTCAGCGAGGAATTCTCCCGCCTGCTCATCAAAATACTGCTCAGAAATTTCTTCTGTGAATTTTCCTTTTTCGTATAATACCTTAAAGAAATCCTGACTGGTTTCATAATGGTTTTTAGACGTTGTTCTTGAATATTCATCAAATGAAATTCCCAGATCAGCAAAAGATTTTTTAATGATCCCGTGATATTTGTCAACAATATCCTGAGGAGTAACTCCTTCTTTTTTGGCTCTTATGGTAATAGGAATTCCGTGCTCATCTGAACCACAGATAAACGCTACATCTTTTCCTAATCTTCTCTGAAATCTTGCGTAAACATCCGCAGGAATATAAACACCTGCCAAATGTCCTATATGAACCGGCCCGTTTGCATAAGGCAAAGCTGCCGTAATCATCTTTCTGTTTGACATTTATAGTAAAGTTTTAACTGCAAAGATAAGGAATATCTGTTGAATACCGCTATTGGTGGTGTTATTATGACGCAGAATGCAATTTTATAAGGTTGAATATGAATTTAAGTTAAACAGTTGTTTAACTAAATATTAATTTAATACAAATACTATGCAATGCATAAGACGGTGCAAATTATTGAAATTTAAAAAACTAACTAAAAAGTGTTTCGTAATATACATAATTTTAACTAAAATTATATTAAAATTACGATAATTCTATTTTTTTTTTAAATTGCGAGTCTGGCTACAAGCCGAATTAAGACTGAAAAAACGAAACTATAAAAAAATATGATTGTGAATAATTTTACAACAGTATTGAAAATTGCGCCCGCTTTTTTATTGGCCAGCACAATAATGCATGCGCAGACTAAAGACTCTGTTCCTCAGGAGAAGAAAATTGAGGAAGTTGTATTAATCGGGTATGGAAAGCAGAAAAAATCTGATCTTACCGGTTCTATAACTTCAGTCACAGCAAAAGACTTCAACGGAGGAGCAACTTCTGCAGGGCAGCTGATCCAAGGTAAAACACCAGGGGTACAGATTACCAATAACAGTGGAGCACCAGGATCCGGAACCAAGATCCGGATAAGGGGAACATCTTCCTTAAGTGGAGAAAACTCCCCATTGATCGTAATTGATGGAGTTCCCCAAGATTTTGTGGGGATGAATGGTGTTTCTGATCCTTTATCCTTAATTAACCCTAATGATATTGAAACATTTGATATTCTTAAAGATGCTTCTGCGACTGCTATATATGGTAACAGAGCTTCGAATGGGGTTATTCTTATTACAACTAAGAAAGGAACAGCAGGAAAGTTCAAAGTGAATTTCTCAACGGTAACTTCGGTTTCTACCAAAATGGGAAAAGTGGATGTGCTGAACGCTCAGGAATTCAGGGATTTTGTTAATACCAATCCATATGCACCAGCAGGCTATAAAACCAAACTTGGAAATGCTGATACTGACTGGCAGGATCAGATTTACCAGGCAGCATGGGGCACAGATAATAACGTTGCGCTTTCAGGAGGAATTAAAGGTTTGCCATACCGTTTATCATTAGGATATAATGAGCAGAACGGGATTGTAAAATCAAATTCTTTCCGCAGAACTTCTGTAGGATTAAACTTAAACCCTAAATTCTTTGATAATCATTTATCAGTGAATGTAAATGCAAAAGGAACATTTACGGATAATAGATTTGTAGACGGAGGAGTGATCAAGGCGGCTACCTATTTTGATCCTACACAACCAGTATATTCAGGAAATTCTAATTATGGTGGTTATTATGAATGGCTGGATTCCGGATCTGCAACAGGATTTAATGTAAATGCCAACTCGAATCCACTTGGAATGATCAATGGTGTAAGAGATGTGTCTTCTGTTCTAAGGGGATTGGGAAATATTCAGTTAGATTATAAGTTTCACTTTCTTCCGGACTTGCATTTCAATGTGAACGCTGGATACGATTATACAAAAAGTGATGGACACAAGTTTAAAGATGCTCGTCTGAGACCAGGTTTTGAAGATAAAGGAAGTTCAAATTTCTATTCTATGGAAAAGAAAAATAAACTTTTGGAAACCTACTTTAATTATGTGAAAAATATCAGTGCTATTAATACTGGTGTGGATATTACTGCAGGGTATTCTTATCAGGATTTCAATATTTATCTTCCAGGAGCGATCACTTATAGAGGAACAGGAATTAACTCGCAAGATTTAGACTTCAAAACTCAGAATACGTTGATTTCATTTTATGGAAGAGCTATTTTTACCATAGCTAACAAATATGTTATTTCAGGATCGGTTCGTAAAGATGGTTCTTCGAGATTCTTCAACGGAACCAGAGATAATGTATGGGGAGTTTTCCCGGGAGTTTCTTTAGCATGGAAGCTTAACGAAGAAAATTTCATCAAAAATATATCCTCTATCAGTACATTAAAGCTAAGAGCAGGATGGGGTAAAACTGGTCAGCAGGAATTGCCAGCACTTAATGGTAACAAACCGAATAATTATCCGGCTTTTGCAGCTTATAATCCAAGTTATCAGGGAGCGGGCTATCAGTTTGGAAATGAATTCTATTTTATGTTCAGACCTGCTAACTACAATCCGAATCTTACCTGGGAAACTACTACTACCAAGAACTTAGGATTGGATTTTGGGTTTAATAAAAACAGAATTACCGGATCAATAGATGTCTTCAGAAAAGATACCAAAGATCTTCTTGTATATGCTGATGAACCGGCAGGAGGCTTAAGTAACGCGAGCTGGCAAAATGTCGGAGATATGAAAAATGAGGGTATTGAGGGAAGTATTACAGTAATCCCGGTTAAAAACCAAAATACAACCTGGGAAGTAAGCTTTAATGCTACGCATTATAAACCGGTAATCACGAAGCTTAAAGACCGAGCAGATGAGTCTTTCAATATGGAAGTAGGAGGGATTGAAGGAGGTTCAGGAAACAGAATTCAGGCTCATGCAGTGGGATATGCACCTAATTCATTCTGGGTATATCAGCAGGTATATGATACCAATGGAAAGCCTGTTGACGGTGCTTTTGTAGACAGAAATGGTGATGGTACAATCAGTACAAAAGATATGTATTACTACAAATCCACAACCCCTGATGCAATTTTAGGTTTCTCTACCAAAGTATCTCACAAGAACTGGGATTTTGCATTAAGTGCAAGAGCTGTATTAGGAAATTATGTATATAATAATGCTGCTTCCAATAGTTCTTTACAATCTGCATCTACCAACGAATATCTTCAAAATGTGTTCGCAACAGCGCCTCAATATCAATTCTCTGTTCCTCAGTATAAATCAGATATTTATGTTGAGAATGCTTCATTCCTGAGACTTGATAATATCAATGTCGGATACAATTTCGGAGAAATTTTCACAAAAGGGAGTAATCTGAAAGTATATGCGATGGCACAGAATGTCTTTGTAATTACTAAATACTCAGGAGTAGATCCTGAAGTTTTTGGTGGAATAGATAACGGTTACTACCAAATGCCTAAGATTTATTCTTTAGGTTTTAACTTTCAATTTTAAATAAGAATTCAATGAAACTAAATAGAATTAAACTTAAAAATATAGTATTGCCTCTTTCAGCAGTATTTTTATTGACAGCAGCTTCTTGTGTGAAAGATCTTGAAAGAGAACCTATCACAGATGTTACTTCAGCCAGTATTTATAAAGATTTTGCCAACTATAAAAATGTTTTGGCAAAACTTTACGGAGGGCTTGCTATGGGAGGGCAGATCAGTGGAGACGGTGATCAGCCGGATAGTGATATTAACGGAATCAATGGTGGTTTCTCTCAATATACCAGATTGATGTATACCCTGAATGTTGTCACAACCGATGAGGCTGTGATTGGATGGAATGACGGAAATCTTCATACTCTTCACAAAATGACCTGGGATGCTTCCAATGAATTCATTGCTGCTATGTACTATAGAGTATATACGGAAATTGCTTTTTGTAATGAGTTTCTGAGAAATGTAACGGATGAAAAATTGGCTTCCAATAATATTACTGGAGATAATCTTGCTCAGGCAAAACTAATGAGAGCAGAAGCACGTTTTCTTAGAGCACAGTCATATTATCATGCAATAGATATGTTCGGGAATGTTCCTTTTGTAGATGAATCCTATTTGCCGGGTTCTGTGAATCCACCACAGAGAATAGAAAGAAAAGCATTATTTAATTTTATTGAATCCGAATTGCTTGCTGTAGCAGGAGAATTAAAAGATCCTAAAACCAATGAATATGGAAGAGCAGATAAAGCTGCTGTATGGTCATTGTTGGCAAAATTATATTTGAATGCAGAAGTATATACGGGAACACAGAGAAATACGGACTGTATCACTTATTGTAACAAAGTGATTGCAGCAGGGTATTCTTTAAAACCAAAATATGACGATTTGTTCCTTGCAGATAACAATATCAATAACCCTGAACAGATCTTAAGTGTAAATTTTGATGGAATCAATACACAGACCAACGGTGGAACAACTTATCTTGTTCATGCTGCAATAGGTGGAGATATGAAAGCTGCTGACTTTGGAGTGAATGGAGGATGGAGTGGTTTAAGAACGACAAAAGCGTTTGTAGGCTTATTCCCTACTAATGGAAGTGATAAAAGAGGAAGATTCTTTACTTCAGGACAAAATTTAGAAATTAATGATTTAGGATCCTTCACAGATGGATATGCATTTATCAAATTCAAAAATGTTAAAAGTAACGGATCTGTTGGAGCTCATACCAACTGGGTTGAAGCTGATATCCCTTTATACCGTTTAGCCGATATCTATCTGATGTATGCAGAGGCTGTTTTAAGAGGTGGCGCTGGTGGAAATCAGGCTACAGCAATCGGTTATATTAATCAGCTGAGAGAGCGTGCTTATGGAAATACAAGCGGAGATGTATCTTCTATCAATCTCAACTTTATTTTAGATGAGAGAGGGAGAGAACTATCATGGGAAATGACCAGAAGAAGTGACCTTATCCGTTTCAACAAATATACTACAGGAGATTATGTTTGGCCATGGAAAGGAAATGTGAAAGATGGTAAAGCGGTAGAAAGTTATAGAAACCTTTTCCCAATACCTGCGAAAGATATTGTAGCAAACCCTAATCTGATTCAGAATCCTGGATATTAATTTAAAATCCTGTTAAAAATGAAAAATCTATTCAAAATATTAGCTCTGGTTTTTACCGGACTTTTAGTTTTTTCTTGTGAAAAAGATGAGGATCAAGCTGTTATTAATGAAACGTCTGCCAGTAAGATATCTGCTGATAAAAGTGCCATTGTTCTTAATGAGCTCAATGCGAATGATGCTGTAATCAGTTTTACATGGACAAAGCCAACGTTTAGTATTGCCGTAGTTCCCAATCAGAAAGTAGAATTCGGAATCAAAGGTGATGGTTTCAAAAAAAGTGCTGTTATTGATTTCTCCAATGATATGACTTCAGGCTCTGTAACTCATGCAGCAATGAATGCAGCAATGTTTTCTATTGGAGCTGTGCCGGATGCTGTGAATGATATTGAGGCGAGGTTGAAAACTTCTGTAGGATCAGCCATTTTTTACTCAAATGTAATTGCACTTAAAGTAACACCTTATACTCCAAACCCTGATTTGGTATATCCTAAGATTAATGTTCCTGGTAGTTATGCGGGAGCAGCAGGTTATGCAAACTGGACTCCTGGAAATTCCCCGAATTTGTTTTCTCCAGGAAAAAATGATGAATACAGAGGGTTTATTTGGATCAACACTGTTTCTGGTGATGATGATGGTAAATATAAATTCTCTATCAATGAGGACTGGCCCGGAAATAAAGGAGACGATGGAACCAATACCGGAAAATTGAAATTAGATGGACCGAACATAAAAGCTCCTGCAGTGGGAACCTATTATATTAAGGTAAATTGGGCCGCAAACACTTATTCTTCTGTGTTGGCAAACTTTGGTGTTATTGGTGATGCAACCCCTACAGGGTGGAACTCAGATACAGATTTTGTATATAATCCTGCAACCAAAACTTTTGTGATTAATTCAATTGCATTATCTAATACCGGAGTATTTAAATTCCGAGCCAATGATGATTGGGCGATGAAATTCCAGCCGAACAAAGATGATGAAGCGCTTACTTCGGGAAAAGGTGTACAAACCTATTTCAATGCTGAAGGAACCGTAGAAAAAGATGGCGGATACAAAGTTTCTCAGGCAGGTAATTATAAAATTGAACTGGATTTACACAATTCAGCATATTACAAGCTAACCATTACTAAATTGTAAATCAAACTAAAATAAAGCAAAGTGCTGCTTTACCGCAGCACTTTATCTATTTTTAAAGTTAATAAATAGTCATTATGAAGAAAATTACAGTTGGAGCGCTTTTGCTCTCAATGATGTTTACAGGTGTGAAAGCCCAATCTTTAAAATCTCCGGACGGGAAGTTTGAAATGAGTTTTCAGCTGAAAGAAGGAGTACCTTACTATAACCTGAAATACAACGGTGCAGTAGTAGTTGAAGATTCTAAATTGGGATTGAGATTATTTAAAGACACAGCCATAAAATTTGCTTCTGAAATAGCCAAATCAGAAGATGCAAAATACGATCTGAATAACGGTTTTGCAAAAACAGATGAAAAAAGAGACTCCAAAAATGAAACCTGGCAGCCGGTTTTAGGAGAAAAGAAAAACTATATCAATAATTACAACGAACTGGCAGTTACCCTTAATCAGGCTTCTACAGACAGAAGTATTGTGGTAAAGTTCAGATTGTTTAATGATGGATTAGGATTCCGATATGAATTCCCACAGCAAAAGAACCTTAATTACTTTGTGATCAGAGAAGAAGACTCTGAAATCGATTTCCCTACCGACATGAAAGCATGGTGGATGGTAGCAGATTATGACTCTCAGGAATACCAGTATCAGGAAACAAAAGTTTCTGAAATTCCTTCAAAATGGGACAAAGCATTTGATGCGAATGCTTCCCAGTCATTGGTGAAAAATGCAGTTCAGTCTCCGCTGATGCTTAAAAAAGAAGGAAAAGAGCCTTTATATATCAACGTTGCTGAAGCTGCGGTATTAGATTATCCGGCTTCACACCTGGAAGTAGATGCTCAGAATTATAAATTCAAAACGCATTTGACGGCTGACAGACAGGGAGCAAAAGGATATATTCAAACTCCGTCAGTAACCCCTTGGAGAACAATTATTGTAGCTCCGAAAGCAGAGCAGGTAATGGATTCTAAAATGATCTTTAACCTTAATGAGCCTACAAAATACACCGATACCTCTTACATTCACCCTACAAAATACATGGGGGTCTGGTGGGAAATGATCATCGGGAAATCTCAGTGGGCATATTCTACTGCTGAAAATGTTCATTTAGGTAAAACAGATTTTGCTAAATTGACTCCAAACGGAAAACACGCTGCAAACAATACAAAAGTTAAAGAATATATTGACTTTGCTGCAGAAAACGGATTCCAGGGATTATTGATTGAAGGCTGGAATATCGGCTGGGAAGACTGGTTCGGACACTCAAAAGAATTTGTTTTCGATTTCATTACCCCTTACCCGGATTTCGATATCAAAATGTTGAATGAATATGCGCATTCAAAAGGAATTAAGCTGATCATGCACCATGAAACTTCAGGTTCTGCAACAAACTACGAAAGATGGGCAGATAAAGCATTCCAAACGATGAATAAATACGGTTATGATGCTGTGAAAACCGGATATGTAGGAGATATTATTCCTAGAGGAGAACATCATTATTCTCAATGGACAATTAACCACTTCTATAGAATTGCTGAAAAAGCAAACGACTATAAAATCATGGTCAATTCTCATGAATCTGTAAGACCTACAGGAGAAAGCCGTACCTACCCGAATTACATTTCTGCAGAAGCAGCACGTGGAACAGAGTACGAAGCTTTCGGAGGAAACAAGCCTGATCACCAGACAGTTCTTCCGTTTACAAGATGGATGGGAGGTTCTATGGATTATACACCAGGTATTTTCCAGACGAAGTTAGATTATTATTTCCCTGGAGATAACCGTTTCGTAAAAACTACTCTGGTAAAACAATTGGCTCTTTATGTAACCATGTATATGCCGCTTCAGATGGCTGCAGATCTTCCTGAAAACTACAAAAAGCATATGGATGCATTCCAGTTTATCAAGGATGTAGCAGCAGATTGGGATGATACAAAAATCTTATCCGCTGAACCTGGTGATTATGTGATTACAGCAAGAAAAGCAAAAGGAACTGAAAACTGGTTTGTAGGAGGTATTACCGATGAAAACAAACGTGAATATACGGTAGACTTCTCATTCCTGGATAAAGGAAAGAAATATGAAGCAACGATCTATGAAGATGGAAAAGATGCTGATTATATTGATAATCCTCAAAGCTATAATATCTATAAGAAAGAAATTACAGCCAAGTCAAAAATTAATTTTAAAATGGTAAGAAGCGGCGGTTTCGCAATTTCTATTAAGCCTGTAAAATAATTTGAAGATACACTAAGGTGCCCCGGATCATTGAATTTTCAGGATCCGGGGTTATCTTTTTTACTTATCCAATGCTTCAGTATATTCATATTCTGTTTCTGGAACTGGCTCTTTTTTTACCGCAGAAGTCTTATTTTTTATTTTCTCAAGATATTCCTTTTGAAACTGCTTTACTGTTTTACCTGTACCGTCATGCCTCCATCCCGGGGAGTTAAAAAGATACTTAACACGGTCTTTGAAGGAAAGTCCCGGCTGTCTGATATCTTTTCCTATTCTTCGCCATTCATAGAATAGAGTTGTTGCCGGATCTTTAGACTCCATCTTAGGATAAATGCCATATTTCACAGGAACCTCAGGATCCTCCTTTTCGAATGTTCCAAAAATCTTATCCCAGATAATGAGTCCCATTCCCATATTACGGTCCAGATATTTGATATTACAAGCATGATGTACTCTATGATGAGAAGGAGTAACCAGGATATATTCTAAAAATCCCATGCTTTTAATAGATTGTGTATGAACAAAAGTGCCATAAATCTGTATAGCAGAATACGCAACCAGAATATGCCATGGATGAAAGCCCATAAATGCTAATGGAGAGAAAAATAAATACCTGTACAAAGGTTGAAAAACAGGACTTCTGAATCCCGTACTGATGTTAAAATAATCAGAATTGTGATGGGTAATATGTACAGCCCAGAAGACACGCGAGTGATGATCTACATAATGATGAACATAATAAGCGAAATCCTGAGCGAGAAATACAGCAATCCAATACCAGATTCCCTCTTGCCAGTCGAAAATACGGTGATGATAAAAAAACATCATGACAAACAAAGAGAACCCTTTCATGATGATGTCTAACCCATAGTTGAGCAAAGCAAAAAGAACATTGGTTGCTACATCTTTAGTTTCGTAAATTTTCTCTTTATTAAAGTGGCTGTAAGCCATTTCTACAAAAATAATCACAGCAAACACAGGGATGGTCCATGTGTAAACAACATCTGGCCCCTCAGCTTGGAACATACTACTGAAATCAAACATTTTTTCTGTAAAACTAAAAATAAAAAGGGGGATAAATTAACTTTTAGGATGAATTTTTTATGAAAAATTTAAGTTTTTTCTCTAAAAGTTAAAAAATGAATGCCAAATTTTGAAAAATTGCAGTTGTCAGGATGAAAAAAAGGGACATTCTACTATATTTTGAATGTTTATATGAAAATTAAATGCTAAATTGAACACTAATATGAAGACAATATTTGCAGCATTAGCCCTTTCAATAGCTTCTGCAGCCTTTTCCCAAAAAGTGTTGGAAAAAATAGAGCCGGCTTTCTGGTGGAAAGGAATGAAAAATCCCGAACTTCAGATTCTTGTGTATGGAAAAAACGTTGCCCATAACGAGATTGCACTTTCAGATGGAATACAGATCAAAGACATCCGGAAAGTTGATAATCCGAATTATGTTTTTATTACTGTAAACACCAACGAAATAAATGTTCCGAAGTTTACTATTACGATTAAAAATGGCAGCAAAAATCTAAGTTCCTATGCCTATGAACTGAAGCAAAGGAATCCCGGATCTGCCAACCGCGAATCGTTTACCTCAAAAGATGTTATGTATCTTATCATGCCGGATCGCTTTGCCAATGGCAATGAAAAAAATGATTCAAGACCGGAACTTATAGAAAAAGCAGATCGCACTCTGCCTAATGGAAGACATGGCGGAGATCTCAGCGGTATCATCAATCATCTTGACTATATTCAGAATCTGGGAGCTACAGCAGTCTGGCTGACTCCGGTAAATGAAGACAATGAAAAAGTGTATTCTTATCACGGATATGCCCAGACAGATTTGTATAAAATTGATGGCCGATACGGAACGAATGAGGATTATAAAACTTTATCCAAAGAGCTGAATAAACGAAATATGATGCTGGTGATGGATTATGTGACTAATCATTGGGGTGGCTCACACTGGATGATCAAAGACCTTCCTTCAAAAGACTGGATACATTGGTTTGATGAAGGCGAGAAAGGATTTAAACGTTCCAATTATAAAACGACAACGCAATTCGATACCAATGCTTCAGGTATTGATAAAAAATATGCGCTGGACGGATGGTTTGACACCACCATGCCGGATATTAATCAAAAAAATCCACTGGTTCTGAAATATCTCATTCAAAATGCAATCTGGTGGATAGAATATGCAGAATTGGGAGGGTTCCGTGTGGATACCTATCCTTATAACGATAAAGATGCCATGTCAAAATGGGCTAAGGCCATTACCGATGAATATCCGAAATTCAATATCGTTGGAGAAACCTGGCTTTATACGGCAGCACAAATTGCAGCATGGCAGAAAAATTCGAAAATAGGAGAAATAGAAGGATACAATTCAAATTTGCCCTCGGTAATGGATTTTATGCTGTTTGAAAATATGCCTAAAGCTCTTAAAGAAAAAGAAGGTTGGGATAAAGGCATGATCCGGATTTACGATTCCTTTACCAGTGATTTCCTTTATCCGGATATCAATAATCTCCTGGTTTTCTTTGAAAATCATGACACAGAAAGATGGAATGAAATCTTTAATGCAAATCCTGATGCTTACAAAATAGGACTTACTCTGATCTCAACAGTAAGAGGAACTCCACAGATCTATTACGGATCAGAAATAGGAATGAGAGGAGA
This sequence comes from Chryseobacterium sp. 22543, assembly GCF_052044565.1. Classification (NCBI taxonomy): domain Bacteria; kingdom Pseudomonadati; phylum Bacteroidota; class Flavobacteriia; order Flavobacteriales; family Weeksellaceae; genus Chryseobacterium; species Chryseobacterium sp. 22543. The sequence goes on from NZ_JBQENH010000002.1 coordinate 476,657, forward strand.
TAAGACGAAAGGAGGTGATGCAGATATCCGGAGAGATTTTCCGGGAGGCTGGAAGTCTGATTCTCAGAATGCCTTCAATCCATCTGCTCAGACTAAGGAGCAAAAAGAATTTTTCCAGTTTACACAAAAATTATTAAACTGGAGAAAAGGCAAAGACGTAATCCATAATGGGAAAACTAAAAATTTCGTTCCTCAGGATGGAGTTTTTGTATACTTCAGATACAATGAAAAAGAAAGTGTAATGGTGGTCATCAACAATAATGAAAAAGATCAGACGTTAGACTTGAAAAGATTTGCCGAATCGCTTAATGGATTTACAAAAGGAAAAGAAGTTATTTCAGGAAAAGAATTTATGTTGCAAAATACTATAAATGTTTCTGCAAAAACTCCATTCATCATTGAACTTGAAAAATAATTAATACATATGAAAAAACTAACGACTGCTTATACATTAATCCTTTTTGTACTGGGATTTTCTTTATTGAATGCTCAGTCGAAGACCGTATTTGAAAAAGAAAAATCAGAAATCAGTACTATGCTGGATGCATTCAACGTAGCTGCGGCAAAAGCAGATTACAATGCATATTTTAATTTCTTTGCGGATGAATCTACCTTCATTGGAACAGACGCTACCGAAATATGGGATAAAAAAGAATTCATGGTATGGGCAAAACCTTATTTCGACAAAAAGAAAACCTGGAATTTTAAAGCCCTTAAAAGAAATATTTACTTCAGCAAAGATGGAAAACTGGCATGGTTCGATGAACTATTGGATACCCAGATGAAAATATGCAGAGGTTCCGGAGTGGTAGAAAAAATCAACGGAAGCTGGAAGGTAAAACAATACGTTCTTTCTGTGACTGTTCCTAATGAGGTGGTAGATAAAGTGGTGGTTGAAAAAACACCTATCGAAGATGCATTAATTCAAAAACTTAAGTCATAATGGCAGAAAGGGTAGGGATATATAATTCGGGGCCATTTGGAAAAAGAAAAAAACCAAACTTATCCATGCTCCAGATTATTAACATGAGTATGGGATTCCTTGGCATTCAAATGGCGTTCGGATTACAAAATGGAAATGCAAGCCGTATTCTTGGTAATTTAGGAGCCGATGTTCATGAGTTATCCTGGTTCTGGCTCGTTGCTCCCGTTACAGGTTTGATTGTTCAGCCTATCATCGGGCATATGGGAGACAATACCTGGAGTCCATTGGGAAGAAGAAAACCTTATTTCCTGATTGGAGCTGTTTTGTGTGCAATAGGATTGGTTTTACTTCCTAATGCAGCTTCCGTTACTCAAATGTTTGCCGCCAATGCGCTTTTGTTAGCTGTAATATTCCTCGCCATGATGGATGCTTCCGTAAATATTGCAATGGAGCCTTTCCGTGCTTTGGTAGGAGATATGCTTCCGAAACATCAGGGGACAATAGGATTTTCGGTGCAGACCATTCTGATTGGAATCGGAGCCGTATTGGGCTCTTATCTGCCGGATTGGTTAACGAAAATGGGAATCTCCAACGAAGCCCCGGCGGGATTTGTGGCAGATAACGTTATTTACTCCTTTTATATAGGGGCAGGATTGCTTATCATCTCAATTTTGTACACCATCATGACAACCAGAGAGTATTCTCCACAGGAATTCGCTGATTTTGAAGATGGAAAAGAGGTAGAACAACAGGAGTCTAAGTTTTCAGATATCTTCAAAGACTTTGCAGCAATTCCTATACAGATGAAAAAACTGGGAATTGTTCAGTTCTTTTCATGGTTTGCATTATTTACCATGTGGGTATTTACGACCAGTGCACTGGCAACCCATCATTTTGGACTTTCTCCGGAAGATACCCACTCCAAAGCATTTAATGATGCAGGGGATTTAACAGGGAAGCTTTTCGGAATGTACAATCTGTGGGCAATTCCGTTTGCATTTCTATTGACACCCATAGCGAAACTGATCGGTAAAAAGCAGACTCATGCCTTAGCTTTATTGTGTGGAGGTGTTGGACTTGTTTCAATGTATTTCATTAAAGATGTCAACAACCTATGGATCTCTATGATCGGTTTAGGATTTGCCTGGGCAAGTATTCTGGCAATGCCTTATGCTATGCTTATTGAAGTCATTCCACAAAGAAAAATGGGGGTCTATATGGGAATATTCAATTTCTTTATTGTGATTCCGCAGATTATCAATGGATTATTTGGAGGTCCGGTTGTAAGTGATGTTTTCGGAAAACAAGCGATGGATTATGTCGTTGTAGGTGGTGTTTGCATGCTGATAGGAGCTGTAGTGACCATGATTTTTGTTAAATCAGAAGATGAAACCCCTAAGGAAATTGAAGAAGAAATCAAACAGGTACATTTTTAAAAATTGAATAAATTTAAATTCAAAATATCAATAGGAGCGGGCTTTAGCCCGCTTTTCTTTTAAGGTATTTATTAATTGGCTTTAGCCGAAACACATATTTATAATAAATAACAGAATATAATAGTCTCCCACAGATTTCACAAATGACACAGAGGTTTGCGTTTACTTATATAATCTATTTAGTCCATTCAATTATGAAGTAAATAGTATACAGTTTGAAATTTTATCGCAGATAAAATCCTTGCGCCCTAAAACATATGGAATATAAAAATCTTTGCGCCTTAGCGTTTCCAATCCATCCACCATTTTTACTTTCTCAACTCTTTTACCCCATAAACTTCCTTTCTTACCCTACATCAACTTTTAAAATGCCTGCATGTCTTACATTTGTACCATAAATAATCACAGAAATGAAAACAGTATATCATAAAGCAGATTCAAGAGGCCATGCCAATCACGGATGGTTAAATTCTTACCATACATTCAGTTTTGCCAACTATCAAAACAGAGACAGAACGAATTTTGGTGTTTTAAGAGTATTAAACGATGACACCGTTTCTCAGGGAATGGGATTCGGAACGCACCCGCACAAGGATATGGAAATTATATCCATTCCTCTGGAAGGAGACTTGGAACATAAAGATTCAATGGGAACTACAGCTGTGATCAAAAAAGGAGAAATCCAGGTGATGAGTGCCGGAACAGGTGTTAAGCACAGTGAATATAATAAAAATAAAGATGAAGAGGTAAAGTTTCTACAGATCTGGGTTTTCCCAAAAGAACTGGATGTTGAACCGAGATATGATCAGAAAAGTATCAAGGAAGGTGAAAAGATTAACGGATTCCAACAGATTTTATCTCCTAATAAAAATGATGAAGGAGTTTGGATTCATCAGGATGCATGGTTTAATTTAGCCAATTTTACAAAAGGAAACGGCAAAAATTATATGCTTAACAAAAAAGGAAACGGAGTTTATGCGTTTGTGTTGAAAGGAAGTGCAAAAATAGGAGACCGTGTTCTGAATGAAAGAGACGGATTGGGAATCTGGGATACTCAGAGCTTTAACATCGAAGCGGTGGAAGACACTGAAGTATTATTAATGGAAGTACCAATGGAACTGCCGTCTTATCTTAAATAAAAAACTAAATTTGTAATCTTAAAAAATAAATCTCACCTATGAAAATTTTAGCAATAGCAGGAAGCAACTCGGAAGTTTCAATGAACAAGCAGTTGGTTGCCTATGCATCAACATTATTTGAAAATGCAGAAGTAGAAGTAGTAGATCTGAATCCTTTTGAAATGCCAATCTATAAGCATGAAAGAGAATTGGCTGCTGGTGTTCCTCAGGAAGCTCATGACTTTGCTGCCAAAATTGACGGTGCCAATGTATTGTTGGTGGCTTTGGCAGAACACAACGGAACCTATTCTACAGCATTCAAAAATGTGTTCGACTGGGTATCAAGAATCAAAGACAGAACGGTTTGGAATGAAGTACCAATGCTATTGATGTCTACATCTCCCGGAGGTAGAGGTGGAGCAGGAGTTTTAGACGCTGCATCAAAGCGTTTTCCTTTCCACGGAGGAAATGTGGTGGAAACTTTTTCACTTCCTTTCTTTAATGATAATTTTGACAAAGGAACTCAAAAAATTTCTAATGAAGAGAAAATCAATGAGTTAAAAGAAAAAATAAACAAGATTGCGGCTATTGAAACCATCCTTGAAAAATAGAATTTGAATATTCATTTAAAATTACTATTTTTGCAAAAAGAAAAGAGATGAAAATTCAGACCTCCTATAAACAATGTTTTTCTCATAAAGGGAAAATTGTGGGCTCTGAAATTCTGAGATAAAATAACGGCCGATAATCTGAAAAGATTGTCGGCTTTTTTGTTTTCTAAAATCAAGTATAAAAGTAATTGAAATATTAAAAGATAAAAAGACATAAGACATCAGATGCAAGACAAGTAATCATTTGAAATCTGAATCCAATATCTAAAAATCTAAGCAGACATGAGCAACACTTACAAATCAGCAGGAGTAGACAAAGAAGAAGGATACAAAACGGTTGACAAGATCAAAAAAGCGGTCGGTGAAACCCACAATTCCAATGTACTGAACCACTTGGGAAGTTTTGGTGCTTTCTATGAGATCGGTGGATACAAAAATCCTGTTCTTGTATCAGGAACAGATGGAGTAGGAACAAAGCTGAAAGTAGCTTTAGATACTAAAAAATATGATTCTATTGGTGTAGATTGTTTCGCAATGTGTGCCAATGATATTCTTTGCCACGGAGCAAAACCTTTATTTTTCCTTGATTATCTGGCTTGCGGAAAGCTTGATTCAGAAATTGCGGCAGAAATTGTTTTAGGAATGGTAGCAGCTTGTAAAGATAACAACTGTGCATTGATTGGTGGAGAGACTGCTGAAATGCCGGGAATGTATCAGCCTGGAGATTATGATGTTGCAGGATTCTGCGTAGGAATCGTAGAAAAAGATCAGATTATTGATGGTTCTAAGATTCAGGCAGGTAATAAAATTATTGCATTACCAAGTTCTGGATTCCACTCAAACGGATTCTCTTTAGTAAGAAAGGTATTCCCAAATTTTGAAGAAGAATTTGAAGGAAAACCTTTATATGAAACACTTTTAGTTCCTACAAGACTATACTATAAAGATATTCATAAAGTATTGGAAGAAGTGAAAGTAGAAGGAATTGCTCACATCACAGGAGGTGGTCTTTACGAAAACGTTCCAAGAATCATTCCAGAAGGACTTTGTGCTTCTATTGACGAATCGAAAATCAGAATTCCTAGTGTAATGCTTGAATTGGAAAAGAGAGGTGAAGTAGCCCGTGAGGAAATGTACGGAACATTCAATATGGGGGTAGGGATGATCATTGTAGTGAATGCGGATCATGCTGAAAAAATCTTACACCTTTTAGATGATGCTTATGAAATCGGAGAAATCACAGAAGGAAGCGAAAAGATAGATTTAAAATTTTAGGAGCTTAATCCCGCTTTCCGCTGTATCTTTTTCGTCACGGCCTCCGCTTCGCTGCGGCCGCAACGAAAAAAGGATGTCGCTGCAATCGGGGCTAGTTAACAATATTCAAGACCTTGACAAGGCTGCCAAAAAAATATGAAGAACATCGTTGTACTTGTATCCGGTTCAGGAACCAATCTGCAGAGAATCATTGATACCATTGACGCTGGAGAAATCCAGAATGCAAAAGTATCTTTGGTAGTGGCAGACAGAGAGTGTTTCGGACTGGAAAGAGCAAAGAATCACAATATAGAAAGCATACTCATTCCAAGAGGAAAGAATTTCAGCAGTGAACTGGCTAAAGTAATCCCTGAAAATACAGATCTTATTGTATTGGCAGGATTTTTATCCATCTTAAAATCTGAATTCTGTGAAAACTGGAACGGTAAAATAATCAATATTCATCCTGCTTTGCTTCCGAAATTCGGAGGAAAAGGAATGTGGGGAATGAACGTTCACAATGCAGTCATTGAAGCTAAAGAAGTAGAGAGTGGGGCCACTGTACATTTTGTAACGCCGGGCATTGATGAAGGAGAAGCTATTCTTCAGAAATCTTTTGAAGTAACCGCTGACGATACTCCGGAAACATTGGCTCAGAAAGTTCACAAGATTGAATATGAAATATTTCCAATAGCGATCAATAAGGTCCTGGAAAACTGATAATGTAACAATTGGGCGATCATTTAATCGTTACATTTAATAAAAAAGAAATCTAAGTAAATAAAGTAAATTCGGAGGTGAAAGACCCGGATACAGTTTGAAATAGCTGTAAAAAGTAAAAAATTGAAAGTAAAATGAGTAAAAAGAGAGTTTTAATCAGTGTTTCTGACAAAAGTGGATTAATAGAATTCGCGCAGTTTTTGGAAGCTCAGAATTATGAGTTGATCTCTACAGGAGGAACGTTCAAACATTTGAAAGACGCTGGTTTAAATCCTATTCAGATTGATGAGGTAACCAATTTCCCTGAAATGTTGGATGGAAGAGTGAAAACTTTACACCCGAAAGTTCACGGTGGATTGCTGGCTGTTCGTAATAATGAAGAGCACATGAAAACCGTTCAGGAACACGGAATTGTTCTGATTGACATGGTGATCGTAAACCTTTACCCTTTCTTTGAAAATGTGAACAAAAACATTTCTTTACACGAAAAGGTAGAATTTATTGATATCGGAGGTCCTTCAATGCTTCGTTCTGCAGCGAAAAACTTTGATTCTGTTACCGTAATTACAGATGTGGAAGATTACACAACTGTAAAACTGGAAATGGAACAAAACGGTGATACGTACATTGAGACCCGTAAAAAGCTTGCAGGAAAAGTATTCAACCTTACCTCTGCATATGATGCAGCTATTTCAAGAATGCTTTTAGACGAAGAATATCCTACGTATTTAAATGCTTCTTATAAAAAAGTTGCTGACTTAAGATACGGAGAAAATCCTCACCAGACAGCAGCTTACTATGTTTCTACTTTCGAGAATGGAGCAATGAAAGACTTTGAACAGCTTGGGGGGAAAGAACTTTCTTTCAACAATCTTCGTGATATGGACCTTTGCTGGAAAGTAGTGACTGAGTTCAAAGAAGAAATGGCTTGTTGTGCGGTAAAACACTCTACCCCTTGTGGAGTTGCAATCGGAACTTCAGCATTGGAGACTTACCAGAAAACATTCGAATGTGATCCGGTTTCTATCTTTGGCGGAATTGTTGCAATGAACTATAAAATTGATGCAGCGACAGCGGAAGAACTGAACAAAACATTCCTTGAGATTGTAATGGCTCCTGAATTCGATGAAGAAGCTCTTGAAGTTTTAAGAAAAAAGAAAAACTTAAGAATTATCAAAATCGTAAACCCTGTTTCTGACAAACAGACTTGGGTGAAAGTAGATGGTGGTATTCTGGTTCAGGATAATGATACTCACTTCTCTGACGATATCAAAGTCGTTACAGAAGTACAGCCTACAGAAGAGCAGAAAAAAGCTTTACTTTTCTCTCAGAGAGTTGTAAAATATGTGAAGTCAAATGCTATTGTAGTTTCCAACGGAATTCAGGCATTCGGTATCGGCGGCGGACAGGTAAACAGAATCTGGGCGACTCAGCAGGCTATCGAAAGAGCAAAAGAAAAATTCTCCGGAGATTTGGTATTGGCTTCAGATGCATTTTTCCCTTTCCGTGATGTGGTAGATTTCTGCGCTCAGGAAGGTATCAAGGCGATTATTCAGCCAGGTGGAAGTGTAAAAGATCAGGATAGTGTGGAAGCTGCAAATGAGCACGGTATCCCAATGATGTTTACAGGTGTTAGACACTTTTTCCACTAATTAAAATAGAATTAAAAAATAATTAGGGATTGTATTTTTAGCATTCAAAATTATATATTTGTAAAATAAGACTAGATAATAAAAAAGTATGAGAATATTAATCATAGGTGAAGGCGGTAGAGAATCTGCTTTAGCGGCAAAGCTTCAGAATGACTCAAGAATTTCTAAAATGTTTTTTGCCAACGGGAATGCTACTACCGATGTAATAGGGAAAAATGTTCATTTATCGGAAATTAAAGAACTTAGAGATTTCGCAATTAAAGAAAAGATTGATCTTACGATCGTAGGTCCCGAAGCTCCTCTTGTAGCGGGTATCAAGGACGAATTTAAAAAACACGATCTTAAAGTTTTCGGTCCTACTCAGAAAGTGGCAAGCCTTGAAGGGAGTAAAGCTTTCTCTAAGAAATTTATGCAGACCTATGATATCAAAACTGCTAAAGCGGTAGTATTTGATTCATACAACGATGCTAAAGAATATGTGCAGACACAGCAATATCCTTTGGTGATCAAAGCTAGTGGTTTAGCAGGTGGAAAAGGTGTTGTTATTTGTGACAATCTTGAAGAAGCTGAAGCTACTATCCACGACTTCATGATCAGAAGAATCTATGGAGATGCAGGAATCCGTTTAGTTATTGAAGAATATTTACAAGGTTTTGAAGCGTCTATCATTGCTTTTTCTAACGGGGAAAAATTGTTCCCATGTGTAGCAGCAAAAGACTATAAAAAAGCTGGAAACGGAGATACAGGACCTAATACAGGAGGTATGGGTTCAATAGCACCAAGCCCGGAATTTACTCAGGAGCATTATGCAGATTTTGAGAAAAATATTTTAGAACCAACTATTAAAGGTCTTAAAGCTGAAGGTTTCGGATTTAAAGGAATCATCTTCTTCGGATTGATGGTTACGAAAAACGGAGCTTACCTTCTTGAATACAACATGAGATTTGGAGATCCTGAAACTCAGGTATTGATGGCGCTTATGGAAAACAATCTTTTGGATGTGATCCAGGATTGTATGGAAGGAAAAGACATTGAGCTTAAATTTAAAGACGAAAAAGCAATTTGCCTTGTAATGTGTTCAGGAGGTTATCCAAGAAACATCGAAACAGGTTTCGAAATTACAGGGGAAGATAAGCTGAAACATAGTAAACTTTTATATGCAGGAGCTATCAGCAAAGGAGACAAAGTGGTTTCCAACGGGGGTAGAGTTCTGAACATTGTAGCTACAGGTGCTACTTTCGAAGATGCCCGCAAAAAGGTTTACGAAGACGCAAGTCATGTACATTTCGATTACGGCTTCTACAGAGACGACATCGGAAAGTTTTAATAAAATCACGAAAAAAGATTTGGAGCAATTCCAAGTCTTTTTTTGTAAAACGGTTGAATAAGCAGTAGGCTTTAGCAATAAGCCGTAGATTTTCTAAGTTTTATATTCTATCAATAGAATCGAGCTTTAGCCCGATTGATTATAAAAAAATAGCGATAGAAATGGCTTTAGCCCAAACCTAAATAAATTGCTGAAACAGTTTTTGAGTGAATATTTTGATTAACAGATATGATACAGGCTTTGTCATTCCGTAGGAATCTCAAAAGTATCGTGAAACTCTAATACAATTAAACAATCAAAAGAATCCTCATTATTTATAATTTATAAATCATAATTCAAAATGAACAACGGTATTATTATTTTAGATTTCGGATCCCAGTACAACCAGCTTATCGGAAGAAGAATCCGTGAGATGGGTGTATACTCTGAAATCTTACCTTACAATACACCATTACAAGATATTTTAGCAAAACAGCCAAAAGGAATTATTCTTTCCGGTGGACCAAGCTCTGTGAATGCAGAAAACGCTCACCTGGTTGAAAAAGAATTATACGAACAAGGAGTTCCTGTATTGGGAATCTGCTACGGAATGCAGATGACAGCTCACCTTTTAGGAGGAAAAGTAAATAAAGGAGAAAAGGGAGAGTATGGTAAAGCAAACCTTGAGATCGTAAAAGAAAGCTCTTTATTGAAAGGAGTGACTCAGAACTCTGTAGTTTGGATGAGCCATTTTGACGAAGTAGGAGAATTGCCTGCAGGTTTTGAATTGAACGCAAAATCAGGAGTAATTGCTTCTATCTCTAACGAAGAAAGTAAAATCTACTGTGTTCAGTTCCACCCGGAAGTATCTCATACTGAAGAAGGAGGAAAAATGCTTGAAAATTTCGTTTTTGGAATCTGTAACTCAGAGAAAAACTGGAAACTGACTAACTATATTGAAAAAACAGTTGAGGAAATCCGTGAGAAAGTAGGAGACAACAAAGTAATCCTTGGTCTTTCAGGTGGTGTTGACTCTTCTGTAGCGGCAGTTTTGATCCACAAAGCAATCGGTGATCAGTTGACTTGTATCTTTGTAGATACGGGATTATTGAGAAAGGATGAGGGCAAAAAAGTAATGGATCAGTATGGAGAGCATTTCCATATGAACATTAAAATGGTGGATGCTCAGGAAAGATTCCTTACAAAATTAGCTGGTGTTGATGATCCTGAAGCAAAAAGAAAAATCATCGGAAACGAATTTATCCATGTTTTTGATGAAGAATCACACAAAATTGAAGGCGCTAAATTCCTTGCACAGGGTACTATTTACCCTGACGTTATTGAGAGCCAGTCTGTCAACGGACCATCAGCAGTAATCAAGTCTCACCACAACGTTGGTGGACTTCCTGAAGATATGGACTTCGAATTGTTAGAGCCGCTAAGAGAGCTTTTCAAGGACGAAGTAAGAAGAGTAGGAGAAGAATTAGGTATTCCTCACCACATGGTATACAGACACCCTTTCCCAGGTCCGGGATTGGGAATCAGAATATTGGGAGCTGTAGATGCTGAAAAAGTAAGAATCCTTCAGGAAGCTGATGATATCTTCATCGAAGAATTATACAAAAATGACCTTTACGAAAAAGTATCTCAGGCATTTGTAGTTCTTCTTCCGGTAAAATCTGTAGGAGTAATGGGAGATGAAAGAACGTATGAATATACTGCTGTAGTTCGTTCTGCCAATACCATCGACTTTATGACGGCAACGTGGAGCAGACTTCCTTATGAGTTCTTAGATACTGTTTCAAGCAGAATCATCAACGAAGTAAGAGGAATCAACAGAGTAGCGTACGATATTTCAAGCAAACCACCTGCAACGATTGAGTGGGAATAATCTTTGACTTGAATTTAAAATATAAATCCTGCCCGCTTTGGGTGGGATTTTTTTGTTTATAATGGAAATTCTGTTTCTAAAAACTTCAATGCGGCTATTCCATATTCTGTCTTTTGCAAACAAGAACGATGAACTCCTTCATCATTGAATAAGTAAAATTTATGATTCTTATCGGAGGTAAAAGGTGGAAATAGGACAATATCCTGTCCTTCATCTAAAGTTTTTTTGCAAACAGGGCATTTACTTTGATTCAGAAAAATTATTGCCATTTCTAATTGATATTTTGGTTAATGTTTTGCTTAGTAATAGCCTATTAAAACAAATTTTCACTAAATTTAAGTAAAATTATATCAAATGCAAATAGAAACGAGACCCCTGACTGTTCAGGATTATGATGAATTGGTAGTGACAATGAAAAGGGCGTATCCTCAGATGTCTGAATCTATCTGGTCTAAAAAAAGTATAGATAAACTTACGAGAATATTTCCTAAAGGTCAGATTTGTATCACTGTAGACGGGAAATTGGCTGCCGTAGCACTGTCCATTATTGTGAATTATGATGAATTTGGGGACGACCATACCTATGTTGATATTACAGGAAATTATACATTCAATACCCATTTGTCAACAGGAAATGTATTGTATGGGATAGAAGTTTTTGTTGATCCTGAATTTCGGGAACTGCGCCTGGGAAGAAGATTGTATGATGCCAGAAAAGAATTGTGTGAGCTGCTCAATCTAAAATCAATTATTCTGGGTGGAAGAATTCCGAACTATCATAAATATAGTGATGAGATTTCTCCAAGAGAGTATATCCGAAGAGTAAGAGATAAGGAAATTTATGATCCGGTATTGTCTTTCCAGCTTTCCAATAACTTCCTTCCCATAAAGATTCTGAAAAAATATCTTCCTGAAGATGAATCATCACTGGAAAACGCTGTTTTGCTGCAGTGGAACAATATCTATTACAGCAAAAAGCCCAATACAATGCAGGATAGTATCATCCGCTTAGGATTAGTACAATGGCAGATGAGGCATTTTAAAAATATCGATGCTTTTTATGAGCAGGTAGAATTCTTTGTTAATGTAATGGGAGACTATAAGTCAGACTTTGTTCTTTTCCCCGAACTTTTCAATACTCCGCTTTTAGCACCCTTCAATAAGCTTTCAGAAAGAGACAGTATGATCGAGCTGGCTAAATTAAGTGAGGAAATAAAAAATAAAATCTCTGAACTGGCGATCAGTTACAATGTCAATATTATTTCCGGAAGCATGCCTGTTTTTGATCATGATAATAATGATTTATATAATGTCAGCTATCTGTTGCATCGTGATGGACGTATTGATGAATACCGAAAAATCCATATCACTCCAAATGAAAAAAAGTATTATGGAATGAAAGGAGGAAACGAAATCCGGGTTTTTGATACCGATTGTGGGAAAATAGGACTTGTAATTTGCTATGATGTAGAATTTCCGGAGTTACCAAGAATTCTGGCTGATCAGGGGATGAAGATTCTTTTTGTTCCTTACCTTACAGATACCCAGAATGCTTATATCAGAGTGCGTCACTGTGCTGCTGCGAGAGCGATTGAAAATGAATGTTATGTAGCTATTGCGGGTTGTGTAGGTAACTTACCGGGAGTAAACAATATGGATATTCAGTTCGGACAGGCTGCTGTATTTACCCCTTCAGATTTTGCTTTCCCTTCTAATGGTGTAAAAGGTGAGGCTACTCCCAATACAGAAATGACCCTGATTGTTGATGTAGACCTGAACTTATTGAAGGATCTTCATCATAACGGCTCGGTTCAGGTGATGAAAGACCGTAGGAAAGACCTGTATGAGACTTATCTTAAATAATAAAACAGAATGCATTAGCATTCTGTTTTTATTTTACCTAAAATTTTCTTTGAGTGGGCTGATTACATGTACTGAGGACATACTACAGCAGGGCAGATCAATTTTGGACATCTTGGTCTTCCGTCTGTAGGGCAGCATTGGTTGGAGCAGTTTCCGATAATGATTCCGCTTCCTGCAATCCCTTTTAATTGCTCTCTTGAAAGTTTGTTGTTACGTAAATTTTTCATGTTGTAATACTTTTGGTTTGTTTTATTTGTACGCTGTAAATATATTAATTTTTATGATATATGATGGTTTTTGTTGTTATTGATGTATTTTATTCTTTAAAAGGTTGATTACGTGTTGTTGTTTTTAACTTTCCATGTTGATGTTGTTGTAATAATTCTTTTCATAAAGGAACAATTTTTGGAGTAAATTGCACCTACTATTGATAGACTATGTTTGACAAACAGCAAAGAAAACTGAAAAGATCCGCAAGACTGATTTCCGTATTGAGTAAATATGGTTTCAAAGATATGCTGGCAAGGATGAATGGAGGAAATAAGCCGGAAGAAACTTCCGGTTCAGACGAGATTATTTCAAAAGGAACCGTTTACGAAAGAATAAGACTGGCTCTTGAAGAGCTTGGCCCTACTTTTGTAAAATTGGGTCAGACATTCAGTAACAGAGAAGATTTATTACCACCGGAATTGATTCAGGAGCTGCAGAAACTTCAGGACAAAGTGGAAACAGTAGATATGGACGTAGAAGAAGCGCTGGAAAGTGAATTCAATATTTCCGTGAAAGACTGTTTCCGTGAAATCCAGAAACAACCTCTGGCTACAGCTTCTATAGCACAGGTGTATAAAGCAATTTTGCTGGATGGCAGTCCGGTGATTTTAAAATTGAGAAAGCCTGATGTGCAGTCAGTTATTGAAGATGATCTACTTTTGATCAAAGACATTGAAAAGCTGATCTCTGCCTATTCCGAAATAGGAGAAAAACTTAATCTGAAACAGGCCATTTCTACCTTTGAAAGATCATTGCTTGAAGAGGTTTCTTTGACTAATGAAAGGAATAATATACTGCAGTTCCGTCTGAATTTTAAGAACAATAAAGAAACATATGTTCCCAAAGTCTACGAAGAATTTTCCAACAACAATATTCTTTGCATGGAATTCATCGACGGGATAAAGGTAACAGACAAATCGGTACTTCTGGCTAATGATATTAGTCCTGTAAAAGTTTCCGAAGCAGGATTAAGGCTGTTTGTATCGCAGATCTTAGACTATGGATTCTTCCATGCTGATCCTCATGCCGGCAATATTTTGGTGAAAAAAGATGGTAAAATAGTTTTCATAGATTTTGGGGCAGTGGGAAAAATTCAGCCTAATGATAAAGAAATTCTTGAAAATCTTATCGTAAGTTTTGTTGCAAAAAACTCTCATAAAATAGTACGGTCACTCAAAAAAATGGCCATAAGCTATGAAATACCGGATGAAAGGAGGTTTGAAAATGATGTAGAAGATATTTTGAATTTTGTTCACAGCTCATCACTGCAGGATATCAATGTACAGGTGATCATCAACAAGATGAAGAATATTTTAAAGGATAACAGGCTCTATATGCCGGATTATTTCTATCTTTTATTCAAAGGTATCAGCTTAATAGAAGGTGTTGGAAGGAGCATAAACCCAGATCTGGATATCGTTAAAAGTCTTCATCCTTACACGAAAAAGATTTTCACCAAGAAAATAAATCCTAAAAATCTTTTAAAAACAGGAATGGACCGGATGATGAATTTTACAGATAATGTAGATGAAATCCCAAAAGAGCTCCGTTCTGTTCTTCAAAAACTGGATGAAAACAAATTTACGGTATCCAGTGAGATCAAGAATATAGACAAAACCAACCAGCTGATTAAATCCAGTGTTGTCAATTTGATTCTGGCTATGGTCTTAGGCGCAAATATAATTGCAACAGCCATCGTTTTTAGCTCAGAATCCGGTCCGAGAATAGGAGAATTATCTTTAGTGGCAGTCTTAGGTTTTGTATTTTCAATTATTCTGGTCTTAATACTTTTACTGAGAGTGACAAGGAAGTGATACACAAACTAAAAATGAAAGAATTACAATTCTTCTATTCCGCACCATAAAACCCGAATCACGGATCTCGCAACTAAAAACCAAAACCTACCATGAAAACAATTATTATAACAGCAATCACCTTATTCAGTTCATTTTGTATGGCTCAGGAAGCCAGTGCAGAGAATATTCAGGGAGATTTTGACGGAAACGGAACCAAAGAATATGTCTATACAAAAGTCAGTGACTGTGGTGACGAATGTGAAGGAAAGTGTGAAACAACTATTTACTTCAGTGATAAAAATATAAAGCCTATAACAATTTCACCAGCCAATCAAGGAAGCCTGTATAATCTGGGAGACCTTAATGGAGATGGAAAAGAGGAGATTGGTTTTTATCCCAACTGGTGTACCAGCTGCTGGCATCCGTTTTATGTTTATACTTTAAGTAAAACTGGATGGCAACCGTTATTGCCCTCTATTTCAACTCACTGTAATCAATGGGAAGAAGATAAATTCCCCATCAAAAAAGATCCGAAAAAGAAAGGATACGTTATCGTTACCTCCAGCAAATGGGAAGACGACGATATTAAAACTATCAGTAAAAGTGTGAAAGTAAATTAAAGAGTTAAGTAGTTGCTAGTTGCTAGTTAATCAGTTGTTTTTCCGGATAACTCAAGTTTTTTTGTTTTTTCTCTTCGAGAAAATTGGCAATTCACTTGAGACGCAAAATTCACTATTGACCAATTCCTTACCTCTAATTTTTAACTTCTAATTAAATACCTATCTTTGCAAAATGGAAAAACTCACTTTTGCAGATTTTGACCTGCCGGTTAAAATTCTTGATGTTTTAGCAGATTTGGAATTATTTGAACCTACACCCATTCAGGAGAAGAGCTTAAAGCCTATTCTTTCAGGAAGAGATGTGATGGGAATTGCGCAGACCGGAACCGGAAAAACATTAGCTTACCTTTTGCCCGTTCTGAAAACATGGAAATACAGCAAAACAGGAAATCCAACTGTTTTGGTGCTTGTTCCTACAAGAGAATTGGTGGTACAGGTAACTGAAATTATTGAGAAACTGACAGAAAATATTACTGCAAGAGTAATCGGAATATACGGAGGAAAAAATATCAATACTCAAAAACTATTGTTCAACGATGGTTGTGATATTTTGGTAGGAACACCCGGAAGAGTGATGGACCTTTCCATAGACAATGCTATTTCTCTTAAAGAAGTTCAGAAATTGGTCATTGATGAATTTGATGAGATGCTTAACTTAGGTTTCAGACCGCAGCTTACTCATATTTTTGAAATGATGAAAGCAAAGAGACAGAACATCCTTTTCTCTGCAACCATGACGGAAGCAGTAGATGAAATGCTGGATGTATACTTTGCAAGCCCAATTGAAATTTCATTGGCAAAATCAGGAACGCCGCTTGAGAAAATTGAACAGACTGCTTATAAAGTAGAAAACTTTAATACTAAGATCAACTTACTTGAACATTTACTGAAGAGCGATACAGATATGTCCAAGGTCTTGATTTTTAATAATAATAAAAGACATGCCGACATGCTCTTTACTAAAATTGATGAGCTTTTCCCTGGACAGTTTGACGTGATTCACTCTAATAAGTCTCAGAACTACAGACTTAAGGCTATGAAAAGCTTTGAGAATGAAGAAGTGAGAGGTTTGATTACTACAGATGTAATGGCAAGAGGTCTTGATATTTCCAATGTTACGCATGTTATCAACTTTGAGACACCGGATATTCCTGAACAGTACATTCACAGAATCGGTAGAACGGGTAGAGCAGACAAAGAAGGAAAAGCGGTTACTTTTGTAACTAAAAAAGAAGAACCTTTGATTCTTGATATTGAGCTATTGATGGATAAAGATCTGAAATTTAATGAATTCCCGGAAGGAGTTAAGATCAATCCTAAAAAGATCGCTGATGAAGAAGATCAGATTGTTATGAAAAATCCTGCACAGGTAAAACTGAATGATGGAGGAGGAGCATTCCATGATAAGAAAGCTAAAAATACTAAAGAAAACTGGGGTGGTCCTTCCAAAAGAAAAGCACCTAAGAAGTTTGGAGCTAACAGGTCCCAACAGAAAGCAATATCAAAATCGAAAAGAAAGAAATAAAATAAAAACGATTCCCATATCAGGAATCGTTTTTTATTTTTAATCAAATTGAATATTGTTGCTTTTTAAAATTTCTTTAAACTTATCTGTTTTACCTTCTTCTTTCATACTCTTATAAATATATCCTATCATTTTTTCAGCATCCGATCGGTAAGGCGATTTTTGTTCAGAATAAATCCTGTATGCTTTACAAATATTATCAAGACCTTTTTCATTATTCTTCAGATGAGTAAAGTAGACCTGTCCCATTCCATAATAAACTTCCGGATCACCTGGATATACTTTGTCAAAATCGTTATACGCATCAATAGCTTTCTGATATTCCTTTTTATAAACATACGTTATTGCTATATTCTGTAAAGGCATTTTACCTTTTGGATCAGCAGCCAATGACTGTTTATAAGCGTTAAGAGCTTTATCATATTCCCCTATTCTTCTATAGGAAATTCCCAGATTATCCCATGCGTAAATAAATTTTGGATCAATTTTTACTGCTTGTTCATAATTTTGAATAGCTTCTTTCCAGTTTTCCGCTTTTCCTGCATCAACGCCTTTTTCATAGAAATCAACGGCCGTATCATTTTTTGAGAACTTGTCATAACTGGTTTCAGTAGTTTTGGTAGCTCTTTGCACGCTCTCGCAGTTTTGCATCAGATAACGTTCAAGCTCATTATAGCTGTCCTTGTATTGCTGTGAATTCTTATTCGTATTAAAAGTCAGGTTAATCTGCTTTTTCCCGTTTACTTTAGGTGCTTTTTCAGATTCTTTTTCTGCTCCTTTCAAAAGTGTTGAGATCTGAAGCGCTCCCGTGTATTTGTCAATACATTCATGAACATCTTTTATGATATCTTCCTTCTTCCTGTTTGCCAAATGAATAGAATCAGCACATTTACAGGCATTTTCTGAGAGCTCCTGAAGAACTGTTTTTTCATTGGGTTTCTCCTGAGAAAATGAAAGAGAGTAGAATAAAACGAAAAATAAAATGGTTATTGTTTTTTTTATCATGGGTTATAGTTTATTTCAGGTAAGGAGTGATCACTTTGGTCCAGATTTTATATCCCTCCGGCTTAAAATGAAGCATATCTTCCACAAAAATATCTTTTCTTACATTTCCATTAGCATCTTCCATCGCTTTAGTAACATCAATATACTCAGCATTGGGTTCTTTTTTCATAAATGCAGCGATCTTCTTGTTGGTAATTTTCATCTGCGGCCAGATCACTTCTCTGCTTGGAGAGTACTTGATAGAGATATAATCAACTTCAATATTGGGAAATTTTTCACGTATTTTTTTATAAAAAGCTTTATATCTGTCAACCACTACTTTTGCTTTTAGCTGATGGTTGTCTGCAAAATCATTTTCGCCACAGTAAATAATGATCTGCTTTGGCTGATAGGGAGCTAAAAGATCATTCGCAAAATCATTAAGGTCTGTAAGTCTGGACCCTCCGAACCCTCTGTTGATAATTTTTTGATTAGGGAAATAATCTGCTATATCAGTCCATTTTGTGAATGACGAGCTTCCCAGAAATAGAATGGCATCCTTTGGTGGCGGGTTTTGCTGATCTTGCTTTTTGAATTCCTGAATGTCCTGCCAGAACATTGGTTTTTTTTCCTGAGAAAAGGCAATAACAAAACACAGCAATAGGAATGCTGATAGAATCTTCTTCATTATATTCAGTTTTAAATTAGATATAAAAATAATAAAAAACTCCCGATTAGCGGGAGTTTTATGATTTATCTTTTGTAAGTAACATAGGGGATATCAGGAATTTTATCTCCATCCATATCAAAAATTCCGGATTGCTGAGCAAGTTTAAAATCTTTACCCGTCAAAACATCAACTCTGTAGGTGATAGGTGATTCTTCCTCACCAAACTTAATTCCTATAACTTTTGAATCTGCATCATAAGTATATCTTCCTTCAGTTTTTGGAGATGGAGTACAGTCAGCACCTTCTCCTGTATAGGCTGTATAGCTCACATAATAGTCTGTTCTTAAGAAAAGAGTGTTTTTGGCTGCACATCCAGTTAATGTTTCAGTATAAAGCACTGTTTTATTATCTTTTCCGGAAATTACTTCCCTTTTAACTTCCTTCCAATCTCCCTTCATGATATCCATATCGTAAGCTTCAAGATTGTCATCTTTACAAGAAGTAAGTGCCAGGGCAGAAAAGGCAAATAAAAGTAGCTGTTTTTTCATTTTCACAAATTTAAGAATATGCTAAAATATAAATAAATTTGAAATATCTATAATGAAATAATGATTTTTTAAACGAATGTTTGTAAATTGAATAATTTTGAGAGGATAATCAGTATTTTCAGGCGTCTAAAAGCCGCTAAAACATAAGAAATTGATTTAAAGAATATACAACTAATTAGTCAAGATCATATAAAATCAAAAGAAGCGGGCTAAATCCCGCTTCAATATGAATTAATTGCCACTCTTCCAGTCAAAAATTAAAGGCTCAGTATAATTTTAAACCTTAAACCTTAAATTTTGAATTTCTAGTAGCTCATCTCTACAATCTTATAAGCATCCTGCGGAGTTAGTTTTTTATACTCTCCAAGGCCTAACCATTTTCTGTCTGTAAAGGCTTTTTCAACCTTTTCAGCTGTTCCTTTAAAGTCTTCTGTATACTCAGAAAGTTTGGTTTTGATATGAAGGCTGTGGAAGAATTCTTCCATTTTTTTGATTCCCAGTTCTGCTTTTTCTTCTACACTTCCGTCTTTGATTCCCCAGACTCTCTCGGCATATTGTGCCAGCTTTCCTTTTTTATCATCAAAATTGTAACGATAGTGGGATGGAGCGATAATTGCCAGCGTTCTTGCATGATCAATACCGAAATAAGCAGTCAGCTCGTGTCCCATTGCGTGTACTGCCCAGTCTGTAATGACTCCTTTCTGGATCAGTCCGTTCAGCGCCATTGTACAGCACCACATAAAGTTTCCGGCAGCATCATAGTTGAAATCATCAGCCAATACTTTTGGAGCCGTTTCCTGAAGACTGATCAGAATGCTTTCTGCAATTCTTTCCTGAAGATCAGCAGAAGAAGGCGCAGTCATGTATTGTTCCAAAACGTGGGTGTAGGCATCTGTAATTCCATTCACAATTTGGTTTTTTGGAATAGATCTGATCACCTCCGGATCCAATACAGAAAACTGTGGGAAAAGTCCCGGTCCTCCGGAAGACAATTTTTCATTAGTTTCTCTTCTTGAGATTACATACCCTGAATTCATTTCTGAACCGGTTGCAGGCAGCGTTAAAATACTTCCAAATGGCATTCCTTCTCCTTCAAAAGTTCTTACTGAATTTCTCAGAATGTCCCACGGTTCGCCAGCATAATTAGCTGCTGCGGAGATAAATTTCGTTCCGTCAATCACAGATCCGCCACCAACAGCAAGAAGATAAGTGATATTTTTTTCTTTAATAAAGCTTAAGGCATTGATTAAGACTTCATATTCAGGATTGGCAGGAACCCCACCAAATTCATATACTTCATGATCCTTCAAGGCCTCTTTTACCTGGTCGTAAACACCATTGTTTTTGATGCTACCACCTCCGTAAATCATTAATATTCTTGCATCTTTAGGGATTTCTTTTGAAATTTTAGCAATTTCACCTTTCCCGAAAAGTATTTTTGTTGGATTTTTAAACTCGAAATTAAGCATTGTTCTAAATTTATTTTAACCCAAATTTACGGAATGAAAAAAGAAAATTGAGTTAACGAAATTTTAAAATTGCTATTATTATATTTTATGAAAGCTATTGCAGTTAATGGTTTTTGAACTATTGATATTATTCCTTTTTATATCATTCAGTCGTTTTTCCAGATTAAGGATAAAGAATCCTTGTGGCTTAGCATTTTCCAACTAAGTTATAATGGACTGCAGTTTTCATCCTTTGCATAGATTCCATTGCTTTTCGCTTCCAACTTTCCGGTTTTTCTGTTGATCTTCACCAAAAAAGACTCTTTTACAGCCGGACAGCCCTTAGACTGCATAAGATACATAGAGATATGACGGTCCTCAATTTTATAAGCTCCGGTAAAACGGTTGCTTGTATCTACCGAATAACCATACGTTTTTGCGAGCAAAATAGCTTCAGGAAGATTGTCTACAGTTCCGATAAAGTCTCTTAACTGCTGTTCATTGGAAAAATAAACTGATCTTTCATTTTTGCATGCAAGAATGTATGAAAAGCAGTTGTTGCCTATACATTTCTGGAAAAAACCTCTTTCCGGAACAGGCTCATTGATGGTCATAAAATCGGGAGCCTGGCTTTCATAGACCACTGCTTTTTCATAATCAGTATCATTGCTGAGCACCCGCCAGTAGGCATAGTCTTTATCAGGAACAATGAAAGGATAGAGATAATCTACCGTATCAAGGATATCAGGAATTTTCTTGTAATCATCGGAAACCTTGATCTGGCCAAAAAACAGATTGGAAAGGATCAGGAAAAAAGCGATGATGAGTTTCATAGAGAAAGTGTTTTCAGTGCAAATTTAAAGAGAATTATTCCAATACAATTTTATAATATCCTTTTTCATCAGTTACATCAATATCTATTCCTGTAAAAGTCAGTTTATTGATTTGATAACCATCACAAGCTCCTTTAAATTCTGATGACTGTATTGCAAAATCAAGGTTTTTAATATTAGAATAAAATTTATAATTTTTTGTTCCGTTATAGGCGCCTACATTTTCTACAATAACCTTGTTGTCGGAGGTTTTGGTTAATTGTATATTAACATTGTTTTCATCCTGAACTGAATACGTGGTCAATGTTCCATTGGCAATAAGATTCTCATTGTTGGAGTTTACGAACTCAAAAATGATGGGTAGAGGTGCATTGTAACAATCTTTTTCACAAGAGATAAACAGAATTGTTATGAGTAGAAAAGTAAATATTTTTTTCATGGATTATGGATGTTGTAAGAGTAAAATTAATGAAAATTATATTAAACGGACTCTTACATATATCTCAAAGAATTAGTTGACCATATGCTCTACAAAAGGAACAATCCTGTTATTCTCAATTTTTCCTTTGATATAAACAGAATCGCCATTCTTGAAAATGTATTCATTGACAAGAAGATTGTTTAACCCGCTAGGTTCAAAAAAAGACTGAATCCAGGGATGCAGATTTTTTAATAAGGAAATTTTTTGAGTTCCTCTGGGTTTATAATCTTGCAGATAGTAGGGTGTTCTATCGCTGGTAGTATAAGTTTCGTAGACAAAAGGCATATTTCTTTGATCTGGATTTTTTATGATACACCTATTAAAATCAATAGGATATAATTGCCCATTGATTAAAAGTTGAGCTCCTTTGGGATAGCCTGCTGCCATGGCGTAATCGAATTTTTCGTAAATTTCTTTATATCGTTTGTTTTGTTTGACGGTACCCACACGCAGCAGATAGAATGCCGCATCTTTTCCTGATAGAGGAGCTGAGATCGTTTGGTCTGTATAAACGGTGCATTTAAGAACGGGTAATGAGTGGATGACATCTACCTGCTTATTGTACTCATCAACTCTTTCCTGCATTGATTCCATACTGCCAAAAGCAAAAGAGCTAAAAGCTATTGCTGAAAAAGCAAAGACCAGCATAAACACTCCAAATATGATTAAAATAGTTTTCAGTCCCTTTTTGTCAAGCTGGGTTCCATTGTTTTTAATATTCACATTGGCGTTAAAATTGAATTTAATCATGGTTCGTTTAAATAGCTTTCAAAACTAAGGAATTCTTGAATAAAAATTAATATGTTTTTTTGCTTTTAATCCTTTATTTTTTTGTCATTTGTCAACCCAACTCATTCCAAAATCACTTACATTTGTTATTATGATACACGACCAACGCGCAGAAAAATTCAGGCAGATCGTGGAAAATAAGTTCCAGATCTACAATTCATTATTTATGAGCCTGCCTTATGATAAAATGACGAATATCGGAATGCTGCTTCCGTTTCTTTATGAGGAAAGCAGAACCGGCTATGAAGCAGGAAAAACTCCCGAAAACATCGTCGAAGAATTTTTTAAAAACCATACTGATCTTCAGACTGAGGAACAGAAACTCGAACTGCTTTTCAAGATCATTCAGTATATAGAAAGACAGGTAGTTTTGTTTGACAGTATTGAAGATGCTGCTTTTCCTAATCTTCACTCCGAAAGTGACAGTGGTACCGTAACCAATCTTTTTGAACGCTCTTTTCAGGATCATAAAATTGAAAAAGTACGTGAAAAATTAAAAGATTTTAGTGTAAAGGTCGTGTTTACAGCGCACCCTACACAGTTTTACCCAAGTTCAGTACAAAGGATCATTCAGGACTTAAGAGGAGCTATTACCAGTGATTCCGTTACTCAGATTGATACGCTTCTGCAGCAGCTGGGGAAGACCCCTTTTGTCAACAAAGAAAAACCTACTCCTATAGATGAAGCTTTGAGTATCATTTCATACCTGAGATACGTATATTACGATACCATTGGCGAATTGTTTACGAAGATCAAAAAGACTTTCGGAAACGGGCATTTTCATCTTCATGAAGATATTATCCAGCTTGGATTCTGGCCTGGAGGAGACAGGGATGGAAATCCGTTTGTAACAGCAGATGTAACAAAAAGAGTAGCAGAAGAACTTCGTTCGGCAATTCTGAAGTCCTATTACAGCCATTTGAAATTTATCAGAAGAAGATTAAGTTTCAGAGGCGTTTCTGAAGTTTTAACCCAATTAAGTGAAGAACTGTATGCTGCCATTTTTGATGGAAAAAGTATTACGGCTGAAGATATTTTAAAGAAAGCTGCAGAAGCGGAAAAAATATTAGTTAATGAACACAACTCTTTGTTTTTAGATCTTCTGGCCAATTTCAGAGATCGTGTAATGATCTTCGGAACTCACTTTGCGACGTTGGATATCCGCCAGGACAGCAGAATCCATCAGAAAGTGATTGATGATGTTTTTGCGAAAGTATCTGGAAATGAAGAGGCTGATTACGAACAAAAATTCAATAAGCTGATTCAGGTTTCAGAAACGGTAAATGCTGAAGATTTTGAAGATATTGTGAAAGATACATTGTTAACAGTTTCACAGGTTACAGACATTCAGAATCTGAATGGATTAAGGGGAATGAACCGCTATATTATTTCCAATTCTGATGCGGTAAAAGATGTGATGAATGTGTATGCATTCTTTAAGATTTGCGGGTATAAAGACGAAGATATCAATATGGATATCGTTCCGCTTTTTGAAACGATGGAAGGTCTTGCCAACGCTGAAAATGTGATGAAGGAGCTGTATCATAATCCGGTCTACAAAAAACATCTGGAAAAAAGAGGGAATCAGCAGACCATTATGCTTGGGTTTTCTGATGGAACCAAAGATGGTGGATATTTAAAAGCCAATTGGGAAATTTATAAAGCAAAAGAAGTATTGACCAAGCTTTCCGAGCAGAGCAATATCAAAGTTGTATTCTTTGATGGCAGAGGAGGGCCACCAGCCAGAGGAGGAGGAAAGACCCACGATTTCTATGCTTCTCAGGGAAAAACTATTGCCAATAATAAAATTGAACTTACGATCCAGGGGCAAACCATTACCAGTATTTTTGGAAATAAGGAACAGGCAAAATATAATTTTGAACAGCTTCTGACAGCTGGTGTAGAAAATGATGTATTCAAAAATGCAAAAAAAGAGCTTACGGAAAAAGAAAGAGCTTTAATCATTGAATTGGCGGATATCAGCTATGGAAAATATTCAGATTTAAAGGCTCATCCTATGTTTGTTCCATACCTTCAGGAGATGAGTACTCTTGAATATTATGGAAAAACAAATATCGGAAGCCGTCCTTCAAAAAGAGGAAACGGAAGCGAACTGAAATTTGAAGATCTGAGGGCTATTCCGTTTGTGGGCTCATGGTCACAACTGAAACAGAACGTTCCTGGATTTTTTGGCTTTGGATATGCTATGCAAAAGATGAAAGAACAGGGAAGATTTGAAGAAGTAAGAGAATTGTATAAAGGTTCGGATTTCTTTAAAACGTTAGTGCTGAACTCGATGATGAGTATGAATAAATCTTATTTCCCGCTGACTTATTATATTAAAAGCAACCCAAAGTTTGGTGCATTCTGGAATGTTCTTTTTGATGAATACGAGCTTTCAAGAGAAATAATGCTGGAGCTGACCGGTTTCAAAATGCTTCAGGAAGAAGATCCACTGTCTAGAAAATCGGTGAAGATCCGCGAAAAGATTGTGCTTCCATTATTGAGCATTCAACAATATGCCTTGATGAAAATACAGAAAGGAGAGGGCAATAAAGAAGCCTATGAAAAATTGGTGACAAGATCACTGTTTGGAAATATTAACGCGAGCAGAAACTCTGCTTAAGTTGTTTTAAACAAACGTTTTGTACATAGTGTAGAATAATATATCAACAGAAATGGGCTTTAGCCCATTCTTTTTTTATTAATCAATCCATCCGCTTTAGCCGAAATATAGCTGTTGTAGAAGAATATCTCTCGCACATTCAACAAAATTAAACACCATATCAAAATCTGCTCAATCTGTTTAATCCGCGAGAGACAAAAAATTATTCTTTTAAGAATTTCTCATAGTAAACCTTATCCTTCATCTGAATTTTCAGATAATAAGTTCCTTTGGCAAAATCCTCCACTTTTATAGATTTCTGCTGGCTGCTTTTTCTGATCAGTCTTCCCAGATTATCATAGATTTCCAAAGACAGGACTTCCTGCTCTGATGCTATATTCAGAATGTTTTTAGCAGGATTCGGGAATATAGAAAACTTTTCCTTTTTTACCGTTTCGGAAGTATTCAGAACGATATTGTACAGACTTCCGAAGTTGAGAATGCCAAATCCTATCTGATCTGAATGGGCAGGATAAAGCGAAGCTGTTTGTCTTAGCTTTGTTCTCATCTGCTCCCTGTCCATCGTTGGAAATGCCTGAATAAGACATGCCACACCTCCTGCAGCAATAGGAGTAGAAATGGATGTTCCATTCACAACTGTAGTCGCATTATCATACACTGTGGTGGTAGCAGTTCCTTGAGTACTTCCGTCAGGTTTTACCACTCCAAGAGAGTTCGGCCCAAAAGAAGAAAATCCGGATGCATTCCCTGCCGAATCTACAGAACCGATGGAGAATACTTTAGCATTGTCAGATGGTGTCATCAGATAATGCCATGGCTGCAGCCCGGAATTTCCGGCAGCAGCCAGAACAAAAATTCCTTTTTCAGCAGCAATACCTGCTCCCCGGGCAATGAAAGAAGTACTTCCGTTCATATTGGCATAAGTATAATTGTAACGGCTCTCATCAAAAATATTGTATCCCAGTGATGAGGTGATGATTTCTACGCCTTTTCTGTCTGCTTCCTCAGCTGCTTCAATCCAGTATAGCTCTTCTTCAGGAACCTCTACAGTAGCATTTTCACTTCGGTAGAGATAGAAATCAGCATCGGGAGCAGCGCCAACAAATATGTTTTCCAGATATCCGCCGATAGCTCCTAAAACAACAGAACCATGAGGACTGAGCGTTGTATTATAAATGTTTCCGGTTTTGGTGACAAAATCATAGGCCGCTTTTATATGATTACCGTTCCATAATCTTGAAAAAGCAGTTCCTGTATTCACAGTTGGAAATCCGGCATCAATGACGGCTATGGAAATCCCTGTTCCGGTATAACCTGCCAGGTGAAGTGGCCGTATATTGACCTGATCGATTTGGCCGGCACCGGAACCATAATTAAAGGTGGTAAGTATTTTATTGAGACTTGCATCATCTTGCCATTTTACAGGTGCTGTTTTTACAGTGGTTGAACTGTTTCTGGCAAAACTTTCAACAGACAAGACAAAAGATTGAGCCTGCAGCAGTGTTTTTTGGGCAGGTGTAGCATTCACTGCCGCTCCGTTAAGCCATTTTGAATAATCTGTAACGGTAAATCCTAAATTTTGAAGATTCTGAAGATAAGACTGTTCAATAGGGGCATCCTGATCGTTGAGAGGAATTCCCAGCGTTGTACGCCTGTTGAGTGATTTCTGACTGAGTTCAGAAAGCGGATTTGCATAAAATGCAGCTTTGTTGGGCTTATCAGTAAAGAAAACAAACACAAGTTCTGTTTGGGCAGATACATTAAGATAACCCGTTAGGAAACAAAAGAGTAAAAGTTTTTTCATAAGATTATTTTGTATAAAGATAAAAACAAAATCAATAAAATTTTTGATAGGATATTAAATTCCTTATTTTTACAGAAATATTTATTATATGAAAAAAATTCAGATGGTTGACTTGCAAAGTCAGTATTACAAAATAAAGAATGATGTAGACAATGCTGTTTTGAATGTAATGGACTCTGCAGCGTTTATTAACGGACCTGAAGTAAAGTCTTTCCAGAATGAATTGGAGTCTTATTTAGAAGTAAAACATGTGATTCCGTGTGCCAATGGTACAGATGCATTACAGATTGCCTTAATGGCCCTGGACCTGAAAGAAGGCGATGAGATCATCACCGCTGATTTTACTTTTGCTGCAACGGTAGAAGTAATTCACCTGCTTAAGCTAAAATCTGTATTGGTAGATGTAGATTATGATACATTCACTATTTCTACAGAGCAGATAAAAAAAGCGATTACGCCAAGAACAAAAGCGATCATTCCGGTACACATTTTCGGACAGTGTGCGAATATGGAAGAAATTTTGAAAATTGCTGAAGAGCACAACCTATATGTTATTGAAGACAACGCTCAGGCAATCGGTTCAGAATATACATTCTCTGACGGAAGTGTAAAGCAGGCAGGAACAATGTCTACTGTAGGAACAACTTCTTTCTTCCCTTCAAAAAACCTTGGATGCTACGGAGATGGTGGAGCTATTTTTACCAACAACGATGAATTAGCACACCGTTTGAGAGGAATTGTAAACCACGGAATGTACGAAAGATATTATCATGATGAGGTAGGAGTAAACTCCCGTCTGGACAGTATTCAGGCTGCGGTATTAAGAAAAAAACTTCCTCACCTTGATTCTTACAATGAAGCAAGAAAAAGAGCAGCAGATTTTTATGATGAAGCATTTGAAGGAAACCCGAATATTCTGACTCCAAAAAGAGCTGAGAACTCTACTCACGTATTCCACCAGTATACTTTAAGAATTCTGAATGGAAAACGTAATGAACTTCAGAAGTTTTTAACGGAAAAAGAAATCCCTGCAATGATCTATTATCCGGTGGCCCTAAGAAAGCAGAAAGCTTACTTCCAGGAGAGCAATGATGCAGACTTTGTGAATACAGATAAGCTGCTGGATCAGGTAATTTCTTTACCAATGCATACAGAATTAGACGAAGAACAACTGAAGTATATTACGGATGCTGTTCTTGAGTTTATGGGATAAAAATAACTATGACGGAATTTTTTTTAAAAGGAAGGAAATATAAATTCTTTTTAGGGTTTCATCTTTTTATCGTAGGATTATATTCAATCTATGTAATAAATACATTGAATTCCTATAATTCCTCATCTTACTCAGAATACTATAAAGAGAGTATTTTTGAAAATATTTTGAAATACTCTTTTTACATTATTGTAAATTTAATTTCAGGGGGGATTATTTATTTTAAAATGAAGTATACAAAGATTATTCTCAATTTTATTGCAGTAATGATCTTTATTTTAGTTTGTTATGCAGAATATACCCTCATTAAAACTTATACCAATAATTCATATTACAACTTTGTAATTGCTTTTAATACAATAGTTATAGGTTTTATTATTTTTTATCTTCTTTATCTGAACAATATGGATAAAGAGGTAAAGAAAAACGAAATAGAAAATATAGGCAAACACGAAGATTAAAAAATAAAATGGCAATACTTGTTACGGGAGGACTTGGATATATTGGTTCTCACACAGTAGTGGAACTTATCAATAGCGGCTTTGAAGTAGTTATCGTAGATGATTTATCCAATACGGAAAGGTTTATTTTAAAAAATATAGAAGAAATTACAGGTAAAAAGGTGGCTTTTTATCCTTTTGATCTAAAAAGAAGAGAACTTCTTACTCAGGTTTTTGATGCCTATCAGATTGATGGCTGTATCAACTTTGCAGCTTCTAAAGCAGTAGGAGAGAGCCAGATAAAACCTGTGGACTATTATGAGAATAATTTGTTCTCACTAATTAATATTCTTCAGGAATTTAAAGAAAGAGAAATCTCCAACTTTATTTTCAGTTCATCCTGTACAGTATACGGGCAGGCAGATGTAATGCCGATTGATGAAAATACTCCTTTAAAAGTACCTGAAAGTGTGTATGGGAAAACAAAACAAATGGGAGAACAGATCCTGATTGATTTTGCAAATGCCTATCACCGTAAAATTTCGTTATTAAGATATTTTAACCCGATCGGAGCCCATCCTTCTGCAAAACTTGGAGAACTGCCGATAGGAATTCCTAATAACCTGGTACCTTATGTGATGCAGACGGCTTCAGGAGTACGTGAGAAACTGAGTATTTGGGGAGATGATTATGCTACAGAGGACGGGACAGCCGTTCGTGATTATATTTATGTTGTTGACCTGGCGAAAGCACACGTTGCAGCATTAAAAAAACTGATGGAAGACTCTTCATCTGAAGCTGTGATTGATACCTACAACCTGGGAACAGGAAAAGGTTCATCTGTGTTGGAAGTGGTGAAAGCATTTGAAAAGGCCAATAATGTAGAAGTGCCGTATCAGATCTGTGCCAGAAGAGAAGGAGATATTACGATCGCGTATGCCAATGCTGAAAAAGCTGAGAAAGAACTCAACTGGAAGTCTGAAACTTCTCTGGAAGAAGCTTTAAGAACGGTTTGGGAATGGCAGAAGTATTTGAATACAAGGAATGTATAGTATTTCTATGGTTATGAAGATTTACTGACTATAGAAAAGAACAATTTAAAACGAATTATATAAACAAATTACAAAACGTCTTCCCTGAATCTTTTGTTTTTATCTTTTTAAAAAGAACATTTATTTCAGTGAAGTTTTAATTCAAAATTAATATGAAGACACAGAGAATAGGGATTACATTTTCCTCATTTGACTTATTACATGCCGGGCATATCAAAATGCTTGAAGAAGCTAAAACGGTATGTGACTATTTAATCGTTGGACTTCAGATCGACCCTTCCCACGATCGCCCCAACAAAAATAAGCCAAGCCAGACTATCGTTGAAAGGTATATTCAGTTGAAAGCAGTAAATGCTGTGGATGAGATCATTCCTTATTATACAGAAGAAGATCTGCTGGATATTTTAAAGTCATTTGTGATTGATGTAAGAATCATCGGGGATGATTATATGGACAGAGACTTTACAGGTAAGAAATACTGTGAAGAAAAAGGAATTGAGATCTTTTACAACAAAAGAGACCATAGGTTTTCCACCAGTGATCTGAGAAGAAGGATCTATGAAGCTGAAAAAGAAAAAGATTCCAAAGCTGAACCTGTAAAATAACAATAATAAAAAATCCCGAAAAGTAATTTTCGGGATTTTTGTTGTATTACATCGGACCGCCTTGCTGGTCGTCTCCGGCTGCATTGGAATTGATATCTTTTTTCTTTTTAGGCTGATCTACTTTTTCGCCCTGCTTAAATCTGTAGGTTAAAGAAATAGAAAACTGTCTTGGCTGCCACTGCATATAGTTTCTTCTTGTGTAATCCTCATTGAAACTAAGTACTTCTCTGCTTCTCGTATTGAAAATATCCTGAATATTGAAGGAAATGGTTCCGTCTCCTTTCCAGATCGTTTTGGAAGCACCAAGGTTCAGCGCGTACATATCCTGAGTATTCTGGTTGGCAGATTTCTGTGCTCCTCTATAGAATCCCTGTAATTGTACACTTAATGTTTTATCAAGTTTAAAGGTTGTATTAAGACGTGCTCTGGTAGAAAAACCATTTCCTGTAAAATCCATATTTCGGGTTTGCTGCAACTTATTTTTATCAAGAGCATCATAATAAGCAATTCCGGTGGTTTTATAGCCGAACATGTCTAAGCTACCCATTATTTTTAGCCACGCAAAAGGATCATAGGTAAAGTTAAGATCCAAACCATAACGTTCATCATTTCCAAGGTTGATAGGTTTTGTATAGAATACTCCCAGACTTTCATCAGGTCTGTACACTAACATTTTAGTATCATCAGTGGCGTGTCTGTAGTACAGGGTAGGATTAATAGTAAACTTTTTTCTTGTAATATTATACCCTACTTCAAATGAATCTACATATGATGGGTTAAGATCTATGTTTCCTTCAAAAATATTCTGACTGTTGCTGTAATTCGGGAAAGGAACCATGAAGAAAGATCTTGGCCTGTCTATTCTACGGGAATAATTAACCAAAATCTGATTGTTCTTAGATACATCATAGCTTAAGAATATACTCGGAAATAAATTGTTGTAGTTTTTTGTTTTATTTAATTGTGGATCATTAGGATTTTGATTGATGTAATTGATCTTTACATTGGAAAGCTCATCTCTTAAACCAAGCTGATAAGCAAATTTTTCTCCGATTTTACTTTTAAACTGTAAATAGAAAGCATTGAAGATCTCTCTGTAATCCGTATCGTTATTATAGTTCGGGATATAAGGATTATTGGAAGTACTGCTTACAAAATTATTATAAGTATTATCATTCACATCCAATCTGTATCCTGCTTCAAGTTTAGATTTTTCTCCTATTGGTAATTCATAATCAGCTTTACCAATAATCGTTTTACTTACAGAATGTCTTCTGGTAATATCCTGTACATCAGGAAGCAGGTCATTGGTCTCAAGAATATTTGCATTATTATTACTTCTGTTTCTCTGTAAACTTAATGATACGGATAAATTCTGACCATTATCATCAAATTTGTGGTCTAAACCTACATCTCCCTGGAAGGCAAGGTTATTAAATATCGTTTTAGAATCTCTTTGTCCGTAAGGGTTTAATAATTGCCATGTTCCTGCAGTTCCATTTGGATCTGACGGGTCTTTGAAAAATCTGTGAAAACTATCATAAGTCTGCAAAAGTTCATTGCCATCTCCTTCAAATGTTCTGACCAATCCTGTTACATTAATCGATGTTTTGTCAGACAGATCATACACAAAACCCGCACTTACATTATAATTTTTATTATAGGTTTTACTGGTAGAATTTTGCAGCTGATGTACAAGAACATCATTTGGCTGGGTATTAGGAAAAATCTTAGGAAAAGTAATATTGTGATAAGTCGTTTCTGAATTATTTTTAGTTTTGTTTTCCGTATAGCCTCCTCCGCCGTTTACAAACCATGTCCAGTTATTTTTTCTCCAGCTCAGATTGGTATTAAGCGAGGTTCTTGGGAAATATCCTAATGACCCTACAACGCTACCGTTAAATCCTATTTTTTTGTTCTTTTTAAGGATGATATTAAGGATACCGGAAGTTCCGCTTGCTTCAAATTTAGAAGAAGGGTTGGTAATGACTTCAATTCTTTCAATCTGATCAGCCGGGATACTTTGTAAGGCATTGGCACCATCATCTATTCCCAGAAGAGCAGAAGGTTTTCCGTTGATCAGAAATTTTACATTGGTACTTCCCCTCATAGAAACCGTTCCGTCTGTATCTACAGAAACTGAAGGAACGTTGGTCAATACATCCTGAAGACTTCCTCCTTTACTCACGATATCCTGTGAAGGATCATATGTTTTCTTATCAAGTTCTACTTTATAAGGCTTAGCTGCTGAAGCGGTGATTACAACACCCTGGATTTCTTTTGTTTTTCCATCAATGGTTGTAGCCGCTTCTGGCTCTATAGATAATGCCCCGATATTACCCGCTATTGCAATATTTTTGCTGACTACACTCTTTTTGTAATCAATAGCTTCTACGGTGATATCATAATCTCCCGGTATAAGCTCAAGTTTATACTGCCCCTTTTCATCTGTCAGTACAGCATCACTTAATGCCTTGTTTACTTTATTGCTGAATGTTACAGAGGCATAGGGAACCGGTTGGTTTTTTTTGTTGACAATGATTCCTGAAACTCCAGCCTTCTCCTGTGCAAAAGCCATCGCCGCGGCTGAAAGTACTAACGTAAGTCCTAAAGTTTTTCTGGTGAAAATATTGACAATTTCTGTCTTATTCTTCATAGGTTATTTTTTTGTATAAAATCGTAAAAGGATAACCCATAATATTTCGAATATCTATATCAATTTGATTTTCAAAATATTATGATTGTTTATTGTTTTTCTAACTGTATAAATTTTTAGGTGCTTTCTAAACTTATTTTATATTTTTTGAGTTGAGCCAGTCCTGGTAAGCCTTTGCATTTACAGCATGTTCTTCAGCACTTGCCGTAAACTTATGGTATCCAAATCTTGCCGGATCAGCACACATAAATATATAATTGTTGTTTTCTGCATTTAAAACAGCATCAATCGAATTTTTATCCACTACACAGATGGGTCCCGGAGGAATACCTGCGTTTGCATAAGTGTTGTAGGGTGATGGTGTAGACAAATGCTTATATAATACTCTTTTAATAGATTCTTTAAAATTAGTCTGCTTATTAATTGCGTAGATCACCGTAGGGTCAGACTGAAGTTTCATCCCTTTCCTGTAACGGTTTAAATACAATCCGGCAATCGTTTTCATTTCATCCTTTTTTCCTCCTGATTCCTTATAAACAATAGAAGCCAGTGCATAGATCTGATCTCTTGTAAGGCCAGACTGCTGTTCTTTATTTTTTCTTTCACTCGTCCAGAAATCATTGTACTGATTTTCAAACTTTGCAAAAAATTCTCGTGGGCTTACAGTCCAGAAGAAATTATAAGTGTCAATGAAGAAATATTTTTTTAAGTCTTCAACATTTTTATAGCCTTTCTCCTGTGCCACAGCATCCAGATCATTTATAAAATGTAACGAATCAATTTCCGTTTTTTTGGTCACCTTACCAATCATCTGATACATATCTCCAAAATCCCCGATTCTGTAAGAATTTGCCGTTTGGTTACCTGCTTTGATCATATTGACAAGGTTCTTATTTCCTGTTCCGCTCTGGATATGATAACGTCCCGCTTTAAAATTAGAATCAAGACCTTTTTCTTTAGCCACAGCTTCAAAAGATTCCCTGTCTTTAATATAAGGAGCAATAGAATCGAGGATCTGTTTAAAACCTGCTCTATGAGGAATCAGAACATAACCGTCTTTTTCTACGTTATTTCCTAAATATTTATTATAAAATCTCAAACCAAAAAATCCTGCGGCTACAAAAACCAGCAGAATGATAATGAGAATAGCTTTTTTCATTCTTATTAAATGTTGATTAAAAGTTTTTGTTTTTAAAGAAGATCTGTTTTACCTCTAAAAACTTGCTTTGCAGGACCTTCCAGCCAAATATTCTGGAATGTATCTCCGCTTTTTTCAGCATATACCTTAAGGTTTCCGCCTAAAGTTTTAACTTTTACAGAGGTTAGATTGTGTTTTTGAAGAAAAGTTAAAGCAGAAGCAGTAACTCCTGTTCCGCAACTGTAAGTTTCGTCCTCAACGCCTCGTTCATAGGTTCTTACAAAAATTTCATCATCAGAAATTTTTTCTACAAAGTTTACATTGATTCCTTTTTCCTTATAATTTTCTGAATTTCTGATCCCGTTTCCTTCAGTATACACGTTGTAATCGGGAAGATTTTCTACATATTTTACGTAATGTGGAGATCCTGTATTCAGAACAAAGTCATTTCCGTCTTGTGAAATGGTATTCACATTAATCATTTTCAATTTAATGATCCCGTTATGGATTTCAGCTTCATGCTCTCCGTCTGTTGCAATGAATTTGCATTTATCTTCAAAGATGTCAAGGAAAAAAGCAAAAGCTACAAGACATCTTCCTCCGTTTCCGCACATGGTACTTTCTCCTCCGTCAGAATTGTAGTAAACCATTTTGAAATCATAGTTCGGATCGTTTTCCAATAGAATAAGGCCGTCAGCACCTATTCCAAAACGTCTGTCACATAATTTTTCAATACTGTTTTTATCTTTAGTAAACTGCAGATCACGGTTGTCTACCATTACGAAATCATTTCCTGTTCCCTGATATTTATAAAATTCCATATTTTTTTGTCTAAATGAAGAAGCAAAATTAATATATTTAAAATGAAAAACGAACAGTGTTAACTGTTCGTTTCCTTATTTATAATCGTTTTATCTAAAGCCGCCTCCGCCGCTCTGTTGTCTGTTTGAACCACTGCTTTGGCCGCTGGAACTGTTTCTGAATCCACCGCCGGAAGATTCTGATCTGGTGCTGTTTTGGCTGCCGCTGTTTTGGTTTCTGAATCCACTGTTATTTTGGGTACTCTGACTATTCTGGTTACCGCTGCTTTGGTTTCTGAATCCGCTGTTACTGTTGGAATTTCTGAATCCGCTGTTGTTTTGGTTACCCTGATTGTTCTGATTACCATTGTTTTGGTTTCTGAATCCACTGTTACTATTGGAGTTTCTATTATTATTGAATCCTCCGTTATTATTGTATGAACCGTTACTATTCGTTGTACGGGTATTCTGGAATCCGTTTTGAGGTCTCGATGAAGAAGAAGATCTTCTTTCTACATAGACTTTTCTTCTGGAGTTATTATAATTGTCATAGTAATAAGGAATTCCATTATCATAGTAGTAATTAACGTTGTTTCTGTAATAATAGCCGTCATTACCATAATATCCTCCATTTCCGTAATATCCGGAAGGCGCATAGTAATATCCGTTGTTATAATAGGGATCTCCATATCCATAGTTTCCATTGCTTCCGTATCCGTCGGTATATGCTAAACAAGAGGTTAAGCTGGTAATAGCAAAAATACTGACTGCTATTTTGAATAAATTTTTCATGACTTTATTGTACTTTTTTTTCTTTAAAACTTTTTTTCCAATTGAGGTATCCTAAGATAGCCATTATAGTAAATACCAAATATTGAACCGAAGTGATTCCAAATCCCTTAAAAATCATCATAGGGATGCAGATAATATCTCCGATAATCCAGAAAATCCAGCTGTCAATGCGCTGTTTGGCCATCAACCACATTCCTACTAAAAATATTGAAGTGGTGAAAACATCCATCCAATTTGCCAAGTCCAGGTGATACAATCCTAAACTGGTTCCCTCCATAGAAAACTGATTATCAATATAAGGCTTATAATAATAAATAAGAGTAACCAGTGCCAGACTCAGTATGAAAAGCAGGGCAGCATGAGTCCATTCTTTTCGGGTGGCCCAGGTAACTTCTACATGAACATGATCTTCAGAATTTCTGGCCCATAGAACCCAGCCATAAATACTCATAACAGAATAATAGACATTGATTATGCAGTCTCCTAACAGCCCGGCATTGAAAAGAAGATATACGTAGATCAGAGTTGAAATAATGCCGGTAGGGTATACCCATATATTTTTCTTAATGGAAAAAAATACGCTGAGTATTCCGAAAATAGCACCTGATGCTTCCAATGTAATCTGTAAAGAATCATAGCTTTCATAAGGCTTTACAAAAAGATCATATAAATTCATGCAATCAAAAATAAGCAAAAATATGGACTTTTTAAAATGGATTATATAATATGTTGCTCAGGTTTTTAAAAACTTTATGTAAAATAAATGACGAAAGTTTAACGATAAACGTGGGAGTTCCTAAATTTTTTATATTTTCGTAAATCCTTAATAAATAAAAAAACATGTCGAAAATTTGGGTTAAAAAGCCACTAAGTGCCTATGAGGCAGATATGAAGAAAAGTGAGCTGAAGAAAGTCCTTGGAAAATGGAGTTTAACAGCAATTGGAGTGGGTGCTATCATCGGTGGTGGAATCTTTGTTCTTACGGGAACAGGAGCCTATTATCACGCAGGACCAGCACTTGCCATTTCCTTTATCATAGCAGGTATTGCCTGTGTTTTTGCTGCATTGTGCTATGCAGAGTTTGCATCCATTATTCCTGTAGAAGGTTCAGCTTATGCTTATGCCTATGGAACGGTAGGAGAAATTTTTGCATGGGCCATGGGGTGGTGTCTCATCCTCGAATATGCCATGGCGAGTATGGCCGTTTCGGTGAGCTGGTCCGGATATTTTAACAAATTTTTGAAAATCTTTAATATTCATTTACCGGCTTATCTTACATCAGATCCTGCCAGTTATACAGGAGATGGTTTTTCAATGAACCTGCCGGCATTTATTCTTGTTCTTTTAATTACTGCATTATTGGTAAAAGGAACTAAAGAAGCAGCAGGGGCTAATAACCTGATTGTTTTGATGAAAACTTCTGCCGTTATTTTTGTAATTATTGCAGGAGTATATATTATTTTTTCTAATACTGATCTTTACAACGCTGTAGATGGTGTAAAAAACTGGAAACCTTTTATTCCGGATCAGGTACAGATCAGAAATTCTGAAGGGGATATGGTCTCTGCCTATGGTATTAAAGGAATTATTTCCGGTGCAGCAGCTATTTTCTTTGCTTATATTGGTTTTGATGCTGTTTCTACACAGGCAGGAGAAGCTATTAATCCTAAAAAAGATGTGCCTTTTGCAATTATTGCATCACTATTGGTGTGTACAGCGCTTTATATTTGTGTATCGCTTGTATTAACAGGGATGATGCATTATACAGACTTTAACCCTGAAGGTAAATATCCTGATGCAATCAAAGCGCCTGTAGCGTATGCATTTGAAATTGCAGGAAAGCACTGGGCAAGTAATGTAGTAACCATCGCCGCAACAGTAGGATTGATCTCTGTAGTAATGGTAATGATGATGGGGCAGTCAAGAATCTTCATCGGTATGGCAAAAGACGGATTGATTCCTAAATTTTTCGGAGAACTTCACCCAAAAACAAAAACACCTTACAAAGGAATTATTTTGTTGGGAATTGTAGTGGCTTTGATCGCAGCATTTACTCCAATTTCAACATTGGCAGATATGACAAGTTTTGGAACCCTGTTTGCATTTACATTGGTTTGTATTGCCGTTTGGGTAATGAGAAAAAAAGAACCTAATTTGATAAGACCTTTCAAAGTTCCGGCTTACAAAATAGTGGTGGCATTGGGAGTGTTTATCAATATCTATTTGATATTTAACTTAAGTGCTCATGCATTGGAACTTTCTGCTGTATGGTTGTTCTTAGGAGGTTTGGTGTATTTCCTTTACGGAAAATCAAACAGTAAACTTAATAATCCTGAAAAATATC
Source organism: Chryseobacterium sp. 22543 (assembly GCF_052044565.1). NCBI lineage: Bacteria > Pseudomonadati > Bacteroidota > Flavobacteriia > Flavobacteriales > Weeksellaceae > Chryseobacterium > Chryseobacterium sp. 22543. The sequence continues at coordinate 514,867 of NZ_JBQENH010000002.1, forward strand.
AGAACCAAGATTAATAATAATATAAACCGCTTCGGCGGTTTTTTTTGTCCCAATACTATTATATGAAAAAGTTTTTTTCCATTTTATTCCTATCCGCAGGACTTACAGCATTTTCCCAGCAAGTGGAAAGTTTTGAAACCATTCTTAATGATAAAATCAGCATCAGAGCGCTGGAATTATATGATAATAAGGTCTGGTATAGCGGTACAGATTCCAAATTCGGGTTTGTAGATCTGAAAGATTATAAAAATCAGAAGCAGATAAAACTGTCTGAGGAAAAGCTTCAGTTCAGAACGCTGGCACAGGATAAAACCTCTTTTTATGCCATCAACATTGAAAGCCCTGCTTACTTCTTTAAAATTGATAAAAAAGATCTGAAATCACAGATTGTCTTTAAAGATACTGCTAAAACCGCTTTCTATGATGCTTTACATTTTGTAAAGGATGGATATGGTATAACGTTCAGTGATCCTGATAAAAATCTTTTGATGAAGCTGGCATTATTATTCCCTCACAAGAAAATGTACGATGTGTGGAATCCTCCAATGGGTAATCACGAGGCAGTAAGACTTAAGGAAGGGGAAGCCGCATTTGCTGCCAGCAATACAAATATTGCTTCCTACAAGGATATTCTCTGGATTGCAACGGGCGGGAAAGCTTCCAGGATCTTTAAGCAGAAGGGATTGGACTGGAAGATTATAGAAACACCTTTCATTCAGGGAGAATCTTCACAAGGAATGTATTCTATCGATTTTTTTGAAGACCGTTTCGGGATTGCAGCAGGAGGGGATTATACCAAGCAGGATGCCAATATGAACAATATTGCAACCACTATTGATGCTGGTGAAACCTGGCAGATTCAGGCTTCAGGACAGAATGCGGGATATACAACCTGTGTGAAGATTAAGCCCGGATCAAAAGGAAAAGAAATCATTGCAGTTGGAGACAAGCATGTCAGTTATTCTTCAGATTTTGGAAAGACATGGAAGAAAATTTCTGATGAGAAAGGCTTTTTCGTCTGCCAATGGATTGATGGGAACAATGTAGTTTTTGCCGGAAATAATAAAATCGCGGTAATGAAATTAAAATTTTAAATATCAGGAATAGAATTTATCACTATTTGCCAAAAGCGTGGCCATACGTATTTAGACTCATTATAAAATAGAACCTAATATAATTCATAGGTTAAAATTCATAACTAATGGTTAATTTTGTAAGATGAAATTTTAATAGTGTTAAATTTCATACTCTTATAAAATTTTAAATTTCAAAATGAACTCTTTAATAGATAAGTATAATATTCCCGGACCGCGTTACACTTCTTATCCTACCGTTCCGTATTGGGATGAATCTACATTTTCACCGGAAAAATGGAAGGAAACTGTAATCAGGTCTTTTCATGAGAGTAATGCAGAGGAGGGGATTTCTATTTATATCCATTTGCCTTTCTGTGAGGCTTTGTGTACGTTCTGTGCATGTCATAAACGTATTACCAAACAACACAGTGTTGAAGTGCCTTATCTGGAAAGTGTTTTGAAAGAGTGGAAACTTTATCTTGACCTTTTCAACGAAAGACCTAAACTGAAAGAATTACACTTAGGAGGTGGAACTCCTACATTTTTCTCTCCTGAGAACTTAAAAACATTATTGGAGGGAATTTTTTCAACTGTAGACATTGCGGAACATCCGGAATTTTCTTTTGAAGGGCATCCTAACAATACAACGAAAGAACATCTTCAGACTTTATACGACCTCGGTTTCAGAAGAGTAAGCTTTGGCGTTCAGGATTATGATCCTAAAGTTCAGAAAGCAATCAATAGAATTCAACCCTTTGAAAACGTAAAAAATGTTACAGAATGGGCAAAGGAAATTGGTTACAGAGGAATCAGTCATGATCTTGTATTCGGACTGCCACATCAGAATTGGGAGGCGATGGAACACACGATCAGAAAAACAATGGAGCTGAAGCCGGACAGACTTGCCTTCTACTCTTATGCACACGTTCCATGGGTGAAAGGAGTTGGGCAGAGAGGTTTTGATGAAAATGACCTTCCAAGCGGAGAAGAAAAACGCCGTTTGTACGAAGATGGTAAAAGATTGCTTCAGGATTTAGGATATATTGAAGTAGGGATGGATCACTTCTCTCTTGAACATGATGATCTGTATCAGTCTTTGATTCATAAAAAACTTCACAGAAACTTCATGGGGTATACTTCAAGCAAAACCCAGCTGATGGTAGGACTTGGTATGTCTGCCATTTCAGATTCATGGTATGCTTTTGCCCAGAATGTAAAAACGGTTGAGGAATATCAGAAAATGGTTGAAGGAGGTGAGATCCCTGTTGTAAAAGGACACGTTCTGAGTGAAGAAGATCTGACTGTAAGAAGACATATTCTGAATCTGATGTGCCAGCTTGAAACAACTTTTGATATCAACAATTCTTTCCCGGAGCTTGAAAACGCTTTGGAAATGTTGAAAGAAATGGAAAATGACGGACTGGTTGAGATTAATGGGACAGAAGTTAAAATTACAGAAGCCGGAAGAGCATTCACAAGAAATGTAGCCATGGTTTTTGACCTGAGAATGATGAGAAATAAGCCTGAAACAAGGATTTTCTCAATGACAATATAAATAAAAGCGGTTCAGATCTGAACCGCTTTTTTTATTAGCCAGGTAGTTTATTGCTATGTTCGCAAAGCTACTGTGTTTAGCAAGATTTTTTTGCTTAGTGAAACGCCTTTGCGCCCTTTTCATAGAATTGTAAAAATCTTAGCGTTTCGCTTGCGTTAACAACAAACTATAATTATTTAATAATCAATTTCTGACTGTAAGACTTCTGTTCTCCGGATTTTAGATTAATATAGTATACTCCGGCTGGTATATGTGAAATATCAATGCTTTTGCCCTGACTGATCTGATCTGTTTCCAATACTTTTCTTCCTTCTGCACTGATAATTTCCAGGGTTGCTTTTTTATCTGTAATGCCATCAATGAAAATTTCTTTTGAAGCAGGATTAGGATAAATTTTTACGGTTCCTAAAGTACTTTCCTGAGTTCCTAAAGTCCCTGTGGATATTTTAAAAATTTTTCCACTGTTCACTGCAGCTACGTACAGTCCTTTCTGATAATCCTCTCCGAAAGTAGAAAAATTATTTCCGGAATAAGGACCCGTCCAAGTGATGGCATTATTGCTATCCAGAATTCCGATCTGGGTAGAGCAGTAGTCTGCAAAAAAATATTTCCCCTGAAGTGACGGATATTGAGTTCCTCTGTAAACATAGCCACCCGTGATAGAACATTTTCCGCCTGAATGATCATATACTGCAATAGGAAAGGTCATGGTAGACTGTGCAGCACATCCTGCTGTATTATAGGCATTATTTCCTTCATAGCAGCGCCAGCCATAGTTCAAACCGGCTTGTGTTATAGGCATTTTATTGATTTCTTCTATGGCGCCCTGGCCTACATCTGCAATCATCGCATTTCCGGTGGTTAGATCAAAGGAAAATTTCCATGCATTTCTGAGACCATAGGCCCATATTTCATCGGCACCAGCTACTCCGGCTCCGGCAAAAGGATTATCAGGAGGAATGTTGTAAGGACCAGTAGCATCCACATCTATTCTCAACATTTTTCCAAGCAGAACATTTTTGTTTTGAGCATTATTGTTGGGGTCGCCACCACTTCCTCCGTCTCCGGTGATGATCCAGAGTTTTCCGTCAGGAGCAAAATGAATACTTCCTCCATTGTGATTGTCGAATGGTTTGGGAATGTTGAGCAGGATTTTTTCAGAAGCAGGATCAGCCACGTTAGGATCAGTTGAACTGACACTGTATCTTGCAACAATGATATTGCCTGCCGGGTTATTATAATACACAAAAAAATACCCGTTGGTAGGATATTGTGGGTGAAAAGCAAGTCCCAGAAGACCTCTTTCACCGCTAAAAATAATTTTTGAACCGATGTTCAGAAAATTAGTGGGATTAATTGTCCCGTTAGGTTGAATAATTTTAATAATTCCGTTCTGTTGAACAACAAAAAGCCGGCTGTCATTGGCGTTTGTAATCTCTACCGGGCTGGTAAGTCCCGTGGCAAATTCTTCCAAATTAATGCTTTGAGAATTAGCAATTAAGGAAGAAAAAATACTAATGGCAAAAAGTAGTTTTTTCATAATATTGTGAGAGTTAGTGTGTTGAGAAAGTGAATGAAAATTTTATACCAATCGAATTTTGAAGACTTCATTATGATACTAAGAAAAAATTGTTAAATCTTAAATAGAACTCAGAATACCAATATATCTGAAAATAAACCATTTCTGTTGTTAAAAATTCATAAAATACAAGAAAATCATTATATTTGCCGACTTAATTTAACGTAGTTATAACAAAATGCAAGGAAAAGGACTTATTACAATTGTCGCTATTGTACTAGGGTTGATTTGCTTAAACGAGCTATTACCAACATGGTACGCCAGCAAAATTGAAAAGCAGGCAACTGCTATTGCAGGAGACAATCCGGAGAAGTATCAGAAAGAAATTGCTAGACTTTCTAAGGATACTTTGAATCTAGGATTCACAAAACTTTATTACACTAAAGCCAAAGACAAGGAAATGAAACTTGGTCTTGACTTGAAAGGAGGGATCAACGTTCTTTTGGAAATCAACCAAAGAGATCTTGTGAATGATTTAACAAATTATTCTACAAATCCTGTTCTTATTGAGGCTTTAAACAAAACTGATGAAGCACAGAAGAATTCTACAAAAGCTTACATTGATAATTTCTTCGAACAATTCGATGTAGTGAACAAAGCTAAAGGTACAAACCTTAAGTTGGCAGATCCGGAAATTTTCGGAAATACTACACTTACCGAGGTGAAGTACAATACTCCTGATGAGCAGGTAAAAAGCATTGTTAAAAGAAAAATTGATGCATCTGTAGGAACAGCTTTTGAGGTAATCAGAACGAGAATTGATAAAATGGGTGCTGTGCAGCCAAACGTTCAGAGAGTACCTGGAACAGCTAGAATTTCTGTGGAAATGCCTGGTATGAAGGACATCGATAAAGTGAAGAAAATGCTTCAAACTTCTGCAAAACTTCAGTTCTGGGAAGTACAGCAGGTTCCTGAGATTGCGCCTTATTTCCAAACTTTGACAACTATGGTTGCTACAAAAGGAGATTCTATGGGAGTAGCAAAGAATGTGAACTTCATGAGCCTTTTACAGCTTGACAAATTAAGAACGAATGGTGTTGCTAACGTAAAATTATCCGATACAGCTGTTGTAAATAAAATTTTAAACAGTAAGGTTGGTCAGTCTTTACGTCCGTCTAACATTAAATATACACAGTTCATGTGGGGTTACAAGCCTGAAGCTACAGATGCTGAAAGCTTAGTCCTGTATGCAATCAGAGGTAACATCAACCAAAAAGCTCCGGTAGACGGTGCGGTAGAAACTGCAAACATCAGCTATGATGAGCTGAGCAGAGTAGTGGTAGATATGCAGATGGATTCCAAAGGAGCAAAAGACTGGAAAACATTAACTGAGAAAAACGTTGGTAAACCGGTTGCTGTAACGCTTGACGGTAGAGTATATACTGCACCAAACGTTGTAAATGCAATCCCGAACGGTAGAACCCAGATCTCTGGTAACTTCTCTCAGGAAGAAGCTAAAGAATTGGTTGACGTTTTAGGAGCAGGTAAATTACCGGCAGGTGCAAAAGTAGTTCAGGCTACAGTTGTAGGGCCTTCATTAGGACAGGAATCTATTGATGCTGGTGTGATGTCATTCGGTATCGCATTCTTATTAATTATTGCTTATATCATTTTCTACTATGGTGGAGCTGGTGTTTATGCAGTAATTGCAATGATCATCAACCTATTCTACATTTTCGGAATTATGGATTCCGTAGATGCTACACTTACGCTTCCTGGTATCGCAGGTATTGTACTTACAATGGCCATGGCGGTAGATACGAACGTAATTATCTATGAAAGAACTAAAGAAGAACTTTTCGCAGGAAAAAGTATTCTTGAAGCATACAAAGACGGTTTCAAACATGCATTAAATGCAATTGTTGATGGTCACTTAACGACATTATTGACGGCAGGTGTACTATTCCTTTTCGGAACAGGGCCTATCAAAGGTTTTGCATTAACATTAGGAATCGGTATCTTGATGACATTCTTTACTTCGGTATTGATCTCAAGAGTAATGATCTTCTCTAGACTGAATAAAGGAAAACACCTTTCTGTTTGGACAGGTGCTACAAAAAATCTTTTCAGAAATACCTGGATCGATTTTATTGGAAAAAGAAAATATGCTTACATCATTTCTGGTGTTTTAACTATTGTTTGTATCGCATCTATTGCAATCCACGGATTCAAATATGGTATCGACTTTACAGGAGGTAGAAATTATGTGGTAAGATTTGATAAGGCAGTAAATGCTGAAGATGTTGAAGCTAGCTTAGTAAAAATGTTCCAGACTGAGGATGGTAAAAACTCTTCAGTAGAAGCTAAAACTTTCGGTAATGACAAGCAGTTGAAAATCTCTACAGATTACCTTATCGAAGACGAATCTTTGAAAGCTGACCAGACTGTTGAGCAGAAATTGTATGACGGATTAAAATCCAGCTTACCTGCAAATATGACCTTAAAAGATTTCAAATCTGCAGATAAAGATCACTCAGGAATTATTTCTTCTGAGAAAGTAGGACCTACTGTAGCAGACGATATCAAGACACACGGTATTCTTGCTGTAGTTGCAGCATTAGCAGGTATTTTTATCTATATCTTGGTAAGATTTAGAAAATGGCAGTTCTCCCTTGGTGCTGTTGCCGCGTTATTCCACGATGCTGTTATCATTTTGGGGGCTTATTCATTACTTCATAAGTTTATGCCGTTCAACATGGAGATCAATCAGGATTTCGTTGCTGCGATTCTTACTGTATTAGGGTACTCAATCAATGATACGGTAATTATCTTCGACAGAATTAGAGAATACCTGAGAGAGAAAAAATCTTTAACATTAGCGGGTCTGTTTGATGACTCTATCTCAAGTACATTGGGTAGAACATTCAACACCTCATTTACTACAATTCTGGTTATCCTTGCGATCTTTATTTTCGGTGGTGATAACTTGAGAGGATTCATGTTTGCGATGTTAATTGGTATTGGATTCGGTACGTATTCATCTATCTTTATTGCGTCTGCAATTGCTTATGACTTCCTTAAAACAGGAAAAGAAGAAGAGGTACATGGAAAAACCACTTCTACAAAAGAAGAACTTGCTTCAAAGTAATACAAACTACAATAAATTAATAAAGACCGTTTCGAAAGAGACGGTCTTTTTTTTGCTAAATATCTGCTTTTTTTTTATTCCTTATAAATGCTAAAAAGCAAATTGAGTGTATTATTAATGTTATACTTCTTTAATACAATGAAATTTAGAACCATTATTTTTAAGATTTGATTAATTTTGCACCATCATGGAAAATTCAAGGAAAAAAGCGGCTATAGGCTTTATATTTATTACTTTACTGATAGATATTACAGGATGGGGAATCATCATTCCTGTTGTTCCCAAATTAATTGAGGAACTTATTCATGCAGATATTAGTGAAGCCGCAAAATATGGTGGCTGGCTTGGATTTGCCTATGCCTTTACCCAATTTATATTTTCTCCTCTTGTTGGAAACCTGAGTGATAAATATGGGCGTAGACCTGTGATCCTGATTTCTCTTTTCGGATTTGCTGTGGACTATATTTTCCTTGCACTGGCTCCCACAATCTGGTGGCTGTTTCTGGGAAGAATTATTGCCGGAATAACGGGCGCAAGTGTCACCACTGCCAGTGCCTATATTGCAGATATTTCGACGGATGAAGACAGAGCCAAGAATTTTGGACTGATAGGAGCTGCTTTTGGGCTCGGATTTATTATAGGTCCGGTTCTGGGCGGTGTACTTGGTCATTATGGTGCCAGAGTCCCTTTCTATGCTGCTGCGGGTTTATGTCTGCTTAACTTCTTGTATGGATATTTCATCCTTCCTGAAAGTTTGGATAAAGATAAAAGAAGAGAGTTTGACTGGAAACGTGCAAACCCTATAGGTTCATTTAAGTTTTTAGGTAAACACCCTGAAATTTCCGGACTTATTCTTTCCTTAATATTGATTTATATTGCAGGTCATGCCGTACAGAGCAACTGGAGTTTCTTTACAATGTATAAATTCAGCTGGACAGAAAGAATGGTAGGGATTTCATTGGGAGTAGTAGGTTTATTGGTTGGTCTCGTACAAGGTGGACTGATCAGATGGACTACTCCAAGGCTTGGAGAGCAGAAAAGTATTTACTACGGATTGGCTTTCTATGCCGTAGGAATGCTGCTGTTTGCTTTTGCCTCTGAAGGATGGATGATGTTTGTATTTTTGGTTCCTTATTGTTTAGGAGGAATCTGTGGACCGGCTTTACAGTCTGTCATCACAAAAAGTGTTCCTTCCAATGAGCAGGGTGAACTTCAGGGAGCGTTAACGAGTTTAATGAGTGCAACTTCAATTATCGGGCCTCCGATGATGACAAACCTGTTTTACTTTTTTACCCATGATGAAGCGCCATTCAAGTTTTCCGGTGCGCCTTTCTTTTTAGCATTTATTTTAATGGCGATCAGCGTTGTGATCACCTATTCTGCATTTCAGAAAAAAGGAAAAGAAAAAATAGAAAAGGATTTTCAGAAACAATAGATTTGTTCTATTCCGAACATATAGGTGGCTCTGGGTTCAATCTATTCGATAATTTTACAGAAGTAGTCTTTCTACTTTTTTAAACACAAAATAAATTATGAATACATTAGACCTGGAAAAATATTTCGAACGGATTCATTTCTCCGGAACGCCGGAAATGACTATGGAGGTATTGAAAACAATACACCGGCTTCATCCTAAACATATTCCTTTTGAGAATATTGACTCTTACACAGGAACAGTGCCTTCTCTGGATCTGGCGGATATTTTTAAAAAACTGGTTACAGAATCGAGAGGCGGATATTGCTATGAACAAAATCTGCTTTTAAGCGAAGTTTTAAAACATTTAGGATTCAATGTAAAATTACAGCTTGGAAGAGTAGTGTGGGGGAGACAAGAAGACAGCGTTGCGGCACAGACTCATTTATTACTGATCGTGGATTTTGGAGGTGAAAAGTATGTTGTAGACTGTGGATTTGGGACAGCTACACTTACAGCACCTATTCTTTTAAATGAAGAAGAACCACAGCAAACACCCAACGGAATATTTAAAGTTTCCTATAAAGAAGAAACCTATACCCTCTGGATGCTGAAAGAACAATGGTTCCCGGTGTACCGCTTCATACCTGAACATGTAGAGCCCATTGATCTTACTATCTCTAATTGGTATTTGTCTACTCATCCGGATTCTCATTTTAAGAACAAACTAATCCTTTCAAAAGTAGATGAGAATGTCCGTTATACCTATACAGACCATGTCCTGAATATCCGGTCTGATCATGGTGAGAAAGAATCCATATCTATAGAAAATGATATGCAGTTGTATGAAATACTGATGAATACTTTCGGACTGAAAGAAAATGCAGTAGAAGTATTGAAATCAAAAATTGAAAACGAATCCCTTCAAAAGTCTTAATATAAAATACAAACGGGAAGCTTGCTGAGCTTCCCGTTTTTTGAAATCTGATTTTTATGAAAATTATGGATAAAGAGATTTTGTCCCGTTACTTACAATATTGCTGCCCAATCCTGAGAATGACATAGAGAAATTGCTGCTATTAAAACTTAAAGAACCTGTAGGAGTACAAAGCCCCAGCGCATAACGGCATTGCCCGTAAGCTCCTGTTTTCTTTATAATCTTACTCTCACTTTTCGCTTTTCCTAAACTGATATATCCCCAATCGCTTACATCTGCATTGGAAACCGTAGAACCGGAATAATAAATCGTAATCTGATATCCGGTTTCACCTCTTTTGGAACCCCACAGCCAGCTTGCGGTCCACCATTGCTTATACCAGGTAGAAACTACTTTTGCTGCCTGATTGTTGTTGGATGCTTCCGAATTTCCACGTGAATCCATCATAATAAGACCTCCGAAAATATTGTCCCAGATAATTCCCGAATCTTTGTAAAAACATAGTGTCGTAAATTTTCCGCTTTTGCTGTTCCAAGTTATTTCCATAACATTAATCCCAGGTTTTATTTCTTCAGTGACCACTTCTTTCAATCCCTGCTGAGCTGTTGTCAGGTCATCTCCGTGATATAAATCTCCAATTTTTCCAATCTTTACTGAAGACGGATCCATGATGTTTCCTGTTGCAATAAACTGGTCTTTGTCGGCGATCAGGCTTTTGGAAAGATCAATGCCTTTTTGGGTTGAAATTTTTCCCAATACCTTCACTTCTGCAATCTGCAGATCATTTTTCAGATAAGTTTCAAGGTTTTTACCGGATTCATTCAGTTGAAGTTGTACTGCTTCAGGAACAATTTGAGAGGAAAGAGGAGTAATCTCTTTTTTCAGGTCAGAGGCGGTTATCTTTGCCTGAATTGTTTCCTGCTGATCCATTTCACTGTTTTCATTCTGGCAGCTATTGAATGCCAATACCGATAATACGGCGAAAACTTTAAAAGTAGTCACTAGTTTTTTCATACTATATATTTATTTGATTGTGTATTATAAATATACTGAATTGTTATGTAATTCTCATTGTTTTGAATTAAGTATTTGTTAATTTATAGGTAATAGGGATTAGGGGGAATACTCTGTGAAATAATAATGAAGGTTGATTGAAGTCAATGGTGAATTTTGCTTTGTAAGTGAGTGGTGAATTTTTGAAGGGAGAGTCTAGAATCTAGAGTCAAGATAATGGCAGCCTGGATAGAACCAGTAATAAAAGAAACCAGTAGCGAGAAACAAAGAACTAATAACCAGCAATTCTCAACTAAAAACACTGAACTTCCATTCTCATTTTACAAAATCTTAAAATTTGTTTAAATTTTTAGTTTACCATTCATAAATGCAATAATCTTTTGTAATTTTACAGGATGGAATTAAGCATTGGAGAAATGGCACTCATTGCCATTGCAATCGTTGTATTATTCGGACCGGATAAACTGCCTCAGATTGCGCGTGACCTAGGTGCAGGCGTTAGAAAAATGCGTGGAGCAGTAGAAGATATCAAAACTGAAATTATGAAGGAAACAGATAATCCTGTTTCTGAAATAAAGCGTGAGATTGAAAAGGTGAAAGATGCTGCCAAAGATTTCAACCCGATGAAAGATATCGAAAAAGATATTCTGACGGAACCGGGTACTCTTGCTTCTAATGAGCCTCCAAAACCGAAGCCTGCTGATGATGAGACTTATGAAGGACCTGTAAGCAGATAATCATGGAGGAGATCATTCAGGAAGATAAAAAGGTATTTCTATACCTTAATAATTTGGGCGATTCATCTTTCGATCAGTTTTGGATGCTGATCTCAAGTACCTGGATCTGGGTACCTCTTTATATTATTTTTCTTTATTTTTTATACAAAAATTATCAACTAAAAACTTTAGTTTTTATTCTCATATTTATAGCACTAGGGGCTGTCGTTTCAGATCAGCTGGCCAATATTTTCAAATATGGGGTAGCGAGGTTAAGACCTTGCCATGACCCTACTCTGGAGCATCATATGAGGATTGTGAAATGTGGTGGACAGTTTGGGTTTTATTCAGCTCATGCTTCCAATACCTTCTTTTTGGCAACATATTTAGGTATTTTATTGAAAAAGAAGATTAAATGGTTTCCTTATGCTATATTTGCATGGGCTCTGGTTGTTTCGTACAGCCGAATCTATTTAGGAGTGCATTTCCCAATTGATATTTTGGTGGGGGCGTTTGTTGGATCTTTATTGGGAGTGATATTTGGTGCACTCGCCAAAAAAGTGATCAATAAACAAACTATAACCTCATGAAAAAAACTTTATTATTAGTAACTTCCCTTTGTTTCTCTCTTAATTTCTATGCCCAGGATAAAAAATTGGCCGAAGACTGTTTTAATAAAGCTGACTATAAGTGTGCAGAAGAGCAATACTTAAAACTGGCTGAGAAAGAACAGATTCAAAAATTTCAGTCGGAATATTATGACTATCTCGGAACGGCTCAAAGAAGGCTGGGGAAGACGACTCAGGCTTTTAAATCTTATGATTCTGCGTTAAAAGCAAATCCTATGTCGGTTTCCGTTTATGCCAACCTCTCATCGCTTTACAACCAGAAAGGAAATAAGGTAAAAGCACTGGAATATGTAGAAAAAGGATTGAAAGTGAATCCTGAAACTCCGGATTTATACCTTACCCGTTCCAAAATCTACGACAGCCAGGGAAAAAAGGATCTTGCCATCAAAGACCTTAATCAGATTCTGACTTTTGCACCTGATAATATTTTTGCAAAAACAGGACTAGCCAATCTGAAAAAAAATAATGGTGATCTGGACGGAGCTTTAAAAGATTACAATATACTTCTTTCTGAAAAACCGGAATCATTGCTTTACAACGGCCGTGCTGATGTGTATTTTAAAATGAAAAAATATAAAGAAGCACTTACCGATGCCAATAAAGCCATTTCCATAGATCCCAAATTTGCACAATCTTATGTGAGCAAAGCCATGATTCTGCTGGATACTTCCAAACTTAAGGAAGCCTGCGCAAATCTTGATAAAGCAGTTGCTTTAGGCTACGAAAAAACGGTGCTTACAGATTCCTATGCTAAATGTGGCAAGAAATAAATTGAAATTTATAATCCTGATTATTAAATTAAATCCAAACGAAAATATTAAACCTGGTTTAACTGTTTTTAAAAACGAATAAAGAGATAGAGATGTTGAATATTGTTCTTGTAGAACCCGAAATACCAAATAACACAGGAAATATCGGAAGATTATGTGTAGGAACCGAAAGCAGATTACACCTGGTTCACCCATTTGGATTTGTAATTAATGATAAAAACCTGAAGCGTTCCGGGCTGGATTACTGGGTACATCTCGATGTTTCTGAATATGCAGATATTGAAGAATGGATTGAACAGATCCCTGATCGGTCACGTGTTTTTTTAATGAGTTCACATGCTGAAAAATCATATCTGGAAACCGATTTTCAGGATGGGGATTGGTTGGTTTTCGGAAAAGAGAGTGTGGGACTGAGCAAAGAGGTTCTGGACCGTTTTGAAAATCATCTGACAATTCCTATGTCAAAACTGATCAGGAGTTTTAATATTGCCAATTCTGTTGCTTTTGTAGTGGGTGAGGCAAAAAGACAGATTGGTCTGAAATAAATATCAATACATAAAAGGAGGCTGTCTCAAAAGTCAAACTATTTAACTTTTGAGATAGCTCCTTTGTTTTAATCGTTATGATAAGGCTTACCCTGTAAAATCTGATCAGCACGGTAAAGCTGCTCAACAATAAACAGGCGGATCATCTGATGGGTAAAAGTCATTTTGGATAAAGACATTTTCTCATTTGCTCTGCTGTAAATCTCTTCAGAAAAACCATAAGCGCCTCCAATAAGAATGTGTACTTTTTTCACAGAAGAATTCATCCAGGTATCAATTTTCTGTGAAAATTCACGGCTGGTAAACTGCTTTCCTTTTTCATCAAGAATCACGACCAGATCGTTTTTGTCGATATGATTTAAAAACAATTTAGCTTCTTCCTTTTTAAGAAGGTCAGGAGAGAGGTTTTTGGCGTTTTTAACATCCGGGATTTCTGTGATTTCAAAATTCCAGTGTTTAGGTAAACGGTTGAGGTAGTAATTAATTAGAGACGTAATTTCTTTATCGTCTGTTTTACCGATACAAAGTAAGCTGATTCGCATTGTAAGAAGTTTCAGAACGCAAAGATAGGGCTTCGCAGGGTAATGTTCAAAGTTTTGAGTTTAATGTTGCCGGTTGAGTAGTTGCTGGTTCTATCAAGATTGCCATTATCTTGATTCTTGACTCTAGGTTCTTGGCTCTCTTCAAAATTCACCATTCACTTGCGAAGCAAAATTCACCATTGACTTCAATAGGCCTTCATTACTATTTCACAGAGTATTCCCCTAATCCTTGGGATCTGCCACCTGCTACCTAATTTCCGCCACCTATCACCCTCTATCTTTTCCTTATTTAATTTAATTCCCCTACATTTGTATAAAGACAAACAGATCGATGAGTGTAAAGGTTCCCAAATTTATTTTGAAGATTCAAGAGTTTTTTGACAGCATCCATATTCCTGTTTTGGGAATATCGCTATGGCAGATGTTTCAGATCTATATCTCCGGGATTTTCAAAGGGAAAATTGGTAGAAAAGCAGCTGCTATTTCCTGGAGCTTTACCATAAGTCTTTTTCCGTTTATTCTGTTTCTGCTTTCTGTTTTGCCTTATATGCCGCATTATGATAAACTGCAGTTCTATATTTTTGATGTGCTGATGCATAATGTGTTCCCTTCAAATATGGAAGGAGATGTAAGAGGATATATAGAAAACAATATTATCCCCAATATGAGAGGGATCAGTAATCTGACCATTGTTCTGGCTCTTATTTTTGCCACAAATGGTACATTTTCCCTGATTAATGGATTTAATGAAAATACGGATGAGAAACTGAGTGACGTAAAGGAATTTATTCTTTCATTCTTTATCACAATAGGCTTTATTACCATTGTTTTTTTAGCACTTTTTGGGGTGTACTATGTGGAAGTTGTGATGAAGCTTTTTACACCGGCTTATGATATTTCCTGGCTTGTAGATAACCTCTCCAGTATTATTGGGTTCGTTTCTTTTCCTCTTTTTTATTTTATCCTTCTGACTTTGTTTTACTGGCTGGGCACTGTAAAAATCACAAGATTCCGACAGGCGGTTCCTGGGGCTATTTTAACCACGATACTGTTTGTTGTCACTACTTATATTTTTGCTATTTATGTAAAGGATATTGCAAGGTATAACGTGCTTTACGGATCCATCGGAAGTATGATTCTGCTGATGGTTTGGGTGAATGTGAATGTATATCTGCTTTTATTCGGAAATGAACTGAATATGGCCATCAGAAAGCTCAGAATTG
The DNA here is from genome assembly GCF_052044565.1 of Chryseobacterium sp. 22543. Classification (NCBI taxonomy): domain Bacteria; kingdom Pseudomonadati; phylum Bacteroidota; class Flavobacteriia; order Flavobacteriales; family Weeksellaceae; genus Chryseobacterium; species Chryseobacterium sp. 22543. Next base: position 529,955 of record NZ_JBQENH010000002.1, read on the forward strand.
AAAAACTGCTGTCCGATGAAATCCAGAGAGAAACCATACACTATCATACTCAGATTACAGAACCTGACTTTGATGGTGATGAAGAGCATAAAAGAAAACTGGAAACCCGAAAGAAAGATTAATTCTCTTCCAGTTCGGGATTTTCTTTTGAACTTATACTTAATATGGTAAATCCTGCAATAGCAGCTATAAAGGACGCAATCAAAATAGCAAATTTCGCTTCATCCTGAATAGGAATTTCTCCTTTAAAGGAAAGTAACGCAATAAAAATGGACATGGTAAACCCAATTCCGGCCAATAGACCTACACCAATCATTTGAAGCCAGTTGCTGTTTTGAGGCAGAGAACTAAGCTTTAATTTGATAGCAATGAGTGAAAACAGATTGATACCGATCAGCTTACCCAATACTAAACCGCAAATAATTCCCAAACCTAATGTACTTGTAACACCGGCAACCATTTCACTGGAAAAAGTAATATTGGTATTCGTTAAAGCAAATATAGGCATGATCAGAAAGCTTACCGGAATGTGAAGCTGATGCTCCAGTTTTTCCAATGGTGATATTTCTACATTGGAAGCGTTGGTAGGTATTGAAAATGCAAGTACAACACCTGCTATCGTGGCGTGAATTCCGGAGTGATGAAGGAAATACCATAAAAACAGTCCGGGAATAATATAAAATATAGTTTTGGTTACTTTTAAAAAATTTAAAATAAACAGAAGGGCAGTCACTCCAAAAGACAATAAGAGATAGCTCCAATGGATTTGTTCAGTGTAGAAAATAGCAATCACAAGAATAGCTCCAAGATCATCTACAATAGCCAATGCAGCTAAAAATATCTTGATAGAATTGGGAATCTTTTTCCCCAGCATCGAAATAATTGCCAGTGAAAAAGCAATATCTGTAGCCATAGGAATTCCCCAGCCATTGCTGTATTCTGTTCCGGTATTGAAAATACTGTAAACCACTGCCGGAACAAGCATTCCGCCTACAGCGGCAAAAATGGGAAGTGAAGCATTTTTAAAGGATGAAAGCTCACCTTCTACAAGTTCCCGTTTTATTTCAAGACCTACCAGAAGGAAGAATACTGCCATCAATCCGTCATTGATCCAGATGCTGACAGGATATTCCAGTCCAAAAAGATGGGTACCCACTTCCTTGTCTAAAAAATGCTGAAAGTTCTCTGCAGCAGATGAGTTGGCAACAAGCAATGAAACAAGTACACAGAAAATAAGAATAATTCCTGAAGACTGACTGTTGTTGAAAAATTTTTTAAAATAAAGAGATAAATTCATGTTTATGATTGTAGTCGTCTCACTCTTGAAACACCATTAATATTTTTAAGTTTTTTGAAGGTTTCTTCCAGCTGGCCTTTATTTTTAACTTCGAGAATGATATTTCCTGTGAAAACTCCATTGTTGGATTCAATAGAGAGACTTTTCATATCCATTCCCATACTTGCACTGATGACCGTGGTAATATCATTGATCATACCCATTCTGTCAAGTCCTTCAATTTCAATTTTTACTCTGTTTTTGAAGCTTTCAGCATTTACCCATTTGGCAGGAATAACACGATAATCATACTGCGCTCTCAGATTGATGGCATTCGGGCAGCTGTCACTGTGAACTTTAATTCCGTCCGAAATGGTAATAAATCCGAAAATTTTGTCTCCTGGAATCACTGTACAGCATTTTGCATAGCTATAGTTCAGTTTTTCCTCATCTTTCCCAAAGATAATCATGTCAAGATTTTCCTCTTTCGGTTCCTCGAAATGCTGATTTTTTGGCGGAGATTTTCTAAATCTGGAAAGTAAATTGTTAAATACGTTTTTACTTTCAATATATTTTCTCAGGCTGCTGACATCCAATTCGTTGCTTTGGAATTTAAGAAACAGCTCTTGAGAAGATTTTAAATTAAAGAACTTTTGAAGCTTATTAATTTCTTCATCATTGAAATTGATTTTCGCATGACGAAGTTTTCTTTGCAGAATTTCTTTTCCTTCCTCTACCAGCTGATTTTTCTGAGAGTTCAGATAACTTTTGATCTTTGATTTGGCTTTTGAAGTCACTACGAATTCAAGCCAGTCAGATTTTGGTTTCTGATTCTGTGATGAAAGAATATCTACCTGATCCCCGTTTTGAAGGATATAGGAAATAGGAACCAGTTTTCCATTGATTTTAGCTCCCAGACATTTCATCCCTAAGTCAGAATGGACTGAAAATGCAAAATCCAGGGCAGTAGCATTGGTTGGCAGAATTTTAATTTCTCCTTTCGGGGTAAACACAAATACCTCTTTGGAGTATAAATTAAGCTTAATATTATCCAAAAGCTCCGAAGTAGAGAGGTTCTGCTGCTGTTCCAGTACTTCACGGATTTCTGTTACCCATTTTTCAAAGTTTCTGTCATCAGAACTCTGTTTGTAGCCTTCTTTGTATTTGTAGTGAGCGGCAACCCCTTTTTCAGCGATTTCATCCATACGCTCAGAACGGATCTGAACTTCAATCCATTTTCTGTCCGGACCTAAAACCGTTAAGTGTAAACTTTCGTATCCTGTAGAACGGGGCTGGGTAATCCAGTCACGCATTCTTGACGGGTTACTGTGGTATACATCTGTAACGATAGAGTAGATTTTCCAGGCTAAAAACTTTTCATTCTTAGCATCCGATTTATAGATAATCCTGATCGCATAGTTATCAAAAACTTCTTCAAAGGAAACTCCCTGCTTCAGCATTTTTCTGTAAATAGAGGAGATTGCTTTTGCGCGGCCTTTGATTTTAAAGTTTAAGCCTTCTTCACGAAGTCTTTCTGATACTTCTTTGGTAAATTCTTCTATATATCTTTCACGGCTTTCTTTGGCAAGTTCGAGTTTTTCGGTGATCTCGTTATATACTTCGGGACTATTATATTTTAAGGAAAGGTCTTCCAGCTCAGATTTGATGTTGTACAATCCAAGACGGTGGGCCATCGGAGCATAGATATAAACCGTTTCTGAAGCAATTTTTTTCTGCTTATCCGGAGCCATACTTTCCAGCGTCCTCATGTTATGAAGACGGTCTGCAATTTTAATCAGAATAACTCTGAAATCCTCGGATAAAGTCAATAACAGTTTTCTGTAATTTTCAGACTGTACAGAAATATTCTGGTGGTTCATGATGGAGATCTTAGTCAGTCCGTTCACGATACTGGCGATTTTCTCTCCAAAGATTTTTTTCAGATCTTCGTAAGTATAATCGGAATCTTCAATGACATCATGCAAAAGGGCACAGGCAATAGAAGTAGCTCCAAGACCAATCTCTGTCGCTACAATTTTAGCAACAGCAATAGGGTGGTAGATATAAGGTTCTCCGGATTTTCTCCTTTGATCCTTGTGGGCATCCAAAGCGATATCGAATGCCTTTCGGATGAGTTTGTTATTTTCCTCATCCAACGTTCTGTATGTGTTAGAAATCAGGTCCTTATATCTTGCAAGGATCTCTTTATTCTCTTGTTCTAAATCGTAACTCATTTGTGCGCATGCCTATAATAAGACGAAAATACGAAATTTTTTAGTTTTTTCAAACATAAAAGATCCGCAGCATGCACTGCGGATCTCCGGCTATTAGATTTTATATCGATTAGAATTTTACTTCAGAATTCATACCGTCACTTGACGTTTTGATTTTAATATCAGGGCTGTTATGGATTTCAGCTCTGTTTCTTGCGTCAATATACTTTTTAATGGTATCATAATTCGCTTCATTGATGTTCATGTTTTCAAATAAGTAGGATTTCAATGCTGCATTCTGAATAAACGCATTCCGGGCAAGATCAATCTGATTGATATCATTTACGGTAACACTTGCCAGATATTGGGAATTATGAGAACCACTATTAAGGTATACAATATAATCTGAGTTTTCAAATCCTGAATTCTCCAGATCATTTTCCAGTCTTTTGTAGTCGCTGTGATGATCAAATAGTCCAGCTAATATATGTGACATAGTTAATTGGTTTTAAAGTTATGACTAAAGTTAGTAATAATTTTCTGATTATCATTACGTTTAAGGTAATATAATTTGTTAATTAATATTCTTATTTCAATAGACTTGGACGATATTTAAGAATAATTGTTGAACGGGCGTTTAATTTTAACAATTGAATAATATTGGAATCTTTTCATCGGTTTTAGTTTTTATAGTTGTATTTCGTCTCCTTTAGCACTTTGCCATCCATATTAATTACTTTTTCAAGTTGGCCTGCAGTATCATAAACATAATACTCTCTGATACCTGATGGTGGGGTAATAGTCGTCACACCAATAAGCTGATCATAAGTAAATGTAGAGATCTGAGGAGTTCTTCTCGGAAGAGCTTCAATTGCTTTTCTGAAAGTAACCAAATCATTAATTAAGGCAGATTCATTAGCCGGATTAACTGCGTCAGCATTGGACGAATTAACGACATTAGTGATAAGGACATCCGGAATTTCACTTAAAATAATCCCTACAATTTTAGCGATGGGAAGGGTTTTATTATAACCCCAGATAATGACTGTTGAAATTCCATCTCTTGTAGTATACTGGAGTAAATTTCCTTTTTCATCATAATTATCATATGTTACTTCTTTTGAGGTTGTATTTAATAAATCAGTAGAATTGATCTGGTAAGGTAATGCCAGTCCGGAAGTTTTTGTATCTGCATCGGCCTGACTTATTGGATATAAAGACTCCACTTTAGAAATTGTTTCCCCATTCTTTTTGGTTTCTGTTTCTAAAGGAATCCTAATCATATTTTTACTAATCAGTAATTGGTTACCTTTTTCTGAAGCATATTGATAGCTTGTTTCTGTTACTGTATTATCAGGATAGGTCACTTTATTGCGGGTAAGATAATCTAAAGCATTATAAGTATTATCCTGAACTTGTTTTACAGAATGCTGATTCGGATAGTACTGAATTTGCTCTTCTTGAGTCATATTAGTAGTTCCTACCAGCTCAGAATAGCTAATCTGTTGTAAAAATGAACTCACATCGGTTCCAAATGCAGAAGCTGCACCATCACCTCCATTTGCTGCTATAACATATGATAAATAACTAGCATATTTACCACCATACAAATAATATCCTGCCGACCCTTTTTGCTTGGCCTCAAATCCCCCGCCGGTAGAAATCAAATCCGAATTAAAACTATACTGAAATTTTGATTCGGATAAAAGTATATTATTTTGATTATATATTTTTCTGTTGAGCAGATTTCCTCTCATAAAATCATAATTAGGTACAGGAATGAAAGGTGGTTGACCAGAAGGAGAATATAGGTTTGGTTTATCTATAGGAGATGTATATTGATATACCGTTTTTCCTTTATCACTTTCATAAACTGTTACATATTGATATCCTATATCACTGCCTTTCGTTTTTTGTGCAGCAAGATAATCTCTGCTGGAGATTCTGGTAAGTTCTGCTGAAAAATTCTCTGTAGTTATTCCTTGTCCAAAAGCGTATTCCAGAATGGTGCGATAAGATTCATCATAAGAAGTTATAGGTAAGGGAAACACCAGGGCACCAGTGCTTTTTTTAGAATCATTCAGATCTTGGTAATTAAAATTCATAATTCTATCCGGAGTACTCCCATTGTCAGCGGAAAAATATCTGATATTTCCAATGCGGATTCCCCTATTATCAAATAAAAATTTGTAATTATTGGAGTTTCTTACACTATAGGTTGAGTGAAAATTAGACAAGAAATCCGGATAATTATTATTATCTAATTTTACCAGTTTAAAATAATATTCCCCAGCAGATAACTGTCTTTCAACTGAAGTGGGTGCCTGGAGATTTTGATCAAAAGCGCTTCCAAAATCAGCTCCTGGAATGTAAATGTAATTATTCCCTTCCTTTCTGTATATTTTTATCAACCAGCTGTATGGATCTATTTGTGAAGAATTAATATTAATACTTACATTGGTCTGGTTAATAAAACTAAAAGCAAACTTATACCCTTGATTGAAGTTATTAAAAGAGACATCTGTATTATAGGTATCCCAATTTAAGGGGTTACCATCAAAATTTGTGATCTCTTCTGCTCCTGTCGCCTGATCCGAAGTTATCTGCGGTTTATAGCTATAGGTATTGGATTCAAATACAAATTCTACTTTTCCTTTTGTTGGATATACAATTGACTGTAAAACTTCAGCTGAAGGACATTTAGTAAAAGCAAGATTTCCCGCACAGGAAAAAAAGCGATCATTACCTGCTACCAACTCAGGATAAGAAGGAAGTAGTATTCCACTGTCTCCATAATATCCAAAGGTATATTTCTGATTTAGTATATAGCTATTATCTTTTTTATTTTTCTTCTCAACAGAACTTAGAAATAATCTTTTGGAAATTCCCTTGTTTTTGTAACTGTAATTAAAGTCATAGCTTTCATCATATTGTCCATCTTTACTTTTTATAATGACTCTTTTAAGGCTAGGCTGATTAGATCCTACTTCAAAATTACTATCTTGTCTACCATACTCGTACTCAAAATTTATCTTTCCTCTGTCAACCACCTCTATCTCTTGCAGTGATCGTGATTCTGTTCTAGTAGTTGTCATATGATTTTCACTTTTTCTTGGAAGTGAAGATTCATTTGCTATTATACCTGAAGCCTGCTGGTCTATAGTAGACCCATATCGGTTCCTGTACCAAACTCTGTCCGCAGTTACTATTGTTGTAGGATCCGCGTAGCTTAATCTTACAATATCCAGTTCATTTTTTTTGATTTTACTCAGATGATAAGCACTGTTGTAGTTGTTTATCAATGTAGATCCCTCAGTATACAACTGTCCAAATAAGCCCTCCGAACTGGATAGTTTATTCATTGTAGACTTCTCTGTTACATCAAAAATAAAGACATTTCCCTGGTCATCAGTAATCTCAAAGGACAAAGGTTCAAATGCAGACCTGGTATCAACAGTTATACTATGATTAACCTTTATTTTAAGATTATTTTTATCCAACTTCACAGCCTGTAATATATTTCCAACTTTCTTCACAATAAATCTACCAGTATAGTTCATGAAATTATACTGATACAAGTCATATTGTGAATCATATTTATTGCCAAAATAAGTATCAAATGCATATTGATTGATATCGATAAACTGTGAAGCCAGATTCGGATCATCAATAATCATATGAAAATAATTTTTTCTACTTGCAATAGTGCTTGTAAGTTCATCGTAATACATCCCAATTTTTACTTTATTGGCTGAAAGTGAAACAGTCATTTCATCAGGACTTCCCACTACAGTTCTCGAAATAGATCCTCCAGCCAATAAACTCCAGCCTAATCCTACTTCACTTGCTTTTGAATCTGATTTAGCATTATAGATATGATATTTTAATGCTATATTTATTGGGATGTTGGGGATTGATGTAGGTACACTCCCAAGAGGAAAAGATATATCAGGAACCCCTGTATAGTTATTCACCGGAACTTCTTCAAATTTCATCAAGTTTGCTACAGAAGGGGCTGCAGGTATTACATCGGGTAAGTACTGTTTCATGTTTTCAGAACTTAATTTCTGACCGTAAGCAAGGCTTGAACTGAGTAAATATATTGTGATTATCTTTTTTTTCATTTTAATTTATTTTTTAACAATCTTACATTTTTTTTATTCCCATTATTATAATCATGTAAGTTTTAGATTTGGATATTCTGTAAAATCATAACCTTATCCCTGATTAACTTTAGAAGTTTTGTATTGCACTATAAAGTAAAGTCATGGCTTTTTATCTAAAGATTACAACTTATTACTTCAAATAGAACTTCTAGTAATCAGGTATTGCTGATCAATAGTTGTAGTAATTTGGCTAAAAAACTCCTGCATAGAGGATTTGATATTTTTCTGCCATATCATTTCCTGGGCAGAGGCCCAGGGCTGTGCATAAAGTAAATGCACTGATATAGAACTTTTTCATTCCAATGTTATTTTCTAAGTTATTAATTAGGTTATTGAAATTTTGCGAATTTAACACTTTTTAAGATACCAAAATTACTTTAATGCGATATGCTGTAAATCATACTATTAATAATTTGAATCTCATTATTTATAATAAAATTTGTCTTATGATGATGTAAAATTATCTTTATTTAACGACAAAACGTGTCGTAACTTTTTTAAAACACGAAAACCACAAAAAAGCCCCAAAAATAACTTCCGGGGCTTTCATTGGTTAAAAAATTAATTAAATTTAAATTCTTTCGTTTTTGATCTCCTCTACAATTTCAGGATTTAAAAGCGTACTGATATCTCCAAAATTACTGAAATCTCCCTCTGCAATTTTTCTCAGAATTCTACGCATAATTTTTCCAGAGCGTGTTTTCGGAAGTCCGGATACAAATTGTATTTTATCCAGCTTGGCAATAGGGCCGATCTGATCTGAAATCAGCTGGTTGATCTCTTTTTTCAGGTTTTCCTTATCACGTCCTTCTCCGGTTTCTTTAAGCGTTACATAGCCATACAGTGCATTTCCTTTGATGTCGTGCGGATAGCCTACAATAGCAGATTCTGCAACGGCAGGGTGCTGGTTGATACTGTCTTCAATAGGTGCCGTTCCAAGGTTGTGTCCGGAAACGATGATCACATCATCTACACGTCCGGTAATTCTGTAATAACCCACTTCATCCCTCAATGCGCCGTCACCGGTAAAGTATTTCCCAGGGAAAGCGGTAAAATATGTTTCCTTATACCGTTGATGGTCACCCCAGATGGTTCTTGCGATTCCCGGCCATGGAAAGCGGATGCAAAGATTTCCGGTCACCTGGTTGCCTGTAATTTCATTTCGTTTATCATCCATCAGGACAGGTTGTACACCCGGCAATGGGAGAGTGGCATAAGTAGGTTTCGTTGGGGTAACAAAAGGAAGTGGTGAAATCATGATTCCTCCTGTTTCAGTCTGCCACCAAGTATCCACAATCGGGCATTTTTTCTTTCCAACATGATCATTGAACCAATGCCATGCTTCATCGTTGATAGGTTCACCCACGGAACCAATTACTTTCAGGGAGCTCAGATCATGTTTATCTACCCATTCTGCACTTTCTTTCGCCAAAGAACGGATGGCTGTAGGAGCGGTATAAAACTGAGTGATTTTATGTTTTTCAATGACTTCCCAGAAACGGTCCGGTTCAGGATAAGTAGGAACGCCTTCAAAAATTACGGTGGTAGCCCCATTTAATAAAGGTCCGTAAAGAATGTAGGAATGTCCCGTAATCCACCCGATATCTGCAGTACACCAATAAATATCATTTTCTTTATAATTGAATACATTTTTGAATGTATAAGCGGTATACACCATATAGCCTGCACAGGTATGAAGCATTCCTTTTGGTTTTCCTGTAGATCCTGAAGTATATAAAATGAAAAGCGGGTCTTCAGAATCCATAATTACGGTGACAAAATCAGAAGAAGCTTTCTCATACAAGTCAGCCATCCAGTGATCTCTTCCTTCTTTCATTTTAATCTCGTTGTGAGTTCTCTTGACTACAAGAACGTTTTCAACTGTTGGTGTTTTTTCCAAAGCATCGTCAACAATACTTTTCAGGTCAAGAACTTTATTTCCTCTGTAACTTCCATCCGATGTGATTACCATTTTTGCCTCACAGTCATTTACCCTTGAAGCTACTGCGGAAGCTGAGAATCCTGCAAAAATCACAGAATGTACTGCTCCCAGCTTTGCACAGGCAAGCATTGTAATAGCCAATTCAGGGATCATGGGAAGATAAATACAGACTCTGTCTCCCTTTTTAATACCCATATCATGCAAAACATTTGCTGTTTTATTCACGCGGGTATATAACTCCTGATAAGAAATATGCTGTGCTTCTTCCTTTGGATCATTGGGTTCCCAGATGATGGCTGTTTTATCTCCTCTTACGGCAAGATGTCTGTCGATACAGTTTTTGGTAATATTCAGTTTCGCGTTTTTGAACCAGGTGATTTTAGCTTCATTCATATCGTACTTAACAACCTTGCTCCATCGTTGGTACCACACAAAATTTTGATCTGCTACCTTATCCCAGAATTTTTTAGGATTTTTGATAGACTTTTTATAATCTTCAAAATACTGTGGTAAATCTTCTATTAAGTAATTTCTCATATCCCTTTCGTTTTTGAAATTTGAATTTATTTTAAATTTATGTTTAATTTCTGGCTTAAGCCTTGTATTCCTTTATTTTTTCCTGAATTTCATCAATGATTTTCTCATCGTCAATGGTTGAAGGAATCTGGAAATCTTTTCCGTCTAGTAAAGTTCGGATCAGTTTTCTTAAAATCTTTCCGGATCGTGTTTTAGGTAAGCGTTTAACAACCATAGCATTTTTCAGAAAAGCTACCGCTCCAATTTTGTTGCGGACCATCTGAATGATATCTTTTTCAACATCTTCTTCAGAAATTGCTGATCCGTTTTTCAACACAAGAGTTGCAAAAGGAACCTGTCCCTTTAATTCATCATCAATACCTACCACAGCGCATTCTGCAACATCCGGATGTGAAGAAACTATTTCCTCCATTTCAGAAGTGGAAAGTCTGTGCCCCGCAACGTTGATCACATCATCCACTCTTCCTGTGATGAAAATATAACCGTCTTCATCCTGTATCGCACCATCTCCTGAGAAGTAGTAGCCTTTGTATTGAGAAAGGTAGCTGTTTTCAAAACGTTCGTAGTCTTTCCATATTCCAAGCATGGCTCCGGGGGGAAGAGGAAGTTTGATTACCAGATAGCCTTCGTGATGAGGATCGAGTTCCAGTCCGTTTTCATCAAAAATTTTAATGTCATATCCCGGAACAGGTTTTCCTGCGGCAGCTCTTTTGATCTGATAACTTTCATCATGAGTCAGCAATCCAAGCATGGGCCATCCTGATTCTGTCTGCCACCAATGGTCTATAGCCGGAACTCCGATATGTTCTGCAAACCAATCCAGAGTAGCAACATCACATCTTTCGCCCGCCAGAAACTGTTTTTTGAAATGGGTTAAATCGTATTTTTTTACCAGTTCTCCGTTCGGATCTTCTTTTTTGATTGCTCTGATAGCGGTAGGCGCAGTAAACATCACCGAAACCTTATATTCTGAAATGATTCTCCAAAACGTTCCTGCATCAGGAGTCATGATAGGTTTTCCTTCAAAAATAATAGTTGTATTTCTGTTGATTAATGGTCCGTATACTGAAAAACTATGCCCAACTGCCCATCCGAAATCTGAAGCAGCCCAATAGGTTTCTCCCGGTTCAACGCCGTAAACATACGTCATGGAAAATTTTAAGGCAGTTGCGTAACCTCCGGTATCACGAACAATACCTTTGGGCTTGCCTGTAGTTCCGGATGTGTAAAGAAGATAAAGCGGGTGGGTAGATTCCACAGAAATGCAGTCTGCCGGAGCTGATTTTTCAACCAGTTCTTCATAATCAATAAGTCCATCGAACATTTCATCCTGATTATCTACTAGTTTTCTGTTGTATACAACAATATGGTCTACTTTATCCTGTGCCAGTTCAATAGCTTTTTCAACCAGTGGGAGGTAGGGAATTCTTTTGGCAATTTCTACTCCAGCAGTGGCTGTGATTAAAACTTTTGGCTTGCAGTCGTCAATTCTGACCACAAGTTCGTGGGGAGCAAACCCTCCGAAAACCACATTATGAATAACCCCGATTCTTGCGCATGCCAGCATAGCAAAAAGAGTCTGAGGGATCATTGGCATATAAATAACCGCTGTATCTCCTTTTTTTAATCCTAAAGAAGCCAGTCCTCCTGCGAATTTTGAAATTTCCTTTTTCGCCTGATTGAAGGTATAGGTTTTCTTTTGACTGGTCACCGGAGAATCGTAAATGATAGCAATCTGATCTCCGCAACCGTCTTCAATGTGTTTGTCAATGCATAAGTAGCACATATTGAGCTTTCCATCGGAAAACCATTGTGGGTAGTCATTTTCGTCGTTAGTGAGAATCTGTGTAGGAAAATCAAACCATTGTATTTCTCCGGCCTGTTCTTTCCAGAAATCTTCTTTGTTCTCTATGCTTTGTTTAAATAGGGTGTCAGTATCCATGTCAATAGTCGTGTGTTTGTTTTTTTGCGTATTTTGTTATCCTTGTCAGGGTTTTAAAACCCTGACAAGGATATGACTGCGAGCCGAGGCGAAGCAATTTTTTAATACTCTTAATCCCTTTATGATATGAATCTTAATGGTTTAATTTTATACATTAAAACATCTCTTCAATCTGCTGCATCAGTTTCTTGATGGAGTAGGGTTTTGTGATGTAGGCATCGGCTCCCATTTCCAATCCTTTTTCAATATCTCTGGGGTTGTTTTTAGCACTCAGAAAGATGACTTTGGTATCTCTCAGTTTTTTATCCTGTTTTATGAGGTCCAAGGTGCTGTAGCCATCAAGATTTGGCATCATAATATCGAGAAGGATTACGTCCGGAACCATTGTTTTCAAAAAGTCAAGAACTTCCGTTCCGTCACGGGCAATATAAACATCGTATCCGTTTTTCTTAAAGCTGTATTCTAATGACATTAATATTTTGTGTTCGTCATCCGCAATGATTATCTTTCTCATAAGAAGGTTTTAATGGTGTTCAACTTCATCTGTAATCTCTTTTTTAGTTTTTTCAGGAATGCTTATGGTGAAAGTTACACCCAGTCCGCTGTTTTCTGCTTTTATACTTCCTCCGTGTGCCTGTACAATTTTTTTGGAAATGGCCAGTCCCAGTCCGCTTCCTGTAGGCTTTAAAATATTTTGGTTTTTCGATTGATAAAACTTGTCAAAAATCATTTCCAGATCCCCTTCCGGAATATGTTTCCCGGTATTGAAAATACTAATGGTCAGCTGTTGGTCCTTTTCAAATAATTTAGTCTGGATTGTTCCCTGTTCATCTGTAAATTTTAAGGCATTTCCCCAGATATTCTGAAACAGCTGAATCATTCTCGCTTCATCATATTCAAATATAAAATGATTCAGAAGATTAACTTCACTTAAATGAATATTTTTCTGCTGTATCAGGTGAAGAAGCGGATTTAATGCTTTTTTATAAGTTTCAATAATATTATTTTCCTGAATATGTAAAGAGATTTCACCGTGTTGTAATTTGTCCAGATACAAAATATCGTTGATAATTTCACTCAATCTGTCGGATTCTGTGATGATATTATTTAAAAATTCCTGTTTGATGTCAAAAGGAATATCGTCATCGTCAGCCAAAATCTCCCCGGCAGAACGAATGGCGGTGATCGGGGTTCTCAGTTCGTGGGCAACAGAGTCCAGGAAATCATCTTTTTGGCGGTCTTTGATGATGAGGCTTTCATTGGCGGTTCGCAGATCGTCGGAAAGTTTTTGCAGTTCTTCGGACTGTTCGGTAAGCTTTTTATTTAAGCTGATGTTTTCTTTTGATTCTTCAAGAATGTTTAAGACCTCTTTTAAAGATATTTTATCCTCTTTGGTTACCCCTTCGATTAATATTTTTGCTGAAGCTGTTCCAATTCTTCCGGCCAGAAGGTTTTCTGAAAATTTGATAAATCTGGAGTCGGCGGTTTCTGTTTTGGAATCAATATTATATTTTAAATTAAAAATTCTTAGGGCCTGCTCTGTTTTATTTTTGCCTAAAAAGCGTTCAAGAATATTCTGAATATCCGAAATATAAGCCGTTCCACGCCAGATAAAAGCATTTTCATGATTCTGAATGTATTTGTCAATATCCACATACAATTCGGCAAAGTTTCTTTCACGGTAATTCCCTTTAGAACTTACGGAAACAATAGTAAACAGACTCGTGTTTACCAGCATCGACCAGAAGAAAATCTGTGGAATTCTTCCCAGATAAGGAATTGTGAAAAACCCGAATGCATCATACAGATCTCTCAGTACTCCTTTAAGCTCCTGATTGTATGAAAAATAATACTGCGGGATGATCAATCCGAAATAACAGATTGCTAATCCTGCTATAAGACCTGTAACGGCACCTTTGTAACTTCCTCTTCTCCAGAATAAAGCTCCGAAAAATGCAGGTGCTAGCTGGGCAATGATAACGAATGAGATCAATCCTACAGAATCCAGTGAGGTCTTCAGAATGAAATACTTATAAAAAACAAAAGCCATGATGATCAGTCCGAAAATGCTGATTTTCCTGATATTGGTAATGCTTCTTGTGTTTTGTTCCTCACTTTCAGATTTTAATTTTCCAAGCAATCCATATGGGATAATAAGGTTGTTGGAAAGCATGATTGATAAAGTAATGGCTGAAATAATGATCATGGAAATACATGAGCTTAATCCCCCGAGAAAAACAAGCACAGTGATCAAGGTATTGTCAAAATGCTGCGGAATCAGGATAGAGTAGAACTCCGGGTTTACTTTCTGACCATCAAAAATCAGTCTTCCTCCCCAGGCAATCGGGAAAATAAATACGGTGAAGATTAAAAGATAAAGGGGGAAAAACCAAATCGCTGTTTTGATATGTTTTTCCTGTCTGTTTTCAACAATAGCGGTGTGAAACTGCCTTGGCAGGATACAGATTGCTGTTGCGGAAATCATACACAAAATCATCCAGTTCATAGCACCCTCAATCCCGTTGAAGGTATTTTTTTCTTTAAAATCTTTAAACCTGCTGGCTTTCTCGTAGATGTCCGAAAATCCGTCAAAGGCATAATAGATTACGAAAAGTCCGAGAATGATAATAAAGAATAGTTTTAAAAAGCTCTCCAGTGCAATAGCTGAGATAATTCCCAGACGTTTTTCCGAAGCATCCACATATCGTGTTCCATAATAAGAGGAAAATAAGGCAATTAAAACCACCACAAAAGTAGCATTGTCAGTCAGGATATTTTTTGACATCGGAGTTTCCGTTACCAGATGGAAGGTTTCCGAAATAGCTTTGATCTGCAACCCGATATAAGGGACAATAGCCAAAAGACAAACCACTGTAATAATAGCACTCAGACTTCTGCTGTTTCCATATCTTAATGAGATGAAATCGGCAAGGCTGCTTATTTTATTAACCCTTGAAATCCTTACGATCCGGGTATTGATATAGATCCATGCCGGAATAATCATGATAGGACCAATGTAAATCGGCAGATAGTTTAATCCGCTTGTCGCTGCCACGCCAATGCTTCCATAATACGTCCAGGCAGTACAATATACCGCAAGAGACAATGCGTAGATGTAAGGATTGTTGATCCAGAGCTTACTCCTTTTCTTCTCTGCCAGGTGGGCAACTAAGAAAAGAAGAGCCAGGTAAAACAGAACAACAAAAAATAATGCGAAACTACTCATCATGTCTTTTTATAATGACAAAAGAAATCACAATGGAAATCATCCAGATCACGAACAGATAGATAAGGATCATAGGATAGCCTAAAACCTCCTTTTCACTGTTGAAAAGCAATGAAATAGGAATGCTGAAAGCAATCATAAGCCCTACGCTCAGTATGATAAGTTTTTGCTCGTGTCTCTTTTTCATAAATGATTATTAATAAAAGATAATTGATGAATGCAGCATCCATCAATTATCTATTTTGTTTTTAAATTTTATCGTCAGAATATTCTCCTTTCAAGGCATAGTAACCAAAAATGGCCATTCCGCCTGAGATAATCGGCATCAGTACAAAAAGGATAATAATACCAAAAACCAGATCTTCCTGCTTTCCGGATGCTATTTTGGGGATTCCCAATACTGTAATTCCGAAATATCCTACAATCACCGCAATTGCGATCCAGAGAATACCTAATATTTTTTTTAGTCCGTTCATTTTAGTAGTTTTAAAATTAATAAAAATCTGAGTGATTTAGTGCTTAATCGTGAAGATTATTGTTCTTATTTTTAAGATAGAATAATCCAATGATAAGACACACTGTGGCAACACCAATCGGATACCAAAGTCCCTCCAGATACCATGTCGCGTGTCCCGCGTCTTTCCCGGTGGTTACCAGGTAAGTTGCTACTGCCGGAAGAAGTCCTCCGAATACTCCGTTTCCGATGTGATAAGGTAACGACATTGAGGTATAGCGAATTCTCACAGGGAACATTTCAACAAGGAAAGCGGCGATAGGCCCATATACCATGGTTACAAATATGACCTGAATAAATACAAGGGACACCAGATACCATTTCGTGTCATCGCTCAATTTTACAGAAGTTGATAATTTGGGTTCTTCTGCTTTTCCGTCTTTCATGACAACTCCTGCAGGCGACCAGTGAATGATACTGTCTTTTTTGATCAGAGTGCCATCCGTGTAAAGAGTTTCTTTATGGAAAGTAACCAGGCTGTCTGTAGCAATATCACTGTGGATTTTAGCAGTTCTTTTTTCAGTAATTCCATTGGCAGCAACGGTTTTGCTTTCAAGATTAACACTCTTGAACATGCTGTCGTAAATAGGTCTGTAAGCTAAAATAGCGACTAACATTCCGGTCATCATTACTGCTTTTCTTCCGATTTTATCAGAAAGCCAGCCGAAGAATACAAAGAAGGGCGTTCCTAAAAATAAAGCGGTAGCCATCAATGAATCCACCTGTGCAGATTCTACATTCATTACCTTTTGAAGGAAACTCATAGCGTAGAACTGTCCTGTGTACCAGATGACCCCTTGTCCCATTGCTGCTCCGAATAAGGCCAATAATACAAACTTGAAGTTGTATCTATTTCCGAAACTCTCTTTCAATGGGTTTTTAGATGTTTTTCCCTCACTTTTAGCCTTAGCAAAAAGAGGAGATTCTTTCATATTCTTTCTGATAACATAAGAAACTGCTACCATTAAAATGGAAATCCAGAAAGGAACCCTCCATCCCCAATTATCAAATTCTTCTGCCGAAAGGGTTGATTTTGTGATGAGGATAACAATCAGTGAAATGAAAAGTCCTGCCGTTGCAGTAGTCTGAATCCATGAAGTCCAGTAGCCTCTTCGATGAGGTTGGGCGTATTCTGCAACATAAGTGGCTGCGCCTCCGTATTCACCACCAAGGGCAAGTCCCTGAAGTAATCTTAAGATTAAAACTAAAACTGGTGCCATAAATCCAATAGTTTTATAACTTGGAATACAGCCGATCAGGAAAGTAGAAAATCCCATGATCAGTAAAGTGACAAGAAAAGTATATTTTCTTCCTATGATATCACCAAGCCTTCCGAAAAATAAAGCTCCGAAAGGTCTTACAACAAATCCGGCAGCAAAAGTTGCCAGTGTAGATAAAAATGCTGCGGTAGGGTTGTCTGCAGGGAAGAATTTAGTAGCTAAAACAATGGCTAAACTTCCGAAGATATAGAAGTCATACCATTCTATCAAGGTGCCGAGTGAAGAGGCAGTGATCACACTCCATATGGTGCGGTTTTTCTGCCTGTCGGTCATATTTTCGTAGCTTTCGTGATGATTTTCGCTCATATTGATTAGTTTTTGATGTTAATGGAATAGGATGTTAATTTGAATTTGCTTTTAAATCATTAAGAGATTTTAAGTTGATAAGAATAATTAAGATTATAGCTAAAGCTATTTTATTCAGCGGTATTCTTTATGCATCTTTGATGGAGCTTAACTTATCTTAATTTCTTTATTATTCTTAATGGTTTAAATTTTTACAAGTAGATTTGAAACTGTACAATAAATTCCCCTTTTGAAGAAGGGCTTTCCGTAGGGCTGATATAAACTGGTCTTGTTGAATATTGGGTTGTGATTTTTGCATGATGCCCATCTATGAACCAATTGGCGCCTACATCAAACTGAGATGAAGATTTATCGAAAGCCTCAAAACTTTTATGGGTATAAGCTGCAAAAGGCTGTATTCTGATTTTTGGCTTTTCTGCCTGGCTTGGTAAGAGTAAACCTGCCTGTGCGTAGATAATATTACCTGTTCCGATAGTCGGCTGCAGGTTTCCTGGTCCTGCAATGGCTTTGTTTCCGATAAAATTAGGATCCGAAGCTGCAATATTCATTGTTCCAAGATTTCTTACATAGTTGGGACCAAAATTGTAGTTATAATATCCGGCATAGGCGGAAACTGCCATTTTGTTTTTTGCTTCTCCCAAAGGAATGTCTGCAAAAGCATCCACGGCAAAAAGAGTAATGTCATGCTTCTCAATGTTGGAGTTCACGGAAGTTCTTGTTCCGTCTGCCTGATGATAGAAACCTGCTCCTACATTGAAGACTTTCTTTGTTCCCAGATAAGATCCCACTTTGTATGGAAGTGTATTCGATTCCTCATCAAGGAACTGATATTCCACATATCCTGCCTTTGAAAAACTGGGATTTCCGTTGTTGTCTACCGCAATGGCTTTTGACGGATCTGTTACATTCACTGGGATGAGGTCTGTTGCGAAAGGTTTATTTAAGCTGAAACGGTACTCCAGTTTGCCATATTTTCCTTTTGCAAACATTCCCAACTGTCTTGCAAATTGGTCTGAGTTATCAATCAGTGGCCATGAAAAAACGGGAGAATCTAATGTGAGGAAATTGAGTGTAGAAGCCATAGTCATGCGGGAAAGTCCCATATAATAATGAAGCCCTGCTCCTAAAGATAAACTGAATTTTCCCGCTTCTCCAGGTAAAATAACTGCATATTCGTTCCATGCATCATGAAAAAATAACTGGGTTTTCTTTCCGTTTCCATAACCTCCTGTGCCGGAAGTACCTGTGGCTCCTCCATTGATGAAGGTCTGGTTGTTGATTCCGAAATGGAGGAGAATCATGTATCTTTTAGAGACCTGTGCATATGCTAAAGCACGTAATCGTCTGTTTCCTATGCTCCAGGAGTTGTCTGTGGGCTCGCCACCTACCATACTTCCGGGATTCATAGAGGTATTTCTCAGCCAAAGCTGGTCCCATAAAATAAAGCGGACGAATTTATCACCATCCGGATTGAGGTTTATTTTTAAGCCATTGCCGTAATCAGGAGAACCTTGAGAGTATACAGAGCTACTGATTAAGACTGCTCCAATAAATGTAAGTAATTTATTCATAAATTATCAATTTTTGGCGTTGTTTTTTGTGAATGCCAAATTGTAATTAATAATTTAGTTACGAAAATTTAATATATATTAGTGGTAATAGTATAGTTATGACTGTACAAGGTTCTGAACTTCGGGATCCGGGGTTTTAATCTAAATTGTTTAAGTATCTCGTAACCTCGCATCCCGCCTATTTCTTAAACCTTTCCCACTTGATCAGCATATACTTATCAGCAAACTGAGTGATGATAATCCCGGAATTTTTAATGTTTTCCTCCTGTGCAATATAATCAATCAACTCATTTTGTTTCAGTATTTTATAAACAGGATGGAATTCAGAGTGTGGAGGTCTTGTGATGTTGTATTTTTTTATCCAGGAACTTATTGTAACATGGGAAACCCCGATAATTCTTTCGATTTCACGGTAACTTAAGCCTTCCAGGTACAGCTGAAGCGCTTTGGTAACATAATAATCATCAATCTGTTTTCCCAGCTTTTTAACAGTGAAATAATATTTGCAGTCTTTACAGTGGAAGCGTTGCTTTTCATTGATGATGCCGCTTTTTACCACTTTGGTACTGTTGCATTTAGGGCATGTATTTTCCATAACTATATTATTTTAGCAAATATATAATAAATTAGCAAATGTATATTTTTCAATAAAGATAATTTTACCTGTTTAAAATTTTAAAACAAAAAAAATATCTTTTTTATTTGGATTTAAAAGAAAATATATTTTAAATTTGCCAAAAAAATTAGATAAATAAATGGAAATAGAAATTTCCTCATGCGAACATCTAATGTATGTGAGTGAAATACAGCAGGAAATGTATGATTCTGCACAGCGCAGAGGAACGGGCATCGCAAAACGTTCTATAGAATATTTGAGTAAGAAGATTTCAGAAGGCAACGCTGTGGTAGCCACTGAAAACGGTGAGTGGGTAGGTTTCTGCTATATAGAGACCTGGTCGCATGGGAAGTTTGTGGCTAATTCGGGATTGATAGTATCGCCGAAATTCAGGAACGGGGGCGTAGCAACTCAAATTAAGCAGAGGGTTTTCCAGTTATCTAGAGATAAATATCCGGATGCGAAAGTATTTGGATTGACAACAGGTTTGGCAGTAATGAAAATCAATAGTGATTTAGGATATAAGCCGGTTATCTATTCAGAACTTACCCAGGACGAAGAATTCTGGAGTGGCTGCAAAAACTGTGTGAACTATGAGATTTTAATGATGAAGGAACGCAAAAACTGTTTGTGTACAGCTATGTTGTTTGTTCCTGAAAATGATAAAAAAAAAGAGGTGGTGAATAACCAGCCTGAAAATAAATATAATGAAATGAATCAAACTGATTTTGAGTATTCTATACAAAAATCCCTTGATGAATTTCATTTGACAACTAAAAAAAATAAAAAGAGTCCAGATGAAAAAGAAAGTCATCTTAGCGTTTAGTGGAGGTTTAGATACTTCCTACTGTGCAAAATATCTTAGTGAAACACTAGGGTATGATGTGTATGCAGTCACCGTAAATACCGGAGGTTTTTCAAAAGAAGAGGAAAAAGAACTGGAAAGAAAAGCTCTAAACCTTGGAGTAAAAGAATACAGGTGCGTAGACGCTCAGGAAGATTATTATAATTCATGTGTGAAATATTTGATTTTCGGGAATGTATTGAAAAATAATACATACCCTCTTTCGGTAAGTGCTGAGCGTACCATTCAGGCGCAGGAAATTGCAAAATATGCAATAGAAGTAAATGCAGATGCTATTGCTCATGGAAGTACAGGAGCTGGAAATGATCAGGTTCGTTTTGATTTGATTTTTCAGGTAATGTGCCCGAATATCGAGATTATTACGCCAATCCGTGATATGGCTCTATCCCGTGAAGAAGAAATTGAGTTTTTGAAAGATCACGGTTATGAAATGGAATTCCAGAAAGCACAATATTCAGTGAATAAAGGACTTTGGGGAACTTCTGTGGGAGGAAAGGAAACTTTGACTTCCAGAAATTACCTGCCGGAAGAAGCTTTTCCATCTCAGATTAAAGAAACTCAGCCTTCAGAACTGGAAATCGAGTTTAAAAACGGAGAAGTGATAGGCGTGAACGGAGAAAGCTTTGAACATTCTGTATCTGCAATTCAAAAAATAGAAGAATTAGCTTCAGCGTATGGAATTGGTCGTGATATTCACGTAGGGGATACCATTGTTGGGATTAAAGGACGAGTGGGATTTGAAGCAGCAGCAGCATCTGTGATCATTAAGGCACATCATTTATTAGAGAAGCATACGCTTTCAAAATATCAGCAAATGATGAAGTCTCAGTTGTCCGACTGGTATGGAAACTGGCTTCATGAAGCGCTTTTCTTAGATCCTGTGATGAGAAATATAGAGTCTTTCCTGGCAGATTCTCAGAAAACAGTCAGTGGAAAAGTATTTGTGACGCTTCATCCATACAGATTTATTCTTAATGGAATTGAATCTGATCATGACCTGATGTCTGATAAATTCGGAAGTTATGGAGAGGCTAACAGAGCTTGGACAGGCGACGATGTGAAAGGATACACAAAGATTGTAAGCAATTCTTTAAATATATACCATCAGATTAACCAGAATATCAACTAGTTCCGAAAGGATGATTTAATGTAAGGCAGAATAAAAATGAAGAAAACAGTAGGAATAATTGGTGCCAACGGTTATACAGGAAGTGAGCTGATACGCTTACTGGCTTTTCATCCCCATGTGACATTGAGTTTTTTATATAGTCGTTCGAATTCGGGAACAAGAATTTCGGATCTGTACCCGGATTTAACGACGGTTTGTGAAATGGTTTTGACAAATAAACCTGAAGACGTAGATGTTCTTTTTCTGTGTCTTCCTCATAAAGAAAGTCAAAGCTGGTTAACTCAACATCCTGTAAAAGATGAAACGCTGGTGATTGATCTCGGAAATGATTTCCGTTTAGAAGGGAACTTTGGGAACAGAAATTTTATCTACGGATTACCTGAAATCAATAAAAAACAACTGTCAGAGGCAAAAAGTATTGCCAACCCGGGATGTTTTGCCACAGCAATTCAATTGGCTTTACTGCCATTAGCAGATAAAGAAGTGTTAAATGAAGTTTTTACTACAGGGATTACGGGTTCTACCGGAGCTGGACAGTCTTTGCAGGCAACAACTCATTTTACCTGGAGAAATGATAATGTTTCAGCGTATAAAACATTAACTCATCAGCATGTAGATGAGATTTTACAACAGCTGATTGCATTTAATAATAAAGAAGTAACCCTGAATTTTGTTCCATGGAGAGGGGATTTTGCAAGAGGAATTTTTACAAGTTCCACCATGAAGACGGATTTGACGCTGGAGGAAATAGAACAATTATATCAGGATTTTTATGCGGAGGAGCCTTTTGTTACCGTAAGTAGCAGGGCAATTGATTTAAAGCAGGTTGTCAATACTAATCGCTGTGTGATTCAGATCGAAAAGAGTGGAAATGTTGCCGTTATTCATTCAGCGATTGACAATTTGTTAAAAGGTGCTTCAGGGCAGGCAGTCCAGAACATGAATCTGGCAATGAAATGGGAAGAAAATGCAGGGTTAAACTTAAAACCAATAGCGTTTTAAATTGACAATTTAAATTAGAAGTAAATATGACTTAGGAAAATGGAGCGTTAAGAAAATTAATTCTATGAACGTTAAGAAAATTCTACTGTTTGAAGTGCGAGGCAAATATTTAGCCGAAGAACTAATCTAGGATTCGCACAAGTTTTAGAATTTTTAGAGAATAGAACTAATTTTTAGCGGAAGTTTCCAGGTCTTGAACTTTTGTTTCTTTTGTTTTAAGACAAAAGAAAAATAAAAAATAAAAAAATGAATTTATTCAACGTCTATCCATTATTCAATATAAATCCGGTTAAAGCTCAGGGATCTTTTCTTTGGGATGATAAAGGAGGGCAGTATCTTGATTTTTACGGAGGTCATGCTGTCATTTCCATTGGGCACAACCATCCATATTATCAAAATAAGTTAAAAGATCAGCTGGAAAAAATTTCTTTCTATTCCAATTCGGTTCAGAATGAATTGCAGACTGAACTCGCAGAAAAACTAGGGAAACTTTCCGGATATGAAGAGTATAACCTTTTCTTGTGCAATTCGGGAGCGGAAGCCAATGAAAATGCATTGAAACTGGCTTCATTTCATAATGGCAAAAGCAAAGTGCTGTATTTTTCAGGTTCATTCCACGGAAGAACTTCTGCAGCGGTTTCGGTGACCGACAACCCAAAAATTGTTGCTCCGGTTAACTTTTCAGAAAGATTTATCAAATCAGAATGGAATGATGTGCAGCAGCTTGAAGAGACTTTTGAGAAGAATGGAAATGAAATTTCTTCTGTCATCATTGAAGGGATTCAGGGAGTAGGTGGAATTATGATTCCTGCGCCGGAATTCTTATCTAAAATTAAAGAACTATGCGAAAAATATGAGGCGGTTCTTATTTTGGATGAAGTACAATCAGGATATGGAAGAAGTGGATATTTCTTTGCTCATCAGGAGTTCGGAGTTGAAGCAGATATTATTACAACGGCAAAAGGAATGGGAAATGGTTTCCCGGTAGGCGGAGTTTTGATCCATCCTAAATTCCAGGCGAGCAACGGTTTGCTGGGAACTACATTTGGAGGAAATCATCTTGCCTGTGCAGCTTCAATTGCTGTGCTTGATGTGATGAAAGATGAAAATCTTATCGAAAATGCTCAGGAAATGGGCAAATATATTGAAAATGAAATTAAAGATTTACCACATATTAAATCCATCCGAAGGAAAGGGCTGATGATCGGAATAGAACTCGATAGAGACTGTTCGGAAATAAGGAAAAGTTTATTGTTCGATCATCATATTTTCACAGGAAACTCTAATGATAAAACTGTCTTAAGGATTCTTCCGGCACTGAATATCAAAAAAGAGGAAACGGATCTTTTCATCAATGCTTTGAAAACAGTATTGGTGAGTATTTAAAAGCAAAAGGCCAAAATTATAAAAAGGGTTAAAAGCTTAGAATATTACACAATGTTTGTCATTCTGAATGGAACAAGTGAAATGAAGAATCTATAAAATAATGTAGAGATCTTCCTTCGTCAGAATGACAAAACAACCGTCCATTGCTGAATGAAACGCCTTTGCGAACGAAAAAAATTAGTGAAAAACTTAGCGGTTTTGTGTTGAAATTCTCAAAAAATGTGTAAAAAAATCTTTAAAATTAATTCGAAATGAAAAAATTTACCTCTGTAAGTGATGTTGAAAACTTACAGGAAATCATAAAAAAAGCTTTACAAATAAAAGCAGCTCCCCTTACCGAAACGGAAAAAGGAAAGGGAAAAACAATTGGACTTGTATTTTTAAATTCAAGCTTAAGAACCCGTCTCAGCAGTCAGATTGCAGCACAAAATCTGGGGTTGAATGTGCTGACATTAAATGCTGCACAGGAAGCCTGGAATTTAGAGTTTGCTGACGGAGCTGTCATGAACGGAGATACCGTAGAGCATATCAAAGATGCAATTGAAGTTTTAAATCAATATTGTGATATCATTGCTGTGCGTTGTTTTGCAGGAATGAAGAGCAAAGAAGATGATGTAAATGAAAGCATCTTGAGCCAGTTTGAAAAACATGCAAAAGTTCCTGTAATCTCATTGGAATCTGCAACCCGTCACCCGCTGCAAAGTCTGGCAGACTGTATTACGATTACAGAAAACTGGAAAAAAGAACATAAACCTAAAGTAGTATTGACCTGGGCGCCACACATCAAACCTATTGCACATGCCGTTGGAAACTCTTTTGCGGAGTGGATGCAGGAAATGGATGTAGAGTTGGTAATTGCCAATCCTGAAGGATATGATTTGGATAAAAACTTCACTAAAGATGTGAAAGTAATCCATGATCAGGACGAGGCGTTAAAAGATGCAGATTTTATCTATGTAAAAAACTGGTCTTCTTTTGATGATTATGCAGCAATGCCTGAAGTGAAAGGTGACTGGATGCTTACCAATGAAAAATTGGCCAATACCAACGACGCAAAGGTAATGCACTGTCTTCCGGTCCGCCGTAATGTTGAGTTGAGTGATGAGGTGATGGATGGAGACCATTCTATTATTTATCAGCAGGCAAAAAACCGTATTTTCTCTGCACAGGCTGTGTTCAGTGAAATTTTAGATGAGCTGCATGCCGGATAATTTTTTCAATTCAGAATCTTGATCCTTGTCAAGGTTTTAAACCTTGACAAGGATCAAGGATAGAAAAGTAAGGATCTCAAAAAGTTTACAAATGAAAGAAAAGTTATACATCATAAAAATTGGCGGAGCTTTAATTGATGATGAAGAGTTGTTAACCCAATTCTTAGAACAATTTTCTGAAATTCAGGAAAAGAAGATCCTTGTTCATGGCGGAGGAAAGTTGGCTACAACATTAGCGGATAAACTGGGTGTTGAACAGAAAATGATCAACGGAAGGAGGATTACGGATAAAGAAACACTGGATATTGTAACCATGGTGTATGCAGGGGGAATCAATAAAAATATTGTTGAAAAGCTGCAGCAGAAAAAATGCAATGCTATAGGATTCTCCGGTGCAGATGGGAATCTGATCAAAGCCAAAAAAAGAGAAGATCCTGAGATCGATTTCGGATTTGTGGGAGATATCAATAAGAAAAGCGTGAATAAAAAGCTGGTTTCAAAATTAATGAAACTGAATCTTGTTCCTGTATTTTCAGCGATTACCCACGATAGAAAAGGAAATCTCTTCAATACCAATGCAGATACCATTGCATCTGTAATGGCGCAAGCTCTTTCAGAGAAATATGAAGTTGAACTGTTGTATTGTTTTGATAAAGAAGGTGTTTTAGAAGATGTGAACGACCCCGAATCAGTGATCAAAAGTGTTACAGCAGGAGAGTTTGCGGTATTAAAAGAAGAAGGAAAGCTTCACAAAGGGATTTTACCCAAACTTGAAAATGCGCTTGGAGCGATAAAAAATAATGTAGATAAAGTGTTTCTGATTAAAGAAACAGAACTGAAAAACCATATAGAAAATCATCATGCAGGAACTGAAATCTGTTTATAATAAAGAAGAATTATTGAATAATGCGGTCGGATTGCTTAAAAATTTGATTGAGATTCCTTCATTCAGTAAAGATGAATTCAATACCTCAGTAGAAATTGAGAACTTTTTCGCAAAACATCAAATTCCTGCGAAGCGTTTTAAAAACAACATCTGGGCAGTGAATAAACACTTTGATGTGTTTAAACCTTCCGTTTTACTGAATACGCATCATGATACCGTAAAACCTAACAAAGCTTACACGCTGGATCCTTTTGTTCCTGTTGAAAAAGACGGGAAACTGTTTGGATTGGGAAGCAATGATGCCGGAGCTTCTCTGGTTTCTATGGCGCAGGTTTTTTTACACTTTTATGATAAAGAAGATTTAAAATATAATTTAGTTATTGCTTTGACGGCAGAGGAGGAGATTTCAGGATTTGATGGAATTGAAGCACTGTTTCCGCAGCTACCCAACGTAGAACTCGCCATTGTAGGAGAACCCACGCAGATGAATCTGGCGATTGCAGAAAAAGGACTTCTTGTGATTGATGGAGAAATGAAAGGGACTCCTTCTCATGCCGCTCATCCTAATCATGATAACTCGATTATAAAATGTATGCAGGATCTCCAGAATATTTTAGCCTTTAAATTTCCAAAGGTTTCAGAATACCTGGGAGAGGTTAAAGTTACTTTATCAGGTATTCATGCGGGAGTACAGCACAATGTCGTTCCAGAGTCGTGTAATTTCACACTGGATGTGAGAGTGACAGACGAATATTCCAATCAGGAAGCATTTGAAATTATCCAGTCTCAGATGAAATCTACTTTAACAGCAAGATCATTCAGACTGAATTCTTCAAAAATTGAAATGGATCATCCGTTTGTAAAAGCAGGAATTGAGATCGGCAGGACAACGTACGGTTCACCCACCTCTTCAGATCAGGCGATTATTCCATGTACATCCGTAAAAATGGGACCTGGAGACAGTAGGCGCTCTCACACTGCAGATGAATTTATCTATATCCATGAAATAGAAGAAGGAATAGAAATCTACATCAGAATTTTAGAAAAAGTGTTATAAATAATGGAAGAATGAAGCAGAAAGATGGAAGTTATAGAGTTTGTAATTCGCTTCCAGCCATCAGTTTCAGGTTTCCAGCTCAATGTATGTTTTGACTCTGTCCGGCAGGCATTAGAAGTTTAGTTTTTAATAAGATTTATGCAAAAAGAAAATTAAAAATGAAAGCTTCACAAGGAAATGTTTTTTTATAGTTAATAGTAATAAGGATTGCCTTGCCGGGCATGTCAAAATCAATCAGTATTTTAAATAAATCATATGAAAAAAATATGGCAGAAGGATGACCTTGCCACCAATATATTAGTCAATAATTTTACCGTTGGGAAAGATCTTGACTTTGACGAGCGTTTGGCCAAATATGATGTCAAAGGTTCTATGGCACATTGCAAAATGTTAGCAGAAACCGGGATTATTTCCCAGGAAGAATCAGAGCAGATGTTATCTGTTTTAAATAGTATTTTACATAAAATTGAAGACGGTAGTTTTGAAATTGATAAAGATGCTGAGGATATCCATTCTCAGATAGAAGCTATTCTCATTGAAGAATTAGGAGATACGGGAAAGAAAATCCATACCGCAAGATCAAGAAATGATCAGGTTTTGTTGGATATCAAGCTGTATTTATTAGATGAAATCCGTGAGATAACAGCTCTTACCGACGAGTTTTTCCAGATTTTAATTCAACTGGCGGATCAGCATAAAAATGTGTTGCTTCCTGGATATACCCATTTGCAGATTGCAATGCCTTCCTCATTCGGATTGTGGTTTGGTGCTTATGCTGAAGCACTTTTGGATGATGTGGAAATGCTGTTTTCAGTGAAGAATATCATTAATAAAAATCCGTTGGGATCAGCTGCCGGCTATGGTTCATCTTTTCCGATCAACCGTGAAAGTACGACCTATAATTTAGGATTCCAGTCCATGAATTATAATTCTGTGTATGCTCAGATGACCCGTGGAAAGTCGGAAAAAATGCTGGCAATGTCAATGGCAACTTTAGCGGGAACGCTTGGGAAGTTTGCGTATGATGTATGTCTGTATTTGAACCAAAATTTTAATTTCATCAGCTTCCCAAAAGAATTTACCACAGGAAGCAGTATTATGCCTCATAAAAAGAATCCGGATATCTTTGAGCTGGTTCGTGCACGATGTAACAGAATTCAGTCACTTCCGAATGAACTTATTTTATTGACAAACAATCTGCCTTCAGGATATCACAGAGATGTACAGCTTACGAAAGAAATTCTTTTCCCTGCGATAGATTCTTTAAAGGAATGTCTGGAAATCCTAAGCTATACTTTACCGAATATTCAGGTAAAAGACGGAATTCTGGAAGATGAGAAATACAAATATCTTTTCAGCGTAGAAAAGATCAATGAAGAGGTGAAAAGCGGAAGCTCATTCCGTGATGCTTATGTGAAAGTAGGACAGGAGATTGAAAGCAATGCGTTTGAGTTTGAACCTGGAAACCTTGAACATACCCATCAGGGAAGTATCGGAAATCTTTGTCTGGATAAAATAGAATATCAGTTCAATAAACTGAAAAATAAATTATTGGGTTAGAATCTAAGCCATTAAGGTCAATAAAAACTTAAGCAAAAATCAGTAGAATTTCTAAATTATTTTAGCCTGCTGCCTTTTCGTTGCGAAAGCCTTAATCTTTAAATCTTATCTGCTTAAGTGATCTTAATGGCTTAATTGTAATCCTGCTCTTTGAATTTGATGATTGATTGTAACTGAACTATTAAGGAAGATGAAGACTTTAAGGTAAGGTAAGAAAATCCGGAATTTTTTAGCTGCATAGTTTTAAAATTCGCATGCGAATTCTTTAATTATTCTTCACCTTTTAAAAGTTCTTAATGGTTTAAAAATAAAAGGGATTTATTCCAGGTCAATTTTAAACTTGGTAGATTTTTTTACCTCGTGAAGTACAATAGAACTGTGGTATTGTCCGATGTTAGGAATGTTTGAAATGACATTAACGGCAAATTCATTATACGAATTAATGTCTTTGGCTATAATTTTCAGCATATAGTCATACTCTCCGGAAAGACTGATGATTTCCTGTACTTCATCATATTTTCCGATATGCTCCTCAAAGGTTTCCAATACTTTCTTGGATTGTTCCTTGAGACGGACATTACAGTAGACTACAATATTTAATCCCAGTTTTTCACGGTTTAAAAGTCCTACATATTTCTGAATGATCCCCTGCTTCTCCAATTGTTTGATTCGCTCATACGTAGGAGTAAAGGTAAGACCAATTTTTTCGGAAATTTCCTTAACCGATAATGTAGAGTCTTCCTGAATAATGCTGAGAATCATTTTGTCTTTTAAATCCATAAAA
This sequence comes from Chryseobacterium sp. 22543, assembly GCF_052044565.1. Lineage (NCBI taxonomy): Bacteria > Pseudomonadati > Bacteroidota > Flavobacteriia > Flavobacteriales > Weeksellaceae > Chryseobacterium > Chryseobacterium sp. 22543. The sequence continues at coordinate 559,424 of NZ_JBQENH010000002.1, forward strand.
TAAATTGAGTTGTAACAAAAATATTAATTTAAAATGAGAATAAGGAAATACTGAGGTTTTTAATTTATTTTAAACTTTGTTTTTGTAGGTTCATAAAATTGTTGTATCTTTGCACCTAATGAATAAAAAAGCATTTATATCATTAGATTTACCGGGCGAAAGCGCCCTTTACGATATTTATTGTTATTAGCGAAGATTGTTGTCTTCGCTTTTTTTATGCCCAAAAATAAGAATTATGTTTACGATTACAGAACTAAGCACCGAGAGAATCAACAGTATACTGACAGAAGCGATGGCTTTTGCGAACGGTAAAACTGCTAAAATTGAAGGAGAAGTTTTTTGCTCAAACCTTTTCTTCGAAGACAGTACAAGAACGAAAACAAGTTTTGATCTTGCAGAAAGAAAACTGGGACTTCAGGTAGTTCCGTTTGATGCATCACACAGTTCGGTAAACAAAGGAGAAAGCCTTTATGACACAGTAAAGACCATTGAAAGTATAGGAGTAAACCTTGTGGTGATCCGCGATAAGAAAGACAGATACTTCGAAGAACTGAAAAATATTAAGATTCCTGTGATCAACGGTGGAGACGGAACAGGAAACCATCCTTCACAGTGTATGCTGGATCTGATGACCATCTATCAGGAATTCGGAAAGTTTGAAGGATTAAAAGTAGGAATTGTAGGTGATGTAAAACACAGCCGTGTTGCCAATTCAAATGCGGAAGCTTTAAGAAGATTAGGCGCTAAAGTATACTTCTCAGGACCTGAACAGTGGTTTGACGAAGGAGCTTTAATCAACGGAACTTATATGTCAGTAGATGAACTGATCGGCGAAGTGGATGTTTTAATGCTATTAAGAATCCAGCATGAAAGACACGATGCTGCCATGAGTTTCACCGCTTCAGAATATCATAAAAGATATGGTCTGACGAAAGAAAGAGAGAAGGCGATGAAAAAAGAAGCAATCATCATGCACCCGGCGCCTATCAACAGGGGAGTGGAAATAGATTCAGACCTCGTAGAATGCGAAAGATCAAGAATCTTTAAACAAATGGAAAACGGTGTCTTCGCCAGGATGGCCATTTTGAAAGAAGCATTGGAAGAAAAAGGGTTTACCTTTAAATAAGAGCAAAGGTAAAAGAACCAAGTTAAAAGTAGAAGGTAAAAGATAGTGAGCTCCGTAGGAGCGGCCTGTTAATAGCAATGGGTGAAGCCCATAGAAAACAAAAGGATAATGATAATCCTAGCCCTGTAAGGGCGACCTGTTAATGACATATAAATAAAATAATAAGAGATAAAAGTTTAAAATGAAGAAAAAATTAATACTGGAGTCCGGTGAAGTGTTTCATGGAGAAGGTTTCGGAGCAGAATTGGAAACTGCAGGGGAAGTAGTTTTCAATACCGGAATGACAGGATATCAGGAATTGATTTCTGACCCGTCGTATTGCGGTCAGATAGTTTGTATGACCTATCCGCTTATCGGAAATTATGGTATTAACCGTGATGATTATGAAAGTATTGAGCCGGCAATTAAAGGACTTATCGTAAAAGAACTTTGCGATCTTCCTTCCAATTTCCGTACTCAGATTACTTTAGATGAATTATTTAAAAAGAAAAACCTTTCAGGAATTTCAGGAATTGATACAAGAAGACTGACAAGAATTCTTCGTAACTATGGAGTTGTAAAAGGAAAAATCGTAAATGCTGATGCTGATGAAGCTGCTGTAGCTTCTGAATTGAAATCAACAAATTTCCCAACCAATCAGGTAGAAGAGGTTTCAACAAAAACACCTTATGCTAACCCGAACAGAGGTTTCAAAGTAGTGTTGGTAGACTTCGGTGCAAAACTGGGGATTATCAGAGAGCTGTCTCAAAGAAACTGTGATATCATTGTAGTTTCTCAGGATACAACAGCAGAAGAAATCTTATTGATGGATCCTGACGGAATCATGCTTTCAAACGGTCCTGGTGACCCGGAAGATGTACCACATGCTTTAGATATGATCAGAGGATTATTAGGAAAAGTTCCCATCTTCGGAATCTGTTTAGGACACCAATTGATTGGCCTTGCTTGTGGAGCGAAAACTTTCAAACTGAAATTCGGACACAGAGGAGGAAACCACCCGGTATTGGATTTAGAGAAAAATACAGTAGCCATTACTTCTCAAAACCATGGATATGCGGTAGATCAGGAAAGCTTAAAAGGAACAGACCTTATCGAAACGCACATCGCTTTGAATGACAGAACAAATGAAGGATTAAAACATAAAATCCACCCTTGTTTCTCAGTTCAGTATCACCCTGAAGCAAGCCCGGGCCCTGAAGATGCAAACTACCTGTTTGATGAGTTCATTCAAATGATGGAGGAATTTAAAAAATAATACGGCTTTCTGTCATTCAGAACGAAGCAATAGCGGAGTGAAGAATCTCAACAAAGTATGTTTAGATTCCTGCGGAATGACAAAGTGTGTTAATTCAATCTAAATAAAGCATTATGCTAAAAGTCTAAGATCTATGTATCTAACTTCTAGTATCTAAAAAAAGAAAAATGGCAAAACGTACAGATATAAAAACAATTTTAGTAATCGGTTCAGGACCTATCATCATTGGTCAGGCAGCTGAATTTGATTACGCAGGAACGCAGGCTTGCCTGTCTTTGAAAGAAGAAGGCTATAAGGTGATTTTGATCAACTCGAATCCTGCAACAATCATGACAGATGTGGAAATCGCTGATAAAGTATATATCGAACCGATTTCATTACAGTTTGTAAGCCACATCATCAGAAAAGAACGTCCAGATGCATTATTACCAACGCTTGGAGGACAGACAGGTCTGAATATGGCGGTAGAACTGGAAAAATCAGGAATTCTTGAAGAATGCAAAGTGGAAGTATTGGGTACTACACTTTCTGCAATCAACAGAGCAGAAGACAGAGACCTTTTCCGTGAGTTGATGAGAGAATTGAATGAGCCGGTTCCGGAATCTGATATCGTTAATACGGTAGAAGGAGCACTTGCTTTCGCAGACGAAATCGGGTATCCTGTAATTGTTCGCCCTGCCTTTACAATGGGAGGAACAGGAGGAGGTATTGCTTCCAATGAGGTAGAATTGAAAGAAATTGCCGAATTAGGATTAAAGCATAGTCCGGTTACACAATGTTTGATTGAAAAATCAATCGCTGGTTTCAAAGAAATAGAATACGAAGTAATGCGTGATGCAAACGACAACGCCATTGTGGTTTGTAACATGGAAAATATTGACCCGGTAGGAGTTCACACAGGAGATTCTATCGTAGTAGCACCTTCTCAGACCCTTTCAGACAGAGAGTATCAGTTACTGAGAAATGCTTCATTAAAAATCATCAGAGCGTTAGGAATTGAAGGAGGATGTAACGTACAGTTAGCTTTAGATCCGGATTCATTCGAATATTATATCATCGAGGTAAACCCAAGAGTTTCCCGCTCATCAGCTTTAGCAAGTAAAGCAACAGGATACCCGATTGCAAAGATCGCAGCAAAAATTGCAGTAGGATTAACGCTGGATGAAATCATGAACCCGGTAACTGGAAAAACATACGCATGTTTTGAGCCGGCACTGGATTATGTGGTAACCAAATTCCCAAGATTCCCATTCGATAAATTTGAAACTGCAGACAGAAGACTTTCTACTCAGATGAAAGCAACTGGTGAAGTAATGGCGATCGGAAGAAACCTTGAAGAATCTTTACAGAAAGCGATCCGTTCATTAGAAACAGGAATCAAGCATTTAGGATTAAAAACAAAACAAGCGGAAGCACTTACTGCTGAGGAAATTGAAAGAAGAATCAGAGTATGTGATGATGAGAGATTATTCATCATCGGAGATGCTTTAAGAAGAGGATACGACTGGGAACAGATTGTAGAATGGAGTAAAATTGATAAATTCTTCATCTGGAAACTGAAAAAGCTGGTTGACTTCGAAAAAGTAATTGCTGCCAATAAATTTGATAAAGAAACATTAATTGAAGCTAAGAAATTAGGTTTTGCAGATATCAATATCGCGGTTCTTTGGGATGTAAAAGAACGTGAGGTTTTCAATTTCAGAAAAGAAAACGGAATAATGCCGGTTTTCAAAATGGTAGACACTTGTGCTGCTGAGTTTGAAAGTGAAACACCTTATTTCTACGGAACTTACGAAGAAGAGAACGAAAGTGTTGTTTCAGACAAAGAAAAGATCATCGTACTAGGTTCCGGACCTATCAGAATCGGACAGGGAGTTGAGTTTGATTACGCTACGGTTCACTCAGTATGGGCGATCAAAGAAATGGGTTACGAAGCGATTATCATCAACAACAACCCTGAAACAGTTTCTACAGACTTCTCCATCTCTGATAAACTATACTTCGAGCCACTTACAGAAGAAGATGTAATGAACATCATCGACCTTGAAAAACCTAAAGGAGTAGTTGTACAGTTCGGAGGACAAACCGCGATTAACCTTGCAGATAAACTAGCATCTCACGGAGTACAGATTTTAGGAACTTCACTGGAAGACCTTGACAGAGCTGAAAACAGAGATAAATTTGAAAAAGCACTTCAGGAGATGGGAATTCCTCAGCCAAAAGGAAGAACTTCTACCTCAAAAGAAGAAGCTATAGAAATTGCTAACGAGATCGGCTATCCGGTATTGGTACGTCCAAGCTACGTTCTTGGAGGTAGAGCAATGGAAATTGTATACGCAGAAGCAGAACTGGCTCACTATATGGAGAACGCTGTAGAGGCGAGCCCTGAGCACCCTGTTTTGGTTGACAAGTACATGGTAGGAAAGGAGATTGAAGTAGATGCCATCTGTGACGGTGAAACAGTAGTGATTCCGGGAATTATGGAACATATCGAAAGAGCGGGAGTTCACTCCGGAGACTCTATTGCGGTATATCCACCACAGAATATCTCTCAGAGCGAAATCGATACTTTGGTAGATTATACAGAAAGGCTGGCAAAAGGATTAAAGGTGATCGGATTAATGAATATCCAATACGTTCTTTTTGAAGGAAATGTATATGTAATCGAAGTAAATCCTCGTTCTTCAAGAACAGTTCCTTTCTTATCTAAAATCACAGAGGTTCCAATGGCTAACCTTGCAACAAAGGCAATCTTAGGACAAAAACTGAAAGATTTAGGATACAAAAACGGATTGGTTCCAAACAAAGAAGGCGTATTTGTAAAAGTACCGGTATTTTCTTTCTCTAAACTAACGAAAGTTGACATCTCTTTAGGCCCTGAAATGAAGTCTACAGGAGAGGTTATGGGGAAAGATACAACCCTTGAAAAAGCATTGTACAAAGGATTGGTAGCAGCAGGAAGAAAAGTTCCTATGCACGGTTCTATCCTTTTCACAGTAGCAGATAAGCACAAAGATGAGGCAGCAGCTCTTGCAGCAAGATTCCATGAAGTAGGATTCAGAATCTGGGCTACAGAAGGTACTGCAAAATTCTTCGGAGAAAAAGGAATTCCTTGCAAAATAGGATACAAAATAGGAGAAGAAAGTGTAAATCTTATCGATCTTATTCAGAAAGGAAAAGTTCAGTATGTTGTGAATACCACTACAAAAGGTAAGCAGGCAGAAAGAGACGGATTCCAGATCAGAAGAATGAGCGTAGAAAATGGTGTTCCTTGTTTAACTTCAATGGATACTGTAGAAGCAATCTTAAAAGTAATCGAAAGCATGAGCTTCAAAATGGAGACGATGTAATTTCGAGTAAAAATACATACCATAAACCCCGCAAGAAAACTTGCGGGGTTTTTTGTGTCCTTAATATAAATACCACAAAAGGGTAATTGACGCATGATTCCGTATAAAGTACTTTTGATGAGTCATAACAAATGACACTTTGACAATACAATTCTTGTTGTATATCAAAATTTAGTAACTAACCTCAAAAAACAATACAAATGGAACCCATTCAATGTGCAAAACTTTTGGAAGGTGGAATTTATACCACCCTGAATGTCGTAAAAACAGGTGATTTTCTTTACGACCTGAAGAAATATTATGAATCTGAAAAATTCAAAGAAGATTTTAAAGCTCGAAAATTTTCATTTGGCTTTGAAGCAATTGATCCTACATCTATGGTGAAGAATGTCTTAAATTTTGGCGCTTCCGATGATGAAATTAATAGTTTTCAAGAGAAAATTAAATCACTGGAAACGATTATGGTTTCACAATCATTTTTTGATTCATTTAGTCTGCATACACCAAACAAAGATATAATTGAAGGATATCTGAAATGTTTAGAAGTTCAAAATAATAAAAAAGGATTATCAACAGTAGTCCAGGAGGGAGATGAAGGGATAACCATTTATATTTTTTATAACAAAATATCAAGTACGGATCCAAGTCCTGTAGTTGAAGACTATAAAATAACCAATGGAATAGAAATAAGTAAAAGCTTTCATAAAGGAGGTATTCTTGACGATGATAATTCAATTACTTTTAAAAGAAGCGATCCGTCAAAAGATATTTTCTTTTTCTTAGACACAGATAAAGGACCTGTAAACTGTTTATTAAATGGACTTCCTAATGGTTTTAACAAGGATTTTCCCGTAGGTACAGTACTTTGCTCATATTTAAATTGGGTAGAATTTCAGGAAGTAACCCAAAATAATTTGTCAAACCCTGATAAGAACTGGAATAGCAAATATTCAAAATGGGCACCTTGTGACGGAAGAATAATTGATAGTACCTGTGGATTGGCACGTGCTGGCCAAAACTTGACGAATGTTCCGGATTTGAGAGGTGTTTTCCTGCGCGGAAATAATGTCTTTGATTCAAATGAAGCTGGAAATGGCATTCCGGGAGTTTCTTCACAGCAAAAAGACCCTTCTGATAATAGGCTGCGGGGTAGTATCCAACAGGATGAGTTTAAGGAACATAATCATCAAATTGTACAGCAAAGTTTCGGTGGTGTAGTTGCAACACCTCTGGCCGTTTCAGGAAATACATCTGGAGCTGATGGAGATCTTGATGGCTCACAAACCGTTAGTGGTTATGACAAAGCTGCAGTTCCTTTAGTTATTGCCATTACCGGAGGAAAAGAAACCCGTCCCAAAAATATGGCGATCAATTATTATATAAGAATAAATTAACAGGCTGAAGGTATCAGAATCACTGAATGTAATGAAGATATATTTTAGTGCTGCAACTTCTAAAATAGGTACTTTAACATTGAAACAATGTAAAATAAAAAAATCCCGCAAGTTTTCTTGTGGGATTTTTTTTATCTGAAAAGCTCATCAATTAAAGTAATCTGATTATTTTTACGAAAACCATCTAAAATTCAAGACAATGAGTGTAAAGTCAATGATGATAGGATTCTTAAGTTTTATTTTCGTAGCGGTACTTTCAGGATGTTCCTGGTTGACTGATTTTTATATTCAGAATCTGACCGGGACCAAAAAAATAATAAAGATCAATTATAGCTATCCGATCTCAAAAGCAATTGATAATGAATCCGGCAGCTTTGCATTTCATTATGAGAATGGAATACTGTCACCCCGGTCTTTTTATAAAATCAAAAATCCAAAGTCTCTTGAAAAAATAGAAGTCAGAGATTCTTCCATTGTTCTTGAGCTTTATCCAAATTCAACAACAAAAATTTACAAAAGCCATAATGGAAGTTGGAGATATATGATTAAAAGTGTTGAGATTGATGGAACAATATTTTATCCTGCAGAATTGAAAGATAAAATTAAGTTTATCCGTAATGATTATGTTTACAAAATTGAATAAAGAAAAAAGTAAGATTATGGTAGTTCAGAAGAATAGGATGGTATTATGAGCAATTTTATGAAAAAAGCATTTTTAGTATTCGTAATAATATTAGTTGTTATGCTTATTATCAATATTAATTTTCCATTAAAGAAACAGGATATCTATGGAAAGTATATTAACAAGAATTTTGATAATCCAGTTTGTTGTGTAGAAGCTCCACATATAGCAGACACTTTAACTTTGTATGAGAATAAAACGTTTGAAAGTAATTTTTACGGCGTTGGAACATATAAATTATACAATGGGATAAATCCTGAAATAGAACTTTATTATAAAGATTTTGATCAATCAGCAGTCTATAAAACCTATTTTTCAAATGAAGTATTTGAAAATCCAAAAATCATGTTGAATGCAGATCTAAATCATTATTATGAAAAACTTAACAATCAATGAAGAATGGATAAAAAAGCAATAAAAATTTTATTTACTAACATAAAAAGTTCTCAGGATTGTTGGAAATACTAGGCATTATCGGAATTTTACATGATGATACCCATTTTGGGGATGCAGATCAATATGTGACCTATCCGGAAAGAGAATACAGACTTATCAGAAATGATAATGTTGGTTATCCCGCGAGATGGTAGCAGGGGAAATTTGGAGTTGATCATGAAAAGTGGGAATACTGGTTTGAAAGTAAATAATAGATTGTATGTTGTACAGATCTATATTTGAAAGCAAACTTTCAATATAAAAATCATTCCCAGAATTAATTCACAATAGTTTTTATCGTATAATCTTAAAAGTAGATTATTTTTGCAGAATTATTTATAAATTAGAGCGTTAAAATTCAAGCTGTTATTACTATTTAAAAACTAATAAAAACTTCACCAAATCCAGATATAACCATGGCAGAATATTACGCAAAATCAAGCAATTCTTTATCTTTTGAAGTCACAAAAGAAGAGACATTAATTGGGAAACTTACTTATACAAGCTGGTTTAAATTTAATGCTGTTATTGAAATTGCAAATGGTCAATCCTATCAGGTGGAACCAAAAGGTTTCTGGGGAACCACTATTGAGTTGAAAGACCATGAAAGAGTCCTTTTAAAATTCAGGATGAACTGGAATGGTGAAATTGTAGTGCAGACTTATTTTGAGGGCGTGAAAAACGGCTATCTCTTTAAACACAGAGGTATCTTTAAAGAATCATTTGTCCTTACAGATCAGGAAGGAGTGGAGCTTATGATCATAAAACCGCATTTAAAATGGGCCTCTCTGAATTATGAATACCAGATTACAACTTCTGACGCCTTTGAATTGTTTCCAGATAAAGAGATTGTCCTGATTAATGCGCTGCATTGTGCCAACTATTACATGTCGATGATGGCATCTGCTGTCATATAGAAAAGATAATTTAATACTTTAAAGTAAATAATTACAAATCACCATAAAAGCGAAAGATTTTTCTTTCGCTTTCAATTTTACATCAATAAAATGGTTAGATAACTTCATTACTTTGATAAAGATTTTGAAACAACCAGGCTGTCTTCAAGTAATCTGTAACGTATAATTTTATTGTTTTGAATACGCATCTGAATACAGAATAAAGACTCTGCAATATTACCGGTTGCAAGCATTTTCGTTGCAAATTCTCCCGTTATAACAGCATTTTCATGGTCAGTGAAAATATGGTCGATTTTAGCAGAAACGGGTTCTGTATTTTTCCATAATAACTCAAAAAAATCGGATACTTCCTGTTTGTTGCTTCTTACTCCCAGCCATGGTGCTTTTTGTTCATCTCCAGGTATATACCAATCTACCGTGTCAGAAAATAAATTGGTTAACTCTGTTAGATTTCTTCCCGAAAGAAGCTGAAGGAAATCCTGTACGGTTTCTTGAATACTGTTATTCATTTTTCTATAAATTTTAAATTTCCTGAATCATTTCTATAAAAATTATATGTTGGGAAAATAAGTTTAAAAGAGCTTAAACTCATTTTTCCACGGCAAATCCTTTTGGAAAATTCTAATCAATAATGCCATAAATATATAAGATTAGAAGATAAGAAAAATCTAAATCCTATTACCTAAAATGCCATTTCACAGCAGATAATCAATAGCAGATATAAGTTCTTATTTCAATAAATCCTTTGTTGATGGGCTATTTCAAAGCAGTTAATTTTATGATATGCGTCATATTTTTATTTAGAATTAATAAAAATAAAATAATTTTGCAGAACTAACTTAATTATAAACATGAAAAAAACAATTATTTCTGCAGCTCTATTAGCCGTAACAATGCTGAGTGCCCAGGAAACGGATACCATTAAAGTGGCTGAAATCCAGTCCGTATCACTCCAGGGAACCCATAATTACAGAACGAAAAAATCTGAATCTATAGCAAGACTTCCTCTGGAAAACCTTGAAAACCCTACCGTTTACAACCTTGTTCCCAAAGAAATCATCAGTGAAATGGGGGCAATGGACTTCAACACTGCGATGGCTTCTGCTCCAGGTGTTGTGGTAAGCAACAGTGTAAATGACAGCGGGAACGATATTTTTATGAGAGGCTTCAGCTCCAATGCCAGTTTCAGAAACGGACTTACCCAAAACCCAAGAGTACAGTCCGAAATCGCTAATATCGAAAGAGTAGAAGTAATTAAAGGACCGTCCGGAACTTTATTCGGAGGAACCTTAGCCAACTATGGCGGAGTGGTGAATATAGTCACTAAAAAACCACAGGAAAACTTCGGGGGAATTATCAATTATACCACCGGAAGCTGGGGAATGAACAGGATCACGGCTGATGTGAATACCCCTTTGAACAAAGAAAAAACAGCATTGGCAAGATTCAATGTGGCAGCCTATTCTCAGGATTCATTTCAGGATGCGGGTTACAACAAAGGATTGTTCTTTTCCGGAAGTGTTTTATATAAAGTAAGCGACAAAACATCAGTAACGCTTGATACCGAATTTCATGCTCCGGATAAAACATTGAATGCCTATGTAAGAAACTCAGAGAAACTGACCTTACATTCAATGAAAGACTTAGAAGTAGCCTATAAAAGAGCGTTTACAAGCAATGATATTGGTTCTAAAAGAACCAATTTTGTGACGATGGCCGAGGTTACCCATAAATTCAACGATCAATGGACCTCGCGAACATCTTACCAAAGAGGTGAAGCCAATGAAAATGAGTCTATCTTTTTAGTGCTTAGATATCTGAATAATAATCAGGTAGAAAGAATGATCCGCCCTTTCGACAGCTTCAAAGTGACTACAGACAATATACAGCAGAATTTTACAGGAGATTTTAAAATAGGTGGCTTAAGAAACCGGCTGGTAGTAGGAATAGATTATTTCCAGCAAAGAACAAAATATCAGTTCCCTTATTATGAAGCCAACGGATACAGCAACGTTTTCATGCCTTATGACAAAGTGAATCTCGACAGTTCTTCAGCATGGGATCCCATTTCAAGAAACAAATTCATGAATAAAGAGAGAAAATCTACAGAATCGGATATTACCACATTCAGAACGATTAGCGGATATATCTCCAATGTTTTGAATATCACAGATAATTTACTTGTAATGGCTAGTTTAAGAGTAGACAGTTACAAAAATGACGATACAGTAATAAATGGTGTAGAGATCTCGACTAAAAACGGATATCCTGAAAATAAAGTTACAGGGTACAGCCAGACCCAGTTTTCACCAAAATTCGGGTTGGTTTATGAAATTGTAAAAGATCAGATCTCATTTTTCGCCAATTATGTGAATGGATTCAAAAACTATGCTCCGTCATTGAATGAAACCGGTGTTTTGACAAAATGGGATCCGGAACAGGGAAATCAGGTTGAAACAGGTTTTAAAGTAGATCTTTTCCATAGAAAATTACTGACGACCGTAAGTTATTATAATATTAATGTTAAAAACAGACTGGTTGCAGATCCGGGCGGAATAGGAAGTATTCAGGATGGCAATATCAAAAGTCAGGGTCTGGAAATAGGCATCATCGCCAATCCTCTCAAAGGATGGAATATTGTTGCCGGATATGGATATAACGATAATAAATATGATGACCGAAGTAAAGACAGCGGAAAAAGAATTGCCTGGACACCAAAACATGTAGCCAATCTGTGGACAAGCTACAAAATTATAGATGGAGCGTATGAGGGGCTTGGTTTCGGAGCCGGATTTAATTTTGTAGACCAAACTTATATTAATATTACCAATCATTTCCTTGCTCCTTCTTATACTACCGTAGGTGCTACAATTTTCTATGACAAGAAAAAATACAGAATCGGTCTGAAAATGAATAATGCCCTCAATGAAGCCTATTGGAACTTCTACGGACAGCCACAGAAGCCAAGAGAAATCCTTGCCAATTTTGCATTTAAATTTTAATACCTAAAAACAAAAAATAATCTCAACGAAAATAGAAGGATGAAAACCGTAAAGGTGCAACGCTTTGATTTATAATAACCCAATATTTCTGTGCCCTCGAATATGCTAAAGTAAATGGCAGCAGGAATAACTCTTTTCACTTTACAAACGCCATTATAAATCCTGTTGCGCCTTTGCATTTTCAACCATTATATTTTTGAATGACAAAAACAGATATGGAGAATAAAAAAACTAATCCTAAAAAAAAGCAAGGGAAATCCCTTACGAAAAGTATCACCGGATGGCTGCATCTCTGGCTCGGACTGGTTTCCGGGATCATTGTGCTGACGGTTACTCTTTCGGGGACAGTATTTGTCTTTTGTGACGAAATCATTGATCTGTGCGGCGGAAGCGCCAAATATGTCCAGACTCCGGTGAATGCAAAAAAAATGACTCCCGAAGAATTGCTGGTTCAGTTTCATCAACAGGTTCCGGATAGAAAAGCATTCTATTTTGATACTTATAAAGAGGCAGACCGAAGTTTCAGGGTAGCATCAGCAACTAAGCCGCCCAAAGACAAAAATGCAGACAAAGCAAAGCAGAAAGGACGTGGTCCAAGAGGAGTATTTGCCTATCATTACCTTAATCCTTATACTGGGAAAGTCATCGGTTCTACAAAAAGCTATGAATTTTTTTATGTTGTTGCACATATTCACGCTCAGTTGCTTGCAGGAAAGTTCGGGAAAACCGTAGTCGGAATTGCCTCAATTATTTTTTTTATCCAGCTCATCGGAGGGCTGATTCTATGGTGGCCAAAAAAATGGAACAAAACAACAAGAACAACAGCTTTTAAAATTAAATCAGGAACAAAATGGCGCAGGAAAAACTATGATTTTCATAATGTCTTTGGCTTTTATTCATTGCTTCCGGCAGTATTTATTACCATTACAGGACTGATTATGGCCTATGAGGTTTTGACAAATCTTACCCAGCAGGCTTTTGGAGGCGCTGTGGATGCCCATACCATTGCAGAAAAATATGAACCCAAATTTGATCCTGAGAAAAAAGCGTTGTCCTATACTGATTTTGCAGACAAAAAATTCAAGGAATTTCCTGAGGCTAAACAGCTCAGGATGAGTATTCCAAGAAATGATTCAGCAACAGTCTATCACGTGGTTGCAGCTCAGTTTATTGGTTTAAAAAGCCTTGTCAATGGGAAAAGTATGGAAACAAATAAATATACCGGGAATGAGATAGATTATCCCAAAGAAGTTCAGATGCATGAAGTGATTGAGCATATGAATTTTGACCTTCACGTGGGATATTGGGGTGGTATGTTCGGTAAAATATTCACCTTTATTATCGGAATTATCTGTACAAGTCTTCCGGTTACCGGATTCCTGATCTGGTGGGGCAGAAGAAACAAATCACCCAAAAAGAATAAAGAAATTAAAAATATTCATCAACACAGAAAAGATTTACAGCATGAGCAATTGGTTTAAAATTCTATACCTCCCATTATTTTTACTCTTCACATTAGGGAATGGGCAGGAAAAACTGACAATAGGAGAGAAGCAAAATGTATTTTCACAATTTTTAAACGAAAACAGAGAAATTTGGGTGCATTTGCCTAAAACCTATAGTGACAATACCATCAATGCTGCAAAATATCCGGTCATCTATCTCCTAGACGGAGAAATCAATTTTGAATATTACACCGGATTAACGGATTTCATTGCCAGAACTCCTTATGCAGATATTCCGGAATGTATTGTGGTAGGAATAAAAAATACAGAAAGAACAAGAGATCTTACGCCAACGAAAGCTCAGAAAAAAAGCCCTGTAAATCCAGATGTTATCCTTTTTGCAGACAGTGGCGGAGGTGAAAATTTTGTGAAATTTATGCAGGAAGAGCTGAAACCATTCATTAATAAAAATTACCGGACTCAGGATTATTCTGTATTGGTTGGGCATTCTTTCGGAGGATTATTTGCCATCAATACATTCCTTTTACATCCTGATTATTTCAATGCTTATGTGGCGAATGATCCCAGTTTATGGTGGGATAATAAAGTGACCATTTCAAGAACAAAAGACTATTTAGAAAAGAATAAAAAATTTCCGGTAAAGAAATCTTTGTATGTTTCTCAGGCAGACAATGAAGAACAGCAGAAAAACTGGAATTCCGATATGACCCAGGCCATTGAAGAATTTAAAGGAATCATAGAAAAAAACAGATCTTTGAACTATAAACATAGTTTCTTTGAAGGGGAAACTCATGGAACTGTTTCCTATCCCGGAAATTATGAAGCATTAAAATTTATATTTAAAGGCTTCAGAACCGATATAAAACAGTTGTCCAAAAATCCCAAACTGCTGGAGGAAGATTATAAAAAGCTTTCCGAAAAAATAGGAACAGAGTTTACCCCTTCGGAAGCGTATCTGAATGTAGTCATCAAATTCATGAAGAACAATGGATTCAAAGAATCTGAAACTTATTTTACGAATCTGAAAGACAGATATTATTCAAAGAAATAGTGAACTGAAATAAGAAATCCAGTCTGTTAATTAACAGGTTGGATTTTTGATATTAGATAATGTATAAAATAAGTTTTGGCTAAAGCCAATGGATTGTTGACAAATAAAAAACGGGCTAAAGCCCGTTCCTATTTAATTTTTCTTATAGATTTTGCTGATTGAGCAAATGTATTCTAAAAACCTATCCACACAGTTTGTGATTCCGTAGGAATCCATGCAGATTTTTTCCAAAAGCTTTTCTTAATGCCTGTTATCACAATTAATTGGAAAATCCTTCTCTTTTTTATCTAAAAAACTAATAGAGGGACAGCCAAAAGACTGGGCAATGAATCCAAAAATAACAGGAGATTTTCCTTTAAAAAGATGGCCTGTCCATTGGAAAACATTGGCTTCATCGGCATCTATTCCATACAAAGGAAGAAATTCTCCACCATCACTTCCTGCAAGACTAAATGTTTTTTCCGCCACCTTTTCTTTACGATCATTGATGGCTACAAGCTTACGTTCTGTAATATTTCCTTCTTCAAGATAGTCCTGCAGATAATAAGTTATATTTTCATACTGTGACTGATAGGTCTTTCCCTGAGTCAATTTTGAATGACTAAAATATTTTTTTGAAATATCAGTACTGGCTTTTTGCCATTTCACAGCTTTCATTTTATTTTCTACGAATGGATTTTTATTCCCAAAATAAGCGATGGCATTATCGTATTTATCATAGTCTGTTATTTTTTGGTGAGTTTCAACCTGAAAACCAATCATATAAGACTCTGGATCTAATTCTTCACTGTCTGACATATAAGGACTTAAATAAGCAACTGCTTTTAATTGGCTGACAGGTCTTTTTTGAAGCTTATTAGACTGATAATTGTAAATATACAGGGAATCATTTTCAGTGAGATGAATTCCACTAAGCAGTTTCTTTCTGCCTGGAGCATCCAGTTCAAAATGCTGGAGTTCTTCAAAAGACATCTGCTTTTGATTTTTAAGAATATCTGCCGGAATAGGAGGAGTCTCATTAAAAATATCAGAAACAGAAATAAAAAAATCAACGTCAGAATCCTTCTCTGCTGATGAAATGGAAGACAGACTGAAAATATTAAAATTAGTGTAATCTATTTTCTCCTCTGTTTTTGTTGTTTTTACAGAATCATTAGTTGTTTTTGTTGTGGTAACGGCAGTTTTCTTCTCTTCTTTCTGACAGCTGGTAACCATCAGTAGAAAAAATAAAGGGGCTGCGGCAGTTTTTATCTTCATTATCTTTTTTGGCATTAAAGTGTTTATTATATTTTAATTCATTTTGTAATAAGGCTCTGAAAAGTATTTGCTTGGTTTTATATAAGCCATTTTTCTCTCAGCATCAAAAATCCAAATGAATCTGCGAAGCATATCGGCCCCGAGATAACTGACATTTTGTGTTTTAAGTTCTCCGGAGAAGAATCCTACTGAAATATCTTTAAAAACACTCTTTCCCAATTTAAAATAAGGAAGAATGGCCTGCTTGGTAGTTAAAGTTTTTCCTTCAGAATTTTTCAGTGTTTTTTCACCGGTTACTTTCAGTTTTTTATCCAGATGTTTTTCCTCTGCAAATTCGTTACTGTACAGAATAGCTCCGGAAAATCCTGACTGCAGTACAAAATAAGCTTCCTGCTGTTGATCTCCATCAATAATATTATCTGCTGCAAGATAAAATCCATCATGATCTAAGATGATATTGACGGGCTGGTAGCCTTTCAGGTCTGGCATTTTATCATACATCACAAATTGGTTGTTATCATAATCGATTTTAAATGCTTTACCATCAAAAATTCCGGTTCCGATTTTTCCATCTGCTTCATGGCCTGTTAACTGATTATCAAAAAAGCGTACATTTTTCTGGTTGATTTTCCCAATATCCACGGTATTATGGTCACTGATTTCTTCTTTGTTGAAAACAATATGATCTGCTTTTCGCTTTCGTTCGGGGGAAATTGAATAATCTTTCATTGCGATCTGGAACATCAGATCCAGAGAATCTTTTTTGTTGACAAGAGTCTTCACAATGATATTATTGTGTTTTGTGATCCGGAAAGGAATGGTTTGCTGGGCTTTCATACCGGAAAATCCAACAGAAAGCAGCATGAAAAAGACTGTTCTTTTGAGCATTATCAGTGATTGGTGTTTTAAAACTTTAAAATTACCTATTATCTTTGGAAAATCAAATAATAAAATGAAATGGTTGAAAAGTTACTTCAAAGCGGAATCCATTGGGAAAAGAAAGAATTCAAAAGAAATGAGTTCCTGAAGATTTCAGGCAGTACAGATACCTCTATTTATTTTATTGAAAACGGAAGTGTCCGGATTTTTATGATGGATGAAAATGAAGAAAGAATCATTCGTTTCGGATACACCGGAAATATTATTGTCAGCCTGGATTCCTTCTTATCAGGAAAACCGTCTGACCTTTACATTCAGGCAATTAAAAGAACAACAGTAAGAACAGCCTCAAAAAAGGATTTTTATAATTTTATACAATCCAATGAAGAACACCTGAAATTTTGGATGGATATTCTGGAAGATCTGATATTGCAGCAGCTCGAAAGGGAAAAAGATTTACTCATCAATGCTCCGGGAGAACGCTTTGAGAGAGTGTTGAAACGAAGCCCGAAGCTGTTTCAGGAAGTTCCCAATAAATACATTGCTAATTATCTGAGGATGTCACCTGAAACTTTATCAAGGCTTAAAAAATCTTGAGTTCAGTCAAGATTTAAGAATGATCTGTTCATGATATTTGCATAAAAAACGTAATGAAAATTTTAGCTTCAGCACTATTAGATGAATTAAAAGAAATAACCCGCCAGCATTTACAATACGCACAGATACTCACACAAAAAACAGAGGAGGAGCTGAACTTCAGACCTTCAACAGACAACTGGAGTACATTGGAATGTCTGGAACATCTCAATCGCTATGGAGATTTTTATATTCCTGAAATCAGCCGCAATATTTCTTCTGCGGGGAAGTCTCCCCAACCTTATTTTAGGCCTGGAATTCTAGGGAACTATTTTGCTAAAAGTATGATTCCTAAAGAGAAAATGAATAAGATGAAAACATTTAAAACAATGAATCCTATCCACAGCCAGATAAATAAAGGGGTAATAGATACCTTCATAAAACAGCAGGAAAAATTACTTGAATTATTGGAAGATGCCCGGCAGACGGATCTGGAAAAGGTAAAGACTAATATAAGCATTTCAAAGCTGATCAAGCTGAAGCTGGGGGATACCTTCCGGTTTGTTATTTACCATAATTTAAGGCATATTGAACAGATAAAAAGAATTTTACCTCATTAAAAAGAAGTTATGATTTCCAAAAAGCTTAATTTTAAACTAATGGAAATTATACACCAAAAAAACATATCAACTCCACTGGGAGAAATGATCGCTTGTGCCATAGACCAGGGAATCTGCCTGCTTGAATTTACAGATCGGAAAAATATTGAAAAACAGCTGAAGGCTTTGTCAAAGGTTTTGAAAGCTGAGATTGTAGAGAAAGAACATCCTCATTTCAGGCAGCTGGAAGAAGAACTGAAAGAATATTTTGATGGAATAAGGACCCATTTTGAAGTTCCATTATTTACCACAGGAACAGAGTTTCAGGAAAAAGTCTGGCAGCTTCTCCGTGAAATTCCGATGGGAGAAATCAGAACGTATAAGCAGCAGTCAGAAAGACTAGGAAATCCCAAGGCAATACGTGCCGTAGGAACAGCCAATGGGATTAACAAAATTGCCATTTTAATCCCCTGCCATCGAGTGATAGGTTCCAACGGAGAATTGGTGGGGTATGCCGGAGGAATCTGGAGAAAAGAAAAATTACTGGAACTGGAAAAGGTTATTTTATTTTAAATCTGAACTTTACTTTAAAGACTATTAAAAAATAGATGTTCATTTTTCGGTTGTATAGCGCTCGATAATCTTTCTACTTTTGAATAAAAAAAGAATGATCAGTTTTAAACAATTACATCAAAGTGAAGAACCATTGCTATTGGGTAATGTATGGAATGTAGAAAGTGCAAAGGTATACGAAAAACTTGGGTACAAAGCATTGGCAACATCGAGTTCGGCAGTGGCACTTAGTTTAGGGTATGAAGACGGAGAGCAGATGACCTTCGAAGAATATTTTTATATAATTACAAGGATTAAAGAATCTGTATCAATTCCTTTATCCGTAGATCTGGAATCTGGATATGGCAGTGAAAATGATACGGTGGTGTCTAATATTTTGCAGCTTATTGAAGCAGGAGTGTCGGGAATCAATATCGAAGATACTTATGTAGCTGGTGGAATAAGAAAGCTTACAGACAGGAAATTTTTCTATGAAAAGCTGAAAGATATTTTCATAAAACTGGGAAAAAGCAGAGAGAAAGTGTTCATCAATATCAGAACAGATGCTTTTTTATTGAATATTGAAAATAAGCTGGAAGAGACCTTAGAGAGAATTAAACTATTTGAAGAACTTAAAGCTGACGGAGTTTTCATTCCCTGCGTGACTTCTGAAAATGATATCAAAACCATTACTGAAGCCACGTCTCTTCCTGTGAATGTTATGGGAGTATCAGATTTACCTGATTTTGATACGCTTAAAGAATTAGGTGTAAAAAGAATTACTTCAGGTGCTTTTATGTACAGACATATTTACAAAGAACTTGAAAAGGTAAGTCAGGTGATAAGACAAGAAAGAAGTTTTTCAAAATTACTCATTGAATGATGGAACTCACAGGAAAAATAATGTATGAGGCTTCTTATACCAAAGATTCTTCATTTGAGGGGATATTCTGGATGGGAGTAAAGACCACAGGAATATTCTGCAGACCAACCTGTACAGCACGAAAACCCAAATTTGAGAATGTGGAATTTTTTTCCAATACCAAAGATGCAATGTTGAAAGGATATCGTCCCTGTAAAGTATGCAGACCTTTGGAGAATCTAAATGCAACCCCATTCTATATTAAAGAGTTGCTGAAAGAAATTGCTGAAGATCCCACATTAAAACTTAAAGATTATGACCTTGTAAAAAGAGGATTGGAGCCGGCTACAGTTCGCAGATGGTTTCTGAAACACCATGGCATAACGTTTCACGCTTTTCAAAGAATGTCAAGGCTCAATACAGCATTTAAAAAGCTCCAGCAGGGTGAATCGGTTACAGAGGTGGCATTTGATACAGGATATGAAAGTCTCAGCGGTTTTAATGAGAGTTTTAAAAATATTTTTGGAGTATCTCCTAAAAATAATACTACGGAAAAGATCATTGATTTGAAGAGAATTGAAACCATACTGGGAACTATGATCGCCTGTGCTGATGAAAATGGAATCTGTCTGCTGGAATTTTCTGATAGGAAAGCACTCCCTACAGAACTGAAAAGTATTTCAGCATATTGTAAAGCGAATATTATACAAGGAGAGAATCTTCACTTTGAGACCTTGGAACAAGAACTTTCAGAATATTTTGAAGGAACAAGAACACAATTTACGGTTCCTCTTTCTCCGGTAGGAACAGCTTTTCAAAAAGAAGTCTGGAACATTCTTCAGGAAATTCCTTACGGAGCAACAAGAAGTTATCAGGAACAGGCTGATATACTGGGAAATCCTAAATCAGTGAGAGCAGTAGCCAATGCGAACGGCTTAAACAAAATATCTATTATAATACCCTGTCACCGTGTGATCGGAAGCAACGGACAGTTAACGGGATATGGCGGAGGAATCTGGAGGAAACAAAAATTATTGGAGCTTGAGAAGGCGATTTTATTTTAAAAGTCTTCAAAAGAATTTGTGGCATAGATTTTATTCATTAGAATACTATTTTATCATTTTTATGACATCAAAAATTCCGACTATTTTAATTTTTTCCAGACTGATTATTGGATTTATAATCATTTCTTTAAGCCTTATTAAAGTAGAATTTTATCAGACAATTGCTGTTATTCTTTTATCTTTAGGATTATTAACCGATATTTTTGATGGAATTATAGCCAGACATCTTAACATTTCAACTCAAAAGCTCAGACGTCTGGATTCTGCTGTTGATCAGATTTTTTTCATCTCAGTAGGAGTTTCTGCTTATATACAGTGCCCTGAGTTTTTCAAAACAAATGCCTATAAAATAATAATTCTTGCAGGAGCTGAAGCTCTGATCTATCTGGTGAGCTTTTTGAGATTCCGAAAAGAAGTGGCTACACACTCTATTGGTGCCAAGATCTGGACTTTACTGCTTTTTGGAACACTGATCCAGGTTATTTTACAATGTCAGTCAGTTATTTTATTTAATCTTTGCTTCTGGATTGGACTCCTTACGAGAGCAGAAATTATTGCTATTCTTTTACTACTGAAAACATGGACCAATGATGTACCTTCCGTTTATCATGCGATCATGCTCAGAAAAGGAAAAGCAATTAAAAGAAGTAAAATTTTCAATGGCTAAGGGAGATTTAAAAAAAGAATTTGGCTGGAGTAATATGTTAATAGAAAAATATCGGGAAAACAAAAATTAGTGGAGTTGGGAAAGGCTATTTTGTTTTGATTTTTGTAATTTTAAGCAAAAATTTACACGTGAAAAAGTTACTAGCAGCAGTTTGCATTTCAGTTTCAGCATTCAGTTTTGCTCAGGATTATTCTGTACCGGCAGCAAGCCCGCGTCAGAAGGTGGAGCAGCAGTTTTCAATGTCCAAAATCTCTATCGACTACGGAAGACCGGGAGTGAAAGGACGTAAGATTTTTGGAGAATTGGTTCCTTATGGCCAGGTTTGGAGAGCAGGAGCGAACTCGTCTACGAAAATTACTTTCGGACAAGCCGTTAATTTCGGTGGGAAAACAGTGCCTGCAGGAACCTATGGATTATTCATTGTTCCTACAGAAAAAGAATGGAAAGTGATCCTGAATAAAGATTTTCAACAGTGGGGAGCTTATACTTACGATCCTAAACAGGATGTAGTAGATGTTACCGTGCCAGTGAATAAACTGACAGACAAACAGGAGTGGTTTGAAATCACCCTGAATCCTACAGATGAAAACACAGGAAACTTAGTAATCAAATGGGATATGGCTCAGGCAGAAGTTCCTTTGAAGCCATCAAAATTAGATACTGTGATCAAGATTTCTGACAAATTGAAAGAAATCAAAAAAATAGAATCAGATTCTACTAAAAAGAGCTAAATAATGAATTTTTCTGTTCAGCCTGTTTTAGAGAATGAAGAATTTCAACTGATCCCCTTACAGCAAGGGGATTTTGAATCTTTATATGAAGTAGCTTCCGATCCTAAAGTCTGGGAACAACACCCCAACAAAGACCGTTATAAGAAAGAGGTTTTTGAAAATTTTTTTACAGGAGCTATGGAGAGTAAAGGTGCTTTCAAAATTATTGAGAAAGCAACCGGAGATGTATTGGGAAGCAGCCGTTATTATGATTTTGATGAAGAAGATAATCATATTTTCATCGGGTATACTTTCTATGGAACAAAATCATGGGGAAAAGGAATCAATCCTAAGGTCAAAAAACTGATGCTTGATTATATCTTCCAGTTTGTAGATAAGGTTCATTTTCATATCGGAAAAGAAAATTTCCGTTCACAGACAGCTTTGGAAAGACTTGGAGGACAAAAAATTGCTGAGGAAGAAGTTGCGTATTTTGCAGAACCTACAAGAACCAATTTTGTATATGAAATCACAAAAGAAGCTTGGGTATGAAAAAATATAAAATTCAACACTCACCATTTGTAGTCCCAACTACGGACGGGAAACTGATAGAAGAACATTGGGGAAATTCTACCGGAAATTCTAATGTTTCTATTGCACATATGATAGCACCTCCGGACTGGAGTGAACCCCATCAGACCCCTGAATTTGATGAATTTACTTATATTATTTCAGGAAAAAAACAATTTGAAATTGATGGAGAAACTGTTACTCTGGAAAAAGGACAGAGTATTCTTATTGAAAAAGGAGCGAGAATCCGTTACAGTAACCCGTTTTCAGAACCTTGCGAATACCTTGCCATCTGCCTGCCTGCATTTTCTATGGAGTTGGTCAACAGAGAAGAGGAAGGAGTAGATTAAGAAAATTATTCAAATAAAAAAGGCAAATCTGAGGATTTGCTTTTTTTATTTGAATATTAAATTAGAGTTATTTTCTTGAAACGCCTATGAATTCTATGTTTTATTAAATGTTTTTTCGAAATTGATATTGGATTTTTTAAATTATTTTGTAAGTTCGCGGACTTAAAAAAATGAACTAATTAAAATCTATGAAAAACAAATTATCAATTGTACTTATGCTAGGAATCGCATTTTCTACTACTTCATGCGCAACTATTTTTACAGGAACTCAGGATTCAATAGCTTTTTCTTCAAATCCTGAAGGGGCAAAAGTGTTTCACAAAGGAATAGAAAAATGTACAACACCTTGTACTGCTAAAATTCCAAGAGCTTTGGGTAAGCAGATGGTAGCATTTGAAAAAGAAGGATTTGAGAAGAAAGAAGTTAAGCTGACTAAGAACTTTAATGCAGTAACTTTACTTAATATTATTCTGGGTGGTGCAATAGGAGTTGGTATTGATGCAGCCACGGGTTCCCTGACCAAATATTCTCCAAAAAAATATGATGTTGAGCTGGAAGCTAAACCATAATTGGATAAAAATATAAAAGGAAAAAGGCAAATTTGCAGTTAGCAGATTTGCCTTTTTTATGTTTACTTCAAAATCTCTTTCAGGAACATCAGGGTGTGGTTCCATGCTCTTTTCGCCATAGTTTCATTATAATCCGGTGATTTTGGATCTGTGAAAGTGTGTTTTGAGTGGGCGTAAGTGATAATTTGCCAGTCGGCATTTCCTTCATTCATCTCTTTGATGAGGTTATTGTAATCATCTGGAGTTACACCTCTGTCATCAGCTGGATTTTCAACCAGTATTTTAGCAGTTAATACTTCATTTTTTCTGTTCTGATCTCTCCCCAGACTTCCATGGATAGAAACTACTCCTGCAACAGGCAGATGTCCTCTGGCTGATTCTAATGCTCCGGTACCACCAAAGCAATAGCCAATAACAGCTGTTTTGTCAGAAATTGCTCCGTTTTTCTTCAGCTGTTCCAAAGCCAGTGAAATTCTTTTCTGGTATTCGTTATAATTCTGTTTGTAGTATCCTGAACTTTTAGCAGCAGATTCATTATCTGCAGGAATTTTTCCTTCACCATAAATATCAGCGATAAAAGCGATGTAACCTTGCTTTTCTAGTTCAAGAGCGGCTGTTTTAGCTTCTTCATCAATCCCTTTCCAGGCTGGGAGAATAAGAACTCCCGGAAGTTTCTTTCCTGCATTGGAGGTAATTAAGCCATTCAGTTTCTGTGCTCCGTCCTGATAGGAAACTGTTTTAAGTTTCTGACTGAAAAGGGTTCCTGAAGCCATAATCATTGTAGTTAATAAGATGGAACGTATCATATTATTTTATTTTGTAATTTTTTGAAATCCTCAACTAAATTAATGAAAATAACTTATTGCGGAGTATTGTTTCTCTGAAGTTCCCACTTCTTATTTTTATATTCATATATTACACTGTTTTGATTATAGCTTGCTTTGATTTTATAAGGAGTAATAAAATCTAATAAGATGTTAATTGGGAATTCAGTGGTGCTTGCCTGTTTGCCTTTTATCTTTATTTTGTAGGATTCCGGATCATAGTATTTTATAAGATAATCGAAATTTTTATTACCGATTATTTTGCGATATGCATTAATACTTTCAGGGATAATAGATGTTGACAAATAGATATCCATACCATATTTTGTACGGGCATATTCAAGGACGTTTTTATTCCAAAATCTGATGATCAGAAAATTATATCCGGGAGAAATACCCTCATCAGGCGTATCAATATCAATGTAAGACTTTTTGTCTATGTATTGAATATGGAAAAAAGCTTTTCGGCCAGCAAGATCTTTTTTAGATATTGTTTGTACAAGATCATCTAAAACTCTCTTGTTGATCATGTTGTAAATACCTTCAATATTTTTAACATTCATCTTGATCTTCTCCATTCGGATATTGACGTCATCGTTCCCAAAAGAACAAACTATTACACGACATCCATTAGCATGAGCCGGCCCCGGAACTGTAGGACATGCATCATCTTTATCCAAAATACCATCACCATCTGTATCCTCCCATGGGCAACCGTTGTTTTCTATAGGGCCTTCAACGGTAGGGCAGTTATCATCCTTATCTATTATGCCATCCTTATCAGTATCCTGCCATGGACAACCGTTATTTTCTATTGGGCCTGCTTCTATCGGGCATTTATCAAGATACAATGGAATATTGTCTTTATCTTCGTCAGAAAGGCAATGTTTTTTATTGAATTCTTTACGGCATTTTCTTAATGTTTCTTTGTTTTCAATACTTTGTGCGTGAGAGTAAATTCCCACGAAGATCAACAGTAATAAAATCTTTCTCATAGTTATAAAAAAATCCTCACCTAAATTAGTTAAATACAATTTAATAGTGAGGACGGTAAATATTATAAAATTTTTATTGATCTGAACTGAAAATGCCTAGCTTGATTAATTCCTGCTCCAGATTGGTGTCAGATGTAACCTGAACAGTAATGAATCCCAGTGACTGTGCCATTTCAATATTCTTTGCATTATCATCAATGAAAACTGATTCTTCAGCCTTGATATTGTATCTGTCTAACAGAACATGCCATATTTTAGGATCAGGTTTGATTAGTTTTTCTGTTCCGGAAACAACAATTTTGCCCTCAAAAATCTGAAAGAAGTCATAGTTTTCCAATGCGTAAGGAAAGGTTTCTTCAGACCAGTTGGTGAGCCCGAACAGGTTATAGTCTGTATTTTTAAGTTTTCTGAGAACTTCTACATTTTGTGGAATATCGCTTTTCAACATTACCGGCCAGTTGTCATAAAAAGCGCGGATTTCTTTTTCCCATTCCGGGAATTTTTTCACCTGAATTTCTGTTCCTTCGGTAAGGCTTCTTCCTCTGTCCTGTTCTACATTCCATTCATCCTGTGCGATATGTTCCAGGAAGAATTCCATTTTTTCATTATCGTTAAAATAATCTTTGAAAAAATATCTCGGATTCCAGTCCATAAGTACACCTCCGAAATCGAATATGATGTTTTTTATTTTCATAATGTTTAATATTGTTGTGAAGTAGTAGTGTTTTTGTGAACCACCCCGTCAAAAATTCTTTGAATTTTCACCACCCCCTCCAAAGGATGGGAATTCTTTACTGTTCCAATCAATATTGGTAAACGGAAATGATTTTGTACTATTCCGGTCTGTAAAACTGATACTGTCCATCCTTATAATAAGCATTGATATGCTGAAGACCATTGGTAAGAATAATTTCTCTGGCTCCGATAATGGAATTGTATCTGGCGGTCTGCTCAAATGTCTTTTCCGTTAATTTGATTTGCGGCGCTTTACATTCGATCAGAATTATAGGTTCTGTTTTCTCGGTCACCAGAAGGTCAATACGTTTGGTCAATCCATTCAGGACTATCTTTTTTTCGGTGATCAGGGCTGATGTTGAATAGGACTTTACAGTAAGATAATAATGTATCCAGTGCTGTCTTACCCATTCCTCAGGAGTGAGCAGAAGATAAGTTTTACGAACTAAATCATAAATAAAAAACTTATCTTTGTCTTTCTTGAATTTAAAATCAAAAGTTTCCTGAAAATTCAGTTTTGGAAGTTCCATTAATAAGATGAAAGAATTAGATTTAATCCTCAAAAATATTAAAAATAAAGAAGTTTTACCTATTTATTTTTTCCACGGAGAAGAAGCTTACTTTATTGATGTCGCTGTGAAAGCCCTTGAGCATAACTTTTTGGAAGAAGATGAGAAAGCTTTCAACCAAACAGTTACCTACGGAAAAGATACTTCTTATCAGGAAGTCCTTTCTCTGGCAAGACAGTTTCCAATGATGGGAGACAAGCAGGTGATTATCGTGAAAGAAGCTCAGGATTTGCGATTCAATGAAGAGGAAAACAGAATTTTAGAATCTTATGTAGAAAACCCTGTTCCTTCTACTGTATTGGTTTTTGCGCATAAACACAAGAAACTGGACAGCCGGAAAAAGGCTGCTAAAGCTCTGGATAAAGCCAAAGCTCTTTTTCTGAGTGAATCTGTAAAAGAAAGCAATCTTCCTAAGTGGATTTCAGATGAATGTGCGAAATTTAAAATCAATACAGCACCTAATATTTCCCATCTTCTGGCAGAATATCTGGGTAATGACCTGTCAAGAATTGTCAATGAGCTCAACAAATTAAAGATCATTCTTAAAGAAGGAGAAATCCTTGACGGAACGATTGTTGAAAACCATATCGGAATCAGTAAAGAATATAACATTTTTGAACTTCAAAAAGCGTTGGGAACCAAAAATGCGAATGCTGCTTTTAAAATTGCCCATTTTATGGGAAAGAACCCGAAAAACAATCCTTTTGTAATGATGCTGGCAAGCCTTTACAATTACTTTTCAAACGTTATTATCTATCAAACGATGGCTGGGCAGTCTCCACAGACCATTGCTTCCCAAATGGGCGTAAATCCTTACTTTATTAAAGATTATGCAGAAAGTGCGAGACTTTATCCTTTGAAACACGCCACAAGAGTCATTTCTATTCTCCGGGAGTTTGATATGAAAGGAAAAGGACTTGGAGCAGTGAATATGGGAGAGGCGGAACTCATCAGAGAGCTGGTATATAAGATTATCAATGTAGATAAAATTAAGATGAAGGTGTGAGACGGGATACGAGTTTCGTGATTCGAGATAGCGAGATGAGTTTGTGATACTTGATGCGGATATGAAAACAAAAGTTTTAATTTTTATATTAAAGACCAAATCCTGTAACCCAACCCCAGAACTCTAATCTACTCTATAACAATTACTATCGAAATTCAACATATCAGATATTGACAAGTATCATTAAAATAACTTTAAGGAGAAATTAAAAATTCCGAAATTAGCAGTCTTAATTCAAATTAAATCTTTTCGAACAAAGTAAATTATGGAGCAAAACATTTTAGATTGTGTGATCGTTGGATCTGGGCCTTCTGGCTTCACCGCTGCTATCTATGCAGCAAGAGCAGACCTTAAACCTGAATTGTATACAGGTTTGGAGCCAGGCGGACAATTAACTACAACCACAGAAGTGGATAACTTTCCAGGGTATCCAGCTGGGATTACAGGTCCTGAAATGATGATGGATCTGCAAAAACAGGCAGAAAGATTTGATACCAAAGTTCATTATGAAATGATCACTAAAGCTGAATTCTCTAAGGAAGTTGGCGGTGTTCACAAATTATATGCAGGAAACAAAGAGATCCTTGCCAAAACAGTAATTATCTCTACTGGCGCTACAGCAAAATATTTAGGTCTTGATGATGAGAAAAAATATGCAGGAGGTGGAGTTTCTGCTTGTGCTACGTGTGACGGATTCTTCTACAGAGGAAAAGATGTAGTAGTAGTAGGAGCAGGAGATACAGCAGCTGAAGAGGCTACTTACCTTGCCAAATTATGTAAGAAAGTAACATTATTGGTGAGAAAAGACGTTTTCAGAGCTTCAAAAGCAATGGTTCACAGAGTGGAAAGTACTCCGAATATCGAAGTGAAATTTCACCATGAATTAATCGGGATTGAAGGAGAAAACAGTTTGGTAGAAAGAGCAGTGATCATCAATAACCAGACTCAGGAGAAATCTACAGTAGAGGTTGAAGGAATCTTTATCGCGATCGGTCACAAGCCAAATACTGATATTTTCGCAGGTCAGATAGATCTTGATGAGAATGGATATATCTTAACAGAAAAAGGTTCTACAAGAACAAATCTTCCGGGAGTATTTGCGGCTGGAGATGTTCAGGATCATATCTACAGACAGGCTATTACAGCTGCAGGAAGCGGATGTATGTCTGCCATGGATGCTGAAAAATATTTAGCTGAATTACACTAATAGTATTCAGTTTATACAATACAAAGCGTGCCCGATGGGTGCGCTTTTTTGTTATAATTTTTCCTGAAATAATATGATGTTTTCAAATTTTTTGAACCATTAAGGAAATTGAAGCTGTGAAGGAAAGTTAAGGAAACATCAAAGACGCTTTAAGAGCACACTGTTTCACCCTAATATTCTTAAACATTTAATTTTTCTTAGTGGTTTAAGTGCTTCAATTTCGAACATGGCTCTCATCAAATATTCAATGAAAATTCATGAAATATCTAATGAAAACATTAATATATTTGTGAAATTGCAAAAACGATTACAAATTGCATGTAAGAAACTATAAACTGAACAAAAACGGATAAAAAATGAAAAGAGTAACTGCTATCGGAGGCATCTTCTTTAAGTGTAAAGACCCGGAACAAGTAAATGAATGGTACAAAACCCATCTCGGATTACCAACCAGTCCATATGGTGCCAAATTCGACTGGAAAGACGAAGAATCTGATAAGAAAGGATATACACTATGGAGCCCTTTTAAAGAGTCTACCCAATATTTTGAACCTTCATCAAAAGAATTCATGATCAATTACCATGTAGAGAATATCGAAGCATTGGTAAAGGAACTAAAGAAAGAAGGTGTAACTGTCCTGGATGAGGTCGCTACATATGAATATGGAAAGTTTGTACACATTCTTGATCCGGAAGGAAATAAAATAGAATTATTCGAACCTGCTGGAGAGTAAAAGGTGGAGGATGTTTGTCATTCAGAGTGGAACAAAGTGAAGCGTGGAATCTAAAGTATTTTAAAAAAGCTGGGATTACTGTGAAATGACAAACAATACAACTTAAGACACAATCATTTCCCTCCCTTGGAAAGGTGGCGAAAATTCAAAGAATTTTTGACTGGGTGGTTTCCCTCACACTCAAGCCTCTCCAAATTGTCATTCTGACGAAGGAAAAATCTCAAACTTTAAGATTCTCTTTCGTCAGAACGACAGTTTTACAATATTGCCTTAATTCTTAATCCAAAATATAAATCTTTTTCTCCTTAAGGTTGAATCCCAGTTTTTTACCCAGCCAGTTGATACTTGTTTTACCTTCATAAATAAGACCTTCCACAAAAGAGACTTTAGGTTTTTCAACAGTAGCAAAAGGAGTAGAAATAGAGCCAATATCACCGATATAAAACTTGGTCGTCAGATCGGGATTAAACTCACTTTTCTTTTCCATCATCTGAAGTGTTTCTTTTTTGATGTCCAGTATATTCACCAGGTGTTCACTCAGCCAGAAAGAATCTTTGCCAGAACCGGAATCCAGAAGAACATTAATCTTATATTTATTGTTCAGGAGCACGTAAGTGGTAATATCCATAGACTGGTCAGCATTGGTAGACAGCTGTATATCCATTACTTTCTTACTGGCCAGCTTTTCTTTTGGAAATATAAGCTCATTCGTAGTATAATCGATGATAAACTCTGTGTCATAGAGCATTGGAAGGGAAATCAAACCATCAATTCCTTTGATCTCCATATCATGAGTGGAGTACCAGGTATCCTTAAATTTCTTACCATTAAAAATAATCTCTTTCGATTTGAAAAGAGGAATAGTCATTTTTTCACCAGTAGCCCGGAAAGCCGTCAGATAATTATAAGTCTCTTTTGGACCAAGTTGTTTGGAAAAATTTCCCAGAAAAAGATTGATTCCTCCGCCGGTATCAAAGATGAAATTTCCCTTTTTACCATCTATTTCAGCTCCTACAATCAGGTGGCCGGAGGGAAGGACAGATATAGGCATTTTCTGAGCAAAAGCCATAGAGGAAATAGCTAGTGAGGCAGTAACAATCGTGTTTTTGATAAAAGATTGAGTAAACATTTGAAAGATATTGTTATTAGTTTTTAATATTCTGATGAATCCTTACAAATATAAATTATAAAATGTAAAATTGAGTACAGGATGTCGGATAGTTTTATGATTCATGATCTTTTATAATATTTTTGGATCATTTCTAAAAGTCTTTCTGTTCATGGTAATAAATGGCTTCATACTTGAAGTAAAATTCCTACATTTAGCAACTAATCAAAAAGAATATGGAAACAAAAGTCATCAAAATAACACACGTTACCGGAACCTACATTATTGAAGCTCCCCATGGAAAACTTAATGATCTGAAAAGCCAGCTGGACAAGTGCCTGAACGATGAGCAGGGGGCTATTGTGATAAAGGGAGATGATGGAGATCAGTTTGTATACCCATCTGATCTTTTAAAAAACAGCTTCATTGCAATCGTAGACAAGGAATAGATGATATGTTCGTGAAAAATAATTCCCTTGATTTCTAGTCTATTATTACGTTTTGTTAAAATTTGTGTGGCAAAAGTTTTGCGGGAATTAAAAATCGTTCTATATTTGCACCACTGAAAACAACGGTATAGCCGGAGTTTAGGGAGAGTTGGCAGAGTGGTCGATTGCGGCAGTCTTGAAAACTGTTGACTGTAACAGGTCCGGGGGTTCGAATCCCTCACTCTCCGCAAAGCGTAATAAGAAATTATCTTGTAAGCGTATTTAAGGTCTATTAATCCTGCAATTTTAAAAATTGCAGGATTTTTTGTTTTTGGGAATATTTTAAAATTTTCAGAAATACTCCAAAAGTTTGTGGCAAAATCATGGCAGTTTTTTGAATCAAAAAAAACTGCCACAAAATTGACTTAACATATTGATAATCAACTTGTAAACGACGTTTTCGACTTGACTCAAGAGCACATTGTTTCGACATTTATTAATTCAAAAAATTGTCGAATTATGCTGGAGAACAGTTATGGGCTAACATTCTTTTTGAAAAGCCCCGAAAAAAAGTCGGACATATTCAGATATGTCTATGTGAGAGTAATCGTTGATGGAGTTCCAAAGGAGACTTCAACGAAGAGAAAGTGGGATTCCCGCAGATGGGATCAGAAATTGGGAAGAGCAACTGGTACTAAAGAAGATGCTCGATCTTTCAATTTATTTTTAGAATCGTTAACCACAAAGATTAACCAATTTAAGATTGATCAGTATAATCTGGGGAAAAGTGTAACCTCGGCAAGTATTATTGATTTTACTAAAGGTAATCATAGGTCCAGGTCCTTGGTACTTGAGGAATTTCAGAAGCATAATGATGAAATACTTGTCTTGGTAAAGAAAAGTAATGCTGATTTTGTTGAAGAGGGTAATGATGAAGATGAAGATAAGAAAGAGTACGCGCTTGGAACCTATACCCGTTATGTAACTGCACGTAGTCACGTAAAGGAGTTTATTCAATATAAGTACAAAAGAGATGATCTTGAGTTCTACGAGTTGGATTTTGAATTCATTAAAGACTATGAGTTCTATTTGAAGACCGTAAGGAATTGTTGCAATAATACAGCTCTTAAATATATTGGTAATTTTAAAAAAATAGTACTCCTTGCAGTAGCGAAGAAAATCATACCTGGTGATCCATTTATAGAATTTAATGGCAAAAAAACAAAAATCAAAAAAAGACCCTTAACGAGAGCCGAATTACACCTTATGGAGACTAAGCAGTTTTCTTCGGCCAGGCTTTCAGCAATCCGTGATATATTTGTTTTTCAATGTTACACAGGGCTGGCTTATATCGATGTGTACCTTTTAAAAAAGGAAAATATTAAAGAAGGAATAGACGGTAGCATGTGGATTATGAACCGTAGGAAGAAAACTAGAGCCACTACAGATATTCCGCTGCTCCCTAAAGCTATGGAATTAGTAGAGAAGTACAAAAACAGTCCTCAATGCCTTTTGAAAGGTACTGTTTTTCCTGTTAAATCAAATCAGAAAATGAATGACTACTTGCGAGAGATTGCTGTTTTATGTGGAATTACGAGTAAGCTAAGTACTCATAAAGCCAGACATACTTTTGCAAGTACAGTGACCCTAAATAATGGTGTTCCTATCCACGTCGTTAAAGAAATGTTGGGGCACAGTACAGTTAAGCAAACTGAACATTATGCAACAACTGAACAGGAAGCGATAAGTAGAGAAATGAAAGTACTTCGGGAAAAGCTATCTGACGAAAACAAATCAAATGATAGAAAAGAAAGGGAGCTGATGCTCTTGCAATTAGAAATGGAATTAAATAATCTAAAATCTAATAATGAAACATTGGACAGTTTTGATTTTGACATGAAACTTACAGAACTGCAAACAGGTCTCAATAATTTAAAAAATAACCAGGTAAATTCTTCCGGAAGTATCTGATTGATCTGAGGTAATAGTGCTGTTACCTAATTTAAGGCCCCAAAATTGAATGTTTTGGGGCATTTTATATATAAATGCCAGCCTAAGAAGAATCAAAAGCCTGTTTTTTATTATGATGCTTAAAAAATAAAACTGTTATGCATCGGTAGTAAATATCTTATCCATCTAGTTGTACTGCTAGAAAACGTATTTTTTTCCTGCTCCCAATAAACTATCGTTTTTTATATAATAATCTGAAATAAAAGAAAAAACCGGCTTAAGAAGAATCAAAAGCCGGATTTCATCCTCCAATTGAATATGAAAAACAAAATCGTTTACTGTCAGCGTATCGAATATGATAGGTAAAATTCTACTATCCTTGAAAAAGAGTTAGTAGACTTTCACCCTATAAAGACTAATGTATTTTATGCGGAAATTTTAGATGAAAGAAAATAACCGGCTTAAGAAGATTCAAAAACCGGTTTTTCATCCATTGTTTGTTAACCCCAAAAAAGTTTAGTTGTTATTTTGTACAGAAAGTATCCCGAATATTCCAAAAGGCAAATTTGAAGCGACCTAATTTTTTTACAATTATCTTTACTCTCTTGCCCCAATAGTTTTAATTTGGGTCAATGCGTCAATCCTATCTTCCAAGGACTCAACTTTAAATACTAAAATACATATTATTCCCAAAGCAAGAAAAAGTACTATGGAAAGAAGAACGTTTTGACTGTATATGGTTAACAACGAAATATTGGTAACTTTTAGTACTACTGACGAGCCAAGAACCTTTAGCAACAGTATGAAGAATGTTCTGTTTTTATTGAATCTAAAATACTTCAAAAATCGATTCATACGTATGTTTAAGATGATACACTGTTTGATCTTAAATAGTACTATTTGAAAAAAATTAATGGTGTATACAAAGTTGGGCTCTGGAGAGTCATTAATTTTTCTTGTTTATCCGCAATCTATTATAGAAAGGTTGTATTTTTTCAATAATTGTAATAGCTGTTTAAGGTAATTGTTTCTGACTCGTATTTTTGTTGAGGGATAACCAGTAGTTGTGATTTTAATCAGCTATTAATTATAGCTTCTGATAAGGCATTTTCGAGGACCAAGTAGCTGCTTGGACAACGCCCGCGGTCAGTTATTTTAAAGTTTTCCCCATTGCCAGTCTGCATATGAAAGCGGAGTTCTTTACCTTGAAAGATTGTATAAACCTGGTATAATTGTTTCTCACGGACGTTGACAGGATGAAGATCAAACAGAATACTTTCTTCACCTAAAGGAATACTGATGCTAAATCTCTTAATCTCTTTTGATTCCATTTTTATCATTGTTAGGAATTAAAGGTCCTGCAATAAAGTTTTATGAGCAAATATTATTTTATCCCCAATATGTTTTGTGCTGCTTTACCACAGAAGGATTCAGCCCATTTCGCTTGTTTTTAAGGAAATATTCTTATCAAGTAGGGTTGGCTGTAAATCCAACTACAATTGTGAACGCTTAACATTTGATTAACATTCTGAAACCTGTACTTGTGTAAATTCACGCAGCAAATGATCCTAAAGCCCGGAATTTATCAACGTTATGAAGGAAGGAATTACTTACTGAGATAAAACAAATTTTCAAACCCTATTGAACCATTAGAACTGACACAACTAACCTAATTAACCCTCCAAATAATTATTTATGGAAACTGGTCGTTATTCCCGAATTAAGACACTGGCTGCGGCACCCTTTATAGTTGGCACTCAAGACATCGAAAAAGAGGAAAAAAAAAGACAGGTGATCATGCTCAATGCTATGGCGTTTATCCTCATTAGCCTGGTAGTGGGTGTGGGATCTTACTTTTATATGCTAAAGCAATCTGTCGTTTTCCTTATAGGAATCCCTCTTGAAAGTCTGGCTTTTCTTTCTGTGGTGTGGCTTAATCACCGAGGTCAATATTTTAATGCCAATATTCTGATGTTGTGTACCAATGCCTTATTCATTGCCTATTGGTCTACAGTCCTTGGAAATGGTATATCTATGGAATTGTTGTTTGCATTTAATACGCTGATTATTTTCTATTTAAGCAGTACTTTTTTTCTATATAAGAAAACCAAAGCCTTGTTGACTTGTATCATTGCTACTATTGGTTTTGCCTCCTGGATGGTGCTTAACTCGTATTGTGGCTATATCAAGCCTATTTCCCTACCTCCTGATATTGCGGCAATTATGCGGATTATTACCAGTGTTGCCCTGCTTGTATTTATCCTTTGTGTCATGGCCTCCTATGTCGCACAGATAAGGAGCCTACTGATAACTTCTCAGAGACTAAAGGAGGCATCTGAGCGGAAAAGTGCCTATTTGAGGGAGGTTTTTCATGAAATAAGAACCCCCATGAATACGGTTTTCTCCATTGCTCAGGAGCTGCAGTTTAGAAAAGATAACTATCCTGCGGCTGAACACAGGGAAATCGACCAACTTTTTTCAGCATGTCATATGGCCCGGAATTTCACCAATCATGTGCTGGAGATGAGCCGTATTGAATCAGGAATCCCGATAGCTTTGTCTAACGATACCGTGAGTCTTCGACGTTGTATTACTAAATGCGTGGATATTATCGGTTATTTGGCGGCATCCAAAGGCATCGAGATCAAAATCAAGATGGATTTGTCAGTAGATAAGATCATTACTGATGAGATAATTCTTACTAAGATTTTCAATAATCTATTATCCAATGCTGTTAAGTTTTCGCCGAATGATTCCGAGGTGGAGCTAAATTGTACTGTTTTTGAAGGTCAATTACTTTTTAACATTATAAATGAAGGCATTGTAGATCCTGAAATTTCAGGTAGGATGTTTGACAATTTTGTTACCAAACGGGGTAAATATGAAGGTTCGGGTTTAGGTTTGGGGATCACCAAGCACTTTGTTGAACTCTTTGGTGGTCAAATCTTCTTAGCCCCAATAGATCATGAAAACCCACAGATAACAAGCATTGTCTTTCACATTCCTTATAAGAAGGCCGTGACAACTGAGATTGCCACGGCTCCAGAAGTTAAGATCAAAAAGCGATGTTTTTCCGGTGTAAAAGCACTCATTCTTGAAGATGATTTGATGAATTATGAGCTTCTTAAAAGGAATTTGGAAGCCATGGGAATTGAAACTGTTCATAACGAAGATGGAAGACTCAATGGCTCCTATATTAAAGAAGAAAAGCCAGAGGTCATCATTGCAGACTTAAACATGCCCGAACTTGGTGGGCAGGAACTACTAGCCTTGCTAAAAGCAGACCCTGAATTAGCGAGCATCCCCGTACTTATTATTTCGGGGGATGCCTTTGGGGAAGAGGAAATCTTAAGATCCGGGGCTGATGCCTTTCTACTAAAGCCCATTAAGATCACCGAGCTGTATAAACAACTGGTAAAATATTTTCCCAATCAAATACTCTCATAACGCCCTGTGTCTATAATTGCCCAGTCGTCATAACCGCGAACTATCGTATAAAGTCCCCCAATATATCGGTCTAACTGTGTGTTGATCACTTCACCCCAATCCGGTAGAAGTGCTTTGTACTCCTGATACTTTTGCAGTTGTTCCGCGTGTTTCTGGATTACATAGTTAATTGCCTGGGGAGTGGTTAATCCCAATTGGGTTTGTGCGATGAATATTAAATTGAAACCTGCTTTTTCCAGTTTCCCTTCGCGGTCTACAGAGTGAAGATCATTGCTCAAACAGCCTAAAAGGTTTAAGCAAAGTTCAATATTCTGTACTGTTGGGTGCAAGTAAACCTCGTCAGGGAAATTCAATTGTTCGAAGATTCCTACCAGGGGAAACATAATGTAAAATCCTGTAAAGGGTCTTTCCCTATAGTACCTTGCAATATCTGGAGTCTCGCCATCGAGCTGCATTTTAATTTCAAAAAGACACTCGGTTAAATAATCGGCCATGTGCTTACAATACCGGCCAAAGAGAAACGGGCTGCTGATAGGTCTAAACCGGGAAAGAAGGTCTATAAGAGCAACGCTCAGTTTTCCTGTTGGGTTAACGGGATCTCCTTTAAGAATGGCAATAAATTCTTTGATCAGTTCCCTCATGAAGAGGGCATTTTCCTGATCCGCAGAACCGCGGTCACAGGCATCATCTACAGTAAATAGCCAGGTTAATAGGTCACCCGCCAGGGCGATCTGGGGATAAGTACCTTCAGGATACTCGCGGGCGGCCTGTAATCCGAAGCGTGCCTTAGAATACCATTTTAGTGGCTTGAAATGAGGGGATAATTCAAAATGCTGGGCCCACTTCAGGGTGTCATTTTGAATAGATTCAAAATTGCTGTTGATCCTGGAGGAGCCGGGAATGGTAACCACATGGGTGGGTGTGAGAATAGACATAAATGGATTATTTAAGAAGTGAGAAAAAAAGGACTTGATAGTATAGTTGTATTCACGAGCAATCTTTAGGACAGTTGATCCATTTCTTTAGGGAATTCCACTTCAGACAGAGATTATTTTTTAAACTATCGTTTTAAATGAGTATTTAATGGAATATACAAATTACAATCCTGCTAAACATATAGTGCCTGTTTTACCAGGGGGGATACACCTGGATCAGGGATCATAGTAAAATATACCCGATTTGACCGCAGCAATCTGACATGAATAATAAATTATTGATTATTAAATAATAGCGGATTATATTTAAATGAAGTGTATAGGAAATAAGCACTCCTTCCTGCGAAAAGGATAAGGCCTAGGAGGCAGGCCAAATATGATCCTGGGTCTTAAGATTAAAAATCTCAAAAATTATGTCATATTGTTAATACAGTGTTAATCACACTTTTGGGTGGAAAGTATTTTTAATGGGTATTTCCATTAGCTGTTATTTTGAAACCGTGATTAAATTATTCGTAGAATCCATATTAATGTGTGGTCTTTGATTCTTCTTAGACCAGTTTTTTCTTCTGACCTAAAAAACACAATTACAACGTGAAGAATCTACTTTTAACTGTTCTGTTGACCGGACTATTTTCCAGTAGCAATGCTCAGCGGAAATTTGGAAACTCCACCGGTACATTTCTTATGACAGATAAACAGGTTTACATCCCTGGAGAAACAATCTATTTCACTGCGCGGCTTCTCAATGTTGATCTGCAAAAGGATAGTACTACCTATCATACTTTATTTGTGAGTCTGGTCAATGGGCTTACCCGGCGGATGGTTTGTGCGGATACATATATTCTTTCTGTGGGCTTGGCCGCAGGGGTATTCCATTTACCTAAAGATCTTCCTTCAGGAGAGTACCTGTTATTCTCATTCACTAATAATTTGGCTGCAGATAGCGTAGAGCAGGACTTTCATACCTGGATTTCCATAAGAAAACCAGCAGAAGCACCGTTCAAAATTCCGGAGACTTCACTGAGTACAACGGATTCTATACAGTTTAAAGAATTAACCATTCCTGATCCGAATATTAGTGTAAGCTTAAAAGCGGATAGTTTGCATTATAAAAAGAGGGATTCCATCCACTTTACAATAGGTATCAAGGATGCTACAGGAAATCCGGTCAAAGGGCTACTTACGGTATCTTGCGTTTTAAAAAACAGGCTAAAGAAAAATGGGGTATATGATATGCGCAAATACTTCTTTGTGGACCAATTTTTACAACATTTGGATTCTACAACAAACCTGCACATTTCTCCGCAGATCATGAACGGAGCTGTTACTGGTTATCTGACTAAAGATGGCAGGGTAAAACGGAAAAAGATTCCAATGACCTTAATGAAGAATAACGGGGTCGTCAAACTGGCTACGGATTCACTAGGAATCTTCAAAATACGCTCTAAAGACTTACTGACTTTAGTTCCTGGTGAAGGGTATCTCACTGTATCGAAGGGTGGAAATTCATCGTTATTTATGATTCATTTCTTAGATGTTGCCAAGCGTATAAGCGATTCCCTTGCCAGTAGGCCAATTCCTTACCAAGAAGAAAACAGTTTGGATTCGGTTCTTTTTTCATCTGAAGAAACTCAGTACTGGGTGAACCATAGCGCCACTAAGTCTACTGAACCACCACCTGCTACGACATCGCAGGACCACTTAAAACTCGTGAAGCTTATCCCAGCTGCTGCTGCTTTTCCTAATATAAACCCTGTGGGTGATAGTGCACTTCATCTCAACTCGACCTTGTATTGGGATTACCTGCTTTTACTAAAGGACTCGGGAACAGCAGATTTTTCGTTTTTCAGTGGTGATATTCCTGGTATCTACACTTGTATTGTCCAGGGCTGGACAGAGAAAGGACTCATGTATAAAAGTGTAGACTTTGAGGTGGAGTAGCGCTCAATTATCAATCAATTATTGTAAACGATTGTCAAATATTTATTACGGAAACTAAAAACAACTGAATTGGAAATTATAGTAAATGTACCTGATGGCAGATCAGGGGATTGGGAAATCATCACTATGCCAACTGAGTATCGCGAA
Source organism: Chryseobacterium sp. 22543 (assembly GCF_052044565.1). Classification (NCBI taxonomy): domain Bacteria; kingdom Pseudomonadati; phylum Bacteroidota; class Flavobacteriia; order Flavobacteriales; family Weeksellaceae; genus Chryseobacterium; species Chryseobacterium sp. 22543. The sequence goes on from NZ_JBQENH010000002.1 coordinate 598,786, forward strand.
ATCAAATGTTTGATCCATCACGAAGGTGGAGCAGGATGTCCTGTAGCCGATAATTCGTTCAATGAAAATTCTGCTTACCTTCCATTTCGGACCCGTGCCCATGGAAGGGTACTGTTGATAGGACTCGGTTTAGGGGTTGTGCTACAGGCCATGATCGATAAAAGGGATGTACAATCAGTAACGGTAATTGAGTCGGAATTGGACGTCATTAAACTTTGTGGTGAATACTACAAAGGGCTATCAAAAAAAGTAAAGATCATTCATGGGAATGCTTTCAATTATCGTACTACATCTTTTTTTGATGCGATTCTTATTGATATATGGGATTGCCATCATTATGAGAACCTTATGGAGATGGAATTTCTAAGGGATAGATGGAAAAAAAACAGCTCCTATATTTATTGTTGGGGGGAGAGAGAATCTCAGCACTTATTGCGGGAGCTGCATCATGATCGGAGTACATTGTTTCCTAGTGAAAACTAGAACAAAAATAGGCAGAGACTTGTCCATTTCCGCTTATTTTGCAAGTGTTTATCAAGCTTTCTGGAATAAGCGAAAGGAAGTTGGTAAATTTGAAGATAAACCCGTAGGAGAATGCTATACCAACTTCACACAACGATTGATGGTACCGAATTTATTGCCTTGTTAAGTACAGAGCTTACCGATCTCAAAGAGCAATTACCGGAAATCCTTGACCAGCGTCTTACCATGTACTATGGACGCTTGGCGGCACAAATCGGAGCTCACAGTTTGCATGGCCTTGCAGCTGAGATTAATTATCCCTGGCCTTCACTTAGTATTGGCTTCGAGAAATTTGAGGCGCTCAATTTATTTTCTAAGTGGCAAAATCAATCCTGGATGGCGATGAGCGAAGATGATAAAACATTGATTAACTCTCCGCGGGATCGGAAAAGTGGGTATGCAGGACGAAATATATTCTTGGGCCTGGAGCTGGTAAGGCGATACCAAACCTATCCTCTTTTGATGGTTAAAATACAACCTGAAAATAGCGTTTGGGAGTCCAATTAATGATGAATGACCTTGGGAATACAATCATGAAAATAGGTATTCTATTCTTTAGATAAATAAACAAATCTGTTGCCTTACCTGTATAAATTCCCTTTATATGCGAGTTATTACAACCACTGTTCAAATTGATGGAGCGCCCATAATCATCAAGGTTAAAAAAATAGACAAACAGAGAAGGTTTGAGATTAAGATTGCTAAGAATTTAAGCGAATACGTGATATCCGATCAAACCAATGAGCTGGAATTTTATGAAGGAATGAAGTTAACCCCGGAACTTTTTTCTCATGTCAAATCTGTAATTAATCAGTATTTTCCACGGGTAAGAGCGATAGAAAAAATCGGCTATGATGATTACCATGACTATAATGATTATTAATTACTCCTCAATACAAAAAGTATCTGCTAAAATTGCCAGCTATATAAAGATTTCATTGCTTTATTCTGTTAAGCCCGTGCTGCGCCAAGGGCTCTGTAAGTATCCCGGCAGTAGATTCACCACTTTACTTTAAGTTAAGACAACCGTTGAACTCCGTGAAAATATATACCCGGCTTGGAAAAGCCGGGTGGATGCTGCGTCGACATCATGAGTAGATAGTTGATACAAATGCTATCTACTTCACAAATTTTAATATTTAAAAAGTAAAAGATCTTTTCTAACCTGTTTTACATGGATTCATAGCCAAGATTACTCCTAATTTGGGTTTTGCATCTTGATCGTTTTTCCTCGGACCACTTTAATAAACCTGTTTGAGAATCCCTCTCTTTTTGAATATTCTATGGATGTTATCTTTTGAAAAATCTTATTAATTCTTGTAAACGTTATCCGTTCGTGTATAGCCCTGTTGGCAAGTCTTATTCTTAATGTGTTGTAAACCTCAGTTACTGTTAGTTCTTCGCCCGGTCCCTTTCCCCAATCTTCTATAATCATACTGACCAATAATTCAAGGTGCTCCTGGGATAACGTGGCCACAGTCATTGTATTTAATTGTTGCATAGTGCTATTTTTTAAACTAAAGTTGCTTAATAATTGCCCTGCCTGGATAAGCGGGGCTCCTTTTACTCAACCATTAGATGGCTCAGTGAGCCAACTTTTTTGTTATAGCAATTTTTATTTGAAATATCTTGTTACACTGGCTAGGAAATATTGTCCCTGAGAATTACCTATAGTTCTATCAATCAAGGTCGGTGTTATATTAGCCATTTGCATTTTATTCTGTCCTAAGAGATCAAATCCATAGAGCTTAACAAGCCAGTTTTTATTTTTTCCTACCTGCTTACTGATCCAGGCATTCATTAAACTGGCAGACTGGTCAAGCCCGGAATTTTTATCATAAAGTGCGGCGGTTCCCACTTGCAATCCTCTTGGCAGAAACACTAGTACCTTCATAAATATTTTCTGATCGAGGAAGTCAAAATAGGCATTATTTTGAAGCTCATATTTATTGCCCCGATAATTGAGCTGGATATTGGTAGAAATTTCGAGCAAACTTTTATAGGTCCAGGACAATGAAATATCCTGATTAAGAAAGATAGTATGACTTATGTTGGAGATTCCGTTTAAATAAGATATTGAGCGTCTCAGATCCCCAAACCCCTGGTAAGAGAATGAAATACCGGATTTCTGCCAACGCTTTCCGAAATTTAAGACTGGGGTAAATGAACGGGTGCCACTCACGTTGATAGCCTGCGTAGTTTGTTTACCAAGAGAATCAATGGTTACAGAAGTAGAGACAGCATTATGTTCAAATGTTGCAAAAGTACCAACGCTAAAGGATATACCTGTTGTACTCAAGAAATTGTAATTGAGAGATAGCCTTCGGCTAAAACCTGGTTTAAGATCTGGGTTCCCTAATTGAATTTGCAATGGATTTTGAGCCATTAATACCGGAACGAGCCTGTCAATTACAGGGAAAGCAGGTGATAATGAAAAATCCATTCGTAAAACCGAAAAAGAACTGAAGTTCCAACTTGCTTCAAACAAAGGAGAAACGTAAGAATTTCGTTGCGTTATAAAGTAGTTACTGCTACTACCTGAACTGTGCAATTCATTATTATTAAAAGTCCCTCCAATCCCGGCATTGAATTTACCTTTGTGGTAACCAATGGAAATATTAGCCATTTGAGTCACCGATTTATTTAAGAATAGGAAAGACAGAGAAGTGTCAACCAGCTCATACTTACCTACAGGATCATTGAAATCCATGGTTAGTTGATTATTTCGGAGATTTGATATATTGAGATTATAAGTTACCTGAAATCGAAATCCTTTACCTAATGGGATAAAGAGCATCGTACTGAGATCAATGGTACCTTTCCTAGTACCTGGAGTGATCAGTCTGTCGATCGTATCGGATTCCATTTGCCTGGGGAGAAAGGTTAGGGACTGATTGTATTGCCTGCTGGTATTATTACTGAAGTCAGCATTAAGGGAAACCCTAAATGCTCCATCTGTTTTGATGGGAATGGAGTAGTCTGCAAACACGAAGGACCTTTTATCGTCAAAATATATGTTATTGTAGAGGTGACCGGTATTAATAGTATCCTTTTGGCTACCTGCCAAAGTGCTGTAGCTATTACTATTTCTGTTTTGTACCTGGGTAAGAAAAAGATCAGCACGAATATTCAGAACGCCCTTATTTTTAAAATGATAGGAAAAATTGGTATTGAATGAAGTCGTAGTGATATGACTGGAACGCTTTGAAAAGGTATTATAGAAAGAACTGCTGTCAGGCAGGAAGTTTTCCCTTTCTCCCCTTTCAGTCAGGCTATTGTCTCGTTCAAGCTGTGAAAAGCTGAAATTAAATTTTGCTTTAGAACCAGCATCAAAGCCTGCATTAAGGGCAATTCTTCGGTCGGTCGTTACTCCCGGAAAACGAGTATTTAGGTCCATACTTTCATCACTTGTTCCAGGGCTGGTCAAGGAACTGAGATTGGAGACTGCTGCTCGTCCCATTAATTGCAGGTGATCCCGAAAGCGAGCAGCATTCATGGCTGCTTTATAGCTGCTACCGGTGCCGTAGCCGGCGCCTAATTCACCGTTGAGTCCCTTTTTGCTTTCGCTATTGATGGTAATATTTAAAATTTTCTGGCCTTTGGGGGCATTAATGCCAATGGTTGGCGTTTTATCGATGATCTGAACTTTATCAACCACACTGGCTAGGAGCAATCGCGAAATGATTTTAGGGTCAGAACTACCATCCTGGGCATTTTGAAATGCTGGCCGTCCATCTATATACAATTCCTGAAGAGCAATGCCCTGGTAGTAGAATTTTCCATCTATATCTATGGTTAGCCCGGGTATTTTTTGCAAAAGGTTATAGAGGGACGCTTTTTCATAGGTGTTAAAATCTAAGGCATTGTACTCCAAGGTGTCCCCCCGCATTACTGCGAGGGGCTTGGAGGCTCTAACATCTACTTGTCTAAGCTTAAGCGGTACAGTGGTGAGTGTAATGGTGTCTTCTATGAATCGTGTTTGCTCTGGTTTAATATATATGGTTAAGGTCTTTGGAATATAGCCAAGGAAGGTTATGGAGAGCTGATAAGCGCCGGGTGTCGGCATTGAAAATTGGAAATTCCCGTTTCTATCAGTTTTTGATTTTAAAATAATAGAAGTTCCTTTTCCTGAAAGCACCAGGCTCGCCTGGGAAAGTGGGCTATGAGTGGCCTCTTGTATAACGGTTCCTGAAATCTGAGCTATTGCCGGGTTTATTATAGCCAGCAGCAACGCTGATGAAAGTATTAATCGCATTTATAAATGGTTGTGTTAATGGGCATGACTCCGTTGGGTGGCAGGCTAAGTGCTTACCACAAATAGTTTTCATTTACCTTGTCCAATAGGAAGGTATCTAAGTACTGGGTTATTGAACAGTGATGCTAAATTCTTAGTTCTATATTTTTTGACAGAGAAATCATACTATCTTTTTGTACAGCAATTAATAATGGTATTCAATACCCTTAAAACCGATAATGTTCTTTGCCGGGTAATCGACGGGAAAAATATTTTCAGGTTTTAGGAGTTGGATTATAGATTTTATATAATACTAGCAGTCGATTTCCATGAGACAAATCTAATAGTAAGGCTATACGAATCAACAAGCTTTTGTTGTTGGGCTGATAGGTTCATGAAAAAATGGTATTTTTATTGTTGACATTGAGTGTTTTGCATTCGATTTATCCCAGAGCTAATCACTAAGTTTTAAATTATAAAAAGAGAAAACATGCGATTTGCATTAGTTGATGGTAAACAGGTTGAAGCCAAGATTGGTTTAAAGGGAACATGCCGGGGATGTGGAGCCTCTGTTATTGCTAAATGTGGAAGTATAAGGGTGCCTCACTGGGCCCATCGTGGTCAAAAGGTCTGTGATCAGTGGTGGGAGCCGGAAACCGAGTGGCATAGAAACTGGAAAGACCAGTTTCCCGCCCAGTGGCAGGAAGTTTTTTTACCTGATCCTCAAACGGGAGAAAAACATATAGCCGATATCAGAACCGAGCATGGGGTAATTATAAAATTCCAACATTCCTACCTTGATTCACAGGAACGTAAAACCCGGGAGAATTTTTACCGCAAAATGATCTGGGTTGTTGATGGGGGACGTTTGAAGAATGATTATATACGTTTTTTTAAAAAAATGAAGAAATTTTGCACTAGCGAAGAACAGAAGGTTTTTCTTATTGAGCGCCTTGATGAGTGGTTTTCTTTGACATGGATTGGTTGTCAGGTTCCGGTGATTTTTGATTTCCGGAGTGCAGCATTAACTGAAATTAATGCCGATGAACAAAATTACCTATATTGTTTAATCCCGGTTCGGCTCGGAAGGCATGCTATCCTGTTTCGATTTCATTATTCCGAGTTTATTAAGGAAACTAACAATGGGGAATGGTTTTCATGGGCAAGACAAATGATGGCAAGTTTGAATCGTTTAATTTATGACCGGTATGTTAAGGATATGGTTAGTAAACGTCAACAATCCTCTCAAAGTGTTCTAACTAATAGGAGGTCTAAATTTGGCCGGAGTAGGATTTTTTAAGTTTTAGTGACCTGAATATTCCAGACACTCAATAAGCTGTATGAACAGCGTGTAGCTAAAGGTGAGCCCTGGAGCACGTTTTTCCTCTATGAACTCAGCTAAATCGGACAAATAAAAGTGGGGATAATTGCTTATTTTTTCCTAAATCATAGCATATGCCCACTTTCCCTCAGTCTTTCCGTGTGCGCCTGCTTAAGGAAAGAAGTAGCCAGAAATATGTATTCATTGCACTCCCTCTGTTAATCTTAGAGATTACCCTTTTTAAGTTTTTGTATCCTTATGCGGACTTCTTCTCTGACTCATATAGCTATATCTATGCGGCCATGCAAGATTTAAAGGTTAACCTGTGGCCCATTGGCTATTCAAAATTTATTTTATGGTTTCATTACTTAAGTCATTCGGATACTTCACTGGTCGTCTTTCAGTATCTTCTAATCCAGGGAGCTACATTATATTTTCTATTGACTGTTTTTTATTATTGGAAGCCAGGGGTGCTTGTTCAAAGAATTTTATTTTATGTACTCATGCTCAATCCGCTGATCTTATATATCAGTAACTATATTTCCAGTGACGGTATTTTTCTGGCTCTCAGTTTGGTTTGGGTGACCCAGTTGATCCAGATTTTATATCGACCTAATGTTGTACTACTGCTCTTTCATAGTGTTATCATTTTTGCGGCCTTTACGATAAGATATAACGCCATGTACTATCCACTTATCACCAGTCTGGTGTACGTTATCACGAAATGGAAACTATCCTATAAGATCATAGGAATAGTGCTACCGCCTGTACTTATGGGACTATTTATTAGTTATACGGCTCGGGAAACCGAAAAAATTTCTGGAAACAGGCAATTTTCGGTATTTGGAGGTTGGCAGATCGCCAACAATGCGATGTATATGTTGCCTCATATTCGGGTAGAGAAAACTCCGCCACCGGCGTGCCTGGAATTTCACCAACATGCAATGGATTTTGTTAAGAAAGCTGGGGTAGAACTGGGGAGTATCAGTCCTCTTGACGGAGCGTTTTATTTGAGAGATCCACATGCACCCTTAAAGACTTATCTACTGCAAAAAAAAGGTAATCTTATTGATAGTATGGGAGGAATCGTCTTTTGGGGGGCTGTGTCACCCATTTATTCTCATTATGGAAAGTTTTTGATCAGTTCTTATCCTTTATCCTTTACCAGATATTTTCTGCTGCCCAATACGTATTGCTATTTTGTTCCACCGCTTGAAAAACTTGAGGTGTATAACCTGGGCAGCTATTCTGTTTTCCCTATAGCAGCCTATTGGTTTGAATATCCACGTGTTCAAATTAAAGCAGTATCGCTCCATGCTCAAAGAGGCATTTTGTTTGCATTTCCAGGTATATTTGGTGCTTTGAACTTGTTTTTTCTTTGGATGGTAATTAATTGGTGTAGAGACGGAAAAATAAGACAGAGATGCCCGGGGTTAGGAAAAGTATTGCTTGTAGTGATAAGCTTGGTGTTGGTTAATGGCTGCTTTAGTATATTGGCCTCCCCCATAGTACTTCGTTACCAAATCTTCCCGATGATTTTATTGCTTATTTTCTCTACGTTATTGGCCGAAAAAATGGAGTGGGGAGAGGAAAAATCATAAAGTGTTGCTTTAATAAAAGTCAATCAAGCGGGAACATGGTTATGGTAAAAATACTGTGAGTTTATGTAATTGGAGAGCCTTAGCACCTGAATCTAATATTTATGCAACAGCAATTTAATAAAGAACATCCATTAAATCCCCGGTATAGAAGTCTCATGATACCCTTTTTTCCAGAAAGAGTATGCCGCAACCTGTTGCCGGTCATGAAGACAGTTTAATATTTCAGTTTCAGAAATACCATTATCCTTTGCCGCCTCGGCAATAGAATAGTAATAATTAATTGGGTTCCCACTTAGATCAAATTGAGTTAATTGAACCCCTCTTCTTTGATTTTCTTCTTGCTGTTGCTTTAATTCCATTAATGAAGTGTTAATCTTTCCGTCTTTACCACTTCTCCAATAGCAGCCATGCACCAGGAGAAAGGGTTTAATTATCGCATTCTCGATATCAGTAACCGAAAGATGGGTAAGCTGGCTGGCCTTAGTAATATTCTTAAAAGTACAAATCCTGTCTCCATGTACAGAATAACATGAAATAACTCCCAGCCGGTAGATCAACTCTTTGGAATATTCCATCTTATTAAATATACGCAGTTTGGCATCTAAGGAATATGTTGGCTTAATCCGTAATATATCAATCTTGGGGTCTTTAACGAAGATAAGTTCCAAATTGTCGGGACGTATATCCAAGTCCTTTCCGTTAACCGGTATAATCTTATAATCTATATCATCCATCGGGAAAGGTTTATTAAAAAGAAAGTAAACCATTTTGGCAACATTAAATACTCTGTGGGTACGTTCAGCACTAATGGTACAGCATAGATGATACCTATAGCCACCACTTTTAAAAGTAGTATAAGTCTTTACTGTAGGTTGATATATACGTTCGCCATAGTATCGGTTGTCACCAATGAGCGAGGTAAAGTGACGGGGTATTCTTTTTACTCGCCCGAATTGAGATATCAGAGCAAAATCTTCACTGCCATGCACCGGAAGCCAAACCTCACCAGGTAAATCTTGTAGGGAGAAGTTAAAGATGGGTAATGTGTTTTCAAATGTGGTATTCATGACTGTAAAAAACGGATACACAAATAATGGTAAATTAATAATACTGACGCGGTTCTGCGTGGGTTTAAGTTACGTCAACGAACTGCAATATCACCGCAGAAAAAAAAGTTCATAATTATTTTCCAACTGAATAAGTATAGCAGTCCCTCGCGTTAGCTTTACAATTGTTACGAATTGCCAACGACTAGATGCTCAAAATAACCGATAGAAGACCTGAAGTTCAACGACTCTATTTCCATTAGCCCTAAACAATTTTAGATATGAACTGGCTGAAGAAATCAATTCTTGTAATTCCTGCCCTGGTAGGCTTATTATATGCTTATGCCGAAGCAAATAGGGCAACTTTCAAATATGTCCATATATGTGGATCTAGTGTATATACAAAAATTGCTGTATACGATCCCAATAATTGCATTCCCCCTGATCCGCAATATTGTGTGTATACCTCACCAGTTGATGTCGGTGCAACAGCTACTGCTGCGACCCTTGAAGCGGTAGGTGCTCAACCAGGTCCGCAAAAAAGATGCTATGTAATGCCCGCTTTCAAATAGAACAAAAATTTGTTAGGGTTATGAACTTGATGTTATTACTACTTGTTTCGATGGGACTTCATTCCTCGATGGCTAAGGATACCTCTGGTTTGAGAGTAAAGATAATCTATGTATACTCCTGTGAACTTGATGCTTATCTGAAGTCCGAAGAAGATTTTGTGGGAAAATGTAGCTTTGAAGGGACACACCATAGCAGTTATACCGTCGAATCAAACGTTGGGGTTATCGTAACTGAGGATCGTCTGGTAAAGGCTGGTGGTATACCGTCTTCCCATAAAGGGTGCTATAGGATTCAGTAAATTGAAGTTGTTAAGGTTCTTGTTTAGCTAAAATATGTGTCAATGGACTTAAAAGAGACGGTAGTGTATTACACTTACAATACGATGTTGGAAAGGGAAGGGATAGCATATATTGAGGATGAAAATTGGCTTTATCATCATCAGCGTCCTAACTATAAAAATAATTGGACGATCTACGTATCGGCGCTTATCAATCATTCGACGGAAATCCTTAAAAGAGTGATCCCTGTTGTAAAGAAATACAATATTCCTTTTCGTTTGGTAAAGAATGATGAATGTGGTTTTCTACTTAATACCGGCGTGATCGGGTTTGATGAAGTTGGAAAGTTTTTGAGTATCTGTACTGAATCATGGGATCAGGCGAACGCTATTGTTAAAGAATTATCTCCATTGTTACAGGATTATTTAGGACCTGCAGTCCCTGGGGCTTTGAGGATTGAAAAAAATATATACGGACATCTTGTAACAGAGGTTGTCACCAATACAGTGAGCGGTCCCCAAGTGAGATACACTATTGAGGTCCCCAAAAGAAATAAAATCCCATTTTCAATTGATGCGCGATTCAAGGACCGCTCAAAGAGGAAAATTTACGGAAAATATTACCTTAAGATTAAAGATTTAAGACCTGGCCCCAAAGGTGATATTTTGCTGGCTTATAGCTTAAGGAAAATGAAGTTTAAGCCGGTTGTAATTAAAGAAGGCAGACATGGTGTGCTGGAGGATACTTATAAAAGAACCATTGAGGATCGGCTGATCTGGCAAGTACTAGTGCTTCAGGAAATAGGTGCTTTCATACCCACTGCCAAGGTGTTGGATTTTTTCGTGTCCGATCACAATAGTTACTTGGTTATAGAGTATTTGGATGGGGTATTCTTACCTGATAAAGTTGATCAAATCAAGAACGGTGCACAGTGGTTGGATTTGAAGGATATTTATAAAGTCCGGCTTTTAAGATACTACAAAAATATAGTTGGGGTTATAGGAAGGATACATCAGTTGGGGTATGTGCATCGGGATATCCAGGATAATAACTTTGTTATTACTAAGGATGATGAAGTTTTTGTCATTGACTTTGAGTTGGCTTATAACTCAAAGAAGGGCGAGCCTGTACACCCGTTTTTGCTGGGCACCTTTGGTTACATTTCACCAGAGCAGATTCGAAATGAAAGACCGGTACCGGAAATGGATATTTATTCTTTGGGAGCATTGTTATGTTTTATCCTAACCGGTGAACATCCGTCCACCTTTATCACTGAAGACCTTAAAGAGACAAAATCAAAGTTAAAGCAGCAGGTTGATCATGAGATACTCATCGAGATCGTCCTATGGTGCCTAAGTGATATTCCCTCCAAGAGGCCGAGTATTGCCGAGTTGGAAGCGGAGATCAATAAATACATTAAGTATCTTGAAACTAAGAATAACTAGTAAAAAGGAAAACCTTATGAAGAGCAAAAAAATAATTTTGGAAATTCTAATCGCTATTCTGGTTGTATTGTTTGTTTATACACCAGCCAGTAAGTACTCAAAGTATGAAGAATATGTCCTGGCTATGAAGGCTCAGCCACTCATTCCGGCTCTTAAGACTTTTTTAATTTATGCGGTTCCTATTTCGGAAATTTTAGCGGTAATTCTTATGGCTACCAATAAATTCAGGATGTTAGGCTTGTATTTTACGTTGGGGCTCCTGGTTACTTTTACAGCTTATATTTCCTTAGTACAGCTCAATTATTATGGACGGATTCCTTGCAGTTGCGGCGGGGTTATCAAGACTCTCAGCTGGAAAGGACATTTATTCTTTAACCTCTTTTTTATTACAGTAACCAGTATTGCAATTTGGCTTCAAAGAAATATCCAGAAATATGAAAAGAACCCAACAAATCTGCGCTTCAATGCCGGTTAACCCGTGATGAAATCTTCTAAACTTTAAAATTTATGGGCAAACGTATTTATATCCTGGTCGCTGCCCTTATTGGTTTATGCAGCCTTCAGGTAAGTCATAGCCGTTCACAATCAATACACATTTGGGTAAGAATTCCAGATAGTGCCATTGAAATCTCTAATTACGACCTCGCTAATTGCATTCCTAATCCCAATACCTATTGCAGCTATTGGACAACGACAAGCTTTCCATTTCATTCGATGTCTGATTCATTGTTTAATGCTTTGTTGGCCGCTGGATATTTTACTGGACACGATTTTAATAAAAAATATTTCCATTAGTAGGATAGATTTTTAGCGAAGAAGAGGAATTGTTTAATTCAATTTTAAAGAATCTCATATGAAATTTGCAATTATGTTTTTGGCGAGTAGCGTTGGTATTATTGGTGCATTGACTGGAAACAGGACGACTTTTACCTATGTTAATGTGGCCGATAATGGGGTGTATGGCAAAATATGGGTATTTGATCCGGCGAAATGTGTTAATGTAGCGATTAATTCATGTTCTTATACATCTACCACTGATCTTGGTGATTATGCCACAATCAGCGTTCTCAATGCCGCTGGCGCTACTCCGTCAACAATGAAGAAGAAATATACTTTGTAATTGTGCTTATGCAAAATGAGGGTTATCATTTTGCAAAATTGGAAAGACAATTTTCGTAATTATAAAATACTACTTGCAAGCTAGTTAAACAATCAATTATTTTTTCTTAACCTTCAAAACTTCAAAAATGAAAAACGTAAAATTCGCTTTATTGGCTGCTGCTGCTTTCGTTGGTTTAGCTTCTGCTTACGCTTCTAACAGTCGCGTTACTTTCTCTTATGGCCAACAGGCTGACGGTTCTTACAAACTGTTGACTCAGCCATTCGACCCAGCTAAATGTTTTACAGAAGTAGTTAACCCTTGTGGTTACATTGCAACAAGCAATCTGGGTTCTCCAATTGCTAAATCAGTACTGACTGCTGCTCACGCAACTCCATCAGCACTTCACAGAATTTACACTGGTAACTGATCAGTGAAAGTATCAAAGGCTGTCTCAATATTGAGGCAGCCTTTCTTCTACCGAAGAAAATCATACAAATAGTTTGTATTGATGCTTTTCTATGCTTCATCCAGTGTGTATATTCATTAATTTGGTATACTATTCTTACCCTTTTAGATTTTTTTCCTTCTTAATTTTAAAAATGTCAAAAATGAATAGCATAAAGTTTGCCTTGATGGCAATCGCAACCTTCGTTGGTTTAGCATTTGCTTATGGTTCTAACAACCGTGTTACTTTTACATATGGTCAACAGGCTGATGGCACGTACAAACTGTTGACTCAGCCATTTGATCCAGCTAAGTGCCTTACTCCGGTCCCCAACCCTTGTGAATACTATTCATCAGTTAACATAGGGACGGTAACCAGCAAATCTGCTCTTACGGCGGTTCATGCAGTTCCCTCACCTCTAAACCGCATTTACACTGGTATATGACCAATCGGATTTTTACTATTGTCTTAACATTTAGAATGCCATTTTCCCTTTATATTCTTTGGTGTTAGATAATATACCGTCAGGTATTGGAGAAGGCCAATAAGTTCTTATGTTAGATTGGTTTTTTAGCCTCGTATCGAAAATTGATTTTCTAAATTTTATTTTTTCAAACTTGAAAATTACCAAAAATGAAAAACTTGAAATTTGCTTTACTCGCTGCTGCTACCTTTATTGGTTTGGCTTCTTCTTACGCATCGAAGAACCGAGCTACTTTCTCTTATGGTCAACAGGCTGATGGTAGTTACAAACTGTTGACTCAGCCGTATGATCCAGCTAAATGTATCTTCGCCGCAGTTAACTCATGCGGTTATATTGTGACAAGCAACCTGGGTTCTCCAATTGCTAAATCAGTTCTGACTGCTGCTCACGCAACACCAACATTAAATGATGGTATTTATATTGGTAATTGATCATGAAAATCTTTAAGGGTTATCTCAATTTAGTGACAGCCCTTGAAGATAATGTGTATTTATTTTTCAGAGTTGTTTTTTACATTTTTGCTATTTGGTCCTTTAAAATATTGATAAATTCCAGTGTTGCATTTGGTCTACTTCCAGGATAAGGAGGATCACTATTTAGAATATTAGAGTTCTGATCAACAACCATTAAAAAGGGACAACCTATGATATTGTAGTATTGAACTAGAGGATGTTTATCAGCTTCCCCGTTAGTGTACAGGTTAATATTTCCTTCATGTGTATATAGACCACTTTTTACTGCCTTTTTGAACATAGACATATTTTTGTCCAAATTTATAGTAATGAATACAATCTTGGAAGTATCAGGAAAGGCTGATAGTACTTCCGGCATGTTACGTGCCATGTGAACACACCCTGAGCATCCGGTAAAGTAATAGTCCAAAACAACTAATTTTCCCTTAAAGTCAGAAAGACTGATAATCCTTCCGGTTGTGTCCTGCAAATGGAAATTATATGCTAGAGATCCTTTCCCAAGTACAGATTTTTTGCTCTTAAGTGCATTTAAGCAAAAGGGGTCTGTAACAATGTCTATGGCCTGATCTCTGTAGAAGTCTGTACTATCTCTAAAGGAAACTTCTCCGATAGTTAATGTTAACAATAACCTATCTCGTAGTGTTCCTTTATACATCTTATTTACGTCGTGGAAAACAGAGTAGAAATTAAATTTATTGCAATTTAATCTGGATATTAGTATGCTCTTCTCTAGTTCATAGTCATAGTAAGCATATGAATCCAGATCGTTTTTGTTGGGAATATTGTAATGTGCTTTTTTGTTTAAGTAGTCCACAAAGGCCGATTTGGCGACTTCCCTTTCGATATTATTTTCGCTTTCAAGGTAGTATTTGATTCCGATCATTTTATAACGGTCTTCGAGATAGAGTATATTTAGCTTTATAAGGTCGTAAGCCTGTTGCTCTATCGATTGTTTGTAGGTTTGCAGTAGATCTAGTTTTTTGCTTACCCATCTATCATAGCTCTGAAATTGCTTAGGGAAATAGGTTGAATCTATTGCTGAGAACACAGTAACATAATTAGGTTCTATATGAACTAATTGTGTCTGACAATTATATTTTTCACTTCCTTTGCCGCTAAAGCTAATTTCACCATTATTTAAATTCAATGTCAGATCATCATTTTGTTGGGCTAAAAACGGAATTCCGTTTGTGCTTGCATACTTTTGAGGAAGCGTAATAACCAGATAACCTACCTTCGGAATATTTGTAACCTTAACCAAGAATTTTCCGTCTTTAATTCTCACTTCTGTATCATGCGAAGTAGGCCATGAACCAAAGAAAGAATAATGGTCGTAGTATTGAAATCTTATCGTTTCTCCTTCCAGGCTTGCATCGGTAACGACTCCAGAAATGGTAATTGATTGTTGTGCAACTGCGTGTGAAAGCGAGGGAAGAATAACCAGAATAAATAGAAATATAAGCAATTTAGCTCTCATATGTTCGTAGTGTTTTATCTTTTAAATTTTGTACAACCTTTGTATTAAGTTATTGCAATCTTGTTCGAGCTGTGATACAACTAAGAGATAACACCTTTATCACAGGGCTTCATTGATATTTTTGGTAGTGCTATCTACTATTCTGTTGAATATGGCTCAATGCAATTTCGTCATCAGGAATAGGCATTACATACTTGGGATCATTGGGAGCAAGCGTATAGGTTGTACCATCGATCACCCGTTTAAGGATAATATTGGCACCTTCTTTATTCAGTCGCTTTATATCGGCCCAGCGGAGTCCCCTCCACACTAATTCTTTTCTTCTTTCCAAGATAATTTTTTCCAGTATGTTTTGGGATGAGTTGGAAGAATAGGGTATAAATGCGCCCTTCAGGTATCTTTTTTCTAAAAGGGTATTAAGAGAGGTTAAAGAACCAGGTAGATCTCCGGACCGCACCTGGCACTCAGATTTTATCAGGTAATTTTCATCCACCGCTAGGCCGGTAAAAGGGAAAACGCCTGTTCCATTGTAACCACTTTTCATAAAATAAGTATCATTATCCACCTTAAAGTATATGTATCTGCGGAGATCATTTTTTTCATAAAGCTGAATGAATTCCGGGTCCATTGTAGTGGCGCCGGTCCCTACGGTAACGGCACTGTATGACAGATTAGAAATGGATGAATATAGTACCTCAGGATTTATAAGAGAGAAAGGAGCCTGGTCTTTAATATCTATGGTATTATAATCAATCAGCGTATTATAAATGGCCATTGAATTATTAATGGAATTCAAGGCGTCTTTATAATTGTGCATCGATAGATATACACGTGCTTCTAATGCATAAGCAGCTGCTTTAGAAGGTCTATTAGGATTTTTGGACTGAATGATATTTGAAAATAATGGTAATGCTTCGGATAAATCATTTAGAATGCGGTCATAGGTTTGCTCTACGGTTGCCCTTTGCTGAATATCATTTACATCTGAGGAAATTTTTATAGGCACTCCCAGATCTTTATCGGCACTTGTTTTATCATAGGTAGCACCAAATGTCTGGGTTAGATTAAAGAGGTTATAGGCGCGATCAAAAAGAGCCCAGGCCCTAACAAATTTCCCATTTTCGCTTTGTTTATCATCCGATGAGAGTTTGTCCCATCCCTCCAAAACGACATTCGTATAGAAAATTGCCTGATAAGGGGTATTCCAATCCGCGATATTAATGTCACCACCGTAGATATCCTTGTTCCAGGTGTAACAGTTTTTTTCTGTTTTAGTATAGGTTGCGTTTAATGCAGCAAGATTTGGATAATAATATTCGTCGGAAGATAATGTCCCTAAAGCGGGAGTATTATATATCATCACATCCTGATAATCCAATAGCTGGGTAAAGTCATCCAATGTGGAAGGAACAACAATTCCGGTATTGGGCTTTTTGCTAAGAAAGTCACTTTTCGTACACCCGGCCATTAGAAAGCTTATAGATATGATCGCATATTGGGTATATTTTAGCATAACAGTAGGTTTTATGAGGTTAGAAATCTGCCTTAATACCAAGAGAGTAAGATCTAGGATTGGGAATTGCATAGCCACCTTTGCCTGTATAATCAGGATCTAGTCCTAGCTTGTTTGCGCGCCATAGAATACCGATATTATTAGCATAGCCATAGATTCTTAGATTAGTGAAAGGGAGTTTATGATTTGATCTTGGAAATGTGTAGGCCAATTGGATATCCTGAAGACGAATGTGATCACCTTTTTCAACCAGGATCTCTGAGTCATCATAGAACTGGTCCCTTCTTGAGTCTGCCGGGTATTGAAGTGCGGGGACAGAGGTGATTTTTTCATCACCTGGCTGTTGCCAGCGTTTAGTATAATCTGCCTGTTGATAGGCTAAACTGCTCGAATTAAAAGATCCCCGGCGGAAGTAATATCCAATTTTATAGGAAATGTTAATGGAAAGTTCTATACCCCTGTAGGCAAAATTATTACGGATACTTCCGAAAAGTTTTGGACTTGTTGTCCCTTTATAGATCAGTTCATTTAAATTGGTTGAATTTAGTATCCCTCCATAGTCCTCGCTAACTTTACCATTCAAAAACCCCTGTGGATTACCGGCAGAATCTAGCCCAGCCCATTTAAAGGCAAATAAAGCAGAGTAGGGTTTGCCCACTATAGGGTTTGAATAATTTTGTTCAGCATAATAGCTGTTAACCCCCGTTTGTAGCTTATAGTCAAGGATTTTATCCTTAACGTAGTTGAATAAGAGATTGGTAGTCCATTGGAAGGAGCCTTGGATATTGATACTGTTGAGTACAAGATCAATTCCTTTTGTCCTTATTTGAGCGGTGTTGCCTGTAAAGAGACCAATTCCAGTTTGTGGGGACATGGGGCTGTTCCCGATTAAATTGGTTCCTGTCTTTACATAATAATCGATACTGCCGGAGACAGTGTTGTTTTTGAAGCCAAAATCTAATGCGGCATTGATATTATGGATTTTTTCCCATGTCAGGTGAGGATTTGGAGGGTTAATAATTGCCTGCTGGGGAGCATCAAAGCGGTTTATTCTTGCTGTTTGTGCAGTTGTATAAGCGGAAAGGTTTTTGCTTAAATTTCCATTGTATCCATCTGTGATTCTTAGTCTCAGATAGGGAAGAACAGGTAGGATATTTTTGTAAAAAGATTCTTTACTTACATTCCAGCTTGCGCCGAATGAGTATAAAGGAACGCCTTTTTGGTTGGCATCAACTCCGAATAAATTAGACTCATCCCTACGGCCACTCACAGAGAGGGTATATTTTTCATTATAAGTATAGGCCGCATTAAGAAAATAGGAAATAAACCGATCGGTAATTCCTGTCTGTCCATATATATTGGGGATTTTTTGAATTCCGCCGCCAATTAGAGTTGGAAAATCAGTAAAATAGTCTACAGGAATATTAGTTGCATTATCCGTGTTATACCCATAGAGATTGTTGGTTATGGCGAAACTATTGTATTCTCTAAGTTCAAAGCCTCCTATCGCCGTAATTTCACTCATCCTTGATACCTGCTGATGATAATTAAGCTGAATACGTCCGGTGTTGCTTTTATAATCGGTGGATGTTCTGTTATACATATTTCCCAGCGGGATTGGGCGTATTACTTGCCCATTGCTGTCGATCCGACTGTACAAATTTATGAGCGAGCGCGTGGCATAGCTATTTTTATCGGTTGTGATATCCTGAACTATGGTTCCTTGTTGATAGAGGTAATTGAGTCCAAGTGATAGAACGTCGTGATATATCTTGTAGTTGATCCCCAGGTCTATCCGGTAGTCTGTTAGATTGGTTTTATTTCCTCTGTCTAAACGTTCATTGAGTGGATAGTAATTCCAATCCAGAATCCCGGAGTTTGCAAAGTTATCTTTTGATGCCTGGCGCCAATCCCGGATTACCGGTAGTGCCTTTCCATTTTGATCAATAATTTTTTCGTAGGGGAAAGCGGGCAAATAGGAGTTGGGGCTCGTTTCTGTTTTACTTTTTATAAAGAATATGTCAGTTGTAATGGCGAGACGGTCATTAAAAAGAGTATGGGTGTTTCTGGCATTAATGGTAAACCTATTATAGTCATTGGGGATTTGGCTTGCTATATTCCGGTCAAAACCACCAGAAATATAATACCTGTCATTGAGCGATCCTCCGGTAATGCTTAAAGAGTGCTGTTGATTGAGGCCCCTTTGGAAAAAATATTTGGAATAGGCATTTCTGTTATCGACCTGGGAAAGGGCTGAAAGCTGATCTTCAGCATCTTTGGGGGTAATGAGTCCTCTTTTTTGTTTATCGAGTATATCAACAATCGGTGACTGTACAAAGTAGGGTAAATAGGTTAGGAAGACATCATACCGCCCGTTATTAAAGTAATACTTTTCTAAATTGATATAGTCTTTGGAGTCAATTTGCGGAACTGCGTAAATATTTGGTTTATCCGTAATAGTTATGTTTGAATTAAGTTCAAGGGTTGGTTTTTGGCTGAGTTTCCCCTTCTTAGAGGTGAGCACAATAACCCCATTCCCTGCTCTTACCCCCCAAATAGAAGCTGCTGCGGCATCTTTTAGAATGGATATCGATTCAATATCGTTAGGGTTAATGTTGGCGGGATCTCCTTCATAGGGAAAATTATCCAAAATTATAAGAGGTTGGGTATTGGCAAATAAGGTACTTCGACCCCGGATACTTATAGAAGGATCGCCTCCATTATTGGGGTCCCCACCAATTCTGCCTGCCTGCTTATTGAAAATTGTACCACTGGTAACCCCGTCCAGGCGTGAGAGGACATCCGTACTAACACTTCGGTTAAGTAGTTTGTTGTCGATATAGGTAAAGGAGCCGGTCGCCCGCTCTTTGGGAATTTTCTGATATCCTGTAGATACAATTTCTACTTCCTTTAACTCATTTGGATCGGTGGCAAGTGTGACTTGTATCTGGCTATTTCCATTGGTGGGTATTTCCTTGTTATAGTAGCCGGTAAAAGAAACTTGTATAATGGATTGGGGCGGTAGATTAGACAGTGTAAAGTTTCCGGAAGCATCTGAGGTTGTTCCCATATTTGATCCTTTGAGCTTAACGGTGGCCCCAGGTAAAGGTTCTCCTTTGGAGTCAGTTATCCTTCCTCTTAGAATTGTAGGGTCCAGGGTATCCTTATGTTCTGTTACTACAGGTCTGCTGGAGATGGGGTTCCCCCTGCTGCTGATTTTAATAAACTTTCCACTTTCATCTAAACGCCAGCTGTATTTTTTACTGTCTAATAATAAAGATAGTGCCTGTTCAATGGAGACATTATTTACTTTAATGGTTCTCTTTTCATCTACATTTAATAAATTATTACTGTAGAAGAATGTAAGCCCTGTCTGTTTTTGCATACTTTGGAAAATCTCCCGCAGTTCTACATTGATAAAGCTTAGTGAAACGAGTTTGGTTGATATTGCTTCTTTCTTTTGAAAGGCAAGTGTAGGTCCTGCCATAATGAAGCATACTATAGCAATAACGGCTATACGATATTGAGATCTGGACATAAGAGTTACATTGGGTGCTTGAAAAATTCCACCTGCATGTCAATTTGAAATATTTCAGTCAAGTTTGCTAATTGTGTTCACTTCTGGGGAAAAAAAGCTGAAATGGACAAATCTTTCTGTTATAACACTTGTATGTTATAATTCTTAAGTCAAAATGAAAGTACTTATATAAATTTGATATTCCTGTTTTGGAAAAATCGTTAATGGTGGCGAATTGAGAAGGGGAATCTCAGTTTGTTAACGGCTCGTTAATACCTAGTGGTTGATTAATCTTCCTGATTTTGGGATAACAGTTTCAGTGAATACTTATCTATGGTCTGGGCGGAAACCTTGATTAATACAGAACTTTTCAGAATTGTTATACTTTATAAATCCACTTGCTTTTTTTTCTCGTAAATACAATTTGAACGACTGTTTGTATTTGAAAAATAGTCAGCTTGTTTGCAATTAATCTCGTATTTTGGGGTGATTTATTTTAAGAATTATTGATACCTGAATTGGTTACCTTTTTTTGTTAGTTTACTGTCGATAACCTATTGGTCAGTCTGGCCAATGCTTTGCCTCCCTCAGAGTACCACTTACCGGCTTACCAAATTACTTGTGATGTAAGATTGTTATTTATAGAATATGCGAGAGGATAGTTTTGAGATTCAACCATTAGATGCGCAGGAAACAGACCTGAGAGCTTTTAAGATGCTTTACGAGAAATATCGTAAAGCACTGCTCGTGTATGCAATGAAATATATAAAAGATGAGTCAGTCTGTTTGGAGCTGGTACAGGATGCTTTTATTTACTTATGGGAAAAACGCTTGGATGTTAAGGACCAAAATATTGGTTCCTATCTCTACTTATTTATCAAATCCAGGTCGCTGAATTATCTTCGTGATAACATCCGGTACATTGATTTATCAAACTCCAAGGAACGGGTTGAACATCCAGACTATGAGTTATCTGAGCAGGCCGATAGCTCTAACTTACTAAAGGAAGCACTTGCCAATATTCCCGCTAAAGTAACCCGTCGTGTTTTAGAACTGCGCTTTCTGCATGAGATGTCCTACAAAGAAATAGCCCAGGCGATGTCTATTAGCCTTAATGCCACTTACGTACACGTTAATGCGGGCCTTAAAATCTTGCGGAAAAGATTTAAAAAGTAGCACACATCCTTAAGATTTAAAAGAATTATGTGTTATATGGATATGGAAGAATTAAATATTCCAGGGTTGGATGATCTGGAGTGGTATTTTGCCCAAAAGTTGGTTGGTTCACTTAACGATAAAGATCTACAATATATTGATACGTTAATTGAACACAATGAGCAGGTTGGTGACTGGTGGCATGCCTACTGCAAAGAATTCAATCCCGATGATATCAACAATCAGTTTGCCAGGCTAGACCAGGTATCCTGGAAGCCCATTGGGGAATCAAGGTCCTCTGTGAGGTTGCAGCCAAAGATAGGGATGTCCGGTAAGAAACGCCTGGCTATCTAT
This sequence comes from Chryseobacterium sp. 22543, assembly GCF_052044565.1. Taxonomy (NCBI): domain Bacteria; kingdom Pseudomonadati; phylum Bacteroidota; class Flavobacteriia; order Flavobacteriales; family Weeksellaceae; genus Chryseobacterium; species Chryseobacterium sp. 22543. The sequence goes on from NZ_JBQENH010000002.1 coordinate 620,326, forward strand.
ATTGCAGCTGCAATCGCCTTGTCGATCTTTCTCATTAAAGACCCAGCAGGTCTATTAATACCCAAAAGAGTAAATCCATCCATTCGCAGTCAGCTGTTAGAAGACAGGGTTGTTTTAGAACTTGCTGAGGGTCGTGTCATCGACCTCAGCAAGTTTCCTGAAAGCGACCTTAAAGGCATAACCTATGACAGCTTGGAAAATGTACTCACCTTTAACGCTATTGGAGCTTACGGTGGGCAGAGCATCGTAAAAGTTCCAGCCACCAAAAGTTTAACGGTGCTTTTATCTGATGGCAGTAAAATGCTCATCAACTCCGGGAGTGAAGTTAAGTTTCCTGCGGTATTCCCAATTGGAAAGAGGGAAATGCATGTTAAAGGGGAGATTTATTTAAGTGTAGCTAAAGACGAAAAAAGACCTTTTAAAGTGATAACGGATGCTGGTGAAGTACAGGTTTTGGGAACTGAGTTTAACCTGAACTCTTATAATCCGGAAGAGATGAAAGTTTCCCTGGTGAAAGGATCAATAAGAGTAGTGACTGGAGATCAGCAGAAGGTTATTAAACCAGGCACAACGGCAATGGCGAGAAAGGATGCGATTGATGTTCAAGTGGATAGCGACGGACGCCAAATAAGTTGGAAGGAAGGTTTATATTATTTTCAGGAATCGGATTTAAATGAGCTGCAAAATCTATTGAAAAGATGGTATAATGTAACGGTATATATAGATAACCACGGTCTTTCCAATCAGAAGATTACCGGGGTCATCGATAGAAATAAAGCCCTTAATGTCTTTCTGGATAACTTAACCGAAGTTACAACGATCAAATATGCGATTGATGCTGACCACAATGTTCATTTGCGTTGATTTTAAATAATTATGCCCTTTTATTGTAGGTCGCCGTTGGTCATAAACATAATCAGTTATGATAGACAAGCAACTCCTATCCCTCCTGAGAAGCGTCAGTATCGAAGAAGCTGCCGATTTTCAGGTTCCGCCTGCGCTCATCGATGTAATTCTAGTAAAGCAGGTTTTTAAATCTAGTAAACGATGTCTGGTAGAAGACTACCTTCAAAGTGGTGCCTTGTTCAGGTTTTTGAAAAACACCTACGGCCCGTTTGCTGTGCTGACAGATTTGGATCAACCAACGGTATGTTTTTCCAATGGTAGTTATATTGGAAGCGAGTTCTGTGATATAAGAGTTAGGATATGCCGTTGGGATGGGCTTATTTATCGGTGCGTCCACGGGATGGTCCCGGGGTTTAGAGATAAGCTCACTAAGGTATTATCCGAACGAATTTTATCCATCCTTGAGCCTTGTTATGCTTAATATACTGCTTTAGCTTCCGTTTGTTACTAAATAGATCCGTCATGACTCTTGAAAATACCATTGCCACCTGTAAGCTGATTTGTTACGAAGAAGCTGATCACTTTAAAGTTCCTCCTGCCCTTATTGAAATTTACCTGGTCCGTCAGCTTTATGCCCGGAAAAAGAAACGATTTATTGTAGATCCATTTCTCAAAGATGGCCCTTTGTTTAAGCTTTTAATGCAATGGGGCGGGCCATTTGTGGTTTTACAGGATAGACGCCTTCCTACACTATTATTTGAGGATGGCAGTCTTGTGGAGGTGAGCGGCCGGAGAAATCGAAATCCGCAGTACAATTGGGATGACTTTATACAAAACAGTTATATGGTTGTTCAGACGGAAACCAAAAGGCAAATTGAAAACCAGCTAAAGAAAAGAATAGATTCCCTTGATTTTGCTGAACAGGAATAATGGAATAGGAAGGTAAACCTATCTTTTTTTGAGATAATATGTCAATGTGAGTAAAGCGAAGTACTTCAAGGCGGTTGTTTGCGTGTCTTCAATAAATGTGTCTCCAACACTTCTTATGGTATTAACATTGCGGTTTAACAGATCAAAGACCTGTATTTTAAGCTGCCCTCTTTCTTCTTTTAGGAAAGATTTTGCCAGCATGCTATTAAGAATAAGCATTTCAGTGTTATACCCTTGCCCTCTGCCGGAGAGCTTATTATAAGCTAAATAGGCCCCTATTTTAAAACCTAAAGGAAGATTTAAGGTTCCGCTTACTGAAAACGAGTAATCAAAGTACCCGTATCGGCTGCTTTGATATGAATAATACATGTTAGTGTAAGTAGCATCAGCCTGGGCCATCAGTTCAAATAAATCATTCCGGGTATAGTTAAAGCCTAAACTTTGACGGAATATTCGTTTATGTATGATACCTGCCTGGCCATTAGTGAGTGCTATATCCCGTGTCAAATTGATTGAAGAACTGGTATTAACTGCAGTTTTTAAAGGTTTTATAGGAAGGCTTGTACTGAGATAAAGGCTGGTATATCTTGTTCCATTGACGTTAATCGGGCGCGATATCTGTTTTCCGGTAGAATCAAAGCTAATATCCTGACCGATCTGATTATGGAGTAATCCCTGGCTGGCGTAAAGGTTCAAACTCAATAAAGTGGTAGGATTAAAATAAGTCATGCTGATATTGAAATAATCCTGGGAACTGGCCTTTAGACCGGGATTCCCTTGCCGTATTAATAAGGGATTGGAGTTATCAGGCAGTGGCAATAAAGCATTAGGATCAGGAGGCTGTACATTGTGGCTATAGTCAAAATGGAGTCTGAAATATTGAGCTATCTGATAGTTTAAGACTGCTGTAGGAAAGAAATTAAAGAGATTTCTCCTTAATTCGGAAGGGCCAGGATTGATATGTGTAAAAAGTTGATTTTGTATGATGCCAATACCAAAAGAATAGTCCATTTTTTGTTTTTGGGTACGAAAACTCAGGTTGCCATAATGTGATACGACAGAACTTTTATATCCCCCGGACAAGGTATCTATCAACTGGTTATAACTCTCTTTTGGATCGCGAGCCCCAAAAACATTTTTCTGTGTCTTATTCCCCGACCAGGTGTACACATAAGAAACATCAAGAAATCGGTCGGGAGATATAGGCTGGGCATAGTTGATGGTAAACTGAAATGTACCATTGTTATTATGCTGGTGTACGAGTTGATACATACTATCTTTATGCGCCAGTCCATTTACATTGTGATAATTCGTTAATGAGTTGTTATAAGCCATCTGTGGATCAGAACCCCGGCTATAGTTGAACCCAGTTGTTAGGATCTGCCCCGGCCTTTTAAACTTTCTGATATAGGTCCAGTTGGTTAAGGCGTACCAAGGTTTTTGATTATTCTGGTTATTGACAGTGCCTGAATTAATCAGCATACCTTGTGCTGAGGCAGTTAGGAAACCATTATCTAAGTCCTGGTCTTTGATACTATAGGAGATGCGGTTAAGTACTGCTATGCTTGAAACAGAGTCAATGGTATATTTCAGCCTGATATCCACTGTATGGACTGTAGCTTTAATTTTGGAGAAAGCAGACTGCTCATTGTTAAAAGAAGAGTCTTTTAAGAAATTTTGCCTAGTCGATGTTGTTTTTATTGTGGTATTCTCTCCGGATAATAGGTAGCTGGCGGATACAGAAAGTTTAGGGTTAATATCTAAGTTGTAATTAAGGCCACCATTCCAGGAGGTAGTTTGGTTATTCCCATTTAGGAGTCTTATATTTTGATCAAAACTGGTAATATTGTCGGCTCCGGCAATGAAGGAAATTTGCTGGTGAGGCTCAAACTTGTTTAAAGAGGTCCTGCCTGTGAAGCGGCCCGAAGTACCGTAACCGGCAGTAACGAAACCTGTAACGGAGCTGTATAAGTCCTTTTTCAAGCTAAGGTTAATGGCCTTTTGGCTGGCCTGGTAGCCGGTAGTACTAATTTCTTCAGGGTCTTTACGGTCAATGAGCTGGATTTTCTCAATGGCGCCAGCAAGGATATTGTTAATCTTTGTAAGATCATTTCCAAAATAGGGCTTTCCATCGATCATGATCTGTTTTACGGCTACACCATTTACCGATATGGCCCCTTCAGGAGTAATTTGAACACCTGGAATTTTCCTAAGCAGCTCGGTTACTGGAGAAGTAGCGTTAGTTTTGTAATATCCTGCACTAAATTCCGTAGTGTCCTTTTTTAGCGATACTGGGGACCTACTTTCAATAATTTCGACCTGGGAAAGTTCAATACTCTTCCTTTTAAGATAGATTTCGGGCCATCGGGTCCCTTCAACGGTAACCTTGCATACAGCAGAGGACAGGTACCTAGGGTATCCAAGGGCTACGACAAAGATTTTATAGTCTCTTCCCGTTTCGGCCATCATATGAAAATCCCCCATTTCGGTAGTAAAATCAATATAGGGGGTCTTTGAGGAATCCTGGGCTAAAATTAAACCAATGGTAGCCCCTTGAACAGGTTTATGGGTATCCACATCCAATACACGACCGTGAAGCATTGCTTTTTGCTGCGGCCAGGCGGTAACAGACCACAAAATGGCTATTAAGAGCGTTGACAAGGTTTTCATTCCGAGAGCTTAGTCTGTTAAGATCGGAAAAGTGGTTGCAGCAGCATAGCAGTGCTGCCCTTGTCTCTATGAAAAGAAAATTTAAACTAAGGAAGTTGCTGAACAGGGTAAATCAATGACTTTTTAATCGTTAGCCATACTACTTTCTAGCCTATACCCATCAATTTTTTGGGATACCCTGCCACCACATTAGATTTAACTCGTAGAATGCGGCTCTTCTCATTTTACCAGGGAAGTTAAAATTGGAATATATATCTACAAGTTTATCTCTGGCTTGGGTAGCAAGCATTGTTATTGGAATTAATCTGCGTATAGATTTTCTAGGGTTCTTTATCTTTCTTTTATAAAATTTCATGATATGATTTTCAGAGAAGTAATTTAGGGGATTATAAGGAAACAAAAAAATATGGCTTACTGTTAAAGTAAGCCATTGATGGAATTGTTATCCAGTAGTTCTACAGTGCTTCTATAGCCCGGATGATAAGAGGGAGTATATTTTATGTACCCGAATTCCTGGAGTTGCTTGAAGTATTTATGGTAAGTCGGAGAAGTTTCAATATGTGAGACTGCCATGAGTTTACTCCTGCTCACCCGGATTATTGTACTTTCATTCTGTGTATAGGCCAACTGAACCAGTGCATGTAAAAGTGCTAGGTGCCAGACATTGAGTCTTACGTCTTTGGTGATATGGTTTAGAAAAACCATCCACCTTTCTGTGTTATCGTTTCTCATCTTCAAAAAGTTTTACCAGGTCCTTTCTGTTGTAGTAGTATGATCCCATCACTTTTCGAAAACGAATTTTTCCAGAAACCCGAAGATTCTGAATAGTAGCCGGTGAGATATTCAGAATGTTTCGGATAGATTTACTTCTAAGCCATTCCTGCTGCAGTTCCTGTGGTTTATCATTGGACTGTATTTGAACTTTCTTTTCTATAAGCATTTCAATGTCGTGTAGTAATTGCATACTGAATTGCCGTAGATCATCTTTTGTAATTGGTTCCATTTCTAATTGTTTTAATTAGAATAAATGTAGTCGTAAGAAAAGGCGAATGAGGATATCGGTCCGGCTGTGTCGCGGAAAGGCAGTCTATGGCTAAGAATCGGTGTAATGAAGGCTAAAAACCAATACTATTAGGTATCACATTAGCGATTCGCTGATATTGGAGAAATGGATTGCTTACAAAGTAATTTATTAGTATTTTTGAAAGACGGCCCGGATTGTATAATCCAGGCTCTGAATTTTCCTTCTGCAAAGAAATAATTTAATAGTCTAAGAATCGATGAGTGGAGCAATAGGTGCTTTTGATACGATCGTAATTGTGGGTGTCATACAAGGAATAGTGGCAGCCGCTGTAGTCGGATTCCATCCCTCAGGATCGGCAGGTAAGAAATTATTATCCGCCATATTAATAACATTGGCACTATTAAATATCAAAATCTTACTGCATACTCTTGGTCTATGGCAATATCCAGGATGGCATTATTTCCCACTGGCTATTGATACGCTGGTTCAGCCCTTGTTTTACTTGTATACCTGCTCCCTTACCGTAAAGAATTTTTCAATCAACCGCAGGCAATTCTGGCATTTTGCACCGGTGATAGTGTTTCAACTCCACGCTGTTATAGTCTACATGATCAGCCTTTCACAGCCGGGTATTAAAGATCTTGGTTCTGAACGATACCTGTTTTATAATGCGGTTAAATGGATGGAAGATGTAGCCGCTCTTTTTTCTGCAGGTATTTATTGGTATCTGAGTTTCAAAAAAACGCAAACCTATCGCAGATGGTTATTTTCAAGTCAGTCCGCGACCCAATACTTAGAGCTTACGTGGCTTAGAAACCTTTTAATTGGCACTGGTATATTAGTAGCCGCATTATTCTTATCCTCACTGCCATCTAATATTCTGGGACGTACAGATTCATTTGCTTATCTGGAATTTTTCTACATCTATATTACCGTGCTGATTTATTTTCTTTCATTTCGTGGCTACAGGATTATATTGACTTCCGAAGTGCAGGTTGTAAGGCTTTCAGGGGAAGGAGTTGCAGAACAGAGAGAATCGGAAGACCTTCCCGATATCGTTGAAAAAGATATTGAAGTCGAAAAGGACTTTTCAGATATTCAGCAAGCATTAACAGAGGTCATGGAGAAGCAGCTTTTATTTCTGGAACCGGAGTTAAGTCTGAAGGACATTGCCAAAACAATAGGTTTTCCTGTAGGAGAGGTTTCCGCAGCCATCAATGCCGGATTCGGACTCAATTTCCGGACTTGGGTGAATGGTTATAGGGTGAGCGAAGTTAAAAAAAGGCTCGATGATCCGGAGTATAAACACCTTAGTCTTACCGGTATTGCTTTTGAATGCGGTTTTAATTCTGAAGCCAGCTTTTATCGTATTTTCAGACAACATACAGGCCACTCTCCTAAATCCTTCCTACAGGAAATTAAACGTAAGCATTAAAAAACTCTCAAAAGATGTTCTGAGTGGGTTTATTTGCACTCAATAATGTTCTGAGTGGGGCAGGCTTTGCGGATATTGTTTATTTGCACCCAATAAATAATATTCCTATGAAATTAATACCGTTATTATCCGCGATCTTTTTGATGATCTGTAATACAGGATATTCCCAGATTAGTGCAGAGCAAATTCCTGCGCAACAACCTGTGATGTTGAAAGCCTCCTTTTTACTGAAGACCAACTGGGACCAATGGGGGACTTATACCAAGTATACCCCGGAAAGACATGTTCTGGGCTGCTGGAGTACTGCCTTATCACAGATCCTTTATTACCACCGCTTAAAACCTTACGGCGTAGTTACCTATAGCTGCTCTAAAGGATATGTTATTAAAGATACATTATCAAGCTATCCACTTTCCTGGAAGAATTTTTCGCCCAGTATAGATGACCAAAGTCCTATGGAAACGATAGATGCCGTGGCTCGCTATTCTTATCTTACGGCTCTTGCTATTCGTAAGGATTTTGGCACTTCAAAATATTTGGAAATGGTGAACCCTGCTCCTTTTGTGACCAGGCACTTTGCCTGCAAGGCTACTTTCTATGGCAGCTTCACCGGGGATATTCCTTTTTCGGCGGAGCAAATGAAGGGTATTGCCCAAAAAGAACAAATAGAGCATCTCATTGGCAAAGACCGTATCATGCTTTTGATTCAAAATGAGATCAGAAATAAAAGACCAGTATATTTTCATATGGGAAATTTCACCAGCTATGGTCACTCGACGGTAATAGATGGATATTTGAAGAAAGATGATATATTTTATGTGCATATCAATTATGGTGCGGGTGGTTTCCGCACCGGCTGGTATAATTTGTTTAAGCCTATTGATGTGGAAGATGATATCCGTCTACGGGCATTCATAACGATTGAGCCACTGCAAAAGAAAAATACCTAAAAACAAAATGCATTGAACACCTGATTAAATTGAGTATTGCATTAGCTTTCATCTATAAAATAACAAAATGAAATGATCTTCACGGACCTATATACACATTATGCTTTGACTTAGATCCATAGATTCAGTGAAGATCTTTTTTCTCTCTTTTAGGTGGAGGAGGATGACTGTTTTAGCCTTATTCTTAGCTTTTTTTGGTTGAGATCGGATATTCTGTTAAATCTGGCACTAATAGAGTGAAAGATGACATAAATTAACCGATGCTATAATAATTGTCGGGGACAGAGGATATTAGAAGCGGCAAAAGATCTCTCGTACCAGCTCTGCTCAAAGATAGGCCCATAGAAATTGCATTTTATTAAATTCACTAGTATGTGAATAATTTATTTCAAAATGAAACATTAACAATAATAAATGACCCTATATGTTTGCATAACCCATTAAATTAAGATCCATGAAACCTATATTCAGAAATACGCTACAAACTTTGAAGGACGAAGAAGCTAGAATTACCTTAGCCCCTGAGCGCGTGGTAACGGAATCCAGGAGTATGGTTAGTATTCTGACCGAGCATCTTGAAAAGTTGAAAGAACATGTACTTAAACATGGTTTTGAGGAGCCTGGTGATGAAATTAAATTCTTCAGGAGTATTAAACCTTCGCTTTTGGGAAAACTGTTTTATTATAATAAGATCTTTAAGATTGAATCTGGCCGGCCAATCGAGGTGGGTAATGTTTCCCGGAAGTACTTTAAGAATAAACTAGAGAAATTGGAATCTTACTATATAGAGGAAGTTACAGGAACTGATTTTTATAAGTATTATCGCTCGGAGAGTTCAGAAAAAGACGGATTGTTCTTTGTGCGAGGGCAACTTGATTTGCTTCCAGGTACATGCAGTCGTTTCTTTGACGCTGACCATCGTTTTTCAACCTATTATGATTATCAGGCAGCTAGAATCATAGAATGTGAATTATTGTATGAATATCTCCATCTACGTTTTTCCGGGCTGTACGACCAATCTGGTAATCTACCGCCGGAAGGTCCTTGGGATAATAAAATTGTTTGGACTGAATCCAAGAATGCACTCATTGAGCTCATCTATGCTCTTCAGGCATCCCGCTCGGTCGGATATGGCAAAATTAGTATCCGTCAATTGGTATCAGTTTTTCAAATGTTATTTAATATTCAATTGGGGGATGCTCATCATGCCTTTCATCGTATGAAATTTCGCAGCGATAACACTTCGTATCTGGATCGTTTGAAATCAAGCTTTAAGTCCCAGTTAGATAAGGATTTATAATTGGAATATTCGATTTCTTGTGATGTCATCATTTTTCAGTGCTGTGCCTATCCTGTATATTCAATTGACATCCCATTCTGTTTCTTTCCCTTATTCTTTCCCAAATATTTTCTGTCAAACTTGTTATTGCGTTATATCAATACTGCTGTAGGAGATTTTTATTTTCAGTAATGATCTATGCATTACGTTTGACCATTCTTGACAACGAACTGTAGGAGATGTTGAGGGATGGTGAGAAATAAACCCTTTATTCATACCGATTTACAAGAAATGAAATTTAACATATAAAAAGAATGTACAATTAATAGGGTGTATATTCTGGCGGTACAGTTAAATTATTTTCTCCCATAACTTGGTCATTAAGTTGGGGTAAACTTGGTTTTAAACGGTATGGATTACTGGGAATTTTGCTATAAGTAAACCCCGTAATCATGAACATTGACAAAATGGAATTTGTAGCTTGGATGGAAAGGATTTTAACCCGCCTTGACATCCTGGCAGAGCAGCTAAGATCCTCTGATAAGCGGTACCATTTAATAGATGGCGAAGAGCTTTTGGATAATCAGGATGTACTTCAGATCCTTAAGATAAGCAGCCGGTCCTTGCAGCGCTACCGCGCTTCAGGCAAGCTTCCTTATTACAGAATGAGTGGCAAACCCTATTACAAGCTTTCCGATGTACACCAATTTATCAGAGATGGGCTTTCGCATTCTGTAGGAAAGGCTTCCACATGACTATAACTCCTGGACTGAATATTACGTTGCACATCATTTGAGAGATTGCTTTGTACCTATTCACCCTAACTAATATAAAGAACTTATGAAAAAAAAATCCCTACAAAAAGAGCTGAAGGCCATAGCGCAACAGCTGCAAGAAATACGTTTGGTACTTGAAAAAGGAGAAAAACCGACTGTAGTCGGGAATTCCCCCAAAGGTGCAAAAGATAATCGTTCTGAAAATCGGAAATATATCATCGATGATGAGCCTCTTTTGAATAATCAGGAAGCCTGCAATATTCTTCAGATCAGCGGGCGCTCATTACAACGGTACCGAATCTCCGGAAAGCTTATGTATTATATACTTGGCGGCAGCGCTTATTACAAGGTATCCGATGTGCAGCAGTTTATGAAACAGAGATACTCCCATAATAAAGAAGATTGTCCACCATCGACCCTTTAAGCGCCTTTTCCGGACAAAAGTAGACAACACATCTAAGGAGATCCTCATCCAGATTACATTCGTGTCAAAATCGTGAAATAATGGAAGACGAAAATTTAGAAGAAAGGACTCCGGATATATCCGGTCAATTAAATGAGATCCTTTTGGTTCTTGATAAAATTGAGAAAAAGATCTCAGCTGTTAAGGAAATAGACAAGGATGGTGGGCTGAAAAAAAGCAATGTGGAGAAGAAGAACCAGGCTGAATTTATGCGTGTGGATATGAACGGGGATGCATTCACCAATTTCTTTACAAACTTTTTGCGGCAGCTTAAAGACCCAACGCGTTTTTCCTTCTTAAAAGTTCCTTTGAACTCAGTTTTTGAAGTTGCGGAGAAATTACAGGCACATATTCATACTCCAACAAAAGAAGGAGAAGAGCTTTTCAATAAATATCAGGCGAAAGAAACACAGGAACATCAACAAAAAAAAGTCAATACAATGGAAACAACCACAACAACCACAACAGAAGCTAAAGTAACAGCCCCGGAACCAGGCGGATACCGCTATAAAGCCGAAGACATCGATTGGAGTTCACTCACGAATCTTGGCTGGACCAGGGAGGAACTGGAGGAAACTAATCTTCTGAATTCCCTTTTAAGGGGATACAAAACGAATGATCTGCTTCCGATAACCATAAAAGTCGGAGAGCATGAAATTGAGACTGACGCAAAGCTCTGGCTTGAAGCCAAAAATGATGGCCGGGCAGAATTTAAATTTCTTTGTAAGAAAAATGAAATCGACTTAGATACAAAGTTCTTGGGTCATGATTTCACGCAGGAAGACAAAGCGAATTTATTGGAAAGGGGAAATATGGGGAGGATCGTCAATTTATTAACAGAAGGCAATAAAGAAGTTCCTCATCTGATAAGCCTGGATGAGAAAACAAATCAGTTAGTCTCATTTCCTGTTTCCCATATACAAATTGATGATGTCATCAAAGGGGTAACCCTTTCAGCGGAGCAAAAAAATACTCTTTTAGAAGGAAAGCCAATTTACCTTGAGGGAATGATGTCAAAAAGAGATAACCTTTTCGATGGGGAAATTCAGTTTAACGCATTTAAAGGACATCTGGAATTTTTCTTTGACAAGAATCAGTCCCACAGAGAAAAGCAGGGAAATACTCAGGCTGATAATCAGCAAATTCCTAAGTCCTATAGAAGAAAAGAGTTTACCTATGACCAGTATAATAAACTTGCAGCCGGTCAGACCGTTTATATACCAGATTTTAAAGATGCTGGTGGCCAGGCATATCCTGGGTTTGTAAGTTTTAATAAAGAAACTGGACAAATGGATTTTTCATTTAAAGATCCCGATAAATTTAAACGTCAGGCAGCGACTAACAAGCTTCAGGAGCCGTTGAAACCGGGCCAGCAAACCCCTCAAGATGCAAACCAGAAGCAGGAAAAACCTGAAAAGAAATCCAGAGGTAGGAAGGTGTAATAACCCATTAAAGAGAAATTGTATGAAGGCAGTGATTGCGGAAAAGCCAAGTGTAGCCAGAGAGATTGCTGCACTTTTAGGGGCTACCGAAAAAAAAGAGGGTTATTTTGAAGGAGGGGGCTATCTGGTCACCTGGGCATTGGGGCACCTGGTCGCCCTGGGTATGCCGGAAGATTATGGGGTTACAGGTTTCAGGCAGGGATCTTTACCGATCCTGCCTGATCCTTTTGTACTGACCGTAAGGAAAGTAAGGAAGAATAAAGCCTATGAGCCGGATGGAGCAGCTTTAAAGCAGCTCAAGGTTATCGAAAAGGTGACTAAAAGCTGTGACAGTATTATTGTTGCCACGGATGCGGGAAGAGAAGGTGAGCTGATCTTTCGCTATATTTACCAGTATCTGAAATGCACCAAACCGTTTGAACGGCTTTGGATAAGTTCCTTGACGGAGAGAGCGATCAGACAGGGTTTTGAGAATCTTAAACCTGGTAGTGATTTCGATGGTCTTTATCATGCGGGACGAGCCAGAAGCCATGCCGATTGGCTTGTTGGGCTCAATGCTTCTCAGGCATTGACCATTGCGGCAGGCAGCGGAATATACTCATTAGGTCGGGTGCAGACACCAACCCTTGCCCTGATTTGTACTCGTTATCTGGAAAACAAAAATTTTCAGGTCCACAAATACTGGCAGCTTCAGCTGCTGCACCGCAAGGAGTTCATGGACTTTAAGAGCCTATCAGTTAATAAATGGGACGATGTAAAGAAGGCAGAAGATGTGCTGAAGGCAGTAATACGTAATGGAGTTGCAACGGTTAATAAAGTTGACAAGAAAACGGTCACTGAACAGCCTCCATTGCTTTTTGACCTTACCGGGCTCCAGAAGGAGGCTAATAAAATCCTGGGCCTTTCTGCTGAAGAAACCCTGAATATTGCGCAGGACCTGTATGAGAATAAATTCATCACTTATCCCCGTACCGGAAGTAAATATATTCCTGAAGACGTTTGGCCACAGATTCGTGCCATGATCAGAGCCCTGGAAGAAAAGCCAACCTTAAAAGAAGCCGTTAAAAAGGTCAATTGGGGAGCTTTTAATAAACGTATCGTAAATGATGTAAAAGTTACGGACCATCATGGGTTACTGGTTACGGAGAAAGTCCCTGTTGAGTTACCTGCAAAAGAGAATGCTATTTATGACCTGATTGCTCTTCGCTTGCTGGAAGCCATTGGTCAAAGCTGTCAGAAGGAAATAACCGATGTTACGCTGCAGGTGCTGCATTATGATTTTGCTGTGAAAGGCTGCCGGGTAACAGAACCAGGCTGGCGCAGCATTAAAGGGAGTTTTACAGATGAAGAAAATGATCCGATCGACCAGCTCCCGGAACTTCATATTGGGGACGAACTTAAAATCGGACGTGCCGGTGTGTTGGAAAAGAAAACAAAGCCACCTGTACTTTATACTGAATCAAGCCTGCTTTCGGCAATGGAGAATGCAGGCAGGGAAATAGAAAATGAAGATGAACGTAAGGCGCTACAAGGCATTGGTATTGGAACACCTGCCACCCGCGCAGCAATTATTGAAACGCTTTTTGATCGTGGATATATGGTTAGGGAAAAGAAGTCACTGATCCCGACAGATAAAGGTTTGCAGGTATATGGCTGGGTAAAGGACAAAAAAATTGCTGACGTTTCAATGACAGCGGAATGGGAATTGGTTTTGTCCAAGATTGAAAATAAAGAAGCCGATGGACAGGTTTTCGAAAAAGAGATGAAGACCTATGCCGGGACTATTACTGGTGAGCTGTTGGCTTTATCAGCTTCTATAGAAAAGCCATCGAATCTTCTGTGCCCCAAGTGTAAAAAAGAGCATCTTCTCGTGCGGGATCACCTGGTAAAATGTCCTGATGAATCCTGCAAATGGATTCAGTTCCGAAAGATCTGCGGGGTAGTAATATCTAACACAGATATTGAAAACCTCGTTACCAAAGGAAAAACAGGGCTGATTAAGGGGATGAAGAATAAGACAGGGAAAAAATTTGATGCGTATCTTGTCTTAAATGATAAAGGAGAATCTTCATTTGAGTTTGAAAAAAGAATGTCATAAAAAATGACATACGGCAGAATTGCCAAGAAAGACCAAAATAAATAGAAATGATAAAGGTTCTTAATCTCTATGCGGGCATCGGTGGTAACCGGAAGCTATGGAAGGATGTAGAAATTAAATGAGTCATTTATTCTCTCTTGAAATATAATTTTTCTTTATTCGAAGAAGAAATATATCTATATTAATATTCATTTTGGAGCCACCCTTATGGGTGGCTTTTCATTTTATTGAAAACTATCCATGTATCAGGATAAATAAAAATGCTCCCAATAAATTGTTAGGGAGCATTATATTACTTTGTCTTAGCTTCTTCCATTGATACTTTGCGGAAATCCTTCATCAGCTTTTCTAGTGACAGAGAAGCTTTACGCGCCCTCATACCTGCTGCCTTGTTTCCGTTTTCAGCTTGAGCTGTTGAATCCGTTTTAAATGCTTCAAACTCTGCATTGATTTTTCCGATTAATTCTTTCATGTAGAAAAATAATTATATGATTAGAGGGCTAATGTAAGATTTTCCCATCTATTGTACAATAGAAGTTCGCCAAATATTGCCTTTGGAGTACCAATTCGTGCCATCATTTCACTTCCCTTTTCTGGTCTCTATACATTGGTTAAAAAACTAAATAATAATGAATAGAACAGAAAAAGACTTATCCTATTAAGGAGGTAGATGTCACGGAAGGTAATTCTAAATTACCTATTGCAGATGAAGGACGTCTGTTGTTTTATCAACTATTGACTTTTATTTTATTAGCAGCTGTTGATGTATATATTGTTCCACCTGGACAAAAGTATGGAACCAGAAAATCTCCTGAGAGGTTGTTAAATGAGGAGAAATTCCCGTTTACTATTATAAATAGTAACTGGAATAAAATAAGTATTAACATAGAAGGATTTCCTGTGTGTGGTGAATCTGGTTTGGGCTTTCCTCGCAAACAGGCATGTGGCCCAGGTTGGAAAGATCGGAAGTTAATTTGGATTGAACCATACAATAAATCCGGATATGTGTTAGGGGCAAAAAAATAAAGGATTAGGAGAATTGATTAAAATTCATTTTGCAATAGGTAATAGACCCAACATGGGCTAATATTCCTTATAAATCTACAGATAAATTCTGGCTCAGGTAATGATTGATACTACGGATTACTGTTTGACCAAATGTTGTAAGCCTGGATCATTTTTAATCCGATCATTTTCTTTGTCAATAATCAATGTAATATCCAGTTTGACCTGCCTGTAGTTTTCCTGAATTTCCTTTTTCATGGTATCTTCTCCTTGAGCATTCAGAAAGGATGTGATTTGCGGCATTTTCTGATATGTTTTGGTTTCAGAGGCAACTTTGGCATTATCAACAACGATTTCGCTGTGGAATATCTTCTGGTCAATGCGCTCGTCAAAATTATCCGATACTGCGCCTACGAACATTCCCTGAGTCAAAGTAGAAATTTTGGAGGCTGGTATGAGGCTGTCTAATTGGGTTGATATGGAGGTTGATGTATCATTCCTATTAATAGAGATACTTTGTCGTTTCTGTAGAACTTTGCCAAAACGTTCGGATAGGTTTTTGGCTGTTTCGCCAACGACCTGGCCGCTGAAGATGTTACCTACTGTGTTTTGTATTACCTTGGCTTCTTTATCCCCATAATCTCTTGTAAGCTGGGAAAAATCCTGAAATCCCAGACAAACGGCTACCTTATTGCTGCGGGCGGTGGCAATAAGGTTATCCAGTCCCCTGAAGTAAATTGTTGGGAGCTCGTCAATAATAACAGAACTTTTCAGCTGCCCTTTTTTATTGATGAGTTTTACAATACGGGAATTGTATAGTCCTAGTGCTGCGGAGTAAATACTTTGACGATCTGGGTTATTTCCAACACAAAGGATCTTAGGCTCTTCGGGATTATTAATATCCAGGGAAAAGTCGTCACCGGTCATTACCCAATAGAGTTGGGGAGAGATCATCCTTGACAAGGGAATTTTGGCAGATGCGATTTGTCCCTGCAGCTGATCTTGGGCGCCTCCCTCCCATGCATCCATGAAGGGTGATAGATAATTTTCCAGTTCCGGATATGACGTAAGAATGGTAAAAACATCTGCGTACTTCTTATTCAGAAGTTCTATCGCATGGGGGAACGTGCAGTATCTACCGTTTTCATAGATTTTTAAAAACCAGATAATGGCTGCCAGTAAGATAATTGGCGAGTCCACGAAAAAATCACCTTGTTTGGTTATCCACGACTTGTTTAAGTTGAGCATGATGGTATACGCTGATTCGTAGGCATCAGAAATATCGGTCATGAAGTTTGGGTTGATAGGATTACAGCGGTGGCTGCGGCGGGGATCATCAAAGTTGATTACATAGAACTTGGGCTTTACTTTGTATTTATCAACATGCTTTAAGAGATGGTTGTAAGCAATGGTGGAAAGATCATCGAATTTGAAGTCATAGATATACATTGAAAATCCTTTTTCAATGTGCTGCTTTATGTAATTGTTGACAACCGCATAGGACTTTCCCGATCCTGGAGTGCCTAGTACAATGGTAGCCCTGAAGGGGTTTACCACATTAATCCAGCCATCGTTCCATTTTCCCTTATAGTAAAATCTTGTAGGAAGATTAACTGAAAATTCGTTTTGCATCAACCTCGTTTCCTGCTGGAAGCTTTCATTTTCATTATTGAAAACATCCTCCATCAGGCTATTTTTGAGCAGTCGGCTCATCCACAGGCCAGAAACCATCAGGGCGATATAACCCACTGCAGTGGTCAGGATGTACAATAGTGTTGCCTGAGCGGTAGAAAGTTTCAGTAATGGGGTGTTCAGAAAGAAAAACAGAAGACCAATTGTAAGAACCATTAAAATTCTGCGCCAGTTGATCTTTTCATTCTTCACTCCTTTGGTTCCCAAACAGCTGAGGGCAAGGAGTACCAGGGCAAATGCTTTAGTGTAGAATGGAGTGGCAAATAAGCTGGCCGTTCTATTGAAATTGATAAGGATCTTTCCTATAACCTCCAACGTCCACCCATGCTCGACAAAGAATTCATAACAGAACCAATAAAAGTGCATCAGTACCAAAAGGATACTTACTGCCCGCATAAAGGCCATGATCTTGGCCAATCCTCTCAAATCATCTTCTCCTTGCATATTTTTAGCATTTATTTTCAGGAGAAGAAATTAGATGGTATCAGTACTGATGCTATTGTAATGGCTAGGGATGTCTAGCTGTGGCAGCTTTTTGCAAGCGTTAAGCGAAAATTTATGCTCGTAAAAAATTCATTACTTTTCCATGGAGGATGGATCTTTTAACTTGTAGAGAGTGTAAGGCGAGTATTATCCATGTGGAATACCTAAGATATATTGTATGAAATGTAGAAAAGGTGGTATTTTATTATACTTTTCCTTCAGATATCAAATCAGGATGTTGTTTTTCCTAAGAAGTATATAAAGCAGTAGGCATTTTGAGCAGTATCTGTCATGCTTTCCTTTAAAACTATGACTGATTCAAGATAAGAATATTAGAAATATCAGTATATTTATATCGTTACTAAGCCTTTGAAAAGCATACGTGCTGATCAATGGCTTTTTTTGCCTCTAACCCGATGCTTTATAAATTTTTATAAAGCATGAGACAATATATTAAAATTACGATCCTGCATAATAGCAGGGAATATAAGCTTCATATCCTCCAAACGACTGATGTGCGGGGAGATTTTATAACGTATAAGGTTCTTGAATCTTCCATGGCCTCTGAATTGCGTCTTCCCTGGGGTATGGAGATCTACCAGGTTAAAAAGACTCAGGAAATCCAGTTGGATTATAACTGCAGAAAGGTCTACCAGATTGCATTAACGCTGAAAATTTTTGAAGCCATACAGCAGGAACTGCGAAAAATTGGAAAGGAACCTCTGGTAGAATGCCAGGTTACGTTAAGCTCGTCAATTCCTACTGTTACCCAAATAAAAGGTAATAGTGAGCGTAGAAGCACTATAATTTGTAATTTATATAAAAATCCACTTTATGTGCTACGACAACTCCCTAAAAAAGACAGTTAAGCAAATTGAAGGTGCTGTCCCTTTTCCGTTAATTGTAAAAGAGAGTATATCCTGGGAGCCGACATTCCACAAAATTGGAATGTCTTATCCTGCCTGGCCGGTTATTTTTAATCACCATGGTGCGCGCTTAGAGGATTTTATATGGGGTCCAATACCCGAATCACTGGACACGATCGAAAAGATAAAAAATGAACGTCAGTTTTTCCTTAATGCCCGTAGTGAGAAGGTTCTAAAGAAAGGTACGCTTTGGAATGACATTAAACATCAACGCTGCCTTATTCCATCAGCCGCTTTTTTCGAATATCGATATCCTTTTAAAGATAAACCCAAGGAAGGATACTGCTATGCTATTAATCAGGGCGCCGACAAGATCTTTTTTATAGCCGGGCTTTGGAGCCTATCAAATTCCTGGGATGTAGATAAACCAGAGCCCATACCTACCTTTACGCTCCTTACACGGGATGCAAACAAAATCATGAGACAGATTCATAATGGAGGGAAAAACCCATTTCGGATGCCATTAATGCTTGCAGAGGATATGCTGGAACAGTGGCTGCAACCTGATCTGTCAGATGATAAGTTAAAAGAATTCCTCGATTTTTCCTTCCCGTCCGAAAGGCTGGAATACTGGCCGGTGAGTTCTGTACGGAAGCGCCATGAGGATAATGAAAGTGTATTGGAAAAGGTTGAATATTTAGGATTGCCTCCCATAGAAGCTTAAAGCTAGTGATCCGTGTGTCTTACCCAATGACTAATTATGAGCTTAGTTGTAGCCATTAACAGAAGATTCCAGTCCTATAAAGAGTACTGTTGTATTTTATGTTTTTTATGTTTTTGATTATCAGTTATTAATGTGTATTTTTTATTAATATTTAAAATATTTTTTCTAAATTTATAGTAGTGAAAATCATTTGCTTATCTCATTTGTTTGAGTAATCAACATTAAAAAAGCAGTGCTATGGACTGGAATAATCCCGATGCTTTCCCTGGGGAAAGTGAAGAAGAATATAATGCCCGGATAAGAGAAGAAAGTAAATCGGCCATGGGATTAATGTTTGTGATCTTAGGTATTTTTGTTTTTCTCTTAAAGATAGCATCCATTTTTGGGGTGTTCTTTTATGCCGGATTTTTACTGTCGCAAAGCTTTTGGGGTGAAGAAGCGGACAAAATTAAAATTTGGTCTTTTTCCATATTGTTTACCTACCTCATCTTCTGCATCATCTATTTCTTTAAAGGAACCATCATTGGGCTGCGGGCAAGAGAGCGGAAATTGTGGATATTTCCATGGACAGTCTGCGTGTTAATATGCTGTATTATTCCTGCATTTATAGTAAAATCGTTGATATCTGGACTGTTCAGTGTAACAGAAAGGTTCGGTGTATGGTGTATAGTACTTAGCTGGGGTGCATTTATACTTTTTTCATTGTACACCTATGGCCTGTATCAATTCAAAACACCTGCTGCACCAAAGATCCTGTACTGGAGCTATGCTTTGGGACTAAAAATATCCTTGTAATTGGGAGTCTTTAATAAAGGAGATGCCAAGAAAGGGACCAATGTATTCAGGTTAATCTACCCAAAAAGCTGAAATCGACATATTGCTAAATTCAATATTGCTTCCGGCTGTAAGGCATAAATTCAGTTTTCCGATTGCTTTAAATAATCAAGCATTTATACTATTATTGTAATTAAACCTTTTACATGGAGGTACTATTAGCTTTATACAACATACAAACAGTTCGATTTATTGATAATAGTGAGATTGAGCGCCATTATTTCTTTGACGACAAAATGCTGGCAGAAAATATTTTTATAGAATACTATGCAGCTGATCCGGTGGATACAGATGAAGATGAAATTATAGGGGGTAATATATCAAGCGATTTTCAAGGACGTGAGAATGGTAGTCTGTTATCTGTCGTAATGAAATACCAGGATACGTATCAGAACAAATATTACGATCTTGTAATGTATCGCAATGCTGTTGAGATAGGTACCCCTGTTTTGCTTATACAGACAATTATTTTCCTGGTTAAATTGATCGGAGATTCGCAGCCACTTAAAATTGTTGAATATTTGACCAGTATTGCAACTGATCCATTAATACCCCATCAAATAGAAGATATGGAATTTCGAGAGAGTGCGTATGAAATGATTAGGCTGAAACTTCAGATAATCCAGAATTTAATTAGTACCCATAAGGCCGGACGAAACTAAAAACCAGTAGAGTATGGCCTTTATTTCTTACATTAATTAGATTTTTGCTAAAGTAAAAACACATTTTGGGCTTATGAAATGTGAATTGAGGTTACCGAAGAATTTTAGAGAATTTTCCAGTGAGCCGATTATCTCGAATTTTGATAATTTAATTGATGCTGAAATAGAAATGGCAATAAAGGGAAAACTATTGTTTTCGCGTTATTCTACCGGAATTTTAACGGCCTCATTTGGTGGGATGACACCATAGGGTATTGGTGTGGTGAAATTTGGGTGCTCCGCAAGTATACTGTATCATTCTTTGCTGAACTTTGGAAGAATTAGCTGAGAAAATGAATTTTGAGTATGGGGAAGGAGAATGATTCCTTCAAAGAAAGATATGGCGATGAAAAAATTTGACTTAGTATTTTCGTGAATATTAGATAGGTTTATAGCATATCAAAAGATATTTATTGAGCTTTTTGTCACTCATCTATCTATTTCAATAAAACTCCCAAAAATGGACTACAAACAAAAATTAATTGAAATCCTTACTGCTCCTGAAGCAAGAAACTATTTAACCGAGGAGCAATTCCGGATTGTACGAAAGATTGACGATGGTATTAACTATGCCTGGGGCAATTGGGATGAGAAATTGCTAAGGAGTTATTACGCCGGCAATGTAAAGCCTGGTGATATTCCCGATGCTTTTGTAAAGGAATGGATTGAGAATGAAGATTTCGAGGCTGATGGTTATGATGTGAGGGGGTTGCAGGAAATTTTTAATTAAACACTTTTAATCGTACCAGCCACCTCATAAGGTGGCAGTGGAATTCAACGTGACTTGCAAACAAAATTAGAGGCTGCCGGTAAGATGTCGGTTTTTCAAGTAAGAATTGAATATTTGAAAGGGAAGGTAAAGAGATTTTTAGTTTTGTTTTCCACGTCTGCGTTTCTTTTTTTTCTTCTTCAATGATTCAGCATATTCCCATTCCTGCTGATCTATCCCCTGTGCTTCGGGCAATAATCCCCCTATAATCTCAATAAAACCGGGCTCACTAACCAATAATCCAGTTTCGGATTTATTCAGGAAGTCAAATAAACCAGTTGAACTTGTAGGTACCGAATGATCTTCTGATAGCACGTTGCCAGAAGTCGATTCTTTATCCCTTTTCATCCATAAATCAGTCCCATGGTCAGCTTTCCATAATTCATTAAAGACATTCGCTGAGAACTCTTTTCCCAGGCGAGAGCCGTTGTAAACGGTTTTGGAATTATGGTCTACGAACGTAACTCCGTAGATCCGTCCGGTGTCATTACGGCGAACAACGGTATTAATACCTTGTGAAGCTAAAAGCTTCTTAAAATCCTGCTCATTCCCTGCAGATTTCATTGCTGTGGCAATGATTTCGATAAGAGCAGGTTTAGCTTCATTTTTCTTCAGAAGTTCATTGCATTTGGTGAGATGCTTGTCCAGGGCCTGATAACCTGCGGCTTTACCGAAAAGAGATGCTTTGAACGGAGGGCTGGCTTTTTCTCCTCTAGAATCAAGGGCAAAATAAACCAGTCCTTTTTTGGCCTCTCCGTGCTGCTCTCCCTCTATTTTTTCGGTCGTTATATTGAAGAGGGAAAGCAGTGCGTTGTATTCACCCAACGTCTGATATTGATAATACTGGGGTAAATGCCTGACGACAGAAGCAATCTGACTCTTGATATTTCCATTTTCATAATTAACGGGACGGAATACTAAACCGCTATCATTTTTTTCTTCTTTCTCAGCCAGTGGCAATAGTCCATATTGGTTTTCAAGGTTACGGCAAACCTTCATGGATCGTACCTTCTCAAACTTATCAGAAATTTTCTTGCCCTCTTCATCCACGCAAACCGAAACAATATGAATGTGGGTGCGCTCTACATCGGTATGCTTAAAAATGACGAAGGGCTGGTCACCATAACCCATTTCTTGCATGTACTGCTGGGCCAGTTGCTTGAATTTTTCATCACTAACTGTATCCTTGGGATCAGGATTGAGCGAGATATGCAAGACCGGCTTTTCAGTGTTGCGGTTTGCTACCAAATAGGGTTCAAAGGAACGTGCTAATTGAGAAACGGTATATGATCCGTTAGGTGTTTCGAGCATCTTATGGGTGTACAAAATTTCTCCTTTCTCCTTATCCACTTTGAGCTGATTGTAGGATAGTGCCCCGTAGAGGCTACTGCCTCTGCCAATTTTTGCAATCATTTTCCTTCTTCTTTACCGATAAACTTCTGCTCAAACTCAGTGGTCAGTTCGATAATTTTCTTGCATAGGACCGCCATTTCCTTAGTCTCTTTTTCCAGTTTAAAGAGAAATGCTGCTGCTTTTTTCTCTGAAAAGTGACGGTATAATATCTTCACGACCTGGTTATAATTAACCCCTACAGATCTGAATTGCCCGTATAATGTGGTCAGTCTCATATAATAATCCATCGCCGCCTTATCGATTTTTACCGTCTTAATAGTCTTCTGAAAAATACAGGCGGTTATAAAGTGCGCCATAATTTTCATTCCTGACTTTTCAAAGAGGGAAAGGAAATGTGCATTTTCTTCTGCTGTAAGGCTGATGGAATAGCGGAAAATCGCAGGGTTATCTTTCGGTTTCCGTCCACCTTTCTTTTTCTCTTGATTCTTCATCTCATCCATAACTGTCCATTTTAATTAGTAAGAAACATCCGACTTCGGAGGATGTTTTAAGCCCCCGGCAGGGCAAGTGGTATTGAGCAGCGGAGAGAGTTTCGAGCAGCTCAATACACAACTTGCTGTTACCGGGTGGTAACAAAATCCGCCCTTCGGGACGGATTGATTATAGCTGGGAACAACCTATTTATGTTGTTTACATTCTTATCCACTATGCCGGATTGTTTTTGCATTATCCCTAGGGAAATATATTGATACAAAGTAAAAATTAATTGAAGAGAATACGGGTATGTGATACCCGGTCAAACACCTCCTTTGCGCGTCAAAGGCGGCCATGCAGGTGAGGGTCTGTACATATGTACATTCCTTTGTCCCTGAAAGCGGATGCAGAGATATACGGATGTTGGTACATAGATACCTGATTACGTGCATGGCTACAAGTGTAACTAGGTAGATAGAAGCATGAGCAGGCAGCTATGAGAGTATATGGGTATATGATTCCCTATTTCCATAGAGAGATATCAGCATACCTATATCTGTATTCAGGTAGATATGAACGTAGGTAGGTAAAAAATGACAGATGGGCATATCTGAATAAGTAAACAGGTATCTATATGCGGATACATTTAAAGAGGTAGGTAGTGAGGTATGTATACATTTCAGTACCTACTAAGTTGCAGGGATTTACTAGAAGCTAATTGTTATGAGTGAGCATAAGGGTGGGAAAATGAAGGAATGCTATAGGCTTGGTGAATGTTTACTGTATTATGGTGACTGTCTTTCTGAAATGAATAAGATCAGGGATGGAAGTGTTGACATGGTATTATGTGATCTGCCTTACGGAACCACGCAGTGTAAGTGGGATGTCAGGCTGCCTTTTGAGCAGCTGTGGAAGCAGTACCTAAGAGTTGTTAAAGAAAATGGAGCCATTGTTCTCTTTGGCACCGAACCTTTCAGCTCTCTGCTGAGATTGAGCAATTTAAAGCTGTTTAAATACGACTGGATCTGGGATAAAGTGAAAGGAACGGGCTTTTTAAATGCAAAGAAACAGCCCTTGCGTAATCATGAGATCATCAGTGTTTTCTATAAGAAACAATGTCATTACCATCCCCAGAAAACTACGGGACACCAAAAGAAGAAAAGCTTTAGGGCAAAACATCATCAAAGTGAAGTGTACGGAAAAATGACTGGTGAGAGCGTCTATGAAAGCACTGAAAGATATCCTCGGAGTATCCAGCGGGTATCCAGTGATACCCAAATAAGCAGCCTTCATCCGACGCAGAAGCCTATCCAGCTACTTGAGTATCTGATCAGGACCTATACGGATTTGGGTCAGACTGTTCTTGATAATTGTATGGGTTCCGGCTCAACGGGAGTAGCGTGCCAAAATACCGGACGCAAATTCATTGGCATAGAGAAAGATAAGAAGTATTTCAACATAGCGATAAACAGAATCACCGGAGTAATTAACAGCCGGGATTATTAACGAAAAATAGAAGAATTTATGAGAACAAAACAAAGACCTTTATTCATTGCTTTTTCATCTCAAAAAGGAGGTGTTGGCAAAAGTACTTTTACTGTGCTGGCAGCAGGGATACTGCATTACCGCCTGGGCTATAATGTAGCCGTTTTTGATGCTGATTTTCCCCAGCACAGTCTGATGAAAATGAAAGAACGTGATCTGGGCATGGTCATGGAGAATGAAATATTGAAGAAGCTTGCCTACAAGCAGTTTACGACAATTAACAAGAAGGCTTATCCCATTATTCAGCACAGAGCAGACGGGGTTCTGGAAGCTGCGCATGATTTCTCCGATTCTTCTGCAGTGCCACTGGATGTAATTTTTTTTGACCTTCCGGGTACAGTAAATACCCCGGGTATCCTTAAGGCATTGGCGGGGATGCACAACATCTTTACTCCTATAACGGCGGATCGCATTGTGATGGAAAGTACCCTGGTTTTTACCCAGCTGTTGCAGGATGTGATTATGAAGAATACGGAAACTTCCATTAAAACCATCAATTTATTTTGGAACCAGGTTGATGGCAGGGAAAGTACTCCTTTGTACGATGCTTACATCCGGGTGATTGATGAACTTGGTCTGAGTCTTATGAGAAGCCAGGTCAGAAGCAGCACCCGTTTTCGTAAAGAAAGTGAAGCCGGCGCTAAAACGGTGTTCCGAAGTACATTGATGCCCGCTGACGAGCGTTTAATGAAAACCTGCGGGTTGGATCTCTTTATGAATGAATTTTTGAGAATCACTGAATTGTAGGGTTATGGAAAAAGAAACTTCAAAAAAAGGAACCTCTGATATCAATGAAGAACTGATGATGAGTCTTATGGCTGGCGGTATACAAAAGGATGGGCTACAGCTTCCAACTCAGGCGCCAAAGGCAGGTCAAGATTCGGCAGTAGAAAAGTCTGCTGGCAGAGAAAAAATAAAAGTAAAAAAGCAATTAGACGCTGATTATGAAAGCCTGTTTTTCAAAAAAACGGATACGAATGCCAGGGATGGGAAAACGGTCTATATCCAGCCTGATTTCCACGAAAAATTATCCCGCATTGTCCAGGTTATCGGCGAGGATAAGCTGACCATATACACGTACCTGAATAATGTACTGGAGTATCATTTTCAGGAGTTTGGTGAACAGATCACCAAAAGTTTTAACGAGAAGTATAAACCTATTTTATAGCCATGGAAACTATGATACTGATATGCCTGGTGATTGTGATCCTTTTGTTATTGCATGATAAAATTGCTGTCAGAAAGGCTGTGTATAAAAAGGAACCGGAAGAAAGACCTTCCGTAGTGCCTGACATTTTGGGCAGAACCAAAAGTATTTCCCGCCATTCGTTGCCTGTGGTGGACAAAGCCGGCCAAAAGGAAAAAGGTGAAGGGTCTGCTGCTACCTTTGAATCAGAAACCGGCGGGAAACCTGCCGGGATTGAAATTCCGCAGGAAGAGCAGGAGGAAGTTTTCAGGGTGATGCCTGATTTTGAAGAAGAAGAGGAAGAATGGAGAATAGAGGGACTTCCGGGAGACAGCCAAGGTTTTGCTACAGGGGTTACCTTTGAGGAACTAAGCGCAGTTGGGATGCTGTTACAGAACGAGCAACCGGCAGCATCTGAAATTGAAAAAGCAGCGGGTATAGTTCTAAGGATACAGGGAACCGAGTTGCTGAGTCTCTTGGAAAGTTCAATGCACGGAGCATCGGAGAAGATTGCAAGGTTACTGGACCAAAGTATGGCCAGGGAAACGGCTTCCGGTTCTTCAACCATGCGGAATGGAGATCTGGGTCAATTTGACATCGGGGAGTTTGTCTGAAAGACAGCTCCCTTTTTAACTTTTAAAGAATTTTAGCATGGAACACAAGAAGCCTGTAAGGGTAATTGAAGACACTGAGTTTATAGTAAACATCGATAGATTGCAACTGGAAGAAAAAGCTAATCCTTATAATATCATCCTGTTTTCAAATATGAAGGAAACTGAAAATGGATACGAATTTGAATACTGCCGTTATGACAAAAACATTCCCCATTTTTTTCATTCCGATAATTCTGTTACTGTGCATTTACCTCCATTGAAAGAGTTGGACCCTGAAGGCATGGCCAGAAGGTATGATCTATCGGTGGATGACTTAAAAAGGAAGACTGATTTTGAAATTATGGTTGACCAGGCCGCCTACCACAAAAGGGTGGTAATGGGAATGCTTCCGACCTTTGATATCCGTGGACATCACTTTTTCGTAGACATCCGTATGGATATGCTGCGTCCTAAAGATGATTTTTTGTCGAAAGGAATTGTATTTTCTGAAGTAGAGGGGTATTATTTAGAGGAAAGCGAGAAATATTTAATTCCTTACAATCCCAAGACGCACGAGTTCCAGGCCCCTGTTTATGATGCCATAACAGAGTTTCCAAAGGATCTCATCGCCGTTGAAATTCCCTTGGAGCGTTACCTTGATCCCATAGGCTGGAACCGAATGTATGGGTTAGGGCAAAACACAGATTTAAAATGGCTGGATTTAAAATCACACCATACCGCGGTCATCGTTCCGTGGAAAGATACATTCCTGTCACCCATTGTAGAGGCTAATCTTCGCCGCGAACAAAGGCAGAAACCAAAGGAAGATCAGCCGTCTCTAAAGCCTAAAAGAAAAGGCCGAGGAATGTAGTACATGCCTCAGCAGTACTATCCCTGGGGTGACACCTGACTTAGGAACGAAATTTTATTCCCAGTCTCGCTATCACAACGAATATTGAACAGATTATTACGAAAATTGACAGCGTTTGCCGTCAGTAGGAATTAATAAATAGCTTTGCTTGCTGATTGTAGTATTAATGGGAATAACTATTAAAAGAACAGATTTTGTATTATATTAGGGTAATTGACAGCTCCTTTATCGCTCAGTTACTTTAACCCAGCTTACCACTGAGAAAACCCAAAGGAGACAAGAAACCTTATTTATTGGGCTTATTCTCATGAAAGCCCTGTATATCTGTAGACATTTACTTATGACGCGACTGATGCTCTGGGTACTTATTGCAGGAGTAGCCCTATTCGTATATTTTCCCGGCTGCCATATTTCTGATGATGATGGGCAATCGGCTAGGGAGCTATCAGGAGATAGTCTCCTCTCCTTTATTATAGGCAGGGAAGCGTTATCTCACGATACCATAGCAAAAGGAGCTCTGAGACGAGATTTGGCTTTATTTGAAGGTACAGGCCATAAAAAAAGACATCCTCTTTATTGTTATCTGAAAGGTTTGTGGTATGAACACTCAAAGGATAGGGACAGTGCCCTGTATTTCTACAATACAATGGCTTTCGACAGTCTAAATGTTGACCTGTACAGCTTACAGCAGTTTGCCATTTTCAAATTGTCTATTAGTGGAGATGGTGTTGTAAGTTCGGATGTACTCAGCAGTCTCCTTGGAGTGTGCAGAAGGGTTGAGAAAGGGAAAGGTATATTTCTTTATCGCCTTTATGATCTTCTAGCTCAAGCGTATTATTATAATGGGGATATTGCCCGATCAGTAGAATATACAGATCTTTATTTTCAAAACCATCCTTACAGAAACCAACCAGCTACCCGCCAAAGGTATTACGACATCTCCTTTATGCTGGCTGCCAAACTAGAGAATACTAAGTCCATGCAGAAACATCTTGACAGTGCCAGACATTATGCTGTCATTATTAATAACAATATGGCTCTTGCTCGTACCTATGATTTTGAATCGCAGCTGAATTCAATTTTAGGAAAAAGCGCGTTGGCATTAGAAAGCAGCAGAAAATTCATAGATTTTTTAAAATCGTCCAACAGCATGCGTACTTATGCACTGAACAACCTTGCTACCTGTTTTGTCCGTGATGGTCAGCCCGATTCGGCAATATGGTATTTTAAGCAGGCTATTTTATGGGCGCCGAAAGAACCTGGTGTAGACCTGTTTCCTGAATATCAGGGTCTACGGGAAGCCTATAAGAAAAAAGGAGATTATAAGAATGCTTTATTAATGGTGGATTCGGCCCTCGCCATTTTCAGGCGTAATACTGAGTTTATTCAGCATACCAAAATAGAGGAACTCCGGTCCAGGTACCAGGCAGAAAAAAAGGACCAGGCGATAGCGTCATTAAGGGTAAACAACTCCCTGAATGAGATGATTATTTCACAGCAGCGATGGATCTTCTTAGGCGCTTTTTTGCTTTTGCTTACCCTGGCACTTTATCTCTACACGACCTACAGAAGGAAGCTGCTCCGCGAAAAGAACGACCGTTTAATCATCCGGAACAAAAAACTGCAGATGGAACAGAAAGCCTTGCAGTTGCAGCTCAATCCCCATTTTGTGTACAATTGTATTGCTAACCTGCAGGGGCTTATCAGTAATGATAAGAAAAAAGAAGCCGATGTTTACCTGGTTACTTTTTCACATTTAATGCGCAATATGCTGGAGCTGAACCGACGTGATTATATTTCCCTCAAAGAGGAAACCGATGTTCTGGAAAATTATATTCTCCTTCAGCAGATGCGTTTCAAAGATACTTTTGAGTACCGTATTGATTTGGGAACTACAGATGTTGAGAATATACTCATCCCGCCAATGCTTTTGCAGCCTTTTGCTGAGAATTCCATAGAACATGGATTTAAGAACATTTCCTACAAAGGCATGCTGGAAATTATAATAGAAGAAACCGAGGGAAAACTGCACGTCAGAATATTGGATAATGGTTTTGGAATTGTTCCGCGGACCCATCCTGGCAAAAAATCATTGTCACGTACCATCATTCAGGAGCGGTTGAATGTCCTGTTTAATCAAAACAGCCGCTCCGCCTATTTTGAGGTAACAGAGAATCTGATTGATAAAAGGAAAGGCTATCAGGTTGACTTGTATATTCCATTATTAACTGTTTAATGATAAAACCATGACTGTTTATTTGCTGGAAGATGAAACCAATGTTTTAAAGCATCTCATGGCGCTGGTTGCCGACGTTCCTTATCTTAAGCTTATAGGATGGAGTGACACGGTGGAAAAGGGCAGACGGGAGATTGCCAGTTTTCAACCGGAACTTATACTTGCAGATATAGAACTGAAGGATGGCAACAGCTTTGAGGTATTTGGTAATTTAGATATTTCCGCAGATATTATTTTTATTACCGCTTATGACCGGTATGCTATTGACGCACTTAATATGGGAGCATTGGGATATTTGTTAAAACCCATTGATGCCAAGAATTTTACAGACACCATTGACAGGTGCTTCCGAAAGTCTGAAGCGTATAAATTCGATAAACGGCAGGTGGAGCTTTCGCTTACCCATTATTACGGTAAAAGTACCCTTCAGAGATTAGCGTTAAAAAGTACGGGACATACGCTGATTGTTAATATCGCTGATATTTTGTATTGTCATAGCGATAAGGGATATACCACTTTTTATTTGAGAAATGAGAAACCTTATATGGTTTCCAAGGTAATTAAGGAATATGAAGGACTGCTTCCTGTGGAAACATTTCTGCGTTGCCACCAGTCCTATCTGGTCAATGTGGCTTACATCAGCAAATATTATAAAGAAGGATACATTGTGATGACTAGTGGTGTTAAAATACCGGTATCTGCAAGAAAGAAAAGTTTTATCCAGGATTTCATAGAAAAAATGCGATGACACCTTAATTTTCCCAAGCAGAAGATTTCTTATCGCTTCAGAAGCGATACAACTACTTTTAATCTGGCGGGCTTTGCCCGCCTTTTTTTGTTCTTACTCCAAAGGTGTTTTTTCACCATCTTATTCCCCCTTATTAAAAACCGGCCAACATCCTCCTGGGTATTCCAGTGTTTTCAATGCTGTTTACTTCGTGTCTTGCGCACATCGATAGATTTTCCTCTGTTTACATTTTTTTTTTAGTGTATTGAACCGGACAATTCCGGACAAAGCTATCCTCTGATAGACGCTACGGCAGCGGTTCCTGGTTTCCATGGCATTTTTGTCGTGACAACTGCAAAGCGCAGTATTCGCAAACGAAAAAGCATTTTAAACATGGAAAAACTAAGAAAAAAAAAGCTGCTCACAGGGCTCATGCTCTTAGCCGCAGCTACAACCTATGCGCAGGGAAATGGGTCTGCTGGCATCAATGAAGCGACGCAAATGGTCACCTCCTATTTTGATCCTGCAACAAAACTCATCTACGCCATTGGCGCGGTGGTGGGGTTGATCGGTGGTGTTAAGGTGTACAATAAATTCAGCAGCGGAGACCCCGATACATCAAAGACTGCCGCCAGTTGGTTTGGCGCCTGTATCTTTTTGATTGTGGCTGCTACCATTCTAAGATCCTTCTTCCTTTAAGCTCGTCACCATGTCAGAGTTTAAAATAAATAAAGGAATCGGCAGAACGGTGGAGCTGTATGGACTGAAGGCCCAATACCTGTTTGTCTTTGCTGGTGGGCTATTAGCAGCACTTATTCTGGTGATGGTATTGTACATGGCAGGGGTATCACCTTATGTCTGTATAGGAACAGGAGCTGTTAGCTGTAGCTTGATTGTGTGGCAGACTTTCCATTTGAATAGAAAATACGGGCAGCATGGAATTATGAAGCTTGGCGCCAGAAAAAAGCACCCCAAATATATTCTCTCCCGCAAAGCCATCATCCGGTATTTCCACTCAACACAGAAAAGTTAACCCAATGAAAAACACATTAAAATCAGCGACCCTGGAAAGCATGTTTCCATTGCTGGCTTTTGAGCAGGGATTTTTAATCTCTAAGGAAGCAGATATTACCGCCTGTTTTAAAGTTCGGCTTCCTGAGATTTTTACCGTCGGTACTGAGGAGTATGAAACGATCCATTCTACCTGGCATAAGGCTGTTAAGACACTGCCTGATTATACGGTAGTCTGCAAGCAGGATTGGTTTATCAAAGAGGACTACCAACCTGAACTTGATCGTGAAGACCAAAGTTTTTTGGGTCGCAGCTATCAGTTGCATTTTAACGAGCGCCCTTTCTTAAATCACTATTGTTATCTCTACCTCACAGCAACCACCAGGGATAGGATGCGCAAGCAAAGCAACTTTTCATCGCTTTGCCGTGGATCACTGGTCCCGAAAGTACGCCTGGATAGTGAAACCCTATATCGTTTTGCGGAAGCTGTCAGCCAGTTTGAGCGAATTATTAATGACAGTGGCCTATTGTCCATGGTAAGAATGGGTGAGCAGGAATTGCTGGGTGATGGAAAAGAGCAGGGACTCTTATCTAAATACCTGACTTTATCAACTGGCAGTACGGGTGTACTACAGGACTTGTATCTGGGTGGGGAAGAAATGCGGGTTGGCAATAAGCGGCTATGCTTACATACTTTGTCTGATACCGACGATTTACCGGCATCGGTAAGCTCCGAAAGACGGCATGAAAAATTATCCACTGATCGTAGTGACAGCATGTTATCCTTTGCGGCGCCGGTTGGACTTCTTTTGAGCTGCAACCATATCTATAACCAATATCTTTTTATAGATAACAGTGAAGATAACCTTCAGAAGTTTGAGAAGACCGCCCGTAATATGCACTCCCTTGGCAGGTATAGCCGGAGTAACCAGATTAACCGGGAGTGGATAGAAAACTATCTTAACGAGGCTCACTCCTATGGGCTGCCTTCCATCCGTGCCCATTTCAATGTGATGTGCTGGGCTGAGGATGCACTTGAGCTCAAGCAGGCAAAGAATGATACTGGAAGCGCCCTGGTACAGATGGACTGTGTACCGCGGCATAATACCAGTGATGTAGCAACGCTATACTGGGCCGGTATTCCCGGCAATGCCGGGGATTTTCCCAGTGAGGAAAGCTTCTACACGTTCATGGAACCAGCGTTATGCCTGTTCAGTGGTGAAACCAATTACAGGGATTCTCCCTCTCCCTTTGGGATCAAGATGTCTGATCGGCTGACCGGAAAGCCTGTTCATGTTGACCTTTCGGATTGGCCCATGAAAAAAGGGATCATTACCAACCGCAACAAATTTGTGCTGGGTCCCTCGGGCAGCGGGAAGTCTTTTTTCACCAATCATATGGTGGAGCAGTACTACCAGCAGGGCGCCCATGTCCTTCTGGTAGATACCGGAAACTCCTACCAGGGGCTATGTGAGCTTATCAAAGGAA
This sequence comes from Chryseobacterium sp. 22543, assembly GCF_052044565.1. Taxonomy (NCBI): domain Bacteria; kingdom Pseudomonadati; phylum Bacteroidota; class Flavobacteriia; order Flavobacteriales; family Weeksellaceae; genus Chryseobacterium; species Chryseobacterium sp. 22543. The sequence goes on from NZ_JBQENH010000002.1 coordinate 652,797, forward strand.
AAACGAAAGGGAAGGATGGTGTTTATTTCACCTATACGGAAGATAATCCCATCTCCTTTAATCCTTTTCATACCGACGATCGGGTATTTGATATTGAAAAAAAAGAGAGTATTAAAACCCTTATCCTCACGCTATGGAAGCGGGATGACGAGCCGCCGACCCGCTCGGAGGAAGTGGCATTATCGAACGCGGTTAACCTCTACATTGATTACCTGAAAAAAGATCCTGCCCATCTACCGTCTTTTAATGGCTTCTATCAGTATGTGCGGGATGTGTACAGTCAAATCCTGGAAGAGAAAAAAGTGAGGGAAAAGGATTTTGACCTGGTTAATTTCCTGAATGTTTTGGAACCCTATTATAAAGGGGGCGAATATGACTATCTCCTCAACTCTGATAAGCAATTAGACCTTCTTTCCAAACGCTTCATTGTTTTTGAAATTGATGCGATTCGCGAGCATAGAATTCTGCTGCCTATTGTAACGATTATCATTATGGAGGTCTTCATTAATAAGATGAGAAGACTCAAAGGAATCCGTAAGATGATTTTAATTGAGGAAGCCTGGAAAGCTATTGCCAAAGAGGGTATGGCGGAATATATAAAGTACCTTTTTAAAACGGTCAGGAAGTATTTTGGAGAAGCCATTATTGTTACCCAGGAGGTTGATGATATTATCCACTCTCCAATTGTTAAGGAATCCATTATCAATAATTCTGATTGCAAGATCCTTCTGGATCAGCGCAAATACATGAATAAGTTCGACGACATCCAAAAAATGTTGGGCTTGACGGAAAAACAAAGAGGGCAGATTTTGTCGATTAATCAGAACAATGATCCTTCCCGCTTATATAAAGAAGTATGGATTGGGCTTGGAGGAACCCACTCCGCCGTCTATGCCACAGAAGTTAGCGCAGAGCAGTATTTAGCCTTTACCACAGAGGAAACGGAAAAACTTGAAGTCATGCAGCTTGCCGCGCAGCTTGGAGGCGACGTTGAAGCGGCTATTCGCCAGATTGCCGCTTCAAAGAAAGAAAACAACAGTTAAAAATTCAAACAAAAATTTATTCAATGAAAAAGTTAATCCTGATGCTTTGTGCCATCATCTTTTTGGGCACGACATCACTTAAAGCGCAGTTCGTCGTAACGGACCCCGGTAACCTGTTTTCAGGTATTATCAACAGTGCTAACGAGATTATTCAGACCTCTTCGACGGTATCTAATGTTCTGAAAAATTTTAAGGAGGTAGAGAAGGTATATAGCCAGGGAAAGGAGTATTATGACAAATTAAAGAAGATCAATAACCTGGTGAAAGATGCCCGCAAAGTACAGCAGACAGTTCTGATGGTTGGTGATATTTCGGAAATGTATGTGACCAATTTTGGGAAGATGATTAATGATCCCCATTTCAGCCCGCAGGAGATCACTGCTATTGCTTTTGGATACTCTCAGCTTTTGAAAGAGAGTTCCGGGCTTTTAAAAGATCTCAAACAGATTGTGGGTAATACCGGGCTTGAAATGAATGATAAGGAACGTATGGACCTCATTGACAAGGTATACAACGAAGTCCGTGAGTATTATAAGCTTGTACGCTATTATACCAATAAGAATGTATCGGTGAGCTACCTGAGAGCTAAGAAAGAGAATGACGGCGCCAGGGTATTACAGCTCTATGGTACAGATAAATTGAGATACTGGTAAACTTCAGCCTTATGTTACTACAAATAGAATTTGAGAGCCTGCACGAAGTGCTTCGCGCTCTATATGACGAGATGATGCCGCTATGTTCGCAAATGTCGGGAGTGGCAAGAGGTATTGCAGGATTGGGAGCATTGTTTTATGTGGCCTTTAGGGTGTGGCAGGCACTTGCCCGCGCCGAACCGATCGACGTATATCCACTGCTGCGTCCTTTTGCTGTCGGTATCTGTGTGATGTTTTTCCCTGTGATCGTTCTGGGTACAATAAACAGTGTTCTGAGTCCTATCGTCACAGGTACGCATGGAATGCTCGAAGGCCAAACCCTGGATCTCCATAAGCTACAGTCCCAAAAGGACCAGCTGGAAAAGGAAGCACTGCTGCGGAACCCTGAAACGGCTTTTCTTTCTTCCAATGAAGAATTTGATAAGAAGCTGGATGAGCTGGGATGGTCACCTTCGGATATAGCAGCTATGGCAGGGATGTATATCGAGCGGGCTTCCTACAACCTTGAAAAGCAGATACGGGACTGGTTCCGTGAGCTGGTGGAGATTCTCTTTGAGGCGGCTGCCCTGGTGATTGATACCATACGGACATTTTTCCTGATTGTGCTATCGATTCTCGGACCCATTGCATTTGCGATATCGGTATGGGATGGTTTCCAATCCAATCTTACCCAGTGGATATCGAGGTATATCGGGGTGTATTTATGGCTCCCTGTTGCCGATCTTTTTAGCACCATGCTCGCAAAGATACAGGGACTGATGATCGAAAAGGATATCGAGCAGCTTGCTGATCCCAATTTTATTCCTGATGGTTCGAGCGTTGTCTACATCATCTTCATGCTCATTGGCATTGTCGGCTACTTTACGATTCCAACGGTTACGAGCTGGATTATTCAGTCGGGAGGTATGGGAAGTTTCGGTCGGAATATGAGCCAATCTGCACGCAAGGCGGGTAGTGTGGCCGGTGCGGGTGCCGGAGCTGTTGCAGGAAATATTGCAGGACAAGCAGGTCAGGTTAAAGGTGAACTCTTAAGCAAGAAGTAGCCACTCGCCTCAATATGTAAGGACGGCCGGAAGGGTTACTAATGCTTTATTCCAGGAAATATACCTTCTCTATACCTGAAGTGGTATCAATCCCTGCGGATGAATCAAGTACCCCAACCGGCCTTTTTAATCTTAAACAACGATACTATGGAATTCAAAATATTAAGAAACATTGAAAACAGCTTTAAACAGATCAGACTGTTTTCTTTCCTGTTTGCGGGATTGTGTTTAGCAGTGACGGCTTTTGTTATCTGGAAATCCTATGAATTCGCTGAGAAGCAGCGTCAGAAGATCTACGTACTGGATAATGGAAAATCCCTGATGTTAGCGCTCTCACAGGATGCGAAGATCAACAGGCCGGTAGAGGCGCGTGAGCACATCAGAAGATTTCACGAGCTTTTTTTTACCCTGGCGCCCGATAAAAGTGCTATAGAAAATAATATGAAGCGTGCCTTCCTGTTATCCGATAAAAGCACGTTCAACTACTACAAAGACCTTTCGGAAAAAGGTTACTATAATCAAATCATTTCAGGAAATGTGATTCAGCGGTTAGAAATAGACAGTATCCGCTGCAACTTTGATCACTATCCCTACGCGGTCCAAACATATGCTAGACAGTATATTACCAGAAGCAGTAGTATCACGGAAAGAAGTTTAGTTACTTCCTGTATCCTGATCAATTCGGTCAGGTCTGATACCAATCCACAAGGCTTCATTATCGAAAAATTTACGGTTTTGGCTAATAAAGACTTGCAGGTAGTAGACCGCTAATCTATTCAACTAAAAAATAGGAATACCATGAAGAGTTTAAGAAATAGGGTGGACACCTGGCAGGCAGGTATACAAAGCTACTGCAATAGCCTAACCCACCGCCAGCGACGCAGATTCATCCTGATTATATCCGTTATATATCTGTTAATGGCCATCGCTACGATGGTGTGGATTTATCTGGATGCCCAAAGTGGGAAGAAAGCGGGAGGCGAGATTGATCATATTGTCAATCCGCTGCAGAAAAGTAAAAAAGTAGCCTTTATGACTACCGGTTATAACAGAAAAACAGATCATTATTATGGAAAAGGAAAAGAAAAACACGGTACTCATCCATGAGACGGGTGATCAAAATAGCATAAAGGCAGAGAGAACCGGCGGGAAGAAACCGGATTTTAAGAAAGTCACGGTCTACGCCCTTCTTGCAATTGCTTGTGCAGGATGTTTATACCTTATTTTCCGGCCTGCCGAAAATAAAGCCATTGCTGAAGTGGGGTTGAATAATGCTGTTCCGCAGGCCAATGATGCCGGTTTACTCGGTGATAAGGAGAAAGCGTATGAACAGGAGCTTCTTGAAAAAAAGCAGAATGAAAGGAAGAATGCCATGCTGGCATTGTCGGATTACCTGAATAAACAAGACAGTACTGCTCCTGAAAGTCCATTGATGGGGCAAGGTAGCGTTCCCCGTGCCAATCCTGCTCTCAGTGGCAGGCAGAATTATGACGAGATACAAAATACCCTGGGAAGCTTCTACCATGACGACAATCAGAATGAAGCACTACGAAAGGAAATCCGGGAATTGAAAAGAGAAAAAGCCAATGCTCTTTCCTCTCCGGACCCAGTAGTCAATGACCCTATTGCCATGATGGAGAAATCCTATCAGATGGCTGCCAAGTATCTGCCGCAGGTTATGCCTCAGCAAAAAATACCTGCCCCGGATACAATAAGGCAACAAACTATTCCTAAACGGTATATTGAACCTGTCTATACTACGGAGAAGAATGTCGTGTCCTCGCTGACCCAAAAGGGCGAGCAGACGGATCAGGAATTTGAGGCTTCGGTATTGAATGGACAGCAGGAACGCTTTTTCAATGGCCATTCTGTAAATAGGGTTGCCCCCACTAAAATGGTGTCCAATAGCATTCATGCCTGTATTCACCGGACACAAACTATTACAGCAGGCAGCAGTGTGGCTCTGCGTCTTTTACAAGGGATACGGATTGGCGGGATAGGCATACCACCTGGTACACTTCTTACCGCAAGAGCAGGGATCAGAGATGGAAGGCTGGGACTGGAAATAAGTTCAGTGGAGTATAAAGGCAATATCCTTCCCGTGGAAATTTCCGCCTATGACCTGGATGGGCAATTGGGGCTTAACCTGCCTTATACACCGGATGTTAATGCGATGAAGGAAATCGCATCGGGTATGAGCAGTTCCGCCGGAACCAACATCGTGCTAAGCAGCTCCACAGGGCAGCAGCTCATCTCTGATCTCACGAAAGGAGTAGTACAGGGAACTACGGGATATCTGGCCAAAAGGATCGGTACCCCTAAGATTACGGTAAAAGCAGGATACCTTCTTTTTCTGCTCCCTAAAAACAATAAGAACAACTAGAACCAACCATTAAAAAACAATTATGAAATATATTTTTTTGAAAATGGCTGTCATTTTCCTGTTAGCCATGATCCCGCACTATGCGAGGGCACAGGTACAGCCAGCAGAAATACCCGCTGATACTGCGAAAGCCGTAAAGAGCCTCCCTCCGGAAGTGCCTTATACGACAATAGCTCCTTTTGAATTAAGGGTGACTTATGATAAAACCACCCATCTGATCTTTCCCTCGGCTATACGCTATATGGATTTGGGAAATGAACATATTACCGCTGAGAAAGTGGAAAATGTGGACAATGTGCTGAGGATAAAGGCATCTGTGAAGGATTTTACAGAAGAAACCAATTCTTCTGTTATTACCGAAGACGGGAAGTTTTACAATTTCAACATCCGGTATAGTGACTACCCTGGTGCTCTTGTGATTAACTTATCAAGAGAAAGGAGAGCTGGTAAAGATAGTATAACTGCAACCGGCGAAGGGGAAGCCCTCTTTAAAGAGCTGGGATCAGATGCTCCGGCATTATCCCGGCTGGTAATGGAAACCATCTATAAACGGGATAAGCGATTTGTTCATCATATAGCGTCAGAAAGTTTTGGAATACGGGTGCAGCTCAAGGGGATCTATACCCTGAATGGAAAGCTTTTCTTCTATATGCAGGTCAGTAATGCCACGAATATTCCTTTTAGCATTGATTTTATCAGCTTTAAGGTGGTGGATAAAAAGGTCAGTAAGCGTACCGTGATTCAGGAACGTACCATAGAGCCTCTTGGGGAATATTTGGAGCTGAGCGAGGTAGCTGGAACAAGTTCTGAAAGGAATGTTTACCTCTTGGAACAGCTCACTATTCCTGATGATAAGGTCCTGGTTATTGAAATCTTTGAAAAGAATGGCGGCCGGCACCAGGTATTGAATATCGAGAACGAAGATCTCATCAAAGCCAGACTGGTAAAGGACATGCATCTTAATTTCTAATCAACTCCCTAAAATCTTCAAACAATGAAAAATATAGTTTTGATACTTGTTATGTTTCTGGCAGGTTTTAGCCTGGCTAAGGCTCAAAGGCTGATGCAGGGAAAGAAAGGAATAGAGCTTTCGGCGGGCATAGCCTGGGGAAAAGATTTTTTACCTACTCCGTACTATATACAGGCAGGAATGACAATGACCAGGAAAAAAGGCAACTACCTGTTGTGGGCACTTGATTATTCAAGGAGAAAGTATGCTTTTGAAGGAACTGAAATCCCGGTAGAGAGCTTTGCCGGTGAAGGAAGTTACAACCTGTATGTACTGGGAGACTGGTCAAGGACGGTTTCACTTTACGTTGGACTGGGTGCTGTGGCGGGGTATGAAACCATTAATGAAAGCAAAAAGATACTTCCTTCCGGTGCTGTTATTCTTAATGAGGACCATTTTATGTATGGAGGTGCTGTACGTCTTTCATTAGAGACTTACCTGGGAAACAGAGTAGTGCTGTTAGTCCAGGGGAAAACCCGGTATGTGATGGGAACAACCTTGGAACGCCTCCGTCCGTGGGCGGGTGTGGGAATACGTTTTATTTTTTAATATTAAACCCAATTATTATGAAATATTTTATCATCTACCCATCTTTAATGAAGGGTATCATGAAAAAGCGAAATCTATTGAGCGTCCTTTTGATAGGCTGTTTTATGCTTATCTCCTGCTCTAAAGAGTTGGATATCCAGACCAATTTTCCGTTTACGCTGGAAATTATGCCTGTTCCTTCCAAAGTAATTTCCGGAGAGATTGTAGAAATTCCGTGTCATATCAAAAGGGAAGGCTTCTATCAGGCAACCGAGTACTCGATCCGTTATTTTCAACACGAAGGTTTGGGCAGCCTGATGCTTCAGGTGGATAAGCCTTTGAAGCCTAACAAACAGTATAAAATTCCGCTTGACTCTTTCAAACTTTACTACCGACCGAAATCTAAGGAGAGTCATAAGTTTCAAATATGGGTGTCGGATCAGTTCGGAAACGAGAAAACAGCTGAATTTGATTTTAACTGATATTCATCACTTGAGGGGTTAATATGTATGAAGATGAGACAGCCGGGGTTTTTACCCTGGCTTTTTAAGTTTAATAATAAAATCGAAAAAAATTCTTCTTCTATTTTAATACGACACGTTTTGGCGCTGTGCGGGTATAGCTTTGCCATATGATATAAAGCATTGAACAGCAATATACATATGTTACGAAAAATTAATAAAAATATGGGGTTTTTACGGATGACATATGCTAATTATTAATAATATTTTTAACCCGTTAAATACACAAGCGTATGAAGAAATTTTATTTCTGTGCTTTAACCTTATGCACAGTCTTGGGATCAGCCCAGGAATTAATGTGGCAACGAGACATCAAATCCTCTACTCAGGATTTTTTGAGTCAGGTTACCACAACAATTGATCAGCAGTATCTGATCACGGGAAGCTCGATTCAGAAGGGCACATTACAGCAAGCGAGCAAACAAAACAATGGCTACGATTTCCACTTGGTCAAACTGAACCAGCAGGGAGAAGATGTTTGGGAAAAATACTTTTCCGGGCAGAATCATGATTATCTCTCAGCTGCTGTTACCACACAGGATGGCGGGTTTTTAATTGCGGGTACCTCTTATTCAGGAAAGGGTCTGGATAAAAAAGAGGCTTCTAAAGGAGGTTCAGACATCTGGTTAATCCGAATCAATGAATTTGGGGATGAACTATGGCAGAAAACGTTAGGAACTGCTGCAGATGAAGAAGCAAGAGCTGCTATTCAAACTATGGATTTAGGATTCTTTGTTGCTGGCAACGTAGAGAATGCTGCAAAAGGTTATGGTTCTAAAGATGTTTTAATTGCCAGATTAGACAAAGACGGAAAAGAACTATCCCAGCTTGTTTTAGGAGGAAAAGGCTTAGATGAAGTAGAAAAAATGATTCCCACGAAAGACGGTGGAGCCTTACTTGGAATATACTCCCGAAGCAATGCTGGAGGAACAAAGAAAACTGAAAATTATGGAGAAGGAGATTTTTGGGTAGTAAAACTTTCTAAAGATAATAAAGTGGAATGGGAAAAGAACTTTGGAGGAAAAGGAGATGATCATGTAAGAACATTGGCTTTAACATCAACTGGATTTGTCATTGGTGGAGAATCCAGGTCAGAGAGAACAGGAAATAAAACCGTAGGTCTTGAAGAAGGAACAGACCTGTGGCTTATTTCTTTAAATGAAAGAGGGGATGAAGAGTGGCAGAAATCTTACAATTTCAAAAACCGTGATATTTTGATGGGAATGAGCGTGCTTCATTCGGCAGACGACAAATCTACTAAAGGCATTCTACTAGGTGGTTATACCCAAGCTGAGGGGAGAATACAAACCGATGATGAAACGTTCTGGATGCTATACCTTGATCAAAATGGAAATGAGCAGTGGCGAAAGCATATAACAGGAGAGTCCAGACAAAAAAAAGAAAGACTTTCAGACTTGAAGCTGAATAGAGATGGTTCCATTATTCTGGCTGGAACCAGTGCAGAAGAATTGGGCAAAGAAAACTGGAAGATTGTGAAACTGGGAGATAAGCAGGTTGATCAGCTCATTGAAAAATATGACATCAAAATCTATCCAAATCCAGTATCAGATTATGCGTATGTAGAAATAGGTTCCCAGTTCACGGAAGCTGATATTTTGTTGTACGATATGAGTGGAAGACAACTCCAAAGTCTTAAAACCAAAAACAAAGTCACTAAGATTAATACCCAGGCTTTAGTTCAGGGAGCGTATCTGGTGACTATCAAAACCGATACGAATAAAACTGCTAACGCCAAATTAATTAAGAAATAAAAACGTAATGAAAAGAAATATTACAAGCTTATTCTTTTGCTTGTCTATGGGTGTGGCTCTCGCGCAAACTACCGGCAGCAAACAGTCAACACTACCCAATATTATTCCTCCATCTGCTGAATCCTACAAATTGGGAGCATTTGGAAATCTTCCGGTAAGCCTTTTCACAGGGAATGCCAATGTAGATATTCCTGTAACATCTTTTGCAACTGAGAATATTAATATTCCCATCAGGCTTAATTATTTTTCTAATGGAATCAAAGTAGACGACATGAACGGTTCTATAGGACTTGGTTGGAACCTTGTTTCCGGAGGGGTAATCACAAGGGTGATAAGAGATTTACCTGATGAGGATAATCAATCCAATATAAATATCCCAACCAATATTGGAGATTTGGGTGCTAATACAACGGCTGCTATGCAGTTTTTCCAGGATGCCTCCTTCGATGATATAGATACAGAGCAGGATTTGTATATGGCCAGTTTTGGAGGGATGCAGATTAAATTTGTCTTTGACAAAAAAGGAATTCCTGTCATTTATTCCCAAAAAGATGTAGTGATTGAGGGAACCAGTGGAGGAAATTCTTTTACTATAACGGTAGATAATGGAACCAAATACTATTTTACAGATAAAGAGACGACATCTAACCGTACCGCTGGTGCAGGACATTCTCTCATATCCATTTCTACCACAGCCTGGTATCTGACAAAAATTGAGGATATTACCAGCGGAGAAACTGTATTTATTGAGAATGTAGATGGTGGGTATACTGGTACTATGAGCCAATCACAGACCTTATCATATACTACTCCTAATGATGGTCCTATGACATCGGGTTGCGGAAACCCGGCATTTATCAGATACCCTCAAGTAAGTGAACTGATCAGCCATAACCAGACTGTTACCGGAAAACAGATTAAAAGAATTTATAGTAACAATCCTTCTTATGGAGAGATTATTTTTGATTACCTGCAATCGGGAGGCAGTGGAGACTATAAGAGATTACAGAAAGTTACCAAAAAAGTTAATGGCAGTATAATTAATGATGTTACTCTCAATTACAACCTTACCGCTAATAACCGTCTGTTCCTTACTTCGGTAGTGGATGGTGTTTTAAATACTACCTATGGATTTGAGTACAACTTACCGGATGTATTTCCTCCAAGATTGGCCTTTAGCAGGGACAGCTGGGGATATTATAATGGCAATACCTCCAACACTAATCTGGTTCCTTACAAAGAGAAGGTATCTATGTGGAGTTCATACAATGGAGCATCACAGTCGGTCGTTCCTCAGCACACGGCTATTGGGATACTTCAAAAGGTAATTTATCCTACAAAAGGATCTACCGAGTTTACCTATGAAAACCATACTGCAATTGAGCAAAATGTAATGCTCAGTCCATCGGAAAGAACAGGAACTCAGATTAAAGCCACGGCAGATGATAATAATGGTCATGTTGAAAATACAGTGGCTTTTACTCCACTTCGAACAGAAGATATCACTCTGGGAGGAAGTGCCCAGTTTAATAGTTCATGTGATCCTGCCGAGCAGGTTACCGGGAAACACAGGGCAATTGTGAGCCTCTTAAAGTCCAATGGTCAGGCTGTTCCATTATTTTTTAAAACTCCTGCTGGAGTGGTTACAGATGCGGGTAATTCGGTTACTTTTCCTACCAATAATGGAGCAGGCCTTTTTGCCCATGTTCAGAAAGATGAACCTTTAACTCTTAAAGTTTGGACGCTATTTGTTTGTACCCGTTCCACGGCATCTGCAAGTTATACAACCAAGGAGGCAGTTTATGGAGATAAAGAAGGACCAATTGGTGGGCTACGAATTGCTAAGATTGTAGATACTTCGGAAAATGGGGTAGCCAATACAAGAAAATTTGTTTACCGTGATTTGAATGAGCAAAACACCGAGGCTGTTGTATTAAGAACTCCCGCATTTGAGGAGCAGCTCTTTTATACAAGAACCTGTAGTACTGTAAACCCGAACCTTCCAAGTGGGTCAGTCCCTACAGGAGTAGAAAGGTTTCCCTATACGATGGTAACATCTTCCAATATTAATCAGCTATTTGCTACCCATCCCAATGTTTTTTATAAAACAGTACAGGAAATTGTAGAAGGCAAATCTAATATCATTCATAAATACTCTACTAGTTCAGATGATTTTGGTAAAGTAATTTATGGGAACAATATTCGAAACTCTGTCTGGACGAATTTTGGATGGAATAATGGACGCGAAATTTTGACGAAATATCTGGATGCAGGAGGTAACCTGGTACGCACCGTAGAGATGAATTATGAAGAAGATAACAGCAGAAAATATCAGGTGGATGGCTTTTCGATCAGAAAAAATTATGACAATCCTGTCACTAAGAATGAGACCAAACTCTGTACGGCAGAAGACGTGATAAAAACCATATCGTATACCTATTGTACTGCCAATCATTCTCACAAATACAATGCGGTAGACGGATATAAAAACTGCCAGGCAACAGGTGCTCAAAATACCACTCAAACGTATAATGATGTCTGTTTTGGAAAGCCTGTAGGCCTGATTACCTATGAAGATAAGCTGGATAATCTTGATATTGTACAATACAAAAATATTTCACATTTCGAGTACCTGAAATCACAGAAAACAACAGACTATCTGAATGGTAATGCAATGAAAACTGAAACCCAGTATTTCTATAATAATCCAAAACATACCCAGATAACCTCGCAGAAAACTATTTTTCCGGATTTGTCTACTACAGAAAAGACGTATCAGTACGCCCATGAGAAAAACAATCAGTTAATGATTGATAAAAATATGGTTGGTATTGCGTTGGAAACAAAATCACAGCAAACGGTAGATAATATTACCAAAGTGACATCAAGGGAAGAAACTATTTATCCAACAGCGCTGCCTCATGCAATTACCGGAAATTTAGTGCTTCCACTGTCTGAATATTCTTATGACACCCTTAATCCAGCTATTTCTTCTAAGGATGTTACTTACGAAAAATATGATGAAAAAGGGAATATTCTCCAGTACAGAGAGAAAGACGGTACTCCTGTAAGTATTGTCTGGGGCTATAACAAGACCAGACCGATTGCAAAAATTGTGGGAGCATTGTATAGTCAGGTGGAAGGAATGGTAAGTACGATTGTGACGAAATCCAATGAAGATGCCACTGATCCAACCAAAGAAGCTGAACTTCTACTGGCTCTTGATGCCTTTCAGCCCGTTGGGATGACAACCAAGTATACTTATGATCCTTTGGTGGGAGTAACAACCATTACACCACCTTCAGGAGTTAGAGAACTCTATGTGTATGACAATGCCAACCGCTTGAAGCAGGTTCAGGTAAGGGAAAGAGATAATGCAGGAAGCTACAGCTTTAAGGTAGTCAAGGAATTTAAGTATAACTATAAACAGTAAGCACAAATGAAAAAAATACAATTATTAGGTCTGCTGTTTACGGCGATGACGACCTATGCACAGAGTACAACAGAAAATTTTGTACAATCTAAAACATGTCTGAGCGGTGACTGTACTAAGAAAACAGAGGCGATCACTTATTTTGATGGATTGGGAAGACTCAAGCAGATTGTTAATGTAAAAGCTACCACTACAGGGAAAGATTTAGTTACCCCTATCACTTATGACGGGTTTGGGAGACAAGTCAAGGATATTCTTCCTGTTCCGGCTAATACTCTCAATTCAGCGATCCATACAGGGATTGTCAATGAGACTGCGGCTAATTCCTACTATGGTGTAGCCAATGCCTATACAGAAAAGGAAATTGAAAACTCTCCATTGGACAGGGTATTGCAAGTGGCCCAGCCCGGTGATCCCTGGAAGATGGCAAGCGGACATACTCAAAAATATAAATATGAGGTAAACCTAGGTACAGAGGTTAAGAAATTTATCACCAATACAACCACCAGTACGGCAGGAACAGATAATAAAACTATTTCTTCGGTATCCATAGCAACAGGCAGTGGCTTTTATGATGCCGGGACTTTATACAAAAATACAGTAACCGATGAAGACGGAACTCCTGTAACAGAGTTTCAGAATGGCCGTGGTGAGACTGTACTGATACGACGTACAGACGGGTCACAGAATATTGATACTTATTATGTCTATAATGAATACGGGCAAAAGGCATTTGTGATTCCTGCGCTGGCGCTCAAAAAAATTGAACAAAATAGCAATACTGTTACCACGGATATTTTGAACACCTATTGTTACCAGTACAGGTATGATGGTTTGGATAGACAGGTAGAGAAAAGACTGCCGGGAAGAGATGATTGGGAATCTGTGGTGTATGATGCGTCTGACCGCCCTGTGCTTTCTCAGGATGTGAACCTGAAAAATAAAGGACAATGGCTGCTCACCAAATATGATGCCTTTGGCCGTGTTGCCTATACCGGACTCATTAACGGGGGAAGCCGTGCAGATCTACAGGGGCAGATTAACAGTCTTGTGATCAGCGAAATACCTACTGCTACAGGTTTTAGCAAAAATGGGATTGTAGTATATTACACCAATACTCTTTTTACTAATTTTCAGACTCTTCTTTCTGTTAATTACTATGACTCTTATCCAAGGGATGCCAAAGAGTTTCCCCCTGCGAAAATCCTTGATCAATTTGTAGTCAACGAAGATAAAACGCTAAATGGAGGTGCCAATACCCAAGGTCTGCCAACTGCATCTTATGTAAAAAACATTGAAGACGATAACTGGACGAAAACCTATTTCTATTACAATACCAAAGGTGGAAAGGTCGCTGAAAAAAGTTGGAACCATTTAGGCGGATATACTAAAAAGGAATTCAAGCTTGATTTCTCCGGTGCTGTGGATGAAAGCTATACCTATCACAAAAAAGGGAGTGCAGATGCAGAAGTGGCTATCAAAGAAAGATTTGTATATGATGACCAGAAAAGGCTGCTGAAACACTATCATCAGGTGAACAGCCAGACGGAGGAATTGTTGGCAGAAAACACATACAACGATCTCGGACAACTTATCAATAAAAAGACAGGTAATACCACAGGTATACCGTTGCAGTCAATAGACCAGACTTACAACATCCGAGGATGGCTTACGAAAGTAAATGATCCGACGAGCTTAAACGGGAAGCTTTTTGCCTATGAGCTTAAATACCACAATCCTGCTTATTCGACAGTTTCTACCGGGAAATACAATGGAAATATTGCAGAGATAGACTGGTCAAGCGCTGATAATGGAACGTTTAGAAGGTATAATTACCAGTATGATGGATTAGACAGATTGAAAAATGGTATCTATTCTGAGCCCGATGCCACAGTTCCTCATAATAATTATTACAATGAAGCATTGACCTATGATGTAAACGGGAATATTCAGACCCTTAGAAGAAACAGGTTATTGCAAAATTTTGGAGCACAGCAGATTGATGATCTCACTTATACTTACACCGGGAATAGGATTAATACAGTAAGTGATGCTTCAGGGAATTATGCTGGGTATCCGGCTTCTGTATCAACTGCAATTCCGTATGATGGTAATGGAAATATGATAAGCCATGAGGATAGAGGAATATTGCAGATTGACTATAATTACCTTAATCTTCCCAATTACATAAAATTTAACAAATTATATAATAGTCATGACTTTTTAAATACCTATAACGTCAACACAAAGTACTTGTATAATGCTGCTGGAACCAAACTAAGAAAAGTCTACACATATGCAACAGGCAGAGCACAGATGGAAGCTGTCAGCAAGACAGACTATCTGGATGGATTTCAATATACTGATGACATATTAAGCTTCGTTCCTACAGCAGAAGGGTATTATGACTTTGTTAAAAATCTGTATATTTACAATTATACAGATCAGGTCGGAAATATCAGACTGGCGTATTACAAGGATGCTTCCGGAAACCTGAAAATTGACAGAACCAACCATTACTATCCTTTCGGGCTTGAATTTGGCGGAGATTTGAGTATTAATGGTACAGTAACCCCAAGCTATAGATACTCTACTCAAGGACAGGAAAACCAGATTGATACCAAATGGAGTTCTTATAGATGGAGGAACTATGATGCCGGGATGGCGAGGTTCTTTAATGTTGACCCATTAAGTGAAAAATATGCTTATCAGTCACATTATAATTTCTCTGAGAACAGAGTTGTTGATGGTAGAGAACTGGAGGGTCTTGAGTTTGTGCCACTACCAGTATATGCACCTGGAGTTGTAGCACCTCCGCCTGGATATTCGGTAAAACCGGGAGCAGGATCAGCGGTGTATGAGCAGATGAAGAGTAATGCCATTAATAACTATAATGGCTTAATGCGAGGCTTAGCTGCTCAAATAACCGCCGTTGCAGCAGTGGGTACCACGGGCTTAATAATTGCTAACCGTGTACTTAATAACGATTCTGATAAAAAAGGAGATAGTAAAGCTGAAAATAAGGAAAGTGATACAAAATCTGATGGAGAAGGTGTTGTCTATAAAAGAAAAGATAAAAATGGAGAAGAAAAGGACTATGTAGGGCAGGCAAAAAATGAAGGCAGATATGAAAAAAGAAAAAAAGAGCATCAAAGAAAAAATCCAGATGCAGATTATGATTTCGAAGTTTTAGAGCGAGGAAAACCAGGTAAAGATCTTGATAGAAAGGAGCAAAAACATATAGATGAAGGAGGAGGTCCAACTAATAAATCCAATCCTAACGGAGGATTACAAAACAAAAGGAATCAAATAAAACCAAAAGGTCTAAATACAATTAATAATGGCTAAGAGATTTAAATTAAATGTGGGAGATGTCTTCACAATTCCTATTGAAAACAATGAATTTGGAATAGGGCAAATTGTTTATATGCCAAGTCACAAGCATAATTTTATAATGATCGTTTTCGATAAAAAGTATAATTCAAAAGAAGAAGTCGATTTAAACGGTTTAAAAGATTTAAATATATTATTCCTCGGTTATACTGTTGACGCAAAACTGTATCATAAACATTGGGAAATAATAGGAAATAATTTGTCTAATCTATCATCAGTCAAGTTTCCTTGCTACAAATTAGGCTTGCCTAATAATGATTATCCTGATGGCGCAAGATTGATTGACCACAAAGGAAATGTTTTGGCAAATATTGATAAAGATATATTTGACAATCTTTCATATCAAAATGAAGTCGGTCCAATTCGATTTCAAAATGCACTAAAAGCGCATTTTGGATTACAGGAATGGATTCCTGAGGATTATGATAAAATTTTGTATGAGAAAACGTTAGAATCCGTGAGAATTGCTGAAGAAGTATTAAATAATGGGTAATTTCTAAATTTTATTATTAAAGAATTAGGGTATTGAAAATAATACCCTAATTCTTTAGAACTAATACAAACTACCAAATATTAATGAAAGGGGTGGGATAGATAAATTGGATAATAAAAGAAATGAAATGAACCCAGAACGTTATAATAAGGTAAAAGCAAAATATGAAAGAAAAGGAATTCAATAATTTTTGGAATTGGATTAAAATTGATATCGAATATTTAGCTCCAAAAAAAATTACAACAGAGTATGTGAATCTATTAGATGCAGAGATTGAAAGGATTGGTGATTTCTCTTGGGAAATTGGTTTTGATAATAGAGTAAATAAGAATTTTTTAACAATCTCACCAGAAGGGGATGCGGAATTATTGGAGCTTTCAAGAAAAATAATAAATGAAGCTCCGTTTATCAAAGACTGGATTTTTTATTCTGCCAAACCACCTAAACAATGGAAGCTAATATTTAATCTGTTAATAAATGACGAAAAAATTCAATTTAATGCCTCAGAATGGAAATATATTCTTTATAAATATCCTGATAATGTCTACGATATCGTAATTAAAGTTCCCAAATCTTATTTGCCTTACGCTGAATATTTTTATCAAATAGGTGATATTGCCGTTACTGGTGAGCTAGGAGAAGCTTTTGTAATTGAGTATATTAATGAAATTGAGCTAGTATATGAATTCGATGAGGGTGAAATAGGTAAGGGAAAAGATTTTGTCCACTTAAAAACTGAAATATTAATTTAGGACAATAAATACAGAATACAACTAACAAAACATCAAGATGATAGATAAGGGATACCTCAAATTACAAGAGGAGATTTGTGAAAAATATGCACAAGATAAAGACTTGGTAAGTCTTGATTCACTAATTGCTTTAGGGAAAAGTTTTAATCCTTCTCTACAAATAAACGGATTAAGGCATCCACGTACAGAAGTGTTGAATGGTTGGTATATATGGTCAGGCGAAGACTTTAACCCCGAAGAATTCGAGTTTTTTAGACCCTCACATACTCATCACTTATTAGATAATGCTCCGTTTGTAGTCAAATATTTGGGACTACCACCAGGAAACAGATTTCTGATAGATAGTAAAGGGTATGAAGATGTATGGTTTGATGAAAGTTTATTAATAGAAGATTAGGTATAGAAAAGGATATCACGTGTTTATGAAAATTATAGCACGGGTTTATTATCCGTGCTATTTTATTAGAGTAGTATATCTACAACTATACAGATCAGGTAGGAAACATCGGACTGGCGTATTATAAAGATGCTTCCGGAAACCTGAGGCTAAACAGAACTACACATTATGACGGATAATCCATATTGGACTTTCAAAAACGATGAACTTGCGAAATCAAAAGTATTAGCTAAAGAACTGAATATTGGAGAAACAGATTTCAGTAATATTCAACATTGGTTTGACTTATTACTGTTGAAGCATGAAGAGGCGACTAGCGATAGGGAAGAACAATTAAGCATTGAAAAAGAATTGGAAACCAAATTTAACGAACTGATTTCATCAGAAATTGCCAGGAAAAGTTATAAGTATATTCTTCCAAAATTGTTGAACTATAATAATGTTTTCAATGATTCTTTTTTAAGGTCATTGTATGTATCAAGGATTGGTGCGTTGCTTAGAGATAATTTGATTCCGCAACTTGTTAAGGATAGAATGATTGTTTATTCTCCCGAAGATTTTTTACACGTTACTATGTATCTTAGAGAGAACTATTTTATTTCCCCTAACAGTAATTTTTTGGAGGACATTCTCAAAATAGAAACTGTTCGTGGTATTATTAAGGAGGCTTCTGTCAGTATTAAGTTTGAAGTCTTGAGAAATATATTGCACATAATATATCAGAAAAGCTTTCACCATGACATTATCTGCTTTAAAAAAATTCTGAAGTTGGTTTCATTGGCAGATGTTGAGTTAATTGACTATTTGAAGGGATTTCGAGTAGAGAATAAGCAGGGCTGCTATAAGATTATTAATGATCTCTTGAATTTGAAGATTACCGAAGATATCTGGAACGACTTTGAAATTAAAGTTCAGTTGATTAATTTTTTCGATGCGGCTAGAAGTGCTAACCCTAGCCCTGCCTGGAATAGAAAATTTCAGGAAGTGTTAGCTACAATAGAGGAAAATAAGCTTTTACAAGTTGTACAGACTGTTTTTGAAAATGAAAATTGTAAGACCTATGAGTTCGATTATGGAGCGGAATGGGGCGACGATGTATCAAAGCGATTTTTGAAATCAGCGAAATGGATAAAAGAAGGAATCCAAAATTAAACCATAGCTTTTTTCTTCCATGTTAGAAGTTATAAGAAAGAAAATTCCGTAAAAAAGGCTGTATCGTGTGGTACAGTCTTTTTTATGGAATTTTATCGAGTATTTAAGAATAATGCAATTTCGGAACTTTGATAGTTCCGACAAATATGCTGTAGCCGGTCAGGTATAACGTGGTGTTGATATGTGGAGAGGGCGAGTTCTACCAGACGGGCTACGCCATTTCGGACGCAAAAATGCGGTCCCTCCGTTTGGGAAGGGACGGCATTTTTGCCGCCGGATTTTGGATTATCAGACGGGAATAGGCTCAGAACGAAAATCCTTTAAATTAAGGAAGAATCCTCTGTATGGGGTCATACCATTGCGGAATAGTCCCCATAGCAAAGAACATCCCATTGGCGCTAATGCTGAATTTATATACAGGTCTTGTTTCTCCAGTGCTTCAGCCAGTGAACAGCTTGGGGTATCGTCTGACATTTCAGATTGCTGTAGCAGATCACCATATTCATCGGTCATAAACGGCAGAGTGGCTACCGTTTTATATTTTTCGGATTGCGGTTGTCTGATTTCGCCAATGGTAGAGAGGAAAACCTGACCTGTAAATTTCCCGTTCCCAAAATCCAGCAGGTATGCGGGGCGATCCCCGTAGTTCCTGTAGGAACTAAGTTCTTTAAGGATTTCAGTAGTTTCAAACCTAGCTTTTACGGTATCAACACAGGATATATAAATTGTTGCTTTGGCGCTTGTAGGTATTCTTCCCAAACTATTTTTCTCAAAATTCTTAGTTTCAGATTTCCAATTCGTGCCTGCCCAACGGTTGGTACGGTTGATAAGGGCAACGGATTTATAAAGTCCTATTTCACATTCGGCAAAGCGTTGCCTTCCTATATTGGGATCGGCAATCTTATCGCTATCCCATAGACGTATACATAGTCCGGGATGGCCTAGTGCAATCAGACTGTGGTCTAATTCCCAAAGGCAGGTAAGCACTTTTGAACCTGTCCCCCCTGCCCCAATAAGATTCACGGTTATGGGGTTGGTGGGACTCAGAAGCTCTTTATCTGTGAAATGCATTCTTTGTTTTTCAGTATTCATTTTATAAGGTCTTTTAGGGTTATATTGGATTTTTTAAGTACATCAAGAGGAAACTTTTCTCCCGTTGAAACGAGATTCTTCCATAGACTCACACAGTTCCCTTTAATCGGGTTATGTCCTGTCATTAAGTGACTGAAGTAACTATTAAAAAAATAGTCTTCCCAGGCTTTGGTAAATTCTTCCAGCGTTGCTGTTTTCATAATTCTTACATCAACGCTACCCATACATACCTTTCCGTCTTCATAAACATTAAAGAATGGGGCATAATAAAGGGGGGTATTTTTGGCGGGTCTGCGGTTTGTGGTCAGTGCAAAAACTGTGAGACTTTTCCTGTCTGCCATCCACAACATATGGGGTACATGGGCTTTACCATTGGGCAAATCAAGGTTTTCGGTAAAGCAAAGCTGCCTTTGCATAGATTTCGTGAACCATACGGCCTTGCCTTTTAAAGGATCAATGTGCAATATATGGCTCCCTAAGATGCCAGAAGATTGCAGGCAGTCAACTTTATTGTCAGTTATGCGAAGCGCTTTTGTCAGTGCTGTAGCTTCCCTTACTGTCAGGCGGTGGGCATTGAGAAGCATTCCGGTATCATCCATATCAAAATGCTCCACATAACCATCAGGGTTGTTTCCCTCTTTGAGATAGAAGACAAGTGCGGATTGCGGAAAATACAATGGCTCAAATTCTTGGGTAATATCATTAAGTTCTTTCATTTCTTTCATTTCTTTATGGGGTTATAGTGGTACAATAAGTAGCAGAGGTCATCCAACAGCGGAAAAAGGCGATTTTCAAAATCAAGGCTTGGTTGAATTGACCTCTTGTTGTCAAAATGTTTGGTTATAATGGGTTCTTCCATCTGCCCATATTCCTGCAGTTCGTTATTAACAGACTGTTCAATATTTTCACTCAGCCACCCGTGATCATTGGCACAGAACGAAATATATCTGTCCATCGGTATGATATTGTCCATATCATATTCATTAGCATCTCCATTGGGGAGGGCATTTTGGAAGATATTCTTTTCCGGATACTGCTGATAAATATGTAAAACTTCATAAGCCAGTCGCTGACAATCTTTGTCGAAGGTATCATTGATTGCACAAGAATATAAGCGGTTTTCAAATAGCTCCAAATTCTTATGGTTGAAAATCTTTTGTTCCATACGGTCGCCTATCTGCTCTGCCTGCGTAAACTCAACCATACATTCTTTGACATCTTCTCCTTCATCTTCAATCAACCAGTCTTTTTGCATTTCATATTGCCAATACAAATAGGAGTCTTGCTGACGGTAGTAGGGAATACCCGCCACATGATAGAGGTAAGAGAAAACCGACAAAAACAGAAGGGCTGTTTTTTTTCGTCGGGGATCTTTAAGCATCCGGTGGAGTGGTATAACGGGAATATAGTAAAGGCTTCCCCCTGTGCTGTATCTTTCAGTACAGGTAAGGGAAATTTTCCTAGAGTATTGTATCAAACGTATTTCCTCCCAATTTTCAACATTTGCTTTAAGCTGTTTTTTAATATCCCACATTGCCAGTGAAATATTGTACGGATAGCCAAAAGATTGTGTAGGCATGGGTTCTAAACCATAATGCTTTGCTAGGTAAGAAAGGGACTTATAAAAATCCCTTTCTTTTTTTTCCGTTTCTTTACATGCCTGTGTGGTTTTTGATTCTTTAAGTTTGGGTAGGAATACGGGTCTCAGAAAATTACAGGAAGCATCGTAGCCGGAACAGGCTGTAGCTTGTCCTTTTTTATTTCGCTTGCATCTTTGGGGTTTTTCATCCAAATTGCGAATTCGGTTAACTGTCTGTGAAGTTTCTGTTGCTTTGGGTCTTGAGGTAGTTTGATTTTCCCCGATATAATTTGTGGTTGCATAAATCATTGTTTTGTTATTTATTGGGTTATCCTTTTGTGCCGATTACAGATTCAAAACGGTATTGTACCGCATCGTCTTTGATAACGGGACCTGACACTTTTGCGGTGGTCAGGATGGGGTATGTATTGGAATAAAAGTTAAGGACTGCCTGAACATTCCATTTGGGTTCTGGATCAGTGAGTTTAATTTCCTGTCCTTTATCAGTAAGTAGGAATACTCTTTCTAATTGTGTTGCTAGTAGCATGTTTTTGCATTTTAGGGTTAACAAAAATTATTCTTCGTCCTGTGCTATAATATCTTGCGGTGTTTCCTCCGCATTGAAAAGGTCGGGGGCGAAATGACGGGCGAAATCATTCTGACGTTTCCGAATGACATCTGCATATTCGGGGTAGTCGGAAGTCTTGGGTAAAGCCGTCCAAGCATCCCGATACCGCTGGTCTTTTTCAAAGGTGTCCGCTTTCAGCATTGCATTACGGTACTTTTTCTCGCTTGCTTCTTTTTCCAGCTTCTCTTTATCTGTTTTCTCCTTTTCCATAGCAGATTTTCTGCGGGCTTCCTCCAATTGCTTTGTAAACACTTCCATGTTGTCTACTAAACCCGAAGCGGTTTGCAAAGGCGTTGTGGCTTTTTCAAAGTACCCCATATCAAGTTCCTCCGGAGTTCCCCTGAGATTGTAGGGAGGTATAATATCTTTTGCCTGATCTGAACATGTATTGTTTTGAAGAAATGATGAAACAATAAAAATGTTATCTTCTTTGGCTATGGTAATAACTAAGTTTCCATTGATATTCATTTGGGCGATCTGCCTGAAAAAATTTGCATCCATGATATTGTTATTTTGAAGTGTTTTGTAATTGCTTTCTGATTTCCATCAGCTTATTGTATATATCCGTCCAATAGGCTTTGTTTCTCTTATCGAAGTCGGAAAAGATTTTATCTTTGTGTTGGAAGCCTTTGAACGTTTTGGCTTGGTTTATTGCTTTGGTGAGGTTTGTAACTTCGATTGAGTGACCGTTTAAATCTGTTATTGTCATTAGCGTTGTGTTATTTTTGTTTATTTGATTTTTAATCGTTTTCCCTGATGTAGGTAGCACTCACAGAAAATGGGTCTTTACCTTCTGTTAGTCGAATCTCTGCTTTGAACTTTATAGAAAGATTGTGTGCATAATGTATTGCTGATGCTTTTTTACGATAAGTTTTGAAAAAGAATTCTATCTGTTCCCAATCCCGATTATCATTATGCGGTTTGATTTGAAAATTATATTGCTTTTTCATCGTTGTTTGTTTGAGGGAGGTTTGTTATCAGGTATTGGTAAATCTTTTGTAGGTCAGCTTTTAGAAAACCTTCCCAATCCTGAAAAACAGTATAGTTATGTCCAGTTATATGGCTATTCTTATCTAAAACCGCTATCTTGTTAAGATCCAGACAATACCCTTCAGCGTAATAGAGCCTGTATGTGATTTTATACTCTTCGGGAGGTTGTATGAAGCTGTTAATGTCCCGCTGTGTTTTAATAATGTGTATATCACCATGGAGAATTTCCCCGATCTGGTCAACGAGTTCAAATAATAGCCGTTCAATTGACTTTTTCATTTTTTAAGTTTTAGGGGAAAGACAGTCCGCCAGTACCTGACGGACTGTTATGAATGGGTTAGTTAAGGGTAAATGCTTCTGCGCCGTCTGTAGCAAAGGATGTACATAGCTCAAATGCTTTTTGGGTTTTCATCTGCGCTGTACCTCCCATTACAATGGATTGTAGCTTGGCTTCACCATCCTTGTAGTTTCTTACATTCTGGTAATATCCTGTCACCGCATTGTAGGCACCGAACAGCGTTCCTTTTGTTGTTTCCATTTGTTGGGTGTCGCTGATCATTGCATAGGCGAAGGCATCATCTACCGTATTTTTGAATACGGTGGAAATTTCATCCTCGGCTCCTTTTTTAAGCAGGTCAAGTGTTTCTTTGTTTGGGCATAGTGCTAACTGGATCAGTTTTTTTACTTCCCGATCGGTTACTTTTACCTTTGCCCATTCATTGAATATGCCTTCTAATTGTTTAGTAAGGGAGTTTGCCAATCCCATTATCTTGTGGGCATTTTCCAAGCGTTCTTTTGCCCCTGCGGTGTGTTTGATGCGTACGACGTTGCTCATATTTCTGAGCGAAGCATTCAGGGTATTCTGACATACAATACGGATAGGGGTAAATGCTGCCGTAATGCTTCCGCTACCATCATGTGAAGTCGTTAGGAAGATGTATTTTTCGGTGATATCATCACCATTTCCTACACGGATATAGTCGGGAAGTTTGGCGGTAATAAAGATGCGTTCCCCTTGTCCTAATGCTCCCGCAGTTTCGTAGAGTATACCGTCATTACCTCCTACGATAGCGTCAAAGAAAGTGAACGTATCACGGTTTTGTATGATCTGATAATCTTTTCCTACAACTCCAAGTACGGCATTATTATCCATGCGGATGTTGGCGAAGTAGTTGGGAACTTCTGTTTCGTTTTCTTGGAATTCTATTCCTTCTGCTGTCTGAAGGATTCCTGATCCTTTAGTATAGAGGGGGGATTTGGTTACTTCGTAATCAAGCCCTGCAAATTTGATGGCTTCTTCACTGGTGGGGTAGTCCTGGATAATCTGGCCTAACCCATGCCATGCCTTTTCTTTTACGCTAAAGAATGAATAACGTCCTGTCTGATTGTTGAAATTTAAATTGTGTGCCATGATATTTAATTTTATAATGATTATTGAGAAGTTTAAAGACAGTCAACCCTTTGAAGATGCTTGCCTGTTAAGGATTACAGGCTTTTAGTTTCACCACCTATCCAATCACCATCGTTTTTGATGTCTAGTACTGAAGGGTTTTCAAAGATGTAAGTGAAAACCTCCTTTAGCTCATCTAGGGATAGTTTACGGGCGTATTTTGCTTCGTTATAGGCAGGAGTTATAATGATCTCTCTGTCTGATTGAAAAGACATTGCCACAGGGATTCCGTGTACCCCTTCATCAACCCATAGGCTGAGATAGAGATCATTAGCATACTTGGTGGCAATGATTAGTGTATCATGTCCGGTATAACCCCCTGCCTCTGCTATCTGATGTATAGTTTCGTCATTAAACCGAACCCTTGCCAGCCTGTTAAATTTTACCTTATTCTGGCTTGCCATTTCCTTAGCGAAAAGCATAGGAGACATGGGGGCACTGATAGTGTCTCCCTTTCGTGATAAGAGGTTTTGTACTTTGAATTTTAATTGATCTTTCATTTTGTTTGTATTTTTGCGTTGATTATGGATGGTTAAAAAGGCAGGTCGTCCGTTCCATTGTCTCTATCTGCTGTTACTGGTTCTTTTTGTTCGGTGGGATTGGTGTGTTGTCCAACATTCCCAAGGAGTTTGATTTGTGAGGTATGGAAGTTGAGTCCGGTGTGGGCGTTGCCATCTTTTCCCGTCCAAGTGTTTGCGGATACTCTTCCGGAGAGTTCAACGAGTGTTCCTTTGCTAAGGAATTTTGTTATACCTGTGCTGAGCCAGTAAGAGCAGTCGAAGAAGGTAAACTGCTTGATGCGCTCGCCCTGCTTATTGGTATAGCTGTCGTTGACTGAAACAGAGAAGCTGACTACCTGCCTTTTGTCTGTCGTTGTGCGTACCTGTGCGTCGTGTGTTACTTTTCCAATGATGTTCATGACTTTTCTTTTTTTGAGTTAGAGAATTTGTTATTGTTCTCTTTTTCCCTGTCGTGGCTTTTTTTCGTGATACTTTCCAAAAGAAAAACCGGAAAAAAGAAAGCAGATATGGAAGACGTACAAAGGGAAAAGCCAAAAGGAAACGGAATAAAGGAAGGGTTGTGAGCGTGGGCCTTGTGTTTATGCCGTAGTCTTTTGGCGGGTTTGTGCGGTTGCTGTACGTCTTACCTTAGCTGCCTTTTGTCCGGTTTCTTTGGAAAGTATTACCAGTGTATCACCTCAATCTGATTGTAAGCATATCTGAGAAGTGAGAATAATAAGCATGTATTGGAAATAGGCAGTAGCGGACTGTAATTCCAATTTTAGTTAGCTGGATATAAGGATATGTGGGATTGATATAGGACTGTGCTTTTTAAATAAGAAGTCCTGACTAAGGATGGAATTGGTAATTTGAATGATTAAAGGATTGGTAGTAAGAAAACCGGGAGTAGTAATATTGACGCAGGGAAATACTGATGTTTATTTTCAATTTCCTATGAGATCTTGGGTTTGATGTGATTTCTTGAGGTAAATGGGGATATATGTTTTAAAATATACATATATTTGTAGGATGTTGTTTTTATTTAACAACTTGAAGTTAACCCTGTTGCTGGCAGAGCAATCTGTGATAAGCACCAATAGTTATTCCTTTTAAGGGAGGTATGAATAATTTGGATATGGTTACAAACGGCTCTCAACAAGTTTGGACTATAGCCAGGAGTACTTCATTAATATGAAGCCATAATAATATAGATTCATCCGCGAGATGTTTGGTCAGAACAAAGAGTATAAGGACTTTTTCAAAGAGGTTTTTGAAAAGTACAGTCAGTTTATTTTCTCCCACGTTATTCGTAAAGTGGGAAAAAGAAATGATGCGCTAGATATCACGCAGAATGTCTTTGTTCATCTTTGGAAATATAGAAAGAAACTGAAGAGTGTAAATGCTGAAGCGATCATTTTTAAAGCATGCAGCCAGGAGATCTATCAGTTTTATAAAGATAAGCCAAGCAAGATGGAAATCCCAATAGAAAACCTGAACATTGAGATAGAAGACCATTCAGAGGAGGAACTTGAGGAAAAAATAGAGAAAGAACGTTTATTGGAATCCATCTATGATACCCTGGAGTTAGTTCCTGTCAGGAGGAAGCAAATTTTTCTATTGAGTAAAATTGAAGGCAGGACCAGAGAAGAAATAGCGGGTGAAATGAATATGTCTAAGTCAGCCATCGGCAATCAGATTGATAAAACGATGAGGTTTCTCATTGGGAAGTTAAGAAGGTAGCAGGCTTGGTTAGAGTCGCTCAAAAAATTCAGGAAGGTATAAACGGCGCCGTGTTACCCAATATAAGAGCCTATGTAGTAGCTACATATTTTAAAAAAAATATTCCTCCTTTTAAATGCCCATTTTAGCTTTTTTTTAGCTACGCTAATACACTGCGTATCGTAATTCTATCTTACATATGCATTGTATGTAAGAACCACTCAAAAGAAATGAACAGGTAAGTTTTGAAGAAAGATTTAAGATAAAATTCTTGAAAAGTAATAGTACCTTTTTTTAATCCCCAAATTTGGCAATCATAGAAATCCTAATTATCTTAAAGCATATTACTGATAGTCATGCTGTAATGGGATTGTTATCCTTAAAGCTTACCTCTTAGAATCATAGCACGGGATATTTCTATACTGCTTTTTTGTAGGTGTCTTTAGTTTGGCAGGTTGGTACAAGATCTCAAACATTTCCTTATTCTAAAATGTAGTGAGGGACCATTTATGAAATGGACTTTTTTACCCCTATTCCTTTATTTAATCACTGTACAATCTTTAAAAGCCCAGGACAGTCTTTCCCCAAAAGTGATAGTTGTTCCCCAAAAGTATCTTTCGGAGGTGAAACGCCGATCAGATAGGCTTAACAGCAGAATTACTGGAAACAGTGCTCAGCTTCTGCGAAGGTGGCAAAAGAACGAAGAGAAGTTGAAAAGGAAACTGGAAGCCATAGATCCATCCAGGGCGGCATCCCTATTTGCTCAAGGACCTACACAACTTCAAAAGTATAAAGATGAGATTAAAGGAAAGATGTCTTTACAATCAATTCTTGGAGAAAGTTTTATCGATCCTAGTCTTGACAGCATGGGAGTTTCGTTACGTTTCTTAAAGAATTCAGGAATTGCATCACAAAAACTTTCGGGAGCCATTAGGTCTGTTGAAGGGCTGAAAGATAAACTACAGGTTACAGACCAGATCAAGGCTTATATCCAGCAGCGTAAGGAACTACTGAAAACCCAGCTGGCCACTTATACAAAGCTTTGTGGTGAATTGCAGCGGTTGAATAAAGAAGCCTATTATTATGCGCAACAAATCAGGGAATACAAAGACTTACTGAAGGATAAGAAGAAAGCGGAACAAAAAGCCCTTGAAATACTCAGGAAAATTCCGGCTTATAACGATTTTATGCACCAACACGCAGAACTGGCCGGGTTATTTAATATCCAGGGCACAGGAGGTAATTCTGCCAGCCTGGAAGGGCTGCAGACCCGGAGCCAGGTGGAGGCCCTGATAGCACAACGGGCAGGAAGCGGACCGAATGCAAACGCTGTTATCAGCCAGCAGATGGAAGCTGCACGAAGTAAGCTGGAAGAGCTAAAGAAAAAGTTTCCAGGGCTGGATAACGCTGGAGAAATGCCGGCATTTAAGCCTAACGAAATGAAAACGAAAACCTTTCTTCAGCATCTAGAATTCGGCAGCAACATACAATTTCAGCGCAGCAACCGTTTTTTTCCTACCACCAGCGAGCTGGCGGGTCAGATAGCGTATAAGTTCCATAAAAATGGAAGTGCAGGTTTGGGACTGTCGTACAAATTAGGGATGGGCACTGGATTAAATAATATTCATTTTTCGGGGCAGGGAATGGGTGTGCGTTCCTTTATCGATTGGAAACTGAAAGGTACTTTCTTTCTTAATGGAGGTTATGAGCGCAACTATATGCCAGCCTATGAAGGTTTACCTGTCGGTTATGGTCAGTCGTGGACACAAAGCGGGCTGGTTGGCATCAGCAAAAAATATAAAATAAACAGTAAGCTCAAAGGAAATGTGATGCTATTGTTTGATTTTCTCTGTAATACCCATATCCCTGCTACTGATCCGGTTAAGCTCCGGATGGGATACAATTTTTAACCTGTTTTTACACCCTAAATCATATAGTATTATGTTATGTAAATGTTATCCCTTTACGTTTATCGTACTGTTATTCTTGTCGGCGCGTTGTCTTGCGCAAGTTGATTTGCCCACGGGACGGGCCACTTTTGGCCTTCCGCTATATAGCTATACGGATGGTGGCAGGTTATCAGTAGATCTTTCTCTAAATTATACCTGCGGTGGAGGAATCCCCATCAATCAAATACCCACAAGTGTTGGTCTTGGCTGGGAATTAACTGCGGGTGGTATGATTACACGCCGGACTATCGGTACGCCAGATGACCAAATTGGAGGTACATATGATGGCTACAGGTATGGTGATGGGTTTATGGTGTATTACCCAGAGCGGCTGCAGCCTATAGATCCTACAGCCGGATTTTTACCGCTTGTAGACCCGGGATCAGAAAGTGTTTACCAACCTAATGCCCAAGTGCTGAAAGACAGGCAGCAGGATGTTTTTGATTTCCAGTTCGGCGGTCGGAGTGGCAGTTTTATTATCTCCCAGAGTGGTTTTGTGAGCCCTTTGGACAACTCAAAATTAAGTATTCAGAAGCAGGAGTACAAAGCGTTGTATGATGATAGCACGATCACTACGATCAGTTCCTTTACTATTACAGATGAAAGAGGGATCAGGTATACCTTTAGCGAAACAGACCGATGCAACTTAATTATTATCACCAAAGGAACTAAGCTACATCCCACAGGGACAACAGCTACTTATGTGATTCCCGGCTATACTGTCAGCAACTACTATACACACAACACTTGGTATTTAAAGGAGATTTATGATCCTTTTTCTGGCCATAAAATAACTTTCAACTATCAGGGGTATAAACTCAATTATATAGCAGGGTATGACGGGGTAAAAAGTTATTCAACGACCAATGATGGTAGATCAAATTATGGGGGACAAAGCTTACCGATGATTTATGCCGGAACAAGGAAAAGACTCTCATCAATTCAATTTCCCGATAATACCACATCAGTATCATTTATATACAATGATTCGGATATGGTGGACCTTCCGGGACAAAAGCCGCTTAATCAGATCCTCATTAAGCAGGATACGGTAGTTACTTCCGGATATCAGTTTGCTTATGAGTACTTCTTTAGAGATTCCACGCGGTCATTTTCCTATTCGTTTAGCCCTACAGACTTAAAATTCGCCAGGTTATCATTAAAATCGGTTCAGAAATTGGGCAGATATAAAATTCCTGATGCTCCTTACAAATTTACTTACTATAATAAAGTTCCTATCCTGACGGGAATGGCTACTGTTCCGCCGCGAGCCGTTAGCGCTAGTGATCACTTTGGGTTTAATAATAACAGGACCTATTTCTTTCAGGATTACTCTACGGGTGACAATACCTTTAATTCACTGGAGGAACTAACATCAGAGGTTAATAGGATAGTGGACCCGTATTGTACGGCAATGCTGGGAGGATTAAGAGAAGTATGGTACCCATCGGGAGGTAAGCTGCTGTATGAATATGAAAACAATGATGCACTAAGCGCTGGAACCAGCCAGTTGAGTGGCGGAATTAGAGTAAAAAGGACCACCTGGTATGACATGGTAGATACTTCAAAGAAAATTATAAAAGAGTACAAATACGTCAATGCCGATGGAACCTCGTCCGGTTGGGGATATGAAAAACCCATACTCAGTGATACTTCGTATTCCAGGTTAGTCATACCCCCCAGTACCTCGGGGTTTAAAGTGGGAGATTTTGTTTATTCCTACACGGTAAATCCTACTGCTATTAAATCGGTAGGAAATGCAATGGCCTATGGGAGCCTATCTGCAGCGGGTGAGATTATTGCCACCCAACTGTTTTGGGGACTAATCATTGGAATCATCATTGACATTTTTACTCCCCCACCTACCACCCAACAACTTTTGTCCACCAATATCCAGTATTACAGTACACATCCGTCCAAGAATAATCTGCTGCCACATATGTATAAACGGGTTGAGGTTTATGAGGGGACTCAGGTTTCCTCTTTGGGGAAAACAGTTAACGAATTTACATCTCCAGATGATTTTCCTTTGCTTGCTGCCAGTCAGGTCCAGCCCTATTCCAATAAAACCAGATGCCTTCCATGGGTGTATGGGCTTCCCAAGAAACAGCAGGAAATTGCACAGAATGGGAGTGTCAGGTCAGAAACAGTATACGCTTATTTACCGCTTGCCACTACGGTTGGAGCAGGCAATATAGTCTGGAGGCCAAAAACCACTTTATTATGTCCTGAGTCCATGTTCACCTATTATGCATCATTGATTGAGCTATATTCCGAGACTTATACTCCCATTTTTGGACGTACGGACCTGGGTTCAATGACAACAAAAATGTATGATAGTACAGGGAATTTTACCCAAACATCAACATCCTATGTGTATAATCCCCTAAACCTTCAACCATCAAAGATCAATGCTGTAAATAGTCTAGGAGATACTATTCAAACCAGAAGTTATTATACTACCGATTATGCTCCACTAAGCTTCCCTGCGTTATGGGCCCTCCAGGATGCTAATGCGGTTGGGTTACCAGTTTCCTCAGAGGTTTGGCAGGTGAATACCAGCGGTCAAAAGCTACTTACAGCAAGTAATACTGAGTATAAGTTTCAGCCTGGCGGCGATATCCAGTCTGAACAGATTCAAGTATTTCAAAATGATGTTCCGCTTAGTGCTGCCCAGGCAGGCAGCTTTTCCGGAACTACGCTGAATAGAATGCCGGGTTATGTGAAAAAACAGAAGACGATGAGTTATGACGGGCAAGGAAACCTTGTTCACGTGGGAGATCCCAACAGACCAGAGACGGGGTATCAATGGGGATACGGCGATAAGGATGGGAATTTCAGTAAGTATGTTACCGTGGCGACACAAAATGCACATGCTGCCCACAGCGAAAAGACCGGTTCAGTCGGTACGGTAACCACAAAGAGTGTTCGTGTGCAGGGTACAACTCCACAAACGCTCAGCTTTACGCTTTCGCAGCCCTCTACCGTTTACATTAGTATTACGGATTCGGTTTATGGCTCTAATGCGATGGGGGATTATACCTTAAGCTGTTCCTCTCCTTCATTCAGTTCGTCTGGTAGATTATTGAAGATCAGGTCTACTGGCCGATGGGATGACGAATTTAATAACAATATGGGATTTTATCCCCAGTATTATGTTTACACCAATTTACCAGCAGGGACGTACACCTTGTCAGCTGCCAAAGCTTCTTTTGCACCTTCTATTGATATGATCTGCTCTTATTTTTCAGACCCACAGCAGAGCATTTCTGCTGAGTTCTATTATAACGGATTTGAAGATACTAACTATGCTGATACTATTGTGGCCTATGCAGGTAAAGGATGTTATAAAGGCGATTATACTGTATCCTTTTCACCGCCGGCTGGGAGAAGCTATCGGATAGATTACCGCTACTTCTCAGCTGGGAAATGGGTATATACGAGTAAAACCTATGTTTCCGGAATGGTTTTGTCAGATGGAAACGCTATTGATGAAGTACGTGTTTATCCTACCGATGCTGATATAATGACCTATACTTATGAACCTGGAGTAGGACTTACCTCTAAATCGGACCGGAATGGTAATACCGAGTTTAGTGAGTATGATTATCTGAGCAGGCTTAGTATTGTAAGGGATAAGGATCGCAATATCATTAAAAGGATTTGCTACAACTATGCCGGCCAACCAGAACAGTGTGGAGGACAGTCCTATACCAATGATGCCTTCTCACAGGTTTTTACTAATAATACCTGTGGAAATGGATTTACGCCTGGCGCCGACATCTATATCGTTCCTGCCGGGAAATATACCTCCGATGATAAAAATATGGCCAATTACCTGGCACAGGAGGATATCCGTTTAAATGGCCAGAAAATAATCAATCAAACGACTAGCTGCAGCTGTGGCGGGGACGAACCAGGATCAGAACCGGACCATAAAGTAATCAACGGGAACTGTGTGACAGGGGTAAAAACCAATTTTAACCGGCCTACTCCGGGGCAGCCCAATTTATGCGATTACGGGTATTATTACAAATTTCCTGACGGTACAACAAGTGTGTGGATTGTTACCCAGCAAAGGCCTTGTAATTAACGATTTGGTTTGTTCTAAGAATTAATCACCTTGAAAATGATGTAATATGAAATCCCCCAATATATCGTATTTACTGCCTGTAGCTATTTTTTTATCGTTGATGTTCTCCGTTGCCGGGGCACAGGTGCCAGCAGGTGGTGGACAACCTGCGGCATCTCCAACGGCAGTTCCCGGCGCCTATCAAAGTCCGGTAACCAATTATGTCAGGACGTGGACCCCCCGGATGCCGACAACAGATCCTGTAGCAGTAACCTCGCCATCAAGAACGATAACAGACGTTGTTCAGGTTACAGGGTACACTGATGGTCTGTCACGGCCTTTGCAAACCGTAGTTAAAGGTGCCAGCGGATCGGGTAAGGATATGGTCGTTCCGGTTATTTATGATCAGTATGGCCGAACACCCTATCAGTACCTCCCTTATATGCAGCAATCCGGCAACACCAATGACGGAAAATTTAAGAATGATCCTTTTAATAGTCAGCGCAATTTTTACAAGGATACGGTATTAAGCCCCTCGAGTAAGGGAGAAAGTATTTATTATTCTTCCGTTGAGTTTGAGAACCGTCCGGCATCTCCTGCCATCAAGAGTTTTGCACCTGGTAATACCTGGGCAAAAGAAGGGGGGGGTAAATCGGGACAGCAATACCTGTTTTCAAATACAGTGGCAGATTCGGTACGGATCTGGAGCGTATCTTCTGCTGGCCTGCCATCGACGGCTGATACTTACCCTGCAGGCGCTCTTTTTGAGAACCAATACAAAGATCAGTCTGGGGCGCAGGTGGTAGAGTACACCAATAAAACAGGGCAGGTTGTTTTAAGGAAAACACAGCTAGCGGCCAGTCCCGGTACAGCCCATGCAGGTTGGTTATGTACTTATTTTGTGTACGATGAACTTGGAAACTTAAGGGTCATTATTCCTCCACAGGCAGTTTCCCTGGCCAGTTCTACCTGGGATGTTTCTGCACTCATCAGGGGGCTTTGTACCCTTAAGCGGTATGACGCTCGTGGGCGGAATATTGTGACCAAGCTTCCGGGTGCTGATTCTATAGAGGTTGTTTTTGATCCTAGGGACAGGCCGGTCATGTACCGTGATGGGAACATGAAGGTAAAACAGCAGTGGATGGTCACCTACTACGACGGCCTGGATCGAGTTATAAAGACCGGGCTTTATTCGGCTGGTGGTACCAGAAGTACTATGCAGGCGCAGGTAGATGCGGCGCCTGTAGGGTCATTTCCATTCGCTCCGGTAGGAAGCATTGCCATTCAGACGCAAATATACTATGATGATAACTATTCATTCACTGGAGTACAGGCAGCAGTAACCGGTGATTTCCTCTTGCCGCAGAGTGGAACTAATCCATACCCGGATGTCATTACGGGCTATAGCCATCGGATCAATGGAATGGTGACGGGTGTTAGCCGGTTGATATTAGGAACCAACCAATGGTTGACTACCACAATTTACTACAATGACAGAGGCCGACCCATACAGACAATATCCGACAATATTAATGGCGGAAAGACGACCACTACAGGACTATATGACTATAACGGAAAATTACTGAGTACTTATATTCGGCATACCAATCCACATAGTACTGTTACGCCGCAAACGACGATGCTTACATTATATAATTACAACGCAAGCGGCAATGTAACTGATGTAAGTGTTCAGCTCAATGACAATACTGCTACTTTGAGAACAGTAGGAAGCTATACCTACGATGAAAGTGGTAATCTTAAAACCTGCCGTCTGGGAGTAGTTGGTGGGGTGCCCAAGGAAACGCTCAACTATGATTATAATATTCAGGGCTGGCTAAAGGGGATCAATAAGGATTTTGTTTCTACGGCTTCCAGTACCAGTAATTGGTTTGGGGAAGACCTTTCCTATGACTATGGATTTTCGGCAAATCAATATAATGGAGGAATCGCTGGCGCTAAATGGAAGAGCCGTGGTGATGGAATCGCGCGTGCTTTTGGGTACAGTTATGATAATGCAGGAAGAATCCTAAAAGCAGATTTTACCCAGCAAAATCAGGGCAGTTCCATCTGGACAACGGACAAGGTGGATTTTTCTGTAAGTAACCTGGGGTATGATGCCAATGGTAATATTACCGGTTTACAGCAAAAAGGAATGAAGGGGCTTTCTATTGCAGTCATCGATAGCTTGAAGTTCAGTTATATTCCCTATACGAATCAGCTTTTCTTTGTTACGGACAAGAACAATGACGCACAAAGTAAGCTGGGTGACTTTAAGGAGATCAATAACAATGAATCGCAGGATTATGCCTACGACTCTTCGGGGAACCTTACCCTCGATATGAACCGGCTTATGAGCCCTAACCGGTATAATTATCTTAACCTACCGGACAGTATCATGGTTTTGGGGCAAGGGGTAATGGAATATACATATGATGTGCTGGGGACTAAACTCCGAAAGAAAGTAACCGATTATTCAGGAAGCGGTTCCATTACCACCTATGACTACATAGATGGATTTGTATATAAAAATGA
Source organism: Chryseobacterium sp. 22543 (assembly GCF_052044565.1). NCBI lineage: Bacteria > Pseudomonadati > Bacteroidota > Flavobacteriia > Flavobacteriales > Weeksellaceae > Chryseobacterium > Chryseobacterium sp. 22543. Next base: position 687,883 of record NZ_JBQENH010000002.1, read on the forward strand.
CAGTTTAGTATACTTCCCGCATCAGGAAGGTCGAATAAGGGCGACCTATGCTACAGGTAAACCAGTTGCCCTGGTATATGACTACTTTATTGCAGATCATCTGGATAATACCAGGATGGTACTGACCGAGGAAACCAACCTGGCTGCCTATGCAGCGACTATGGAAACTGCTTATTCGGCCAAGGAGAATGCTCTGTTTTCAAATATTGATAATACCCGCAGTGCCAAGCCTGTTGGATATCCAACGGATAACACTACCTTCCCGAATGATTATGTAGCCAAACTCAATGCCGGTTCCGGGACACAAAAGATAGGCCCGTCACTGGTACTCCGGGTAATGGCTGGAGATACTATTCAGCTGGGGGCAAAAGCCTTTTATAAGTCAGCTGCAGCCAGTACATCCAATACATCTGTGGCTAATATGCTGACCGCATTACTGCAGGCATTTTCGACGGGATCAGGCCCTTCTGATGGCCCACACGGAAATGGTACTGGAGCAGGATCTCCGTTGGCTGTGAGCTTTACTTCGGCTGGCTACCAGGCGATACGAGATAAAGATCCTAGCCAGAACCAGGCTTCTATGCCTAAAGCCTATTTAAATTATGTTCTTTTCGATGATTTGCTCAACATGGTGGATGAAAATAGCGGCGTAAGGCAGGTTCAGGGAAGCCCCGACCAGCTGCAAACGCTGGCAACCTCCCGAATGGTCATAAAGAAAGACGGATTTTTCTATGTCTACACCAGTAATGAAAGTGTTCAGGATGTGTTCTTTGATAATATTGTGGTGAACCATAATAACGGGCCATTGCTTGAAGAAACCCATTATTATCCTTTTGGTCTTACCATGGCGGGAATCAGTTCCCGTGCACTTAAAAATCCTTACGCGGAGAACAGGAATAACTATAACGGTATTGAGCAGACATCGGAAATAGGGCTGAATCAGTATGACGCTTTTTACCGAACCCTTGATCCGCAAATTGGGCGTTGGTGGCAGATGGACCCCGAAGCAGAGCAATATCCCGGTATTTCACCATATAGCAGTAATTTTAATAATCCTATTTACTTCGGTGATCTTCTAGGAGATGATCCTGGTCCTGGCCCACAGCTTTTAACGCTTCCGGATGGTAGTATTGGGTGGGGATATGCTCCCATTACCTATGCCGGACAATTTGTATTTCAAAGAGCAGTAGAAACCAGCTTAATGAATTTTAGCGCGAATGGATTTTTCCAAATACCGCAAATTATCCAGCAACAGAATGATGCTAATAGACGATATGAATTAAACGCCATTGCCAGCGTAAGAGCTGCTCCTGTTGAAACAATGCAGGATCAGCAATTTCAAATGAGAGGGGGATTTCCCATTAGGAAGACTGAGGATTTGAATGCAACTCCCCAATCATGGCGAAACGTAATGGGAGCTTATAATAAATCATTTAAATTTGTCTTAAATTACGTTGAGCCAGTAGTAACAACTGCCTTTAGCCTTGGTATTGAAGGACTGGGTGCAAGCGCGGTAACTAAATCACTTGCTGCTGCACCAGCCTGGGGGATAGTGGGAACCGGAGGTAGAACTGCATTGACCGATTTGCAGTTGGTTACAAGAGCTGGGGAGATTGCAGAGAGATCAGTTGGAGGGGTTGGTAGATTTGCAGGTACTGCTAAACATGAATATGCTACAGAACTATTGAAAAGATATGAACGAATCTTTGGTAGCCGAGGGTTTGAATATAAATATTTCTTTAAAAGTGCTAATGGTGCTGACCGAGGGATTCTGGATGTTATAAATCGTCAGACCCAGATGATTTATGATTGGAAGTTTGGTTATCCTAATATGACACCTGCTCAATTTATGCAGACACCGCAGATATTAAAATATCAAAGAAATTTTTTAAATTATACGATACATATTATTCAGCTATGAGTACTGACGCCCAATTGAAAAAAAATGTTTATAATAGTTGGCTAAATAATTTTAGCCAACTTACCCCTTATAATAAAGACAAATTTTATAAAATAGTGGGACCGGTTGTGATTGGTCTTGAAATTTTAAAATTACCCCGAGCTGAAACTTATAGGCCGCACTTCGCCATCTACCCGCTTTGGGAAAGGGATGAAAGTACTTGTATGAAAGGTCCGTTATTGTTTAAACAAATTAAGAGAGAAAATGGATTTCAATTTGATATACCTTATTCTGATCATAAAAGTTGGAAGGAAGAAGCATTTAGGTGCACAACTTCTCAAACCATTTCAATGAACGATGATGTCCATATCGAAGATATATATGAATTGGCAGATCAGCAACTTAAAATGGCAACTGGCCCTGCCGATGCAGCAGCTAAATATCTTCTGAAACTTTTTTCAGCTGTTTACATTTCAGATTGGACGAGAACAGAGAATATTTTAGATGAATTGCAACTTGAAGGCAGTACATGGAATCCTCTTGGGTTTGACTTTGTTTACGGGCCATTTGAAAAGTGGTATAAATCTTTGGAAGAAATGGTACGTAACCGAGATCGATTTTTGATGCAAATTTCACACAATTTGGAAAGTAACAAACTTTCGAAAATGAAACGTTCTGAATTGCTTTCTTAATTATTTTGAAAAAACAGAGTAAGGAGCCAGATAAAGGGATCTGGCTCTTATCATTTAAAAAAATATCTGAATTTTTTCAATTTAAGCGCCCAAGTTTTTAATGTTAAAATCCTTCGAACATTTTCTTAAGCCACGATGATTAGCAGTGTTGGGAAAAAGTGGTAACAACGAATAAAAATATCTCCATGAATAAAGGCGAAATACAGGATGATAATTTAGAGTTAGTTGAAAGTACCTACGGTGAAGTGATTTCTGGAATAAAAGTTGAATGGTTGAATGCTGATTATGCAAAATGGTATAGTTATATAACCAAGCTTCCGAGCAAATTCCAGGTTACATACTTAGTTGTTTTGTTAGACAATCAGGTCTTTAACGGTGGCTTTCACCAGTATTATATTAATAGCTATGGGTTATTCTCAACTGAAACGATTCGGGCACTAGAGGCTATAGGTGCCAAAAAAAGAGCAATAATTCTTGAAAATGCCTTTAAATTAGTTAATAAGGATAATGACTCTGATTCGGTTTTTCGAAGGCGCATATTTAATAAAACAATATCCTCTCTTGTTGATAATGATAATTTGCATTTAGAATTGGACGCCCTTGATACATTGTATTATGATGAGAAAGGGGAAGATATTGTTGACTTATTAGCGACCTATATAAAAACACATTGAAAATTTACAGCGGATTGAGAAATGAGATAGGGTATAATGTTGTTAAATATTCATAATTAGTGTTAAAGTATATTAAAACACTCCCGATAGGGGGTGTTTTTTTTTGACTTTCTGACTATTTATTAATAGAGACCCCTATCAAGTCTCTTCAATAATCCTATGAAAAGAAAAGAAGAATATGAACGGAAGGATCATGAGCCGTTAACTCCTGAAGAGTTTGAGGCCATATGGGAAAAAGCTGGCGCTCTGATAATAAGGGAAATGGAAAAAGATAAACGCAAGAAATTATTCAGTACGATAGCCACAGCAGTTGTTATATCAGCTGGTGTGAGTATCGCCAGCTATAATTGGTTGGCCCGTCCGGAGGTGTATATGGCGGAATTTGCCCCATTGGATATGACGCTGAAAGACGGAACACATGTAAGGCTTTTGCATGGCGCCAGGCTAACTGTTGAAAAGTCTTTTCCAGGGAATATAAGGGAAGTGCAACTGGAAGGCAGTGCCATTTTCAGGGTATCGAAACAGGAGCAGCATCCGTTTATTGTTCATGGCGTCGATTATGATACTCGTGTGCTCGGCACTGTATTTAAAGTAGTTCAGGACAAAGGATCATTTAAGGTTGATCTTTATGAGGGAAAGGTAGCGGTGAACAAAAACGAAAATAAGACAGAAACATATACACTCCATCCCCAGGAAACATTTAATAATTACGGCGCCGGGAATATTGCAGCAATTACTCCTTTAAAAGAGAAAGTGCTATCCGGTAACACAAAGACTAAGGACAAGGATTCAGAGGGAGCGGATCTGCAATTCAAAGAATGCCGGTTAGAAGATGTACTGAAAGTTATTGAACAGGTTTATCAGACCAAGGTTAGCTATCCACGGGAATATAAGGAAAAACGAATTACAATCAGCTTTAAAGACTTATCTGCAGATATGGTTCTTCAAAGCATTGCTTTATCAATGAGATTACAACTACAACAACATGATACAATATATCAACTGGAAAAGTAAACTCTGGCAGATCCTGGCGTTTACACTCGTCACAGGGAACTGAAAAGTAGAGGGTATACCTGTGATTGGATATCCCTGAAACAATAAAGACCGGCATTGGAGCTGCCGGTCCGGTAAAATTAACAACATCAATTAAGTCATTAATTCTAAACATTTGCAAAAATATGAAAAATATTATTTGCTGTATCGGTGCGTGCTTTTTCGGCATTCCTGCCCTCCATGCACAGCAGCAAAAAATTTCCGAACTCAAGATCAACTATGAGATAGGGAGAACCTCTGCCCGCGATGCGGTGTCCAGGTTTTTCAAAAAGAGCGGTATCCCGTATGTATATGCTGAAGAGGCACTGGGCAAATATACCATTGAAGGGATAAAATGTAAAGAAGAGGTACCAGTAAGCTGTCTTAAAAGGATGCTCGAAGGGTTGCCTTTCGAAATCTTCTCCCATGATGATAAAGTCATTATCATCAGGCAAAAAGGAAGCGAAACAGCAAGTCATACCATCGAAGGTGATACGATTAAAAAAGGACTGGCTATTTCTCAGGAAAAGCCTCAAAAGATTGATGAGATCATTTTAAACGGTGGATATTATAAGGTTAAAGACCGTGAGCGCACGGGAAGTATCTCGAAAGTAACGACGAAGGAAATTGAAAATCAACCGGTGACCAATGTTCTGTCGGCAATACAGGGACGGGTGTCCGGAGTTAATATAACCCAGGGCTCTGGAGTCCCCGGAGGTGGATATGACATCCAGATCAGGGGAAGGAATAGTTTAAGGACAATCACCAATAGCGACATTGACGGTAATCAGCCGTTGTACGTGGTGGATGGAGTACCCATCGGTGGTAAAATGACCTCTTTATACTCCGGTGTAGCGCTGCCTGGTGCCAATATCAATCCTTTGAATAGTATTAATTCAAATGATATTGAAAGCGTGGAGATTCTGAAGGATGCCGACGCTACAGCAATTTATGGTTCAAGAGGCGCCAATGGAGTCGTGCTGATTACCACCAAAAAAGGTAAGTCAGGCAGGCTTGGACTTCAATTGAGCACCTCTTATGCTTTAAGTCAAGTGCTGTCCAACTTGAAGCTAATGAACACAGAGCAGTATCTAGCTATGCGCAGAAAGGCATTTTTGGACGATGGGATTACTCAGTATCCTGCTACGGCGTATGATATCAATGGGACCTGGGACCAGAACCGGTTTACCAACTGGCCTAAAGCGCTGATAGGAAATATAGCTGCTGCTTCCAATACCCAGCTTTCATTAAATGGTGGTAGTAAAACTACTACGTTTCTATTAAGCCTGGGACATAATGAGCAGACCACTGCTTTTATGAAGAATTTTAAGTACATCAGCAATACCATATCCACAAGTATCTCCCACCAGTCAGAGGATAAGCGGTTACAGGTGAGTGTATCCAATTTATTTTCAATACTGAAAAATGATGTGCCCAGAACGGATATGACCCGGCAAGCGTACTTCCTATCACCTAATGCTCCCCAGCTGTATAATGGGGACGGCAATATTAATTGGGAGAATAATACTTTTGTGAATCCTACCGCCCTGTTTAACAGCACATATAGCAACGAAAGTAAACAGGTGCTTATTAATGTAAATACAGCCTACGAAGTTATTCCGGGGCTCCATATTAGGCTTAATGGAGGAATTAACTATCAGAATTTTGAGGAAATTGCCCTCCAGCCTAATACGATGTACAATCCTTCTTTTGCCTTAGGGCAGAGTAGTGCAACTTCAAGGGCATCTCAAAATAATCAGGACCGGTTTTCCTATATTCTGGAGCCGCAGCTGAATTGGGTTTATAAGAAAGGAAATCATGAACTGGATGTTCTCTTAGGAGGTACTTTGCAAAATGAAGAGAATAAGCAGGCTTCGATGATAGGAATTGGTTATGAGAGCAATGTCTTTATTCATAATATAGGGGCAGCACAGACTAAAATTATCTCCGATCAGTTGCGGAGTCAGTACCGTTATGCAGCGGTATTCGGCAGATTGAACTACCAGTATAAAAACAGATACATCCTCAATATCACCGGAAGACGGGATGGCAGCAGCCGTTTTGGTTCCAATAACAGATTTGCCAATTTCGGAGCGGTGGGTGGCGCCTGGCTATTTTCTAAGGAACCATTTCTTTCAGATATAAAATGGCTCAGCTTTGGGAAACTGCGTGGCAGTTATGGGACCGCCGGGAGTGATAATATTGGGGACTACCAGTATCTCGATACCTATATTGTTTCTTCTTCTTCCGTTTACAATGGCACTACCGGTTTAATCCCCTCGCGGTTAAATAATCCCGATTATAGCTGGGAGAAGACCCGGAAGCTGGAACTGGCTTTGGAGTTGGGGCTTTTGGGAAATAAACTGAATATTACCGGCGCCTGGTACAGGAATCGGTCCTCCAGTCAATTGGTGGGCTACCAACTGCCGGCAGTTACCGGTTTTGGGAGTGTCCTAGCTAACCTTGATGCCACGGTGCAAAATACAGGCTGGGAATTTGAAGCCAGTGCCAGACCTTTACCGGCGGGTTCCCTGCAATGGGAGACAGGATTTAATATTAGTTTTCCAAAAAATAAGCTGATTTCTTTTCCAGGGCTGGAAGGTTCTACTTACGCGAACCAGTATGTAATCGGGCAGCCGACATCCATTGTGAAATTGTATCATTTGGAAGGAATTGACCCTAAGACGGGGCAATATCAGTTTACGGACTATAACGGGGATGGTAAGATCTCTTCCCCGGATGACGCCAGGGTAATAGAAAACATTGGAGTGAAATACTTTGGAGGGTGGAGTAATACGCTGAGGTACAAGAACTGGGATCTTTCGTTTCTGATTCAGTTTGTCAAGCAGCGTAATAGGAATTACAACTACATTATGCCTGTACCGGGGAGTATGAACAACCAACCGGTTGAGGTCATGAATGTATGGTCGGCGGAAAATCCGAATGGATTGTATATGCCATACCATTCTGGAAGCAATGCATCGCATATTCTTATGCAAAACAGTGATGCTGCGATTTCTGATGCTTCTTTTGTCCGGCTTAAAAATGTACAGCTGGGATACCGCATTCCCTTACAGGGAAGTATATTCAAAGATGTGAAAATCTATTTCCAAGGCCAAAACCTTGTCACCTGGACCAGGTACTTTGGCATTGATCCGGAGTTTGTATTTATGGGATTCCTTCCCCCGTTAAGAACCTTTTCTTTTGGAATCCAGTGTAACCTTTAAAAAATCCAACCTATGAAATCAATACAATTTATAATAACAGCCTTTATTACGTTTATTTTAACCATCTGTATTTCCTGTGAAAAACTCCTTGAAGTAGATGTTCCCGACAACCAGATCCCTTCAGTGGAAGTATTTGAAAATGTACAGACTGCAGATGCAGCTTTAGCAGCACTCTATGCCGGCATGCGGGACAAATCCCCTGTTGCAGGGAATAATTCGGGATCAACACTGGGTATTTATACCGATGATCTGGACTTTTACGCCAGTGGCGGGTCCAATGGCACCTTTGATCTCTACAAGAACCAGCATATAGCGAGTAACACGGATATCTATTCTTATTGGAGCGATGCCTACGGGCAAATTTATATGGCTAACGCTATTATTGAAGGTGTAGATAAATCCAGTTCCTTATCAGTGTCTGATAAGAGCAGGATTAAAGGAGAAGCTTTACTTATGCGATCCATCATCTTCTATTATCTATGGCAGGTGTTTGGGGATATCCCTTATCCTGTTACCACCAATTATCAGGTGAACCAGTCTTTATCCAAAACGCCATCCACAGAAGTGGCCATTAAGCTGGAGCATGATGTAAAAATGGCTGTGGATTTGTTAAAAGACGAGTACAGGAATGCAGAAAGGATTTATCCCAATAAAAAGACTGCAGAACTGATGCTGGCCAAAATCTATATGGATCAGAAGCGATGGACTGAGGCGGAAGTCATATTGAAAAGTATTGCTCAAAGCCCCTTGTACCAGTTTCAGAATGATATTACAGCGGTGTTTACTAAATCGGGGCACCATATCTTATGGCAGTTGAAGCCTAAGCCGGGATTTCCTACATCGGAAAGCATGGCGTATTACTTTGATGGTGCTGCGCCAAGTACCTATGCGCTGACTCAAAATTTGGTAAATGCTTTTTCTCCCGGTGATCTGAGAAAACAGAACTGGATGGCGCCAGTCATTGTAGGGCAGACATGGTATCGGTCGGACAAATATAAAAACCGTATCAATGACTTGACTGAGTATTCGATCGTTTTCAGGCTGGAAGAAGTGTATCTGTTACTGGCAGAAGCCTTGGCACAGCAAAATAAAATCCTGGAAGCGTTACCTTATATCAATGCCACAAGACTAAGGGCGGGACTTACCCCTCTTACCAGCTCCCTTACAAAGGAGGTACTGCTAAATGAAATCCTTTTGGAAGACCGAAGAGAGTTTTTCACGGAAATGGGGCACCGTTTTTTGGATTTAAAACGAATGGATCATTTGAGTGACCTTGTTACGGTAAAGCCTAATTGGAAAGAGTATCACAGATTATGGCCAATACCGCAACAGGAACTCCTTTTAAATTCTAACCTTAACCCTCAAAATACCGGTTATTAGATATGAAAAAGCTAATCTGTATATATATTCTGTTACTAATAAGTAGTAGTTTTTCAGCGCAGGCTCCCAAGGATACCCTGCAAGGCTGGATGTCGAAGTTTTACCGGTTAGGTAATCCTGTTCTGTCAAATGATGGGAAATGGGCAGCAGTACGTAAAAAATATGATATCCGGCAGGATACAGTTCTTGTTGTTAATACCCGGAGGCCCAATATTATCACAGCAACTGTTGTTTTGGATGGTGCTGTAACTTTTTTAAAAAATGATGGACTCCTGGTGTATGGGAATCGCCAGGCAGAATTTGTAGATCTGCAATCAGGGAAAAGGTGGCACTATGATAACGTAGCTGTGGCTTATCCCCTTTCGGAATTAGGGCAATATGGTATATTGACAAAAGATTCTATCCTCAGTATTTACAAAAAAGATGGGACAACGTTACACCAAATAAATAGAGTTCATGGATTACCAGTAGTGGACGGACATAGGAACCTGTATGCGGTTAGAGCGGATAACGGTGCAACCGAGGTAGTGACCATTTCCAGCAGTGGAGTACGAGTCCTAACCACCATCAGCCATGCCCCTACTAGTGTGGAACTGCTTCCCTCTGGCAAACAGCTGGTTATTTCAGGTAATGGAGATGGAAGCGCAAAACTTGGGTTGACATTTGTTAATACTGTTAGTGGCAGAACCTCCACATTATCAACCATTCCAATAAGTAAGGACGATTATTTTAAAGTCACTGAAATTCAGGAAGGAAAAGTATATTGGATTGGGCTTTACGGGATTGAAAAGCCTGAAAAAGGAATAGTAGATATCTGGTATGGGAATGATGATAACCTGGCTGCCAAGCAAAAAGGAACCAGAATAGGCAAATATTGGTTATGGAAGGAAGGGGCAAGTGAATTTCGGGAGCTTCCAACTGATAAGTACCCTGCTATGGCCTCACTCAATAGTGAGCGGTATTTTTTAGCCTACCATCCAACCAAAGGGCATAATTTTGTGACATACAGACCCCAGTTAACTGATATCTCATTATATGATGTGAAGCAAAACACCTACCGTCCATTAGGTTCTTTGAAGGGAGTTGTATATGATACTCCAGAGGTCATCTGCTCGAATGATGGCCGGTTGGTTGTTGGGAGTTTGGATGGAAAGAAGTGGATGGTCTTTAATCTGGAAAATGGATCGCAGAACGGGATTGACAGGGATGGATTGCAAAATCCCGTTTTCTCCATTGACAATCGATACATCTTTTTTGAAAGTGAAGATGATCTATGGAAGTATGATGTGAAGAGCAAAACTTTGCTCCCAACAAAGACGGCGCCTGGTATGGCGATAAGAATTGTGGACGCCAAAGAGTATAATTTACTACCATATTCCCATATTAGTGTAAGAAGTCTAGTTCCTAATAGACCTATACTACTGGAGATTAAAGACAGTTATAAGAACCTGACGTCTTATAGCCTTTTACGAGGGAGTAGTGTCAAAGAGGTTATCCTTTCTACTGAGAATAAAATAGGTAATATCAGGTACGATCCTAAGCTGGAGACTTTTTGCACGCTAGAAGAAAGTTATAATAAACCACCAGAGTTATACCTAATAAATAGTAGAGGGAAGAAACAATTGCTACTATCTAGCGGAACTGCTGATCCAAGTGCTTCTTTGTTAAGGCAGGAGTTTATTCATTACACAACTGCTGAGGGCCTACGTCTTAAAGGAGTATTATATTATCCGGTGCAGTATAATCAAAATAAAAAGTATCCCATGGTGGTTCATATTTATCAGATTCAAAGTGATAAGGCCAATGAGTATCTAACACCTGGATACAACAATGCAGATGGATTTGATATCCGTACATTGACCCAAAGTGGGTATTTTGTGCTTTTACCTGATACGACGGTAGGGCCATTGGGAGCGGGAGTCTCAGCCCTTGATTGCGTCAATAATGCCCTCGATGAGGTCAGCGCCAATCCGAGTATTAATATGAATAAAGTGGGGCTTATCGGTCATTCTTTCGGAGGGTATGAAACAGATATTATAGCTACGCAGTCCAATCGCTTTGCGGCCTATATTTCAGGAGCAGGTATAAGCGATATTGTCCGTTCATATTTTTCGTATAATTATCTGTACCCTGGGCCATATTATTGGCAATATGAGACAGGTATATTTAATATGAATCCTTTTACAAACAATAAGGGGAATTATTTTAAGAATAATCCGATTTACAATGTTGACAAAGTGAATGCACCCATATTATTATGGACCGGGAATAAGGATCAGAATGTTCCCTGGGATCAAACCATGGAGTTCTATATTGGACTCAAAAGGAACAATAAGCCGGTAATCGCTTTGTTTTATGAGAATGGAAGGCACGCTTTGGATTTTGATTCTGCCGATAAAAAGGATTTGTATATACGGGTTCTGGAATGGTGGGACTATTTTTTGAAAGATCAGAAGAATGTTCCTTGGATAGACAAACAGATGAAAGGGGAGGCTTTATAGCCTCCCCCCCCCTTTTTTAATTGGTTTTTAAGGCTTGAACAGCTCATCTCCACACATTGTTGGAGTAATGGGAGCATTCTGTAATACAACCGATGGATTTTCTGACCAAGTACATGAAGGACCGGGGTTGGTACTACATTTCTGCTTTGCATCAACACATTGGCCGGTAGTTGCGTTTATGCGATAGGCATCTACGATAGCTCTTTTACTGCTATTCATTTTTGTAGCAAAGGCTGCACCTGCTCCCATCAAAATAAGGGCGGCAGGAAGGATCAATTTTTTCATACGTTTACATTTAAAAGTTGTGCCTACTCTGGGATTCAGGTTTTCGGCAATCCCTGCTTTAATTAAAGTATTTGGATATCGGTTCTCTCAGCCGGTAACGTTTGAGTTCATTTTGGATAAGGACATAGAGGTACTGATCATCAAGGGCCATATGAGAGAATACTGTTTCACCTTTGTGTTCGATATAGAAACTTCCAATATACTCCTGTCTGTCTGTACGGTAGATATCCACGACGGCAGCTTTATTCCACATCTTTGAAGATTCATGTCTGCCCTTTAAATTGGAATGGATAAAGAGCAAATTTCTATGAGAAGCTATTTCTCCATTTACTTTGAGTGGTGGACTACTCATTTTGTGAGTACCATCTGAAAGCCTATGCGTTTGGATTTTGGCAATTGTTGAAGTATCAATGGTGTGTAGTTTTCTAAGAATGTTAAGCTGCCTGTCCATTGCAAGGATCTGATTCCTATAGGTGTAGGTGTACAGTACCTCTGTGTTGTATGGTTGGAATAATAGTTTACCATCAACATCAAATACACCATCAATTTGTTTTTCAAGGAGTGATGGGTATAGCTGTAGTTTAGGTGTCTTGTCCAAGTTTAAACTGGCAAGCACGTATTCGCGGGTTTTGCTGCTTTGGGTCCTGATCATAAAATGAACGGAGTCAACAATGGCCAGTTGAGTAAAAAAGGCATCTTGATGGCTAATGGTATGTGCCACTGTGTCCCCTAAAGTGCCGCGATAGATTATTGGTACACTGCCGTCGTAGAAATAGTAATTTGAGTCCTTTACTTGTAATTGAATGTTCCGGTAATGGTAATCCGATGCATCCAGTTCAATTTTGACTGTTTTAGTTTCATTTAATGAGGTATCAATAGCGGTAAGAAGAAGAGGTGCCGTAATATTTCCCAGGAAAATCTTTCCATTTGAAATACCGGCAAAATAGTAGGAATTAATTGTAAGGTCCAGCGATTTATCATCCAAAATGGGGTGTAGTAAGAAACGTCTGGTAAAGTTGTTGTCTTTTTTTATAATGTATTCGGATGTGATGAATAGGATAATGACGGAAGTGGTGCTTATTAAAATGAGCACGCCGGAATACAGTATCGGTCGAAGTAATCGAATATGCCTATTATCTTCATGGAAGAATATACCAACAAGTGCTAGGGCAATACAAGCAATATTGAAAATCAAATGTTCCGTCCAGCCCAGTTTTTCAAGGATTCCACCACAGGAACAGGGAATGAAGTCACTGTAAAATAAAATGAGGTAGATATAAATCGTAAATCCTGCCATCAACCCCAGTGAGGCGTACAGCCCTAAAAGCCTTTCCTGGCGAAAGCTTAATAACAGCGCAATGATTATTTCTATTGCAATGACTGCATAGGAAATGAATCCGGCATAGGCACTCAGTAACGGAGATTGTGACAACTGCACCTGAAAGTTTTCAAAATCGAGCAGTTTACTAAGCGCTGCGTAGATGAATAACAGGATGAAGAAACAGCTAACAATATAGGATACGTGGAGGGCTATTTTTTTCAAGGGTTTTTGTTTTAGGTTGTACTATAAAGTTCGCAAGCAAATTTTTAATAAAGATGCCTTATAGTGACTTTGATATGGAAAAATAGGATTAGAACATCGCAAAAATTGGCTCTAAGTTGTGGACTTGTTCTTTAGTTATATAAGGTAGAGTAGCCTAGGAATATGGTTCAAAGGGAATTTGTACTGTGTATTGAAAAGCCGGTGCATATTACTGTAGCCTGAAAAGTCATGTTTGAACGCTATTTCTTTAAAACTTAGGTCGGTAAATAATAGGTCATCAAGTACATCCAGCATTTTGATTTTAATAAAGAGATTGTGGAAAGTAGCTCCAAAATAGGTCTTGCACTCCTTTTGAAGTTGTTTATAATTCTTTCTATATTTCATCGCTAGTTTTGGGACGGAAAGACTTCCGTCCTCTTGGTATTCAATCAGCATTTGTACGATGTATTCAGACTTATACGTGCTGAGGTTGATGATAGATTGCGGAATACCACATTGGTACAATAGGCTAATGGCTTCTGATGATTTTTCTTTTATAAATGCTACCCCGGCAAGCAATACAAGATCAGATGAAGTACTATAATGGTGGTAGATGGGTTTAATTTGGTGTATTAAGGTGTTCTGACTAACTAATAAATGTGGGCTGATAGCTTCTTCGATAGCTTTGACAATATCTTCGCTAATATTCATACTATCGTTTAATTCACCATTAGCATTGTGATGAAGGATAAGTTGCTTTTTATAGTACTTCAGATATTCATCCTGTGAAATTAGGTTGAGCGCCCGGAATAAATCTAGGTAGGCATTTATAAGGGGTTCCAAAAGACTTAATACCTTATCATACCGGTTGAAATTAAGGATTGCATCATTAAAGGGAAGCTGGGAAAACTTCATTACGGCGTCCTCTACTTTTTTGTCAAGCATAGCTGCTAACAGGATGTTCATACAGGTCTGGGTTTAGAGGGAATGTTTCAATATGGGTTACTACCAAATATTGTGTATATTATTTAAAGTTAGGTGCGAAACTTAATATTCGTGAAAGACTGGTCAATATTCGTAAAAGTATGTAGTTGCTTTTGAATCGCAAGTTTTTAGGTCAAAAGCACATTAAAGCTCTTTTTGTGTCAAAATTTTGATTATTTTAGCAATTGAAAATTCACTCAATTTTCTCTAAAAAGCAAATACTCTTTCAACGGGAAGAGTATTTGCTTTTTAGAGAGACAGAGGCAAATTATTCAATAAACGAAAATAGAATCTTTTCTAAAAGATTTACGATGAAGGAACAAGAAGAAACATATAATTTACCTAATGGCTGGAAGCTTGCCAAATTGAATGATATCACCTATATTAACATGGGCCAATCACCACCTTCTCATACATATAATTCTAACGGGAAAGGATTGCCTTTTTTTCAAGGGAAAGCAGAATTTGGGAAACTATACCCTGTAGCATTAAAATATTGTTCCCAACCAATAAAAATTGCTCAGAAAAATGATATTTTGATTTCTGTTAGAGCTCCCATAGGTGCAACAAATATTACTACAGAAAATTGTTGCATTGGAAGGGGGCTAGCAAGTATAAATACATTGGGGAAAATTCCTCCCTTATATATATTGTGGTATTTGCGGTTAATTGAGACTAAAATAATAGACCAGGGAACAGGTTCGATTTTTAAGGCTATTTCAAAAGATACACTAGAGAATATAAATGTACCAGTATCTTCAGTAAAAGAGGCAGAAAGAATAGTTTTTAAGATTGAAGAACTTTTTAGTAAACTTTATGAAGCAGAGGAAGTATTGGAGAAAGCCAAAAAAGCATTAAAAACTTTTAAGCAATCGTTATTAAACCAAGCATTTTCTGGAAATCTCACAACAAAATGGCGTAGAGAAAACATTATAACTGTTTCGGCAAAACAGATAATTGAGGATATAGAAAAGGAACGTCAAACTAACTATGAGTTAGAAATACTAGAGTGGGAAAGTGCTCTAAAGAAGTGGAAAGGGAAAAAAGAGGTACAGAGACCTTCAAAACCAAGTAGGCCAACTGTTCCTGATAAACCAACGGATGAACACACTTATATAAAATGGAACTTACCCGAAGAATGGCAGTGGACGCAACTTGGCTTCATATCATTTGTCACAAAGCTTGCTGGATTTGAGTATACAGAATATGTTACGTACACAGAGAAGGGAGATTTGCCTGTTATCAAAGCTGAAAATGCCGGCCAAGATGGATTTAAAGAGACATTGTATTCAAAAGTGGTATCTGAGTCAGTAGAACATTTAAAAAGATCGCGACTTAATGGTAATGAATTAATAATTGTATTCGTTGGAGCGGGAGTTGGTAATGTAGCAACAATTCCTAAAGGACACAAGTTCTTTCTCGGCCCAAACATAGCATTGGCAAGGCCATATGGTGAAATATATAGCAAATATCTTGAATATTTTTATCAATCACCAAAGGGCAAAAAATTATTGTTGGCATCAGCGAAAGCAGTTGCCCAAGCATCTTTGTCGATGGGAAATATTCGACAAACCCCAATAGCGATTCCTTCCAAAGAGGAACAGCTTGAAGTAATTCAAATAATCGAAAATCAGTTTACACTAGCTAATAATTTAGGGGAAACTGTTGGCACCATTTTAAATGAAATTGTTGCAGTAAAACACTCAATCTTAAAAAAAGCGTTTGAGGGTAGACTTGTTAATTATAGTTCGAGGGAATCTGTAGAAGATTTATTGAAAACCATACAAATGGAAAAAGTGCTGTTTCTTGAAAAGCAAAAAGAACTGACCCAGAGTAAACCCAAGCAAAATATTCAAATGGAAACAAAAAAAACTATTATTGAAATTCTAAAGGAATCTGATATACAAGTATCTGCTCAAGAACTTTGGGAACGATCAACTACCGCGGGGGATATTGAAGCATTCTATAGTGAAATTAAAGATATCTATGACCAGATTGATGAATTTAAATTGGAAAGCGAATCACTTTTAAGCTTAAAAGATGAAAATAAATAGTGTACATATAAGGGGCCGATTTAAAAATCTAGAGAATTTTTATTTCGATTTTGACAAAAACTCTATGGAAACAGTATTGCTGGGTCAAAATGCTACCGGTAAGTCTAACTTTATGGAAGCACTAGTTATCATCTTTAGAGACTTAGATTTAGAAAGAATACCTATTTTACATAAACAAAATCAAACATTTGAATACGTTATCAATTATGACTGTAGAGGAAATAATATAGAGGTAGATTATTCCCTCAAGGGCGGATATGTTTTCACAATCAATGGTGAAAAATTGAGATCAAAAGCACAGTTTTTCAAGAACAAAAGTGTGTATTTACCAAGTCATGTTTTTGTTTACTATTCAGGCTTAAGTGAACGTTTGAGATCATTATATGCAGATCATAAGCTTTTGCAGTTTAAAAAAATGATGGAACCCACCTCTAAATATGGAGATTTTAAAGAAATGCCTCGTATCTTTTTAGTGGAACCCATACATGCTAGTTTTGCCTTAATTGCTTTCTATCTGTTTGATGAAAGAGAGAAAGAGACCATTGACTTTTTAAGGAAGGAACTTAATATAGTAGATTTTGGTTCAGCTCTTTTTATGTTGAAGCAACCAAATTGGTCTAAATCTCGAAAAGGCGAGGATCGCTTTTGGAATACTGCAGGTTTAGTCCGAAGGTTCATTGAAGACTTATGGAATTTCTCTATTGCACCAATGTTCTACACAGAAACAATAAGAGGTGCTTTAAATAAGAGGGAGACATTAAATAGGCTTTTTCTATTCCTGAAAGATAAAGATGCTATTAGGGCGTTTGTTGAAATGAAATATGAAAATAAGATTACACTTTTTAATGCTTTATGTAGTCTTCACTATTCTGAATTAGTAGAAGACCAGGATGTAAGAATTAAAGTTCTAAAAGAACAGGTTGAAGGTGAATTGGCAATGGGTGAATTGAGTGAAGGCGAAAAGCAGTTAATTACTGTTCTTGGCCTACTTAAGTTTACAAAAGATGATGAAGCTTTGATTCTTCTTGACGAACCTGACACACATTTGAATCCGCTATGGAAATGGAAATATCTTGAATTCCTGGAAAATGTAGTTTCCAGGTCTGCTAAAACTCAAATTGTTTTTTGCACTCATGACCCATTGGTTATAGGGGGGATGGAAAAGGAGCAAGTAAGGATATTTAAGAGAAATGTTAGTTATGATACCGAAATAATTGAGCCTGATATAAGTCCTAAAGGTCTAGGAGTAGCTGGTATATTAACCAGTCCTTTGTTTGGACTACCTACAATATTAGATAAAAAAACGCAAGAAAAACTGAACCGTAAAAGGTACTTGCAAGGTCGTTTAATGAGAGAAAAATTGAATGAAGTTGAATACGACGAGTATCAAAGATTAAAAGCTGAATTGGAAAATTTTGGTTTCTATGAAGAAGTTGAAGATAAATGGTTCAAAACTTATTTAGCTGAGATGTCAAAACTGGAAGCTTTTGGCAAAGCTGAACTAACGGAGTCAGAAAAACAACTGCTAGCTGAAGAAAGCCCAAAGGCTGCTGAACGTGTTCTGAAATTAATTCAAAAAGATGGAATAAAATGAGAGTAATAAATCTGTCTGCTTTGAGGGATAAATTTGATAGTCTTGAAGGAAATCACCAGGGTAGCTTTGATGCATGGGTTCAAAAGGCGGAGCAATGTTTAAATGATATCAGCACAATGAATAAAAAGCAGCGAAGCGATTATTGGTCTAAGAATAATATTTGGAGAGAATTATACCCAGCACTATCAGAATTATCAGGCCATAAGTGCTGGTATTCTGAAGCACCAGAAAATGCCAGCGAATGGGAAATTGAACATTTTCGACCTAAAGCTGAATCAAAATCTGAGGACGGGGCAATAATTCTCGAAGATGGTTATTGGTGGCTTTCATACAGTTGGACGAACTTTCGATTAGCCGGTTCCTTAGTAAATAAACTAAGGAGGGATAGATTTGATTCTGGTAATGAAGTTTATGGTAAAGGTAACTTTTTCCCGTTGGACGGTGATGGCCTTGCACAAATAGGAGATGAAGAATGTGATTGCGAAAGACCACTTCTAATTGACCCTGTAAAACCAAGAGATGTGACTTTAATCTCATTTGATCAAAATGGAGACCCATATCCGACATACAATAAAGAAGATAATCCTTTGTATAATAAAAAAGCAAAACTTTCGATAAAATTTTACGGCTTAGATCATACACCACTACGAAGAGGAAGAAGTAAGATTTGGTCAAATTGTGAAATGGCAGTAAGAAAAGCGCACAATTATATAAAGAACAATATTGATGATCCAGTTAGAAGAGACGAAAAAGTAGATGAATGTTTTCTTCTTCTTCATAACTATTCAAAATATACAGAACCATATTCTATGATTGTAAGAAATTTTGTTAGGGAAAAGATTAAAGATGACGAATATAGTTGGCTTAAAGATGTAGAACGAGTATTAGTATAATAAATTAAATAATAATGGCATCAACAAACATATTGGTAGCAAAAATCTGGTCATTTTGTGATACTCTCCGTGATGATGGATTAGGGTATGGAGATTATTTAGAACAGCTTACATATTTACTGTTTCTTAAAATGGCTGATGAAAACAAAAGCCAATATCAGATTCCCAAGGGATGTGATTGGCAAGAATTAATATTAACTAAGCATATTATTGAAACGTATGAATTAATACTAAAAGAGCTGTCGAATTCAGGTGGAATGCTAAGTAAAATATTCTCCGGCGCTTTAAATAAAATACATGATTCAGTTAAACTTAAAAAATTAATCAACCTAATTGATGAAGAAGATTGGACATCCCAGGAAATAGATGTAAAAGGTGAAATTTACGAATCATTATTACAAAAGAATGCTGAGAACAGTGGTGCAGGTCAATATTTCACACCGCGACCAATAATCAGTGCAATGGTTGATTGCTTGCAACCTAAGCCGAAGGAAACAGTTGCAGATCCTTCTTGTGGTACTGGTGGTTTCTTTTTGGGTGTCCTTAATCATTTAAGAAAAACCAAACTAACTAAATCCCAACATGAGTTTTTGAAATTTCATACATTTAAAGGTTGGGAAATTGAAAAATCTACGGCTCGCCTTTGTTTGATGAATCTTTTTCTACATGGAGTTGGTGATTTAAAAGAAACCCCAGAAATTGAAGTTACTGATAGTTTGAAAAGAGCTAGTGGAGAGGTTTCTAAGTCGGAGAAAGTTAATATAGTTCTTGCCAATCCTCCTTTTGGAATAAGTAGTAGTGATATACCAACTACAGATAAAAAACAAGCAGAAAAAGATGGATATTTCCTAAGAAGTGATTTTTGGGTAACCACAAGTAATAAACAGCTTTCATTTCTACAGCATATAGTAACTATGTTAAATGATAATGGAAGAGCAGCTGTTGTTTTACCTGATAATGTACTGTTCGAGGGTGGTGCAGGTGAAACAATTCGAAAAAAAATGCTCGAAGATATCAATCTGCATACAATTCTTAGGCTACCCACTGGTATATTTTATGCTCAGGGAGTAAAATCTAACGTACTTTTTTTTGAGAAAGATATGCAATCTGATAGTCCAGCAACTAAAGAGGTTTGGATTTATGATTACCGGACTAATATCAGGCATACTCCAAAAAAAAACCCATTAAAATATGAGTATTTAGAGGATTTTATAGAATGCTATAAAGTTAATAAGATTGCAGAAAGAAGTGAAACATGGAGCTTAGAAAATGAAACAGGGCGCTGGCGCAGATATTCCTATGAAGAAATAGTTGAAAGAGATAAAACAAACTTAGACATTTTTTGGCTTAAGGATGATAATCTGATTGATTTCGATAATCTTCCTGAGCCAGATGTATTGATTGATGATATTATTGAAAACATCGAAAATGCTTTAGCTAATTTTAGAATGATTAAAGATTCTTTAAACTAAAGAACTAATGTAAGTGACAAAGATAGAAATAGTTTGCTGTTAAAGAAGATGGTCAAAGTCTTTAGCTGTTGGTATTGTATTTAATTTAATATACAGTTGTTAATCCTAGAAGTCGGGGTGTTTGATCTCGACTTCTTATTAAAACATATACGGTTTATGTGACTTTTTCTGGAAACGCATGACACCAAGTTTAATAACTTGGGTCGGGTTGAATTTTTAGGTTGAGATGCCGATTCAATTTCAAAATCACTATACGTAAAGTACTAAAAATGATTTTGTCTTCTATTTTTACATAAATTAGCAGATAGATTTGAAAATTTGAAAGAGATGATCTTTCACCTTATAGGTAATATAATCGGAATATAGAATCAATAAATAGTATTTGTTTTACTATGAATTAGAAGAAATGAATTGTTAAGTGTAAAAATTATATTTATAAACTTTTGATTGGCCATCAAACAAATATAGAAGGGAGAATAAAAATGAGTTTAAATTTAGTAGTTTAATATTGATCAATATAGACAATGGGTTTACTGGAAGCAAGATTCACAATTAGTGGAAAAGATAGAGAAATTCCTTTTACAATTATCGAAG
The DNA here is from genome assembly GCF_052044565.1 of Chryseobacterium sp. 22543. Classification (NCBI taxonomy): domain Bacteria; kingdom Pseudomonadati; phylum Bacteroidota; class Flavobacteriia; order Flavobacteriales; family Weeksellaceae; genus Chryseobacterium; species Chryseobacterium sp. 22543. Next base: position 708,687 of record NZ_JBQENH010000002.1, read on the forward strand.
ATGATAATTCAAAGGTTTATTTATACTCAATTGTGGATGAAAATGAATATAAATTTCCTCTGACAAATACTGAAGGGTTGTTACGTCTGGTTGGAGATAATCCTTTTGAGGAATCTGATGATATTGTCGATGAGCGGTTAACAGGTCTATCTTCAGATTGGGTGGAAAGTAAGGCCCAAGGATTTGATAGTAGTATAGATTTTGAGCAATTAAAGCAGCCTGGATATGGACCAGATGATATTTTTGTGGAAAACAAACCGTTTTCACTTAGACAAATTTTAGACCTCATAGAGTCCGATGATATTGAATTAACACCTGATTTTCAAAGGAACTTTATATGGGATAAGACTAGACAAAGTAAGCTTATTGAATCTGTGTTATTAGGACTTCCATTGCCTTCCATTTACTTAAGCCAATATGAAGATGGCCGTCTAACGGTAGTCGATGGACTTCAGCGCCTTTCAACGATAAGAGCTTTTTTGAACAATGAACTGAAATTAACAAACTTAGAATATCTCTCCGAATGCAATAACAAGCATTTTTCAGAATTGGAAACTGTTTTGTCTCCTTTGAGATTGAGGAAATTTACACAGACACAAATAATGTGTTTTGTTATTGATTACCGCTCACCAAGTAAATTAAAATTTGACCTTTTTAGAAGACTTAATACTGGAGGAAAGCCTCTTAATAATCAAGAGATTAGAAACTGTCTTTCTAAACCGCAGATACAAATGGTATTGAAGGACATGGTAAACCTTGAAAGTTTCGGAAAAGCTACTGATTATAGTGTGAAAGATGGTAGAATGGATGCAAGAGAAGCAGCATTAAGGTTTCTGTATTTTGATGAGCAATATTCAGTTGAGAATCCAGTAGGCTTCTATAATGGAGATATGGAAGGCACACTTGATGACTTTATCGATGACTTGAACAAATACGATCTTGATGAGCTAAGAAAAAGTATAACTGTTTATAATCGAGCTTTGAAGAACGCTTTCCATTTATTTGGCAGCTATTGTTTTCGAAAAGTTACCAGAGAAACTGTAAGGCAGCGAAGATCGCCAGTCAACAAACTTCTGATGCTTAGTTTTTCCGTGCTTCTTAGCAAGTACGATTATTCGACTGTGACAATGAAATTTAAATATGAAGGGTTGTTAGAGTATTTGGCTGATTATATTTCAGATAATGAACATGTATTTCGTGCAATAACTTGGGGTACGAACGGGAAATGGAATTTAGAAGTAAGCTTTGAGTATTTTGGATTATTTTTAACAAAACACCTAGGGGATGCAGACTATTAACTACAGAATTGCGGGATTTAAATGTTTTGAAGATAAATATTTTGAATTAAAAGATATTACGGTTCTCACAGGAAGCAATGGCACTGGAAAAAGTAGTTTTATACAGGCACTATTACTTTTAAGAAGTGCTATTGAGAAAAATTGTAATGATTCTAAAAGTACAGATTATACCAGTAGTAATTGGAAAAATGCAACAGTTCCGTTGAATGGACCATATTTATTAAGTTTAGGAACCATCAATGACATTTTTAACGAAAATACAAAATTGATAAATCATATTCGGATTGAGTTAGGTCAGGATATTTTTAATATTGACCTTCCTCGTGAAGAAGAGCATAACGAAAGGGTTGTGGTAAATTTAGAATCAGCAGAAGAAAGAGAAGAAATACCTTTCTGGCGCAAGCAAAAGTTCTATTACCTCCACACCGAAAGGTTGGGGCCAAGGTTAGGGATAGATTCATTATATACTGATTTTCCACACTGCCATTATAGAGGTGAAAACACAGCTGAGGTAATTTCAAAACATGGATTATCTTTTAAGATTACTGATGAACGAGAAAATAAAAGTACAAAAAGCTCGTATTTGCAACAACAAGTAGATAGTTGGTTAGCTTTTATATGTCCCGGAACAGCAGGAGTTACCTCAATAGAACAGGATTTTAATCGATATCAGATAAAAATGCGAAGTAGTGCGGCCAAAAGCAGTATCCTAGCTCCCAATATAGGATTTGGAATTAGTTATGCACTTCCTATTATAGTCAATGGGTTAATAGCAGAAAAAGATAGTATTTTCATTATTGAAAATCCGGAGGCACATCTCCACCCAAAAGGCCAATCAAACATGGGTTTTTTTCTGGGTTTAGTAGCATCTTCCGGTGTAAGAATTATTGTTGAAACCCATAGTGAACATATCGTGAATGGGATCAGAAAAGCTTCTTTGAATGAGAATCCACTACTTCCTGAAAATGTTGGAATTTATTTTTTTGAAGAATTATCTAAAAATGAAAACTTAGCAAGAGAGATTAAAATTAGTAAAGTAGGAGATCTTGAAAGTTTTCCCAGAGACTTCTTTGATCAGGTTGGACAGGATATGGCAGAGTTGTTCAAACTAAAACGAGAAGGAAGAAATGGAGGGTAAGCTACTACAATATGTAGAATCCTTTTGCTGGAAGAATAAAGCAGAAGATCGAAGCCTTGCTTTGCAAAATTATAATAAAGCTTTAGATAAAGCTCGTGAAGTAGGGGATAATGTATATTGTCCAGAAACTATGTATAATACTGAAAATCTGGATAATGTATTTCAGTTTATGTACTTTAATGGTTATATGTCATTTGAGATCTTGAAAGGTCATTTTTCTTGGCTAATGGAACCTGATTTTCAGATATTGTTGCAATTATCATACATGATGGGAAGTCCAACTCCTAATTCATCAAATGACTGGACAAGTTTTTCTGCGGAATTTCCTGATTATGCTTGTTCACTGATTGGGATGGAAGATAGTACATGTACACATCCCTTAGTTTATGACGAAGACAGCCATGCACAATTCCACGGCGATTATGTTTCTAGTTTTGACTTTGAAAAGCAAAAGCTTTCATTTAAAATTTTCAAAAAATACTATAAGCCAAAATTGAAGAAGGAAGCCGCGCAGATTAATAGGGCAATCGACCGTAATCAGGTTAACGAAGGCATTCTTAGGCTTGACCCACCTAAGAAAGATCCTAAAGGAATGGCAATACACGGTCAACAGGTCCATGTACATTTAAAAATAGGTAGTAAAGAGTATGCTCTTAACATTGATGGAACATGGAAACATGCTCCAACTGCGAACTCTAAGGATCGAATTTCAGCAGAAATTTGTGAGACCCTCTCTGATTGGGGGTTTATTCTACCTGATGATTATTATACTTAATTCAAACTTTTATTTAAGTACTCATCTTTCAAAAAGCTAATTATTTGTTAAAAAAACTTTTAATATTTGAATATTCTAGTAGTATTTCATATTGATAATTTTATTACTTTTACAATTAGAAATAATTGCTCTTTGATCAAAGTCATTAATCATTTGCAGGTTGATAAAGATATAGAGCGGGTGCCTGAAAACCGGTCATAAAGGAAATGTTATGGCAAATTCATGGCAAATTTGAGCTTTTCGAAACAAATGTACGCCAGTACTGGGTTTATAAGCAAGGTTCAAATCCCTGACTCTCCGCAAACAAGAAATGATAGTTCTTAAAAGGACTTTTTAAATAAGTGATAAAAGTTGTGGCAAATTCGTGGCAGTTTTTTAATCACAAACAAAAAAGTCAATAAACATCGCATATCGGGTGGGTAGGTTCGAGTACCTCACTCTCCGCAAAAAAGCCTTGAATCATTTGATTCAAGGCTTTTTATTTTCATATATCTCTTTTTTATTTTTTTGTTCCAAGATGAATTTTAATATTACACTGTGCTAATTTCAACAAAGAATCATTTGTAACAGCCAAAATAGGAGAACTGCACATTATGAAGTACCAGAAAGTGATTTCTTCTCCATAGAAATATAATATTTTTGTAGGGCAGGTCTTATTTATCATCTTTATTTAAATATATTTGAGTATAAAACTTATAAGGCTAAGCTTATATGACACAACCCCTATTATTTTTCTCAACCGGATACTTTATCTATATTGGCCGTGCTATTGACACTGTTGTTCACGAGCATCATGCAATACAGATTGCTATAAGTCTTGATAATGAAATAGAGGTGATATCATCCGGCTCTGTTATGAAATATAAGGCTGTTGTCATTAATTCTGATGAATCGCATGAATGCAGAACCTATGATAATACATTCTTATTGATTAATATTGATCCTGAATGTAAAATTGGGACGGGTCTTAAAAAAACTTATTTGTCAGGACAAAAAATCACACGATTACCTGAATCAACCGTGGAAGAATTATTGGAGGATATCAAACCGCTGCTGGAAAGTAATATGTCGGTTGATCCACTTTTCAATACAATACTTCAATTTCTTCAGAAGCTATCAAATACTGATGAAACCAAAGAAATGGATGAAAGGATCGTCAAGGTTCTGGAGATTCTGAAGCAGCCCGGAATTGAGCCTCTGAAGATTGAGAATTTATCATCTGCAGTCTATCTTTCTCCAGGCAGGCTGATTCATTTATTTACAGAACAGGTGGGTATTCCTATGAGGAAGTATATTCTGTGGGCGAGACTTTTAAGGGCATTACAATATATTTTTGATGGCCATAATCTCACAGATTCGGCTCTGGAATCTGGTTTTTCAGATGCTCCACATTTCAACCGTACCTTCAGGAGGATGTTTGGGCAGTCACCTACATTGTTGTTGCAGAATAGCCAAATCATACAAGCGTATATAAAATAGCTGCAGCATCTTTGCCTATATAATCTAAATCTAATATTATGTTTGCCATTAACCATGCTGCAACAGCTTTGTTGATTAAAAAAAACAACCCCAAACTGCCACTGTTCCCGCTGTTGGTTTCCGTACAGCTTGTAGAAGTATGCTGGGTATTTTTCAACTATCTGGGTTGGGAACACTTTTCAATTTCCGGGGGTAGGGTACATCTTGACTTTCTGCCGTATTCACATTCTATTTTTTCAGGAATTGCTGCTGCGGTACTTTCATTTTGTGTGATCAACTGGGGGTATAAAAACAGAAAACTAGCGCTGGCATTTGCTATTGGAGTTCTGTCTCATGTTGTCATTGATGTGATTTTTCATGAGAAGGATATTCAGCTTTCGCCCTTTTCTGCCAAACCGGTTTTAGGACTCGGAATTCTAGATTATCCTATTCTGAATTTCATTATTGAACTTGCCTATGGGATATTCTGCTGGTGGTATTTTAAAGGAAATAAAGCATTGCTTTGGGTAATTATTATATTCAATGTCCTTGATCTACCAATGATGCTGGCACACGGGGATACATTAGCTCCTTTTGTCAGATATCCTTTCATTTTACCTTCAGTTATCCTATTTCAGATCCTTATTACATGGTATTTTGTTTACCGGTATGCCAATTCAAAAAATGATAAGAACAGCCGCCCTGCCATTGGTGAAATTTAATCATCCAGTAATTTATGAGAATGTTTCCCGTTAGAAAAAATTAAATAATAAAAGCATCACAAATTTAGTGAAGCTTTTATTATTCTTCCTGCCAGATTAATCATGATACCATTTCTTTTTTAATAATAAACTTGCTTTTACAAGAAGTATTAGCACCGGAACTTCTACCAAAGGGCCAATCACTCCTACAAATGCCTGTGGAGAATGGATTCCGAAGACAGAGATTGCAACAGCAATGGCCAGTTCAAAATTGTTTCCGGTGGCTGTAAAGGCTATAGATGCATTTTTATCATAAGGTATTTTTAATGACTTATTGATCATAAAACTCACGAAAAACATCAGAATAAAATAGATCATCAGGGGGAGCGCTACTTTAATTACATCTGCAGGCAGTTCCAGTATTTTTGAGCCTTTTAGGCTAAACATCAGTATGATTGTAAACAATAAAGCATACAGCGTAACGGGTGATATTTTTGGAATGAATTTTCTGTTGTACCATTCCTCTCCTTTAGATTTTATCAGAAAATAACGACTGAGAAAACCCGCTAAAAAAGGAATTCCAAGGTATATAAGGACACTTTCAGTAATATCTTTCACAGACACATTTACATTGAAATTGGCCAGACCTAATTGAGTGGGCAGTACATTAATAAATAACCACACCATAAAGCTGTATGTAAACACCTGAAAGATACTGTTTAAGGCAACCAACAACGCCGCATATTCTCTGTTTCCTTTGGCCAGATCATTCCAGACGATGACCATAGCAATACATCTTGCCAGCCCGATAAGAATCAGACCTGCCATATAATCAGGTTCATTCCTTAAAAAGAGGATCGCGAGACCGAACATCAGAGTAGGACCAATAATCCAATTGAGCAATAAAGAAACCCCAATTACTTTTTTATCTTTAAATACCAATGGCAGAAGAGAATAGTCAACTTTTGCCAATGGGGGATACATCATAAGAATGAGTCCTATTGCCAGAGGAATATTGGTAGTTCCTACAGACTGGGAATTGATGAGGTTAGGAATAGAAGGAAACAAATGTCCCAAAGAAATCCCAAAACCCATCGCAATGAATATCCATAACGTGAGATAACGATCCAGAAACTTTAATCTTGGCTGCATGATTATTTTTTGATTTTAGAAAAAACATAGAACATTTCTTCTGCAATTTGTAAGCTTCGCTTTGTATATACACCTGTTTGTTCAGGGGTGTTGTCTGAAACTTTTGGGTCTTCAAATGTGATAGGAATTCTTTTTTCTGCTCCGGGGATGAACGGACATCCGCCATCTGCCTGCGAACAGGTCATAATTGCTGCAAATCCGGAAACGGGATTGAAAGGACTGTCATATTTTTTTGAAAAACCTATAACGGGGAGGGTATTGTCATCATATTTTATGGCATATATGGGATTATCTGAAATTGCAATACTGAATACTGTAAAACCCTGCTCAGCTAAAGTTTCTGCTATCTTGGGGAATAATGCCGTTGTTTCCGTACCTCCGGAGTAGCTATGAACTCCCGGGATCGTAAAAAAAGCAGCCGCTGCCTGTGCCCAAACCTGCGTCAAATGACTACGGCGCGAATTGTGCGTGCAGATAAAATTCAGATTGACTTCTTTTCCCTCATTTACTTTTTGCTGAATGTAGCTAATCAATGGTTCCAGAATCTCTTTTCTGCTGGTCTCTATATTTTCCCATTGTAAAGATTGAACCGTGTTTAATAATTCTTGATACATCTATCTATTTTATAAGGTTTAATTAGCAGCAGCCTGAAGCCGGATTACAAGCTGATGTTGGGTTTGCAGACAATTCAGAAAGATTTTTCTTTTGTTTTTCAGAAGGAATTCCGCATGCTTCCTGAGCAAGACAGGCTGTTGTTTTGTTTTTCAGGACAAAATTTTTACCGTTAAATTCCAGATCATATTTACCGATAGTTTCTCCCTGATATTCTACTTCAATTTCTGAATTTTCTATTCCCAGTTTTTCTTCAGAAAGTTGAATGATATGCAGCAGTTTTCCCGGTTTCAGACGGTGTTCATAATCATCAGCATCCCATAGCTGAAAGTTGACCGCCTTTTCATTTCGGATTACACCGCCACAATCTATGAAGTTTTTTGTAATCTGACCTACTTCTGTTACATGGAAATGCTCAGGTACAAAAGTGCCGTTTTCCAATTGAAATTCTACATTTTCCAGTGTCGGAAGGATTTTTTTGATTTCGGATAGTTTCATTAGATTAAAATTTATTAGTGTTATATTGCAATATTACGATTATGTTGTTCAAAAAAAATGCCTTAACAGCATTGTTTTATCGTAACATCCTGATTAAAAAACAGGTTGAATTCGTTTTGAAATTGTTTCCAGGTACTTTCATTAATACAGTAGCATACTGATTTTCCTTCAATTGAACCTTTGATGATTCCGATATTCTTCAGCTCTTTTAAATGTTGCGAGATAGTAGCCTGAGCCAAACCAAGCTCTTCAACCAAATCATTACAGATGCATGCCTTTTGATTAATAATATATTGTAAAATAGCTATTCTGGCAGGATGTCCCAAAACTTTAAGAAGGGAAGCTAATCTGTTTTGTTCGTCAGTATAGATTTCTGTTTTAGTAACTCCCATTATTTTTTTTTATTTTAATATTGCAATATTACGATATTAAAATATGATAAACATGAAAAACTTAATTAATTTTAGCGATTTGTTTTTAAGTATCTGATTTGCAGTTATTTAAAATTATTGATAAGTTGTAATGTCGAAAATAAAAAAGATGAAACAGGGATATGCTTCATCTTTTGATTTGTTTTATGGTAAACTAATCTTTTTGCCTTGTTCCGGGAAAATATAATTTACTTTTAAAGGATTGTTTTTCAAGAGTTCCTTTTTGATAAGTTCAGGGTTATCACCAGTTGGTTTTCTATGGGTAATTACAATACTGAGGCTTTCAAGGCTGCTTTGTCCTGTCTTTTCTTTCAGTTTGCTTAATTCTTCAATCAACAGATTAGGAGTAAGGTGGCCAAACAGCAGATGTTCAGGCTGGCTGTTTGGGAAAGAAACTTCTATTAATATGGTGTTCAGCTGTCTTTTTTTAACAAGAGGAGCGATAGTATTCCAAAGGAGATCAAGACGGTCGGACTTTTCGATGCGGTCAGCACCTGTATCGCCCAGATAAAGAAGATAATGATCATCTCTTCTTACCAGTGCAGCACTGCTTTTATAAGGATTTACATGGCTCAGTTCATATCCTGTTATAAAAAACGGAGTTTTGTGAGCCGGGATTTCAGTTCCTTCCTGAAGTTCATTATAATGGTATTTTCCAAGGATAGGTTTTTGACCCTGATCGGCAAAATTAATCCAGGTATCCGTGATGAAATAGTGATTTTGTAAAATCTGAATCACCGGAGCTATAGCGAAAATATCCTTTTTAGAATCTGCCGGAGAATTGATGATAAGCCCTGATAAATGATCCAAATGACCATGGGATACAAAATATCCTTTTATCTGATCATTGAGAACTGTTTCTGCAGATCCGTCAAGACTTTTCAGTTGAATAGCTTTTCGTATTCCTGCATTTACGGTACCGGCATCAAGGCAGAGAAATGCATTGTTTTTCGGAGCGCCTACCAGATAGGCTGATAAATTGTCTTCCTGCTCTCCACCATAAATCCCTAAGGGAATGACATCAAAATTTTGTGCATGGCAAATAATATTCAGAAGAAGAGCTAATAAAGAAACTGCTGTTTTTTTCATAATACTTACACTGGAAACCATCCTTTACTTGATGGACAGAGCAAATTTACGTTATTTTTGGCGACTGCCTTTCAGTTGTATTAACAAATAGAGCATAATTCGGGTAAGTATTTTAAAATCTGACTAGATAATACTTTGTCTTATAAATGAATAAAGCCCGCCGAACAATCAGCAGACTTTTCTATTTGGAAAATTATTTTATTGCGGTTGCTGCTGCGTTACACAATGTACCATTCCGCCATTGGCAAATAAATTACGGCAGTCTATTCCAACAACCTGTTTACCGGGATACAGCTGTTGGATAATATTGTTGGCAACGGCATCATTCGGATCATTATAATTAGGGACCAATACGCGGTTGTTTGCGATGTAATAATTGATGTAAGAAGCACGGCCTACATTTTTTCCGTAAGTGGTTATCACATCATTTCTTGTTAACGGAACTTTTACAAACTGGTAAGGAGAACCATTTTTTGCAGTAGCATCATATAATTTATCAATGTCGCCGTCAGGAACCTGCCAGTAGTTAAGATCATCAGGATTCATTGTGATAATAGTAGATGAATTTGCAAATCGGGCAAAACCGTCAATATGCATATCGGTGATATCAAGACCCGCTTTTCCATTCAGCCAGATAAATTTAGTTACGCCTAGGTTTTTGGTAAAAATAGCTTCTGCCTGTTGTTGCGTCATCCCAGGATTTCTGTTGTTATTAAGGATGGAACTTTTACAGGCCATCAATACTCCGTTTCCGTCAATTTCTACACTTCCGCCTTCATTGATCATCACAGAATTGAGGTTGATTTTAGGTATATTGGTGTCTGTCGCTATTTTTGAAGGAATTGCATTACACCTGCTGTAATCGGCTTTGTTACCCCAGCCGTTAAATCCCCAGTCCTGAATGTATAGCTGGCCATTTTGATCCTTTACATAAATGGGGCCATTATCTCTTACCCAAAAATCATCTGTCTGATAAAGCTTGAAATTGATATTGGTAAGGGGAACTCCTGCATTGTTTAATAACCCTGTGATACGAGCTTTTTCTATACTGTCGTAAGCAATGATATGAACTTTTTCACTTTGTACAAGTTCTTTGGTCATTGCTACCCAGGTTGCATCCAATCGGTTACGGTAAGTCGTTCCATACTGATAATGGTGAGGCCATTGAAGCCATGTTCCTTCGTGTGGAGCTGATTCTTCAGGCATTTTGTAAGCAGCAGCACCGGGATTTGTTGTATCTGGAGGTTCTGGTAATTGTGTCTGAGAACAGGAAAGTAAAATAGCTGGTAATAACAGTGACATGATTTTCTTTTTTTGCATAATTGGTTGATTTTTAACAGGGCAAAATTAGATCGATAAAAATGTGAAAACTTGTCCCAAATTGACAACTTACTTCAAAGGCAGTAAAATATAAGTTAACTGATTTTCCTGTTTATCTTCATTGTCAGCATGTCTTTCGTACTTTTCTATGATAGGAGCGTGTGAAAATTCAAGACCGGAATTAAAAATCCAGCGAGAATAGATTTTAGTATATGTTTCGTCTATTGTTTCATAGCTGCCTGTATGGGTAAAGCGGGCATATTTCCCTCCGAATATTGTTTTTGAAGGCAGCTTTTTGTTGATAGACTGTACAGAAGAACATGCATCATACCGGCAGTTGATTTCTGTTTTAATCAAGGGTTCGTCTGCTATTACGCCAAAATATTCTGTTCCGGAATCGGGAAACTTATTTTCCATAAATTTTTCCCACAGTACTTCAATTTCTTCGTTGTTATAATAGGTTTTAATACTCTGATAGTATACCTGCAATGATTTAAGATAGACAATCTCCGGCTCCAGCAGTTCATCAGATGTTATCGGAATGATCTCGTCTTCACATAAAAGTTTTTCCTTACTTAATCTTGCTGCTTTTGGAGAAATCCCGAAATGCTGTTTAAAAGCTTTGGAAAAAGAAGCGATATTGGAAAAACCTACTTCAATAGCAATAGAGGTGAGATTTTCCTGGGTATAAAGAATCCGTTTATAAGCATTTTCTACCTTTAATCTTTGCTGAAAAGCACCTATTGTTTCTCCGCAGCTGTACTTAAAAATACGCTGGATATTCCGGTAAGAATAATGTGAGATATCTTCCAGTTCCTTTACAGAAACAGGCCGGTCATAATTCTTTTCCATGAAATTGATAACTCTGTAAATAGAATTCAGGTTGTCTTCCATAAGCTTTGAAATTTTCAGAAATAAACAGCTGGAAATAATTTACAAATAAAAGAAATAAAAAAATGTCTTAGCAATATTGTATTTTAGCTTTCGGTAAAAATAAATTTCAGCATAAAAATTTTTGCCATTTTAAAAACCAAAAACCGACCAAAAAACTTGAAATAAACCATGGAAAAAGAATTATCACAATTAACAGATCATGAATTATTAGAAAAGAAAAAAGAAATCAAATCCAATAATATTCTCAATGCTGTGCTTCTGGGAGTAATGGTAGGTATTTCGATTTATAGCACTATAACTGGCGGCTTTGGATTTTTGACCGTTTTGCCATTATTTTTTGTAGGTTCTATTGCCAGCCGCTGGAATAAAAACAAGAAACAATTAGAAGAAGAATTGAACTCCAGAAATCTGAAATAAAATGCAGGAATTTAACCGACAAACAGAAGCTGGTGCAGTAGCTTATTTCCGCGATTGTATAAAAAACGGAGATGTTGCAGGAGCATTAAGCTGTTTTCATCCTGAAGCAGTCTATATAGACAGAGAAGGGAAGGAGCTGAGAGGTCTTGAACAGATAGAATTGGCCATGAATGAAATCTGCAGGTTAAAGCTGGATATTCAGGGAGAAGTTTCCCATGTGACCGTTGTGAATGATCTTGCGATGTGGGTTGATCAGTGGGAAATGACAGGAATTGCTCCGAATGGACATTCTATACACATGACCGGTCATACTTCGTGCATTATGAAAAGAAATGAAAACGGGGAGTGGCTGTGGCTGGTTGACAATCCTTTTGGAGCTGCTATACTTAAAAATGATAATATGGTATAAAGTCTGATTTCTGACCCTTGGCAAGGTTTCAAACCTTGACAAGGGTTGGGACAAAGTCTTTCAGAAACAAATAAAAAACCTTCAGAACTGTTCTGAAGGTTTTTATATTTAATCTATTGGATACTGATTTTTAATTGCGTAAAAACTGACCAATTCCAGGTGAATCAAAAGTAAAGGCATTTTGATTTTCAGACTTATCAATTTTATTGCTGATAGTCAATGCCCACAATACTAATTCTTTACAGAAATTCTGATCTTCCGGACTCAGTTCAGACGTATTTTCTTCCACCACGGCTGCCAGAGGAGCAATCTTATCGAGTTTAGCATAAAACTCTTCATCGGTATCATTATAATTAAGCTCCAGATGATTTTTATTAAACCATCTGATCAGGTCGGTATAAGGTGTTTTGATCCCTTCTTTTTCCAGTTTGGAGATACGCGGGAAGAGACTTTCAAATTGGGTCATCACCGCTTTGTCAATTAATATTTTGGCAACATAATCAGCGCCTTCCTGTTCTCCTTCGTAAACCAGTTCGATTTTTCCTGTGATGGATGGAATGATCGACATAAAATCAAGCAGACGGACAGTGGTTCGCTCAGCTCCGGATTCAATCAAACGTAATTTAGCGGCTGCAATTAAGTTTTCCATAGCGCTGATGGTCAGACGGGCACTCACACCACTTTTTGCATCTACATATTCACTGATGCGTGCTGCAAAAGCGACTTCCTCTAAAAGATCTTTCGCCAGGTCAGGAATCTGTATCTGTGCTTTATCTTCAGCAGAAATCAATGCTTCCTGCTCTGTAATCTGGCGAGCAAGAGCAATTGTTTTTGGATAGTGGGTGAAAATCTGAGACCCTATTCTGTCTTTCAATGGCGTTACAATACTTCCTCTGTTGGTATAATCTTCCGGATTGGCTGTGAAAACAAACTGAATATCAAGAGGCATTCTCAGCTGGAAACCACGGATCTGAATATCACCTTCCTGCAAAATATTAAACAGGGAAACCTGGATGCGTGCCTGTAAATCCGGAAGTTCATTTAAAACAAAAATAGAACGGTTGGCACGTGGGATCATTCCGTAATGCAAAACACGTTCGTCGGAATATGGTAATTTTAAAGTAGCCGCTTTGATGGGGTCTATATCTCCAATTAAATCAGCCACATTCACATCCGGAGTTGCTAATTTTTCATAGAAACGATGGGAGCGGTGTACCCATGAAATCGGAGTTTCATCACCCAGTTCTGCAATGAGATCTTTGGCAAATTTTGAAATGGGCAGGAATGGGCTGTCATTGATCTCAGAGCCTTTTACAATAGGCATATACTCATCAAGCAGATTGACCATGCTTCTTGCGATTTTTGTTTTTGCCTGTCCGCGTAATCCCAATAAATTGATGTGGTGGCCGGCAAGAATGGCTTTTTTCAATTGGGGAACCACCGTGTCTTCATATCCCCAAAGTCCTTCAAATACGGGTTCTTTAGCTTTAATTCTTGCAATCAGGTTCGCCTGGATTTCCTCATTAATCGTTTTATGGGTATAACCGGAATCTTTTAATTCTTTGAATGTAATATCGTTTTTCATTTTCTTGTACTGCTAATTATCTGGTAAGATTTTTCTTGTAATGCTTTGATGAAGTCTGAAATCCGACCTCTATATTCTTCTTATTCTGTTTTTTTCGTAATCCTCGAAGATCATTTGTCCTAAACCTGATAGCCCTGTCAGAAATGCTTTTCCTTTGTTTTGAGCGGTAAACTCTTCTACAAACTGACGCAGATAGGGGTCCTGGGCAATCATAAAAGTAGTGATGGGGATTTTCAATTTTCTGGCCTGTGCTGCTCTGTTGAGACATTGGGTAACAATCTTTTCATCCAGACCAAAACTGTTCATATAAAACTCACCGCTGGGCAGCTGAATGCAGCTCGGTTTTCCGTCGGTGATCATAAAAATCTGTTTGTTGGTATTTCTTTTTCTGCGGAGAATATCCATTGCCAGCTCCAGACCGGCTACAGTATTGGTATGGTAAGGCCCTACTTTTAAATAGGGAAGGTCTTTGATCTTGATGGGCCATGCTTCATTTCCAAAAACGATGATATCAATGGAATCTTTGGGGTATTTCCGTTTAATCAGTTCTACAAGTGCCATGGCAACCTTTTTCGCTGGTGTAATACGGTCCTCACCATATAAGATCATAGAGTGGCTGATGTCAATCATGAGGACGGTACTCATTTGTGCCTTATGTTTGGTTTCTTCTACAATGAGATCGTCTTCCGTAAGACGCAGGTCTGAAATTCCGTTATTGATCTGGGCATTTTTTAAGCTTTCAGTCATGTTCACAGCTGTTAGATCGTCTCCATATTGGAAGGAACGGTTTTCACCATCGCGTTCGTCACCAATTCCTGTTTTGCTGGTGCGGTGATTTCCTGCTCCGTTTTTCTTCAGCTTTCCAAATATTTGATCTAAAGCATATTCACGAAGGGCAGCTTCCAGTTTTGGAGTTAATATATTTTTACCTTTTCCACTTCCGGTATTGCCTTCTTCAGGATCTTCCTCTTTGATATAACCTCTTTTTTTCAAATCTTCTTCAAAATCCTGAAGGGTGTATTCCTCGTCGAAAATGTCATATTCCTTATCTAGCATATCAAGCCATTCAAAGGCTTCCTCAAGATCTCCGGAGGTATGGGTGAGCAAATCTTTGAAAACATCAAAGACCCGGTCAAAATGTGATATTTCCTCCGGCACATGTTTACTGAATATAAAGCCTTTCTGAGGATTAAAATTTTTATCTGTCATAAGATGATGAAGCTGTTTTGCTGTTATTGGGTTTTGAATATTTCAGTTGATCATACAATGAAACTGCCTGAAGTATTCTGTATACCTTTACTTTGTTTCAAACTGAAAAGTTAGGAAAATATCACTTGAAGATTCCTCCAGAGAAATAGAAAAAACTAATGGTGGTGATATGGAATAAGAATATAATAACGTATTGTTGTAATAAAATCTAAAGTATTCTTTACCATAGATTGATATTAAAAAATGTACAAATAAAGATTTGTACATTTTAAATTATTGGAGAAAATTGATTTTTATGAATGGATGGCTATCATGGTGGCTGTCATTTTTGCAATGAGCTTTTCCTCTTTTTGATCATAGACGTAACCCTCACAAATGGTAAGTGTTCTTCCTGTCTGCAGAACTTTTCCAATGGCCACAAGTTTATCTGTATTGGCAGGTTTCATAAAATTAACTTTGAATTCTACTGTCAGTACATTGGAATTTTCGGGCATCGTTGTTAGAGCGGCATATCCGCAGGCACTGTCTACAATGGTTGTCAGAACGCCTGCATGAAAAAAACCGTTGTGCTGGGTCAGATGTTCAGAAAACTTGCAGGTAATTTTAGCCTGTCCTTGTTGTACTTCTTCTAATTGGGCACCAATTGTTTTCATGATCCCCTGTTTGTCAAAACTCTGTTTTATTCTATCGTACATAATGATTGGTTTTTATTCATGATATTTTAGTCCATCCAAAGCTTTATCTACCTTTTTATTTTCGCCATACATGATAATACCAACCAGATCCAGATTATCTGAAGTATGTTTTGCTATTTCAAGAACATTTTCTTCACCAGATCTTGTATCAAAGAGCTGTCGGGTATAAATTCCAATGGCCAGCTCACGGTCTCTTGAGCGGTGGAATGCCCTTTGAAGCTTTTCTGTACTGTCTGCTTTATAGACAAGGGTAGGATGCTTTATAAAAGGCAGAAATTCCTCATGGTCAGCTGTCACGAATTTATCACCGTGGGTTTCCGGAAATTCGATTGCAATACTTCCGGCCAAAAAAGAAACAACATTAAGTTTTTGCCATGGTAACAGGTCGTCTTTGATAACGATGGCTACTTTTTTATCATACATATTTTAATTGTTTACATTTAATTCCATTTGAATATTACAGCGCTGATAGGGAGTTGACCGTCCGGTTACTTTCTGGAAACCCAGTTTGTAATACAGATTAATGGCGGGTTTCAGTAGGGTATTACTTTCAAGATATATTTTTGATGCTCCGGAATCTTTTGCTTTGCTGATGATTGCCTGTCCCAGCAGCCAGCCTATATTTTTTCCCTGTGCCTTTGGGGAAACGGCCATTTTTGCCAGTTCAAAATCATAATCAGGATCATCCATTTTGATAAGAGCGCAGACCCCAAGCGGTTCATCATTATAGAGTGCGACAAGAATCTTTCCTCCTTTATTTAAAATGTATTCTTCAGGATTATCCAATGCCTTATAATCGGCATCTTCCATTACAAAATAAGTAGAGATCCACTCTTCATTAAGTGCTTTGAATGCAGATTGGTATTTCGGATCATAATCAACGATCTTTACATTTTTACTTTCGCGAGCCTTTTTCTGTTCTTTTACTCTGGAAAGCAAGGATTTCTGTTCAAAAAGGTGCTCCCATTCTGCAAGGGCTTCCCAGAGATTATGTGTAGCTTCTTCAATAATCCGGTCAATAGCAAGATCTATATCTGCACATTGTATTGTTACCATTTTCTCTGCGAGTTGTTTACCTTCCGCAGTTAAGCCTACGATAT
This sequence comes from Chryseobacterium sp. 22543, assembly GCF_052044565.1. Classification (NCBI taxonomy): domain Bacteria; kingdom Pseudomonadati; phylum Bacteroidota; class Flavobacteriia; order Flavobacteriales; family Weeksellaceae; genus Chryseobacterium; species Chryseobacterium sp. 22543. The sequence continues at coordinate 725,468 of NZ_JBQENH010000002.1, forward strand.
TTCTTCTCTTATCACTTGATTTAAGGTTATCCTCAACCAATCCTGCCTTCAGCATTTCCTTGATAATTTTTGTTACTGAAGGTTGAGAGTGTCCAATTTGTTCGGCAATCTCAGTAATGGTTTGATTGCTTTCTTCATGCAATACAAAAAATACAGGAAACCATTTGGGCGAAAAGTTTTCTACATTATACAACTCATAAATTTTAGTGGCATCTTCGGTCACTTTTGCTGTCAGCAAACGGAGCCTGCTGCCTAACGCCATTTTACCTGTTCTGTTGAATAAGTCCATATTTCAATATTTTTTTATTAATAACTCTCAGTTTTGGCAGGGAAATTCATTGTTTTTACATCATCTATATAATGCTGTGCAGCTTCTGTCATTACGGTATACAGGTCTGCATAACGCCTTAAAAATTTGGGTGAAAAATCTTTGTTCATTCCCATTACATCCTGTATAACCAATACCTGTCCGTCTGTGCCTACACCCGCACCGATTCCTATTGTTGGGATAGATATTTGTTGAGAAATTTGAGTAGCAAGATCAGCAGGTATTTTTTCAAGCAGTATTCCAAATGCTCCTAATTCTTCCATTAAATGGCAATCTTCTATCAGTTTTTTTGCTTCGTCTTCATCTTTTCCTCTTACAGCATACGTTCCATATTTATTGATAGATTGAGGCATTAACCCTGAATGAGCCATTACAGGAATACCGGCATCAATTATTTTTTTTACATCCTCCCTGATTTCTGCTCCACCTTCAATCTTAATAGCATTTGCATCAGTTTCCTGCATCATGCGGATAGCTGCATCAAGAGATTTCAAGGGATTTCCAGATACGGTTCCAAATGGCATATCAGCGATCACCAACGCTCTTTTGCTACCATTCACTACTGATTTTGTATAATAGATCATTTGGTCTAAGGTGATGCTTAATGTCGTTGGATTTCCGATCATTGTATTGGATGCACTATCTCCCACAATGATTACATCAATTCCTGCTTCATCAATGATCTTCGCAGTAGTATAATCATAAGCCGTCAAAACACTTATTTTTTCGCCTTTCTCCTTCATTTTTTTTAATTGAAGCGTGGTAATCTTTTTCTTATCTTCTTTTTTATGAACTGACATTTTTATGTTTTTTGTTTTACACTAAGTTCCTGTACTTTATATAAGCATTATAAAATAACTAATTATATAACCAGTTATATAAATGTAATGAATTAATAATTACCAAGATGAATGTATTGAATTAAAATTATTAATTGTATTTAAAATAATGTCATAAAAGATCCCACAGAAGATTGTCTGAGCAATAATTTACTGTAAATACAGGAATAATAAAGCTCCGAAATAATCCGGAGCTTTATTGATACACATCATCTTACTTATTATTATATATTCAAGATTACCATCCTAAATAATATTCACGATCCAGCCAGTACGGCCAGTCTAATTTAAAATGGGTCTGAAGCATTTTTTCCGCTTCACAGAAGGCGCCTTCCACCCAGCCTTGCTGATCAGAATAGGCTTCCCCGATAATGTGGATTTGCTCATCCACCAGTGGTTTTCTCATATAAGGCATGACATCTTTCACTGAGAAACCTGCTTTCCAGGCATGATATCCTGCGCCATAAGGATCGTCTGTCCAGTCTCTGAAATAGGTTACATAAGGTTGTGGAATATCTATACCATGTAATTCTTTCAATTGGTTTATCAATTCGTTGACCATGAACTCAGTGGCCTGAACATCATCAAATTTGTGTAATTCTTCCATGGATGTAGACTTGTTCGCTCTTACTTTGAAAAGAACTTTGTCATCAGAAAGCGCTTTCCAGAAAGTTTCCGTTTCCATATCACCGTAACTTCCCAGCAGCATTGAATTATTATTCTCAGCATCAGTACCGAAATAGTAGCATTGTCTCATAGGTAAGTCCGTAATAGAATGCCCGGAATAAATATCAAGATCTCTCCACCAAGGACGGTCAAAGCCCGTCAGGATTTTAAATGCAGGCTCCATAATAATAGAACGGATATTTTCATTCAGTTTCTGATGTCTGTTAGCATCGAAAAAGAAATTATTCTGATCCAGAAGTTCAAGAGATTTTCTTGGCATACCCAATACTATGGAATTGGCATACACTTTCCAGGTTGTATTGCTTTGTATATTCAGGAAAGTAAGTTCATATTTATGAGTATGGATCAAATGGTGGTCTTTGGTGAAGGTAATCAGTTTATTTTCAGACCAGATACGTGCTCCTTCATGTTCCATATAAGTGTTGGCTATTGCATAAGCAATGCTGTCATATCCCTCTTCAATGGTTTTGTAGGTAGTATCGGCAGAAAAATCTCCTACCATATACGGAAATGCCTCAGCAGAATTCCAGTTGATGGTATTGGAATAATATCCTCCGGCATTGGCCAAAAACTCATAACCTTCCTGAGAAACCTGGTCCTTGATTAAATTCCAGAAACCGATATCATTTACCAGACGTTTGTCATAAGGGGAACCCGGGAAATTGTAAACCATTCTTGGTTTGACGGCATCCCAGTCTCTGCTGGTCAGTTTGAAAGAGTAATCATAACCATTAGGATCTGCAATGATCAGTTCTTTATAGTTTTCTGCGACCCATGCATCTGACATTAAAACATTGTAAATGATTTTATTAAATAGCTGGTCAGAGCTGAAGCCTTCATCCCCTTCATTCAGATAATAACGGGTAATCAGTTTGTTATCGTGTTTCTGTTCTTCTGTCCATGCATTTTGTTTGAAACGTTCTTTTCTGATGTACATCAGAAGTTTTTCCGGTTCACCCATAGGGAACTCAACAGGGGTCATCTTATCTTTTAATACAGGTGTTCTTTTGTTTGGATCCTCTTTCAATGGATAACCCTCTATCAATGTGGTTACAATTTCCTGAGAAGTCAGGTAACGCATTCCTCCAAGCTCACCCCAGAAATTCATTCCCGGCATGACTACGGATTCCAGTCTTCCGCCCAATCTGTTACTCATATCGAAGACCTGTACTTCGTGAGCCTTATACTTATTATCGGTTACCAAACGGAAAGCTGTATAGAGTCCGGAAGTTCCGGCACCAATAATGGCTACTTCTACTTTCAGATCGGGCTGCATTCCCGGATACAGCGGTGTATTTTTATTTACGTTTTTTTGATTCATGGTTTTATAATTTTTTAAAGTGCTAAGAAATATTTATATCCTAATCGGAATGGAGTAATGTCAAAATTGGTATGTCCGTCTAATGCAAGATCAGACATGATTTTACCTAAGAAAGGGGTGAATTTTGCGGCCCATCCTGTGGCATAAATCACAATGTTTTTATGATTGGGGACATAAGAAGGAGCAAAATCAATCAGTAATTCTTTATTGGGAATTGTGCTCAAAGCGATAAGACATGTTGAAGTATATTCCGGTTCAATATTCAGACCCGTCATATGGTTTTGTATCCATTGGGAAGTATAGGCGAGTTCCTTCGGGTTCGGAATCAATGTTCTGTCATTGGGTTCCTCCAAAGGCTCGATGACAAAATCCGGTGCTACGCGGATATATTCCGGATGGTCCCATTCAACAGAAGGAAAACCGTAAAACTGATTGCCGTTATCTCCCGTTGCATTCTGGAACACAAACCAGGTTGGGTATTGTATTGCAGGATCAGTCTTTTTGAAATAAGCAGAAGACATATTCCAGTAGGTAGCTTCTATTTTAAAATCAAGTAGGTTGATAACACTGTTTATATATGGTCCGGGAATAATGGCCAGTTTTTTGGCGATATAAATTCCGTTGGGAGTGGTAAGCTCAAAAAGTTCACCATTTTGTTTGATCTCAAGCACAGGAGAATCTTCTCTGAGCTCTACGGTTTCTTCTTTCTGGCAAAGACTTAGAAGCGTTTCAATAGTTGCTTTAAAATTAATGCTGGCCCCATCAGGCTGAAACAGTCCTACATAATTGTCCGGCAGGTTTTTGAAATGATATTGTTCTTCAATCTCCTTTGAAGTTAAGTTGGTATAGGAAACCCCTAGGCCCTCCAAAGCTTTTTCTGCTTCAGTAATATTTCCTTCGGTGGAATGTACTTCAGGATCACCAAACCAGAGTGTGCCTACTTTATCAAGCAATTGAGTATCTGTCTTTTTTTGAAGCTCATCCCAATAAGGTTCGGAATCCAAAGCCATTTGTACCATATATTCATCCGGATAGGGAATCCGGAACTGACGGGATACCCCCGCAGAGCTGCCCAGCTGATTCACAAAGGTGTATTGTTCCAATACCAACGTCTTGGCCTGGCGCTGGCCGAGATGGTAGGCCGTTGCAAGGCCTATTGCTCCTCCGCCAATGACAATTACGTCGTAGTTTTCTGTAATCATAGGTTATTGTTTTTATTTTTTATAATCGTATTGAAGAGATACAGAAAAGTAAAGACATCAAAATGAAGGAATGTACCACCACTACTGATCTTCAATAATCTCTGTGTCCCATCTGCTGCGATAGATTAAGTATAGAGACGAATCTGCCGGTACATGTGCATATTCTGGTTTTCCATTGAATATTGTCACTATTAATAAGCATTTCAAAGTAACAAAGAAGAGAATATATGTTCTTAGAGTGTAAATGACCAATTGTGGTATCTAGTAGAAATACTTAATGGTATACAAACGTGTTCAGCAATGGAGCCCTGATCTTTCAAAATGACTGAAATAATGATTGGGTATCTATTGTTTTTTCACACGTTATTGATTATTTGTTATTCGCTAGATACAATAAAATAGGCAGATACAGAATATTTTACTGAGCTCTAATTTTTTGCAATTGATATAAAAAAATGGTTTTACGTAAATAAAACTGAATATTTATATGGCGTTTTGATATAGAAAAAAATTAAATTCTGTGGGTTTTGTCAAATATTCATTATTATAAGAAGACAAAAATTAATTTAACTTTGCAAGTTAGATGATATACGGCTATTACGAAATTGTTGAAAATAATGGTATATTGTTGAAGGCTAATATCTCATGGACTTATATAGTCAGGAAATTAATTTAACTGATAAAGAAATATGAAATATAAATTCTTAAATTTTAAATTGAGAAAACTCGTTCATTACTCATTGATCCTCTGTATTTTATTGATACAGGTCATCATCGCCATATTTTTTTATAACGAATTTGTCAACGGGAAGAAGCTGAAATTTATTAAAGATCAGCTTGAGGAAAGCCGTGCATTGGGTGGACTGACAGATAATTCGAGGAAAGATTTTCTGGATGCCCAGGAACATCTTCAGAAATATATGGCTACTCAGAATAATAAAGAACTGCAGTTATATTTTCAGTCGTTGAGAAAACTTAAAATCAATTTCGATAAGATTGGTGAATATGAAAATACAAGTCCGAGGTTGAAAAAAAATCTGGCAGTTCACAGGCAGGACACCCTGAAAACGGCGAAACTGAAAACATTGATAGACTCAGTATACCAGACTTCTCTTAATCCACCGTCAAAAATTGAGGATAAGCAGTATGAACCTACCAAATATAAAAATGATTTTGAAGATTTCAAGATTCAAACCCGCACCTATGCAGACACTGTTAAAAAGAAAGGTTTTTTTGGCCGTTTAAAAGATGCTGTAACAGGGAAAGTGGATGTTCAGAAAGAAAGTACGGTGATCACAATGACCAACAACAAAACGCTGGATCTTTCTCAGGTTAAATCTAAAATGGACAACACAATAAAGTCTATGGATAAGCATTATGCTGCTGAAGTAAAGAAAGTACAGATGCTTGCTGCCCAAAAACAGAAGAGCAACCTACAGTTTTACAGCAATTTCAGTAAACTGCTGGTGTATAGTAACGGCTTAATAGAAGTGTACGAAAATGCTATCAAAGATTTTAAAACTGAACTGGAAAAAGAATATAACGAGCAGAGTTCTAATAATAACAGGATTAGAACGTATCTGGTATTGGGATTGATGATTCTTATGTTTATTGTATCCATTCTGATCATGTATTTTACAAGAATGGCATTTATTTATGAACAAAAACTGGATGCCGCTAATAAAGAGATTAAAAAGAACCTTAATTTTAAAAACAGAATTCTGGGAATGTTGAGCCACGATCTCAGATCTCCGTTAAAAATCATCAATATTTTTATAGATAAGATTCACAGAACTACAGAGGATGAAACAATAAAGGATTATCTTAAATCTATCAAGTTTACCAACAGTACTCTGCTTCTGCAATCTAACCAGATTCTGGAATACACAAAAAATGAGAATGCTGAAAAAGAACTTATAAAATCAGTTTTCAATCTTAAAGATGAGATCAGTTCTATTGTGAAGGTAATTACTCCTTATCTGGAAACCAGAAATAACAGGTTTGTGGTAACAGACAGAATTCCTGAAGAGCTGGTGGTATATTCTGATAATATAAGAATCAACCAGATTTTTATGAATATTCTGGGGAATGCCAATAAGTTTACAGAAAACGGACAGATTGATCTCGTGATGGCTACAGAATCTATAGGAGAAAACCAAATTTCCTTAATTACCACGGTAGGAGATACCGGAGTGGGGATATCAGAATCTGATTTGGGTAAAATTTTTGATCCTTACTATCAGGGAATGGTATCTGATGAGGTAGATAATCTGGGAGCAGGACTTGGTCTTAACCTGGTAAAGGAAATCGTAGAGCTTTTCGATGGTGATATATCGGTGGAAAGTAAACTGCACAAAGGAACGAAAGTGACATTCAGGATCAACTTAAATAGTAATAATAATGGAAACATCAATTCAAAATAAAGAGATTATTTTCCTGCTGGCAGACGATCACAGCATTGTGCGCCAGGGAATGGAAATTGTTATCAGTGATATTGTTCCCAACGCTAAAGTGTTTCAGACATCATCCTTACATCAGGTATTGGAGCTGATAGAATCAAAAGGGGTTGAGATGGCCATCATTGACGCACATTTCCCGGACGGAAACAGTCTGCATATTCTGCCTCAGATGAAAAGTGTAAATCCTGATCTTAAAGTTTTAATTTTTACTGGACTTGAAGAGGAACTGCATGGCCTTAAATTTATCAAAGCGGGCGCTAACGGCTACCTGAGCAAAATGAGTGAAGAGGAAGAGGTAAGGGAAGCTATCACAACTTTTATAGAGAAGGGAGAGTATTTTTCTGGTCTTTTAAGGAATCTATTGGTGCAGCTTGTTTACAATCCGGATCTGATAAGCCCTCTCAACAGTCTGACCAAACGGGAACTGCAGATTGCAGAACTTTATGCCGAAGGATATGGAAACCTGGAAATTTCAAACAGCTTGAATATCAAACAGAATACAGTAAGCACAATCAAAAAAAATATCTTTGAAAAACTGAAGATAGAGAACATGGTTGAGCTGGTGGATCTCATTAAAACACATCATAAACTATAGCAGTCTTTAGGATATTTTTCACTTCTTATTGTCAGAGAATTTAATTTTATCGATAAATATCTATAAGAGGGTCGAGATGTATCGATGGGGTTTATAGAGGATTTTATTTTGTAATGTTGTTCCTTTGTACTGTGAGATTTAAGTAATGAAAAGAGTAAATCAAAAATGCTTATTCAAATTTTAAATTTCATACAAAAAACAACAAATGATTATAACTATATAATTAATAAATGATAGTTATAAAGACACAAATGATGAAATTAATAAAACACTGATGAAATTAATTGAGTGATGAATAACCTTAATTGGGCTTCTTAAAAGGCCAAATGAAAAAAACACAAATACATATAAAGAGGTTCAGTTGACGGTTACAATTACAAAACAAAAAGGAGGCACACAGCCTTCTTTTTTGTTTTTTATCATTTGATAAGCAGATGCTGTCATGTATATCTTAGTTTTGCATTCAAAAAGATGACAGGAGAAAAAGATTTGGCTGTTCTGCTTCAGAACATGGAATCGGTATTAAATGCCGGAGAATATGTATTTTGTACTGTTGAAAACCTGAGTGAGATACCGGATATAGACAAGGTTTTGTTTTTCTTTCGGGAAACTGAAGCGGTTACTGTTGTTTTGAAAAAAGAGACGGCAAATGAATGGAGTATGATCTACAGTTATATTGCTTCATGGATTACTCTGAATATTCATTCTTCCCTGGAAGCTGTAGGGCTCACTGTGGCCTTTGCAAATGCCCTGAAACAGGAAAATATCAGTTGTAATGTAGTTGCTGCTTATTTTCATGATCATATTTTTATTGCAAAAGAAGATGCTGAAAAAGCAATGAAAGCTCTTCATGCATTGAAAATGGTTTAAGAAGTTTCAAAAAATGATCTTACACTTTCCACTTATCATTTTCACCTTCAAAAATGTCTAATCGAATTCCTAAAATGCCCTGTTGAGAAAGCTTTTGAGTGTTCTGCCTGTTTTTGTGTTTTATGTTTGCACCATAATCAAACAAAACTACAATGAAAGCAATCAGAAAAATCTCAGCCGTTAGCCTATTATGCTTAACTCTTTTTACCGTAATGACAGTTTCCTGCACTGAAGAAAATGAGCCTCCCACGGTACAGGAGGTACAAAACAGAAACCACCAAACTGCCAAAACCCAATTCATAAACGTTAAAGGAAATGCCATTGCATACCGTGTTTTAGGAAAAGAAGATGGAATTCCATTGGTGCTTCTGCCGGGATTGGGTGGGTCAATGGACGATTGGGATCCTGCCGTGACGGATGGACTGGCAAAGAAATACAAAGTAATTATCTTCGACAATAAAGGAGTTGCTTCTTCAAAGGGAATTACTCCCAATACCGTTCAGGCAATGGCTGATGATGCTGTCGATTTTATCAATGCATTGAACCTGAACAAAGTGAATATCATGGGATTTTCCATGGGTGGGTTTATTGCTCAGAGAATCGTACTGACCCATCCTTCACTGATTAATAAAGTGATTTTAACCGGAACAGGTCCGCAGGGGGCAATCGGGTTGTCTAATCTACCTAATATTATTGCAGGAACAGCCGGATTAAGCCCGGAAGCTTCCTATCTAAAATTTGGATTTACAGAATCGGCTCAAAGTATTGCAGAAGGAAAAGCATCTTTTGCAAGAGTTCAGCTTCGTACTACAGACAGAGACCTTCCGTTAAATGATGCTACTTCTAACTCGCAATTTACTGCCGTACTGGCCTGGGCTCAACCTAACGCTGATGCTCTTACAGAAATACAAAAGATCAAGAACCCAGTACTGATTGTTCATGGTGAAAATGACCTTCCGGTGTCTGTTCAGAATGCTAAAAATATGGCGCAGAATTTAGATCAGGCAGAATTGGTGATTTTCCCGGATTCAGGACATGCTTCTTTCTATCAATACCATGATACTTTTGTAGGGAAAGCAATTGAGTTCCTCGGGAAATAGATTTTAATTATAACAAAAAGAGACTGTCTCAAAAGTGTCATTCTGAATGAAATGAAATGGAGTGAAGAATCTAATATGTTCGGTTACTAATAAGATTCTTCCTTCGTCAGAATGACAAAAGTCAATTTATTTGACCTTTGAGGCAACCTCTTTTTATTTTTTATTGAAGGGGTGGCTTAGCTGAATTTTTGCACAGCTTCCACAGTTACCGGAGTAAAAAAGTTAATCAGATTTCCATCCGGATCACAGAACAAAAGTGATCTGTTTCCCCAAGGCATTGTTGTAGGTTTCTGGATAATTTCGGAGGCTAAACTTTTAATTCTTTCATATTCTTCATCTACATTTTTAACCATAAATTCAATAATGGTTGATTTTGTTCCCGCAAATTGGGTAAGACCTTCTGAAAACATTTGCATCGTCCGGATACTTCCGATTGCAATGGTTATGGAATCTGCAGAGAGTTCTGCAAAATCTTCAGTATACCATCTGGCTGTTGCTCCCATGATTTGTTCGTAAAATTCTACTGCCGCTTTGATGTCTTTGCTGATGAGTCTTAATGAGGTAAGTTTCATAAGGTATTTTTTGTTTAAACTAATTTTAAACAAAGGTAACAGGTAGTTATGACAACAGTTTGTCAGTAGAAAATTAAAGCTTTTAAACTAAATTATTTACTAATAAAAATTAGCAATATGAATTAACTGCTTAAAGTTGATAATCTGTATTTTACGACCTTCAGATCTGATGAGTTTTTCCTGTTTAAAATCATTAATAATCCGGGCTAAGGTTTCTCTGGCTGTTCCTACCATATTTGCCAGATCTATGCGGGAAAGGGAAATGAATACTTCCTGATCAGGTTCATTATTTGATTTGTACTTATCATGAAGAATAAGCAAACTCAAAGCAGCTCGCTCCCTGACCGTACGATGAGATAAAACGGCAATAAGATTGGCCATGACACTGAATTCGTGGCTTAAAGATTTCAGCAGCAGTCTTGAAAGTACTGATGACTGGCCTAGGATATCCAGAAAACTGTCTTTTGAAATGAATGAGATAACAGAACTTTCCAATGTAGAGGTAGTGTCTCCATAAGATTCATTGCTCAGAATAGCAGAATATCCGAAAAATTCACCAGAACTGTAAATGTAAATGATCTGTTCCCTTCCATCATTATCAACCTTGTATTTCTTTATTTTCCCTTCATTGAGGTAGTAAACGCCATTAGGTTTTGTCCCGTCAGTAAATATAGGCTCATTTTTACGGTAGTTCCTGGTTTTCATTGCTCCTGTAAGCAGATTTTTATCATATTCAGGGAGCTCATCAAAAAGATACTGATTATTAAAAATAAATTTTGAGATCATAATTTTTCTATACGGACTATTGAATAAACGCTAGGTTTTTTTAACTTAAATCACATTTTAAACTGATACAGATCACCAAGTTTTTTTCCTAAACGAATTACTTTTACAAAAGTAATAAAATTGATTCTGAATTAAAAAACAGAACATTTCAGAGCGTTGCAGAGAAGCTGTTTTACTTTCTGTAAAAGCCTCTAATTTATTATTAAGAATACAAAAAAGAGTACAGCAGATATAAAGAACACTGGATAAATACTTAAGCGGACATGTTTTTCACAGTTTGACACTGACATTTCTAAATTTATTTTTTACTTATTTATTTTATCCAGCTGTTTTTTGACAATAATACACAGCTCTTACAGAGATTTAAAATGTTCAGACACAAAGGGAAAAACAGAACCTATTTTCACAATCTTAAGCTGGCATCAGCACTTTCATTCGTTGCCGGAATAGTAAATATTGTAGGTGTTTTGTCTGTTAAAGTGCTGACAACCAATATAACAGGACATTTTGCTTTCTTTTCTGAAGAGATACTTCTAGATCATTACAACGAAGCACTTACTTACTTTCTGTTTATTATCTGTTTTCTGAGCGGAGCTTTTTGTTCAAGCTTTCTGGTTGAATTCTCGTCAGGGCACAGAACAGTTCGTCCGCATCTCATCCCTTTAATAACCGAAATTTTGATATTAGGATGTGTAGGAATGTCAGATTATAAGGAATTAAAAATCTCGTTATCTCCTTATATCACTGCAGGTCTTTTACTTTTTGCAATGGGAGTTCAGAACTCATTGGTTACAAGAGTATCACAGTCTGTAGTAAGAACAACTCATCTTACAGGGTTGTTTACAGATCTTGGAATAGAACTTTCAAAACTGTTTTTTAAGGAGAGAAAAAATGAACAGAGACAGCTTAAAAAGAATATTACCCTTAAACTGGTTATCATTGCATGCTTTTTTTCAGGATGTATTATTGGCGGCTATAGTTATAATATGATTCAATTAAAAACACTGATTATAACTGCGGGATTATTGTTCTTCGTTATCCGATATGATAAGCTTATGTATAGGTATTATGCCTTGAAAAGAAAGTTGAGATAAGACAAATAAAAAAGGATATTCCGTTGATTGGAATATCCTTTTTAAATTTATGGAGTTACAGGCTGGATTACAAAAGTCTCTGTATCTGTTGTATGGGCAGAAAAATAACCCAAAGCTCCATTATTGATATTACTTGGTGGATTGGCTGGAGTAGCACCTCCGCCATTGCCTCCGGAAATCTGAAGCAGAGCACTATAGTAAGTGAATATATTGTTATCTATAGACTGCATCTCTACATGGATTTTATCTCCCACAATCACTTCATGATCTCTACCTTTGTTATCGTCATTAGGCAGAATCAGTGGCTGTTGGTTCAGCATTCCGTTATTTACATTGTCTGAAAAGGTATTCATATATTTTTTAGGAAGATCATTGATCGTAAAACTAAAAAGATAACGATTCCCAAGCGGCATCGGATCGGTAAAGATCGGTAAAAGGGTATAAGTGGTTTTGTCACCAAATTTAAATGAACTCTGTTCAAGCCCGTCAAAATCAACAATTTCAGGCATACTGCTCTGAGCGGTATACTGTTTTCCTTCCGCCTGTATTTTCAGAGTATAGGTTCTTCCGGGCTGCCCCACAAAAGTAGTTGTCTGATACATTCCGTTTCCTGTGTACTGAAGGGTTTCGGTTTGGCCGGTATCATCACTTAAAATAACCTGAGCTCCGGTTACAGCCGGATACTGATTAGGCTCTGAGAAACTAACTGATTTTGTGATTTTTACGGTATAAGGCCCCGGTTGGTTGGTTACATTTCCTTCGATGACAATATTTCCGCCCTGATCATTCAGATCCAGATCGATCTCTTTTTCACAAGAGGTTAATGCAAAGAGAGATAATATGATATAAAAAGTATTTTTCATGATTTAAAATTTGAAATTATAAGTGATGTTGGGTACCCAGCGGAACAAAGAAGTCTGCATTGCACGTGTAGTTCCGGGATGGTCAGGATTGTCTTCAAAATTGATTGTGTAGGCATTTTCTCTACCATACAAATTATAAATACCGAAGGTCCATGAACCGCGGAATCGCTTATTGGAAGTTGGCTCATAAGTTGCGCTCAGATCCATTCTGTGATAGGCAGGCATTCTGTCAGCATTTCTGTTGCTGTACTGGAATATTGTTTGACCATTCAGCTCATATTTTCCGGTAGGGAAGGTAACGGCATTTCCTGTGCTGTAAACAAACAATCCTGAAAAGCTCCATTTCGGATTAAGCTGGTAGGTGGCAACGATGGATAGATCGTGTGTTTTATCCATTCTGGCGTTGTACCATTCATTATTATTAATTCCGTCGATCTTTCTTTCCGTTTTAGAAAGGGTATAGGAAATCCATCCTGTAAGTTTTCCGCTTTTCTTTTTGGCAATAAGTTCCAGCCCGTAAGCTCTTCCTTTTCCGAACAACAGTTCACTTTCTACATCAGATCCGGCATCAAATCCAATCTGAGCCCCGTTTTTGAAGTCGATTTGATTTTTCATGGATTTATAGTAAACTTCAGCATTCAATTCATAATTATTATTGTTGAAATTTCTGCTGTAGCCCACACTGATCTGATCTGCAATTTCAGGTTTTACCGTATAGCTGCTTCCTATCCACTGGTCAGTAGGATTTCCACTGTTGCTGTTGCTTAAAAGGTGAAGATTTTGTGTGTTGCGGGAATAACCTCCTTTCACACTGCTTACTTCATTGATGCGGTAGTTTGCACTGATTCGCGGTTCAGGATTCACATACGTTTTTCCGAATTTTCCTTTCTCCAGGAATTTACTGTCGGTAAGGACTCCGTTTTCATACGTATTGAATGTATCTCCTCCCAATACACTGAATATTGCAAGTCTTACTCCGTAATTAACGGTTAACTTTTCCGTTGCTTTAAAATCATCGTTGATGTAAACCGCGTTCTCCCATGAATATCTCGGATTTCTTGGAAAGCTGCTCACCGTAGTACCGGAAGCACTGCTTGGAGTAAGCGTATGATAAATAGACTGAAGACCGAAACGTACAGAATGCTTGTTCCCGGCAAACCAGGTAAAGTCCTGCTTAAGATTCCAGTCACGTATTTTTGAATTTAAATCAAATACAGTATCATCATTTTTCAGACTGATTTTATAGTCATAATTACTGTAGATAAAAGATGTATTGGAGAATAGCTTGCTGCTGATAATGCTGTTCCATCTTAAAGTTGCCGTTGTATTTCCCCAGTCTGTATTGAAAGTATCTCCCAATCCCAAAACATCTCTTCCGAAATATCCTGAAAGGTAAATACGGTTATTTTCGTTGATCTGATAATTGGCTTTCAGGTTGAGATCATAGAAGTATAACTTGTTGTCTTTATAATCTTTGTTGGTTTTAAGAAACAAATCGGCATATGTTCTTCTTCCCGAAACAATGAATGATGATTTTTCCTTCTGAATTGGTCCTTCTACACTCAGCCTGCTGCTGATCAGACCGATTCCTCCATTCAGGTTATAGTCTTTATTATTTCCGTCTTTCATTTTTACATCCAGAACAGAAGAAAGTCGGCCTCCATATTGGGCAGGGCTGTTTCCTTTGATGATGCTGGCATCTTTCAGGGCATCACTGTTGAATGTACTGAAAAAACCAAGAAGGTGAGACGCATTATAAACCGGAGCTTCATCCAGCAGGATCAGGTTTTGATCGGTAGCACCGCCTCTTACGCTGAATCCGCTGCTTCCTTCACCGTTACTTTTGATACCTGGTAAAAGCTGTATGGTTTTCATCACATCCTTTTCCCCAAAAAGAACAGGGAGCTTTTCTATACTTTTTATATTTAACGTTTCTGCTCCCATTTGAGCGGAGGTTAAATTTTTATCCTTTTTAACAGCAGTTACAACTACTTCGTCAATAGCCTTTGTTGTCTCTTCCTGAGGCAGAAGAGGGAGATCAAGTTTTATATTCTGATCTACTTTGATCTGCTGTTCAAAATCTTTATATCCCGGATTGGAAATAATGATGGTATAAGTACCTGCAGGCAGTGATAGAGAGTAAAATCCATACTCATTGGCTGCAACATTGATGGTAGGATCTTCACTTACTTTTACCGATACTCCGATTAACAGCTCACCGTTTTTTTTGTCTTTCACAGTTCCACTTACAGAATAGGTTTGTTGGGCTATTGCCAGGGTACTGAAACAGAGCGCTGCGGTGGCAGCGGTAATTTTTAAAAAGGATGTTTGCATTAGTTTATTTTAAAGTAGTAGATCTCTTGTATAGGAATTAATGTTTTGTTGATGTACGATTAGTTGGATGAACAGGGAATTTGTTACATGTAACAAATTAATTATGAAATAAATCCATTGAAAAAGTGTGTTTTTGAAAATGGTAAAAGCAAGAATAAAATAAGACTGTTACATAAAAAATAATATTATGCATTGTATACTGATTTATTAATTGTTTTTTAGTTAATTATGTTAAAAAATAAATTATTAACGGTTGTTATATGAGCTTTATTGCTGTTTGTTAGGAAAATTATGGAACTGAACACTCAAAAGTCTTTTATATCCTGTGATGGAAAGACTGTTAGCTTAAAAATGCTCCTTCAGAGCTTTGATCGGAATTTTAATCTTATCTTGGCTAAGAATTAAGAGGAACGAGTATGGAAAATGTAAAAATCTGGATCAGGAAAAATGGCTCTACAGTAATACTGACAATATTATTCATTATCGTATTGGTGAATAAAGATGCAAAGGCATGGCTGATGAGACAGGTTGCTTCCACGGGAATCCTCAATTCCAGCATATCAGAATCAAAAGAGCATCAAAATACTTCAGCACGGGTTTCTTATGCCGGGTTTCTGGTGAAAAATGAAGATGGAACGGTTATCAATACTGCTGCTTTACAAAACAAAGTCGTTTTCATTAACTTTTGGGCCTCGTGGTGTCCTCCCTGCAGGGCAGAATTTCCCTCTGTGCAAAAACTGTATGATCAATATAAGAACAATCCGGAGATGATATTTCTTACCGTGAATCTTGACGACAATGCTGCTTTTGGAAAATCCTATTTAAAAGAAAAAGGCTATACCATTCCTTTTCTGGTACCGGCTGGCAATATTCCTGGTGTACTTTACAGCGGATCATTACCCACAACAGTCGTGCTGGATAAAAAAGGCAGCATCCGTCTGCATCATAAAGGATTGGCAGATTACAGTAAAGATTCTTTTTACAAACAGATTGATGAACTGTTGAAACAAAAGCCATAATTTTTTCAGCTTATGACTTCTTTACCTTATTGACTTTTGCAGAAATAGAAGCCGAAATACTGAATGTCTTTATGAAAAAAGAATACTTTTATACCACAAGAAATAGAATATGCTGCATCAGCTAAGGACTCACATTGAAAAAATAATCCCTCTTCATGATGATGAATTTGAATTTATATCATCCTGTTTTACCTATAAAAAATATAAAAAACACCAGTTTCTAGTACAGGAAGGTGAACCGGTTCCTTATAATTATTTTGTATTGGAAGGTCTTCTGAAGCTGGTTTATACTGACGAAACCGGAAAAGAGCATATTATAGGATTTGCCATGGAAGATTGGTGGGAAACAGATTTTCCTGCTTACTATCAGCAAACTTTGGCAACGATGTCTTTGGAATGTCTTGAAGATACAGAAGTATTGTGCCTTCAGTTAGAGGATTACAAAAAGCTCTGTGCCCATCTGCCAAAATTGGAGCATTTCTTTCTGGAAAAAGCATATATGGGATTTATTACGGCTCAGCAACGAACCATTTCCATGATGACAACCGGAATAAAAGAGCGGTATGACCAGCTTTTGAAAAAATATCCTTCCCTTGTACAGCGCGTTCCGAAATCTCTTTTAGCTGCTTATTTAGGAGTTTCCAGGGAAACTTTGAGCCGTCTTCCACTATAAAACTGTGAGAGAACTCACTCCATAATCGTGATCCGGATCACAGGGTTTTGCTGTATTTGTTCTGCAATTTTGTACTGTAACAAATAACAAATTCAGGACAATGGAAAAAAGAACAGTTAATCCATGGGAATGGCAGGATGAAAGAAGTTATTCTCAGGCTGTAGAGGTGAAGAATGTTGAAAGTATTTTATATTGCTCAGGGCAGGCGGCTATTGATCCCGATGGAACATCCAGTGATAAGGATATGAAATCCCAGCTGGAACAGGCTATTGCCAATCTGGAAGAAGTGATCCGCACAGCGGGATATGAATGCAGCGGTATAGTAAGATTAAATATCTATACAACTTCTACTGAAGAACTCTGGCCTTATTTTCCCATTCTTCAGGAGTGGATTGCCCATCATAAAATACAGCAGGCCGTAACAATGCTTGAAGTAAATGGTTTATTCGAAACATTAAAAGTGGAACTTGAAGCAACAGTGGTGAAATAAGTGATAAATTTGAGTTAAAAGACAGGCCTTCAAAATATAATTTGGAGGTTTTTTCTTACATTTATTTATACCAATTAATATTGATCAAAATTTTATGAATATTCAACTTTTTTCAAAAAACGCTTTGGTGGGAGGGGCAACTCAGGGAATAGGAGCAGGAATTGCTCTGGAACTGGCAAAATGCGGCGCTAATGTTACCGTTATGGCCCGCAATGAAACAAAACTTAAAGATTTCGTTTCTTCCCTGCCGGTACTCAATCCGGAACAGAAACACGAATATCTGGTGGCTGACTTTTCGGACTTTGAAAGTTATAAGAAAATTATTACAGGATATTTTAATGATCATTCGATTGATATTCTGGTTAACAATACAAACGGTCCGGAACCAGGTTTGGCACTCGATAAAACCCCGGATGATTATCAGAAAGCTTTTGATCTTCTTTTCAAAACGGTTTGCGAAACAACATTATTGGTCTTACCTCATATGATCCAACAGAAAAACGGCCGTATTATCAATGTCTCTTCTTTGTCAGTTAAAGAACCGATCGGAAATCTTGCGCTCTCCAATTCTATCCGTTCTGCTGTCATTGCATGGGCAAAAACCCTGTCGAATGAAATTGCACAACATAATATCACCGTTAATAATGTTCTGACAGGATATTTTGATACCGAACGAATTCAAAAACTGGTTACTCATGAAGCCCAGCAAACGGGTGCTCCCGCGGAAGAAATAAAAAAAGCAAGAGAAAATAAGATTCCCATGAAAAGATTCGGGCAGCCGGAAGAATATGGTCATCTGGTAGCTTTTCTGGCTTCAGAATATTCAAATTATCTTACCGGAACAAGCATTCCTTTGGATGGAGGATTGAGTAATACGTATTAAAAAATTATATAAACCAAGATATTTTAAACCACAAAAGACACAAAAGTTTTTAAGTATTAAGCTTAATCATTAAAGTACACTTAAGTTTTTGAAAATCTTTTATTTTCTCTCTTATTTGAACTTTTTTATACATATCGTTTTAAACTAATAAATTGAAATAAAGCTTTTATGACTTTTGTGGTTAGAAAAAAAAATAATTAAATAGATTTTCTTTCATGTAATAAACCCTTTCCCCCGGTTGTCATATACATATTGAAAAATAGTATATGAAAAACTGGTCTTTTAAAAAATGGAACACCATACTGGGTTGGTTCCTTTTCGCTGTTGCACTTGTCACTTATCTTTCAACAATGGAGCATTCCCTGAGCTTCTGGGATTGCGGAGAATATATTTCTTCTGCGGTAAAACTTGAAGTGACCCATGCTCCGGGAGCCGCCTTATTCCAGATTATGGGAGCGGTGGCAAGTATTTTTGCGTTGGGGAACGAAGAGCATTATTCCCTTGTGATCAATGCGATGTCAGCAGTATTCAGTGCATTTACCATTTTGTTTCTGTTCTGGACGATTACCCATTTTTTAAGACGGCTTTTGAATAAGGATTTTGATGATATTACCAAATCTCAGGAAATTTCAATCCTGTTTGCCGGAGTCATCGGGGCTTTATGTTTTACTTTTTCAGATACATTCTGGTTTTCAGCGGTAGAAGGAGAGGTGTATGCAATGGCTTCACTGTTTATTGCGCTGCTGGTGTGGCTGATTACCAAATGGGAGAATGAATCTAAAGCTGCCGACAGTGAGAGATGGATCATTCTTATTTTCTTTGCCATAGGACTTTCTGTAGGCGTGCATATGATGTGTATGCTGGCTATTCCGGCCATATGTCTGGTATATTATGCCCGTAACTATACTTTTATATGGAAGAGTTTCATAGCTGCTAATCTGATTACATTAGGAATTCTTGCTTTTGTATTCAAGATTATTTTCCCTTTGGTGATGACCATGTTTGGGAAACTTGAAATTTTCTTTGTGAACGGGCTGGGACTTCCTTTCCATTCAGGGACAATTGTGGCATTTGTTCTTATGATTGCAATCAGTTATTTCCTGATTAAATATGCGAGGAAAACAAAAAGAAAAGTCTATCAGACGATCGTTTTATCCCTTGTGTATATGATGATTGGTTTCTCTTGCTGGCTGGTAATTCCCATCAGGGCAAACGCCAATCCACCGATGAACCTTAATGATCCGGATACAGCGATAGGAATGAGAGATTACTATAACAGGGTACAATATGGTGACTGGCCAACGATTTATGGACAAAACTATACTGCATTTCTCGACAGAAACGGTTTGGAAAAAGATGAGGACGGAAGTTACAAAAGAGAAGTGACAGGAGACATTTACGAAAAAGATGAAAAAACAGGAACCTACAGAAAAACCGGGGAACGATTCAATTATGTGTTTAATAAATCGCACATCAGCTTCATGCCAAGGATGTTCAATGAAGATAAAGAGGTTACCGCAAATTATATCGCCTTGTACGGTGCTCCTGATTTTACCTTCAATTATGATAATGAAGAGGTAGCAGACAATCCGGAGGCTAAAAGGATTTTTGATGAACTGAGAGCGAAATATGAAGGAGATTCCATTACCGCAGAAGATTACCTGAAAGTAAAACCCTATGATCTTATTAAGGTACAACGGCCTTCCTTTGCTCAGAATATGGAGTATTTCATCTCTTTCCAGAACGGATACTACTTTGTCCGGTATCTGATGTGGAATTTCGTAGGAAGACAGAACGATCTTGAGGGACATATGGAAAATACCAATGGCAACTGGATCTCAGGATTTTCCTTTATTGATAATGTTTTGCTGGGTGATCAGGATCATATGCCTGCTAAATTTAAAAATGAAAGTACCGTCAAATTTTTCTTTCTGCCATTGATTTTAGGACTTATCGGTTTCTTTTTTCAGCTGAACAGGGATTTCGGGCGATTTTATGCTATCCTGTCGCTGTTTGTTCTTACAAGTATGGGAATTGTCTTCTATACCGGGGTAAAGCCATTTGAAGTAAGAGAAAGAGACTATGCGATGGTAGGTTCATTCTATGCCTTTGCCATCTGGATTGGTCTGGGAGCAGGAGCTGTACTTTGGCTGATTCAGTCTAAACTTAAATCTAATGCAGTCAACATTATCTTGGGAGTCGTGTTGTTGGGAATTCCTTTTATGATGGGGTTCCAGAATTATACTTCACACGACAGGAGTAAAAAGACCGCAGCCCGTGATTATGCCTATTCATTCTTACGTTCGCTGCCTAAAGACGATATTCTTTTCATTTATGGTGATAATGATACTTTTCCCGTATGGGCAATTCAGGAGACAGAAAGATTCAGGGATGATGTGAAAACAGTCAATTTTACCCTTTTAGCCACTCCATGGAATATAGATCAGGTAAAAAGAAGAACATATAATGCCAAAGGAATTCCGGGAGAACTCACTCATGAAGAATACAGAGACGGTGTCAATGATCAGGTTTATCTGATGAAAAAAGAAGATTGGGAAGGCTTTTTCCAGATGTTGAAAGAACAGGGAGCACCAGACACTGCTTTTCAGGAGTTCAGAAAATATCTTACCCAGGATTCTCTGACGGTGAAGGATGCTATCAGATTCTTAAAACTTAAATCATCCGAAAAAGATGAATTGCTGAAGATGTACTTCGGGGAAAAGCAATATGAAAAATATAATATACTCCCGGTAAATAAATTTATACTTCCGGTAAATAAGGAAAATGCTGTAAAATCGGGGATTATCAATCAGGCTGATCTTTCTAAGACAGTAGATCAGATTATGATCAATTATGAAGCGAATACCCTTTACAAAAGCAATCTGATGATGTTGGATATGCTGGCTAATTTCGACTGGAAACGTCCCATTAATTTCTCATCAGGTGGAATGTATGAAAGTGAGAATATTTTTTACCTTGACGAATATCTGCAGTTTGATGGTTTCAGCTACAGACTTGTTCCTATTCACACGCCTCAGAGTCCGGATGGAGATAAAGGAAGGGTAGATGCCAATTCGCTTTATCAGGTGGTGAAAAACTTCAGATGGGGAAATTTTAAAGACCTCAGTATTTATTATAATGAAACGGCTACTTCCAATATTTTAAGCTACAGAATGTCGGTAAGCAGGGCTGTATCTGCACTTGTGGTAAGCGGCCAGAAAGCTAAAGCAGTAGAGCTGCTGGATCTTGTAGCGAAAGAAATTCCAGTGGAGAAATATAATGATCCACGGTCATTAAGCTCAATGGTAACAGGATATATTGTTGCAGGACAGGAGCAGAAAGGTCTTCAGCTGGCAGAAACCCTTAAGAAAGGAATATTTGAAGAATATGATTACTATCAAAATCTTTCTCCGGCATTTAAAGCAGCTGCCAGAAAGCAGATGAGGTCCAAACCAATGGAATATGCATTAGTTGTTTCAGCTGTTACAGAAGCTTACAAAACATTGGGGCAGAATGAAAAAGCACATGCCTATCTTCTAAAGTCAATTGAGCCGATTGATAAAAAATTCAGTGTTTTTATAAACGGACTGCTTCAAATGGGGAAAGAGAAAGCGATAAAAGAATCGGAAAATGTACGACAGATTGCTCCTTTTTACCAATATTTATTCAATGTTATGGAGCCTTTTGATTCTGCATATTCCAGGAAAAAGGAAATTGAAATTACCAATGCCATGATGAAAGCAACACAATAAATTATAGATAGAAAAGCCTTTAAATTCAATATTTAAAGGCTTTTTAATATAACATAAATAATAAAGTTAGGCCTATTTCCAGAATTCATCTTCATAGCCGTCTTTTTCTTCTGTATGAATATCATTCAGTTCTTTTCCGATTTTTTCCAGAGCAGGAACTTCCAATGTTTCTTCAAGATGGGGAAACCATTCACGTTCTTCAAAACGGATATGCTGTTCCAGAAGATCGGCAAAATCTGAGAAAAGATCAATGTTTTCTGAGGATGAAATTTGAGAAACAATATTCTGAATATGTCTGTGCTCTTTCCGTATGCGGAGCATATATTCATCTTCAAGATAAAGAAACAGAATTTCTTCTTCTTCCCTGAAATGTTTTTTCAGATGATGATTCCAGAAATACAGAATATAATCTCTGATCCGGGAAACGTCAATTTCTTTTTTCAGTCCCTGTCTTATTTTCCAGCTGCACAGAAGCCCGAAATGATGATCTTTGGAAAGCGGGATAATATTTTCATTTCGTTTCATGATTTTTTTGATTTAAGGTAATCAAACCTCATAAGTTGAATAACCATGAGGTTTGAATAAAGAATGCTAACGTTTTTCTTTCAACGACCAACCCAATTTAAGTCCGATGATGAATAGTACCAGAAGCAGCTCACCTGCAGCCAGTAAAATATCTCCCGGCACACGCATCCATCTGAGGAAGTGCATGATATCCGTCTGCATAAATTCCGCAGAACGGGCATACCAGTACCCTTCTTTTATAGAGGCTACCGACTGCATAATGCCTATAGGAAGAAGACTGATGGTTACCATGACCAGCAATCCGATATTGGTAAGCCAGAAAGCCCAGCCTATTAATTTGTCATTCCATTGTCTCTCAGGATAAAGTCCCCGTAATACAAACAGCATTAATCCGATTCCTAAAATTCCATATACTCCGAACAGGGCAGCATGACCATGAACAGCAGTGGTATTCAGCCCCTGAATATAGTAAAGCGCAATGGGAGGATTAATGGCAAATCCGAAGATTCCTGCACCCAGAAAGTTCCAGAAACACATCGCAATGAAGCAGTAGATTGGCCATTTATAAGCCTGAATCCATTTGGTTGATTTACTCAGCTGGTAATTTTGGTAGGCCTCGTAACCAATCAGGACAAGCGGTACAATTTCCAATGCACTGAAGGTAGCACCTAATGCCAGCACAGCTGTAGGAGTAGCACTGAAATAAAGGTGGTGGAATGTTCCTAAGATCCCTCCGGCAAGAAAAATAATTGTAGAAAACAATACCGAATTCGTAGCAGATTTCAATCTCAATAATCCTAATCGGGTGAATAAAAATGCTGCGACTACCGTTGCGAATACTTCAAAAAAGCCTTCTACCCAAAGGTGAACCACCCACCATCTCCAATATTCAGCAATGGCCATATGGGTTTGTCTTCCATACATTAATCCTGCCCCATAAAATAGCGCAATAGCTACGGCTGAAAGAGTAAACAGGGTCAGTAAATGACGATCTCCATCCTTACGTCTTAAAGCAGGCAGCAGGGCTCTCACCATTAAAACCAGCCATAAAATAAGGCCAATCAGCAGTAAAATCTGCCAGATTCTTCCCAGTTCCACATATTCATAACCCTGATGTCCCCAAAGGAAATTATCAACAAGGCCAAGCTTTTGCATGACGCCAAGCCATTGCCCGGTAAGAGATCCCAGAACAACGATCAGTAAAGCTCCGAATAAGATATTCACTCCCAGTTTCTGGTACTTCGGTTCATGTCCCGACACAGCCGGGGCAATATAAAGTCCTGTTGCCAGCCATGAGGTAGCAATCCAGAATATGGCAAGCTGTACATGCCAGCTTCTGGAAACTGACTGAGGTAAAAACTGATCCAGAGGAATACCATAAAATCCACTTCCTTCCACACCATAGTGAGCGGTAACGACTCCGGCAAGCATTTGAACCAAAATTAGTAAAGCAACTACCCATATGTATTTTAAAGTAGCTTTCATAGAAGGAGTAGGCTTCATATTTCGCAACGGATCTTCAAGGGGAAGGATTTCACTTACTTCTTCCTCTTTATTTCGGGCATGGTAAAACACCAGAAGACCTACAGCCCCCAACAGAAGTAATATGCTGAAACCTGACCATAAATGCAGTGAAGGGGGAGGAACGTTTCCTACCGATTCATCATGCGGCCAGTTGTTGGTATACGTCACATCATCTCCCGGTCTTTCCGTAATACAAACCCATGTGCTCCAGGCAAAGAAAGCATTCATTTGAGCCATTCTTCCGATATCTTTGATGGTATTCTCCGGGATTGCGTACTGATCCCGGAGTTTTGCCATAGAAGTATCATTCATAAATAATTTTGAATAATACTGAGCTAATTGTTTCTGTACTTCGGCCCGTTCGGGAGAGAAAACAATTTCATTATTGTTTTCATTAAAGGTGTTGGTACGAAGCTCTTTCTTCAGCAGTACCTTATATTTGGCCTGCTCATCATCCGGAAGGTCTTTATACACCTTACCATCTTTTTTGGCCAATTCATCAAGCAGCAGCACAGATTCCCTGTGAAGGTAATCCGCAGTCCAGTCCGGAGCAATATAAGCACCATGTCCCCAGATACTTCCTACCGTTTGCCCTCCAATAGACTGCCAGACATTCTGCCCGTCTTTTATATCCTGTTCGGTAGCGAGCACAGTTCCATCCGTGCTTACTACTTTATCAGGAATTGGGGGGATTTTTCTGTAAATTTCAGTTCCATAAAAGATAAGAACAGCAAACGAAGCAACCATTACTACAGCAAGCCATATCCAAAGTTTTTTAGGTGTCATTCTGTATTAGTTTTTAAGATTCAACGGCAAATTCTTTCTCCAGTCGGATAGCTTTTGGGAAAAGGATATTATTTTCAAGATGAATGTGTTTATGCAAGTCATTTTCAAAATCCTGAAGCATGGCAAATGCTACTTTGTATGTGTTGCAGGCATCTGCGGGAGGAAGATATTCATCCGTAATTTCGGCAATCTTTCTGAAACGTTCACCTTCCACTGTATGCTCGTGCTGCATCATATTAACAGGGTTTTCTACTGTTCCGAAAGCAGGTTGGGGGAGCGCTGTGCCTGATATTTTAGCCTTCATCATATTTCGTACAAAAGGAAACAGGATCAGTTCTTCTTTTTTCATGTGAGCGGCCAGATCGTGAGCCGATTCATTGAATAATGTATTAATTTCAAACAGCTCCGGATGTCTGTCTCCATGTACTTTACATAATTTATCAAGGAAAGCTTGCAGCACAGGCGTTTTTTCTTCTACATAACGATGATGGGTTTTCTCAATATAATCTGCCAGCAAATCCAAAGGCCAGCTATTGAAATCTATTGCAGATCCTTCATTTTTTGGAAGCGCTTCCAGTTCCTCATAAATTTTTTCCGGAGCCAATTTTTTATTACTGCAGGCTTCTTCTATGGTTCTTCCTCCTTTACAGCAGAAATCGATTCCATGTCTTTTAAAAATTGCTGCCGTTCTGAAATCTTCAGCAACCATATTTCCTATAA
The DNA here is from genome assembly GCF_052044565.1 of Chryseobacterium sp. 22543. Lineage (NCBI taxonomy): Bacteria > Pseudomonadati > Bacteroidota > Flavobacteriia > Flavobacteriales > Weeksellaceae > Chryseobacterium > Chryseobacterium sp. 22543. Next base: position 750,890 of record NZ_JBQENH010000002.1, read on the forward strand.
AGTCTGTTCTTGTATTCATAATATAATACTTTTTTATCTTTTATTATTTTAAATTTTTTAAAACCTATTTCTTAAGTGACAGAATGTATTTTACCATCAGCTTGGCGTTATCTTTGCTCAATCCTGCATGAGGAGTCATGGGAATTTCTCCCCAATTACCTTTACCGCCGTCAATAATTTTCTGTGCAAGCATATCAAGATCTGCTTCTTTGTACTTTGCTGCAACTTCCTGATATGCGGGGCCTACAAGTTTTGAATCGATTTTATGACACGATAAACAGTCTGTTCCTTCCACCAGGGATTTTCCTTCAGCAATTTCTGCATCAGCTCCTGAAAGTGGTGTGGATGCCGGAGTTGCAGCCTGGGGTTTTGGTTCTTCCAGCATTGTATTGGTTTCCTGCGGCTGAGGAATGGGATCTGTACCTTTTTTATCTGAACATGATGTTACAGCAAGTGAAAACAGTGAAACTGCTACAAGTAATTTTTTCATAATCTTATCCATTTAAAGTTGTATTTGTTTTTTTATTTCGCTCACAATAGCTTCGTAATCACTATCGAGACCTTCTTTTTGAAAAGCAAGAGTTCCCTTTTTTGAATACACTGTAATGATGTTGGAGTGGGAGAATTCTATAGGAGATATCTGCTTGTATTTTACAGCCATTATATTGGCCAGTTCTCTGGTATCTTCTTCATTACCCCGGATGAAAGTCCATTCTTTTTCATCGAATCGGTTTACATACAGGTATCTCTTCATTACTTTTGGAGTATCATTTTCCGGATCAATGGAAATTAATACATACTGAATATCCTCTGGATTTGTTTTTCCTACTTTCTGGGCGATCGTTCTCATTTCCGCGGTCAGTTTTGGGCAGGCCGTTTTACAGGAAGTGAAAATCATTGCAGTCACCAGTACTTTTCCTTTCAGATCCGAGAATGTAATATTCTCACCATTCTGTTTCTCCCAGTTTGTCTGTACATTGTAGATAGAATCAGGGGTTATCCCTTCATTTTTCTTGCTGCAGGATATCATCATCAAAGCCAGCAGCATGAGGGTTATATTTTTCATAAGGGTCAATTTTTGTTTTTAGCACATCTGAATCCGAGATTATTAAGGCAGTAATCTGCTTTTATACTTCCCCTTAATGCATACCGGATAAAGGCTGCATAATTTCTTAGATCAGAAGAAGTTACTGCTGCTCCGGCACAGAAGAGGTTGTCATTCACCGTATTATCTTTTCTGGATTCTCCACTCATCATTACCGAATTGAAATCATAAGTCCATTCCCAAACCATTCCATACATATTATAAATTCCGTAATAATTGGGTGATTCCTGTTTTATAGGTTGTTGGTTTTTATCCTTTTTTTGATAAGCTTTCAGAATATAATCTGTAAAAGCGGGATCCCTGGAGGCATCCGGAGTATATTGATCTGCCAGTGCCGCATATTCCCATTCGTCGATTGCCGGAAGTCTTTTTCCTGTACTTTTAGCATAGGCTTCAGCGGCAAACCATGAAATATTGGTGACAGGTGCTTCCGGGCTTATTCCTGCCGGGATTTCATAATCACTTTTCCAATGTTTAAGGTAATTACTGTCTGCATAGAGTCTTAGTACTTTGCTTCGTGTCCATTGAGGATTTGCTTTAAGAAACTCAAGATATTCCCGGTTCGTAACAGGGCTGTCATCCAGGTAAAAAGTCTGTACTCTTACAATCCTTCCTGAATCTTTGCCTATGAATGCCTTATATGTTCCTCCCTGTATTCTGATCATTTTTTTCTGACTTACAATCAGGTTTAAATGTTTTTGGGCTGGAATTTTTATTTTCGCTCTTTTCGTCTTTTCGGAACAACATGTCATTACTGAACAGACTGCCAGACCTACTATAATTACAAAAGTTCTCATTGTTTCTCTTTTAAAATCCCAATGAACCTTAATTCATTACTGGTTCTTTTTATACACTGCCGGATTGTCTGGTCCGGTTACTTTAATCTTACCTAGAGCACCTTTGTTGAATGCCCTGAAAATTGCATGATCTACAATCACATATTCTCCGGGAACTGTCGCTTTAAACTCTACAATAGACGCCCCGCCGGGAGGAATTACAGTGGTCTGTACATTATCATTTATTTTGCTGCCTCCTTCGATGTATACTTTGTCAAAGATTTCCCCGATAATATGGAAAGAAGAGGTAAGATTCGGGCCGCCGTTCCCTACAAAAAACCTTACTGTTTCCCCTGTTTTTACCTGAAGTTCTTTATCGCCTAAAAGAGAGGCTGTATTTCCATTGAAGACTACATATTCAGGATGCTCAGCAATCGCTTTATCCATGTCAAACTCCTGCAAACCTTTATCTCCGAATTTTCCTTTCGTGTAAAAATCTCCCTGCATGATATAGAATTCCTTGTCTACTTTTGGAAGTCCGCCTTCAGGCTCTATAAGAATAAGACCGTACATTCCGTTGGCAATATGCATTCCTACAGGTGCTGTTGCACAATGGTAGACATATAATCCGGGGTTGAGTGCTTTGAAAGTAAAGACAGCTTCTTTACCGGGAGCCACAAAAGTAGCTTCAGCACCACCGCCAGGTCCGTTTACAGCATGAAGGTCAATATTATGGGGGAAGGTATTATTTTCATGGTTTTTAAGATGAAGTTTAATATCATCTCCAACTCTTGCCCGGATAAAGCTTCCGGGAACTGTTCCGTTGAAAGTCCAGAAATTATACTGTGTCCCATCTGCAAGTTCTCCCGTTTTCTCTATCGTTTCCAGTTTTACAATGATTTTTTTAGCAGCACGGGTTCCAACAGGGGCGGGAACATGAGGTGGAGCTGGCATCTTTAATTCTTCACTTGTTCCATCCGTTTTTATATTCTCCGTATTGGTACCATTGACTGTATCGGATGAAGTGCTTTGTTTACAGGCATTGAATATCATTACTGTGCATAATGCTGTGGTGAGTACGATCGTTTTTTTCATAATAAGGGAATTAATAGTTTAAATTTTTCTGTTGGAGTAAATATTGTGCAGAGTTGCTTCAGTATTCATTTTTTTGTTTTATAAATTGTAAGCTGATGGCTATACACAGAAATATTGCTTTGGCAGATTCAGCATAGATGAAATAATTATGCATTTCTGACGATAAAACCGGTTTTCCAGCTGATAACAACTGGGCCCGGTTATCAAGGGCAGGGAGCATCCAGAATTTTTCTAACAGCAGGATGGCTAATAAAACGGCTATTATTATAAAGTCTGTTTTCGTGTATTTTTTTCTGCTTACGAACATTCCTGCTACAATAAGAATAAGGAAAACACATTGTATTTTAGTGGATATTCCGAACATCATCATTCCCAGCTCAAGGGCTACAGGAAGTGTCATTCCCGGAACCTGAAACTTCATGGGGGTTTCCAGAAAACTGACCGTGATAAAAACACCTGCCATCAGGCAAAGCATCATTAGCACCAATGGGTTTTTAGCATTCAGTTTCATTTTTATTATTATTTGAGATATTAATACCTTTTTATCTTTTATTAAATTGTTTTCTGAGAAAATTTTGTTAAATAATCGATAAATATTTAGTCTTTTAATTTTAAAAATAGGAACCAGATACTTATATCATGAGCAGGGATATCTTTATCCTGAACTGCTGATGAACTGTAATTTTTACCGGTTTTTGAAGGTGCTTTCTTCTCCTTTTCTTATACAAATATAAAATCTATTTTAAGGATAAAAGAGTGAATTGTTTTTTATTTGTTCTGACTTTTATCACCTTATTTTCACTTTCAAAATTTATTCTTTTGTTGCGATAATCACCACAGCACACATGTTTTGTTCATGTTTTTTGAATATCTTTTTCATTTTGAGCACTCTCTTTCTGATGGAAGGATTGAGTAATATATTTTTAGCAATTTTAATGGCTCCGGAAACCCCTTCGTCATCAATAATTCTTTGAGGTTCCAGAAGATGCATGGGTGCAGTTTCTACTTTCAGTACTTTAAATCCTTCTTTTTCCAATAATGCGGTCCACTCAGAAACGGTTAGCGGACGTGCATTCACCTTGATAGCCAAAGCCAGTTCCTTCTGAATATGCAGTTTTACATTACTGTCGAGATTCTCCGGTCTTAAAGCCAGTTCATGAATTGCATAATATCCTTTAGGTTTCAGGATTCTGTAGGCTTCCTGAATAATTTCTGCTTTCCGGTGATCTGCATGCATGCTCAGCATCGCTTCTCCATAGACTTTACTGGCCGATTGTTCAGGTAAAGAACTCTCTGCTGCATTTCCCAGTTTAAATTGGGCTGATATCCCTCCAAATTCCCTGTTAAGATACTCTACGGCACTTTGTTCCGCATCAATTCCTATATAAGAACCAGGTTTTTTTTCCAATGTCATGTGCGCGGTGAATCCAAGACCGGGAGCAAATTCCACCATATCATCAGCAGAGGTGATGTCCAGCATTGATAACATTTTTTTGGTCAGCGCAAGACCTCCGGGACGCAACACTTTTTTACCGATTTTAGCCAGTAACCAGTGTCCGGACATTTTCTCAATATTTTCTGTATACATTAGATTGTTATTTAATAAGTTAATTAAATTATAAGACCCCATTTTTTTGAATTTATTTAATATATAAAGACTTTTTTGTCTTTTATTTATTTAAATTTTTTTACACCTTCAGATGGGTTAGTTTTAAATCCAGGTTATCAACAAAAGCCTGAATTTTTGAAGTTTCAAGCATGATACGAAGATCTTGTCTGATGCTTTTAAACTGCTCATGCAAAGGGCAGGGATGTATTTCTGAGCATTGCTCCAGACCAAGTCCACAACCGGAGAAAAGCTTATCACCATCAATTTCCCTTACAATATCAGCAATGGAAGTATTCAGGTTTTTCTGATCCATATAAAAACCTCCATTCGGGCCTTTGGCAGATTGTACAAATCCTTTTCTGCTCAGGTCCTGCAAAATTTTGGCGATAAAGTGTTCCGGCGAATGAATGCTTTTTGAAATGTCTTTAATCCCGACCCTGCTGCCATTTTTAGACTGCTGGGCGATGTAGATCAAAGCTCTTAAGGCATATTCACAGGTTTTTGAAAACATTTTTCTGAGTTTTATGATACAAAGATAGAAAGATATTTTTAATAAAAGATAAATTACTCTTTTATTTTTTTAAAGCTGACGAAGGTCATAAATAAACTGGCTATCCGATGGAACTTTGAGTCGTTTTATTACTCTTTCTCAAGTCTGAAGGTCTGGATTGTGTAAATTCGCGAAAAGTATCACTAAAGGCGCTAATGGAACTGTAGCCTACATCATCAGCAATTTCATTGATAGGCTTGTCTGTATTTAAAAGTAATTCAATGGCTTTGATGATTCTTAATGTTTTCAGGTATTGAAGAAAAGAAATATCCATATCTGCTTTGAAAAGTCGGGACATAGAGCGTTCACTCAGGCCAAATCTGGTGCTTACATTGGCCAAAGTAAGTTTTTCGCTGATATTCCATTCCAGATAAGATACAATTTTCATCATTTGTTTGTTGTGAGTGGCAGGAAGAATGATGGGTAACGGCTGTTGATGGGTTTTGGGCAGTATTTTTTTTAAAGCGACCAGAAATTCAAAATTTTCGTCTTTTGCAGTAACATGTTTTTCATCCCATATTTCAGTATACTTGATCATCTGAATCAGCAGTTCTGATGCCGGATATATTCCCAGTCTGCTGTAGAAGGGATCTGAGAGGTCATCATGAGCATAGAAATAAAGAGAACGAAGAACTGTAGCAGAGTGTCCGATCTCTAAAATATGTTCCATTCCCTGCGGAATCCAGAAGAAATGCCGGGCCGGAACCACATACGTCCTGTTGCTGATCGTAATATAGGCAATACCACCTTCCACATAGCTCAGCTGTCCTTTCGTATGCTTGTGGAAAGGAATCAGTTTTTCCGATTTCTCGTGCATAACAAATACACTTTTGTCGTCTTTATCAATATCAGGAAGTGCAGCAATTAATCCCATAAAAAAATATAAAATACCAATGAGAATGCAAATATAATCATTTGGCCGGAATCATGTAAAAGTTGACTATTTTAGATAAATATAATTTCCGGATTGAGGATAAATTTGCAGTGCAATAATTCAAAAATTCAAATGAAAATTTATGTCGCCGGATTGCTGATGCTGGGAATTTCCTACACAATATCAGCTCAGACAGGCAGTTCAACAAAGGATACCCTACGACTCTCCTTAAAAGATGCATGGCAAAAAGCTGAAGAAAACAGCCGTCATATCAGAATCAATACCATCAATGTAGACATTGCGGAAGCTGAAGTAAAAGATGCAAAAAGAGAACGGCTTCCGGAAATAGAAGTTAAAGGTTCTGCAGAAAAAGCGTCCAACATTCCCATCTATGAAAACGGAATCTTTTCCAAACCAACCCAGCATGAAGTCATTCACACGCTTTACCGGGCGGGAGCAGATTTTTATCTGAACATTTATAACGGAAACAAGCTGAATCTTAAGATTAAGGAAAATCAGACTCTTCAGAAAATTAAGGATATCCAGAAAGAGCAGTCTGTTTCTGATATTCATTATAAAACTGCAGCGCTTTATCTTGAACTCCAGAAAGCTTTAATTTTCAGAAACCTTATACAGCAAGATATTGCCGATCAGAAGACACAGCTTAAAGAAATTCAGGCCCTTTATAAAAACGGAGTCGTTTTAAAAAGTGATGTTTTAAGGATTGAGCTTGAACTTTCAAAACGGAAGATGGCTTTAGTAACTATAGAAAATGATATTCTCATTGCTACACAAAAGCTGAACATTATCCTGGGTATTCCTGATGAGCAGATTGTTATTCCTGAAGCACCATTTAATCAATGGAATGAAAATACTCCTTACAATGACTATTTGAAACTGGCGCTGGATCACTCTTTCAGTTATCATGTCTCTGAACAGCAGACAGAACTGAGTAAGATAAAACTGAAGCAGGTAAAAGCCAATGTAAGACCTAAAATCGGGATGTATGGTGAATTCTACTATGCCAATCCGCAGATTTTTCTTTATCCCTACAATCCTTATTGGTATTCATTGGGAATAGTTGGAGTCAAGGCATCTTTTTCCATTTCTTCTCTTTATCATAATACCCATAAAGTAAAAGCCGCACAGTTGGAATTTGAAAAAGAAGAGGAGGTACACAAGGATACAGAAGATAAAGTAAGACAACAGGTGAAAGAAGCTTATCTGAGGTATCAGGAAGCTCTTGAGCAGATAAAGGTAGCGGAAGCCAATGTCATTCAGGCCAAAGAGAATGCACGTATTATTAAGAATACTTACTTCAGCCAGACTTCTCTTATTACAGAACTGCTGGATGCAGATATACAGCTTCTTCAGACAAAATTTGAACTGGAAGCAGCAAAAATTATGGCACAGAACAATTATTATTTACTACAAAACATTACAGGCGTTTTATAATACAATGAAAAAAAAATATACTCCCACGGACAGGTTGATCACAAAGATCACAGGATGGATTTCAGTCTTAATCGTTGCCGCACTTGCCATATGGGGCGGTTTTACTCTAAAGAACTATTATGCATATGAACAGACCAATGATGCACAGGTTCAGGAATATGTGAACCCTATTATTTCAAGAGCCGGAGGCTTTATCGTAGCTGTGAAATTTGAAGAAAATCAGGAAGTTAAAAAAGGGGATACGCTTCTGATTATAGATAACCGTGAATATATCCTTCAGCAAAAACAGACTCAGGCAGCTCTTCAGAAAGCCCGTGCCCAGCTGAAAGTATTGGAAAGCAACACAGGTACCACAGAAAAAGAAGCTGCAGCAGCAATGGCTCAGATAGATGCCAATAAAGCAAAAGTATGGAAGCAGCAGCTTGATTATAACAGATATAAAAAACTCTATGATGAAGAATCTGCCACAAAACAGCGGCTTGAAGATGTAAAAGCAACGTTGGATGTCAATGAAAGTGATTACAAATCTTCTCAGGATAATTATGCAGCTTCAAAATCAAAAATAAATGATATTCAGGCAGAAAAAACAGTTGTACTGGCAGAAATTGTAAGACTGGAAGCACTGCTGGACCGTCATAAACTTGATGTCAGCTATACCGCAGTTACTGCTGCTTATGACGGAAGAATGGGGAGAAGAACTGTTGAAGTTGGGCAGATGATTGATGCCGGAGAAACGTTGGCATTTATTGTCAATAATGAAACAGATAAATGGGTGGTTGCGAATTATAAGGAAACACAGATCAAGGATATGCATATCGGGGATCATGTGAAAATTGTAGCAGATTCTTATCCTGACAGGGAATTTAAAGGAACTATCATTTCGCTTTCCCCGGCTACCGGATCAAGTTTTTCATTACTGCCACCGGATAATTCTACCGGGAACTATGTGAAGATTGTACAGCGTATTCCTGTGAGAATAAAAGTAGATGGAACAAGAAAAGATATTGATGTGCTGAAAGTGGGAATGAATGTGAATGTATATGCCGACAAAAAACATTCTAATGGCTAAAAGACAAATGCCCTTTTTCAAAAAATGGGCACCGGAATGGCTGATCAAGATCATTCTCTTTTCGATGACTCTTCCGGGAATCATTATATTTTTTCTTCCTTTAGCTAATGTGAATGCAGCAGCGGGATATTATGGGAGCGAACCAGCGGATATTCAGTTTTCTGTAGCACTGTTTTATGCAGGATATGTAGGATTTTACAGTTTGGAAAGAAGATTTTTTAGCTTTCTGGCTGCAAAGGAATATTTTCTTCTGTTTACCACACTGCAGATTTTGGCCTGCCTCGTATGTTATTTTACCCGTGAAATTTATATCCTGTTTCCGGTGCGTTTCATGCAGGGAATGTTATTTGCAGGAAATGTGAATCTTTCGCTTACCCTGATTTTTACGAGGCTGAGCAGTGAAAGAGGAAGGGAGATTAGTTTTTCAGTGTTCTTCGGAATTCTGATCTGTGCGCTGCCGTTTAATAATCTGATCACTGCGGATCTTATTGATTCCTATAATTTTAATATTGTCTATAAAACGGCAATATTCTCTTACCTGCCGGGACTTATTTTCCTCACTCTTGCCATGAGCAATTACAGAACCCATGCGAGATTTCATCTGTATAAGCTGGATTGGCAGAGCTTCGGGCTGTTCAGTACGATCCTGGTACTGGTAGGATATATTACCATTTTTGGACAGGAATATTACTGGCTGGAAGATAACCGGATTCTGGGTAGTGTCATAGGAATTGTTGTTTTGGGAGGGATATCCATTTTCCGCCAGCAGGCCATTAAAAGACCCTATATTGATCTTCGGATTTTTAAATACAGAAACTTTAAAGTAGGGTTGCTGATCCTTTTTGTGATGTATATCTGTCGGTTTGCCTCAGGAATTGTCAACAATTATTTTGCTTCGGAACTGCATCTGGATCCGTTTCATATTTCCTATATCAATATTTTCAATCTTGCAGGGTTGGTTGCAGGGGTAATTATTGCCTGCTGTATGGTTTTGCAAAAGAAAAATATAAGGTATATCTGGGGCTTTGGATTTCTAATGCTTTTGATCTTTCATGGATTAATGTATTACTCTTTTGATGTTCAGGCTGATGAGTTTAATTATTATATTCCGTTGTTTCTCCAGGGATTGGGGGTAGGATTGATTATGGTTCCGACTATTATTTTTATTATTTCTTCAGTTCCTGCTATTATTGGTCCTTCAGCTGCTGCAACGGCTCTGGCAGTCCGATATCTGGGATTTTGCATCAGTATAGCACTGATCAATTTTTTTGAATTGTTTGAAAAAAGTCGCCATTATAATGCTTTTCAGGATCATTTAAGTGCTGTGGATTCGGCAGTCAAAAATTTTCTTCATCAGCAGACAGCTAAACTTATTTCCAGAGGGATGCCTGAAGACAAGGCGGTAAAAGCGGCCAATAAGCTGCTGGTAGGAAGAATGAATGTTCAGGATCATGTCCGTTTTGCTATGGATTATTATGAAATGATGATGTGGCTGCTTGCGGCTTCACTGTTATTGATTTTTCTTTTTCCCTATCTGAATCGTACAGCTCTTTATTTGAAATCACGAAGACTGTCACCAGCTTAGGTGAAATTTTTAATGATTTGGAAAGTATAGCTAGTTAAGCTAATTTTATAGTAGAGTGCTGAGACTGTCTTATAAATAAGGCAGTCTCTTTTGTTATGACAGAAAAAGTAAACGTATTTTGGCCGGAACTGTATGTTTTTTGTCATTGCAGACAAGGCACTTTCTCGCTACATTTGTACTCATACAGAATGAGATATGAAGAAAGAAGAACAGCATACCGGAAAGAAAAATATAGTGCTTTTAGCATTACCACAGGTACAGCTGCTTGATATTGCCGGACCGTGGGATGTTTTTACATCAGCAAACCGCTTTCTGAACAGCGAAAGTAAGGATTCGGGTTATCATGTTCATTTGGTATCCGGCACATCAGAAAAGATAATATATTCCGGTTCTGGAATGCCGTTGTCATGCAGTCACACCATTTATGATATCGACTTTCCTATAGATACTTTACTCGTAGCTGGTACCAACTTGAGTGTGCTGGACGAAATCAGTCCCGATGTCTATCTTTATCTTCAAAATATAACACCACAAGTAAGGCGGATGGGATCAGTATGTGTGGGAGCATTTGTACTTGCCAAAGCAGGCCTTCTGGATGGCCGGCAAGTCACTACCCATTGGAAATTTGCAGATATACTGCAGAAATCTTACCCAAAGTTAGAAGTCAATGTTAATCCATTTTTTATTTGTGACAAACCCATCTATACTTCTGGAGGTGTTTCTTCAGGAATGGATCTTGCGTTGGCACTCTTAGAGGAGGATTTTGGTAAAGCTTTGGCAGCAGAAGTTGCCTGCCATCTTGTTCTGCATTTAAAAAGACCCGGAATGCAGTCTCAGTTTGGAAATGCATTGCCGGAATATGAAACGATGTCTCCCTTTACAAAGCAGGTTCGAGATCTGTTGAAAGACAAACTCGGAGAGATGGTAACCGTAGAATTCATTGCTGACTCTCTGAATATGAGTGTCCGCAATTTTTCGAGGGTATTTGTAAAAGAATCAGGATTAACTCCTGGCCGGTTTCTGGAAAAAATGAGGCTGGATCAGGCCAGGAATCTGCTGGAATATACTGATATGAGTATAGAGATCATTGCTGATAAGTGTGGCTTTAGCAGTGTTGTTTCGCTGCGTCGTTTATTCATTAAAAATATTTCTCTTACCCCGGCACAATACCGGAAAACATTTAAGCGCATAGAATAATCATTTTTCCCTTGCTTACAATAAAACTGATGATCATCAATTGTCAGTAAGGAAGAGCTATGCCTTTATTCTCAAAATAATCATCTTAAAAATAACAGAATTATGAAACACGTACAAAACAGTAAAACAATGAATGTAGCGTTTTTAGTCTATGATCAGGTAGAAGTACTTGATTTAAATGGTCCTTTGGATGTTTTTGTCAAAGCAAATGTCATACAGCCCAACAGTTATTATTGCTTTACAGTCGGAAAAATAAAAGAAGCCATATACACCGAAGCAAATACGATGGCTGTTATTCCTACCTATGACTTACAGACGTGTCCAAAGCCGGATATCATTGTCATTCCCGGCGCAAACCCTGACCATATTATGAAATATATTCAGGATAAGGATTTTCGGGAAACTGTGCTGAAATGGATTAAAAATCAGTACGACACCGGAACTGTTGTATTTACTGTATGCACGGGAAGTATGCTGCTATCGGGGACGGGTATACTTGCTGGTCATAATATCACAACTCATAGTATGCTGTTAGACGTTTTGGAACAGCACAATCCTGAAGCTAATGTCATCCGGAACGTACGTTATATTGATCAGGAACAGCTGATAACAACTGCAGGAATTACAGCCGGAATTGATGCTGCTCTCTATCTTATTGGAAAGCATCTGGGCCAGGAAACCGTTGATACTATCGTTAAGCTTTTTGAATACCAGAATAGTAAAGCTGATGTTTCAATGTAAAAGAATTTGATTAATCATTTTTGCCGACTGTAATGAGCCGGCAATTTTTTTTAAAAGAGGGTTTAATTAATATCGGAAGCTGAATAGTTTAATACAAAGAGGAATAAGACCTATGGAAACAATAACATAAATAGCTACCCGAATATAGTTAAGGCTTTTCCAAAGTGAGATTCTGGATAATATTTCTTCTGAAACAGAAGAGGATGTTGCCAGGTTTTGAAACTGTATAATGTTTGGTGCGAAAAAGGCTAATGTCCAGACTCTTACTGCTGCATGAATGATGAATAAAGCCAGAAGCCAGTTCCTTACCGGATCAATTTTCCAGCAAAAAAAGAGGGCAAGAATGAAGGCAATTTCGTGAAGGGAATGAAGGATAATCCAAAAAAACTGCAGACTTGTTCCTTTTCCGTTCTGAAGCAGCTTAAAGGTGTCGGGTTGGGAAGAAGCCCATTTAGGCACAAATACAAGAGTTTCGAAAATCTGTGCACCATTCATAAGGAAGTAAAGCAATGTCGTAATGCAAAGCCATATTTCTGCACGGGTAATTGAAGTGACGGTTAAACTTTCCATGGGTTTATTATGGTTTTATGGGTTGTTTAAATGATCTGCTGTTTCTTTCATAAGGAGGGTCGCTTCCCTGAAATACCGTTCAATAGATTCTATTTCCTTTTGAGAAAAAGCAGCAATGAGGCTAAGTGTTTTTTTCTGCAGCTCATCGAAAATAGGTCCCAATAATTTCATACTATTCTCAACATTTGGAATGATGACTACCTTTCTTCGGTCTTCCCGGATAAATTGTCTTTTAAGAAGGTCTTTTTTCTCCAGACGATCTATCAACCCCGTCACAGCACCGGTAGTAAGACCTGTTAACTTTGATATTTCACCGGCTGTGATAGATTCATACTGCAAAATAAGTCCCAGATACTTGTGATCAGCACTGGAAAGACCTGCTTTTCTGGCAATAGCTTCGTGCATAAAAATAGAAGCATCAGAATAGGCTCTGCTGGCCTCACGAAAAAGAGATATAGTATCTTTAGTCATTAATTTAATTATTTAATAATTATCTTAGTTGCTAAGATATGTTTTATTTTTGACTTAGCAAAATATATTTTATGTCCAAAAAACCGGTTCATCCGGAGATTCCTGTTGTTCCTAAGATTGTATTGGAAAAAAAATAATTATCGTAATTAATTTATAAACAGGTGTTTGACTTTTTGGGTGTAAATTTTATTGTAAAAAAGCATAGAAAAATTTGGAATTAAAGACTGTTTTTCTATCTTTGCAGTCCCTTAAACAAAGGGATTTACTTGAAAAAGTAAGTGGCCGACTCGGTAGCTCAGCTGGTAGAGCAATACACTTTTAATGTATGGGTCCTGGGTTCGAATCCCAGCCGGGTCACTAGTAAAATGGATTGCTTAATTGAGCAATCCATTTTTAGTTTAATTATATTTCTTATTCATTTTATAATATTTGAAATTCAAATGATCTGATCTGCGATAGAACATGAAATTTTTGTCTCTGATTTTGTAAAAGTTAGCAGTATTTGGATCATAAAATGTTTGGGAAGTATTGTAAATAAAGAAAAAGTTTCTATCTTTGCAGTCCCTTAAACAAAGGGATTTACTTGAAAAAGTAAGTGACCGACTCGGTAGCTCAGCTGGTAGAGCAATACACTTTTAATGTATGGGTCCTGGGTTCGAATCCCAGCCGGGTCACTTAAAAGAGACAACTATTATTAGTTGTCTCTTTTTAATTTGTCTGAATTTCTGGGACACTTATAATTGCACTATTAATAATACTCAAAGAAACTCCTGTAATTATTTCCGGTCGGGAATTTATTTTAAATATTTAGCTCAATTAGATGTAATAAATTAGGGTTATAGTTGTCTTATAATAAATACCTGCTAATCACAATTATCCGTTTTATGAAGTACAAAACAATTTTTATTTTGCTGTTTATTATATTGGCTATGATTAATGCTAATGCTCAAAAGATATTATCTCAAAATCTCAGGAGTAAAGATGAAGTCTATGATATTCAGGACAGCATTATGATCAGAACGCGTGATGGAGCTCTGCTCTCCGCTATTGTTGTTCGTAAGAAAAGTGATACAAAACCTAAACCTGTTATACTGCAATTTACCATTTATGTTCGTGATAAAGACAGGGATTTACAATCACTTAAAGATGCTGCAGATCGCGATTATATTGGTGTAATTGCTTATACAAGAGGTAAAAGATACAGCCCCAATGAAATATACCCATATGAGACCGATGGAAACGACACTTACGATGTTATTGACTGGATTAGTAAACAATCATGGTGTAATGGGAGTGTCGGAATGTACGGAGGAAGCTATAATGGGTTTACACAGTGGGCTGCAACCAAGAAAGTTCATCCTGCACTGAAAACAATTGTTCCCTATGTCGCTAACCGGCCGGGAATGGGATTGCCTATGGAAAATAACATTTTCATCAATCCAAATTATGAATGGTCTTTTTATGTTAGTAATAACAAATACCTGGATACAGAAACCGGCAATAATAGAAACCGGTTCAGAGCTATGATGTTTAAATGGTGGGAAAGTGGTGCAGCCTATAAGAAAATGGACAGTATTGATGGAACACCTAACAGATTGTTTCAACGCTGGATAAGTCATCCTGATTTCGACGATTACTGGCAACAGATGGCTCCGTATAAAGAAGATTTTGCTCAGATAAGAATTCCGGTTTTGGCTTTTGATGGGTATTATAATGACTCCCAAAATTCAAGCCTATACTATTTACGGGAACTTAACAAATACAGTCCGGATACCCCGGTATATCTGGTGATAGGACCTTATGGACATTTTGGAACTCAGGTGGGAGGTGAAGAGATGATCAATGGATATAAAATAGATCCTGTGGCCCGCTTTAATATCAAAGAATATACTTACCAATGGTTTAATTTCATATTAAAAGGTGATAAGAAACCTGATTTTTTAAGAGATAAAATTAATTACCAGGTTATGGGTACTGACCAATGGCGCAGCGCACCTTCTTTAGATGCTATGCACAATACATATCTGAAGTTGTATTTGAGCAAAAACAAGTCGGGCAAATTCTATTCTTTAAGCTCTAACCAATCGAAAAACTCAGAATACTTTACCCAAGAAGTTGATTTTTCCGACCGAAAGAGCAGCAATAACGATTATTATCCGGATCCAATTGTTCGAGACAATATTGATGATAATGGTTTTGTCTTTGTTACTGAACCCTTTAAAGAGCCTTTTCTTATCAATGGCTCCTTTCTTGGGCAAATCAATTTAATCTGTAATAAAAAGGATCTTGATATAGGTCTCACATTATATGAAGTTACTGCTGAGGGTAAATATTTTCACTTGTCTTATTATATTGGTCGCGCAAGTTATGCAAAAGATCCTACCAAGCGCACTCTATTGACACCCGGAAAAAAAGAAACCATACCCTTTTCCAATACCCACCTGATAAGTAAGCAACTCCAAAAAGGAAGCAGGGTGGCAATTGTACTTAATGTTAATAAAAATGCTTTTTCCCAACTTAATTATGGCACAGGTAAAGAGGTCAGTGAAGAAACAATTCTTGATGCCGGGGAACCTTTAAACATTAAATGGTTTAATGACAGTTTCATTGAAATCCCTATTTTAAAATAGAAACTTTTTCTTGTGATCCCTTGTAATCTTTTGAAATAGGATAGTAGTCTAACTTAACAGTCGTAATCAATCAATGAAGAATTCTTTTTCTAACAAGCTTTATGAATTGGCTATATGTTTTTCATGTACCCTACAGGAAGCTTTCAGTTTATCAATAAAATAGGAGGGAGTTACACCATGTTCATTTTTAAAGGCGGTTACAAAAACCTTGTGGGTGACAAATCCACTTTCTTCAACGAGATAACTTATTTTATATTCTCTGTATTGGGGTTCATTATAGAGTTTGTGGACAACGTAGTTGATCCGTAATCCGTTGATGTAGTTTGAGAAATTTTTACCCCGGTGGATTTTGATAATTTCCGAAAGGTATTTAGTATTGGTGTTGAGGTTATTAGCGAGCCATGTAAGACTAACTTCTTTTTTCAGATATTTTTCTGAGGTTTCAAATTTCTCTAGTTTCTGAAGTAAGGCCTTTACAGTTTCGTCCGGTATAATAACAGAAGATTTGACCTCATTATTTGATGTCACCAGGTTGTTTTCTTCTTTCTTATTTTTTAATTTAGAAACCAGTTCCTCATATTTTTTTTGATGAATTTTGCTTTTTCTTCTCCAAAAAATGAAGATAATAATTGCAACTATCAATGCCAAAATGCATGTGATAGCCCATTGCTTTTTAGAATTTTCCTGATGTTCCTTATCTACTTGCTTAACCATCTTTTTCACAGTAGCATCTGTAGTGTTTTTTTCCATAAAACGAATACTGTCTTTAAGAGTAGTATACTTATCCATGTAAAACTTCGCTTTTTCCTTATTCCCTAATCCCAGATAATCAGAAGCTAGAATCTCATAAGAATCAACCTTGTTGTATGGATTGGGAAATTGTTTCTGCAGGTTAAGGGCTTGATTTCCGTATTGGATAGATTTATGGTATTCTTTCTTTTCCATATACAGCCAGCTGTATTGATTTAGTAGCATCGTTTTTTCTGTCTGCTCAATATCATACTCTTTATTTTCGTAAACAGTAGACGCTGCCAATAGATGCTCTTCAGCCTTATTAAGATTTCCTTTTACAGTAGGTTCCTCTAGACAATATATTGCTATTCTTATGTTGATAAAGGCAATAGCTCTGTATTTTTTCTTTTTGGATATCCCTTTACCATTATCAGTTACTTTTTTATTAGCTTCAAGGCTTTTATTAAGAAAGTATAATATGGAATCCTTATGTTTTTTTTCTCCATATCGTTTTGAATTACTGTAATATGCGGTCATATTTTCATAATAGGTTCCTCGAAAATAGTATCTTTTATTTTCATTGCTGATATCTTCAGTGTAATGTATTGCTGTTTTCAAATCTTTAAGACCTGCATCGTCAAGACCAAGTGTAAAGAAAGTCAGAGCACTCTTTCCATATATCTGAGACAGTATACCTGCAGTATCTTTTTTATTTTTAGCTATTTTTTTTAGCTCATCTCCTAAATTGAGTACATGTTCATTCTTACTTTCTCTAGAATATACCGTCATTAATGCACTTCCTGCAGTCAGAATTCCGAATTGGAAACCTATTTTTTTAGACTCATTAAGTAATCGGAGATATTCTTTTTCTCTGTAGTCATCTTTTTCATTTCTATTGACTTTTCTAATTTGTTTCATAATAGCGAGTTCGGAAGGATTGCTTTGTGCAGAAGCAAATTGAAAAGAAAAAAGAATAAGAAAAAAATTAAGTAATTTCTTCATGATAATAATGAGGGTTGTTAATTCAGGCAATTGTTTTTATGATAGTAATTTACTATTTGCATGCAAATTTAGAGTATAAATTCTGTAAATGTCCCTATTTCCACGTATGCATATTGGAAAACACATTTTGCCATGTAGAAATTAAGTTCTGGCTATAATGCGTTGAAAATCAGTAATTGTAATTTGTAAAATAAAAATTGAATATAGAAATAGTATAGAATAATTCGGAAAGCACCAAGTATAACCTTTGTTGGGGGAGGTATGTTCATCCTAATATTGTCATTGCTTATTGAATGGTCTTTTATTAAAATATCTCAAACTAATTTTAATTTATTAATACAAATGAAAAAACAAATTACCCTTTTAGGAACATTATTAATTTCCTCTATCGTATTTTCACAAGTGGGCATCAATACAGATGCTCCGAAGTCCACTTTAGACGTGGTAGGAAAAGCAGCTGACACCAGTTCATTGGACGGTATCATTGCCCCTAGAATTACAGGCAATCAACTAAGAGCTAAAGTATATACTACAGATCAGACGGGTGTGTTGGTATATGTAACAGCTGCAGATACAGCACCTTCAGGGCAGACTGTAGACGTTATCTCAATTGGATACTATTATTTCAATGGAATCAAATGGAAGAGTACGGGAAGTGATATTAATATTTACAAAGCAAACGGTTCATTGGCAGGAACACGAACACTTTCCCTAAATAGTAATGTCTTAAACTTTACAGGTACCGATCAAAAAACTTTTTGGAGCGCGGATGGAAGTATTAACCAAAATAATTTGTTATCCTCATCTGGTTTAGCTTCTATGGCTTTTTATGGAGGTAATAATGCCAATTTATATATTCAGCAGTTCAGAAGTGGAACATCACAGATTATAGCAAGTGGAAGTAATACGAATCTTCTCATAGGTACAGGAGGTACAGATGCACCTTCTTATATCCGTTTTGATACTTCTGCGGGAAGTGGAGCAGTTGGAACAGGAAAAATGTTCATTAGCTCTGTTGGTAATGTAGGGATTGGAAATAATAATACCTCAACAGAAAAGCTTGATGTTATAGAAGGTACAACAAGGATTAGACAGCTCCCATTTAACGGTGCTAGCAATGCTATTAATACAACACCAGGAGGTACGGCTTCAACAAATCAAGATCAGACATTCACAGCAACCAGAACCGTAGTAGCTGATGCCAATGGGGTTTTAGGCTATGTAACAGGACTTCCGACTACAGGTGGCGGAACTGCTCCGTCAGGATCTATTAATGTGGGTGAAACAATTTCGCAGGTATATTCTATCCCAGCATCAACTACGAACGTCAATACATTTAATCTGAACACCTATATTATGGCCAATAGCTTACCTGTATTACCGGTACTTGATGGTTTACGGATAGATATACAGGGAGTGAACGGATCTTACTATGATCCAAGGATTTATAACGTTTCCGGTAATACTCAGTTAATAAGCTATCAGTCATTTGCAACGCAGGTCAATGAGAACGAAACTTCACTCAATAATTCTGTAGCAACAGGAGGTTATGTACAAGTGGATAGTAATAATATTGTATACTGGATGACTTCAGCGGCAGAAGTTGAAACAACGAATGTACAGGTTCAGATAGATGCAAGCACATATAGATGGTATGAGTTCAAATGGTGGTGCATGGAAATAGGTACGGGGCCTGCGGCTACCAAGAAAATTTTCTTGTCCATCACTCGTAAGGCATAATGTCAAACAGGAGATTTCTTACGTATAGCCTTGTAATTGCTGGAAGTCAATATTCTCTCAACATTGAAATCAATATCCTGAGATTCGAGGATGCTTATGTGGATGTAAATAAAGCAATGATTCTTCCCAAAATAGCTAGTCCACACCTCAACATTGTCAACCCTGCCGCTGGCATGATGTATATGATACCACAAAAAAACAGCTGGCCATTTATAACGGAACTGTGTGGAGCTTTTGGAAACCATAAAAGGATTGATAAAAAACAGTAAACAGGTAATGTAAAAGTAGAAGGAGCCTGGTTGTATTCGATGGGCTCCAACTGGAACTACTGGAAATGATTTTTCGGAATTAAAGAACATTTTTTAACATAAAACACAATTTATATATATCATTTCATCCTGCCGGAAGAGGACTTTTGGCAGGACTTTTAATACAAAGATTAAATGAATTTTAAAGACATTCATATAGGAAGCATGATTCGGAAAGCAGTTATAGAAAACAATGTAGAAACTTCCCGTATCTGTAATTACTTTCAATGCACAGAAAAAGAAATAGAGAAAATGTATCTGTCAGGAAGCATAGATATCCAAATATTACTAAAATGGAGTAAGCTTTTGGAATATGATTTTTTCAGACTCTATTCCCAGCATATTATTCTGTATGCACCGTTATCACGGAAAAATATATCTGAAAAGCGAAAAAAGATAATCAGCCTTCCCCAGTTTCGTAAGACTATTTATACTCAGGAGGTCATAGATTTTATTCTGGAACAGATCAACACAGAAACCATGACGAAAAATGATGTGGTAGAACGATATGGTATACCCAAGACAACACTTTTTAGGTGGATTAATAAATATAACAACAGATAATAAAAACATTTTGAATATGAAAAAATATGTTACACCAGATTTTAGACAGATTTACAAAGACATTCTTACCAGAAAATATCCGGAAAAATATGAGACCTGTGAAGGGGTTTTGCTAAAAAAAAATATTTTTACTTTGGACATCCTGAAAATTAATGCCCTTATTTTTGGCATATCAGAGAAAAATAGCCAGAAATACCGTTCATATAAAGAGTCAGATATTCTGTACATGTTAGAATATCAGAAAAAAAATAAGCTTAATAACGGACAATTGGCTGATTATTTTAAACTAAGCAGGAATACTGTGACCAAATGGAAGAAAATATATAAAAGTTAAGAAATAAAACATAGTTTATTCAGCTGTTAGCTCAAACAGCTTATCCAGATTTTTTATAAAAGTGTTCAAAATGGTTGCTTTTATGTCTAAATATTAGTTTTTCAGATTGTTACTGATGTGGTGCTAATAGCTTTATTTTCAAACGATTCTCAATGTAAAAGCTGAAAAAATACTTTAATATATGCTAAATCACCTTATTTTTAAGTTCTTTATATTTTGAACGTCCTATGGGCAGTATTTCACCGGTTTTAATCTGCAGCCCATATCTTGAGCCGGGATTAATCAGTATTTTTTCTGCCTCTTGGAGATTGACGAGATAAGACTTATGAATCCTTTCAAATCTATCAGGAAGAAGCTGCTGCAAAAGTTCAAGTGATTTATCATGCAATTCCTGTTTCCCATTTTTAAGATGCAGTTCTGTATAGATTCCTGCTCCTTTGATATAGATAATTTCAGAAATGCTGATAAGCCGGATTTGTCCGGATTTCTTTACTGCAAGATATTTCATCCCATCATCCGATTTTAATGCAGGGCTAATAAATCGGTTCAGCGCCTGAAAAAACCTTTCTCTGTCAAAAGGTTTGGGAACGAAATCAAGTACACCATAAGCAAAAGCAGTAATAGCTTTGTCCGTATTGGCTGAAACAATAATGGTATGAAAAGAAGCCGCTACCATCTGTTCCAATACTTCAAAACCATTATCACCATTGAGATTCAGGTCTAGAAGAAGTAAATCCGGAAGTTGACTGGTAATTTGATCAAGCCCTCTCTGAAGAGAATCACAGATTGTGATCTGGATAGGCCTGTTTCCAAAGAATTCGGCAGTCATACGCTGTAAACGACGGGCGATTCTGGCTTCGTCTTCAATGATCAGTATATTCATGGTTTTAAAATTTGAATGGTAGATATCCAGCCGTTTTCTGTAGCATGCGAATCGAATCTCCAGTTTTGCTCATAGCTTTCAGTGAGGCGTGTCCGGATATATCTAAGCCCATTACCTCCTGCACGTTCTGTGAGAATATGCCGGTTCTTTGCGATGGTTTCAAAAACATATTGATGATAGCCTTCTTTCGTTACAACATAACGAAGTATGAATTTAACAGAGTTCTCTGGTAAGGGTTCACTGTGGGTGATACCATTTTCCAGCAATGTATGAATAATAGCGGGTGGTATCAGCTGACTTTCATCTATTCCGTTTTGCTCCCATATATAATTAATCTCCTTACGAAACCCCATTACCGACAGGTGTTGACGGCAAAGCTCCAATTCCTTTGTTATGGGAATCAGGGTTTGTTCAGAAATTTCGTTCATAATATCAAACTCTGCAGCCAGTGCCTGTATAAAACGCGCTCCTTCTTTTGGAGATTCTTCTACCCAGTCCATCATTGAAGTCAGGGTATTTCTTAAAAAGTGAGGCTGAATATTTTTTTTGAGCAGTTCCAACTGCAGCCTTGAGGAAAGTAAAATTGCATTCTGACGCTCAGCCTCCATAACACTTGTACGGATGGAATGCAGATAGAGCATGCTCAGAACAATGATAGTGAAACTGATGAACAGCCCAAAATCATAAACCACTAAACGATTGACCATCGCACTCATTAAAAGCGCGAGCATAGCTATAAACCCTCCTTTTTCCTTTTGAATGATACCATTCAAAACGACAATGAAAGAGGCAATAAGCATAGCTAAACTATAGAGCCTGGCAGTCAGATCATAGTGTCCGTAATTGGACCAGTAAAGAAATACTAAAGCTATCAGAAGTGCTGCCATCAGCCATTTTCCCTTTTTAAAATTGAATTGGATGATAAAATACAGCGGAACCAATAATGCATTAGCAAAAGTCAGCCAACCGATAATCTCAAGGCGTATGAAAAACTGGGAGTAAGGGATTGTAACATGAAACTTCAGATATTCCATGATCAGTAAGGAAAAAAACAGAAAACAGATGATTCCGAAGATCAATATATCCCATTGTTTTCGCTTGCTGTTTACATAAAGAAAAAAGTAATACACAGCTGCGATAAGGAAAGCTCCTGCCATGAGATTCATATAAGACATCGTAACCAATGGGCTTGTCAATAAGGAATTATAAGGATCTAATTTATATCCAATACCACGTTGTATGTGTGGAAGTAATGATTGTGAACTGCGTAGGGCAACTGTGTGAAGACCAGGCGAAATCAAATGATCCGGAATTCTGTAATAACTGCTTTCAGTACCGGGTATTTCCGGTTTGCCATTTTGTGGAATCTGACCGTTATGACCAATCAATATTCCGTCCCAGTATACTTCAAAAGAACCAAAGGATTCAATCTGAAGACCAAGCGGTAATACCTCATTTTCAACCTTACGCAGATCTAAATGAGTTCGTGACCAGAAAATTTTATCAGAAGTATTTGCTCTCTCGGGTGACCAGTTCTTATCATTATAATCCTTAGATGCCCAAGACATATCGTCACCTGTTTTGTAAACAGGTATAGGATCTTCATTACGAATAACAGATGGGTTCAGTATGCCGAGCAAAATCAGCAAAAACATAAAATTCTGCATAATGTAAATATACAAGGTAATTTATAAAAGCTGATGGCAGTTTGCAAGTCTGTAGAGCCGTTCAGATGTTTTTACTCGAAATGAGTACTTCTGGAATTTAATTTTACATCATGAAACAAATACTACTCATTTTTCTGATCATGTTAACTGTTCAAAATTCCTTTGCACAGCACGCACAAATAACGGGTGTCATTTATGAAAATCTTTCTGTTCCTATCCCGCATGTCAATGTAACACTAAAAGATAGTACGGAAAAAATAATTATGACCAGTATTTCGGATACCAAAGGAATATTCAAGATGGAAAATATACCAGCCGGAACCTATCATATCACTTATAATCTGATAGGTTTTAAGCCAGTCAGTAAACCAATAGAAGTGAGTACGGACCTGCTGACAGATGTTGGAATAATAACTTTAGAGGCTGACACAAAACTTTTGAAGGAGGTAGCATTAACCGGACATCGGAGTTCGATCAATTTAAAACTTGATAAGAAAGTTTTTGAAGTAGGTAAGGATGTTCTCTCTCAAACAGGAGCGGTAACTGATCTGTTGAACATTGTTCCATCAGTCAGTGTGAGTCCTACGGGTGCGATTAGTCTTCGTGGTAATGCTAATGTATTGATATTAATTAATGGACGACGAACCGGATTAACTCAGGGTAATGTCCTGGAACAGTTACCTGCTGATCAGGTGGAACGTGTTGAAGTAATTGCCAATCCTTCTTCCAGATTTGATGCCGGAGGGTCGGCAGGAATTATTAATATTATTCTTAAAAAAAATAAGAAAGATGGATTCAGCGGGCAGCTAAGGGTAGTTGGCGGTATTCCTAATGAAACACGTGTTAGTCCCAGTTTAAATTATAAATCAGATAAACTTAACCTATTTGCAACGTATGGTTTGCGATTATCAGATTATGTGGGTCTCTATAAAACAGAGCAATTTACCGGACTTTCAGGTAACGCGGTTTATCTGAGCCAACGCCAGGATGAGAACCGCCATGATAATGCCAAATTGCTTTATTTTGGTGCAGATTACCAGATTAATGACCATAATACGATTACTGCAGCCTTTCTTAGGAATTCTACACATGATCATGATAAGACCTGGCTGAACTATTTATATTCAGGAAAGGGTGGTGTCACTGATAGTACACTTAGCCGCAGTGGCGAATCATGGGAAAAGCGAAGTTACAATCAGTTGGAATTTAATTATACAAAAAGTTTTGAACGCACCGGCAAAAAATTTACTGTGGATATGCAATATGATTTCTGGGACAGTGATAAAGAATGGAATCTGGCAACTAATAGAGTTTTTCCAGCTCCTGTTATCTTTCCCACAATCAGAACAAGCTCGGTAGGAGGGAGTAAGGATCTGATGATTAAAACAGATCTGATACAGC
Organism: Chryseobacterium sp. 22543; assembly: GCF_052044565.1. NCBI lineage: Bacteria > Pseudomonadati > Bacteroidota > Flavobacteriia > Flavobacteriales > Weeksellaceae > Chryseobacterium > Chryseobacterium sp. 22543. The sequence goes on from NZ_JBQENH010000002.1 coordinate 775,248, forward strand.
CACTGGACAGTACTTCGACACTGGAATTTGGATTGAAACTGGAGAACAGGAGGGTTAACAGTGATTTCACTGCTGAACAGCAAAATTCTGCGGGCTGGGAAATTATTAATCAGATCGACAATCATCTTTTATATAAAGAACTTATTGGGAGTGCTTATGTGCAGTTTGCAGGCAAAATGGGGGAGTTGAGTTATCAGGGTGGTATAAGAGGCGAATTGACCCGTATAGGTATTGAAGACCGTATAGGAAGTTACACAAATGATAAAAAGTATAGCAGGTTATTTCCTACGTTAAATGTCAGTTACCGTTTTAATACAGGTGCCACCTTACAGGGGAGTTACAGTAAACGGATCAACAGGCCATCATTGGGAATGATTTATCCTTTCAATGAATTGACCGATCTGAATAGCCGTTATATTGGTAATCCGGATCTGAACCCATCTTATGCTCATGTGTTTGAACTGGCTTTCCTGAAGAACTGGAAGACCCTTACTTTTAATCCATCCCTTTATTATCAAAAAAATACTGGGGTCATTGAAGATTATACGTATCAAAATGCAGATGGTTTGTTTATTACCATGCCGGTTAATATCAACAAAGAAGAGCGCAGTGGTTTAGAGCTTTCCGTATTGTATAATCCTATTAAATGGTTACAGTTAAATACTGAACTTAATATATTTCACTATGTCAAACAGGGAAGTTATCAGAATCAGATCTTCGATTATTCAGGAAATACACTTACAGCCCGTGTAAGCGCTCAGGTGAAATTGAAGAATAAACTTGCTTTTCAGTCGGTGTATAATTTCAGGGGAGCCAATGCAACTGCCCAAACTTACTCAAACGCTTTGCATAGTATTGATTTTGGGTGCAGCAAAACTTTCTTAAAGGATAAAGCAACAGTGTCCTTTGATGTAAGTAACCTGTTCGATCTTCGAAAATCTATCAGCAAAACCACAGGAGCAGATTACCAGATCAATCAGACCAATATTCCCAATGCAGCCCGTTACCGATTAACACTTGTATATCGACTTAATTTAAGAGATAATCAGACCGTCCGGCAGGCTAAATCAGGTAACCGTAATTGATCGTATTTACATAACCCTCTCCAAAATAGAAATAATTTACTGCAATTAAATAAATGAAGAAGTTACGACTTGAGATCATTATACGAATTGAATGACTACTTTTTATATGAATGTTGGTATTTGATAATTTATTTATACATAAATGAATTATCTTTACAGTATCAATAAATAATAATAGGTTTGTACAGAAATATTCTTGTAGTCGGCTTTCTACTTGCTTTTCTTTCGATTTATTCCCAGCAATATACTACCCAGCTTTTCAATACGGATAACGGACTTCCTCAGAATAGTGTAAAAGACATTATTAAAGACAAATATGGTTTTATTTGGCTGACAACAGAAAACGGAATTGTACGATATGATGGCCTTAATTTTTTAGTATATAAAAATTTCCCCCTGAATAGCCAGAGGTTTACCTATTTTTATGGTAATCCTGAAAAGGATAGTATTTTTACAGATGGAGATTATGGAAAAACTGTGCTAATCCATCAGAAAGCTCCAAAGGTAATTAACAATATAAAGAAATCTCCCTCACTTATTGCTAGGGGGTATATAAATTATAGTTTATCTATTTCAAACTATACCTACAGCTATTTTTTTATGAACTTTAAAAAAGGGCGGTATTTCATTGCGGAGAATTCCATTATTTATGAGGGTCGGCATTCAAATTCCCAGATCCAGGTGATTGAGAAACCTGTTTATAAAAATAGTCCCAATACTTTTGTCATTGGAGAGACTTTATTTTATATTGATCATAATGCTAAAAAAGTAAGAACAATAGAAGAGGGAAGGTTTACGGCTGATTATGATGTGCCTGTTATTGCTGATGTCAGAAGTAAAGTATTCTGGAACAGAATGAGTGGACAAGGGTTTGTCTTAAATAATAATACTCTTTATCGGTATACCTATAGTAATGGAGCATTCAAAATATCAAAACTGGTTCAGCTGGAAAATGTAATTCAGAGCACCTTAATGAGTATTTATTATGATGAAAAATACAAAAAACTTTATTTGGGGAGCAGCACAGATGGGTTGAAAATTGTGAGTTTAACAGATTTCATTTCCTCGAAAAAAAAAAATCCAAAATCGCTGGCCGTTTTTTATGCTATTCAACCTTTTAGTGACTCATGTGTAATAACACCTGAAGGTGAAATATATAATAGAAATGGACTGGTTAAAAGTAAAAATTTTGGGAAAAACATATCCTATTTTTTAGGTTTTGATAAGTACAGAAATATTATTACAAGAAAGGAACAGACTCTTCTTGTATATGATAAGCAGAGAGATTTTTTGGATTTTCAAAGAATTTCTACAGGAGAAGAGACCGTTAAAGATTTTTTATTTGCTAATGGAAAATATTATGTCTTGTCCTCCAAACAAAAAAAGGGAAGTACTGAATTCACGGGTGTTTTGAGCATATATGAAGACTGGCCCTATAAATCTTTAAAGAAAAAATATTTTTTTGCCAGTGAACCCACCAGAATTATGTTGACAGATGGTGGCAATATTTTAGTAGGAACTATAAAAGGTTTGTTCAAACTCCCGGCTGTGCCAGGTAAAATATACAAGTTAAATGGTCATAATGAATTGTCGATCCGGGACGTGATACGCAGCAAAGATGGAAACATATGGATAACAACCCTGGGAAAAGGTTTTTATCTTTTAAAAAATAACAGTCTCATAAAATTGCCGGTCGATTCTGAAGGAAACCTTCTGTCATCCCACACCATATTGGAGGATAGAAATGGCTATTTTTGGATTTCCACGAACAATGGCTTGTACAAAATAAAGGAAAACATGTTGTTAAAATATGTTCAGAATCGAAATTTTAAAATACACTATTACAAATACTCAAAAGAAACAGGCTTTAGTACTAATGAATTTAATGGTGGAGCTAACATAAATGGTAATAAATTAAAAAATGAAGAGTTTGTGTTACCTTCCTTAGATGGTCTTGTTTTTTTTAATCCTTTAAAGGTCAAAAGTTATTATCCAACAGACATATACTTAGAAAGAGCCAGAATTGATGGTAAAGAAAGTTTTTTTGCAAATACTTTAACACTTAGTCAGGAAAACACGAGAGCAGAAATTTTTATTGATGTTCCTTACTATGCAAATCCTGATAATGTTATCATTCAGACACATCTTGATAATGAGAAAAAAAATGAATGGATATCTGTAGGAAAAGATAGAAAGATTTTGCTTGGAAGTCTTGGTAATGGTACACATATTCTTACTGTTAGAATGCTTGTTTCTGATCAGCAGAAATATATCTTCAAAAAAATAAAAATTACTGTTCCCCCTTTTTTTTATCAGACTCTCTGGTTCAAACTGTTAACATGCTTCCTGCTGTTATGCTTATTTTATCTCTCCATAAAATGGCGGACAAGTTTCCTTAGAAAGAAAAACTATGAATTGGAGGCAGTTATTCAGTTGAGGACCAAAATTTTATCAGAAACTGTCAATAATCTTGAAGTTACTCAAATAAAATTGGGAAAGGAAATTGAACAGCAGAAAAAGCTTATTGGTACTATTACCCATGATATTACTACACCGTTAAAGTTTATTGCTTTAACAAGTAAAGAAGTTTTAAATTATCAGGAAATGAGCGTATCCAATACGGAAAGGATTTTGAACTCTATTTACAAGTCGTCCAACCAACTCTATAATTTTACAAAGACTTTGAAGGAGTATGCTGATATTTACAATGAATACAGAACTGATGAGACTGAACTTTATTCGTTGTATAGCCTTGTGGAAGAAAAGAAAATTCTTTTTGAGGAAATTGCCAATAATCATAATACCACAATTGTAAATCTGGTCAGCAAACAATTAATGATCCGTACCAGCAAAAACATCTTGGCTGTTATTATTCATAATCTGATAGATAATTCAGTGAAATTTACAAGAAACGGAATTATTACGATCAATGGATCAGATAAGGATACATTGATAATTTTAGAAATTACCGATACAGGTATCGGGATGGATGACCAGAAAATTGAGTACTATACTAAACTTCAGGAGAATATTGAAAATGAGAAGTTATTATTACAAAAGTATGGTATGGGTCTTCATCTTGTACTGCAATTGCTCCAAATGATAGAAAGTAAAATTATAATCAAAAGAAACGAAGCAAAAGGAACTTCTTTCCAATTAATCTTAAAAAATCGGAATAATGATTAAAAAAATCCTCATAGCGGATGATCATGATATTGTATTAACGGGAACTTCTATCATTTTAGAATCACGTATTCCCAACACTGTAATAGATACGGCTGCAGACTATCCTGAGGTTCTGGATAAAATTTCCGGACAAAAATATGATTTACTCATATTGGATATTAATATGCCCGAAAGCAGGAATAAAAAAATGATTTCAGAAATTAAGAGCATCCAGCCTGAAATCAGGATACTTGTGTTTTCAGCATATGAAGAAGATATTGGAGTACAATATATCAAAGAAGGGGCAGATGGCTATATTAATAAATTAAGCAAGGTAGATACAATTTCTGAAGCAGTCATGAAAATGTTTGCAGAAGGCAATTATTATCCCAATGGTATTGTAAACAAACTCTTACAGCCATCTGCACTTGATGGCATTAAAAGTTTGTCGGAAAGAGAATATGAAATTTTCATATTAATGGTAAAAGGAAACGGAAACCTGGAAATTTCAAATGAAATGGAAATTCAGATGTCCACTATAAGTACTTATAAAAAAAGGATTCATAAAAAATTAAAAACAACCAATTTGGCAGACCTTATTAAATTATATGAAGCTTATATGTCATAGCTGTACTGTATTTTCAGTAGAAATTAGTTTTTCAAAGTGTAGAAAATTTTCTACAAATTGCTTAGTTTATTTCTACGTATTGTGATCTTTCCTGTAGTATTTATTCTAATACTTTTACATTATGTTAAACAACACGGTTTAGTAATGTAAATAAAATAATGATAAATGCTTAAAATTTCTACAAAACTAATTTTTGCAATGCTGGCTTTTAGCCCGGCCGTTGCTTTTGCCCAGGCTGGAAGTGTTGGGATTAATACTGTGAACCCTGGTTCTACCATGGATATTAACGGATCGTTAGCCGCAAGTTATAAAGCGGTGAATACAACGTCTTATAATTTAACATCATCAGACTTCCATGTTTCATATAACGGAGGGGCAGATGCTATATTTAACCTTCCATCTGCTATTAGTGGAGTCGGGAATTTTAAAGGGCGGATTTACAGAATTAAAAATAATACGAACTTTAAAATAACAGTCTTTTCTGCGGCTCCGGAAACAATTAATGGCAGTGCTACTATTTCAATTCCTGCGAATCAAAGTGTGGAACTGGTAAATACGGGGCTTACAGGAACAAATTCTACATGGGAACTCCTATCAGCAGGCTCTTCTTCTACAGGAGACTACATTATTGTAAAACCTAACGCGGCTCAAGTAGTATCTACAGGGTCAGATGTGACCTTCGGATCTGTAATTGCTTCTAATAACATCACTTATAACTCAGGTGTTTTTAATCTGAAGGCGGGCAAGACCTATGTGCTTCGATGTCAGTTGCACGCTACTGATTTTTCTTTGGCAGGAGGATTTTTTGTTTATGAATGGGTAGATGCTTCCAATAACTCTGTTCTTCCTTCCAGCACCACGGGAGTAGTTGATGCAATAAATAACTATCCGGCAACATCCCTTGGAGGGCAGCCTGAAGCTTATGCGATCTACAGACCTATCGCTGATACATCTGTAAAGGTAAGATTAGGGGGAGCTGGAACCGCTCAACTGAATCCAGGGATAGGTTTTATGACAGTTACAGAACTTGCCGGAGGTAACGGAAATGGGGGAACAACAATCATTAATAATAACATCACAGCAAGTAATGGTCTTACTCTATCCGGAACAGATGTAAAATTGGGAGGAACTCTTTCACAAGCAGCAGATATTGCAACCGCAGGGAATAACTTAAGCATTAATGGTACTGGGAAAGTTCTGGTTGGAACCAATATTGTACCTGCCGGAGCTTCCAGTGCAAAGATGGTTATTGATAACGGAACTACTAATGGAGCCCTTCAGATTAAAGACGGTACCCAGCAACTGGGATATGTACTCACAAGTGATGCTAACGGATTAGCAACATGGTCTTCTACGGTTACTACTGCATTTGCCAATAACTGGACCTCTTATACCGGAACATTGGTAAATCCTTTTACCGGAACTACAGGCGGTGGTGGGCTGGCCACAGGGATTTCAGTAACGATACCGGCAAAAGGATGGTATTTTTTCCGCTCTGGTCTTACAATTGCTTCTGACTGTAACGATTATGTATTTTATATTAATGGGATTGGAGAGGTCTGGAAAACCTACTGTAATGTTTCTACTGTTGCTAATATGAGTCCAAGGGATCAGAACCGGGTACTGTATTTTTCAACACCCGGAACCTATCCGGTATTGGCTATTAAAACTAACGGAGTGGTTCCTGCTTTTAATATAGGAAACCCTAGCTTTTATTTAGATTTTGTGAAGTTTCAAAATTAAGTTGCTCAATATATTTATAAGATTATCAGATCAAGAAAGATTCTAAAAACACACCATGAAATTTTAGCTGTAAAGTATATATTCTTTACAGCTTTTTACTTCTTGTATATAAGTATTCAAGAAAGGAAGCCTGAATTGTGTAATGGGGTCGTAAAAAAACTGTGCAGTGTTTAATCAGCTAAAAAGGCGCATGAAAATACGCCTTCTGTTTATATCAGTTTTATAGATAATCGTCTTCTATGATCCGGTGCTGTTTTCTACGGGTAATGCAGTGATAAGTTCATGGGTTGTGAGGAGTGCATGAGCATAGGTAGGCCCGTTCAGGACATGTGCTGCATGCATCATTTCGGAGGTGAAGGCTGCTGTTGCATCTTTTACCAGGGTTACATGATATCCTAACTCCATTGCAAAACGTGCCGTACTTTCAACACAGGTGTTAGCGAGCAATCCTATAGCGATGGCATGGGTTATATCGCGTTGCTTGAGCAGCATATCCAGATCTGTATTGGCAAAACCACTTTGTGCCCAGTGTTCCTTGGCAATAATGTCTCCTTCCTGAGGAGTAAAATCAGGATGCCATTCGCCTCCCCAGCTGTCTTTTGCAAAAGAATGACGTTCCATAATGCTTATCTGAGTAGGGTTGGGAAATTTCCAGTATTGGTAATCTGTAGGTTCCCATCGTTTGTGCGGAACAATAAAGATCTGTATACCTGCCTGCCTTACAGCTTTTACGATGCTTCGCAGATTATTCAATAAATTGTTGCTTTCTGCAACGTCTTTCACTCTTGGCCACACTTTCCCACCTTCAGATAGAAAATCATTGTAAGGATCAATAAATAACAAAGCTGTTTTATTATGTTCATAGATTGGTGTTTCCATTTTCTTTTTTATTTAATATAAGATTAATTTTATCTCAATGCATGTCTTTCAATACTTTTTGCAAACAAAGGCGTCTCGCTTTGATTGTGATATATAGAAACTGGCTGTCGTTGGGTTTTAAAAAGTTCAAATGGGATTCCCTGCTTTTCCAGTCCTTTAAGGAAATCATCAGTAGGTCTTGATAGGACTCTGTTGGTAAATTCACAAGTATTATCATCTATCTTTCTTACACTCATTTCCCAGTGTACAAGGATAGTAACACGGCCGGTAGGGGTAAAAACATCCGAAACAGACTCCAGGATAAGGTGTGTGGGCTCGGACACGGTTTCTATATAATGCTGTACCATTGGATTTCCTCCAAGTATTTCTACATTAATAGACATTCTTTTACCCTCAGTAGAGGTCGTAACGCCTGCCGCAATGTGAGCAGGGGAACATGCCTGATATTCGTGTTCCGGAAGGGTAAAGCACCATTCCGGAAGGTTGATTTTTTCAATCGGTGCGTTGATCACAGCAGAAAAGCTTGAATCAACAATAATGGGTTTATTTTCCATGTTAATTATATTTTAATTCATTTTAATAATTCATTTTCCTTTATTTCTGGGATCATCCGAAGGATTCATATAGCTTATTCCCAAAGGCCCAAAGGCGCTGACCTGTGTTTCATAACTTCCTGATTTTGCCCAATGAAAATGCGGTGTATTTCCAGGAAGTACCACAACACTTCCCGATGGATAAGCCTTTAATTTAGCAGCATCGAACTTTTCGCCTATACCAATATAAAATACACCGCTTATGACTGTATATATTCTGTTTTCAGGATGCTTGTGCGGAAGCAGTACCACGTCAGAAGGTACTCTTACCCGAACTACATAGGGTTCTGCCTTTTTCGGATCTCCTATCAGTACAGCAAGACGGGCTTCAGGTGGAAACGCTGGAAATGCTGACCATTTGATATTTTCTGGATAGATATCTCCCCATTCATTATTGGATAAACTTTGAGCATGAGTATGGTTGGTGTTTAGAAATGCAACGGTGCAAAGCAGAGTTATAAAGTAATTTGTTTTTTTCATTTTTCAGAAATTAATTATTGTAATTTTTATCCAGTTACTTGTATTCGGATGAATTGGGATAACGGAAAATCATAGAGCAAAATTCGGTAGAGTTTGACAATGGATTGCGTGACCTACCTCACATAAACAGGACATTCAGCTATTAAGACATACAATAAAGAATGAATTGAGGCCAAACAGAAACGCCATGTAAAAATGATAACTTTTACATGGCGTTTCTTGCTTTTAAAGCTGAGTAGTATTCGATTAATTGATCGATGATTTTCGAGCAACGGACAGAAGAGGGATCAGGACAATAAACTTCTCCTCATTAAGATTTACTATTAAAAATAAAATATTCTTATCCGGGAATATATTTCATACTGATTTCTTCAGAAAGAGTATTAGGTATTTCGTGAAACCCTATTTTCCGGTACAGATTGTAAGCCTTGTCATTTCCGGGAATAACCTCTAGAATGATTTCAATGCCATTAAATTTTTGACAGGCCTCGGCAATAACGGCCTCAATCAGTCCCTGACCTATATTTTTTCCTTGAAACTCTCTTTTTACATACATCTGGTAAATACTTCCGGTGCTATCTTCATTTTTAACAAAAGTACAGATACCCACGAGTTCCTGCTGTGCAAAAGCTCCATATACAAATCTTTCCGGTGTTTGTTCTTCAATATCGTTTTCTATCCGAAATTTTTCAATACTCAGGGCTTCCTGATAGGTTGCTCCAAAAGATTCAGGGAATTTTTCCAGACTTTCCAGGCGGATGGCCCGGTACATTTTACTTTCTCCGGAGATAAGTTTTCGATAGCTAATATTTATCATAGTCAGTAGGGTAATCATTTCCATTAATATCCGGGTACAAGTATATAGATTATTCTGAACTTCTTTTAGTATGCCCGGTTGAATTTCAACAATTGTATTAAAATTTTTAAACTAAACGATGTATTTGTAACAAATTTCACTTCAGTTAGTCTTATTATAAACAAAAGCAATCATTTTTTGAGCGGAAAAGTTTATAGAGCAGTCCGGAAAGCTTAAAAAATGTTTGTTTAAGGGGAAAATTTGGTACTTTATTTAAATGTTACATTTTTGCAAAATTAACAGCTTATTTCATAATAAGCATGATAAATTATGTATATTTATAACACTTATTGGGGAAAATAGTAAAATAATAGTAGAAGTTTATCAACATATTTTAATGAAATATGTATAGGTAGATATAGGGAAAAGTGGTGCTGATGGAAAGAATTAATCTAATCATTCTTAAGAATAAAAAAATACATTCAAAGGATATAAAAAAAATAATAGCCTGTACAATCTGTATAGGGTTATTTTTATGTATGCTTTCGTGCAGCCATGATTCTCAGGATAAGGAAAGAGAAAATTTTGATACTTCTCTATTAAACCAGACTTCAGACCTTCAGTTGTCAGGGGAGTATGAAGCTTTTATCCGGCTGAATATAAAATATCTGAAAAAGGCTGCGAAAATGAAATATAAAGCCGGAAAAGGTCTTTGCTATCTGAATATGGCAGGGGTGAATGTCTCGACAGGAAATTATGATAAAGCCCGCTTTTTTTTCAACAAAGCAGAGAAAGATCTGAAAAACTCTGAGAATAATTATCATAAAGCAGCATTCTATAATGACTATAGCCTGTATTATTCTCATCTTAAAATAAATGACAAGGCTATTGAATGTAATAATAAAGCATTTTATTTTTTAAAACAGGCTGCAAAAACTAGTCTTGCCCGAAAACTTCTTCCAAGACTGTACGTGAACAAAGGAATTTACTATGCCTGGAAAGGGTGGTTCGGAACTTCTTTAAAATGTTTCACCAAAGCGAATGTACTGGAAAACTCGGCCTACAGCAATTGTATGGTCGCCCAATATTATTTATTTGTTCATAAGCCAGATTCTGCAGGAATATATATTGAGGAGGCAGATGAGAAAATGCTAAGCCAAAAGACAACTGATGTAGAATCCCTATGGGTTTATTATACGATGGGATACTACTATAATGAAATAAATAGCAGTGAGCAGGCTGAGAAAGCACTTAGAAAAGCTCTGGACATCAATATTAAAACGAGACGTACTTATTCTTCACATATAAAAGAGGTTTATAAGGCACTGGCAGACCTGTATAAGAAAAAGAATGACGGCGGGAAAGCTTATTTCTATCTGAAAAAATATATGGAAGAAGAAGGCAGATTTGATGCTGCAAGATTTACCGCGATGAATAAGGCGACCGAGGATTTTATTTCTGAAGTAAAGCAGGAGTCGGACTGGCATAAAAATGATCTTCCGTTATTTATTGCCCTTTCTATCGCTGTCTTTACCTTTTCAGGAGTATATGTACGGAAGATAATTAATAAGTTAAAGCTAAAGAAGAATTCCTTAAAAGAAGAAACGAATGAGTTGAAAAACAATGTGGAAACTAAGCAGTTGGAAGAAGTAACAGAACTTGCCAAACGGAATGATTCTTCTTTTTTATTAAAATTCAAAGAACTGTATCCTGATTTTATAAAAGCACTTTTGAAAATCAATCCTGATCTTGAAAATTCAGAACTGACTTTCTGTGCTATGTTGAAACTACGCTTTTCTTCCAAAGAAATAGCAGATTATACCTTTGTACAGCATAGATCCGTACAGCAGAAAAAATACAGAATCAGAAAAAGATTGAATATTCATGGAGAAACGGATATTTATGACTTTTTTGAAAACTTAACAGAATAAAGAAATTCATCACAATAAAAGGTGTCTGATTCTGTTTTATAAAAGATTTTATTGTTAATCTCAGTAGAAGCACCATTGGAGAAAAGAATAGAGTGCAATTTATTCTGAGAGATCATTTTTAATCATAATTTATACAGAAATTTAGCTTAAATAAAGAAACATATGACACGTATTTTTCTTGCTGTTTTACTTATTATTTTAGTTTCATGCCATTCTTATTCAAAAAAGGAGGCTGAAAAGAAATTTGATGTTTCTCTTCTGAAGCAGAATGAGAAATTCAGAGTGGCCGGAGAATATGACTCTCTGATCAATCTCAATAAAAGGTATTACAAACTGGCTGATAAAATAAATTATGCAGACGGAAAAGCGCTGTGCTACATCAATCTGGCAGAGCTTAATATTTCATTAGAAAATTTTCAGAAATCTCAGATTCTTTTCGATAACGCAAAAGAAATCCTGGATCATTCAGAAGATAATATACACAAAGCCAGATTTTATAATGTTTACGGCAGGTTCAATTTAGAACTCCGACGGGTTGACAAAGCTTTTCAATATAATAATGAAGCGATGAGCCTGATCCAGAAAAGCGGTCAATCTGAACTTAAAAATGATCTTCTTTTCAGTATTTATTTCAGACAGGCCATTTATTTTATCCAAAAAAAGGATTATGAAAGAGCACTTGAATACTTTCACAGGGCAAAAAAAATGGATAATACAGGTCTTACCGATTGTGCAATAGGTGATTACGTTTATATGCATAAGAATAAAGATTCTGCATACAAATACGTTGCTACTGCTTATAATAAAGCTAATATAAGAGGGAAGGAAGACGGAATTGCCCTGTATGCCAATACTATTATGGGAGAATATTTTCTTACCAACAAACAGTATGATAAGGCAGAAGAAACTCTTAAGAAGGCTTTGAAAATCAATGAAAAGACCAAACGTATCTATGCCTACTATGGTAAATATATCTATAACGATCTCAGGATGTTGTATGAACGTACAGGAGATAAAGAAAAAGCATACCTTTATTTGAAAGCATATACAGAAGCTTATTATAAAACCAATACATCTTTAGCGGCCACGATCAATCAGGATATGGAATCTTTCATTACCGGAGCCCAACAGGATGCAGCCCATCATAAAAGTAAAATATACTGGATTTTCTTTTTATCATTGGTAGGTCTTTCTCTGCTGGGATTATATGCATGGAGAATTATCAGAGCCCTTGGAAAAAGAAAAGAAGTACTTACAATAGAAGCCGAAAATCTGAAAATCAGAATGAATGACAACAAGCAGGAAGAGATCATAGAACTTGGTAAGAAGAATGATCCTGAATTTCTGAATCGTTTTAAAGAAGTTTATCCTGAATTTATAGATCAGCTTTTAACAATTAATCCCGGCCTTGAAAGTTCTGAATTGATTTTTTGTGCGATGCTGAAACTGCATTTTACATCCAAAGAAATTGCAAATTATACTTTGGTTCAGCACAGAAGTGTGCAGCAGAAAAAATACAGAATAAGAAAGAAACTGAATATTCCTGGAGAAACAGATATTTATCATTTCTTTGATACCTTGAAATAATTTCAAAAAAAACTGTCTGATTTATCATGTCAGACAGTACTCGAAAATATTCTCTTTTCACCACTTGAATTTTTTTGTGGTTTCTCTGTTCAAATATGAAAATTTTTAATGAAAACAAGAAAAAAAGCTATACTACATGAATACTACATCACATATTTGTATTTTTAAATAACTGATAGTTAAGTTATTGTGTTTTATGTTGGATTTGTGGATTTATTTTAGAAAAAAGGACCAGCAACTTTAAAGCAGTTCGTTTTTTAGCCTGTATTTTAAAATAATAAACTCTTTGACAATGTTTTTTAGCCCTGATTTTCCATGTTTTTTTATCAGTATCTTGATAAGAACTCTCAAATAATTTCACCTTTTCAAAATCTTTGTGGATTAAATAAATAATTAGAATTAAAGTGTAAATCCTTGAAATATAATTATTTATAATCATGTTGTATCTGTGTAGTATCGTTTTTTTTTGTTTTTTATTCAGAAAATGTAAGTTTTGCAACGGGTTTAGTTGTGAATATCACATGATATGTTTTGTTTTATTGAATTTATGATAATGATTATCAGTGTCTTTGAAGGCAGAAGCCGGATAATCCTTTCAATAAAAATCACAATATACTCCTCCAAAATAACTTTAATAGAGCTTTATGAAAAAAAGAATTTTATTTGTTTGCGCATTAGCGTCTTGTTTTACAGTTTTCAATGCTCAGAGATGGGAATCTGTTTCTCAGAAATCTTTGCAGATAAGAGAAGGTGTAGAAGTGCAGCAGTCTTACAGAGTTGATCTGAAGTCCCTGAGAGAAATGCTGAAAAATGCTGAAGAAACGGGAAAGAATGCACGTCCTGTTATTATTTCTTTACCAACAGCAGAAGGAAAGATTGAAAAATTTGCTGTCTATAGCAATCCTGTAATGGATAAATCGCTTGTAGACAAATATCAGCTGGGATCCTATGTGGGAATTGGTGTGGATGATTCTTCTAAGTATTTAAGATTCAGTACATCCCCTACTGACATGCAGTCTATGATTATCAAAGATGGTGTATTCCAATTTATAGAACCCATAAGTACGGATAAACAAACTTACGGTGTATTTTATAAATCAAAAGAAACAGGGGAGCATGGTTTTAAATGTGATACCGGGGAGTATGATTTTAAAAATATGAATAAGCTGGTAGAAAATGGTAAAAAAATGCTTTCCGGAGTGGGAATTACAAGCAGACCTACCAATACAAAATACAGAAATTTTAGAATGGCATTATCCGTTACCGGAGAATACAGCCAATATCAATTGACCGCAGCGGGAACTCCTGCCAACGCAACAGATGATGTGAAAAAAGGAGTTGTTTTGGCAGCAATGAACAATACCATGACCCGTATAAATGGTGTTTTTGAAAGAGATTTTGGTGCTCATTTAACAGTTCAGAACCTTCCACAGATTATATATCTTGATGCTGCATCTGATCCTTATACAGATAATTTAAATCTTCAGTTACAGCAGACCCTTACTTCTGCAGTAGGAAATGCCAACTACGATATTGGGCACGTTCTTCATCAAAATGCAGAAAGAAGTGGAAATGCCGGTGGAATTGGGATTGTCTGTACAGATCCTGCCAATAATACAGAAATTAAAAAAGGATCAGCTTATACCCAGGGACCTGTACCTGTTGGTGAAGTTTTTGACTTTACCGCAGCACATGAAATGGGACACCAGCTGGGAGCTAATCATACATTTTCAAATACTTCTGTTACAGATGCTCTTCAGGGAGCGAATGTAGAACCGGGAGGAGGAACAACAATCATGGGATACGCAGGGATTACCTATGATAATGTACAGGCAAACGCAGATGGATATTTTCATTACAAATCCATTGATCAGGTACTGACCAATTTAGAAAATAAATCTACATGTGGAGCATCTCAAAATATTATTAATAATACAGCTCCGGCAATTAATCCATTGTCAGCGTATAACATTCCTAGAGGAACGGCTTATTATCTTGAAGCTTCTGCTGCAGATGCTGAAAATGATGCTGTAAACTATACTTGGGAGCAGAACGATACTACAGATGATTTTTCTACCATTTCAGGAGATAGCGGATGGGGGTATAATCCCAAAGGAGCCTTAACGAGATCAGTTCCTGGTACACCAAATGGAAGAAGATATTTTCCTAAGCTGGAGACTGTGATGAACGGAATACTTACAGATAAGCAGGGATGGGAAACTGTATCATATATTCCTCGAACATTGAATTATGCTGTAACGGTAAGAGATCTGAACGCTCAGCGCCCAATGGTTTCAACCTCAACAACTACAGTAACAGTTGGGAATGATGGTCCATTCAAATTCAATGGGCTTACTGCATCTTCAGTG
This sequence comes from Chryseobacterium sp. 22543, assembly GCF_052044565.1. Classification (NCBI taxonomy): domain Bacteria; kingdom Pseudomonadati; phylum Bacteroidota; class Flavobacteriia; order Flavobacteriales; family Weeksellaceae; genus Chryseobacterium; species Chryseobacterium sp. 22543. Next base: position 790,504 of record NZ_JBQENH010000002.1, read on the forward strand.
TTGTATAATGATGCTGTAGGCACAATTTATTGGGATGTTGCCAATACGAATGCTGCACCTTATAATACAGCGAGCGTAAAAATAGATTATACTACAAATAATGGAGCCAGCTGGACGAACCTTGTTGCTGCAACTCCTAATACCGGAAGTTTTAGTGCACAAATGCCGGCTAATATAAATGGAGCTGTAAAATTAAGAATATCAGCTGTAGGAAACGTTTTTTACGCAGTATCTCCTGCCATTACTGTGGGCAGTGCACCTACATCTCCTACGTCAGCACCTACAGGTCTTTCCACTATAGATACTGAGATTTTCAAAACAACAGCGAGGGTATCTTGGAACAGTGTTCCGGGAGCTACCTATTCTGTTAATTATAGAAAAGCAGGAACTGTAAACTGGTCCAATGCAGTGAGCCCGGCAAATTCATTAGTATTAAATAACTTAGAAGACGAAACAAATTATGAAGTACAGGTTGCAGCTGTAGTGAACTCTGCTGTCGGAGCTTTTTCTAATAATTATGCATTTAAAACAAAAGGTTTAAAGACAGGAGTTGATTACTGTATATTGAATTCAGGGTCACCTTACTTTGCCGGAATTGTATCTGTTAAAGTAGCGAATTTGGATTACTTTAATGGGGTTGCAAGATCATATATAGACTTAAGCGAGGATCCTTCTAAAATAGTGAATCTTGTTCAGGGGAGTTCTTATACACTAAAGCCTGCTGTTGTAAACTTACTTGCTGCTGCAAATGAAAATGTCTCTGTTTGGATTGATTATAACAGAAACGGAGTATTTGAAGCTACTGAGAGAGTAAGCAGTATATCAGGTGGTGCTCCGAAAGGGCTTGTAAATTTTGGAGATCATAACTTTACGGTTCCAGCCACATCATATACAGGAGATAAATTATTAAGAATGAGAATTGTTGGTAAATATTCAACTGCAGCTCTTACTGATACTTGTGGTGAACTGGCAAGCAATGCGGGTGGTATTTTGGATCTTCCTGTTAAAATTACTGCTGGTGCTCTTGCTGTGAGAGAGGCTATAGACACAAAATCTTCAGAGGTATCTATTTATCCTAACCCTGCAGATACATTTGTAGAAGTGAAAAATCTTAAAGGTAAGGCAGATTACAAAATCTACAGTGCAGACGGAAGATTAGTTCAGGAAGGTAAAATTGAAGGTAAAATCAACGTTGCTTCTTTGGTAAAAGGAATGTATGTGATCACTATAAAAGATGAGAAGAATACTTACAATACTAAGTTAATCAAGAAATAACACACATGAATCTCTGCATCAGGATCTAAAAAAGCGGAGAGAAAAAAAGTTTATTTAACTGAAAAAGGCTGTCTCTGGTTGAGGCAGCCTTTTGTTTATAATGAAGTAAGATGACCATTAAAGAAATCCAGCATGGTTGTTAGTGACTTTTCAGAATGCATCCGTTCTCCGTTTTCAAGAGATTCCTGTGTGGCAATAGCCGCTCTTTTACGCATATGATGTTCATAGCCGGAAATTGCTTCCTGTAATGTGCTGTAGCTGTTATTTGTTAAATATTCGCTCAGTTCAAGGGCATCCAGCATGGCCATATTAGCGCCTTCTCCTGCAAACGGAGGCATTACGTGGGCAGCGTCACCAATCAGTGTCAGATTGGGTTGTGCTTCCCAGGTTTGATCTGAAGGCATAGAGTAGATCAGGCGCGGAATAAACGGCGTTACAGCATTTTCAAACAACTCATCCCAGATAGGATTCCATCCGGAATATTCTGTTTTGAACCATTTTAGCATCTGTGCATGATCAGAATAATCAAGACCGCTGTCAGCAGGCCAGTTTTCATCAGCTTTAAAGCTTGCATAAAATCCCAGGTCTCCATTGCCTTTCTGACCTAATAAGATATTTTTGGTATTTCCAAATGCCATTATTTTCCCACCTTTAATCATAGCATCAATCTGAGGTGCATTTTCTTTTGAAACATTGCCTTCCAGCATGATGATTCCGGAATAAACAGGTTTAATATCAGTAAGATAAGGCCGTATTTTAGAATTGGCTCCATCACCGGCAATAACAAGATCTGCATATTCTGAAGTTCCGTTTTTGAAATGCAGAAGCCATCCTTCATTCTTACGCTCCATCGTGAGGAAATGACTGTCCCAGACTACGGTTTCAGGATGTAATGATTCTAAAAGCATATTCCTTAAAGGCCCGCGGTCTATTTCAGGGCGGAAATGTTCTTCGCCAAAATCTTCTTCAGGTTTCGTCTCATGATCATTGAAAAATATTTCAGCCTGTTCATTCATGATCAGGGTTTTGTCTGCTCCGGGTCGGAAAGTCTTCTTAAATTCCTCCAGCAGCTCAGCTTTGCGTATGGCTGCCAGCCCTGAATCTTCATGCATATCAAGAGGGGAACCCTGTACCCGTGCATTTTTATTGAAATCTCTTTCATATACTTTTACGTCTGCACCTTTCAACTGTAAAAGTCTTGCCAGTGTAAGTCCTGCGGGACCGCCGCCAACGATTGCTATTGATTTATTGTCTATCAGCATTGTTAGTTTAAATTTTACAATGCAAATTTATTTTCCTTTTAACACTGATAATAGTACAAATCGGTCGTTTTTATTTTTAGATAATTCTTTGGGAGCAACTCCTGAAAATTTCTTCACTTCTTTGATGAAATGGTTTTGATCAGTATAATTGAGTTCGGGAAAGAGTCTTCCCTGTGCAATGTGTTCCAAAGATGCTCTGAAACGCAAAATAGTAGAGTAGGCTTTTAATGATAAACCGAGCTGTTTGGTAAAATAACGGTTAATCTGTCTGCTGCTCCAGCCTGTTTTTTCAGAAAGTTCCTGCACGCTCATTTCACCCTTTGAAGTATAAACCAGGTCGAAAAGTCTGCGTTTTCTTTCATCTACCTTTGAAGGAAGCAGTTCTTTTATTTTTTGAATTGCTTTTGTACAACAGCTGGAAAAATCATTTAAATCATCTGCTTTAAAATTCCAGAAATCGGGAGAAAGTTCTTTTCCTATATTCAATAGATCTGCAATGGAGGTATTTAAAATATATTCAACTGCAAGAGGTTTGAAACTGACAACAAAAGCAATTGTCTGAGGAGCAATATATCTTTGTTCAGGATAAGTTTCCAGTCCGAGAAGGGTAATATGAAAAGGTTCTGAGGCAGACTGTGAAAAAAATAAATCAATTCTTCCGTCAGGAATAATCACGACTTCTTTAGCCTCATCTGAAAGATTCTGAAAAGTTCCCAGATTTTCAACAAAATCCGCGATCTCTTCATCAGGTTCGATAAAATTATAATTGAAGTCATTGTCCATAATATAGTCTGTGGCAGACTGGGTTTAATGAATGAAATTACAAAATTTGTTATATATCAGCAAGATATTCTTCATTGTACAGGATCAAAACAAAGCCTAAAGTTTTCAGCAAATTAAAGATAAAAATAGTAAAAGTTTATAGGATAATATTTTAGAATTAAAAGATTTGTGCTTTACTTCAATGGTTTTTAAATCTTATTTTTGTTTCGGAAAGATTTCAAAAATAAATGTATAACAGCTCTTATTCTCATGGACAAATCATTACTTAACACCTACTTTCATTCCTTATTCAGTATCAAAGCGGAGGTGGTTGAAAAGATCACAGAAAAATTTATCCATTTTGAATTAAAAGCAAATACTGTTTTGCTGGATAAAGATGCCATCAGTACCAAAACCTATTTTCTTGAAAAAGGGTATGTCCGCTCGTTTATACTGAATGAAGATAATGAGGAAATTACCACCAATATTTATAAAGCTCCCTGCTTCGTTAATGATTTTTTATCCTTTTTCAGACAGCAGCCTGCCAAAGAAATATACCAGACGGTGACTGACTGTGTTTTCTGGGAAACAGGATTGGAAAATGTACAGGATAATTTTCATAATATTCCTGAATTCAGGGAGTTCAGCAGGCTTCTTTTTGTCCTGAATTACTATAATATTCATGACAGACTGATAGAAATGGCAAGTCAGAAAGCTTCCACAAGATATTTCAATCTGATGAAGAAAGATCCGGATATTTTTCAGCATGTTCCTTTGAAGATACTTGCTTCTTATCTGGGTATCAAAGACAGCTCACTGAGCCGGATCAGAAGGGATATTCATAAAATATAATTTCTTTTCATTTGTCAAGTGATATTTCAGAGATCATCACTGATCTTTGCTAAAAATAATTTCATGAACAAAAAACATATTGTCGTTGTAGGATTAGGTGGAGTAGGTGGTTATTTTGGTTTTAAAATAAATCAGACCAATGAAACTTCCGGAAAATATACTGTTTCTTTTGTTGCCCGTGGAGAAACTTATGAGAAAGTAAAAGATAACGGATTGACTTTGCTGTCTCCTGAACATGCTAATCCGCAGACTCATCCTGATACAATTGTACAGAACATCAGGGAGATTGAAAATCCTGATCTGGTACTGATCTGCGTAAAAGAATACGATCTTGAAAACGTGTGTAAACAGTTACTGCCAGTCATCAATGAAAATACAGTCTTACTTCCGATGATGAACGGTGCAGATATCTATGACAGAATACGCAAAATAATTCCTGAACATACAGTTCTTCCAACCTGCATCTATGTAGCTTCTCATATTAAGGAAAGAGGAACCGTGGAGCATAAAGGAAAAGCCGGGAAAATGATTGTGGGAAGAGATCCTGAGCATTTTTCTACCTCTGTAGAGTGGATTACCGATCTTTTGAGCGAAAGTAAAATTGATTTTGATTTTAAAGACAATTCATTAACGGATATCTGGACGAAATTTATTTTCATTGCCAGTTTCGGATTGGTAACAGCTAAGTATAATTCATCTATAGGAGCTGTATGTACTGATGAACAGCAGAGAAACGAAGCCGCTGAAATTATGAAAGAAATAAAGCTGATCGCAGCTAAAAAAGGAATTGATTTGCAGGAAGACATTATCAGTGCAACTTTCGAGAAAGCTTCTACATTTCCTTTTGAAACACCCACATCTTTACAGCTTGATGTTAACTCAGGAAAGAAAGATAACGAATTGGAATTATTTGCCGGAGCTGTCTTAAAGTATGGAGCTGAACTTGGTATCGAAACTCCTTTTACCCAAAAAATCTACACTGGGATTAAAGCAAAATAAGTTTGCGCTAAGACCGGAAAAGAAATATAAAAGGGTGGGTTTTAGCCCGCCCTTTATTGAAATTAAATATAAAAGATAGAAATTTAAGCACTGTGCATGAATTTTTGCCGGTCCAATAGTACTTCCTCTGTTTCCCGATGATCAGGATCATCTATACAGCAGTCTACAGGACATACAGCTTTACATTGTGGTTCCTCATGAAAACCTTTACATTCCGTACATTTTCCGGAGACAATATAATAAACTTCATCCGAAACAGCCTCATTGTAAGCATCGGCATCTCCTTCTGTTCCGTCAGGAAATGTAATATGCCCTGAAAGCTTTGTTTTGTCTTTCCAGCGCCAGTCGATAGCGCCTTCATAAATGGCTGAGTTGGGGCATTCGGGTTCGCAGGCTCCACAGTTGATACAGGCATCCGTTATTTTTATAGCCATATTGTGTATGTTTAGAGGGTTTTTAAAAGGGATTTCTGCAACGTCGGACGATTCAGAAATCCCTGCTAAACTTAATTACAGCAGTTCAACACTGTTCTTTTGAAAATAAACAGCATAAAGTGTGCTAATTTTTATTTTTAAATCATTAATCTGCAGCAATTTCTACCGGCAGTCCATGCATCTGCATTGTAAAGGGCATCTGGAAGCTAATCTTTTGGTAGTATGAATGTTGAAGAATTCAGGCTTTCTATTTTTTTAGTTGTTGCGATGCTGATCAGCTTATCAAACTTACCGGAATAAAAATCCGAAATTTCAGTTGAATGTTCAGGATCAAATAATGATGACCTGACAATAGGGACACTGAATGGCAATGGCCAGGCACGCAATGACTTGGCAATTGAATCCATAGCATTGATTCCCTGCATTGCCTGCAGACCATCAGCCCAGCATACTAACCCAACTGTTTTATCGGTAAGATAAGGTTCATGCCTGTTGGCAGTCACTTCAAGCCAGTCCATGCAATTTTTCATCACTCCCGGAATACTTCCATGGTAAAGCGGAGCCAGCCAGATGTGCAGATCGGCATTGGTAAACATTTGGGTCATACGCTCTACTGCTAAAGGAGTTTTAGTAAGCGTGACATCAAATAGCGGAATGCCGGAATCCGCAAGGGTGAAAATGTCAGTCTGAATTCCCAACATTTTCAGACGTTCTGAAAAATAGTCGGAAATCAGTCCGGAAGTAGATTGTGTTCTTCTTTCCAAAGACCCATTGAATATGATTGCTTTCATTTTTTATTGTTTAAAAATTACTTTGGGTAAACCTATCTCACCATACATCAGTGTTTTAACTAACGGTTTCAGAAGTCCAGCAGCTAATAAATAGAGCGCAGGATCATGATGGGTGCTCGCACGGACAACTACTTTCTGATTTCTGTAATGCTTCAGGTCTGCATAAATGAGACGGCGTTTCCAGAGGTCGAGCAGAACCGTTTCTGCACTGTTTAAATCAACATAAGAAGCATAAGGAGATAGTTTTTCCATGATCAGCATATAGGCCCATGGCGGGATAATGGCATCCGTAGAACAGATGATTCCTACTGCTTTTTCGTTATAGACAGAAAAATCCACCGCAGCAATTGATTCTTTAAATTCTTTCTCCTTGACAATCATTCCCATAAAAAGATGATCTTTAATATCCAGTTCTACAATTTCCGTTGTAGGCTTGTAGTCTGAAAGGTCAAGAGCAATAATGCCTGAAGCCTTTGCTTTATTGATAAAAGTTTCCTCAGTCATAGTTTATTATATTTGATGTTAATTATCTTACTTTTGATAAAGCCTCTTCATATTTTTTCTCCACAGCAGACCAATCCAGAACAGACCAGAAAGAATCCAGATAATCTGCCCTTTTATTCTGATAGTTCAGATAATAAGCATGTTCCCACACATCTATTCCAAGAATAGGGAAGCCTCTGTTCATCGAAAGAACATCCATCATTGGGTTATCCTGATTAGGTGTGGAACTGATAGCCAGAGATCCATTGAATTTTATAAAAAGCCATACCCATCCGGACCCGAATTGTGACAGACCTGTTTTTTTCATTTCTGCTTTAAGGTTCTCAAGACTTTCAAAAGTAGCAATGACAGCATCATTAAGTGCACCTTCAGGATTAAGTTTGGGTTGAGGTGAAAGAATTTCCCAGAATAAAGAGTGATTGTAATGTCCTCCGCCGTTATTTCTTACAGCAGGGCTGTATTCACTTATCCTTTGCAGTAAAGAATCAAGATCGGGATTGATTTCACTGGTTTGTGCCAGGGCTGCATTCAGATTATCAACATAGGCCTGGTGATGGCGCTGGTGATGAATGGTCATTGTTTCTTTATCTATAAAAGGTTCCAAAACATCATAAGCATAAGGTAACTGTGGTAATGTAAATGGGTTCATCGTATTTATTTTTTTGATTGTTGTTTGACAAAGGTAAAAATATATTTTAATTAAACAACTTTATAGTTGTTTAATTGGATGTGCGCTTTCAAAATATAACTGGTTGTAAATGTTTGGTTTGTCTGTTGTTTTTGGAGGTTATAGAAAATGACTATATTTGTTGTTGAAAAATAAAACAACCTAAATATTGTCAAATGAAGAAGCCGGCTGCTGATCGTATTCTGATGTTTTTAAAGATGAGAGGTGAAGTTACATCACTTCTTATTGCTGAAGAATTGTCGATTACAAAAGAAGGGGCAAGAAAACATTTACTGAATCTTGCTCAGGAAGGATTGATCCGGTCTTCGGTGAAGAGCGAAGGGGTAGGACGCCCATCTGCTTACTATACTCTTACAGAAAAAGGATTGGCTCAGTTTCCCGATACTCATGCAGATGTAACCGTTCAGATTCTGAAATCAGTGAAAAATCTTTTAGGTGAAAATGCCCTGGATTTATTAATCAGTGATCGTGAGAAGAATACTCATGAACGATATGAAAAAGTACTTTCTAAGGCAAAATCTCTGGAACAACGCCTTGAATCCCTGGCAAAAGTACGTAGTGAAGAAGGATATATGGCAGAATGGAAAAAAGAAGGGAAAGATTACTTACTGATCGAAAACCATTGCCCGATATGTGCTGCAGCAACAGAATGTCAAGGGTTCTGCCGTGCTGAGTTATCCAATTTCCAGTCGTTGATCGGGAAAGAATATACGGTTGAAAGAGTAGATCATATTGTTTCCGGCGGGCAGCGCTGTGTTTATAAAATCAGCCAGTAATTTAATTTATCATTCAAAAAATGGCTTTAAAAGCAGTAATATTTGATATGGATGGAGTCCTGATAGATTCAGAAAAATTCTGGACTCATGCAGAGCTTGATGTATTTTCGTCTTATGGAGTACAGGTTACAGAGGATCTTGCAGCACAAACCAAATACATGACCACTCAGGAAGTGACAGAATTCTGGTATGAAAGATTTCCATGGGAAAATTTTGATGCGTCTGATCTGGAAAATAAAGTAGTCACAAGAGTGATTGAAATGATACAGACCAAAGACTGTACAATGTCCGGTGTACAGGAGTTTATCAGACATCTTAAGAATAAAGAATATAAAATAGGGCTGGCAACCAATGCCCCTTTGCGTGTGGCACATATTGTTCTTGAAAAACTTCAGGTTCGTGATCTGTTTGATACCGTCCATTCGTCCGAATTTGAAACCCAGGGCAAACCTCATCCTGCGGTATATCTTACCTCTGCAAGAAACCTTGGTGTTTCTCCTGAATACTGCATTGCTATTGAAGACAGCCACTCAGGATTAAAAGCAGCAAAAGATGCAGGAATGCAGACCATTGTTTTCACCAATAATGATGAAAGCATTGATTCTGATCTTGCCGACTTTAAAATATTGAACTTTAGCAATGCTTTATTGCCGGTGTTTAGTGAATAGTGAATCCGCCTCGCTGTGAATTTTAATATGTAGTGTAAAATTGACGATTGACTGCGCAGCAAATTGACTATTGATATTAAGATTTGAATAGTGAATAGTGAATCCGCTTCGCTGTGAATTTTAATATGTGATGTAAAAATTGACTATTGACGCAATCACGAATCCCATCTCTCAATACTTCATCAAAATCTCCATCAGCATAAGAATAGAGACCAGTTTTTTAGACGACTGATACTCCGGATTCAGTTGCTCACGGATTTCCCCCAAAGCTTTGCTTAATTTATTACTTACCGTCTTATTGCTGAGTCCCAAAGCTTCTGCGGTTTCATTAACGGACATGTTTTTCCGGATCCTCATATCATATACCTGCTGTTCCGTTGAAGGAAGCTGGGCAACCACTTCATCAATCATCGATAATAAAGCATTGATCTCATTTTCTTCAAGAATTTCAAAATAATCTGTATCCGATATCTCAAATTCATTGGGGATATCAAACTCGTCAATACTCAGCGTGAGAGGAGCTTTTTTATAACTGTTATAAAAGTCAAGGATACGGTAATGAAGATGGCGGAGAAGATAGCCTTTTGCACTTTCTGAATCGTCAGTTTGTATCACATCTGTATTCTCAAGAATCTTTACCCACAGGTTCTGAAGGATTTCCTCAGCGATTTCCTTATCCCGGGTCCGTACAAAGACAAAGCTATATAGACTATCCCAGTATCGGTCATACAGCAGCATAAATGCAGGACGGTCGCCTGATTTTATTTTCTTTAATAATGTATAGTCTGTTGGGCTCATATTGTTGATGCAAAATTACCTAAAGGAAAATTAACTTTTTGTGAACTTTGGGTGTGGTAAGATTAAATATTTCTGAAAAACGGGAACAAAATAGTGGGTTAATGTTGGGTAAATGTGAAAAATGGTGAAAATTATTAACAATTTGCTCATAATGTGAATATAACGTTAAGAATGCCCTGGGGAAGTTTTTCATTTTCACTGTCTTATAGATAGAAGTATCTGTGAATACCATGAAAGACTTTATGAAAAATCGTTTAACATATAAAAATATTGAAGCCTTTGTTTTCAAACTTTGGGAACGGGAAGTTTCTGAAGAATCAATTTCTGAAAAGGAAAAAGAACTTTTAACAAAATGGAGAATCCGTACTGAAAAAGATCTGGATGCTGTTCATAGAAAAGAATCCAGAGAAAGAGTATTGTCGGGACTGGAGCATTATTTTCCTCAAACAGATCATATTTCTATACATTCTGTAAAAAGGTTTAAAACACATCTATATAAAATTGCAGCGGTTATTATTCTGCTTTTGTCGTTGGGAGGTATTTTTACGTATACAATGTTCATTAAGCCTGATGTTTATCTTGCAAAATCAGAAAACCGTATTGTTCATCTGGAAGACGGGTCTGTGGTTACCCTTTTACCAGGAGCGGAACTTACCGTTGAAAAATCATTTCCTGCTTCTACCAGAATTGTGGATTTAAAAGGAGATGCAATCTTCTCCGTAGCCAAGTCAAAAATACATCCTTTTGTAGTGCGTGCTGATGGTTTCAGTACTAAAGTTTTGGGAACTGTATTTAAAATCTCACAGTCAGGAAAGAGAAAAGCGGTTGATCTTTATGAAGGGAAGGTGGCCGTATCTTCTCCGGGAGTTCCGGTTTCTTTCCTTAAACCGAATCAGAAATGGACAAATTTCGGGATTGCGCGTACTACAGCGGTTATTTCAATACGTCCGGTGAAAAATACAGCCAAGAAAATTTCTGCAATACTGTCTTTAAGCTTTAACGACGTTCCTTTAAAAGAAGTGGTAGCTGTTCTTGAGAGTAACTACAACACAAAAGTATTATATCCTAAAGATGCTGAAGACAAGAAGATAACTGCTGACTTTACCGGAGGAACGGTAGGAGAAAATATTGAATCACTGGCCTTCATCCTGGGATTGGAAGTACAGAAAAAAGAAAACACCTATATCCTGAAAAAATAAAACACTACTCAAAAAATTAAATAATCATAATCAAGAGAACACTTTAAGTATGAAAAGTTTGAAATGTGGGATTACCATAGCAGCCTTATTTTTTACTGTAGCCACAGAAGCACAGGAGCTGGTTCAGAAAGTAACATTTTCTGTACCTGCCAACAGACCGTTGATTGAAGTTTTGGAGGAATTTGCCGGAAAAACAGGAATGAGACTGGCCTATTCTAAAGTAGATATTAAAGAGCTGAAGGTAAAGGGAGTAAAATGTGAAAATACTTCTGTTAACAACTGTCTGAAGGATATTACCAATGGACTTCCTGTTGTGTATCGTCTGCATGGTGATCTTATTTCGATAAAATATGAAAATTCTAACATTTCGGTATTGGGAAACGGGCGTATTTCCGGTAAAATAGTGGATGAGGTAGGAAATCCCATTACCGGAGCTGAAATTACTATAGCCCGGAAAACTGTAGTAACAGATAATAACGGAGATTTTACGGTAGATCTTCCCTCGGGAACCTATAACCTTACAATAAAAGCTCCAAAATACAATACGCTGAGAGTTGAAAAACTATCCGTCATCAATAAAGAAACAAGTTCCGTATCATTTGCCCTGAACAAAGCTTCCGATAAAATCACAGATATTAAAGAGGTCGTAATTACCGCCGCCCGTAAAGCAGATACACAGGCAGGGCTCCTTGCTCAACAGAAAAAAGCGGCACAGATGAGTGACGGTATTTCAGCAGAGCAGATTTCCAAAACACCGGACAGCGATGTAGGAGGAACTCTGAAAAGAGTAACGGGAATTACCACTATTGATAATAAATATGTAGTCGTAAGATCTATGGGTGAACGATGGAATACAGCAGCCATGGACGGAATTAATCTCCCAAGTACGGAAGCTTATAATCAGAATTTCTCATTTGACATCATTCCTACAGCCATGGTGGAAAGTGTAGTGGTGAGTAAGTCTGCAACACCCGATATGAACGCCAGCTTTGCAGGAGGTTATGTAGAAGTGAGAACCAAAGATATTCCCAATGAAAATTTTACAACCGTAACAATGGGAACTTCTTATAATGATCAGTCGGCATTTAAAGAATTCCTGACACGCAAGCGGGGAAAGTATGATTATTTTGGATATGATGACGGAAGCAGGGATTTCCCCAAAGGACTGGAAGCCATGAACTGGACGGATCCGAAATTTTTTGAACAGTCCAAACAATTTACCAATGATAATTTTAGTACCTACAAAACCAGAGGTGACATGGGATCTAATATACAGCTGGCCCTGGGAAGAACTTACGCTCTGAGGAACAATAATAAATGGGGATTTGCCGGAGCATTTGTCATCAGAAACGAACAGAATAAACTGGATATCGACCATACGGGAAGAGGAAACTGGCTGGATACAACAGGAATGCCGGATGCCAATGGGCAGATTCCGTTTTACAATTTCAAAAACAGCGGAGCTTCCTACAATTATAATTCTACGCTCGCTGGGATGTTGAATTTCGGGTTACAGCTGGGAAAAAATAGAATTTCATTCCGTAATTCATATACCCATATTTTTGATAATACTTTGACAAGAGTTACAGGATGGAATGAATATTCAACCGGGAGCGGAATGGCTGCCAATGCTGAACTAGCCTATAATTATTTTTATAACGGAGTTATTCCCAATAATGATCCGGCTCAGATCAAAACATTAGACAGACCTTATACCGATAATACCAATTACCCGATTTTTCAGACCCTTTTGCAAAATAAGCTGGAAGGAAGCCATAAAATAGGAAATACAGAGATCAGTTGGTTTGGAGCCCGTACAGGAGTTTCTTCCGATACCAAAGATTATACACAGTATATTACCCGGTATGATTTTATCGGAAATGAAATCTTAGCCTTTCATAAGATCTATAATTCCGGAGCAGATTTCTACAGAGGATATATTGAAAACAGAGAAACAGACTACAACTATGGAGCTTCTGCGAAATGGGATATAGACGCAGGAAGCTTTAAAAATACTATTAAAACCGGATATGCCGGAGCTATAAAAAACAATACCAACCAACAGCAGAAGTTTTTCCTTCGTGTTGATGAAAACCGGGACGTTCCGAATAGCGAGAAGAACTATTTGACGATGTATGGTTCGCTTGCTGACTGGTTTAATGGCTCCCATTATGTTCCGGGTGGTATTGGTTGGGAAACCAGAGGACTTTATAAAAATGACAAATATGAAGGAGAAGTTAATCAGCATGCCGTATATGTTATGTTTGACAACCGTTGGAAGAAGTTAAGATTGGTATGGGGGCTTCGTGCAGAATATTTTAAGTACAATATGATTTCTCAACAGCTGGATCCCTCAGATTCCAAGTATATCATGAGAGCTGCGATAGAAGATAAACCATGGCAATGGATGCCTTCTGTGAATTTTACATACAGTCCTACCAATAAAATCAACCTGAGACTTGCTTATAATAAATCAGTAATTCGCCCTCAGTTTAATGAAAGAACAGGATTGCCCTATTTTGATCCAATCGCCAATGGGTTGATTTACAATACAGAAATGAGTTCTTCAGTCATTAATAATTATGATTTCAAATTTGAATGGTTTCCGGGGCTGGGCGAGATATTTTCTGCAGGATTGTATTACAAAAATATAGACAGGCCAATTGAACGTGAAGGGCATATTTCCAGTGAAGGGAATCTTTTCTTATACAACGGAAATTCAAAAAATGCAAAGCTGATAGGAGTGGAAGCCGAAGTAAGAAAAAGTTTAGGCTTTATTGCGGACGGAACTTTTCTGGAAAAGCTTTTCATAAGCGGAAACTTTACCTATAACCATACGAAAGTAGTGGCTTTTAAAGACCTGTATAAAACAGGTGATAATGATGAAACCTACGAAGTGAAACGACCGCTTTACGGACAGACTCCTTATGCCTACAACCTTGGATTGGTCTATGATGGAAGCCGTCTGGGACTAAGCTTTTTGTATAACGCGAAAGGAGATCAGTACATCACAGTAGGATATGCTTACAAAGGAGAGGAAATACAGCGTCCTTATGCTGTAGCCGATGCACAGCTTTCTTATAAATTCCTTCGTAACAGAAACTTTGAAGTGAAATTTAATGTAAGAAACCTCTTCAACAGGGTGAAGGAATATTATAACAACTTCAATTCTTATCTCGCTGCCAAAAATGGAGGAGGAAGTAACGTTGGTACAGAAAGAGAAGCATGGGATCTTCTTCCGGGAGCAACAGACAGGTATGATAAAAATATTGATAAGATCATGTTTCGGGCGTACAGCGGAAGAATGTTCAGCCTAAGTGTGAATTATACTTTTTAAAAAGAAGACACCAAATATATAATATAAAAGAGCTCAAGATAGCATCGTACAGGTTTCGGTAACCTGATCAAAGACTGGAAAAATACTGATGAAGCGCACAGCAGTACCGGTTCAGAAAAAAACCGAGCGTTAATGGCTTTTCCCAGGTATTAACGGTTTCTATGGGAACTTCCCCAATGTAGCTCCTCCTGCAGTGACGGATGAATTCTAAAAACCAAATCGAAGGAATAGAGAGGCAGATATTCCTGAATATTAAAAAACTGATCTGGTATAAAATAACACGACCGGATTTATTAAAAATTATAACAATGAAAAGACTAACTCTAATTGCAGTGGCAGCATTATCTCTTACAGCTTGTCAAAACGATCAACTGGCGGATTCATCATCTCCATTCGAAATGAAATCTACTTCTGCTGAGTACCTTACAGCTTCGGCTCTTCCGGTAACCAGCGTAAGTGGTGCTATTACTACAAATACTACATGGAGCGGTGTAGTTGAATTAGATGGAGTTGTAACCGTAAAAAATGGTGCTACATTAACAATCCAGCCGGGTACATTCATTAAAGCTAAACCAAACACCAGCAATACTGCTACAGGAGTTTTGGTAATTGCTAAAACAGGAAAAATCAATGCAGCAGGTACTGAAGCACAGCCAATCATCTTCACAAGCTACAAATTGCTGGACGGAAATGAAGATACAACTGCTGCTCCTGGTGATTTCGGAGGAGTTATCATATTAGGAGATGCTCCTACCAACACTCCTTTCACAAAAACAATTGAAGGATTATCTGGTCCTGATTTCTATTACGGAGGTACTAATGCTTCTCACAACGGAGGAACATTGAAGTATGTACGTATTGAGTTTGCAGGATTCGATCTTTTAGCTCCAAACTCAGGAAACGAAATCAACGGACTTACTTTAGGAGGAGTAGGAAACGGAACTACTCTAGATCATATTCAGGTATCTTTCGGAAAAGATGACTCTTTTGAATTCTTCGGTGGTACTGTAAACGCTTCAAACCTTGTTTCTTTCGCTGCGGATGATGATAACTTCGATTTTGATAACGGATATACAGGAACTATTACTTGTGCTCTTGCTTTGGCAGATTACAACTCTACACACAGTCTTAGCGGATCAAGCCCGGATTCTAACGGTATTGAGCTTGATAACAACGCAGACGGTTCTTCTACATCATTGTTGACTCACCCGGTTATCAACAACCTTACGATCGTTGGTTCTAAGAACTCTACTAAAGGTGCTTTGTATGAAAACGGTATCCACATCAGAAGACACGGAAGATTAACATTAAATAACGCTGTGGTTACAGGTTATCCTGTGGGTATCAAAGTAGAAGGTACAGGTTCTGAACTTTCTTCAGCTTCAGCATACAGCACAATCCAGATCCACGGATTTACTACTTCAGTTACAGGTACAGGAACAGCAGGAATCCCTGCATCTAACCTGGCGACTGGTACTCCTGCATCTCTATGGGGTATGAGCCAGCCTTTCTTCAACGAAGGTGGTTGGAATGTATCTCCAAGAAACTGTGGAAACTTCCAGGGACTTTGGACAAAATACAATTTCTCAATTGTAGAATAATAAAAACTTAAAAAAAGCAGGGAACAGCACATGCTGATTCCTTGCTTTTACTTCAAAAACCTTAATAATCAGCATTATGAAAAAAATAATTTTATCATCTGTTCTGTTTTTATCTCACATGGCTGCAGCACAGTCTCTGGTATGGGGAAATTCTTTTGATACTCCTGCTGACCTTCAGGGATGGACTTTCCATGATTTGAACAACAATAGCAACGGATGGGTACAGGGGCAGAATATCTATCACAACGGAACATCCTTAGCATATGGAACTGCCGGCGTTCTTCGTCACTCTATCAGTTTGGTTCCAAGTGGAAGTGTTACAGGATTTGGGGCAGAAAATGACTGGATTATTTCTCCTCAGATTGATCTTACCAATACTGCAGGAACTGTTACTCTGGCTGCCTATATCGGGAGACAGAGATCTACTCATACTATTGTTGCCAGAGAACTTTTTATCTATGTAAGCACACCACAGAAAGAAGTTCCTACATTATCAGATTTTCAGGCAATGACCGTAGATGCAAGTGGAAATGATGTTCAGAGTATTTATAAAATACAGGTAGGTGACTCAGCCAATCCCTTTCCGGCTGATCTTACCCAGTTTGTAGAATCCCTTGTAGATCTTTCTGCTTTTGCAGGGAAGAAAATCTATATCGGAATGTGGTCAAACAGAAAAGCAAGCGGAAATAATGTCCAGAATATCAATATTGATGAAATGGGAATCTACGCTACTTCATTTTTGGGAACTAAGGATGTAAAAAGAAACAAAATTGTAACACAAATAGCAGAAAATCCGGTAAAAGAATCTCTACAGCTGCAGCTTAATCCGGCATTGAAAGAAAATATGACGGCGGTAAACATTTATAACGCAGCAGGACAAAAAGTACTTACCGCTCAGTATTCTAAAGCGATCAATACAACAGGGCTTACATCTGGAGCTTATATAGCAGAAATTACAGATGGAAAGACTACGGAAAGGTTGAAGTTTATTAAAAAATAACCCTTCTTCTCTTAGAAACTGATTTTAGAAACACCATGAATTTTTAATATAAGATAATGGATAGTATTTGATAAAGACTATCCAGAACATATCCAACTAGTTTTTTTATAATTATATATTGCCCTGCTCTCGGGTAGGGCAATATTTTTAAGTTTTACAATGAAATAATTGAAGAAAGATGAATAGAATCTTTGCATTACTACTATTATTTACTGTACTGTTTTCATGCACAGACAACAACACGATGGAGTTGTATGATAAGGTACAGAAACCCGGAGAGGTTAACATCAAAGGATTTTCCAAGCCTGATGTCCTTCAGTTGAGGTTGAATGGAGCACCTGTATCCATTGACGGAAAAACGTCTTATACCAATAAAATAGAAACGCAGCTTCAGTTTGTCCTGGATCAGGGTGAAACCAATAAGCTGTCTGTATATAATAATGAAACAGGTACCGAAATTGCAAAATACAATATTACTTATGACAATATAAATGATTATAAAAACTTATACTTTTTCAATCTTCCGGGGATTTATCTGCAGACTTATGCGGTAAAACCTCAGGTTAATCTTGGAAAAGTAGGGTTTGAATTTATTTTCCCTAATCTTGGCGAATTTTCCGGAACCACCCTGAAAGATGTGAAAGGCGTTCTGAAAAGAGAAAATGGAGTGGTGCTGGCAGAATTTGACAACATTGGGAAAGACAATTTTACCGCAGTGAAAATCTATAGTTTTTTCAGTTCTGCAGCTCCGGTATACCTGGAATTGTACAAACCCGGAACTACGGTGCCTTATTCCGGATCTAAAATGATTCAGGTAAAATTGAAACAGCACACAGGGGCAAACATGATTGTTCTTCAGGAAAAAATGGAAAATGGAGAATGGGTGGTAAAAGGAGATATTGATGTCGCAGAATATCTGTAATTGCGTATGAAAAATTTTTTTAAACTTCAATGCATTGCCATCGCAGTCTTTCTCATTTCGTGTACGAATAATAATGACGAAAGCGCACCTGTTTTTCCGGAAGGAAGTACAGAATCTGTGAATCTCTGGGTTCAGGACAGTATGAAACGGTACTATTATTGGGCAGATCAGATGCCTGCAAAACCAGATTACCGCCTTCCCGTAAAAGATTTTTTTAAAAGTCTGCTTTCTTCCCAGGATCGGTTTTCTTTCATGGTCAATACTGAAGATTCTTCTACCTATCCACGTTCCATAAGGAATATGTACGGTTTTGATTATACCGTTGCCAAGCTTGCCAATAACCAGGTTGTTACAATCGTTAAGCTGGTTCTTCAAAATTCTCCGGCTTTCAATGCGGGGCTGGAACGGGGAATGATTATGACCAAAATCAATGGAAAAGTTATTACAGCAGCGAATGCAGAATCAATGGCCGCATCTATTAAAGACCAGACCGTTGTAGACCTCACCGTAGGAAAATGGCAGAATGGAGCGGTTGCTGATGAAAAAAATATTACAGTTTACTATGGCTTCTCTTTTGAACAGCCCATTTTATCTAAAGTTTTTGAGAAAAATGGTAAAAAAGCAGGATACCTGTATATCTACGATTTCCCAGACGAAATGACACAAACTCTGAACCAGAAGTTTGCAGAATTTAAGGCTGCCGGAGTACAGGAACTCATTCTTGATCTCCGCTACAACTATGGAGGTTCGGTGTCCTCTGCCGCGGCTCTTTGCTCACTGATTCCTTCAGGGCTGTCGTCTGGTTCGCCATTCATTATTTTTAAAGGAAATAAAAACGGAGGAGAAGTAAAAAGAACATTTGCCCAGCAGATCGCTTATGATCCCAAAGCTCTTGATTTTACTACTTTACGTGCCAATGCATTGGGACTACAGAAAGTATTTATTCTCACATCCAACAGTACAGCATCTGCAGCGGAAATTGTCATCAACAATCTGAAGCCGTATATGCAGGTTATTCAGATCGGGGATACTACGCTGGGTAAAGATATGGCTGGATTTGTAGTGGAAGATAAGCGGAAACCGAGAAAAATTTCCTGGCAGATTCATCCGGTAATTTATAAAGTATTTAATGCCAGCGGAACCGGAGAATACAGCAATGGAATTTCTCCACAGGTCATGATCAACGAATATGCCGGGCTGCCACTATTACCGTTGGGCGATCCTAATGAAACTCTTATTTCTTCTGCCCTTAACGGAGGCTATTTCAAATCTGCAGCTCAGGAAAAGACCGGAAGCGTAAAAATTCTATATCAGAGTGATGTACCTCCGGTGATGATGGAAAAATAGAATTTGGATTGAAAAGACAAAGAAAGGAAATGAATGTCAATATTTTAAACCATTAAGAAGTTTGAAGAAATAAAGTATAGTTAAGATCAATCATTCTGATCTTAAGTTAAAGCGAAGCTTGATCTTAATAATCTTAACACCTTAATACAATCTTAATGGGTCAAGAAAAATTAAAAGGTTTATTTAACTAATAAAAAATAATATATCGAATAGTAAAAGGATAAAATCTTTTGCCCTTTTACCTATTCAGGAACACCATAAAATCACAAAATCATGCAGGGAATAGAACCGAAACTTCACATGAACCTGACCAGCCGTATTGAATATTACCGGCTGTTGATAGAAGCTGCAGAAGATCCTGAAAGCCAGCCTTCGGATGTAGCGACGCAGATTTCAGAGCTGGGTCATCTGTATGAAGAATATCTGCTTAATAAAAAGAATCTGGAGAACAGCATCAAAAACTATCGGCAGTATCATAATGATTTACGGAAAAACCTTACCGTAAGACTTCGGGAACTTAGAAGAAAAGCAAGACAGAAATAATACCTGAAATTTACTTTATCAGCTGATTTTACAATGAAATTCTTACCTTTATGACATCAAGCTGAAGGATGACAGGTTTATGAATTTTAATCACACAGAACTTTCCGGTTATTTGCATCTATTATGGCAGTTTTCCTGGCCGCAGTGGATCATATTCAGCCTTATCATTAACGGTTTTCTGTACCTGTTTTCTATAGGATTATATGTTTTCATTGAAAAGACTTGCCGTAAAAGTCAGCTGCAGGAAAAAAAACATCCCGTCACAAGATCCGACTTCTATCTCAGTCTCTTTACCATAATCTGTAACAGTTTTGTTATGCTGCTGGGAGTTTTCTTATGGAAAAACGGATGGATTGTACTTGGAGAAACTCAATCGGTAGTCAGGATCATAGCAGAAGTTGCGGCTTTGCTTCTTTTGATGGATCTTCTGATGTATTTCTTTCATTATGGAGCCCATTTGCCTTTTATCTACAAAATACTGCATAGAAAACATCACGAGCATGTAAGTACCAATTTTCTGAGTCTTTTTGTTCTGCATCCTTTTGAAACAATTGGATTTGGATTGATGATGCTTGCTTTGCTTATTGGATATGATTTTTCTGTAATTTCTATTTCCATTTATCTTATGCTGAACCTTATCTGGGGAACCATAGGGCATCTGAACAGAGAGTTTTTTCCGGCCTCATTTGACCGCTTGCTGGTAGGAACAACAAGATTTCATAATCAGCATCATTTGGATGAAAGCAAAAACTTTGGATTTTATACTTCCATCTGGGACAGGGTATTTGGAACCTATAAGTAGGAAAAGTATTATAATTTTACATGATTCAGCACTTTGCTTAGCAGGTAATTGAAATTTTTCAGTTCTTTAGAAGTCAGTATAGAAGCCGTCTGTCCGGTAATATTTTTACGGAAAGTTTCCGAATTTTCTATAATAAACCTTCCCTTATCCGTTACTGAAAGATTGAATTTCCGATGATCTGTTTCTTCCTGTTTCTTAATAATCAAATCATTGCTGATCAGAAATTTCAACTGCTTCGAGATGGCTGCCTGGCTGATATTAAATGCTGTTGAAATTTCCCTTCCTGTGGCTGTTTCTTTTCTTAAAATAAATTCAATGATATTATAATGAGCAGCCGTTACTCCATTGATATTTCCCCGGTTCATATGAGCCAGAATAAGACATTGGAAATTTGTAAATGTGTTAAAAAACTCTTTTTCAATGGGTTTCATGATAAATATACTTAACTTAGTTAATTATTAACAAAGTTAAGTATTTTAAAATGGAAAATATAGAAATTACCAATGCCCGGCAAAATAATCTCAAAAATATTTCCATAAAAATTCCAAAATATAAGATCGTGGTTTTTACGGGAGTATCAGGATCCGGGAAATCTTCATTGGTTTTTGAAACCATTGGAGCAGAAGCTCAAAGGCAGATTAATGAGACCCAGAACAGTTTTATCAGAAACCGTCTGCAGCATTATGGTCTGCCTGACGTAGATAAAATTGAAAACCTGAATGTTCCTATCATCATCAATCAAAAGCGGTTAGGAGGAAATGCCAGATCTACCGTGGGGACGGCAGCTGATGTGTCTGCTTCCTTAAGGCTGCTATTTTCGAGAATGGGAAAACCCTTTGTAGGATATTCCAACGTTTTTTCATTTAATCATCCGCAGGGAATGTGCCCGGAATGTGAGGGGCTGGGTTTTGTTCAGACCCTGGACGTGAATGCTTTAATTGATCGTGAAAAATCTTTACATGAAGGTGCAATCCGTTTTCCGACCTTCCAGCCGGGTGGATGGCGTTTAACAAGATATACTTTGTCCGGCTATTTTGATAATGATAAAAAGCTGAAAGATTTTACTGAAAAAGAATGGGAGATTCTGCTGCACACACCTGAACATAAGCCTAAGCATCCACATAAAGAATGGGGGAAAACTGTAAAATACGAAGGAATTGTTCCAAGAATAGAAAAAGCGTTCCTGAAAAAAGATTCTAAAGAAAACATCACAAGAAAAGATGCACTGAAGAATATTGTCATCACAAAAACCTGTCCCTCATGTGAAGGAAAACGGTTGAATGAAAAAATACTGTCCTGTAAGATCAAAGGAAAAAGTATTGCAGATTGTATGGCACTTTCCGTGGATGAACTGCTTGAGTTTGTTACTTCGCTGGATTCAAAACCATATGAAGTTATCATCAAAGAACTTTCAGCAAAACTCCAGAATATGATGACCATCGGGTTGCAGTATCTGACTCTTGACAGGAGTACCAACACCCTTTCCGGAGGAGAGTCTCAACGTATAAAAATGGTGCGGAGTCTTGGAAACAGTCTGATAGATCTTTTATATATTTTTGATGAGCCCAGTATCGGTCTTCATCCAAAAGATCTCCAGAATATTATCACCATTATACAGCAGATCAGGGATAAAGGAAATTCTGTCTTGATTGTAGAACATGATCCGGACCTGATAAAAATGGCAGACCATATTATTGATATAGGCCCGGGTTCAGGAAGAAATGGAGGAGAAGTAATATATGAAGGGACATTTAAAAACTTAAAGGCCTCAACTGGCAAAACAGGTTCTTATTTTGCAAGGAAACCGTTTATAAAGCAAAAATTCAGAAAGCCTGATGGCTATCTGGAAATTAAAAGTGCCAACAGGTACAATCTTAAAAATGTGACTGTAAGTATTCCGACCGGAGTAATGACAGTTGTAACTGGCGTTGCAGGATCTGGTAAAAGTACGCTTATTAATCGTATTCTGCCAGAGCTTTATCCTGATGTGACCATTATTGATCAATCTTTATTTGCTGCAAGCGCTCGTTCCAATTTGCTTACGTATCTGGGGATATCAGATATTGTGCGCAGGCTTTTTGCACAATCTAATCATGTTTCAGACAAGCTGTTCAGCAGAAATAGCGAAGGAGCCTGTAAAAACTGCAAAGGATTGGGAACAGAAAAGATTGATCTTGCTTTTATGGATGATATTGAGCAGCCTTGTGAGGTTTGCGGAGGTTCAGGATTTGATCCTGATGTGCTGCAATACAGATACAATGGAAAAACAATTGTGGAAGTTATGAATATGACAGTTTCTGAAGCAGTTTCTTTTTTTAAAGAAGAACCTGTTCTCAAAAATTTTGACCTGCTAATACAACTGGGACTTGACTATCTGACTCTTGGACAAAGGCTGGATAGCTTTTCCGGAGGTGAAAGACAGCGCCTGAAATTGACAAGAGAGCTGAAAAACACCAATCAGATCATTATTCTTGACGAGCCGAGTACAGGGCTGCATCCAAGTGATACACAAAAACTGTTGACTTTTTTTAACGGTCTTGTAGATCAGAATAATACGCTGATTGTCATAGAACATAATCTTGATATTATTGCACAGGCAGACTGGATTATTGATATGGGGCCAGGTGCCGGAAAATTTGGAGGGAAAGTCTTATTTGAGGGTACTCCGCCGGAGCTGTTGAAGAACAAAATGTCATTCACCGCAGAGTTTCTGAAGAAACATATTCAGTAAGATAAAATAATGAAGAGTATTAAGTTGAACTGTATTGTCATTGCGAACCAAAGGTGAAGCAATCTCATAAATGCGGTTCAACTTAATACTCTTAAAACCTTATCGGCCTTAATGGTTTAAAGGTTAATTTTTATTTAGTGGCTTTCACAGCAGATTGAATAGCTTTCTCAACCATTCTCCAATCATAAAAATGAAATACTCTGCCATTACTCATCGCAACGAAAACTCCTTTAGGAAATTTGGGTCCTAAATTAACATTTGTCACCTCAGAACCATCACTTTCCAGCGTAGAAACGGGAATTTCGGCAATTTTTCCTTTAGACTGATCCTCTCTCAGATATACATTGAATGTATCATTCTGCTGATTCGAAACAAGAATATATCCTTTTCCTTGAGAAGTAGGATAGATTGAAATTCCTTCCACATCAGATTTAAAATCTCCTTTCCCGAAAACCGATAATTCTTCATTCCCTTTGGCCGGATCTGCATAATATTTGTGAACGCCAAACTGTTCATCAGAATAATAAATATAGCCCATTTCATCATCTACAGCAATACTTTCAATCTCTTTCAGCCCGCTGTATTTCCCGAATTTACGAACAACTTCTCCTGTTATAAAACCGCCCTTTTCAATCAGTTTATATTGCCAGAGGTATCCGTCATCCGGACCTGATTTTCTTCCCACAACAG
Organism: Chryseobacterium sp. 22543; assembly: GCF_052044565.1. NCBI lineage: Bacteria > Pseudomonadati > Bacteroidota > Flavobacteriia > Flavobacteriales > Weeksellaceae > Chryseobacterium > Chryseobacterium sp. 22543. The sequence continues at coordinate 814,485 of NZ_JBQENH010000002.1, forward strand.
CAAATATTTCTTCTGTCTGCGGATTTTTATAGAGAGAAATTCCCATCGGATCACGTTCAGATTCTCCATCAAATACAGAGATTTCTCCAATTTCTTTCAGCTCAGGAAGCGTATATAACTTTACTTTGTTGGTTTCCCTTTCCGTTACAGCGGCGATATCTGTTTTTTTGCCATTTAGTATAAAACCATATTCCAGATCAACGTTATTGGGACGTTTCAATCCCGAAACCTTATTGATAATTTTTCCGTTAAGGTCAAAAGCATACAATCCTCCGTCGGTATCTTTATCGGTTCCTATGATGATGCTTTTTGAGGCATCCTGTGGATTAATCCATATGGCGGGATCATCAGTATCATGAACCACTGTTTCTGTAATAACAGCTGGTTTTAATTTTTCCGCTAAATCTTTCTGCCCTGTACAGTTGATCACAAAAGGAAGAACTGAAAGAGCCAATATATAATGTATATTTTTCATGTGTATTTTAAAAATCAAATTTTACCCCCATTGTAAATCTTGGCCTGTAATATTCAGCCTGAGCGGTTCTGCTCTGGATTCCCTGGTAATACCTTAACGGCTGATTCGTCAGATTATTGGCTTCTGCAAAAACTCTGAGCTGGCTTGTAATCTTGTAGGAAGCATTGGCATCGAGGAAAAACTGTTTGTCATAATAACGGTCGTCAAAGGCTTTTCCTCCCAGTTCATCAATATAATGAGACGCATAGTTCATGGAAACTCTTGCTGAAAAACGTTTATTTTCCCACGAAAGAGATCCGTTGAACATATGAGGAGCAGCGCCGGGAAACCCTACATCTGTTCTCTCAGTGCCTTCTTCATTGGTGATTCCTTTTGCTTTGGATTTGGTGTAAGTATAGTTTACATAAACTCCAAGTCCTTTCCAGAAAGCGCCTGGAATAAAGTCAAGCTGTCTTTGTAAAGCCACTTCAAACCCATAAATATCTACATTGTCACCATTACGCTGCTGGGTAAACTTCCAGTTGCTTTCTCCCGCAGGAATTGGGTTGGACTGTCCTGCAAAATCATTCGCGAAATCATTCGCAGTATAATTTCTTTGGGAATACGTATAAATAAAATTATTCAGGTTTTTATAAAAAATACCTCCGGAAAGTATCCCTACAGACTTAAAATACTTTTCTGCCATAAAATCAAAATTATAGGCATAGGTTGCTTTTAAGTTTGGATTTCCGGCTGCTACGATCTCGTCTTCTGAAATAACATTAAGGTAAGGAACCAGTGAGTAATAATTGGGGCGTGCCAGAGCTGTGGTAAATGCTGCACGAAGCACAAGATCCTGCACCGGAACATATTTGAAGGAAATATTCGGAAGTACATTGGTGTATGTATTCGTATTATTGATTTGTCCTACCAGGTCCTTTTCATTCATCACATAGTTTCCGGTGTAATCAATATTGGTCGTTTCAACACGCGCTCCAACGATCATGGATAATTTATCATTGAAATCCTGATCCCAACGGATATAGCCTGCATAGATCTGCTCCTTCGCATTGTAGTTGCTTGAAAGATATTTTTCAGGCTTTAATTTACCATTAAACAAAGTTGGATTGAATAAATCCAGCCCTCCAAGGAAAGAAGGGTCAACGAATGTTCCCGGAACGTAATTTCCCGGCTGGAAGTTCTGACCATCAAGATTTATTGTCGGAACAGATAAAAGGCTTCCCATAGTGTTGACCGGAGTAAAGGCGTAGAAGTCATTCTCTCTTTCTTTTTTCTTCAAACGCATGCGGAAACCGGTACGAAGACGTCCTTTCTGGCCATCAATCACTGAAAATGGAAAACGTACATTCATTTTTGCTCCCAGTTCCTTTTCCTGTGTAAAGTTATTGGCATCGGAAAGATCACTCAATTTATAACTTCCTAAATTATCTGCAGCAAGGAGATTGAACATCGGTTTTTCAGGATTACTAAGGTCAGGAGAGAAATTCATTTTGCTGTTTTCAAACTCTATATAACGCTGGTGAGGCTTATCTTCACTGGCGATTGCATAGTTGACAGACCAGTCAAGATCTACCTTGGAACCTAATAAATGTTCTCCTCTTAAAGCATAGTTCTGAACTTTCTGTTTTTCAAGACGGGTATTGTCATTATCAGCATCACCGCCTTTATTCTGTCTTGTGATACTTCCTTTCCAGTCTGTAATCTCAGTTTCATCGGCGTTATAGACCGGTTTTATTTTATACCCTAATGCCAGTCTGGTTTCCTTATCATTTCTGAAATTATACATTGCAGAAGCGTAGATCTTGTTTTTGGAATTGAATTCATAATCCATATTAAGATCAAAACTGTGTCTGATACGGTGTTCATTATAATAACGTACACCCATTTTGCTTACATAAACAGTCTGTGCAAGATCGTTTGCCTGGCTCCATACCGGTTCTATATTATCCGAACCGAAATTGTTGTTGTTATAGGAAAAACTGAATACAGCCCCTAGTTTTTTATCCAAAAACCGGTTTCCATAGACAAAACCGGCGGTATAATTTCCTTTTTCGCGGATTGGATTGTATCCTCCGGCAACGGTTGCAGAAATTCTTTGTCCATTCGGGGAAGCTCTGGTAATAAGATTGACGGAACCTCCGATGGCATCAGCGTCCATATCTGGAGTCAGGGTTTTATTAACCTCAATCGTAGAGATCATATCAGAAGGGATCAGGTCCATCTGTACATTACGATTATCTCCTTCAGCAGAGGGAATTCTGTCACCATTCAGGGTAACGGAGTTAAGATTGGGAGCCAGTCCTCTGATAATAAGATTTCTGGCTTCTCCCTGATCATTTTGTATGGTAACTCCCGGAACACGCTTCAAAGCATCCCCGATATTGGCATCAGGAAAACGCCCGATCTGATCAGAAGAAATTACATTGGTAATATTGGCGTTGTTTTTTTGCTTGTTTAAAGCTCTTGCCTGATTTTTTAAAGTAGCTCCTGATACTACAACTTCTGCAATAGAGGTTTCTTTTTTATCGAAAATAATATTCTGGCGGGTGTTTTTCTCACTTTCAACTGTAACGTTGTATTCATGAACACCATACCCAAGATAATCAATTTTCATGGTATAACTCCCCGGAGGAACGTTCAGGAAAACAAAGTTTCCGTGTTCATCTGAAGTGGTATAAATATTCCCCGGACTTAGAGAGATTTTAGCTCCCGGTAGGGCTATTTTCGAATCGTCATTAATGTTTCCGGAAAGAGATCCGGTTTGCGCATAGAAAAAAATAGAGGCACAAAATAAAACAGATGTAAAAATTTTCTTCACTTTTCCTTTTTTAGATAAAAATCACAGCAAAATTAAACGTCTGTTTGGGAAAAGTGTTGAAGAGAAAATTAACTGTTTCTTAAGAATTGTTAATATAGATGATTTTGTAAAAGATAAAAGATATTGTTGTTAAAGTTCAGACAAAAAATAAGATAGATATAGATTCCTCGGAATGATAAACTGTATGGATATACTAAGCGTATATAACTGATGAAATAATTATGAATACTATACAAATACACGCGCACATTGTCATTCCGTAGGAATCCAAATAATGCATTTAATTTTTTTGAAATTTGACCTTTTTAAGATTTTGAAATATTAAGTATTTCCTGCACGATAATTTTAGATTTCTCTATCAATTCATTGGATCTATAGAGCTGGCTGGTAAGTATAGAGCTTTCAAAAAGAAGATAGATATGGGCGGATGTAATATCGTTTTGGATGTCTTTATTGAAGCATTCTCTCAGTTTATTTTTATGATATCGGATTACCTTGTGAATCTCTTCCTTATCGGCAGGGATTTCAGATAAAATATTCAGGAAACTGCATCCTCTGAAGTCTTCTCTTTTATTCATGTAAATCAGGAAATCAAAGGACTTTTGGAATTTTTCCTGCAGTGTTTCTGCTTCCGATGTAAATTTTTTAAGTTCAGACACCCAGTAATCATATCTTTTATTGAGAAATTCAATGCAAAGTTCCTCCTTAGATTTAAAATGATGGTAGAAACTTGCTTTTGAAACGCCAGCTTCATCAATAACCTGGTTGATGCCTGTATTGTTGTAACCTTGCTTATGGAAGAGAACCATTGCTGTATTTAGTATTCTTTCGCGAGGTTTGGGCATCGTATAAAATTTTTACAAATGTAAAAAATAAACAGACTGGTAGGTTTGAAAATAAAATTATTTTTAAATAAACCCTGTGGCATAATATAGCTGAATAACAAAGAAAAGTACGGTAAAAAACCATACGATATAAGGATGATAGGTGAAGTTATTTTTCAGAATATAATGCAACGCTTTGAAAAGTTTGAAAATTCCGATAATTCCAATGATAATAAAAACCAGAAAGACCAGAAAGAACAGGTATTCTCTTGTACCATAGTTACTTATCTTGCCCATATTTTGTATATAAGCATCTACATTCATAGTTTGCCCAAGAAACATTGCCGAACTGATTAATATAAAAAAAGGAGTGGAGGTATACACCGTTGTATAAATAAAAGAAAATAATAACGTTCGGAAGGTGACTGTATTCACTTTTTCTTTTTTGTACCATAACAAAGCAACAGTGAATATGACTGCGGTAATATTATTCATCAAAAAAATAAAGAGCGCTTTTTCTACCATGCTTAACCCTTTGATTTTTGAAATAATATTGTGCTCACCACCATAATCCATTAAAAGTACGGAGACAATCACGGAAGTATACACTGAAAGTTTGATAGGAGAGAGATAGTCGCGAAAACGTTCTGTCTCCTCTTTTTCCATCTCGTGTACGGAAAGATCATAGCAGCGGCGGGGATCCTGAAACAATTTAAAAATGGTTACGGGAACCAACAATATTTCAATAATAATCTGCAGGCACAGCTTTTCAAAACTATCAATCAACTTTTCAAACATATAGAAGGATATTAAGGGAACGTTTTTGCAATTTAATCAATTTTTGTATTACATCTTAAAACATAATAAAATAGTGGATGACTTAAGATAAATCATCCACTATTTTATGGTATAAAAACGTTCTTATTATTTAGGAAGTCCTCTTTTTAATGCATTATTGGCTATTTCTACCGCTTTTCTTTCTTTCCAGTCCATATATCTTTTTTTGTATCGGCCTTTCATGAAATTATCAAAATTACGCTGAACAGCAAGATTCCAAAGAGAATGTGCTTTTACAGCCCAGCTTTTGTCCCATGCACGCAGGGAAATAGAGAAAGATCCATCCAGATATTTCATCCAGTGCCACCAGCCGGTAGGCATGAATAAAGTATCTCCGTGTTCCAGGAAGCATTCGATTCCTTCAATACCATCCAATGCCGGGAATTTTTCAAAATCAGGATTGGAAATATCATAATCTTCCAGTGCATAGGTAGCATACGGAAGTTTATAAAGTCTGGATTTCCACTTGTATTCAAATAAAAGAACATGTTTTCTTCCATTGAAGTGAGTGTGGAAAATATGAGGCATGTCTATATCATAATGAAGGAAAGTTACAGAACCTTTACCTCCGAAAAACATACTCGGATATTTATCTAAAAACCCACCCATAAGATTCTTTGGCGGAACATAATCGTCCAAAAGTTTCGGAGCAAATTTTATAGGGTCAAAGAAAAAGATTCTCAGATCAGTAGGTTCTCTCTGAATAAGGTCTACATAATCACTGAAAGGCATTTTCGTAGTCGGAGTATTGATAGGAGCGGCAGGATCTGCTTTGGAACTGTCGTAAAGGGGAACTTCAACGTCGCCAACCACTTCTTTCATATACTCCATTGTCCACTTTTGGTAGGCAGGCCATTTTCTTGCCATATTTCTGATTACCACTGGCTTACATGGCTTTAGATATTTTTCACGGAAATCTTCTTGTGAAATATCATCTACAATATCAATTGGTTTAAGGATTATTCCCATTCGTTCAAATTATTAAGCTAAAGTATTAAATATTTGCGACAATAAAACGGAAAGAAATAAAATTATTTGGAATTAATATAAATAAATGATAAAATACATATTTCTGTCTTTTTTTTAGAGTTATTGTGTTAGATTTTTAGTTCAAATAGTTTTAAAATATACTGTGTTTATGCTGTAAAATGATCGTTGTGAAATAGAATAATTGTATGTATTATTGTGACATTAAAAACAGCCATGAAAACTTTCACTACGATTATTTTTTCGCTTGTATTTGCAAGTGCCTTTTCACAAAAATCAGCTAAAATTTTCACTTCAGATATTGACAATTTTTGGGTTGCCTATGACAGCATTCAAAAAACAAACGATCATACCCAAAAACTGACCCTGATTAAAGAATTATATATCGATAAAGGAACAGCAGGCTTAAAAGCTTTTATGAAAGCCAGAGACTATAATGATACTGTGTTTATAAACATTATTGATAAGTATCCTAAATTCTGGAATTCGATCAGACCAAATACTCTGACTATAAAAACTAAAACAAATGAGCTGGAAGCCAGTGTTATCCGGCTGAAGGAGATCTATCCGGATCTTAAAGAAGCTGAAATGTATTTTACGATAGGTGGACTTAATTCCGGGGGGACAGTGAGTGGAAATAAGGTATTGGTGGGTGCTGAACTGGCAACAGGGCTTCCGTCTACAGATGTTTCAGAATTTGAGGAAGACTGGCTGAAAACCGTATTTGGCCAACAATCTCTGGATAATATCGTCTCTTTAAATGTTCATGAATATATCCATACCCAGCAGATCGGAGACCGTAGAAGAGTTTTGAATAAATCTATAAAAGAAGGATCGTGCGATCTGATTGCTGAACTGGTGATGAATAAACCACTGGAAAGGAAATATCTCTCTTATGGAAATGCTCATGCAGCTGAGGTTAAAGATCTCTTTAAAAAAGAAATGTTTACCGGTAATTTTACAAACTGGCTTTATAATGGAAGAAAGAAGGGAGAAAGTGCCGATCTGGGATATTATGTAGGATATGAAATCTCTAAATCTTATTACCGGAATGCAAAAGATAAAAAACAGGCTGTAAAAGATATTATTGAGCTGAATTATGACAACGATAAAGCTGTTGAAGACTTCCTCACCAGATCAAAATTTTTCAAAGAAAAAATTGATAAACAAAAGCTGATCAAAGAATATGAAAAAAATTTACCCTATGTTGTAAAAACAGAACCTGCAAACGGGTCCGTAAATGTAAGTGCTGACACAAAAGAAATAAGAATTACCTTTTCAAAAGAAATGGTTCCCAAAAGCTATTCCTTCAATCTTTCCGATAAAGGAAAAGAGTATTTTCCAATTACCAAAATAATAGGAATGGAAAATAATGACAGAACATTGGTTCTTTCAGCAGATCTGAAACCGGGTAAGGAGTATGAATTTGTGCTGACGAACAAAAGTTTCGCTTCTAAAGACGGGTATCCCCTGAGAGATGAAACACTTCTTGTAAAATTTAAAACAAGGGATAAATAGTTTGATCATTATGAATGATAACCAGCTTTTATATCTAGCTTCAATAGTTTGTTTCTTTCTTATTATTCTAACCTTCAGGCATAGCCGGAAGTTTGGCGGTGTCAATATGCTCCTGTTCTGCTTATACAATTCAATATTATATTATCATTTAATTTATGATAGCAGTGGAGGAGCAGGTCTTGTATGGTGGTTTTGCCTGCTTGTTGTATCAGGATGTCATATGCTGGCACTTTTGATTTACTTTGTAATAACAACTATTATCAAAGACAACAGGTTACGAAAAAATAAGGATTAAAAGATAACTGTAAAACCTTGAAGAAATTATTCAATCATTTAAAATTCAGATTTCATCAAAGTTTCAGACTGCTCAATCTGAACCCAAGAACAGGTATACCTGTGCTGATTATTCTGGGAGTTCTTGTCATCATGAAGCTGCCTGAAAGCTATTATTACCCGCCTTTATTTTTTATACTGGCATTGCTGTTTCATTACGAAAGAAAAGATATTCCTTTCCTTAAAAAAGTCTTTGTCAAAAGCTGGCGTTGGATTATTGTATTGGAAACGGTATTCATTTACAGTATTTTGTTATGCGGAAATATTCATTACATATTTGAGAAAACCGCATTACTTTCATTGCCGATGTTTGCTTTACTGGCCTTTATCACTCCAAGAACCCAGCCATGGATCACATTTCAGTGGAACTTTATTCCGGATGATTTATTTGAATGGAAAAGCTTTCTGAGAAAAAATACCTTGCTGGCAGTTTGGGGATTGGTTATTCTCTGGTGTTCAGCTTATCACTTTGTGGCTCTGGTTCTTACAGGAGTTTTTGCACTGGATTATATCTCACATCTTTACGAACCTAATGAAAATAAAGAAATGCTGGAGATGTATTTTAAAAAATATACTTTAAAAGAGAAACTCAGAAGGAATTCTCTGCTTTTCAATGCTTTGTTGTTACCAACATACGCTATGTTTCTGATTCTGAACCCTGCTGAAAGTTTATATATACTTTATTATTTTGCTTTTATGAACCTGTATTGTATGCTGATTCTGACCAGAAAATATAAGCAGTACCATCATAAAGAAAAGAGTAATTACTACACTATAGGTGTTTTTATTGAGTATACAATATCCAGTATAATCATTATCCCGGCGGTATTTATATTGAAAAATAATATAAAAGAAGCTTCTCAAAATATTAAAACCTATGTTGGAGATTAAAAATATACATGTTCATTTTAAAAATCAAAATGTTTTAAACGATCTGAATCTTTTTATAGAAGAAGGCTGCATATTGGGACTGCTTGGGAAAAATGGGGCGGGAAAGACTACTTTGTTTGAATCCCTGTACCAAAGTATACCATTCTCCGGAGAGATCAGCTGGAGAAATGAGCGGTTGAAACGGGAAATGATTTCTTACCTGGAAACCGAAAACTATTTTTACCCTTACATTACGGGAGAAGAATATCTTGCTTATTTCACTTCAAAAAAAGAAGTTGAAATTAAAGAGACTATTGAAAAATTCAATCTTCCGATGAAAAAATATGTGCAGTATTATTCCAGCGGAATGAAGAAAAAGCTGGCCCTTATCGGAATGCTGATGCTGGATAAGCCTATTAATATCCTTGACGAGCCATTCAATGGAGTAGATTTTGAAGGAGTTCACATCCTTTATGGTATCATCAGACAGCTGAAATCCGAAAACAAAGTAGTTATTGTGAGTTCCCATATTATTGAAACTCTTTTTCATACCTGTGATAAAATTGCTTTTCTACAAAACGGCAATATTGAAAAGATATATGAAAAGGAAGAATTCAGCCAATTGAATGTACTTAAATTCTAGATCGTTTTTTTAATACTATTTAACATTAGGAGAAAGAATTCTTAAGGATTTTTTTTATTAAATTGCCTTTTCAAACTAATAACTTATTTATTATGAAAAATCTAAAGAAAATCGCGAGACAAAGTTTAAAAACAATCACAGGAGGTCGCCCACCTGCAGAAAGTGAGTGTATAGCATGTGGCTGTCCTACATCAACATGTTATTATAAAAATGGAAATGGCGGCGGCGGTGGTTGTGCCGATATCAGATGTGCATGATCATTTTTCTATAAAAAACCTTCCGGAGTACGGAAGGTTTATTTTTACGTTATTATGGCTTGTTTTCTTCATACTTCTTTTTGATAAACAACATCATAACTGCCAGAAATAATGCTGTAATACTTGACCATATTATGTTTTTTATACCAAAACGGGCAATCCAGAATCCTCCAAATAAAGTACCTGCGGTTACGGCAAAGTTTCCACACGAAGTAAAAATACTATTCATAAACTCCGAAGAATCTGAAACAGAAGAAGTGACATTGATATTGCTGATCAGAAAGCCTCCCGAATGTACCAGTCCCCAGCACCCGATAATCCATATCATAGGTATAAAATAGGTTCCAGAATATCCCATCAGCAGATGAATTCCTGATAATAGAATTAAAAACAGGAGAGTAGTCTGAAATGGAAATCTGCTCATGTATTTTCCTGCAATTTTATTTCCTGCAATTCCCACTGTTCCAAATAAAAAAAGCATGAGGCTTATCTGTTTGCCATTCATCCGGGTAACCTTCTTTAAAAAATCTGCCATATAGCCATATGTAGAGTACATGGCTGCAATGGTGAAAAATGCAAGGAGAAGTCCGATCCATAAATGGGTATTGTAAAATATTTTAACAGAAAAACCTATTGAAGGCTTGTTTGTATGTTGAATAGGCGGTAAGCAGATCCATACACCAGTCAGTGCAATTCCATTAATAAAAGCGGTAAGCAAAAAGGAAGACTGCCAGGAAAAGAGATCAGACATAAAAGTCGCCAGTGGAACACCCATTACCGTTGCCAGAGTAAGCCCCGAAAAAATAATGCTAACAGCCCTGGATTTCTCTGTAGGATCTGAGGTTTCTCCGGCCATAGATAAAGCAATCGACCAGTAAACTGGATGAAAGAACGCGGGAATCATTCTGACTACAAGGAGCATATAAAAATTGGTGATGTACGCAGACAGAATATTGGTAGCAACGAAAATAAATAATGAAGAAATCAATAGATTTTTTCTTTTGAAGGTAGATAATGCCATCAGCATAAAAGGGCCGAAAACAGCAACAATCAACGCAAAAGCACTCAGCAGCCATCCCGCTTTTTCAATGGAAACCCGGAACGCTGAAGCTATTTCAGGCAATACCCCTATAACACCAAATTCTGTGGTTGTGATTCCGAAAACACCAAGTGCCAGTACATACAGATTTCTGTTCATTTTCATTATTTTTTTGCAAATTTGCAGAATAGACTATCAGGAAACTATATACTTACCTTTTAGTTCTATACTTACCTTTTTGAAAGTGTAAATAAAAAACGATTATTATGCCTCAATTTTTCCACGATAAAAGACTGTATTATACACCTATTGAATTTGCATTAAGTCATATTGGAGGAACCTGGAAAATGCCGATTCTATGGAGATTACAGGAAAAACCTCTTCGTTTCAGTGAGCTTAAAAAAGATATTCCTCATATTACAGATAAAATGCTGACCAGCCAGCTGCGAGAACTGGAAGCTAAAGACATGATTCATCGTGAAGTATTCCCCGTAGTGCCGCCGAAAGTGGAATACAGCCTTACGGAGAAAGGGAAAAAAGCCATTCCGGTTATTGAGACCATTATGCAGTACGGCTATGATCTGATTAAAGATGAAGGCATTGTTTTTCCGCCTAAAGAATAAAAAAATATATTGTCTTTTTTCATACCTTCACATAAAATCTATTCTATAGTATGAAGCTGAAATTAGGGATCTTGGACCAGTCACCTGTAACAATGGGTGGCAGTGCAGCCTCCGCATTGAAAAACAGTATCAACCTTGCTTTACTGGCTGAAGAAACAGGCTTTCATAGTGTCATGTATGCCGAACATCATGGAGTAGAAGCTTATGGGAGTTCCAGTCCTGAACTTTTAGCAGCAATTATACTAAGTAAAACAAACCGTATCAAAATAGGAACCGCCGGAATTATGATGCGGAATTATTCTGCCTATAAAATTGCGGAATGGGCCAAAATGCTGTCCACTCTGTATCCTGAACGCTTTATTCTCGGATTGGGAAAAGCTCCCGGAGGATTGAAAGATGCTGTTATGGCACTCAATAATCATAAGCCGGTAGTGTTATCAAACATGGAAACGAAACTCGAAGAGATCATTCAATTGATCAGAGAGGAAGAAGAATCTTATGACGGACTTATTGCGCAACCTACCCATGTGCAGCACATTCCTGAAATCATGTGGCTGGGATCAGGAATGACTTCGGCAAAAGAAGCGGCTAAACATGGGACAGGATATTCCTTCGCTGCTTTTATGAACAGTGAGAACGGGATGGAAAATACAGAAGCTTATCTCAAAGAATTTGATGGTACTCAATATTTTTCCCAGCCTTCTCTGCAGGTGGCAGTTGCTGCATCGGTAGCAGATACCATTGAAGAAGCCAGACGGAATGCTTATGGAATGGCCTACCAGTTTTTACAATCCCGCCAGTTAGTCAGTCCCAATGCTGTTCTTTCTCCTGAAGTCGTAGAGCAAAAGATTTTGGGAACTAAAGATGAAGATGAGTTTTTCACCTTTTTAGAGAGAATTATTATAGAAACACCGCAGTCTGTGGCGCAGAGATTGCAGCAGATTTCAGAAAAATACAATACGGATAATCTTTTGATATTGAGTAATATGTATAAGGAGGGAGATCGTATTTATACCTATAAAAATATCATTAAAAATAATAATTAAGCCCTGTAAGAAAGCCAAAATTTCTGTTTTACTGGGGCTGTATTTAAACATAATTCGAATGCATGAAGCAGGATATTTCAAAATTATATATTATTACGGGCGGTCCCGGAGCTGGAAAAACAACGGTGCTGGATGAATTAAATAAATATGGATTGACAGCAGTCCCTGAAGAAGGCAGGAGAATTATAAAAGAACAGATTGAGTCCGGAGGAGAAGGGCTTCCCTGGCTGAACAAAGAACTTTTTGCCAGTCTGATGTTTGAAGAATCGGTAAAAACCTATCTGGAAATAAACCAAGCGCCCCATTTGAAACCTGTTTTCTTTGACCGCGGAATATGGGACACGCTGGGTTATATGAGGCTTGAAAATATTCCTGTTCTGGAATTAATGACAGCAAGAGCCAGAGAAATGGTTTATAATAACAATGTTTTCATTTTTCCTCCATGGAAAGAGATTTACGAAAATGACCCGGAGAGAAAACAGACCATTGAAAAAGCCATCCTCACTTTTGAATGTATGAAAGAGATTTATGAGGAGTACGGCTTCAATATCATTGAAGTACCGAAAGTTACTGTAGAAAAGAGAGCCCGTTTTATCCTTGACAGAGTTCTGATAAAACTGAAATGAGTAGACTCAGCTGAGGTACATCCTTTATCACCAATCAATTATCATTAATAATATGGACAATTTCTTATTTGAAAAAGAACTGATCGAACTTGCTGATAAAGATCTCACTGTAAGAGAAGAGCTGCTCGCTGCCGGAAAACTGTCCGGAGTTTACCATCCTGAAATGGAAAAGGTTCATAAAGCTAATGCACTCCGGCTCCGGGAAATTATAACTGAGATCGGGTTTCCAACGCTCTCAAAAGTAGGTGAAAAAGGAAGCAATGCCGCATGGCTGATTATCCAGCACGCTATTGGTGAGCCAGAGTTTATGAAAGAATGCTGTATTATGATGGAAGAAAACAGCAGTGATATTAATCCGATACATAAAGCTTATTTATATGACCGGATTCAGTTCTTTCAAAGTAAACCTCAAAAATATGGAACACAGCTGACGGCCGAAGGAATAATATATCCCGTAGAAAACAAAGAAAATTTAAACAAAGAACGCGAAAAAGTAAACCTTCCGGTATTGCCTGAGATAGAAATCAACAAAATTCCGGAACCTGAGGACATTCCGGAAATAGATGATAAAAATGTTGAATATACAGTGTGGAGAAAAAAAGTAGGCTGGATTTAAAAAGATTGCAGAATGAAGAAAGGGATTTTATACGTAAACTATAATAACTTCCAACTCCCATCTTCCTGCTTCCATCTTATTGACCCACTTTCAAAACCTCACGCACTTCAATATTTCCTCCGATTTTAAAGATAGGATTGCTCTTAGCCATTTCTACCGCTTCATCAATAGAGTCTGCCCGTACAATAATATACCCGCTGATAAATTCTTTGATTTCGGTATAAGGACCATCCGTTACAATATTATCCGCCTTTACCGTTTTTGCAGCTCCCGGTGCGGGCAAAAGAGTATTTCCCTTATCTACAAGCTTGTTTTGGGCAGCGATACTTCCCAGCCAATTCAGACGCTCCCGGATCTGTTCCGGAGAAGGCTTAAAATCAGAAATGTCTTTCAGTCTGAAAATTAATGCAAATTCTTTCATAAGCAGATTCTTTATTTAAGTGACGATTAAGACATAAAAATAGGGACAGCGTTTTAATTTTATTTTAAATCTGCCCTTTGGTTTTTGCTCAAATGTCATACAATCAGGTGCCGTATTTCCAGGATATTCAAGATTTTTACTTGTCCAATAAAGGTCTGGGATCAAACAGTACTTTTAAGGTGTGAATCTTCCCCTCTTTAATCTGATACCATCCGGAAGCTTCTATCGCTTTTTCTCCCATATCAATAGTATACCAGAAACATACATCTTCACCAGACGTAAAAGCTTTCAGAATTGTATACTTAAACTTCATTTGCTTCATATCTTTGATATAAACCGAAGCATTATCCCTTTTTCCCAATACTCCGATAAATTTAAAATCAGGATCAAGACAGCTTTCCGCCTTGTCAAAATTTTCTTCATTTAAATACTGAATAAACTGTTCTGCCACATTTTGGGTTGTATTGTCCATAAATATTGTTTTTATTGTTGAATGCAAAATTAACGGTTCATTGAATAGCTCACTTGTGACTATAATCACAAAAATAACTGGAATTTTCTGTTAGGTAATTATATACAATTTTACATTAATCCTGCTATCTTATTATTATGACTCTGTCATTCTGAATGTAACGTAGTGAAATGAAGAATCCTGGCTTTGCATGAGATTCTTCCTTTGTCAGAAATCGAAGATTCGACGTAGTCAATGACAATGATGTAAAATTGTATGTATTCGCCTTCTATTATTTTAAAATAAGAATTCTCCCTTTTGCATACGCAATCTGATCTTTTTCTTTTTCCTGATCCGGATGGTTTTTAAGGTACATCTGATAGTAGGTGACCGCATTCTTAGGCTGTTTCAGAGTCAGATCATAAAGAAGACCTAAACGATAATAAATAATATTACTCGTACCAAAGGTTAATCCTCTTTTATAAGCTGTTAATGCATCATTATACTGGCTTTTGGCTTCATAGATGCCTGCCAATGCGGCATAATACAGCGTGGTATGATCTGAAACAGCTTCATCAATAGTCTTTTGTGCATAGATAGCAGCATTATTATAATCTTTCAGTTCACGATAGCTCAAGGTCATGAAATACAACGTGCCTTCATTTTGTACTCCCATATCTTCCAGCATTTTATAAAGACTGATGCATTTCTGATGCTCCTTTACATAAAAATAAGCCTGGCCCATATCATTCATTACATTCACATCAGCATGGTTTTTCAGGAGTTTTTCACCAATTTCAATCACTTCCGGATATTTGGCAAGTTGATTGGCAACGGGTAATAGAGCCTGCTGTAAAGTGAAATTTTCTGTGTCAGAAGCGATGGCTGTTTTTAAAACATCATAAGCAGGCTGATATTGTTTCAGGCCACTGTAAGTCAGAGAAAGATCATAAGCTACATCGGGATCAGTAGAATTCAGGGAGCTTGCTTTTTTGAGGTAGTTCAGTTTAGTTTCGGGAGTATCAGCATAGGTGGCAAGCTGCTTGTAAGCATTGAAGTTAAGACTATCCAGCTGAATGATCTGTTGAAGGTAAGCCTTGGCATTAGTCACATTTCCCCGTCTGGAATTGATGCTTGCCAGACTAAATAGAGTTGGCAGGCTGTTCGGTTGTATAGTATTGATTTTTATATAATTTCTCTCTGCTTCCGGAAGTTTTCCGGCCATCATATGACAGTAGGCTATTTGTGAAAGAGCTTTTATATCCTGCGTATCTCCGGGATATATGCTTTGAAGGTATTTGGCAGCATCGGCATAGCGCTGTGTCTCATAATATTCAAGAAGCTTTTCAGTGTCAATTTTTGCAGACTGAGCAGTGATATTGTTAAAGCCTAATAGTATAATGCACAAGCAAATTCCTATTTTCATCATGGTTATTTTTTAACTAAAATATTGGATATTTAATACGCCTCCAAATTTTACGGTCACATATTGGGGATTTTTTTAAATTTTATGAATAATTTATAGTAAAATCAAAACTTCTCCCCATTAGATTGCTTATATTCATCCTGTAAAAAAGACAGACAAAGCTCAATAAATATGGAAATAAAAACGGTACAGTCATTCATCAATTATTATGAGAAAATAAGAGAAAGAACAAACCGCATTATTGCAGTTGTTCCACCTGAACATATAGATTTTTCCTATAAACCCGGGAAGTTTACTATTGGCGATCAGATAAGACATATTGCTACCATAGAACGCTATATGTATGGAGAAACCATTACTGGAAAGAAAAGTGCTTATCCGGGATGTGGAAAAGAACTTGCTGATGGCTATGAAAATACCGTGAAGTTTTTCAATGAAATGCACAGACAAACGCTGGAAATCATTAACGGCCTTTCTGATGAAGATCTCACCCGCAAATGTTTAACTCCGGCCAACAGTGAAATCTCTGTTTGGAAATGGCTTCGCGCGATGATAGAACATGAGATTCATCACAGAGCAGAATTATACATCTATCTCAATCTTTTGGATGTGAAAACACCTCAGATTTACGGATTTTCTGCCGAAGAAGTTCAGAACCTGAGCGTAAAACTATAGAATGGAAGTAGATTTTAAAGAGTTTCAATCCATTTGGGTTAATTTGTATATTAGCCCATTCAAAAAATAATAATGGCCAGACCTTTTATCATCCCTCTTTTACTATTTTTAAACAGTGCCTATGCACAAACCCATTCAGATCTGAAACCTGGAGACACTTTAAAATATTCTCCCCAATCTCATAAATCTTCCTGGATCTCGGTACAGTCTGCAGATGCCAATCTGGGAATTGCGCTGCTTATGGATGGAAAAAAAGTAAAAGAACAGGACGATTCCAGAGGTATAAAGAGTGTTGAACGCTTCTATTTTACTCCGGAAAAAGGAAAAAAATATGAATTTAAAATCTGGGCCAAATCGTATTCAGAAAAAAGTAAAACGGCCGGAGTTTCCATTACAGAGTCCCGAAATGTGCCTGTTCTGGGAGGGAAATTCAGTCCTGATCAGTTTGTAGAAGATCTTCAAACATTCCGTTCTATAAGAGAAAAAGCAAATTCCGGACTGTATGTATACAGAACAAGAAAGCAAATTGACAGTATTTACCGACAGGCTGAGGAAGAAGCCAGAAACAGCAAAAATATTTTTGATTTCTATAAAGTCATTGCAAAGATTACCGGATTTGAAGGAAGCTGCCATAACTATACAGATCTTCCCAATCACGCTTCTTATTATCTCACACAGAAACCGGAATATTTACCCATTACTTTAAAGAATATTGACGGTCGTTTGCTTCAGGATTCAAAAGATAATGCATTGCCTCTTGGTGCTGAGATCCTTTCTATCAACGGAGTTTCTGCAAAAGAAATGATCAGCCGTTTTTCTCAGTATTATTTTTCTGACGGATATTCAGCACCCTACAAAGAAATAACAGGTTTTGAAAGAGGAATGCTGGATAAATTTTATATGGAATTCGGAACCCACAAAAACTATCTCATCAGCTATAAATGGAACGGAACTGTAAAAGAAATATCACTGCCGGGAATATCGTTGGACGATTTTAAAAAACTTCAGGATTTAAGATTTTCGCTTGCCTTTGACAAAAAACTGCTGTCTGAAAAATACAGTTTGAATAAAGAAGGAGATGGAATCTATCGCTTATCCTTGAGAGGGTTTGATTTTGCAACCGGGAAAGAAGATCCTGCCTATAAAAAATTCAGTGCTTTTCTTGACCAGATGATGAATACTCTGGAAAGCGAAAAAACAGAAAACCTGATCATAGATCTAAGAGGAAATATCGGAGGTACAGGGGCTCTTTATGAAAAAGTATTTTCTTATCTTACCCAAAGACCTTTCCGCGACAGCCAATATGCTTATACCAACTTTAATGAAGTGCCTATGGAAGAAAAGCTGGTCATAACACCTCTTTTTCTTTCCAATGGAGTACAGGACAAACATGGACTGAATGCCTATCTGAAACAGCTTTATCCTAAAGAGGTTCAAGGAAAATATTATTGGGCAGATGACAAAAATCCTTTGATTTTACCCAATAACAAAACTTTTAAAGGACAGCTTTATCTGCTTGTAGACCAACGAGTGGCTTCCGCAGCTTCACATTTGGTCTCACTGATAAAATCTTATACCAATGCCATTGTGATCGGGAAAGAAACGGTAGGAGGGTATTATGAGCATAACGGGCATCTTCCGCTGGTATATGAACTTCCCAATACCGGTATCCAGACCGGATTCTCTATTGTGCATGTCATTCAGGATGCGCAGAATCTTCCTGATCAGAAAAGAGGTCACGGAATTATCCCTCACATTCAGATACAGCAGACTGATCAGGAATTTCTTGATCAGACTGATATTTATATGAAAAAAGTATCAGAACTCCGAAAACCGTAAAACCGATTCCTTTTATTGTATTACTAAATATAAAACCGGCTCTAAATTCATTATTTGCAGCTGGTTTTTTTGTTGCCAGAATCCATTTTTATTTTAGATTATTTCTATTTTAAGTGATAAATTTATTGTTTTTATTTATTAAAAATTGTTAAATATTCATTTGATAAAGAGGTATTTATTATTTTATTTAAATCATTTATTTTAGAATTATTAATTAAAAGTCGTAGAACTACTACAAAATTTCAGATTAGTCACAGAAAATTTTTTGAATAGAGATTAGCGTTTTATCTTTGTAATAACACCAAATCCAATTACAAAAAAATTAATAATGATTAAAATTTGCATATCATCACAATAAACTCAGGAGAAATCCTGGAATCCAGCAGGGAAATAAAGTAGATAAATATGCTGCTTTATCTTTTTACTCATTACATTATACCCTGTTTTTGATCTCAATATCCGGCTTTTATTCCTTAGAATAGAATACGGATAACGAAAATGTATCTGATCTTTTTGATTCAGGTAGATTTTAGCCTTTAAAAAATTTGACACCCAATCAATCAAAATACTACAACTATGTTTCAGGACGATCATTCACCCAAAATGCCTGTTTCCAAAGATAAAATTCCAGCTGTAAATAATCTAAAAGAGACTCTCAAAGACCAGGCAGTAAGCAAAGCTGCCCAGAAAGTACAGGAAAAATCAAGTGGAACCATTAAAAAAGCTACCGAAAAAATGGTTCAGGCGCAGGCTTATACCGGAATGGTTCAAAGTGGGTCCCAAATGTTTATGAATCAGGTTAAGCAGCCTAATCCACCCACATTGGTAGAGGATAAAGTATGGTCAAAACAACCTACTTCCGGAATCTATAATGCCAATACAATCCCTGGCAATCAGGTAGCGGGAATCAACCGTGTGGTAAAGCTTGAAATTGTAATTGACGGAAAAGTAATCAAACATTTCAAACATTTTCAGCTAAAACAAAGTGCTGTAAAACATCATGAGTTCGATCTTATGCTGGCTCACGATACACTGGGAAGCACGGAAAACCATAATCTGGAAGAAGCTCAGAACTTTCTGGGAAAAAGAATTACGGTTATTTTCAGATACAAAGACGTTGAAGACGGCCCTGAAAGAAACTTTGTAGGTGTAATCACTGAAGTAGGTTTCAGTCAGGAAAAAGGAAGTCTGGGAAATATTGTTCTTACAGGTTCAAGCCCGACTGTTCTTTTGGATGCAGCTCCTCATATTCAGAGTTTTGGCGGAGCACAGGAGATCAGTCTGAACAGTATTGCAGATCAGGTGATCAAAGAAGGTCTTGGACAGAATTCCTTTGATTTCAGAGTGGATGCCGCCCACGGAAACATTTCGTACAGCTCACAATATGAAGAAACCCATTACAACTATCTGGCAAGAATAGCAGAAGCGTATGGTGAACAGTTTTATTATGATGGTGAAGTTCTGCATTTCGGGAAGCTTCCACCTCAGGAAAAGCCTGTGAAACTTACTTACGGAAGCAGTGTGAGTGACGTAAAAATCAAAATGAAAGCCCAGCACGTGAATCCTTCATTTTATGGATATAACAGCAGTAAAAATGAAAAATTAACGGCAGGAAATTCTAAGATTACCCATACTTCAGATATTGCTAAAAGAGCGTATGAAATATCAGAAAAAACCTTTACAACCCCTTCATTGAGAGTAGCTCCAATAAAAGCAGTGTCTTTTATGGATGTGGAAAACTCTCAGAAAGGAACAGCCGGAAGTAAAGCTTCAGAAGTATTTGTTATTTCAGGCATTACTACAGTACCATTCCTATATCCGGGATGTATTGCTGATATTGAAATGCGGAAAGCAGAAAGCAGTGAAACCACCTATTTCACCAAACTGATGATTATAGATATGTATCATGAGGTGGATGCAAGAGGATATTATACCGGAACATTTGAAGCAATAGCTTCTGACACAGGATTTATTCCCCGCCCGGAGTTTCATATTCCAAAAGCGGATGCACAATTTGCCAAAGTGATTTCCAATACAGACCCTTTAAATCAGGGAAGAGTTAAAGTTCAGTTTGACTGGCAGAATGGTTCTACCACTACAGAATATATACGGGTGATGACTCCCGATGGAGGTGGAAGTGAAAAAGTAAGTAAAAACCGAGGCTTTATGGCCATTCCGGAAGAAGGTGATCAGGTAGTGGTCAACTTTGCCCATCAGCATCCTGACCGTCCCTTCGTGATGGGAGGAATGTTTCACGGTGGAGTTGGCGGCGGCGGCGGAACCGGAAATAATATTAAAAGCTTAAGCAGTAAAAGCGGACATACCATGAGTCTGGATGATGCGGGAGGAATTACCGTGAGAGATAAAGACCAGAATTCTGTTTTTCTGGATGGTGCAGGAAATATAAGTATAGACAGTAAAATTTCTATTACCCTGAACTGTGGAAGCAGCTCTATTTATATGGATAAAGATGGAAATATTCAGATCAAAGGAAAAGAAATATTTGTACAGGGAGTTAATATCGGAGTTGGGGGAACAACAAGTATCGGAGTTGGGGTAGGACCTGAAGACGGTGATCCTACTTCCGGAGTCGGAATCAAGTCAGATACCCTGGATATCGGAACCAAAACCCTTTCAATGAGAGGAGATACGGAAGCCAATCTCAGCAGTGGAGGAAAAATTAATGTGGGTGGCGGAAGTGAAACAAATATTGTAAGTGGAACTGTAAAACTGAATTAAAAGCAGATGAATCCAGTAGATTTGGAGTTGGTAAAATTAAAAAGACAATGGCAGAAAGTCGTTTTAAAGAACGAAGAAAAACCTATGCTGATCTGTATAGGAGAAAAACATGAAACCGATCTTTTTGACGGATTTATCAAGTCAAAACTTTCCGAAGATGAAGAAGGGGATGATATTTTTTTACTCCATTATCAGGAATTTAACGGAATGAAATCCTTTGGACAGACTTTACTGGATGAATGGACCGAATTCTACGAAATGCTGAAAAAAAGTGAAGAAAATATTCCGCAATGGGACTTCAAAGATCCGGGAAAAACTTTTAAAACTGATGCTTATAAGGCATTTTATCCTTTACTGGAATTAAAGAAAAACTTCCCGAATATTAAGGATTCCAAAATCTACCTATATATTGCCCCACTCAGGATCAGTGATACAGAAGAATTGTCCCTGTGGGTGAAAGAATGGTGTAAGATATGTGAGATATCAGAAAATAAAGATATTAAACTGGTTTGGGCAGAACATCATACCTATAGAACACTATCGCAGATTCCTTCAGCGCACAGTTTCAGGGTAGAAGTGGATATTCATCAGTTAATGCAGAATACAGCAGCTCATACAAACAGGAAAAAAAACAGTCCGGATACAGATTTTCAGCAGCAGATTCTTATAGCGAGCAATCATTTAAGTAAAGAAAGATTCAAAGAAGCGGAGCATGCCTTAAAAACAGCAGTGAAGCTGGCTAAAGAACAGAAAAATAAACAGGGAGAGATTTCTGCCTATTTTATGCTTACCCAGTCATATACAGCAGACAAGAAAAAAGATAGAGCAGAAGATACGTACAGGACAATATTTGAAGAAGTAGAGCCCGACTCGCCTTTGGAAGTTCAGATGTATATGAATTATGGAAGCCATCTGTTAGGAAATTCCAAAAAATCCAAGGCTGAAAAAATATTTGAAAAAGCTGCAGAAACAGCACAAAAGATAGGAGAATATGCGATGGCTATTGAATGTTACAGAATCATTGCAACATTGAATGATACTGTGCTGACAAAAGATAAAATGATAAGGTATTTTGAAAAATGCCTCGACATAGCAAAATTAATGGAGCCTTCAGTACGGGACCAAAGCAGCCTGCGGTTTGTAGCCTCAATGCTGATTCTCAAATACGAAGGAGATCGTGATAAAAAAACAATACTGGACAATGAAATGAAGACTTATTTTGGTGATGAATGGAGAGTGAGTGTAGAAAAACCAAAAGCAGGGTAATCTCAAATTAAAACAATCATGGCAGATCTGAATAAAAAGACAGTAAAACCGATCAAAGTTGCAAAACCGGATATGAACCCGGAACGCTCCCTGAAGGTGAACGCAGACGTTACTTCGGTTAGCTGGGACAAAACCAAGCAGGGATGGAAGAATGGGATGAAAAATAATGTTGACTCCCTGAATCCTGTTTCTATGGTTAAATCCTTAGCCGGAGGAGACGGTGGTCTGCCACAAAAAAGTAGTGGCGGAGGCGGTGGAGACAGTGCTGTAACAGCTGAAAAAGCTGCTCCGGAAAGCAAGGTGAAGCTAATTAAAGTCAATACACCGGCAATGCCTTCCACTGCGATTCAGCATACGAGTAAGCATTTTGATATTGTGCTGGCAATTGATATCCACTGGACATTGATTCCACCACCGCCATCATTTATGCTGATTCCTCTGCCGTTGCCACATCCTTTTATCGGAATTGTGTTTGACATCATGGATTACATCACCATCACCATTCCGATTCCACAGTTCGCAAGAAATCTGATGCCCTCGTTGCCGGAAAGTATTCCGATGGGAGGCTCTATTTATGTTCACGGAAGACATAAGGCAACCACTACAACAAGTGTAATGGGAGTGGTGATTCCATTCAGACATATCACATCATTAATTCCTGTATATTTAATTCCTTTTCCTCAGGAAGCTCCACATGAAGGGGAAGTTTATTATGGTTCACAGACCGTTCTGGCGCAAGGAAGTAAAATGAGTGGAAATCAACCGCAACAGGTGCTTACCTGTATGGGATTTCCTTTTGGGATGACTATGCTGCCCGCCATGCCGGACAAACCAAAGAAAAATCCACTGGCTTATTTCGCCTTCTATAATAATTTTTCAAGTATGTATATTCAGATCAATACAGGAGGTCCTGTGTTGGTGGGTGGAGCTTTTGTTCCGCATGTGTATACCCCCGGAGAAATGCTGATGCGTCTTGCGGGGATGTTTTTGATGAGAAGCCTGACTAAGAAAATAGGAAAACTGGGAGCCAATGGATTAAAAAAACTCAATAACAGTGTTCTTAAAAAAGCGCCTTTCAATAAATTTAAATTGGCCAATGCCTTATCCAAAAAATTATGTCATTACGGCCTTGAACCTGTGAATTTTGCAACCGGTGCCATGGTTTTCGAATGGGAAGATTTTATTATTCAGGGCAGTACACCTTTAACTTGGAGAAATATCTGGCACAGCGACCGGCCTTACGATTTTGGTCCTTTAGGAAACGGTGTCTTTAATAATCATGACCTGTTTATTCTTCCTGAAGAAGACAATAAGTTTGCCGGTTGGATGCATCCTGATGAAAATATTGCAATGTTGATTCCCGCACCTGAAATTGGTGAAGAGATGACCTATTTCAGAGATCAGAAAATATGGCAGTACAGACCAAGCAGCAGTGTTTGGGTTATTCGTAAAGGAACTGATATTTATACTTATAGACGCTTTTATCATGTTACGGAAGGACCAATTTATAAGGTAATTCGTATTGAATATGGAGATGGTACGATCAGAGAATATGAGTATGAAGACCGCAATATTATCCTGAAAAGCATAAAAGATGTAAAGAGTGGATTCAGCATAGAAACTGTTATCAATCCTGAGTATAAAAAAGTAACAGAAGTATATTACTGTTATAAAAAACAAAGAGATTTACAAGTTCGCTATGATTATGATGAAAGAGGCAATCTTACCCATGTTTGGGATATTCATAAAAAGGCTATTGTATTTGACTATGATGGAGAAAACCATGTTGTGAGAAGAACTAACCGGAACGGAATGAGCTATCAGTGGGAATATGACAAAAACGGAAGAGTAGTTCATACCAAAGGTACGGATGGATATATGGAAGGAAAACTTCATTACCATGATGAGGAAGGCTTTACAGAAGTTATCTATCCAAAGCAAAACAATAAAACAGAGGAATATCATTACGATGAAAACTTTCTGGTTTACAAAAAAGTAGATGGAGAGGGTGGAGAAACATGGTACGATTTTACAGCGCACAACGAACTAAAGATGATAGGAACGCCTGAAGGACGTGTTCAGGGGTATACCTATGATGAAATGGGAAATATTAAAATTTTCCATACTCCGGATGGAGAAGAATACCATTATCAGTACAATGAATTCGGACAGGTAATTGCCCGTTTCTCCCCTTCGGGAGCTTCGGAAACATGGATCTATGATGATGAGGGAAAACTGATAAGCTATACCGATCCTGCCGAAGAAAGTGTATATTATGAATATGCAGACGGTGGCAGACTTCCCGAAAAAAGCATAAAAGAACATATTACAACATCTTACGAATATAATAAGAGAGGTCAGCTTATTCAGCTAACCAATACAATAGGAGCTGAGCAATATTGGAGGTATGATGAATATGGAAGATTATTGGTTTTCAGCCCCAAACCTCTAAACAGAGTCCTTTGGAACAGAGATAAAATGGGAAGGGTTGTAGAAGTGAATGAACAGGGGCAGTTGCCACTAAAACTTCGTTACGACGCCTATGATCTTCCGGTGTATGCTACCGATGGGCGCGCAGAATGGCTGATGAGCTATACGCCAATGGGAAGGCTTAAACGTCAGGTCCGCAGGGATGCTCTTTCTCATAAAAAAGAAGAAACGTTGGTTTTCGGATATGATGCTTATGAAAATCTGATGAGAATTACCAATGAAAAAGGAGAAGTTTACCAGTTTGAAAGAAACTATAATGACGAAGTCACCGGGGAGACAGGTTTTGACGGCCAGAAAAAGTTCTTTGTAAGAGATAAAGACGGAATGGTCACCCAAACCAGAACTCCCCACGGGAAAGATATTTTTTATGAATATGATCTGGGCGGAAGATTAACACAGATCCATTATCCCGACGGAACCTGGGAAGCCTATCAGTATGACTCCTCAGGATTATTGGTTAAAGCAGATAATGAAAACAGCAGTGTAGCTTTTCAGAGAAATAAATTAGGACAGATCACCAGTGAAAAACAGGGTGCGTACACCATTCAATATGAATATGACACTCAGGCAAATCTGATCGGTTTGAAAAGTAGCTTAGGAGCCGAAGTAGACTATTCTTATAATGATCTGGGACAGCTTAAAACGGTAACTGCCACTATTCCGGAAGTGCATGCACCCTGGCAGATGAATCTTGAGATCAGCCGGAACGGACAGATGCATTCCCGTGAAATGACCGGCGGGGTAGAAAGCACTTTTGAATTTGATCATATCGGAATGCCGGTAAGTCAGAAAGTAACAGTGAATAAAACCAATACTACCTTCCATAAAGATTATGACTGGGGAGCCGGAAGCCGATTGCTGCATACGCTGGACAGGGTGACGGGAGGAAGAACAAGATTTGATTACGATGCTTTCGGAAGTCTTGTTGCTGCAGAATATTCGAACGGAGAAGTACAGTACAAAAATCCGGATGCTACGGGATGTTTATATGAAAGTGCCCGGCAGACTGACCGCGTCTACGACGAAGGAGGAAAGCTGATGCGCGATAAAAACTGGTTTTACCATTACGATGAAGAAGGAAATTTATTGTTAAAAAGTAAACGGCCTATCAATGATGCCAAACCGGAGCATAAAGAAGAACAGGAGAATGCACATCCTTATTATAAAACCATTGCTTCAGATTGGCTGAACAGCCCGAAACTGCCGGATGGAGCTGATTTACCCGATGTAACCGAATACTCTCCAACAGAAATACAAAACCCGGAATGGTTTTCCGGAGACTGGGCGTATTCCTGGAATGCTAACGGGATGCTGGCTAAAGTAAAACGCCCCGACGGCAAAGAGGTAAGCTTTGAGTATGATGCCCTCGGAAGAAGAACCTCAAAAATTGGCCTAAAGAAAATAACTCGTTATATTTGGGATGGTAATGTTCTTCTGCATGAATGGAGCTATGATGCTGAAGAAGTTTCTGTAACGGTTGTAGATGATGACGGAAATATCATTGTGGGAAAAGAACCTGTGGAGAATGTGGTGACCTGGGTGTATGAAAGAGGAAGTCATGTACCAAGTGCGAAAATAATAGATAATGAATGTTACACGATTGTTAATGATTATTTAGGAACGCCAATACAGGTTTACACTGAAAAAGGAGAAAAGATTTGGGAGAGAGAACTCAACATTTATGGAGATATAAAAGTTGAAATTGGTATTGGAAATTTTGTGCCTTTCCGTTATCAGGGACAGTATTATGATGTTGAAATTGATCTTTGCTATAATAGGTTAAGATATTATGATGTAAACAGTGGTCTATATATTAGTAAAGATCCGATAGATATCGATGGAGGTTATAATATTTATGCATATGTTCATGATTCTAACAACTATTTAGATATATTTGGATTAGCTGGGCAAAGATGGGCTGGAAAAACTAAAAAAGATGGTACGCCTTATCAAAAACCAGGCCCGAAGAGTAAAGGAACTGGTGATCATAATGCTAAAATTGATGAAATCATAGCAAGAGAAACAGCTAAACCTGGAGTAGAGCATATTGGTGGAGGTTCTAAAACAGAAATAATATTAGAAGACCTAGGAGGGCATAAAGATGTGAGAAGAATGGATGCATCATTTAAAAATGCTGATGGAGATATATACCACATAAATGTTGGACGAACATTAGAAGATGGAAAAACAGGAGTAATAAGAGAAAGGCTAGCTTTGGAAGATGTTAGAAATGCTGGCCATGATGTTACTTTTGAAGGATATGGTAAAGCATCTGCGTATAGATAATTTAAAATAGTAAATAGAGATTAAATGGCAAGTAAAATAAGTATTTTAAATACAATTGATAATGTAATAGAGTATGCTAAACCTCTTTTAGATAAGTATGAAGTTTATATATATATTGAATATAGAGATTCAGGAAAAGTATGGCATACTTTGTTAGAAAATAATGTTAAAGAAATTGAGATTAATGAAAGTTATAGTTGTTTTTTTCTATCCACAAAGTTAATTGATGTTTCACAGAAAATAAGTTTCTATAGTGATGAAATATATGGTTATACAATAGAGGGAACCGGAGGTAGAGAAGATGGAGATAATATTGAACAGACAGCATTAAGAATGATAAGCAAGACTCCTGAAAAAAATATTAAATCATTTTTTAATGCACTGCTTAATATGCTAAAGAAAGATGCTGATTATGAGAAAGGGGTTTACTCTGGTGCGGGAACTTTTTACAAGGATATTTTTTATTTAAAAAGTATGGGGCAAAGTAAAATATTTTGGTTTGATTTCAAAAGAAAAGATAAACCAATTAAAATTACTGAATAACTAAATTTGATGAAATACTATCGGTTGATATACAATTGGCTAAAAGATGTTATTGAGTAACAGAAAAATAGGATGAAAAATCTAATAAATTTGAAGCCAAATTTTACGAATAAAAAATTATATCAACGGTTATTTACTCAAAAAAAATATTGAGTCTTACCCTTCCGATATAGAAAAGTTGAAAGAATTTATTTTAAACTTTAAAAATGCATGCGAAGATGAAACCTTAATCAAGGATTTATTTTCACGGGCTGAACTGAACTGATCAAAATAATAAAAAAAATCTGAACATGTTTACACTATGATCAACAGATAAAACTTAATCCAAATCCAATCCAAATATATATATGAAGAAAATATTCTCAGAACTTAAAGGTTTCGTGGTATTCAGTCCGCAACTTTTAGCAAAATATCTACAGGATAATCATCTTTCGGGTACTAATATTTTAAAATACTTCGTAGAAAACGAACATGGAGATGAAATAACCAAATCAGGAATCGCAATCCCCATCATAGGGGTAGAAGAAGACCATTATGCATTTCGGGTTTCAGTAAATGACGAAAGGATTTTGAATGATGATGAGGTAGAGGTGGAGTCACGAGGCTGGATATTTCAGACCGCTAATAATGAAATAAAAGTTGTTGGTATCGGTTATTTAAAAGACGTTACTTCTATTAATGAGGAAAACAGTATTACTTTATCTTTAGAAAACGGATGGTATTCGTTAAAAATACGGGGAGGAAATAAAAATGGCGAAAGATTATTCGAACTGAATATGCACAAACAGGACCTGCATCCGGCTTTTAGCGGAGATGTCACCACCGAATATTACTACGGATAAAAATAGTTGTTAAAAATAATATAGAAGACTGGACACTCCCTGTTTAAGGGGTAAATAGCTGATGATGAGTTCTTAATATTCTCATTTTTCAAGCCTGAGAAAATAGATTTTTCTCCAAAGTTGTAGAAATACGAATTTTATTGAAAAAAGATTTTGTCAGTAATAAAAAAGTTTCTATATTTGCACCACTGAAAACAACGGTACAACCGGAGTTAAAGGAGAGTTGGCAGAGTGGTCGATTGCGGCAGTCTTGAAAACTGTTGACTGTAACAGGTCCGGGGGTTCGAATCCCTCACTCTCCGCAAGATGCGAAAACGGAAGTTTTCAAAAAGCATCAAAAATAGATAAATCCTGCAAAATCAATGATTTGCAGGATTTTTTTGTTTATGGCAAATGCTGTAATTTCCAAAAATACTCCAAAAGTTTGTGGCAATTATGTGGCAATTTTTAAATACATGAAAAATTGCCACAAAAACAGAATACAAAATGCCATAAAACACTTTTAATTAATTTGTGATGAACGTGTTGCGAGTCTAAACGTCTTGATTTGAAGAGCTTTTAGTTTGACATTTATTTGACGAGGGAATGACCACTTTTTTAGTTATTTCTTTAATTGATTAAAAAATCTTTAAATTAATATAATAAATCATGTTTATCGGGACTTGTGAACTTATCAATTATCAATGGCCATTTTATATCGAAAAGGAGGCTTATATGAATGTTAATGCGATACAGAATATTTATCTAGAAAAGTTGCCTATATAACACAGTTATATACGGGCTGTTTCTCTAATTTTGGATGGCTTTCTAAAGATTCCCGGTTTTATAAACGTATTTTGCAGGGAAACCTCTATTTTGCCTCCAGTATTAATAAAGACGACAGCTCTGTTTCTAAGATTATGGAATATCTACCCGAGCAAAAAACAATGACAGAAAATTCTCCACTACCTTTCCATATCCATTTCACTATACTCCCCAATTTCTGTTGTGTAAGCGGTATTATATGGAAAGATAACTTAGAAAGGGTGTTTATATGTCTATCCGAGTGTTCCATCCCAAGGGATATGATTGAGAACTCGCCGGGGGCCGTTATGCATATCTTTCGGAGTTATTAGAAGAATATGATTCTGTTAAACATCCTCAGCTCCAGGATTGGATCAAAGGGAAGGAACTTAGTATCCATAGGATTCACAGTGATTCTAAGAAGTACTGGGGGAACAGCTTTTATAGCCATTATCTAAAAATAAAGATGATTGGTGCTCTTGGAGATGTTCTTTTTACTTCAAAGACATTGAAAGAAGTTGCGATAAGCCATAACTTTGTTAAGTATAACAATATGTACAAGGCTTTTAACAGATATGATATAGACCTTAGCAAAATTTCCAGATTCGCCAAATTGTAATATTTATATTGATCCCTAATATTTACAGTAATAGGATGAGCAAAAGTCCTTATAATTTTAAGACATTACGGATATATTTTAAACTGATGATAATCTCCTCTATTGGATAAGGACAGATCTCTTGGAACGGTGAAAGTATGGGTATGGTCAAAACTGCACATTCCAATCCCAGGCTCAGGAATATTCCTTTTACTTATGCTGTCGTAAATTGGATAAGGGCGTATAATGTTTACCTTTCCATTGCATCCTGAAAAAATACACTTTGCTTCATGAATAATGGTTGCAGGTCTTCTTTTTAGATCCCTAATAACTTTTATTATGTACATGACACTCATAATAAGTAATAAACTCATCAGAAACACTGAATCGATCTCCCACTTTGCTTTCATAATATATATGAAGAAGAAAACCAGAAGGATGTTAAAAATAGCAATACTAAACAAAGCTGCATAGGCATTGAAAGGATTAAACGCCTTTTCTTTCGGATAATAAACTACATGTGGATACGTAGCAAACTTACCATTACCTATAGGATAAGGATTATAAACACCATTTAAAGTGTCTCTCACATGCTTTTCATGATTTGTCTTAATAGTCTGCAGTTCTTCTAATGAGAAGTATTTTGTTTTTTCATGACACGTGGGATGCAAAAGAAAGAGATTTTCATATTTATCTTTTTCTTTAATGGGAATCTCCCTGTAACTTGGTACATTGGTGTCATGTCGGGAAATTATATGGGCCTGATGAACGGTACATTCAAGAGTCTCCATATCTATAAATGGTTTCTTACAGTATGCACAAAAACCGCCTGACAAAGCCCAAAGCAGCCTGAAATCTCTGTCGTCAAGCCTTTTTCTGTATTCAGTATTTTTCTTTTTCATATATTTAAAAATACTAATTTATTTAGTTGCATATTTTAAGGGTAAGAATATAGATGATATATATCTATTAAAATTTTAATAAAACATAAACCATGAAGTTCAAAGTATCAGAAAAGAGAGCTGCTTTCTTGGCTCATCATTTTTTAAACTATTCCTTTGAAGGAAGAGAGCTAGATATAAAAACTTTTAATACGATACAGGAGACGATAGAGTTACATTAAATCTCTGTCGTCAAGCCTTTTTCTGTATTCAGTATTTTTCTTTTTCATATATTTAAAAATACTAATTTATTTAGTTGCATATTTTAAGGGTAAGAATATAGATGATATATATCTATTAAAATTTTAATAAAACATAAACCATGAAGTTCAAAGTATCAGAAAAGAGAGCTGCTTTCTTGGCTCATCATTTTTTAAACTATTCCTTTGAAGGAAGAGAGCTAGATATAAAAACTTTTAATACGATACAGGAGACGATAGAGTTACATTATATCGCCCAAAATCATAATTACGATAATGGCAATGACCTGCTAAAGCATATTATTAATCATCGCCAATGTGATATTTCTACGGCAAGAATGATTTTCTTTCGCTCAGATATAGATGGTTTTTATAAAGGATAAAAACAATTGTGAAGACACAGATCTTATTACCTCCATTTTGAAAAATTTTGAGAAGAACTTTTATTCACAGGAGCTATTTTATTATCATCCTGATCAGGATCAGGATTCTTTACATTTTGATCGGCAGGAATTTATTAATCAGTATCAATCTGTAGATACCTTATTTTCAAATCCTAATGGTAAAAGAATAGAACCTTCTTTCACTGAAACATTTCATCAAAGAAATTTAAAATTCTACCAAGGAAATCTAACTATTACAAATGAAGATGAAAAACTGCTTCTAAAAACAGTCCATAATGAAATATTATTTCAAATTCCTACCGGATTTGTGCGTGTTGATCATGAAAGATACGATGACTTTTTTACGGCATGGAAATTTTCTGAGAACTTAAGGAAACGCTTTGATACCTCTGACAAAGCCCTAAAAAAGGTATTGGTAAAACCCCAGCTTATTGTTGAAAATGATGATTTCATCATAGCATTGAACATTTATAATAGTAAACCCTTACAATTAACAGACAATGTAACCAATGTTGCTACCATCCTAAGAAATGAGCTGGTCTATCTTGAGGCATTTGTTGATATCATAGCGGTTGAGAATGATTTTATCAAATTTAGACGAATCAAACATGATAATGTGTGGTTTGTATCAACCAAGGTAATGCAGGTTAAAGTGGTAACTATTGAAAATCTCCAATATCTGAAAATACTTTTAGTGGAAGTCGATGGCATTCTATTTTCACTGTTTATTATTACCGATACCCTGGATAATTTTAATAAAGAGATCATCCCTGAGATAATACATTCTTTTTCAATTCAAAACATGCAGGGCTAATTTTGAAATATCGTATATATTTGCATCCCCATTGAAGAGTAAAAAACATGACAAAAAATTAACGAGAATATTTACTCTTATTTTTTAATTTTATCGATGAGAGTTTCAATAAGTTTATTTTGAACACTAAGAAGATTAGTAATTGCGTCCTGATTCTTTAAAATTCCATTTATGAGCTCAGGTGATTCTGCATAAAAATTGGAATGTGGATTACCAATATTTTGAATACTGCAATCATTATTTGTTATATTAAAGGTAGGAACTTCCTCCAGAAGATCATTTAAGTCGATTTCATAAACTTCAGAAATCTTTAATAGGTTTTCAACAGCGGGTTTTGCCAAATGTGTTTCCCATTTATGATATGCCGGTTGTGAAATATTCAATAAATCAGCAACCTCCTGTTGCGTATATCCTTTCTTTTTACGTAGCCTGGTTAATTTAGTGCCGAGAGAAACCATAATATATATTTAATCAGACAAATTTAATGAATTTTAATATAGAAAAACTATACAAATTCATAACCAGCAGTTATTAAATTTATAACCATAAGCATTGTTGCTGAAAATCCATCACGCTATCTTGCCTAAATATTTTAAATGAAATATAATACGACATGTATTGTCGCTGACCCAAATTATCTTTGGCTTATTAACCAATTGGCTTAAAAACAGAAGGATTTAGTTTTTCATCTATCAGGGAAATCACGGGTCGTTAAAATAGGGAAAACCACATATCTCTACAGAAGAAACTAAACTAAATTTGGCGGAGCCAAAAAAAACTAAGAACTATGAAAAAAAACTTTTACAGTATACTCTTATTGTATACTGCAATTTCTTTACAGGGACAACAGGTCCTCTGGCAGAAAGACATCAAATCCTCTACCCAGGATTTTCTAAGCCAGGTTACCACTACAATGGATCAGCAGTATCTGATCACGGGAAGCTCTATCCAGAGTGACAAAGTACAACAAGCGAGCAAGCAGAACAACGGTTATGATTTTCACCTTATCAAACTAAATCAACAGGGAGAAGAAGTCTGGGAAAAATATTTTTCCGGGCAGAATCATGATTATCTCTCTGCTGCTGTTACCACACAGGATGGTGGATTTTTAATTTCTGGAACCACATTCTCCGGAAAGGGTCTTGATAAAAAGGAGGAATCTAAAGGAGGATCAGACATCTGGCTGATCAGAATCAATGAATTCGGAGATGAACTGTGGCAGAAAACGTTGGGAAGTTCTTCCGATGAAGAAGCCAGAGCAGTCATTCAAACTACCGATTTAGGATTCTTTGTTGCAGGTAATGTGCAAAACGCTGCAAAAGGCTATGGTTCTAAAGATGTCTTGATTACTCGATTGGATAAAGACGGAAAAGAATTATCCCAGCTTGTTTTAGGTGGAAAGGGTTTAGATGAAGTCGAAAAAATGATTCCAACCCGTGACGGTGGTGCATTACTCGGAATATACTCACGAAGTGATACCGGAGGTATAAAGAAAACCGAAAATTATGGAGAAGGAGATTTTTGGGTGGTAAAACTTTCTAAAGAAAATAAAGTGGAATGGGGAAAAAACTTCGGAGGAAAAGCAGATGATCACCTCAGAACATTGGCTTTAACTGCTGATGGTTTCATCATTGGAGGAGAATCCAGGTCAGAGAGATCAGGAAATAAAACTGCGGGAATAGAGGAAGGAACAGATCTTTGGCTGATTTCTCTAAATGACAAAGGCGATGAGCAGTGGCAAAAATCCTACAATTTTGGAAATCGTGACATTTTAATGGGCATGAATGTTCTTCATTCTGCAGATGACAAATCTTCAAAAGGAATTTTATTGGGTGGTTATACTCCTTCAGAGGGACGAGCGGAGAAAGAAGACAATACTTTTTGGATTCTTTACCTCGATGTAAATGGTACTGAACAATGGCGGAAACACATTACCGGAGAATCCAGGCAAAAAGAAGAAAGACTTTCCGATTTGAAGCTGAACAGAGACGGATCTATTGTTTTGGCTGGAACCAGTGCAGAAGAACTGGGTAAAGAGAACTGGAAGATCGTAAAATTGGGAGACAAACAGGTAGAGCAATTGATTGAAAAATACGACATCAAAATCTATCCCAACCCTGTATCTGATTATGCCTACGTAGAAATTGGAAGCTTATTCAAGGAGGCTGATATTATGCTGTATGATATGAGCGGAAGGCAGCTTCAAAGTATAAAGACAAAGAACAAAGTCACTAAGATTAATACCCAAGCCCTTGTTCAAGGTGCATACGTGGTAACGATCAAAACTGATAGCAATAAAACGGCGAACGCGAAATTAATTAAGAAATAAAAACACAATGAAAAGAAATATTACAAGCTTATTTTTTTGCTTGTCTATGGGCGCTGCACTTGCGCAAACTACAGGAAGCAAACAGTCCACGCTTCCCAATATCATTCCTCCATCTGCGGAGTCTTATAAATTGGGAGCCTTTGGAAATCTTCCGGTAAGCCTATTTACAGGGAATGCCAATGTAGATATACCTGTAACATCTTTTGATACCGAAAATATTAATATGCCGATCAGGCTCAATTATTTTTCCAATGGAATTAAAGTAGATGATATGAACGGCTCTACGGGATTGGGGTGGAATCTTATTTCAGGAGGTGTGGTAACAAGGGTAATAAGGGATCTTCCTGATGAAGACAATCAGTCCAATATAAATATTCCGACCAACATCGGTGATCTGGGCGCTAATACTACAGTAGCCATGCAGTTTTTCCAGGATGCCTCCTTCGATGATATAGATACAGAACAGGATTTATATATGGCTAGTTTTGGAGGGATGCAGATCAAATTCGTATTTGATAAAAAAGGAATCCCAATTGTTTATTCCCAAAAAGATGTGGTCATTGAGGGAAGCAGTGGAGGAAATTCTTTTACCATAACGGTAGATAATGGAACCAAATACTATTTTACAGATAAGGAAAGTACTTCCAATCGTACTGCCGGAGCTGGACATTCCCTTATATCCATTTCTACTACAGCGTGGTATCTGACAAAAATTGAGGATGTAACCAGTGGAGAAATGGTATTTATTGAAAATGTGGATGGTGGGTATACCGCAACGATGAGCCAATCCCAAACTTTATCTTATACATCACCTAACGCAGGTCCTATGACGTCTAGTTGTGGAAACCCTGCATTTATCCGCTATCCGCAGGTCAGTGAACTGATCAGTCATAATCAGACCGTTACTGGAAAACAGATCAAACGAATTTATAGTAATAATCCTTCCTATGGCGAAATTATTTTTGATTATCTGCAATCGGGAGGAAGTGGAGATTATAAAAGACTGCAAAAAGTTACTAAAAAGGTTAATGGCAATATCATCAATGATGTTACCCTTAATTACAATCTAACGGCCAACAACAGGTTATTTCTTACTTCCGTTGTGGATAGTGTTTTAAACACGACCTATGGATTTCAGTATAATTTACCTGATGTATTTCCTCAAAGACTTTCTTTTAGCAGAGATAGCTGGGGTTACTATAACGGGATGACCGACAATACCAACCTGGTTCCTTCCATTCCTGAAGTAGCCCTATGGAGTTCTTACGACAGATCAGCACAGCAGGTTAGTCCACAGCATACGGCTATTGGAATACTTCAAAAGATTATTTATCCTACTAAGGGGTCTACTGAGTTTTTCTATGAAAATCACACTGCAATTGAGAAAAATGTAATGCTCAGTCCATCTGAGAGAACCGGAACTCAGATCAAAGCCACGGCAGATGATGGTAATGGTCATGTTGAAAATACAGTAGCTTTTACTCCGCTCCGAACAGAAGACATTACTTTGGGAGGAAGTGCCCAGTTTAACAATGCTTGTGACCCTGCCGAGCAGGTTACCGGGAAACACAGGGCAATTGTTTCATTGTTAAAGTCTAATGGTCAGGCTGTCCCATTATATTTTAAAAGTTCTACCGGGGTTGTTACCAGTGCAGGTAATTCGGTTACTTTTCCTACCAATAATGGAGCAGGTCTTTTTGCCCATGTTCAGAAAGATGAGCCTTTAACCCTTAAGCTTTGGACGCTATTTGTCTGTACCCGTTCTACCGCATCAGCAAGTTATACCACTAAAGAGGCTGTTTACGGAGATAAAGAAGGACCAATTGGTGGTCTGCGAATTGCCAAAATTGTAGATGCTACAGAAAATGGGGTGGCAACCACAAGAAAGTTTGTTTACCGTGATTTAAACGAACAAAATACTGAAGCCGTTGTATTGAGAACCCCTGCATTTGAGGAACAGCTTCTCTTTACAAGAACTTGCAGTACAAATAACCCTAACCTTCCAAGTGGGTCAGTCCCTACAGGGGTAGAAAGATTTCCTTATACGATGGTAACTTCTACTAATATCAATCAGCTGTTTGCTACTCATCCCAATGTATTTTATAAAACGGTTCAGGAAATTGTAGAAGGTAAATCAAACATTATCCATAAATATTCTACCAGTTCAGATGATTTTGGTAAAGTAATTCATGGAGACAATATCCGTAATTCTGTATGGACCAACTTTGGCTGGAATAACGGGCGAGAAATTTTGACTCAATACCTTGATGCGGGTAATAATATGGTGCGTACTGTGGAAATGAACTATGAAGAAGACAACAGCCGAAAATATCAGGTAGATGGTTTTTCGATCAGAAAAAATTATGATAATCCTGTTACTAAGAATGAGACAAAACTTTGTACAGCTGAGGATGTAGTAAAAACCATTTCATACAACTATTGTACTGCGAGTCATTCTCACAAATATGATGCAGTAGATGGTTATAAAAACTGTCAGGCAGCAGGTGCTCAAAATACGACTCAAACGTATAATGATATTTGTTTTGGTAAGCCTGTAGGTCTAATTACCTATGAGGATAAACTGGATAATCTTGATATTATGCAGTACAAGAATATTTCTCATTTTGAGTATCTGAAATCCCAAAAAACAACAGATTATTTAAATGGAAATGCGATGAAAACGGAAACCCAGTATTTCTATAATAATCCTAAACATACTCAGATAACAGGACAGAAAACCATATTTCCGGATCTCTCCACAACAGAAAAAACGTATCAATATGCCCATGAGAAAAACAATCAGTTGATGATTGATAAAAATATGGTGGGTATTGCGTTGGAAACAAAGGAACAACAAACGGTAGATAATATTACCAAAGTGACCTCTCGTGAAGAAACGATTTATCCAACCGCTCTCCCTCACGCGATTACCGGAAATTTAGTGCTTCCATTGTCTGAATATTCTTATGATACTCTGAATCCTGCCATTTCCTCAAAGGAGGTTACCTATGAAAAGTATGATGAGAACGGAAATATTTTACAATACAGAGAAAAAGACGGGACACCAGTAAGTATTGTCTGGGGGTATAACAAAACCAGACCAATTGCAAAAATTGTAGGAGCCACTTACAACCTGGTCGAAGGTCTGATTACTAATATCGTAGCCAAGTCCAATGAAGATGCCGCTGATCCCACCAAGGAAGCCGAGCTTTTATCAGCCCTTGATGTCTTCCAACCCGTGGGAATGACAACCAAATATACCTATGATCCTCTGGTTGGGGTAACTACCATTACGCCTCCTTCAGGAAAAAGGGAACTCTATGTATATGACACTGCTAACCGATTGAAACAGGTTCAGGTAAGAGAAAGAGATAATGCGGGAACATACAGTTTTAAGGTGGTTAAAGAATTCAAGTATAACTATAAGCAGTAAAACACCAATGAAAAAAATTAAAATTTTAGGTCTGCTGTTTACAGCGATGACGACCTATGCACAAAGTACAACAGAAAATTATATACAATCCAAAACCTGTCTAAGCGGTGACTGTACTAAGAAGACAGAGACCGTTACCTATTTCGATGGACTGGGAAGACCCAAGCAAATTGTCAGTGTAAAAGCGACCACAACAGGAAAAGATCTTGTTACTCCTATCACTTATGATGCCTTTGGAAGACAGGCTAAGGAAATTCTTCCTGTTCCCGCCAATACCCTCAATTCAGCTATCCATACCGGAATTGTAAATGAAAGTACAGCTAACTCTTATTATGGAGCAGCTAATGCCTACACAGAAAAGGAAATTGAAAATTCACCCTTAGACAGGATAAAGCAAGTGGCTCAGCCGGGTGATCCCTGGAAGATGAGCAGCGGACACACCCAAAAATTTAAATATGAGGTAAACCTTGGGACAGAGGTTAAGAAATTTATTACCAATACAACTACCAATACGGTAGGAACGGATAATAAAACCATTTCTTCGGTTTCCATAGCATCAGGAAGTGGCTTTTATGATGCAGGGATACTATACAAAAATACGGTTACCGATGAAGACGGAACTCCGGTTATTCAATTTCAAAATGGGCGCGGTGAGACGGTACTGGTACGCAGAACAGACGGAGCACAGAATATTGATACCTATTATGTCTACAACGAATACGGCCAAAAGGCATTTGTAATTCCGGCTCTGGCAGTAAAGAAGATTGAGCAGAATAATAACGTTGTTACTACAGATATTTTGAACACCTATTGCTACCAGTACCGATATGATGGACTAGACAGGCAGGTGGAAAAAAGACTTTCTGGAAGGGATGATTGGGAATCTGTGGTGTATGATGCTGCAGACCGTCCGGTGCTTACCCAGGATGTGAACCTGAAAAATAAGGGACAGTGGTTGTTGACCAAATACGATGCTTTTGGTCGTGTTGCTTACACAGGGCTTATCACCGGAGGAAGCCGGGCAGATCTACAAGGACAGATTAATAATCTTGTTATCAGCGAAACACCTACTGCTGTAGGTTTTAGCAAAAATGGGATTGTAGTTTATTATACCAACACGCTTTTTACTAATTTTCAAACTCTTCTTTCCGTTAATTATTATGACTCTTATCCAAGGGATACTAAAGAGTTCCCTCCGGCGAAAATCCTCGATCAATATGTAGTTAATGAAGATAAGGCTCTCAACGGAGGTGCCAATACCCAAGGTCTGCCCACAGCTTCTTATATAAAGAACATAGAGGATGACAACTGGACGAAAACCTATTTCTATTACAACACCAAAGGTGGAAAGGTAGCTGAAAAAACCTGGAATCATCTAGGCGGATATACCAAAAAAGAATTCAAGCTTGATTTCGCTGGTGCTGTGGATGAAAGTTATACCTATCACAAAAAAGGAAATGCAGATGCGGAAGTGGTTATCAAAGAAAGATTTGTATACGACGACCAGAAAAGGCTGCTTAAGCTCTATCATAAGGTGAACAGTCTAACAGAAGAACTTCTGGTAGAAAACACCTACAATGACCTTGGACAGCTTACTAATAAAAAGATAGGTAATACCACGGGTAGCCCTTTGCAGTCAATAGATCAGACTTACAATATCAGAGGCTGGATTACGAAAGTGAATGATCCCGCCAACTTGAACGGAAAGCTCTTTGCCTACGAGCTTAAATACCACAATCCTGTTTATTCTACAGTTTCTACAGGTAAATACAATGGGAATATTGCAGAAATAGATTGGCAGGCTGCTGATGGAGGAACATTTAGAAGATATAATTACCAGTACGATGGATTAGACCGATTAAAAAATGGGATTTATTCTGAGCCCAATGCAACGGTTCCGCAGAATAATTATTACAACGAAGTGCTGACGTATGACGTAAACGGGAATATCCAGACCCTAAAAAGAAATAGATTACTATCAAATGTGGGAGCGGTGGTGATGGGTGATTTGGGGTATTCTTACACCGGAAATAGACTTACTAAGGTTAATGATACTTCTGGAAACTATGGCGGTTACCCTGACAATTCAGGAAATACAATCTCTTATGATAATAACGGGAATATGATCAGCCATATTGACAGAGGTATGTTGCAGATAGACTACAATTATCTTAATCTTCCCAACTATGTGAAATTTGATCAGAATTACGTGCCTCATGATTTAGAGGTTAATACCTACGTCAATACAAAATATCTGTATAATGCTGCAGGAGAAAAACTAAGGAAAATCTATACATATGGGACAGGTAGAATGAATTTAAAAACTGTTGAAACGACAGATTATCTGGATGGATTTCAATATTTAAATGATGTATTAAGTTTTGTTCCAACTTCAGAAGGGTATTATGATTTCGTTCAAAATAAGTATATTTACCACTATGCAGATCAGGTAGGAAACATCAGATTAGCGTATTATAAAGATGCTTCCGGTAACCTGAAAATAGACAGAACCACTCATTATTATCCTTTTGGACTAGAGTTTGGAGGAGAGTTGAGTACTGCTGTTTCAATAACACCAAACTATAAATATTCTAGCCAGGGACAGGAAAAACAAACTGAAACAGGATGGAGTTCTTTTAAATGGAGGAACTATGATGCTGCGATGGGGAGGTTCTTTAATGTTGACCCACTAAGTGAAAAATACAATACTTGGTCAACCTATGCTTTCAGTGGAAATAGAGTAGTTGATGCAAGAGAGTTGGAGGGATTGGAACCTCACGTGTTATTTAATACCAGAGAAAATGCTGCAGCAAATTTTGGACAACAATATAATGGAAAGTCAATATTAAATAAACGTGAAATAGGAGCAGTGATTTACTTTAAATATGTGGATGGTAAAAAGTATTATGCTTATAATAATCCTACAACAGGTGAAGCTCATGGTATTCCACAAGGTCTAAATATGAAACTACCAAAAGGTGCAGCTGCTTCCGCTTATATTCATGCCCATGGTAATGAAGACAAAGAGTATGATGATGAAAATTTTTCAGGAGATGCAAGTGGTGGTGGAGATAAAGGGGTTGCAAACAATCTTGGATTAGATGCTTTTCTTGTAACTCCTGGAGGCCAATTAAAATATTATGATTTAAGTTCTGATACAGAAAAAACATTAAGAACAAATATGCCAAGTGATGCTACTTCACCAGAAAGAAAGAATAGAATTAATCCTATAGAAAACCCTAGACCTTCTTTAGGAGACTATAGGGCTAAACCTAAACCTTTTCCTAAATTGGATCCTATTTCTGATTATCTTCCCAAACCTGTTTTAGATGATGGTTTAAAATCAATAGAAGCTATGAGGCAAAATCGAGAACAGACACCATCGATAGATCGAAAACAATTACCACGTCACCAATAAATAATTTAAAATGAAATATTATAGTTTTATATTGCTATTTTCCCTTGCTTGTTGTGAGCAACGAATATCTAATAAAAGTGAAAATAACATTACTGATAAAGAGATTGCAATTTCTGTAGCTGAAAAAAAATGGAATGAAGTTTATGGAAAATCAGCCATAAATGAACAAAAACCGTTCGTTGCAGAAAGGAAGAATGATAGTATTTGGACTGTGCATGGGAGTTTTCCTAAACCACCAGTAATAGGAGGTGTTGCTTATGCAGAAGTAAATGTAAAAACTAAAGAAGTGATTAAATATACCCATGGAGAGTAAAAATAGTCCCAAACAAAAAGAGGTTTGAAAGCGTAATTGCATTGGAGCCTGTAGAAAGATATAAATACTTTATAAAAAAAGTAGCTGATTCTGAATTTTTTTATACTCTCACAGATGATAACGGGGATTACGTAGTATCAAAAATTAACGACGAAGAATTATTTCCTTTATGGAGTGCGAAGGAATATGCAGAACTTTGTAAAGTTAGTGGATGGGAAAATTGTCAAGTTAAAAAGCTGGACTTGGATGATCTTGAAGATGAAATTATTGATTTTATTGCTGATCATGGTTATTTAATTAATGTCTTTCCAGTTTTTGATAAAACGGGATTCGTGGTTGATCTAACAGAGTTCTCTAAGGATTTGAGCGAGGAGTTGAAGAATTATGGATAAGTAAGTCATTAATAGTAACTATCTGAAATTTAAACATAATTAAATATCCAGAATTATAGAAATTCTTGAACCCTTACGGTAATAATTAAAGAAAGTGTCTTAAAATGGACACTTTCTTTTTAAGATTATCTCAAAAAAGTACAGTTAACTAAAAAATATGATAAGATACAAAGGAATTGAAATAATCGTAAATGATAGTACTTATGTTGAAACTAAAGAGCTAAATACTTATCTGGATAAAGAAATAAGAGTTGTAATTGGTGAAAATCAACCCGAAAACTACATAGAGGTTATTAAATATATTATAGATTATATTGTAGATAGTAAACCTGCTATTTCTGAAAACCAAAATATCGGCTACTATTCATGGCTTTTACAATTTAGACTGGATGAAGATAATTGCTATGATCTATATGAAGCAAACGCTGACGGCAGCGATTTTAATAAAGGTTGTGATACGGCAATTTCGGTTGTTAGACAGCAAGGAGAAATATGTTGGCAACAAAATCTTATTCCTCTTTTTCCAAACTTCAACCAGTCAGTTGTTATATCAGATGGTGTTTATGAAGGAAAAGATATCGAAGGAATCAGATATGACTCACCTCAAGATGAGAGTGGATGGTACCTTATCACGGATGACTATAATGACGATATTAAGTCATTAAAAATGGTGCATTTTTATCATGTTGCTTTTGCTCGTCCTGATATTTTAAAGTATTTAGCCATACCATTTGGATACAGATTTATCATGAAAGAAGGAAATATTGGAATATATAAGGATGAGGAGGAGTAACTCCCAATTAGAATGATATCATTAAAAGAAAGTTTGTAAATGTTTTGCTTACTTAGGGTATTATTTTTAATACCCTAAATTTTAAATGCCAATACTACTTATAAAATTACAGGAGAAAATATGAACAGCAATTATATTGATAGTGTCTTTCAAATGGTTAGATTCAATGAATTAGAAAACCTAAAGAAAATTGTAAATGAAACGAATGTAAATAGATTCGTGAATGAATATACACAAAACCTTCTTCATGAAGCGGTTGCTTATGATGCATTAGAAATTTTGAATTATCTTTTATCTTGTAATATCAATATTAACAAACAAGATGATGAGGGTAAAACGCCTTTGCACTATAGTGTAGATCATAATAATTATAAGTTTACTAAATTGTTATTAAATGCTAAAGGAATAGAGAAAGATATTAAAGATCAATATGGGAATAATGCAATGTGGGTTGCTGTTTTTAACGCAGATGGTGACTATAATATTGTTAAACTTCTAAAAGAATATGAAATTGATTCAACGTCTAAAAATAACAGTGATAGATCCCCATTAGATCTTGCGAAACAGTTTGATGATGAAGAAATGATTAAAATTCTTACTTCTTAATTATAGATATAAAGAAATTATGAAGCTTTTAATAATGTTTCCCTTTGTTCTGTCATTACTAGCTAATCCAAAAGAAATTGTTTCTGGAAAACTATCTTGCAGAGATTTTAAAAATGGAAAGTTTGTGCTAATAAATAAGAAGACAAATAAAAAGTATCTAATAGAAAAATCCAAAGATTTTCAGAAAGAAGAGGTTTTTGATCTATCTACAAATATAAAGTTACAGAAGGATAGATACTATAAAATATTGTGGAAGAATGATTGTCAATTTACATTACTATTAGATCTTACCAAAAGCCAGCATGACGAAGTTGACAAATATATTAATACTCATGGTGGGTACCTTTGTACAATCAAAAAGATAGAAGGAAAATGTGCTATTATTGAAACTCAATTTGAAGGAGATATTTTTGCTTCTGAAATTTGCAAAATCCGATAAAAGATAAATTTACAAGCGTGTGGCTTATTTAGGGTATTGTTTTTTAATACCCTAAATTTCAAAATCACACTTAAGTTGACTTAAAGTATGGAGGGTACAAAAAAGAAAATAGAGAACATTTTAAGAATGTCAGAAGATGAAAGGTATAACTACTTCATCAGAAAAGTAGCAGATTTTGAAGAACTTTGGGGATTAAATGATGATGGTTGGGCTCTACTTGGAGATAATGATGATAATCGAATATTTCCCGTATGGCCAGAGAAAGAATTTGCTGTACTTTGCGCGGTTGATCAATGGAAAAATTATAAACCTGAGGTTATAACATTAGATAACTTTATTGAAAAATGGATTCCCGGAATGACCAATGACAAGACATTGGTAAATGTTTTTCTTACACCAAATGCGAAAGGAACGGTAACTTCACCAAAAGATCTTCTCGATTATTTACAAGAAGAATTAGAACAGTATGAGTAATGAATCAAAGAGAAATTGAAAACATTTTAAGATTAGAGCCTATTAAAAGATATGAATACTTTATTAAGAAGGCTGCAGACTTTGAACAACTTTGGACAATTATTGATCAGGATGGGGATTATGTTATTTCAGAAATTGATGAATTTAATCTTATATCATTTTGGCCTGCTGAGGAGTTTGTTACATTATATTTGGAAAGAGGTTGGGACGATTGCAAACCTATCAAATTAACTTTAGATGATTTAAAAGAAAATATATTCGATATTATTAATTCTGAAAATTATTTAATTAATGTATTTCCTGTAAATGGGAAATCAGGATTTGTAGTAAATCTCGAAGAATTTAATCGAGATTTACAAGAAGAGCTAGATAAGATAGAATAATCCTGCTGTTGAGCGTCCCGCTCGTATCAAAAATAGAGTAATAACAGCCCTTGCAGAAATACAAGGGTTTGTTTTAATCTATTTGGGTTTTATAATTAAAAAATATATGATAACATACAAAGGAATTCAAATATATATAATAGATAATC
This sequence comes from Chryseobacterium sp. 22543, assembly GCF_052044565.1. Taxonomy (NCBI): domain Bacteria; kingdom Pseudomonadati; phylum Bacteroidota; class Flavobacteriia; order Flavobacteriales; family Weeksellaceae; genus Chryseobacterium; species Chryseobacterium sp. 22543. The sequence continues at coordinate 859,444 of NZ_JBQENH010000002.1, forward strand.
TTTATTTGGAAACAAAGGAATTAGATGCTTATATAACTAAAGAAATTAGAGTTGCCATTGTTAATAATGAACCTGAAAAGTATATAGAGGTTATTAAATATATTATAGATTATATCGTAGATAGTAAACCAATTATTTCTGAAAATCAAAATATTGGCTATTATTCGTGGCTTTTGCAATTTAGACTGGATCAAGATAACTGTTATGATCTGTATGAGCCAAATGTAGACGGTAGCGATTTTAATAAAGGCTGTGATACAGCAATTTCGGTTGTTAGGCAGCAAAGCGAAACATGTTGGCAGCAGAATCTTATTCCTCTCTTTCCAAACTTCAATCAATCAGTTGTTATATCAGATGGTGTTTACGAAGGAAAGGATATTGAAGGAATTAGATATGATTCACCTCAAGATGAGAGTGGATGGTACCTTATCACGGATGATTATAATGACGATATTAAGTCATTAAAAATGGTGCATTTTTATCATGTTGCATTTGCTCGGCCTGATATTTTAAAGTACTTAGCAATACCTTCTGGATATAGATTCCTTATGAAAGAGGGAAAGATTGAAATTCGTCAGGATGATGAGGAATAACTGTCAATTTAAAATTGATCACGTTTTACATTTGTTCATTTTACTTAAATAAAACCTGATATTGGAGTATTTTATAAACACAGGCAATTTAATTGATTGTCTGTGTTATTTCTTGGTGCACTGTAATTTTGTTATTGGAATATAATTTTTAAATGGCTGATGTTCTATTAATATCAAAAATGTCAATATCATTTTCCTGAAATATGTCTTCTAGTGCAGAACCCCCATTCTCCATTCTGTAATCAAGTTCTCTATCAGATATTGGGATGCACATAAGCCAATGAACCGTCTTAGTTTCAAGTTCCAATGATTTCAATTTATCTGCCCATAGAAATGGAGATACAAACATAATATGTTTCATCTCCGAAGTTTCATAATACATTTCGATAATCCGCATAAATACTGACCCCGGTTGGCACTCCCAACCATTCTTGGTAATATAAAACCCTGCTGTGGAAAGAATGTTAGATAACAGCTCAAATTCTTTATATCCACCAATAAGAAGTTCAATCGGAATATTTTTAAAGCTGCTGTCCTTCATTTCAATTTTGTTAGGGTAGTCAGAAACACCGATGGTGCCACAAAATTTTATTTTTGAGTAAAGCTGGTCATCACATGTAAGAATATCAATGAAATTTTTATTGAGTTCGTCCCAATGGCGATCAACTATTCTATTAATACCAACAACACTTGTTATATAGTTAACCAATTCTATGTTTTCAGTAGAAGTATGTTTGGACATTAAATTAATTTTTATTAAATATAAGATACTTTGGTTAATGTGCAATATGGGTAACAGATCGAGAAGGAACTTATAATACTTTTGATAGGGAATTCCGTAAAAAAGAGGAGTTTGTTATGGGGTTTTTACGGTGTGTTATTTACTGCATAAGGTATATTTTTGCTCAACTAAAAATCCTTGGAAAATTTTATACTTCAAAAATAGATTTACTGGAATTGATAGTTAGTTTTTCATAACAGAAAAATGGATGTGACTTACCAAATGACTAAAATAAAAGTCATTTGGTTTTTTATTATTACCTTTTGCATTTGGGAAACTTTTTTATTATTGCCAGTTCCAAAGGAGTGATCGTTTCTTGGTTTATGAGTTTCACCAATTATTATAACATTAGAAAATGAATTACGAAGAATATAGTAAGACAAGATTAGACAGGTTAGTTGAATCCCAGAAGAAGTTTAAAGAAATTTATAAAATTGATTCTTATGAAAATTGGTTTTATGACAGTGAATTAGAACTTTTAAGGTTATATAACGATGATAATGATGAGGTGTATTTTAAATATGTTCCTGTCGGAAGCTATTCTTTAAAATCAAAAACCTGGATGTGGAGTTGGTTTAATAGCCATTCCATTGAAAAGAATAAAAATGAACTTCTGATAGTAAAAGAATTTGGCATTGAACATAATTATGAAAAACTTTACAATGGAACTTTCCCAGGTGATGAGTATGATGGGTGGGAATTATCTTCAATTTGTTTTGATTTTCTAAAAGGTGTTGGTGTGTATAAAGTTAATACTGATGATTTAGAAAAATACCTGTTAGTCATCAACGTTCCCGATGAACAATCATCAGAAGTAAAGATGATGAAGCAAAAAAAGGTTGATTGTGATAGTCATGGATATTCAAGACCTGCATTTGTATGTCAGCATTTAAATCTTGAAGTACCAAAAGGTTTTGAAGAAGCCTTTGATACTTATAAGGGGATGGAATTGGAAGAAGATGAAGATTTACAGGCTTGGTGTAGTGAATGTGAAAAAATCAGAGTTGAATCCGATGGTTGGAATGAGGAGTCTGAAAAATTCGCGGGGATAACACTGATATGTGAGAACTGTTATTTTGAATTGAAAGAATTCAATAAAAATATGCAATAGTTGAATAGATTTATCCGCACCAGAAATCAATAATATGACTTGAAGGATTCTACAGCAATGAAAATCAAAAGAAGCTAATTGTCAATGGAACTAATCAGCGTGATTGAATTGAATATAAAGATGAATTCTACTAAAAAACATATGAAAAATCATGATAAAAATTAATCTACTTTTTGTTTTTATAAGTTCAATACTGTTTGGGCAGAATAAATGGAAAGACTCTATCGTATATAGCAGATATCCTGATGGGCAGCAGGCGTATATTGGTGGTAATATCAAACTCTATAAAGATATACATGAACTTATAGGAAAAAAGAAACTTAATCCATGTGATAATAAGAAGGAATTATATATTGCAGAAGTTGTTGTTTACCCTGATAAGACTATAAAGTTATTAAAAAAGTCAAATATAGAAAGTGCCCGGAAAAATAAATGTGCATTTGAATTGAGCCAAGCCGTTTTGGAAGATTTGCAAGGTTGGATTCCTGCAGAACTGGATGAAAAAAAAGTTCCGGTAATTCAAAAGATAATCATGTTTCCTGATAGTTTATTTGAAAACTATAAAGAAGGTTATGATCCAATGAATTACTACGATAGGATAGCAGAATTTCCTGGTGGGAATGCGGTTTTTAAAGAACAGTTCAGCAGAAAGGTAAGTACTAATGGTTTTAAATTTGATCGGTTTGGACGGATATATTTGAAATTTAAAGTGGATAAAAATGGTAAAGCTTTTGATTTTATAGTGAATCCAACATCAGGGAATATCGGTTTTGATAGAATGGTTATTAATGCTGCCAAAAGTATTAAAGGGACTTGGAGGCCGGGCAATATCCATGGAGTTAATGTAGAAACTAAGCTGGAAATTTCACTAACAATTAATGACCATTAAAAACGGCTGTATAAAACTGGTGCCTGGATATTCAATATGAAACAATTACAGTTGTAGCTGCCTTTCAAATAAAAATTAACAAATTAAAGCAAGACTAATGTGTTAATTTATCTTTTTTCTTAATCTAGTGAGTTTGCTTTCGAGTGTAAGCATTTCATGATTTTAATATGCTAAAATAATCATTACACTGTTTTACAAGGCGGCTGTTGTGTCGGGATCTTTTAGATAAATTTTAGGGAGAGATAAGTGACAGGGAGCAATACGAATTGCTGGTAAAAAATCTTGAGAATGAAGACATAGCAAGGCTGAATAAATGGACCGTTATTGGAAAATATAGTATGAAGAATATTTTATCTAAAACAAGTTGGAATATATCATAGACTGGGTTGATGGATGAACGGTTCTGAGCCCGTCAATGTAAATGGTAATTTTGAACTGCGTTATCAGAAAATGAAATCTGTGTTCAGTGTATCATATAGCTTGTGATTTTTTTGATCAGATGAATAAACCAAGACCAAGCCAAGTTTCTAGGTTATTAAAAATTCAAGGAAGTCAACCTGTGCATTTTTGGAAGTCGTTCAGAGTTACCTTTAAAACTTACATTATTAATAAAGTGGAGTGAAATAGTATCTTATTGCTAATTACTAAACTTCTTTTTATATTTGTAATATTAAAACTAAAATCGTTCTTTAAATCTTTTTGTTAGATTTTGTAGATTAAGATATTTATGGAATTGTGGCAAATTCGTGGCTATTGTTGAATCTGAAATTTAAATAGTATTCATTTTCAATAATTTATATAAAATGGTTCGAATCCCTCACTCTCCGCAAACTATTGAATTAAAATAGTAAAAAAGCTGTAAAATATTTTACAGCTTTTTTGTTTTGTGTAAGTACAAAATGTGCTAAATAATCATAATCTTAAAACGATCTGTTTACTATCCGGTAAAAAAATTAACTTGATCATTTTACTTCATTTGAAAGTATCCGAATGATACTAATATCAAAATCCTTAAAGAATCTTAAACTTATAAAAATCTATCAGAACATCGAAATCTATCGATAGGTTATGTTTTGCCTGATGGTAGAAAATCAACAATTTTGCAAAAATTATTATTGACCTGATGTTTACATCAATGAAAGTAAGATTCTAAAAACACATTTGCCTAATTAAAATCTGGTTTATAAATTATTAAGATGATTTATGAAAGGTTGATTAATCTCACGTAAGAGTGAGGATTCACAACCTTTATTACCTCAAATTTTAAATGAGAATATGAGAAAAAAAACACATAAAGCACTGATCTTACCTTGTTGCTTCTTTATCGGTATATTGAATGCGCAAGTAGGAATGGGTACAAGTAACCCACAAGGGATTTTACATGTAGATGGAGCTAAGGATAATTCTGCTTCAGGAGTACCAACGGCAACACAAGTTTCTAATGATGTTATTGTAAATAAAACAACAGGATTCATTGGTGCAGGCGTTCTTAATCCTAAGGTTCAGTTGGATATCAGATCAGCAGGAAGTGAAAATGCTCTTGGTTTAGGGACAACAATGATGTCGGCAGCAACGGCAGGTGCGGGTGCTACACGATATGATATAAACAGTGTACCAGTGGGTGCTAAAATCGAAGTGTCTGATGGCGCAGTATGGCACAAAGCGTATATTGCCCCTCAAAAGGCTGTGATTGTTGTTCGTAAAATTGTAAGTCAGTCTATACCATCTGCTTCTGCAACAACCATTATTAACTGGAATGAGGTACGTGACATGAGCAATAGTTTTGATCCCAGCTCTGGTGAATTTACAGCTCCCAGAGATGGAACTTATACTTTTTTGTTAACATTCAATTTTAACGGAGCTGTTATTAGTGATGGTTCCAGAGTTGAGTCACAATTCTATAATCCCGCTACAGGCACTGTTCTTGCCAGTGTGTATAAAACTTTCGGACAGTCTATGACAGGTACAGCTGATGACGCAAATGCTACACGTTCCACACAGGCTGGAGGATCGAGTACTGTTACCCTTACTCTTACGGCAGGGACTAAAGTAAGTGTAAGACTATATCAAAATCTTACTTCAGGTGCTATTCCGCTTAGAGTTACTACAGATTCTTCGAATCCTGCAAATCCAGATGATGGATTTAACAATTTAACCATAATAGAACATTAAGATATAGACTATGAAAAAGAAGATCAATATAACTTATAAACTATTTGCTTGTATTTTATTTTTTTCTGCAGCTAAAACAATGGCACAAACAGGTTTTTTTACTCCTACGCCGGCACAACCTCTACATATAGATGCAGGAAAAGATAATGGCTCAGCACCTGACGCAGCAAAAATATCTAATGATGTTATTGTTACATCAACTGGTCAGGTTGGCTTTGGACTTTTAAATCCCGTTACTAAAGTTGATCTGAGGTCTTCGTCTGATCAGGGAATTATTGGTTTAGGCAATAATACACAAAGCCCCTCTGCCGCAGGGGGAGGAGCATTACGTTACAATAACGGTGGATTTTTAGAATATTCCGACGGTGAACAATGGATAGCATTGCCACTTACTGCTCCAACAAAAGCATTGGTAAATGCCAGTAAAGGCTCTGCACAAAGTATTCCAAGTGCAGCTTCAACAGTTATTACAGGATGGACAGAAACAGTTGATTTAGGGGCCGGTGCCAGTGGAGATTTTGATCCTTCCACAGGGGTTTTTAAAGCTCCCCGTGATGGTTTTTATCTGGTTTCTTTCAATATTACCCTGGCTAATGGAAATATCCCTAAAAATACATTTGTCGAAACTGCAATAGAAAGCAGTCAAAGTACAGATAATATTCCTGTATTTAAAACTATAAATTCTTATCCTGCTTTTCAGGCTGGTGCAGTAAGTAATTATATAAGTGGTAACTGTAATGCTATCTTCAATCTTAAAAAAGATGATACTATAAAATTCAGCATAAGGCATAATATAGGCAGTGCCCGAAATACTTTGAATGACAGTAAATTAAATAATTTAAGTATAAGTGAATTGTAAACACGTAATAATGGGACAAAAAAATAAAATAAAAAAATTGATCAGTGCTGTTATTGCTTTGTCACTGAGTGTAACCTATATAAATGCTCAAATAGGAATAGGAGTACCCAATCCGTCAAATCCGCTTGAGGTTAAAACGGATGCCGGTAATATTATAGTTAATAGTTCCGGAAAATTGGGGACTATGGTTGCCAATCCCAAAGTAGCTTTGGATCTACGCGGCGGAACAAATAGTTCTGTGGCTATTGGAAATACTACGAAAACAGCTGCCCAGGCTGGGGCCGGAGCATTACGGTATATTGCAAGCCCGGCCATTGGGGTAAAGGGATATTTAGAATTTTCTGATGGTTCAAATTGGGTCAGTTTTTTTCCTAAAGGGAAACCGCGTATTATAGTAATGGCAAGTAAAACTACTCAGGATACCTATGTATTTGAAAGCGCAGTTCCTTCAGAAATAGGAACCAAATCCGGCATAGTGCAGAGAAGATCTTCTTATTTAACGAACTGGACTGAAAAATTAGACTCTGATTCTGGGGTTCCAACCTCAAATTTTGATCCGGCTACAGGTGAATTTACAGCACCACGCGATGGAGTTTATTTTGCAACATTTACTTTTGCATTACAATCCAGCCAGGTAAATACCGGGGCTAACAATCAAACAGAAGCTATTTGGGAAGTTAGAGATTCTGCCGGAACAATTACCCAAAGAATAAAAACAAATAATGGGTATGCTTCTGATACTGGAGCCAGTCCCAATGCCGTACCGGTAGGTTCAGCCTGTACAGTAAGTGTATACCTGAATAAAGGTAGCAAACTAAGACCTTTTACCTGGATTACAGTAGCATTTGATGGTACAACCAGCCAGTTTGATGTATCAGGAAGTGGAGCTTACAATGCGCTTACGATAGTTGAACAATAAAGATATTTTAATAAGTTTGAACAATCTGATTTTAATTTTTAAGTCTCCCAGCTTGATTGCGGGAGACTTTTTTTTGAATGAAAACGTAAACTTAAAATAAAAACCTGCAACTCATACGAATTACAGGTTTCTATTTTTGGAGAATACAGTGTTTTAACTTAAAATCTCACATGGTGCTATACAAATCACCCAGGGACATCTCTTTATTCCCGGAGGAGGGCAGCATGCTTCGGAACAACTTAATGCTCCGCCATTAATATTCTTCAACTGATCTCTTGAAATTTTTTTAGAATTTTTCATAGTCAAGTAATTGAATTAAACTAAAACTTAAGGTTGGTTTCCACCACCACATCCATCGTATGGCATACATTGCCACTTTCCGCCGATTAAGCAAAGCTGTCCGCCTCTGCAGTCAATTCCACCCTTGATTGTTTTCAAATCCTGTCTTTCGATTTTCTTTAAATTTTTCATAATAATATAGGTTTAGTTCTATTCGAAATTAATCAATTTTTATCAACTGTTGTAGAATTATCATGAAAATATTTATTTTCAATCAGTTTATTGTTTAATATTTTCCTTTAGAATTTCTATAATTAAACAAAATATAATGTATGTGAAGTAGGTTAAATAAGCCTTGTTAAAGGAATGCACAAAGAATTGATTTCTTTTGAGTAAAATCTTGTCTTGTGACAAGTTGGATTTCGTAATGACTTGCTAATTTTGGTTAAAAGTTTAATGACCAAATCTGATAATATTATGAAAAGTCTATTCAAATTCTCAACCCTATTGAAATCATTACTGATTTTAATGATTACCATTATCACATCACAGGTATGTGGACAAAAAGTGAAACCTTCTGAAAGTGGCTATGCACCTGCTAACGGCAGCAAAGTTTATTATGAAGTCTATGGTAAAGGGAAGCCCATCGTATTATTGCATGGTGCTTTCATGACTATTGATACCAATTGGGGACAGCTGATTCCTGAACTGTCAAAAAACAGGAAAGTAATCGCTGTTGAATTACAGGGACACGGGCATACTCCGTTTTCAGAACGAAAATTATCACATACTGCTTTGGCAAGTGATGTGACAGAGGTAATGAATTATCTGAAAATTGATAAGGCAGATGTGGCAGGATATAGCTTTGGGGGAGCAATCGCTTATCAGCTGGCAATACAAAGCCCGGAAAGGCTGAACAAACTAGTTATTATTTCTTCAACGTATAAAAATAGCGGCTGGCTTCCTGAAGTAAATAATGCATTTAAAGGAATGAAACCTGAACTCTTTATGAACAGCCCTATGCATACTGCTTATGATGCCGTAGCGCCTGATAAAACAAAATGGACAAAGTTTCTGGAGCAGATGATAGCCACAGCTGGACAGCCATTTGATCTGGGTGATGATAATATTTCTAAAATTTCAGCACCAGTTTTAATTATAGCAGGTGACAATGATGGATTGGATAAAACCGAACTATCAAAAACCTATAAATTATTGGGAGGTGGAGTGTCTGCAGATATGGGACCTATGCCAAAATCCCAATTGGCTATTGTTCCGGGGCAAAGCCATGTCAGCCTGATGATGCAGATAGCAACAATTCTGAACTATCTGAACAGCTTTTTACAATAATCAGATACAATATCATTTATAAATTGAATATCATGAGAAAAATAACTGTCATATCAATGATTACAATGGATGGTGTCATGCAGGCACCCGGCGGTCCTGAAGAAGATACATCCGAAAACTTTAAATATGGTGGATGGACTGTATCGTATAGTGATGAGCTTTTCGGTGAAATCATGCAGGAAGAAATGAAACAGACTGACTATCTTCTGGGAAGAAAAACATTCGATATTTTTTCATCTTACTGGCCTCAGCACGCTGAATTCTGGCCGGGAATCAACGAAGGGAATAAGTATATTCTGTCTCAGTCTATAGAGAATTCAGATTGGAAGAATACATTTTTTCTCAAAAATCTGGATGATATCCGGAAGCTTAAGCAATCAGAAGGTGCTGATATTCAGATTTGGGGCAGCAGCGAACTTATTCATCTGCTGTTGAAGAATGACCTTGTAGATGAACTTCGTCTAAAAATCTATCCGTTGATTCTTGGTGAAGGGAAAAAACTGTTTGACGATAATTCTGTTCCGGCTGCTTTTGCCCTCACGGAAAGCCATGTAACATCAAAAGGAGTTATTATAGCTAACTACAAACGTTCTGGTGAGATTGTGACAGGCAATGTTGAAATGTAAATAGAGGCCTTTCATTAATTTTTATTTTTTTACAACTGTTAAACCTACAATATGGATACGAAATTTGAAGCAGGAATAAATATTGCCATAAAAATTCCAAAAAGTAAATATGAAAAAACGGTAGTCTTTTACAGAGACATCCTAAAACTGAACGTCGAAGAAAAACCGATTAATAATCCAACGGTTTCCAGAACCCATGAGGTAAAATTCGGGAATAATATCATCTGGCTGGACTGTGTAGATAATTATACCCATTCCGAAACCTGGTTACAGCTTACAGTTCCTGATGTAGAGCAAGCTACAGAATACCTTCGGTCAAACGGAGTAGAAACCTGTGACGAAATTGAAGAGCTTCCCGAAAATATGCATTGGATTACCGATCCTGCCGGCACAGTCTTCAATCTACAGGAAAGAAAGTAGCAAAAGAAAGAAAGACGATGTAGAAAATTGCTTAGAATATGGTTTTAATCAAAAAATTAATATCTTTAACCATCAAATCATTAAATTTTAAACAATTCATGAAGACGAAAACATTAACTTTCATCTTAACCCTCTTTTTTCAACTGGTAAGTATCACTGCATTTTCTCAGAAAACAGCTGCTCTGAACTCTTTATTAGATAAAAATACAGAATTTATTTTTCCGCAGACTCCCGATAAAATATCAAAAGCACTGAACATAAAAACTGTTTTTTATGAAGATGCCAATGAAGAGAAATACGCGAAATGGCCTATGAAGACAGGATTGGAACTCTATTGCAGCCTGGGTAAAAACAATATTGTTGATGAGATGTTTTTTACCATTTCAGACAATAAATCCGTAGTGGTAGAAGGACTTCCATTTGGCCTTATCATGAATAAAAGTACATTGCAGGACAGCAAAACTAAGTTCAGTAAATACAATGCTAAAACGCAGAAACTTGGTGCAGACAGTGAATTTCCGGGAGGCTCAAAACTGATTTTTAAGAAAGGAAAACGGTTTGCAACCTTGTTTTTTGATAATAAAAATCTGCTAAAATCTTTAGGACTTACTACAGAACTTATTGATCCGGCTGTCAATTAATTTCAACAGCTTTCAAATACTATAAAATCCGTCACTTTTTTGGCGGATTTTTTCAATGTATTGAATGAAGTGCCACCGTGTAAAAATGATCTCTTTCATTCATCCGTAAAAATCCTCCATTCATTTCTTTATTTCCTGAGTTCATTGTTTTCTGATTGAACCACAGAAGCAGATAGAATAACTTTGACATATCAAAACAGAAATAATTAACATCATAAACTATGAACAGAGAATTAATTTTTTTAAGAACATTTGCTTTTACAGCAGTTATTGGAATTGTATTTTTAACAGCTTCAGCTTTCAAAACAGACGGACATGAGAAATTCACAGAGATTGATGTTGAAAGAATCAATATTGTTGAAAAAGACGGTACTGTAAAGATGATCATTACCAATGTAGAAAAATTTCCCAACGGAGAAGATAAAATAAACGGTAATCCTACCAATAAAACAAGAAAAAAACGCTCAGGAATGCTTTTCTTCAATGAAGACGGAATAGAATGTGGAGGTTTTATTTATGATGGGCAGAAAAATAAAAACGGGCACAGCTCGGGATTATCCCTTACTTATGATCAGTATAACGGTGATCAGGTAATGCAGCTTTTGACTCAGGATTATAAGAAAGGAGATAAAAGAGTAGTGGCAAGCGGGCTTTATTTCAATGACCGCCCATCAAAAGAATCACAAATAAAAACCGGGGAAATAATGGCAGAGCTGAACCAGATAAAAGATCCGGAAGCTGCTCAGAAAAAATATAAAGAATATGAACAGCAGGGACTGATTGGAGGAGCACCAAGAATGATGCTTGGGAAAACCAAAGATGAACATAACGGATTGTTTTTATTCGACAGTAAAGGCCAGCCGCGAGCCAGATTCTGTGTAGATAAAAATAACGAAGCAAAACTGGATTTCTTAGATGATGAAGGAAACGTTACCGCATCATTTCCTGAAAAGAAAAAAAAATAATACAAAGAAACAGCCCTGTAAAAATATAGGGCTATTTTTGCAAAAAAGACCATTCAGAAAGCCGATGAAAACCATTGTAAAACGGATTAATCAAAACAGGTATTTTCTTCTGTTTATCCTTTTGTTTGCCTATGTACAATCTATTCATACCCGTATTGGGATAAGAAGAACATTAGACTGGTATATTTTTACTCCGGAAGCTGCAGTTGTCACTCTTATTAGTGCCTGTATCTTGTTTTTTGTGATCGATTTTTTCATTAAAAACTGGCAGAAGTCATCAACATTCAGCATCACAGAAATCCTTAAAATATTCAGTTCATCACTGTTGACCTATCTTGTGGTGATGAAGATAATAGGCTTTTTGATTGCCTTTGCTTTTGGAAAGATTGAGAAGAATTTTAATCAGGAAGTTGTTATTCTTTCCACTTTTTCAGATTTGATCGGGGGCTTTATTTATGGAAGTTTTTTTCTGGCATACCGTTACTACAAAAAGAATACAGACTATCAGAAACAGCTTGCTCTTTATGATCATGCATTGTCTGAAAGTAAAATTAATCAGCTGAAAGCGCAGCTTAATCCTCATTTTTTGTTCAATAATCTCAATATTCTGGACCAGCTCATAGAAGAAGATAAACGAAAAGCTTCCGACTTTCTTAACGAATTTGCAGAGATATACCGCTATGTTTTAGATGTTTCCGATAAAAAATTAGTAGCAGTGGAAGAAGAGCTTGCTTTTGCAGAGAAATATTTTAATCTGATCCAGTACAAATACGGAAATGCCTATTCATTAGAAATAAATCATATAAGATCCCCAGGAAATATTATCCCGTTATCATTACAGCTGCTTTTGGAAAATGCAGTTCAGCATAATCTTGGAACGCTTACAAATCCAGTTGTAGTCACCATAAATCTGGATCAGACAATAACCGTTTCAAATAATGTTATACCGAAGCGTAACAGTAAAAAAACGTCTGGAAGAGCGTTGAACAATCTTAAAGAACAATATACGTTATTAACCGACCGACAGGTAGAAATATTAAAAACAGAAACCGGATTTTCAGTAACACTTCCTATAATTCCAGTATAAAAATATGATAAAAGTTATAATTATCGAAGACGAAATTCCTGCCAGAAACAAATTAAAACGTTTTATCAGCGAATTGGAAGAACCGGTTGAGATCGTTGCAGAGATTGATACCGTAGAAGAAGCCGTTACTTTTTTTAAAAATTCAACAGTAGACCTGATCTTTTCTGATATAGAATTATTGGATGGAAATGCCTTTGAAATCTACAGTCAGGTGAACATTTCAAGCCCGATAATTTTCACAACCGCTTACGATCAGTATTGGATGAATGCCTTTGAAAGTAATGGTATAGAATATCTTTTAAAACCATTTTCACAGGAACGTTTCCAAAAAGCATGGGGTAAATTTCTTTTATTAAGAACTTCTGCATCAGAACAGAATGATGTCCTGATAAAACTTCAGCAAATGCTCAATAACAGTCATCCAGAGAAAAAATATAAAAAAAGATTTACGGTCTCCTCACATCAGGGAACTTATTTTGTAAATACTGAAGAGATCACTTTCTTTGAAGCAGAAGAGGGAATTGTCTTTGCTTTTGATACTGCAGGAAAAAAACATCTGTTGAATGAATCTACACTAAAAGAAATTGAAAATCAGCTTAGTCCTTCGGATTTTTTCAGAATTAACCGAAGTGAAATCGTTCAGAAAATACATATTGAAAGGATAGAGCGTTACAACAGAAATACACAGTCTATCCAGATAAAAGGACATAAAATCCACCTTATCACAAGCCAGAGTAATACCTCTGCTTTCAGAAAATGGATTGAAGAATAAAGATTAAATTTTTGACTGAAAATGATATAAAAAAGATCATTTGAAGCCAGAAAATGAGCATCCATTATCGCTAAAAAAAAAGTTTTAAAAAACGCTTCAATTCCAGAATGAAAAACAATAACAAGTAGACAGTTTCTTTGAACTTGTCTGATTTTTTCACGACATATCTTGTGGATTTTGTAACAAAAAATGGGCAGGATAATCTAAATTATAATGTCTGTTGGGTGAAGAATGTATTTTTAATAATAACATAATCAATGGATTATGATTAAATAATTATTGTTTGCATAAAATATCTTTCATGTTTTTATAAAATACCTATATTTACCACCAAGGAGTTCTTAACATCTTCTTTATCAACCGAAACTGGTTACACTTAGCTGTGTCTTAAAAGGGAATCGTGTGCAAATCACGAACTGTCGCGCAACTGTAAGTAACATCAAGGTTTTTATCAAAAAAGGTCCACTGTATACCTCGTTATATGGGAAGGGCGATAAAAACTGTTACAAGTCAGGAGACCTGCCTATTTCGAATTGACGATGCTTTCGCGGTCTGAAGCTTATAGTCAGGTATGATACGATATGGATAACAGTGGGATCAATATATTTTGTCAGCTCGTGTTATTTTTGTGATGCAGATAAGTAGTGGAGCGGTATGCTCTTTCATTATCGTGTATTCATCGTATTTTTCCTTTTCCATATTTTTCTTTCTCACAGGCATTGTGAAGTTTATCAGGAACTTTTTATGAGGATTTAATCAATATAAAAAGTTAAAAAAATGTATCCATTCGATTTCGATTATTCATACAGCAGCAGACTTGGAAATAAACAGATTGGCACGGAGATAATGGCTCTGAATTCCGGATTACAAAAATCGATTAAAACAAATCAGTTACTTTTTGATTTCCTTTTTAACATATCATGCAATGCCGGTAGCTATTGTGATGCCTGTTCATGGTTTTCTGTAAAACAAATTTCAACTAAACAATAAATATTATAATGACTACAAGTGAAAGTTTGAAGTCTCCCGGTATGAAATTTCGGGAGGCCATGCGAAAAGAAAGTCCTCTTCAGATTGTTGGCACCATCAATGCCAATCATGCATTGTTAGCACAGCAGGTAGGTTTTAATGCAATTTATCTTTCAGGAGGCGGTGTTGCTGCGGGTTCTCTGGGGATTCCGGATCTAGGAATTACCACGCTGGAAGATGTATTGATTGATGTTCAGCGTATCACGAATGTTTGCGATGTACCGCTCATGGTAGATGTTGATACCGGATTCGGACCTTCAGCATTCAATGTGGCAAGAACTGTAAAGTCACTGATTAAAGCTGGAGCTGCGGCCCTCCATATTGAAGACCAGGTAGGGGCAAAACGCTGTGGACACCGCCCGGGAAAAGAAGTGGTAACCAAAGAAGAAATGGTAGACAGACTGAAAGCAGCGGTAGATGCCCGTACCGATGAAAATTTTGTAATTGGTGCCCGTACCGATGCATTTGCTAATGAAGGATTGGAAAAAACATTGGAAAGAGCAGCAGCTTATAAAGAAGCTGGAGCAGATTTTATTTTTGCAGAAGCCGTTCCTGACTTAAGCTTTTATCACAAGTTTGTTGAAGCTGCAGGAGTTCCAGTGCTGGCTAATATTACCGAATTCGGGATGATCAGAATGTACACGGTGGAAGAATTAAAAAATGCAGGCGTGGGACTGATCCTTTATCCGCTTTCTGCTTTCCGTGCTGCCAATAAAGCAGCTCAAAATGTATATGAACACCTTCGTAAAGACGGAACACAGATCAATGTATTGGATACTATGCAAACCAGGGAAGAACTCTATCAAAGCATCGGATACTATGACTACGAACAAAAATTAGACAACCTTTTTAAACAAAATAATTGATAATGTCAACTAACAGTGAACCCACATTTAAACCTAAAAAAAGCGTTGCGCTTTCAGGGGTAGCAGCAGGTAATACGGCTCTTTGCAGTGTCGGAAAAAGTGGAAACGATCTCCATTACAGAGGATATGATATTCTGGATCTGGCAGAGAAAGCACAGTTTGAAGAAGTAGCTTATCTTTTGATCTACGGCCAGCTGCCAACCGGAGCACAATTGAAAAACTATAAAGCCAAACTAAAATCTTTGAGAGGGCTACCTCATTCTGTGAGAAATATTCTTAAGAGTATTCCTGCAGCGGCTCATCCCATGGATGTCATGCGTTCCATGGTTTCTGCTATCGGAAGTATTCAGCCGGAAAAAGATGATCATAATATGGCGGGAGCAAGAGATATTGCAGACAAATTACTGGCATCTTTCAGCTCAGGTCTGTTATATTGGTATCATTATACCCATAATGGAAAAGAAATTGACGTAGAAACCGATGATGATACAATAGGAGGGCATTTCCTTCACCTGCTGCATGGGAAAAAACCTGCAGATTCCTGGGTAAAAGCAATGGAAATCTCGTTAAACCTCTATGCAGAACATGAATTTAATGCCTCAACATTTACCAGCCGTGTGATTGCCGGAACAGGATCTGATATTTACTCTGCAATTACCGGAGCAATTGGTGCTTTGAGAGGACCTAAACATGGTGGGGCAAATGAAGTTGCTTTTGAAATCCAAAGCCGCTACAATTCTCCTGATGAAGCAGAAAGCGATATTCGCAAGCGTATTGTGAACAAAGAAGTGATTATTGGCTTTGGACACCCGGTGTATACCATTTCAGATCCGAGAAACGTCGTGATTAAAAAAGTGGCGAAAGAACTTTCTGAAGAAGCAGGAGATATGCTGCTGTATAATATTGCTGAAAGATTGGAAACGATCATGTGGGAAGAAAAGAAAATGTTCCCGAATCTGGATTGGTTCTCCGCTGTTTCTTACCATCTGATGGGAGTGCCTACTCTGATGTTTACTCCGTTATTTGTCATTTCAAGAGTGACCGGATGGAGTGCTCATATTATAGAACAGAGACAGGATGGAAAGATTATCCGTCCAAGTGCCAATTATACAGGGCCTGAAAACAAAGAATTTGTGTCCATCAACGACCGGAAATAATGGAAAATAGAATGTCGGAAATGAAAAAACAATAATTCATTTTCAATTTTCCACTCTTAACTTTTAATTAATTAAAATTTTTCAATAATAAAAAATGAGTTCACACATCTCAAACGAAAGACCACAACCCGATCAGGTATTAACAGACATTGCAGACTATGTTTTAAATTACGAAATTAAAAATGACTTAGCATGGAAGACCGCTCACTACTGTCTTCTGGATACAATCGGCTGTGGGCTGGAAGCATTGACTTACCCGGCATGTACAAAACTTTTAGGACCTGTGGTAAAAGGGACAGTAGTTCCTAACGGCGCAAAAGTACCGGGTACCCAATTCCAGCTGGATCCCATTCAGGCAGCGTTCAATATCGGAGCGATCATCCGTTGGCTGGACTTCAATGATACATGGCTGGCAGCAGAATGGGGACATCCTTCTGATAACCTTGGAGGGATTCTGGCGACCGCAGACTGGTTATCCAGAACAAATATTGCAGAAGGAAAATCACCTTTAAAAATGAAACAGGTACTGGAAGCAATGATCATGGCTCACGAAATTCAGGGCGTAATGGCATTGGAAAATTCATTCAATAAAGTAGGACTGGATCACGTTTTATTGGTAAAATTAGCTTCCACAGCAGTTGTAGGAAAGCTGGTCGGATTAAACCGTGATGAAATTGTCAATGCCGTGTCACTGGCTTTTGTGGACGGACAGTCTTTAAGAACTTACCGTCACGCTCCCAATACAGGTTCCCGTAAATCATGGGCGGCAGGAGATGCTACCTCAAGGGCAGTACGTCTTGCCCTGATTGCAAAAACAGGAGAAATGGGCTATCCATCTGTATTGACAGCAAAAACATGGGGATTCTATGATGTTTCCTTCAAAGGGAATGAATTCAAATTCCAGAGAGAATACAGTTCTTATGTAATGGAAAATGTACTCTTTAAAATTTCTTTCCCTGCCGAATTTCACTCGCAGACTGCAGTAGAAGCCGCAATGACATTACACGCAACTTTAAGAGGCCTTGGAAAAACAACAAATGATATCAAAAAAATTACCATCCGTACCCATGAAGCTGCTATTAGAATTATTGACAAAAAAGGTCCGTTAAATAACCCTGCTGACCGTGACCACTGCATCCAATATATGGTGGCTGTACCATTGATCTATGGAAGACTTACGGCTGCCGATTATGAAGATAACATCGCTTCAGATCCAAGAATTGATGCACTTCGTGACAAAATTGAATGTGTGGAAGATGTTCAGTTTACTGCAGATTATCATGATCCGGAAAAACGCTCCATTGCCAATGCGATGACGGTAGAACTTAATGACGGAACTGTTTTAGACGAAATAGTGGTAGAATATCCTATTGGTCACAAACGAAGAAGAGACGAAGGTATTCCTGAACTGATCAAGAAATATAAAGTTAATCTTGCTCGTATTTTCCCGGAAAAACAACAAAGAACAATCCTTGAAAATTCATTGGAATATGACACATTAGTGAATCTTAACGTCAATGAATTTGTAGATCTTTTAGTCATTTAAAATCAAAAGAGATGGAGAATTGAATATCAAAACGTTTTTAAAGAATAGTCGATATTTTTTTGAAAAATGATCAGTTCTCCATTCTCATTTTTATGATTAAAACTTTCAATGCTCCATTTTAATTAAAAAAACTATGTCACAAAAAATAAAAATATTAATCAATGGAAATTTTACAGAAAGTAAAACGAAAAACTATCTTCCTGTAGAAAATCCTGCTTCACAGGAGATTCTGGCAGAAGTTCCTCTCACGGAATTGTCTGAAATAGATGAAGCTATTGAAGCCGCTGCAGAAGCTTTCAAAATATGGAAAGAAGTTGCCACTCCGGAAAGAGCAAGACTATTTCTGAAATACCAGCATCTTTTAAAAGAACATCAAAAAGAAATTGCGGAAATCCTTTCCAAAGAAAACGGAAAAACCTTTGCAGATGCTATGGGAGATGTTTGGCGCGGCATAGAAGTCGTAGAGCATGCCTGTAATATTCCGACCCTGATGATGGGGGAAACAGTAGAAAACGTAGCAAGAGGAGTAGATACCTACAGTTACATTCAGCCTCTTGGGGTCTGTGCAGGAATTACTCCTTTCAACTTCCCGGCCATGATTCCTTTGTGGATGTTTCCTATGGCGATAGCATGCGGTAATACCTTTATCTTAAAACCTTCAGAGCAGACTCCTATGACCTCCATGAAAATGGCAGAACTGTTTTTGGAGGCAGGTTTTCCTAAAGGTGTTTTAAATATTGTTCACGGTACCAAAGATCAGGTAAATCATATTTTGAATCATGCCGACATCAGGGCTATTTCATTTGTAGGCTCTGTACCGGTTGCAGAACATGTCTACCGCACCGGAACCGATAATCTCAAAAGAGTTCAGGCTTTTGGCGGAGCTAAAAATCATATGGTAGTTATGCCCGATGCCAATAAAAGTCAGGTGATTAATAATCTGGTAGGAGCTTCCTGTGGTGCGGCCGGTCAGCGTTGTATGGCGATCAGTGTGGCTGTATTGGTAGGAGAGTCTCAAAATTGGATAGAAGATATTAAAACTGCTTTAAGTACAGTAAAGCCAGGGGTCTGGTCTGATGAATCAGCTGCATTTGGCCCATTGATCAATAAGCAATCTAAAGAGAAAGTAGTAAGGTTGATCAAAAGTGCCTACGATCAGGGAGCAGAAGTCCTCCTGGATGGAAGCAGCTATACCGTAGAAGGCTATGAAAACGGATATTTTGTAGGCCCTACCTTATTTAGCAGTGTTTCTGTGGATATGGACATCTACAAAGAAGAAATTTTCGGGCCGGCATTGCTGTTATTAAAGGCAGAAACCTTAGATGAAGCGATAAGGATCATTAATGAAAACCCATACGGAAACGGAACCTCAATTTTTACTAATTCAGGAGCCGCTGCAAGAAAATTCCAGCATGAAATTGAAGTAGGGCAGATTGGTGTCAACCTTCCGATTCCTGTTCCGCTGCCATTTTTCTCTTTTACGGGATGGCGGAAATCATTCTTTGGCGATCTGCACTCTTATGGAAAACAAGGCGTTCGTTTCTATACCGAAACCAAAACCATTACCGCCCGCTGGTTTGAAGAAGATGTGCCGGGAGGAAGTGTGAATATGACCATCAACTTAAAATAATGTAAAACGGATAATTGAGATAATTAGCCTTCTCAATGATCCATTTTTTTACATTCAATTATTCATTCTCAATTCAAATAAATTTTCAATTTAATACTATGGAGTTTAACCTAAATGAAGATCAGCTGGCATTTCAGGATGCTGCGAGAAAGTTTGCTGAAAAAGAGCTGTTTCCATATGCTTCAGAATGGGATGCTGAAAAGAAATTTCCCAAAGAAGCTATTGTTAAGGCCGGAGAATTGGGCTTCTGTGGTATATACACCAGTGAAGAAGCCGGAGGATTGGGACTATCACGGTTGGATGCTGCCATTATATTTGAAGAATTAGCAGCAGCATGTCCTTCTACTACAGCCTATATTACCATACACAACATGGTTTCATGGATGGTTGATGAATTTGGAACTGATGAAATCAGGAAAAAATTATGTCCGGATCTGGCATCAGGCAGACTCTTGGGCTCCTATTGCCTTACTGAACCAGGCTCAGGCTCAGATGCAGCAGGTTTGAAAACAACAGCCGTCAAAAAAGGAAATAAATATAGTATTAATGGAACCAAAGCATTTATCTCCGGGGCAGGTGAAAGTGATATATTAATTGTCATGGCCCGTACGGGAGAATCTGGCACCAAAGGAATCAGTGCATTTGTAGTACCTGCAGATGCTCCGGGAATCAGTTTTGGAGAAAAAGAAAAAAAGCTGGGCTGGAATACACAGCCGACCCGTTTTGTGTTTTTAGATCATGTGGAAGTAGAAGAGAAATATCTTTTAGGTACATTAGGGGAAGGATTTAAAATAGCTCTGAAAGGATTGGACGGAGGCCGCATCAATATTGGCACATGTTCCGTAGGAGCAGCACAGGGAGCAATCAATCAGGCTCAGCGCTATATGCATGAAAGGCAGCAGTTCGGAAAATCTTTGGCCCAGTTTCAGTCTCTTCAATTTAAAATTGCAGATATGGTGACGGAGTTGGTCGCAGCCCGTCAAATGGTACAGTTGGCAGCATTTAAGCTTGATTCCAAAGATCCCAATGCCACTACTTATTGTGCCATGGCGAAAAGATTGGCTACGGATATGAGCTTTAATATATGCAACGAGGCCCTTCAGATCTTAGGCGGCTATGGCTGTACACAGGATTTTCCGGTTGAAAGGCTGATGCGTGATGCCAGAGTACATCAGGTAGTGGAAGGAACCAATGAAATTATGAAACTCGTGATTTCAAGAAAGATCCTTGAAGAAGGAGCCACTTTACAAATAAGATGATAAACAGAGTTTTCATATTTAACTTAGAAGCTGTTTAAACTTTATTATTAATTATTTTAACCACAAAAGACACAAAAGCTTTTATTTTAAAACACTTTAGTTCACTTAAGTAAGGCTAAAATGATGTCTCAGAAAAGCTCACATAAGATGAAAGTCAAAGATTTTCACAAAACTTAGGTGTACTTTTTATCCATAAAGCCAGGCACTAAAGAAACTTAAGTGTTTAAAACTTTTGTGACTTTTGTGGTTTGATAAAGTTTAGACAACTTTTTAATAATAATTTTCAATTTTCAACTCTCAATTTTTAATTAAATACCATGAGTGTAATTATAACAGAAATAAAAAATAAGGTCGGGATTATTACTCTGAACTCTGAGAAAACCCTCAATTCGCTGTCATTGGAAATGATAGAAGAACTGAAAGTTATCTTGGAAAACTGGAAGACTTCTGATGAAGTAGCCTGTATATTCCTTCAGGGAGCTGGCGAAAAAGCATTCTGTGCAGGTGGTGATGTAAGAAAATTACATGATGCTATTATTGCGCAGCGTAAAGTAGATGCTTCAAAGGTTCCACAGGACTGTTTCGACTTCTTTTCAAAAGAATATCAGGTAGACTATGCCATTCATACCTATCCAAAACCTGTCATCGTCTGGGGACACGGAATCGTTATGGGAGGCGGAATTGGTTTAATGGTAGGAGCCTCACACCGCATCGTTACAGAAAAAAGTAAACTGGCAATGCCTGAAATTACAATTGGACTGTATCCTGATGTAGGGGGAACCTGCTTTTTGAATAAAATGCCTTCCGCCTATGGAGTTTATTTAGGATTAACAGGCGCAAGACTGGATGGAGCAGACTGTAAATTCTTAGGACTGGCAGATTATTTTATAGAATCTTCCTCAAAAGAAACTGTTCTGAATGCCCTTCAACAGGTAGACTGGGACGGAGCATCTCATAAAACTGTTTCCCATATTCTCGAAAATATTTCAAAAGAAGTCATTATTCCTGAGTCTCAGGCGGAATTACACGCTTCTTTTATCAAGCAGTTTGAAGAAATCAACTCTCTGGAAGATTTCAGAAAAATATTGATCAGCCATAATGATAAAGATGAATGGATTAATAACGGTGTGAAAAGCTTTGAAGCCGGATCTCCAAGTTCAGCACACATTATTTTCAGACAATTGAAACAAGGTAAAGATCTAAGTCTTGGAGAGGTTTTTCAATCTGAACTGAATCTGTCGTGTCAGTGCTGTATCCACCCTGATTTTGCAGAAGGAGTAAGAGCATTATTGGTAGACAAAGACATGTCTCCGAAATGGCATCCCGCAACATGGGAAGAGATTACGGAAGAATGGATAGATTCTTACTTTAAAGAATTGAAAATGGAAAATGAAACATTGAGAATGGAGATTTAAGTATTGAAAATAAGACTTTTATGACATCCATAGATGTTTTTAATCAATAGAGAACTTTGAACCCTCAACTTTAAACTTTAAACTTTAAACTAAAAATTATGTCAAATATAGCATTCATAGGATTAGGAAATATGGGTGGGCCAATGGCTATTAACCTGATCAAAAAAGGTCATCACGTTGTGGGTTTTGACCTTTCGGAGAAAGCTTTGAAAATACTGGTGTCAGAAGGAGGAAAGGCTGCAGGATCTGCTGTGGCCGCTTCTGAGGATGCAGATGTAGTGATTTCAATGCTGCCTTCCGGAAAACACGTAGCTGATCTTTATTCAGAAGATTTTATAAACAGCCTGAAACCAAACACATTATTAATTGACAGCAGTACCATTGATGCAGTTACAGCCCGTACAGTGGCTGAACTTGCTGTTTCAAAAGGCTGCAGAATGATAGATGCACCCGTTTCCGGAGGAACTGCCGGAGCTCAGGCAGGTACACTCACCTTTATTGTGGGTGGTAAACAGGATGACTACGAAAAAGCCAGGCCGATACTCAAGTGTATGGGACAGAATATATTTCATGCCGGAGAATCCGGGGCGGGTCAGGTTGCTAAGATCTGTAATAATATGCTGTTGGCCATTCACATGATCGGAACTTCAGAAGCTATCAATCTGGGGGTGAAACATGGTCTTAATCCTCAGGTTTTAAGTGAGATTATGCAGAAGAGTTCCGGGAAAAACTGGTCCTTGGATGTTTATAATCCCTATCCGGGAGTAATGGAAAATGCTCCGGCTTCCCGTAATTATTCTGGTGGTTTTGCCGTAGACCTGATGACAAAAGATCTGGGCCTTGCTGCAGAAGCGGGTTTGGAAACCAAAACATCTACACCTCTTGGCAATACCGCATTGAATTTGTACAGAATGTGGAGCGAATCCGGAAATGGAAAAACAGACTTTTCAAGTATTATTCAATTTCTAAACAGAGACCTTTAAAAATTGAATAGAAGGTAAATACTGTCTATGATTACTTTTTAATAATTATCAACTATCAATTAAAAAAATGACTTTCGAAACATTATTATATCAACAAAACGGACCTGTCGGAACGCTGACGATAAACCGTCCGCAGGCATTAAACTCCTTGAATGAACAGGTTTTACAGGAACTGAAATCATTTGCCAGCAAGATAAGATCAGATAAAAATATCAGAGTATTAATTATTACCGGTTCCGGGGAAAAAGCTTTTGTTGCAGGGGCTGACATTAAAGCCATGCAGCAAATGACTCCCGCAGAAGCAGAGACTTTTTCTATTGCTGCACAAACTGCTTTTAATGCTATTGAAGAACTTCCGTTTGCTGTGATAGCTGCTGTGAACGGTTTTGCATTGGGAGGAGGGTGTGAACTGGCATTATCCTGTGATATTATCCTGGCTAGCGGGAAAGCAAAATTTGGACTCCCTGAAGTGACATTAGGATTATTGCCTTGTTTTGGCGGAACCCAGCGTCTGCCAAGAGCTATCGGATTATACAAAGCAAGGGAAATGGTTTTCTCCGGAGAATTTTATTCCGCAGAAGCTTGTAAAGATTTTGGTTTTGTCAATCATGTTTTTGCGCCCGAAGAATTACTCAACGAAGCTCAAAAACTGGCAGAAACAATTGCCGCAAGAGGACCTGTAGCTGTGGCAAAAGCGAAACAGTCTTTAAATACAGGATTTGAACTGCACATTACGGATGGGTTAAAACAGGAAGCTGCATTATTCGGAGAGTTGTTTACAACAGAAGACCACCATGAAGGTATCGGGGCATTTATAGAAAAAAGAACCCCGGACTTTAAAGGAAATTAATACATTGGAAGATAGAGAATTGAAAATAGCATGGTTTAAGTTAAGTATCATTTTCCATTTTCAATTCTCAATTTTTCATTTTTATTATATGGTGATTCCATGATTGTTTTTCACCTCAGCCATGACAAACGTACTGTGAGTGCTCCCTATAGAATCTACAGATCCCAGTTTATTAAACACAAAATCCTGGTAATGTTTCATATCCCGTACCTGAACTTTCAGAAGAAAATCAAAATCTCCGGAAATATTGTAGCATTCTGCAACTTCTTCAATTTCTAAAATTTCTTTCACAAAATCATAACCTACAGATCGGTCGTGAATTTTCAGCTTAATCTGACAGAAAACCGTAAACCCACGGTTGAGTTTTTCAGCATCAAGAACAGCGGCATATCTTTTCACAAACCCTTCCTGTTCCAATCTTTTTACTCTTTCAAAAACAGGTGACGTGGAGAGGTTCACTTCTTTAGCAAGCTCTTTAACGGTCAGTTTTGCATTTTTCTGGAGCAGCCTCAGCAGCTGTACATCCTTATCATCGAGTTGTTCCACAGAATATTATTCTTTTAGATTATAAAAACAGTCAAATGTAAAGAATTATATGCTTTTTACTGTGTTTTTTAAAGTTTATTTTGCTTAATTAATTAGCTTTTATTGTATGTTTATTCTGTATTGTTAATTTTACACAAGATTAAAAACTTTTACTGATGACTATCATTACAGGTAAAAGTACAGTTCTTTAGAGATACTTCATCAAACAGGAAAGGTTTTACGTAACGTAGATTAATAGGGAATCGTGTGAGAATCACGAGCTGTCGCGCAACTGTAAGTAACATACCAAAGGTTTCTGTCCTTATATATCCACTGCCAAAAGCGGGAAGGATGATGGAAACTGTTACAAGTCAGGAGACCTGCCTTTACTGAATTGACGATGCTTTCGCGGTCTGAAGCTTTGGGTCATACAGATGATATATCGGATTTATACACTTTCTCTGTAAGGGAATTGTATTGTTTGTTATATCATGATCCTGAAATTTTTATCCGTTAAAACATTACGAAGCATTTTTAAAAGACTTTACCATTAAGTTTAATTAAAAAGTAAAAAAAATGCAAACTCACATTCTGGGCTATCCGCGTATTGGTAGCAAAAGAGAACTCAAAAAAGCCTGCGAGCAATATTGGTCAGGTAAAATCCTTTTGGAAGAACTTCTGAATACGGGCAGAAATATCTGTAACCAAAACTGGAACATTCAGAAAGAAGCCGGTATAGACCTTATTCCCTGTAATGATTTTTCATATTATGATCAGGTATTGGATATGAGTCTTGTGGTAGGGGCAATTCCCACACGTTATCATGAAGTAGTGCTTAAAAAAAACAATTCTGAGCTGGATCTTTATTTTGCCATGGCAAGAGGATATCAGAAAGAAGGACTGGATATCACAGCGATGGAAATGACAAAATGGTTTGATACCAATTATCACTATATCGTTCCCGAGTTTTATAAAAATCAACAGTTTAAACTGAGTTCAGATAAAATTTTCAATGAATTTGCAGGAGCAAAGCAGGCAGGAATCAATGCAAAACCGGTCATTATCGGACTGGTTTCTTATCTGTTGTTAGGAAAAGAGAAAGAAGAAGGATTTGATAAACTGGATCTGGCTGCAAATCTTCTTCCCGTATATACAGATATCTTAACAAAACTTCAGGAGCAGGGCGCAGAGTGGATTCAGTTTGATGAACCGTTTTTAGCGTTGGACTTAACGGAGAAAGCGAAAGAAACTTATCATTTTGTTTACGCTGAAATAAGAAAACGTTTCCCAAAACTGAAATTTATTGTTGCCACTTATTTTGAAGGATTAAATGATAATTGGCCACTTGCCACCTCACTTCCTGTGAATACTTTACACATTGATTTGGTTAGAAACCCTGAACAGTTAGATGATATTCTGAATGGTATTCCGGAAAGCTTAAGTCTTTCATTGGGTGTGGTTGACGGAAGAAATATCTGGAAAAATGATTATGAAAAGTCTTTGTCTTTCATTCAAAAAGCAGTTGAGAAATTAGGATCTGAAAGGGTTTTAATTGCTCCTTCCTCTTCATTACTTCATTCACCTTGTGATCTGGATTTTGAAACCACACTTAATCCGGAAATTAAAAACTGGCTGGCTTTTGCCAAACAAAAAGTGGCAGAAGTGGTAACGCTTAAAGAACTGGCATCCGGAACAGAGAATAAACAGATTCTTGCTGCTTTTGAAGATAATAAAAAAGCAATTGCAAGCAGAAGAACATCTTCTCTTATTCATAATGATGACGTGAAGCAAAGAGCAAATGCGGTTACTGAAAAAGATGCTCAAAGGATAAATACTTTCAAAATCCGTAAAGAAGAACAACAGAAAGTACTGCAGCTTCCTTTATTCCCAACAACAACCATCGGATCATTCCCGCAGACCACTGAGGTAAGAAGCTGGAGAGCAAAATTCAAAAAAGGAGAGCTGACGGCAGAGCAGTATGATACCTTACTGAAAGAAGAGACCCAGAGAACGATTAACTGGCAGGAAGAAATAGGGATAGATGTATTGGTTCACGGGGAATTTGAACGTAATGATATGGTGGAATATTTCGGAGAGCAGCTGGAAGGTTTTGTATTTACAAAAAATGGCTGGGTACAAAGCTACGGAAGCCGTTGTGTAAAGCCTCCTGTGATCTTCGGTGATGTTTCCCGCCCGACACCAATGACGGTATATTGGTCCCAATATGCACAATCCCAGACTGAAAAATGGGTAAAAGGAATGCTCACAGGTCCTGTTACGATCTTACAATGGTCTTTTGTACGTGATGATCAGCCCCGTTCAGAGACGTGTAAGCAAATTGCTCTGGCTATCCGTGATGAGGTTGCGGATCTTGAAAAAGCAGGAATCAGAATTATTCAGATTGATGAGCCTGCGATAAGAGAAGGGCTTCCATTAAGAAAGACAGACTGGCAGAACTACCTGAAATGGGCCGTAGAAGCTTTCAGAATTTCAGCAAGCGGAGTGGAAGATGCTACACAGATTCATACCCATATGTGCTATTCGGAATTCAATGATATTATTGAAAATATTGCTGATATGGATGCAGATGTGATTACCATAGAATGTTCCCGTTCTCAGATGGAACTGCTGAATGCTTTTGCAGATTTCAGATATCCGAATGAAATTGGTCCCGGAGTATACGATATTCATTCCCCAAGGGTTCCGTCAAAAGAAGAAATGATTGAACTGTTGAGAAAAGCTCAAAACGTAATTCCTGCCAATCAACTCTGGGTAAATCCGGACTGCGGACTGAAAACAAGACACTGGGAAGAAACAGAAAAAGCTTTGATTGCAATGGTGGCCGCAGCTAAAGAAGCCTCCGTAGAATATGCACTTTAAAAAAACTTTAAAATAATTATATTCAACAATTCAGATCGTGTTATGATTTTCATAGCACGATCTGTTATTTTAAAAGGATAAAAATAGGGTGATCATTTAATATTCTATTCATTTTTATATAGTATTTTTGCTGCCCGATGTATTTTGACAGATATGAGTCTTAAAAATACATTGAAAAACTGATAACCAACGATACATTTAAATATGAAAGAATCATTTTCTGAAATGAGATCAGAAACCTACAGCCCGGAATACATAGCCAGAATAAGATGGAGTATTGTCATTCTTTTTGCGGTCATTGCTGTTGTTTTACTGGGATTTTTTATTGATGCTGTTTCACATACTTCTACAGATACCGCATCTGACATGATCTTCTTTTTATTCTTTTTGATTACTGGCCTGCTGGCAGGGTGGCTGGCTTATCAAATGATCAGAAATCAGGATGAGAAAATCAGTGGTCTGCTGATCAATCATCAGGGAATCCTGTTTCTCAACAGAAAAGAGAAAATACTGTCAGAAATTAAATACCAGGATTTGATCAAAAGCAAGGACTCCTATACAAAAGATATTTATTCAGAATCTCAGAATCTCGGAAAATATAGTAATTTCAGAAAAAATCTATATGTTCATGAAAAAGATGAAACCGGAAAACCCAAAAAGAAACTGATCAATCTGGATGTGATTCCACTTAAAAACCGGTATGATCTTATTGGACATTTTCTGAAAGGAGTACAGACTTTTCGCCCCGATCTCAAAATTGATTCTGAGGTTTACAAGGATTTTTATCTTGATGAAAAAACATTACGCTATGCTCCTGACCACCTTAAAAGCGATATGAAAGTGAAAATTATTACAATAGCTGTTGTCATTCTGGTGATCATCGCTTTCAGATACATTTTTTTAGATGAAGTCTAAGTTATTTTGCCTGTAATGAGCTCGGTGGATAGCCAAACTGCTTTTTAAATGCAAAGGAGAAATGAGATAAATTTTCAAAGCCCAAATCCAGATAAATATCGGAAACCGATCTCTCTTTTTGGGTAAGCAGAAAATGAGCTTCCTTCAATCGCCGAAGCTGCAGCCATTGTCTTGGCGGTATCCCGAATATCTTTTGAAAATCTCTTTTAAAGGCAGACAGACTTCGCCCTGTTAAATAAGCAAATCGTTCTACATTGACATTGAAATGAAAGTTTTTGTTCATAAAAGTTTCAATATCTATTTTGTAAGGCTCAGAAAAATCAAATAAAATATCTTTAAGACCCGGATCATCGCTCAGCATCAGAAGTAAAGCTTCTTTCTGTTTGAGACGCAGAAGTTCTGTAGAAGCAGGAAGTTCTTCATAGGCC
This sequence comes from Chryseobacterium sp. 22543, assembly GCF_052044565.1. Lineage (NCBI taxonomy): Bacteria > Pseudomonadati > Bacteroidota > Flavobacteriia > Flavobacteriales > Weeksellaceae > Chryseobacterium > Chryseobacterium sp. 22543. The sequence continues at coordinate 888,391 of NZ_JBQENH010000002.1, forward strand.
AGTAAAGAGTACATAAAAGAAGTTAATGCCTTTTGATCCGGTTTTATAAAAGCCGGAATATTATCCTTCTTCTCTGCCTGATAGCCATATTCACGGCTGAAATCACGTAAGATGGCTTCATCAAAATAAATGGTTACTGTTCTTATCTCTCCATTTTTAGGAGGGTATTTTGCAAACTTCAGGAGACGGTTTTTTCTTGCAGAATAAAGTTCCCCTTCTTTAAATATCGTCTTTGTGGTACCGTCATTCAGTTCCATTTCCCCGGAAATAACCAGTCCCAGACTATGGATTCGTGCAAATTGTTCTCCTTCCCTGAATTCTGAAAAATGACAGGAGTAATTGATAGGTAAAAGAATATTATTTTCGCTCATGGCTCAGACAGTTATTTCTTGATCGATTCTTTTTTCAAACTTACAAAACTTTTTTAGTATCAATAATGGATTACATATTGTTTAAATCCTCGAAGCCTGCTATTGCACAGACTCTGAGGATTTTAATATCAGACAAGAATGGTCTTGGGTTCAAGATAAGCCTCCAATCCGAACACACCATACTCACGGCCGATACCACTTTGCTTAAACCCACCGAAAGGAGCATAAGGATCATGTGAAAATCCATTGATACAGATTCTTCCGGCATCAATCTGTGCAGCAATACGTTCTGCATGCTCTTTATCAGAAGAACTGATGTAAGCTGCCAGACCATAAGTGGTGTCATTGGCAATAGCAACCGCTTCCTCTTCATTAGCATAAGGAATGATAGACAGTACCGGCCCGAAGATTTCCTCCTGAGCGATACGCATATCATTACGAACATTGGTAAAGATGGTTGCTTTTACAAAATTACCATTTTCAAGACCTTCCGGTTTACCTTCACCACCTGCGAGCAGCGTTGCGCCTTCTTCCTGACCAAGACGGATGTAGCTTTGTACTCTTTCAAACTGCTTGGTGCTTACCATAGGTCCTACAAGGGTATCTTCTTCATTAGGGTTTCCCACTTTTACCTGTTCCGCCGCTTTTTTAGCCAGTTCATTCACTTCATTCAATCTGTTGATAGGAACAAGCAGGCGGGTAGGAGCGATGCAAGCCTGTCCGTTGTTCATATAGGCTCCGAAAACAGCCATAGGAATAGCTTTTTCCAGATCGGCATCTTCAAGAATGATATTCGGAGACTTTCCGCCAAGTTCAAGAGTTACTCTTTTCATAGTATCTACGGCTCCTTTGGCAATAGCTTTTCCTGTAACTGTGGATCCGGTGAAAGAAATTTTTGCGATATCGGGATGCTGGGTAATTTCTACACCTACTACATTTCCTAACCCATTTACAATATTGAATATCCCTGCAGGCAAACCGGCTTCATGGAAACATTCAGTAAGCAGCTGAGTTTGTGCAGCACTCATTTCACTTGGTTTGATGACGGCTGTACATCCGGCGGCAATAGCGGTAGCCAGTTTGTTGCAGATAAAACTGTTGCTGGCATTCCATGGGGTAATGATTCCTACTACTCCCAAAGATTCAAAACGTACTTTAGAATGGCCGACTGTTTTTTCAAAGTCATATGATTCCAGAGTCGTAATGGTTGTTGTAAAGGCTGAAATTGCGTTTTGAACACTCATCCTGCAGAACTGCAGGGTTCCTCCATATTCCTCCACCATCACAGAAACCAGTTCATCTTCCCGTTTACTAACCGCTTCATGAAGTTTTTGAAGTAATCCGATGCGTTCTTCTTTTATAGTTTCTGAAAAGGTTGTAAAAGCTTTCTTCGCTGCAGCGATAGCCATTCGGGTATCTTCTTCATTTCCAAGAACGACTTCTCCGGTTTTTTGATTGGTCATAGGATTGATAAGGTCAAATGTTTCTGTTCCATTCGGTGTAACAAATTCACCGTTGATGTAAATTTTATTAATCTGTTTCATTTTGATGATTTTAATATGACAAAGTTCGTCAGAAACAGAAAGGACAGGTTTGTTGTATGGTTCAATTTTTATTTGTTGTATGGTTCATTTTTAGAGACCAATTTGTATGGAAAATATAAGCTGTTTGTTTTTCTTTTTTGAATTAATATGAAAAAATGACCCGTTCTTCCCTGAAATTGACTACTTTTATCATAACCAAGTAAATAGTCGTTTTGAGAACAACACTTAAACTTATTACTGCTTAGTATCAGTCTCCGTAACCACAGGCTGATCGTTCTTTCGTTTGGGTAATTCTACCCGAACAGGTTTTCATTTCATCATATTATGCATTGCCTGCCAAAGGCAACTATATCTGTTGTTTTCGTCTTCATCATTATGATTTTAAAAGACTGAAATACAGTTCAAATTATACCTTAAGAATAGTCTGTGGGTAAATCTCAGATGTATCGACCTTCTTGTAATGCGTGAATAATATGGAAAAAATCCAACAAAGAATAGCAAGCACGATTATAAGTAATGAGTACAAAACATATTTGGGAGGTAAAAGCGAAAAATACTCCCTTACTAAAAAAGAAATGCAATCATTGTAACAGTGACAGATTTTATTGCAGCGATAAATTCAGATTGAATGCTCAAAAAAAGAATATAGATATATGGTTGATTTACCGATGTGTAAAATGCAGCAACACCTATAACATGACTGTTTTTTCAAGAATAAGAACAGAATCTGTCAGTAAAGAACTGTTCAATAAATTTTCAGAAAACGATACGGAAATTGCCTGGGAATATGCTTTTTCACAGGAAATAAGAAAGAAAAATAATGTAGAAGCAGATCTGGAAAGCGTAGCATATGAAATTCTATACAATACCATTCCTGTTGAAGATCTGATCAATATGGACGGTGAAATCATTTCGTTTCAGATACAATGTTCTTTTGATTTTAACGTAAGAGCTTCAACTGTTATCAGAACATGCTTAGGTCTTTCGTCATCTAAATTGAACCTTCTGCTTGATTCAGGTACAGTTTATTTTAACGGAAAACCTTTACAGAAGAAATACAAGATTAAAAACGGTGATACTGTTAACATCAACACAAAAGCGCTGATCGACATCTATCTTATTGGGAAAGAGGAATTATTTCTCAAAACCGCTGATGAATAATAAAAGAAAAGCCTCCTGATGATTATCGGGAGGCTTTTTTATGTTGAAATTTACTTTGTTTTTAAAAGATTAACCTGTTTCTGTAAAGTCTGTTTTTCCGGCTTTGATTTGGTCAGACGGATTGCTTCTTTAAAATGATAAATCGCCTGATCCGGATGGATTTCAGAATATAAATATCCCAGCAGCCCGTGATAATATTCGTTGCCGGTGAGATTAAGCTTTTCTGCTTCAGGAAAAGCAATCTCATTTCCATACACTTTGGAAAAAGCAAAAGCTCTGTTTAAGGCAGTAACCGGAGAATATTCAATGATAGCAAGCTGATTGTACAGGTTTAAAATTTGCTGCCATTTATCTTTGGCAGATGAAGTATGCCAATATGCAATACCTGCTTCCAGATGATATTTTGAAACAGAAGTATTGTTGGCCTGGCAGGCTTCTATCAGGTAATAATTGCCTTTTTCAATCAAATTTTTATCCCATAATGTTTCGTCCTGCTCATCAAAAAGAATGGCTTCTCCTTCATCATTGGTCCGGGCATCAAGCCTTGAGCTCTGAAAACACATCAAAGCCAGCAGCGCATTGGTTTTCGGGATGTTGGTAAACTGATTGTCAGTAAGAATCAGGGTAAGTCTTATGGCTTCCAGGCAAAGATCTTTACGGATCAAAAGGTTATCCGTTCTGGAAAAATAGCCTTCATTAAACAATAAATATAAAGTAGTCAACACCGTTTCCAATCGCTGGTGAATATCCTGTTCACTTAAAGAATCTATTGTAAAATGGTGTGTTCTGAGAGCTACCCGGCCCCGTTGCAAACGTTTTTTGATAGTCTCGGTTTTAGAAAGAAAAGCATTGGCGATCTCTTCCACACTGAAGCCGCAGAGAATCTGAAGAGCCAAACATATTTGAGTTTCTTGGGAATTGACAGGATTACAGGTCACAAAAATCATTTCCAGCTGGCTGTCAGAGATATTTTTGGTATCGAAATCTAGGGTTGGATATTCTTTTTCGGTGGTTCTTACCTCTTCTTTTTTGTTTTTTTCAATAATGGAAAGGTGCTTGAAATAATCTTTTGCTTTATTCTTAGCCACTGTATAAAGCCAGGCTGCAGGATTATCAGGAAGTCCGTTTACCACCCAATATTCTGAAGCTTTCAGAAAGGTTTCGCTGGCAATATCTTCTGCAATTTCGATATGTTTGATATCAAAACTTCTGCAAAGTACAGCAACGATTTTACTGTACTTGGTTCTGAATAAATGCGGCGTTATTTCATTCGGATTGGTCATGGTTGATGAAAAGACTGTATCAAAGGTAGTTATTACAATTTACTGATTTCCCTTACTTCTACACTTCCCCCAAATAACAGGATAGGACATTCTTTACATAAAGCAGTCGCTTCTTCAATAGATTCCGCATTGATAAGCGTGTATCCCATGATAGATTCTTTAATCTCAGTGTAAGGACCATCAGAAATTATTCCGTCGGATTTTACAACCTGTCCTGTATTTTCCAGGCGGTTTCCTCTGTCTGCCAGTTTATTCTGCGCAGCAATTCCTGTGATCCAGTTCATCCATTTCTGAGTGTTGGCCTGCATTTGTTCCGGTGATGTCTTGGGCATAGACTTGTAGTCTGCACGGAAGACTAATAAGAATTCTTTCATTGTATTCAATTTTTTGATTCATCTTGATGACGACCAATTTTCCTTAATGGGGACAATTGTTTTAATATAAATATCAGAATTATTTCAAATTCATAGTAGTTCTGAAAACACATACTGCATTTCCGGTAATACGGATGATCTCGGGTTGGCTGTCTCTTACGCTAACCTGTACTTTTACTTCACCAATCCTGTTGATGGCTTCCCCTTGTTTTCCGGTAAATTCAAAAATATCAGCAGCAGTTTCTCTGATCTTGTTCTGAATAAGATAACCTCCCAGAGGACCATTTGCATTTCCGGTAACCGGATCTTCGGAAATACCGATAGCGGGTGCAAACATCCTTCCATGGGTTAATATCTCTTTTTCATCTGTATCGAAAGTAAATACAAAATATCCGTTACAGCCAATTTCTTTACTGAGCTTTGTCAAAGCAGCAAGATCAGGAACCAGATGATTTAAGGTCATATTGCTTTTAATACCGATTATTACTTTTGAATGTCCTGTAGAAGCGATCTGTACGGGACATTTTTCATCAAGATCATCCATTGTCAGTCCCAGGGCAAGCACAATTCTTTGGGTCATTGAAGTATCAAAAGCTGGGCTCAGCTCAAATTTTCCCTGTGTCATGGTGATGAGATAATCATTGTTTTCTCTTTCTATATGAATTGGTAATATTCCGATTTGTGTTTTGATTTTAACGATGCAGGAATCCAGGTGGTCTTCCTGAGCTTTTGCGTAAAGCGCAGCAATGGTAGCGTGTCCGCAGGATGGAACTTCTGTAGTAGGGGTAAAATATCTGACCTGATAATCAAAATTTTCTTTGGGATTATCAGACCTGAAAACAAATGCAGTTTCAGAATTATTAAGCTCTCTGGCAACGAGCTGCATTTCTTCAGACGTCATATTTTCAGCATTTAATACAACTCCTGCAGGATTTCCTTTGAATTTCTCTTTGGTAAAAGAATCAATTTGGTAGACGATAACTTCTTTCATATGGGTGATTAAGTTTACTGTAAAAATACGGAATGAAACCGGTGATCCGATGCCTGTTTTATTGTCATTTGGCAAAAAAATAAATCAGGATCTCCGGATTCTGATTTATCAATTAGTGAATAGAAAATTTCAAGGTATTTTAATCCCACTTATTCTGGGTAGAAACTGCATATTTCCCGGCTCCTGTAAAGAAAAAGCTTAGACTTACCAGCATATAGATCACCAGTAATTCCAAAGCCCACCCACCGAATTCATTAAGTTTGAAAATATTAGCCGTCTGTGCAAGAATAGTGGCTGTGAAGCAATTGACTGCAAAAACTAATCCAGCCAGTCTGGCCCTGAATCCCACAATCAGCATAACAGGAGCTATAATTTCTCCTGCAAAGACCCCATATGCAAAGAAAGATGGTAAACCATGCATAGCCATCATATCCTTAATAAATCCAACTCCATGGATCAGTTTGCTGATTCCGTAAACCGACATGGGAAATCCGATGGCTATTCTGCAGATAAGCATTCCTAAATCAATGTTCTTTTTCATTTCTTATAATTATTTAAAAGTTATATTTTATAAATGCCCCGATATTTTCCAGGGTCTTTTTTCCGTTGTTAAACTGATCAAAATTGGAAGCGAGTCCATACATCATTTTATCCTGTTTTACACCAATTCTGATAAACTGGAGTCCTCTGGGATACCCACTGTCATCCAGGTTTCCAATTGCCAGTACACTGAAATATCCTTTAAGGTTTTCTGTGAGATAAGGAGTATATTCAAATGATATAGACTGTTCCAGCGAAAACCCTTTCTGGTAGGTAGTTCCAATAGAGTAGGAGAGAGAATAGCTGGGCTGGATGATTTTGTATTGCAGATAAGCACTGAAAAATGCTCCTGGATTTTTCATTCCAAATGCCGCATTGGCGCTAAGTCTTCTGGTAAAGCTATAAGCGAGGGTATTTCTGATAAAAAATATATTTTCTTTGTCTTTGGTGTATTCTGTATCAAACAAAGTAAGATTGTTCAATTTCAGCTGTTCATTCAGTTGATAATTGACATTATGCATATAGGTATACGACCGATGTCCTAAAACAAGATCGGGAGTATAGGAAAGTTTCTGTGCATTCAGATTCAGGGAAGCTGATGCAAGAGCTGTTATTGTGATGATTTTTGCCTTCATATTTCACTCATTAAATTCTGTGAGCAAAATTATTCGGGCTGGAACGGAATAAACTTAAGAAATCTTAAGAAAGGTCAAACAGGTGTTTTTTTCTAAGATAACTCAAGTATTCTACTGTGATTCCCAGATAGGAAGCAATCATGTATTGAGGAAAACGCTGCTCAATATTGCGGTAGGTTGTGACGAATGTCCGGTATTTAGTATAGGCATCAACCCTTGAATGCTCAAAAGTTCTTTCCTGTAACGTAACATACGCAGATTGCATTTTCAGGCGCCAGAATTCTGAAATGGCCGGAACTTCTTTGTATAATACTTCCAAATGACTTTTACTGATCTGTATAATCGTGGTATCTTCATTAGCCTGAATAAACATTCTTGAAGGCAATTCGCTCAGATAGCTGTACAGATCATTTACCCACCAGTTCTCAATACCTAACTGGGTGGTGTTTTCTTTTCCTTTTTCATCAATATGATAGGCGAACAGACTTCCCTTAGCAATGAAGCGCATGTGTCTGGAAACCTGTCCTTCACGAAGCAGATACTCTTTCTTTTTGAGCTGTGTAATTTCTAATTTTGAAGTAATGCAATCAATATCCTTATCTTCTAAAGAAACGATTTCCTTAAAATGTTCTATCAGCTGTAAAAGTATAGTATCTGTATCTGTCATGAGGTATTGAGTTCTGTTCCCAACGATTATGGTAAGGGCGAACTACGGGTGCAAATTTACATAAATATTAAAAATTGCAGGAAGAACAAAGGCTTAACCTCAGTTGAAAGAACACAGTTGAAGTCAGAAATGATACTTTTTTAAGTAAAAAAAGAATTTATCTGGCCTGTCCGATATCCAGTTTATCAAATTTCCCTTCTGCATTTTTATGGAATTTGAAGTAAGTCTGAAATGTTCCCCATTTTCCGGCTTTAAAATTACCATATATGTTTTTTCCATCATTTTCTACGCGGTCTATGCTGAGAAACATCTCATTACCCAGAGCATTGGAGAAGAAAGATTTGAAATCTATGGAATTACCGTCGTCTGTCATTGCAGGATTTTCTGTAAAGAAGCTATACCAGCTTTTATCACCGTTTTGTAAAGCTTCTATGGCTTTTTTTACTTCAGGGTCTGTTATTTTTGATAAGTCCATTATTTGTTGTTTTTTTGAAAGTTGTGGTTCTTGATTTTGTTTTTTTTTGTTTGTGTTTTGTCCACAGGCTATACAGGAGAAGCCTGTCAGGAATATGATGATTAACTTATAGGCTCTCATTGGTTTTAGCTTTTAAGAGGATGTTGCAGATAAATAATAAGCAGATTCAGACAAAGAAAAGGAAGTTCTATCATAGCACCTTTCAGGTCTTTATTTAAAAGCTGAAAACAGATAATCAAAAGGATGCCGGCTGCCATCAGAAAATTTCCCCAGACAAATGTTTTTGGAAATAAAATCATTACAGAAGCCAGTATAGTAAACGCTCCGTTGATCATAAGTCCTGTTTTGTCAAATCCCCATTTTCCGAACATTTCTGTCATTTCAGGTTTACCGGAAATCATAGCAATTCCTTGTTTGAAGCCCATAAAGACAGCAAATAGAATCAATGCAGAATTAATAATCTTTAGAATCATTGATGTGTTTTTTATATTATTAATACAAATATCAATGAAATTAATGATATATCAATGGTGAAGTTTTCGGAATTTATTATAAATGAAAAAGATGTGGATTCTGTATGCTTTATTCTAAAAAGAAGACCACAATTTAACTTGTAAATTGTGGTCTTCTACAGCTTTAGAACCATTTAAACTACGATTCTGTTTTCAAATAACCATAATGCAAAGCTGTTTCTTTTCCGAACAGGCTTGAGAAAATATTCTGAAACTCATGGATGTACCTGCACTTTATAGCGTTCCCATATATTTTCAGACCTTCCAGTATTTTTCTGGAACTCAGGTCTATATCGTATTTTATAAAAGATTCCGGTCTTTCGTACCGTATACTCTTATCCGAACTGTACGTTCTTGAGAATCCCAGTTTTTCAAGCCATTCTTCTGTTATTTTAATAGGTCTGATAGAAGCTGCAGGGACTGAGATACTTTGAATATCATTTTCAATTTTAACAAAATAAGCCTGCTCGACATTGTGAAAGATCTCGGAGATTATATAAATCTGATTATTATACTCCACCAAGTTCTTGATTTTTAAATCTGCTACGTTCATGATATTTTGATTTTTAGGTGATGATATAGTCCTGTACAAACAGCAAATACTATGCCCGGCATTATATTGTTGTACCCTGTTTTAGTGAAGGTTAGGTTAAATTTTTACTATAAAAAATTAATAATATGTTAAAATAGTAGGCTCATAAGTGAATGATAGCATGTTGCCAAAAAAATGGATGTGGTATGTATGTGGTACTAGTTTCTTGTTCTTGCTTTAGGTACTACATTGGCTGTGGCTAACAGAAGGGCTGTGATAACCGCTATGATAAGAATCCCTATGAAGACATTCCAGGAATAAGCATGAAGGAGATAACCGGTACCGCTGCCCAAAATACTTGAACCAAAATAGTAAAACAGCCAGTAAATAGAAGTGGCTGAAGATTTTCCGCGTTTGGCATACAATGCAGTCATCTGGCTGGCCATTGTGTGGGCTGCGAAAAAAGAAAGGGTAAAAAGACCGAGCCCGAAAATAAGAATATAAATATTTTCGGATAATAACAATGCCGCACCGGTGAGCATAAATAAAATAGAGCCTTTCAGGATATTGTTCATGGGAAATCTTCTGGAAAGACGGCCAACGATCATTGTTCCAAAGACCCCGAAAATATACATGAGAAAGATAAAAGCAATGATAAAGTGGCTTAATGAAAATGGTTTTGCTTCCAGTCTGAATGTCAGGTAATTATAAACACTCACAAAAACACCCATCAGTAAAGCTGCTGTACAATATAACCGAAGCATGTAAGGATTGGTCAGGAAAAACTTCATCTGTTTTACCTTAAGATGATAATCTGTTTTCTGTGGATTGAAAAACCTTGATTCCGGGAACAGTTTCCAGAATATAACTCCCAGAATGAAGCTTTCTATCCCTATAAAAAGTACCGCATTGCGCCATCCGAATTCACCGGCAAAAAGAGTCGCCATTATTCTTCCGCTCATTCCTCCGATGGTATTACCACTAAGATACATGCTGATAGCTGCCGGTACTGCCAGAGCATTCACTTCCTCTGTGAGATAGGCCAGAGCAACCGCCGAAACTCCGGAAACAACAAAACCCTTCAGTACTCCGATAGCGATCAGGAGGCTTAAGCTCGGGATCCAGGTGGAAATAATGGTAAGTATGGCAGATGAAATCAATGAAAAGACCATCAGACCTTTTCTGGAATAGCTGTCTGCTTTAAAAGCAAAAAACAGTAATCCCAATGCCATACCTATTGTGGAGGAAGATACAAGAAGGGAAGTATCACCTACAGACACCCCGAACTGTTCTGCAGCCATAGGCAGCATCGGCTGGAAAAGATAAAGCTGAGCAAAAACAGAAAGTCCCGAAAAGAAAATACAAAGTTTTATATATCGGAAACGTGAGCTTCCCTGACTGGCTTTTTCAGATGAATTCATGATTTTTTGCAATTAAAATGCAGTGGTTAAACAGAAAAATTGAGTTCTGTAAATTTCCTGATTATTTTTCGGATTTAAAAATCATAATTTCAATCATATGTATTGGTGAAAAAAATCAATGCATCTGTAAACTGCTGATGTATTCTGAGGGAGTAATGCCCTCCATCTGTTTGAATACCCTGTTGAAAGTAGACTGATTTGAAAATCCCGCTTCGGTGTAAATATACATAAGAGTTACCTTCTCAATATCATTTTCAGTAAGCAGTCTTTTCACACACTCAATCCTGTGCATATTCAGATAATTATTGAAATTGGGATATCCCTTTACCCGGATTGATTTTGAGATATAACTGCTGTTGATATCCATTTCTGCAGAAAGTTTTGAAATATTGAAATTAACATCTTTATACAGCTGTTTTTCTCTCATTACAAGCTCAATTTTCTCAAACAACTCATCTGCAAAAGGAGCTTTTTCTGTTACAAGGATTGGCTGAACTTCCGGATTCAGAGCTTTCTCTTTAATTTCATGGTAAATTTCAACTCTTTTTATTTTGTCTTTAAAATAGATCAGAAGGGATATTACGGCTACATTAGAAACCATAAGGATTGTATCTGTAATTCTTACATCATCCTGACTGTGCAGAGGGAAGTTAAAGCTGAAATTTTTTGAAATAAGATAGCCTGCAATAATATTCAATAATACAAATATGCTGTAGATAAAGACGTATTTCCTCTGAAAGAAAACATATGCCGCCAGCGGAATCGGGATAAGCCAGACAAAACTTGCTATAGAATTGTTCCAGAAAGCCAGCATGATATAAAAATTAAAAAGGGTTGCAATGACAATATAGGAATGTACCATTACATTTATTGAATACGTCTTACGTACAATGAGGTAAGTGTAGACCATTAAAAAAAGTCCTCCAAAAAGATACCAGGCCATTATTTTATCCGGGATGATAAAAGTAAATATCAAACCAAATACAGCAAGAATAACAGACATCAGAATGTTGTAATAATACACCAGCTGTTTTTTGTACTGTTCAATTTTTATGTCTTTTGCGGTATTCATTTGTGGTAACAGATAATTTTTAATCATTTCAATTTGCTTTATAACAGTCAAATATCAAAAAATGACTATGATAAAATATTGATTGTTAGTTATTTGTGTTTTGATGAGCCGTTTCCGGGTTTTCATTGATTATTAAGGAATTTGATTTATCCGTGCAGATAACTTTGCACCAGCTAGCTCAACCAAGGTTTATTGATTAACTATCAATTGATCCACATGATTTATTCACCCCTTAATAATTTTAAACAAATATACTAAAATGAAGAAAATAAAATTAACTCTTGCCAGCATAATGATGAGCTTCTCAATAGCGGCATATTCCCAAGTAGGGATCAATACAGATTCCCCTAAAGTAACATTACATGTGGAAGGAAAACCAGATATCGCTACCATTCCTGATGGAGTAATGGCTCCCAGGGTAACGGGCGATCAACTGAAGGCGAAGGATAACGTCTATCTGACTGAGCAGACAGGAGCTTTAGTCTATGTGACCCAAGCTGTGACGATGCCTTCTGTAAAAACGGCAAAGGTAGATAAAGCCGGCTATTATATGTTCAATGGAACCACCTGGAAGTTTGCATTTGGAGGTAAAGACGACGATATTACAATTGGTGATCTAATTTACTATCATGGAAGCATTCCTGCAGGTACCTCCGGAGCGGGTACGTTGGCCAGTACCTATCTCTCTGATCTTCCCGTGCTGGGAGGTTTCTTAAGACTAGACGCTCAATTCAACAGCAGTTCAGCAGGTACAGGGTCAGCCACGACTTTTAATCCACGACTTTATAATGCAGGTACTTCAGACGTGAAAATCTGGGTTTCGGAAATGTCTACCCATACCGGTGATTCTGACAACGGGAATATTAAACTGTCGCCAGGTGCCTACAGACAGTTTGATGACGGAGTTTATCTTACACAGACCCATAATGAGACGGTAACATTTGATATTACCATACAGGAACCGGAGCCAAGATGGTACAGAGTGTATTATGCATTCCGTGTAGACAACAAATCTACAACAGGAAGCAGTGATGCCACTACAACGGATTCCAATACTTCTGATAACACAAGAGAATTGTTTCTATCTGTTCAGAGGTTATATTAACAGAGCATTTTTCTATGATTCTAAAAACACATTGATTCTATAAAAAAATAAACAGATCAACGGGTGAAAACTCTAATGAGATTTGTGTTTTTTCTGGGGCAGGAATAATAGGAGATTCCGGCCCCGTTTTTTAATGCATCATTTCGTAAGCCTTGATCAGTTCTGCAATATTGGCGACATCAAGCTTTTGAAAAATTCTCTTTTTGTAAGTACTCACGGTAGACATCTGGATATTAAGCCTGTTGGCAATTTCAAGATTTCCGTTTCCGTCGGCAAGAAGCTTAAAGATTTCATATTCACGGGATGACAGCTTTTCTACAGGATTGTTTCTTTTGTTTTGGATAATAAGACCAATCAGTTCTGCAGGATAAAAATATCCTTTTTCAATCACTGTTTTCACTGCATTTTTGATTTCTTCCTCACTGCTTTGCTTATTCAGATAACCTTCAGCACCCTCTCTGATATATTGGATGGCGACATCTTTATCATATCCTGAAAAGATAAGAATCTTGAGGTCATTCTGTATATTTTTAAGCTCCGGAATCATTTTTTTATACTGAGTTCCAGGCATATCAATGTCTAGAATAAGTAGGTCATAATGTGAACTGCCAAGCTTTTTTTTCACCTGGTCATAGTTTTCTGCAAAATCTATTTTCAACTCCGGATAAGCAGTTTCAAGAACCAGAGAGGTTCCTGCTCTTACTACATAATGATCATCAGCGATTAAAATTCTTTCATTCATAGAGATTAGTTTTTATTGAGTATTATTTTCACAACCGTTCCTGAAGGTTGGTTTTGGCTGAAACTGATTTCAGCGTTGATCTTTTTCACCAGATGAATGACCATATGCAGACCAAGACCTTTCCCTTTGAAGCTGGGTGTCTCCAGTGTAGGATTTCTGAACAGGTTCATATAAATAGCAATCTGTTCTGCGGACATTCCGATACCTGTATCAGAGATTATGATTGTGGATTTTTGTTGGTTTTCTGTAATATTCAGGCTTATATTTCCTTCAAACGTATTTTTCACAGCATTATCAAGGATATTATGAATAATGGCGGTTAAAATACTTTCGTTTACTTTAGAGTACACAATATGTTCAGTAAGCTGGGTGATTGTTGTTCCCTGCTCTTTGGCAATTTCACAGAATAGCCTGTTTTTGATTTCCAGAATTCTGTTGACAGGATATTCCTTTTCTTCAAAAATATTCTCCGCTTTGTAAAGCTCAGTATATTCTTTTAAATTCAGGGTAAACTGATAAAGCTGTTCCGAAGATTTATAAATACTGTCAAAATATTTCTTCTGAAGTTCCAGATCATCAGACTCATGAAGCCTCTGGGAAAGCATGGCGATAAACCGGATAGGAGTTGTGATGTCGTGGCTGATGGTTTCCACCAGTTTTTTCTGATATTCCGTTTCTTTTTGCAGATTGCTTTTTACCACTTCAAGATGAAGAGAAGTTTCTTTCAGTTCAGAGTTTTTATTACGAACAATTTGCTTTAATGCTTTATTCTTTATTCTTAAAAAGTTGGTAGTCAGCTGAACAATGATAATAATGATAATCAGTATAATCACAGAAACAGACACCCTGAACAATAATGTCTGATAAAAAAGAGGCTGAATGTTGAAGCGGATTGTCTTTATCTCATACTTCCCGTCCGGAGAAATAAGTATTCTTATGCTGAGCGTATATTCACCCGGAGAAAGATTACTGATGGTGTATTTTAATTCGCTTCCTGTTGGGATCTGTTCCCACTCAGTATTTTCCTTTCCCGATATTTTCCCTTCGATATACAGGTTTTCCGGATTAGAAAAATAGGGGATATCAATAAAAACATCCGCAGTTTTATAATCATTCTTGAAATCAAGGGTCTGACGAAAATACTGAGGTTCAGAATTTCCTATTTTTACCCTTTCAATATAAATTTTATTCCTTTCCGGATAATAAGTCCTAATATTGTCCGGGTTGAAAAACACAAATCCGTCCATTGATGGAAATACAAATTCTCCATTCTCCAAAGCGTAAGCATTGGGCTCTGAGCTGCCATTGAATTCATTCGTCAGGAAGCCGTCTCTCTTAGTGAAACGGTAATAAAAGACCGGAGTTTTTCTATTTTCTGCATACTGCAGCAGTTGTTTTTTAGGAACTTTAAAAAGGCCATTGTTGGAAGAAATCCAGTAAGCACCTTTTTGATCTTCAAGCATATAATGAGCCGATTGCAAATAACCATTTCTGTCATTCGGCATCTTGATGAGTTTGTGGTTTTTGAAAAGATAAAATCCATTTTTATTCGTAGTAATCCAGATCAGATTATCCTTTGTTCTGAAAATACTTTTGACATGAATATTTTTGATGATTGGAGTTATTGTATTGCTTCCCAGCATTACCGAATACAAACCGTCACTGTTGCCGGTCAGAATTTCATGGTCACTGTATTGGAAAAAAATATTGACAAAACTTTTAAAATTATAAGTGAAATCCGGATTGGTAAACAGATTTTTTTTATAAAGACGAAGTTGTGTACCCGAAAGATCCGTAAATGTAGTGCCATAAATACTTCCGCTTTTCATAAAAGCTTCGAATCCTTTACCTATGAAAGTTGAGTCCTTCCTTTTATACCCCGAATTTTTGTAATATCTGATAATACTGTTTCTCTTTCTGATCAGAATATTTTCGGAATCGTCATACATCATCAGATAATTGTCATTGCATCCGAACAGGTGTTTATTGACAATACCGTTTTTCCCAAATTCTGTTCCATCCTCTGCGATGATTGTACTGTTACTGAACGGAAGGGAAGCGTAATACACATTGTTGGAAAAATCTGCTTCTTTCTTTGAAATATAAAAATTGGTAAGCTTAAGTACATTAAGCCCGTTGTTAAGTGTTCCCAGATAAAGTTTATTAAAGTCTTTATCAAAAAACATAGAACAGTAAGAGTGATCGCCGATTTCCTCAAACTTAATGAGAAATCTTAAACGGAGATTCTTTTCGTTACCCTCTAAAATATAAATATTATCATGATTGATGATAAAAGTCTGATTGGTAATTTGCTGCCAATAGATTTTGGTGTCCGGATGATTAAAAAGTGTTGGTTCTTCAGAAACAGAAAGCTGTCCTTTATAGATAGAATAGGTTTTCCTTTTCTTCAGATCATTAATAAAAAGAGTGCCATTCAGGACAAAAATATTATTCAGATCCTTATTGGTAAATGGGATTGCTATTCTGGTCTCCTTTTTTCCTTCTTTATAGATGATCGTATTCTTTTCTGTAAAATAATAGGATGCATTCTTAAGCTGTATAAAATACTGAATATCATTATAAAAGCTTGATGTTATAATATTATTGGCAATCCGCTGTACAATAGCATTACCATTGGAAAAAGCCATTTTATCATCCCCCGTAAGATTGGAAAGTTTTGGAAACCTGTTTTTAATAATTATTTTATTCTCCTGGAAATTATTAAGGACCGTAATGCTGTCCAGAAGCGGATCACCAATAAATTCCCCAAAATGAAGATTGTTTACTTTGAAATTATTAAAAGTAATAAATGAACTTCCGTCATATCGTACAAGACCGTTCTCTGTGGAGATCCAGATAAAACCATATTTATCTTTAACAATGGCCTTTGCACTGCTTTGCGGAAGCCCATTGTCTATATTGTACCACGTAGAAGTGTGGCTCTGTCCGTAAATGTTTAAATAGATGCAAGCAAATATAAATGCCCAAACTCTCATAGATGTGCAAAACTGATCTTTGTCTCCTGCACTAGTGCAAGAGACGGTTAATAATAGTGTTTGTACAAGTCAATGTTTTTTTAATGGGCAGGAACGATTGAAAATAAATTTTTATCATTGAAGTTTTCAGGTCTTTTGTGTTTTATATTTTTTGATTGTGTAAAAATAGTGAAATTATGGAGATAAATCAGTATCCCAAAATCTGTTTTGTACAAGTTTTATCCCGGTTTGCTGACGATAGGGTACATAAAATTTTCCAAAACATTATAATATTTCAATAATAAGTGATAAATTTATACTGAATTCATTTTGAAATTCCTTCTACAAATCTCAGTGCTGTACAGAACTTATGATTGGTTTTAGGATTTTGAAAATAATAAATATTTATGCTTTTGTATTTTTTTTAAGAGTTGCTGATAAATAGTTTTTAGTTTTAATTAATTGCTTTTTGTAGTAAAAATTTGACAAAAAGCTGGGGTTAATTCTACATGATATCTTTGCTAGGGCTTATGAATATTCATATTTTTGCAAAAATATTTTCACAACGATTAAAGAAGATTTATTGTATAAATAATGATTCTAAGAACACAAACGGTTTTATCTCAAAAAAACAGAAGAGGCTGCATCAAAAGTAACGCCTCTTTTTTATTTCCGGATTTCAGAAATTTCGTTTTTAAACATACAAAAACCTCCCATAGATACGGGAGGCGAATTAAACTGATTGTATATTGAAGTGTAATTCAATCGTTATTGATGAGTTTCAAGCCACTTTAGCCTGCGCTCATCCGGAAGATGTTTTACGGTAAAGTTCTCAAAAACAGCATTGAAACCCTGTCCGTCAGGGCAGGCGGCCATTAAGCCAACCATTACCGGAGTATTATCCTGAAGAGGTGCATTCCGCATCATGATATAATTTTTATCATCAAAAGAATAAAATATTTCCACAGCATCCAGCCTTCTCACGGCTTTTATCCATACTGCAGGAGGTGTTTTCTCTAATGTTATGACACTCCAGTCACTTTTGTTGTGAGTTACTACAGTACTGAGGTTGTACTTGCCGTCTACAAATTCCACTCCAGCTTTGATGTAATGTTCTTTGTCAGTTCTCAGCATAAGACCCATCTGATCGAATCTGGCCTTGTAACTGCCGGTGATTTTCACTTTTGCTTCAAATTCACCGCCATAAGTGGTGTAATAAAAAGGAGCATCATCCACCGTAAATCCATAATGTGAAACTCTCCAGTAATCGCTCTGCGGCGTCACAAACATCGAAAGGCTGTTATTTTTGATTTCCCATTTTTCAGGCTCATTGAACCAGGTCATTTTTTCCAGGCTCTGGGCAGAAAGCTTTTGAATCAGGAATAGGGCACAAAAGCCTAAAATCAATTTCTTCATTCTCTTTGGATAAATTCTAAGGGTAAATTATTATTTTAGCAAAAGTATTATTAAACCTTATTCGCGTCAATACTGATAAATAACCATTATGGAAATCCGTGAACAGCTCAGCGATAAATTACTCGATAACGCTTCCAGAAAATGCATCCTTGATATAGAAGTCTATAAGCAAAGAGCACTTGCGTACTCTCAGATGGAAGGAGCAATATGTGTACTGAGCGATATGCAGGCGAATAAAAGCTTTATTTATAAATCTGCAGCCGCTGGAGAACTTGGACTCACTATGGGAGAAAATCCCACAGAAATAGATTCTATCTGGGAAGAAGAGATGCTGAAAAAGATCCATCCGGATGACCGTCTGAAGAAATATATCCATGAACTCCGTTTTTTCAAATTAATGGATGCTATGGAAATGGAACAGCGTACAGAATACAGTGTGGTGTCAAAAATCAGGATGAAAGATAAAGATGGCGAGTACCGCTGGGTAAAACACCGTATGTTTTATGTGTATTCGCCTTCCAATGGCAGACTGAGGCTGGCTCTCTGCCTTTACAATATTGCTCTGGCTTCATCTGCGGTTCCTGATTTTATGATTATCAATACAATAAAGGGAGAAGTTGTTGTAAAAGATAAACTTGATTATAAAAATATTCTGAGTCCCAGAGAACTTGAAGTTTTGAAATTTGTGGGAGAGGGCTATGCCAGCAAAGAAATTGCAGATATACTTTTCATAAGTATCAATACTGTCAGCAGACACCGTCAGAATATTCTGGAAAAACTAAAAGTAAAAAATTCTACACAAGCTTTCAAAGATAGTTTTTATTAACTACTTAGCTTTAAATATCCGAAAAGTTCACCATGTTATTTTGTATCTTATGATTAATTTTATACCTTGAATATAGATTAGCAAGAAAAATACATGATGAAAAGAAGTGAAGAAATTACCCGTCAATATTTTACCTTTCTGGACAAGCACATTCAGGAGGTTATTTCCGGAACTGTTCCGGATTTTATGGAGCTGAACGAAATTGCCGGAGAGCTTGCTGTCTCTCATAAACATCTCACTGATACCATTAAAAAAGAAACCGGAGAGCACCCCTGCTATTTTTATGATGGAAAAATTATCGAACAGGCTAAAAAGATGCTCATCAATTCCGATAAATCTATAGCAGAAGTTGCCCGTATTTTTACATATGACCCATCCAATTTTTCAAAATTTTTCAAAAAAATGACCGGTTTTACTCCCGGAAAATTCAGGAATTCCAACAAAATTTAACCTGCTTATTTTATTTCTTTAAAATTGCTGTGGGAGGGAATTTGTGACGATTTTCATCTCTTGGTAGGGATTTAAGCATGCCGGATTTTCCATTATAATGAGTGTTTTAGTGAATAATCATCGGAAAACAGCCTGAAAATAATCTTTTATAAATGAGATGGTTGTAAGGAATAACCGCCTTTTTTTATTATTAATTTATTAATATTTCTTTATTGTTTACTTTTTTTGTTAAATTTAGGTAAGAAAAAACTAATTAATTCAATAGGAAAAAAAAGTTAAAAAGGGACAGATATATAAAATAGTTTGGTTACCAGATAATAAGAATAAATTATTGTGTCTTTAATAATATTTAATCTTATTGCAGGCGTTTAAGCCCTCTAAATAGTTATATATTTGTTTCTTTTAAACCACAACAAACAAGATTAAGGATGAGCATCAATTTCACAACAGCAACTATTAAAGACTTTGAGAATATACCAGATAATAATATGGCTCAAAGGGCTGAAATTTTTTATGAATATTTAGACTACGTAAAGTCTAATGGACACATGAATTACAGACTGAAGAATACTTCAGGAACCAATGCGATACTGAATGTAAATATTGCAAACCAAAACAGAGAATTTGTTAGTTTTGTATCAAGTGATTATTTAGGATTTACGCAGCATCCAAAAGTAAAACAAGCTGCTATTGAAGGAATCGAAAAATATGGTACAGGTACAGGAGCTACTCCTCTCATCGGGGGATATTTTGATTACCATAATGCTTTAGAAAAAAGAATTTCAAGTTTTTTTAAAAGAACAGAAGATGAAGCCGTAGTATTTACTACCGGTTATACTGCTAATAGTGCGAGTTTACAGTGTTTAATGCAGAAAGAAGATCTTGCTATTTTAGACATGGCAGTACATGCCAGTGTACATGAAGGATGCGCTTTTACCAATAAAAAAACTTTTCCGCACAATAATTTGGAATCTTTGGAACACATTTTGAAGGTATCTGAAAATCTGTACCGTACGAAACTCGTTATTGTGGACGGAGTGTATTCCCAGGATGGTGATACCTCCCGTATTAATGAGATCTACAATCTTGTGAAAAAGTATAATGCCTTTCTAATGGTAGACGATGTACATGGCGTTGGTATCCTTGGAGAAACAGGCAGAGGTACTTTGGAACAGGCTGGTTTATTAGATAAAGTAGACATCATCACCGGAACATTCAGTAAAACGTTTGGAAACCTTGGTGGATATGTCATTGCCGATAAAAAATTGGCTGCATTTATCAGATTCCATTCCCGTCAGCAGATTTTCTCAGCAACAGCTCCACCATCATCCGCAGGAATTGTTAAAGCCATTGATTTAATAGATGAAGAACCTATCTGGAGAGAAAAACTCTGGAGCAATATCAATTATTTCAAAAAAGGACTTGATGATCTTGGATTGGATACCGGAGTTACCTGTTCCGCAATTATTCCAGTGAAAATAGGAGATCCCTATGTAACAGGTGAAGCAGGAAAACTACTAATAGAAAAAGGAATCTACACCAACCCGATTCTTTATCCGGCTGTACCAAGAAAAGATGCGCGTATCAGGATGAGTGTAACTGCAAGACACGAAAAAGAACATCTCGACAAAACGCTTAACGCGTTTGATGATATTAATAAAAAATTGCATATTGCAAAAAAATAATAATTATGCCTAGAAAAGTAGTGCAGGGCCCCATTAGGGACAAAGAAAAAACAAAGCAAAAACTGCTTGCTGCAGTTGGTAAAATTTTAAGAGTAAAAGGATACTCCGGACTAAAAGTAAGTAAAATTGCCGCAGTGGCCGGATTTGATAAAAAATTGATCTATGAGTACTTTGGAAGTACTGATAAACTGATTGATGAATATATCAAATCTCAGGATTACTGGAGCCAGGTCAACCAGGACGTTGATATGGATTTCTCTGACGGTGGACACGAACTTACTAAAATGGTTGTACTCAACCAGTTCGAAAACCTGAAGAAGAATAAAGAACTTCAGAAGATTATCCTGTGGGAGCTTTCAGAAAGTAAACCTATTCTTAAGAAATTAGTTGAACAACGTGAAGAGGTAGGAGAAGTTTTATTTGGGAATATCTCAGATCCTTATTTTGGTGAAGGGGTAGCTACAAGACACAGGGCAATTATGGCTTTGATTGTTTCCGGGGCTTACTATCTTAACCTTTATACAGGATATAACGCAAACAAGTTCTGCGGTATTGACCTGAAAACTGAAGAAGGTAGAAAAGAGATTGAAAGTGCTATTGTTGAGTTGATTGACTTTGCATACAGCAAAAAAAAGTAGGGATTAAAAGTTTTCCGATTTAAACAGAAATACGTTTTTTGTTGATATTTGAAAACTTTTAATTTTCAAATTAAAACTATATTTCTTATTTTTGACCAATGGAAAATTTTATAGTATCTGCAAGAAAATATCGTCCTCAGGAGTTTGATACGGTTGTAGGGCAATCCCATATTACGGATACTTTAGAACATGCAATTGAAGAAAGTCAATTAGCTCAGGCATTACTTTTTTGTGGTCCTCGTGGTGTGGGTAAAACTACTTGTGCCAGAATTCTTGCAAGAAAAATCAATGAGAAAGATGGCTCGGTTTCAGAAGATGGCTTTGCTTATAATATCTATGAGCTGGATGCTGCATCCAATAACTCTGTAGATGATATCAGGGAACTGATAGATCAGGTAAGATTTGCACCTCAGGTTGGTAAATACAAAGTATATATCATAGATGAGGTCCATATGCTGTCTTCTGCCGCTTTCAATGCTTTCCTTAAAACACTGGAAGAGCCACCTGCCCATGCCATCTTTATTCTGGCAACAACGGAGAAACATAAAATTATTCCAACAATTTTATCCCGTTGTCAGATCTATGACTTCAAGAGAATTGTCATTGAAGATATCCAGAATCATCTGAGAAATATTGCTCAAAAAGAAAATATCCAGTATGAAGATGATGCATTGTACCTGATTGCTCAGAAAGCTGACGGGGCACTAAGAGATGCGCTTTCTATCTTCGACAGGCTTTCTACATTCTCCCAGAAAAATATTACGCTGGCAAAAGCAGCCGAAGTACTGAATATTCTGGATTACGATCAATACCTCAATATTGTAGATCTTGCCAAGGAAAACAAAATTCCTGAAGTGCTTTTTGCGTTCAATGAAATTGTAAAAAAAGGATTTGATCCCCATATTTTTATTGCCGGATTAGGAAATCATTTCAGAGACCTGATGATGGCGCAGAATGCTTCTACGATCGACCTCATTGAAGTAGGAGAGAAGACGAAATCCAAATTTATAGAACAGGGACAGAAGTGGGCTGCCCAGCAGCTGATTGATGGCATTGAAATCTGCAACCATGCAGATATTAATTATAAGAATTCCAAAAACCCAAGACTTACGGTTGAAATTGCATTAATGCAGCTTGCTTCACTGACAGCTAATTTAGGCGATACTAAAAAAAAAAGTTCCTGATTCTGGCTCCGTTTCTTAGTGAGAAACAGGAGGTGAAGATACCGGAAAAAACTCCGGAGAAAAAAGAAGTTAAAGCAGAACAAAAGCCTGCTGCTTTGGAACAAGTTGAGGAAACTTTAGTAACAAAAACAACCAGGCCATTATCAAGACCGGGAATTTCTTCCGGTTTCAGCATCAATTCTTTCCTGAATAAAGAAGATAAAGTGGAAACAACAGAAGATGTTGTTGTGAAAACTGAACATCTTCCTCAAAACCATTTTACAGATACAGATCTGCAGATGGAATGGAAAATTATGCTTAAACAGCTTCAGGTAAAAAATAACTTTGTATTTAACGCAGTAAAAACATTCAAACTGGAAAAAGCTGCAGAAAATAAAATCAAAGTTTTATTCCCTTCAGATTCTGCCAAAGTAGAATTTGATAAAATAAGCGGAGAATTTTTTAATCATTTTAAAAGAAAAATTCAAAACCATAGAATTGAGGTAGAATACGTCAGAGACGTTGAAAACCTGAAGATTGAAGTGGTGACCAAGAGGAAAATGTTTGAAAAAATGATCGAAAAAAATCCACTTTTAAAAGATCTTGATGATTTAATGAAGTTTGATTTGACATAATTTTTATATATTTGTCAGATATTTCTGTTGAAAATACGTTTTCAACAAGAACAAATTACAACCAGAAACGCTAAAACAAAGACATTTCCAGAATAAAATGGAAAAACTGACTAACACATATCTGTCTTTTTTTGCACCCGCTAATTACTTTTTTAGCGGTTATTTTAGTTTTTCTGCTTCTTATTATAGAAATTTCAGAACGTATTACCGATTTTATTGGTACTGTTAACTGAATTTCTTTCCAAAAAATACAGGAGAAGTAGAGCCCTATTATTTTCCTGATTCCTTTAAAAATTTTTGAACGGCATTTTTTGAAAAGAATTATAAATTAAATTTTATAATCCAAAGGGCTATTGCTGTCAACGAAAAAATTATATAAAAAAACAATAAAATTTAGAATATGAATTTAAATGATTTGAAAAATGAGTGGATCGATGGGCTTACACAGCCACTAATGATCGCGGGACCATGTAGCGCAGAAAGTGAAGCTCAGATGCTTGAAACCGCCAGGAGAATTAAAGAATCCAATGCCAATGTATCGGTTTTCCGTGCGGGAATCTGGAAGCCTCGTACCAAACCAAACGGTTTTGAAGGAGTAGGAGTAATCGGTTTGAACTGGCTAAAAAAAGTAAAAGAAGAGTATGGTTTTAAAACAGCTACTGAGGTAGCCAATGCACACCATGTATTTGCAGCTCTGGAAGCAGATGTAGATGTTCTTTGGATTGGAGCACGTTCTACAGTAAACCCATTTACAGTACAGGAAATTGCAATGGCTTTAAGAGGAACAGATAAACCTGTATTCGTGAAAAACCCTGTGAATCCGGATCTTGCATTATGGATTGGAGCGTTGGAAAGACTTTTAGGTCAGGATATTAAAAACCTGGGAGTAATTCACAGAGGATTTTCAACATACCAGAAAACAAAATACAGAAACAACCCGAACTGGCAGATTGCCCTTGATTTCAAAAGCCAGTTTCCAAATATTCCAATGTTGATTGACCCATCACACATCTGCGGAAACAGAACCGGTCTTGCTGATATTACACAGGAAGCTCTTAACGTAGGATACCAGGGTGCTATCATTGAATCACACTGTAATCCTGATGAAGCCTGGAGTGATGCTTCTCAGCAGATTACTCCTGAAGTTCTTGCAGACCTTATTGGTAATCTGAAAGTAAGAAGCTCTAATCTTGCAGGATTTGAAGGAGAAATGGGAAGACACAGAACTTTGATCTCGGATCTTGACTTCCAGTTAATAGAACTTCTTTCTCAAAGAATGAAAATTTCTGAAAAGATCGGTAAACTTAAAAAGGAAAATGACATCGCGATTTTCCAGCCTGAACGTTGGAAAGTAATCACGGAATATGCTAATCAAAAAGCAAAAGAAACCGGAATGTCTCAGGAATTTATTGAAAAAGTCTTCAAAGCAATTCACGAAGAATCTATTGAAGTTCAGAACAGCATTATGATCGATAAGAGATAAACAGCAGATAAACGGGTAAGGGGATTAGGGTTTAGGATAAGTAGAATTGATTTAATTCCTGAAAACAATTACCTATTTACGGCAAAAAATATTTATTAGGGCTTAGACCTCAGGATTTAGAAGAATTGAAACATGTGTTTTTAACCTATTTCCTGAATGCTAAGCCCTAATTCCTTATATTTGCACCAGTATTATCTATGAAAGGAAAAATCATTAAATCTACAGGCAGCTGGTACCAGGTTTTGGAATTGGAAACAAATAAAATTTTCGAGGCCAGAATCAGGGGGAAATTCAAATTAATAAAAACAAGGCTTACCAATCCACTTGCTGTAGGAGATTTTGTTGAGTTTCAACTGGAACAGGATGATATTGCCTGGATCACGAAAATTGAGCCACGCTCCAATTATCTGATCAGAAAATCAGTAAACCTTTCAAAAGAAGCCCATATTATCGCTTCCAATATTAATTTAGCGTGCTTTATCTTTACCCTGAAACATCCTGAAACATCTTTAGGATTTCTTGACAGATTTTTGGCATGCTGTGAAGCCTATAATATTACTCCTTTGATTCTTTTTAATAAGATTGATGTTCTCCAGGGGGAAGAAATAGAAATTGTGAAAGATATCGAGTTTCTCTACCAGGAAATTGGATATAACACATTGGAAATTTCATCTTATTCAAGACTGAATCTAGATCAGTTGCAGGAAATCCTTAAAGATAGAACTTCAGTGTTCTTCGGACACTCCGGTTGTGGGAAATCTACTTTAGTAAATGCTTTGCAGCCAGGACTGAATTTGAAAACATCTGAAATTTCAGACACCCATCTGAAAGGAAAGCATACAACAACTTTTGCACAGATGCACTTCTGGGATTTTGGCGGAAATGTTATCGACACCCCTGGAGTTCGTGAATTTGCAATGATCGATATTGAAAAAGAAGAAGTACAGCATTACTTCCCTGAGATTTTCAAAAAGAGAGAAGAGTGCAAATTTCACAATTGCCTTCACATTAATGAGCCGAAATGTGCTGTTCTTGATGCCCTTGAAACAGGCGAAATACAACATTCGCGCTATTCTACGTACATTAAATTGATGGATGAGGCGGAAGAAGCTTCTCAGAAATAACCATATCAATTTCTATACTATTATAACCACTGCAGATTAATTCGGACAATCTGTACAGATTCTATTGCTGTCATTTTAGTATAATATTTCTCAAATATTATTTTTTAATGTTCAAATTTAACATTCTTACTAATGGTCTGTTTTTTTTGATTTGTTTTTTATAAATTTTAACGAAAAAAATCTCTTTTTTATATAACTCTACTTTTTGGCACAACAAATTTGGCAGATAACTCCACTTTTGACATATTTTAGTTTAGCGAGAAAATAATATTCTGGAAAATCCGATTGTTTTAATAATTGAAATAAAAGCAATAATACTATTAAATTTACTTTTATTTAGCTATTTAAAATGTTGAATTGATAAAAAATGGCATTGTTTTTTGAAAATAAAAAACCCAGCCGAAGCTGGGTAAAAACTAATAACCATGAAAACTCAAATTAAACATGAGAATCGCAGTAGAATAAACAATTACTGTGCCAAAGATTGGTTCATAATTTCTTAATAAAAGTTATTTTTATGTTAAAAAAAAATTAAAATAAAAATCAAAGATATTTTTTGTAATTTTGCGCCATTAAAAAAATATACATTTATGTCTAACATTACATTCACTATGATTAAGCCTGATGCAGTTGCTGACGGACATATCGGTGCTATATTGGGTAAGATTGCTGAAGGAGGTTTTAAAATCAAAGCTTTAAAATTAACTCAGCTTACAGTTGCTGATGCAAAAAAATTCTATGAAGTACACGCTGAAAGACCATTTTATGGTGAGTTGGTAGAATTCATGAGCTCTGGTCCTATCGTGGCTGCAGTTTTAGAAAAAGATAATGCAGTTGAAGACTTCAGAACATTAATTGGTGCTACTAACCCTGCAGAAGCTGCAGAAGGTACAATCAGAAAAATGTTTGCAAGAAGCATCGGAGAAAATGCTGTTCACGGTTCAGATTCTAACGAGAATGCATTAATCGAAGCTCAGTTCCATTTTTCAGGAAGAGAGATTTTCTAAGAAATCATCTTACAAAATAAAAGATCCGGAGAGAATTCTCCGGATTTTGTTTTTTATGATATTCAACGCTTATTAAAGATTGTTTTCAATAGCACCCACATTTTCTCTGTAAAGTTCAATAGGCTTATTGAGTAAAACAGCAATGACAGTCATCTGCTTATCCAGCTTTTCCTTTGGAATATCAATATAAATAATTCCCGGTCTGTCACTCCAGTAAAGTTTATTATATATCGTATGTGACAGCATAGTGCCTTCGCCTACCACTCTTATTCTGGCAATTCCGTTTTTTATTCCTTTTAAGGCAATTGGGCCTGTAGGGGTTCCTTCCACAAAAAGATAAAGTGTCTGTTTATCTTTTGACAATGCACTTATTCCTGAATAGTGGCCATCTGGTAATCCTTTTTCAGTTTCATAAAGTGCCTCCGCATGCTTACTTATCCATTGCAGAGTTTCCTGATTGGTGTTGGGTGTTGTCTTGATTTTCATATCGAGACCATCACTGGTCAGCCCTGAAGAGGTCGGCAGATTATAACCATTATATAGTGTATTGGCTATAGTATAGGCCGCTTCCTGTGTGTTTTTATTACCCATGATTTCAGCGAGAGAGTGATTTTCCTTTTTAAAATCTTTCAGAAATACAGGCGGAGTATCAAAAGTAAGTTCTACAACGGTGACGTCTTTATCAAATTTCACATTGGAAAAATTCAATGTGAGTGTTTTTTCAGCGTTGTAATCTGTTTTGATAATAGCTGAAGGATCTCCTATTATTTTTGCTGAAGCAGGTTTTGTTTCCAATCCATAAATCTTTGCGAAGTTTTTGGCTTCCTCCAGGTAAAGGAATAAGGATTTTTTTGAGGTAGATAAAGAAGATTTTCCTTTATAATTTTCAAAAGGAATTCCACGGGTTGTTTCATAAATGGCGTGCTGGTTTTTAGAGGTCCATCGGCCAAGGTTTTTCAGAATTTCCACTTGCTCCTCGGGAATTGTACCATCTGATCTGGGTCCGATATCAAGCAGAAGATTTCCTCCCATACTGATAACATCTGCCAGCGTTCTTACGATCATATTAGGTGTTTTATAGCTTTTATCATAAGGCTGATATCCCCAGGAATCATTCATGGTATAACAAAGCTCCCAGTATGGATTTTGTGGTGGAACGACCGGAATTCCCTGTTCAGGAGTGTCATAATCCCCATGATTGTTGAGCCTTGAATTGATGATGATATTTGAATTGTATTTCTTGAGCAGATCCAGAGTCTGAGAAGCTTTCCATTCCTCAGAAGTATGTTCCCAGTCTCCATCAAACCAAAGAAGGTCAGGGGAGTACTGAGAGGAAAGTTCATTAAGCTGGCTTTGATAGTAACTGATGAAATTCTGCCATCGTTTCGGATCGTTTTTTATTTCGTATCGCTTTTTTGTCCGCGTATTGATATCATAATAGGGATGGCTCCAATCCGGCAAGGAGAAGTAAAGCCCTGTTTTTAATCCGGAATTTTTCAAAGCAGAAATAAAAGGACTTAGAACATCTTTTTTGGCCAAAGACTGTCCGGGAATCGTGATCGCTTTTTCAGCCTTAGAGTTCCACAATGAAACCCCGTCATGATGTTTGGTCGTAATAACAGCGTATTTTGCTCCGGATTCTTTAATAAGGTTTACCCACTGTTCAGGCTGATATTTTGAAGCTGAAAAACCATTCAGCTGTTTCATGTAATTTTCGTGATTGATATAATTGTTGAAAAATGACCATGATTCAGATATTCCATTTACGGAGTAGATTCCCCAATGAATAAAAATACCCAGTTTGGCATTTTTAAACCATTCCATTTTCTTGCTGTTGTCAACTGTTTGAACCTGTGCATTGGTATTATAAGCAGATAACACCAACCCAAGGAAAACAGCTTTAATCAGGCTGCTTTTCATATATAGTTTTATTTTACCATTAAATATAAATAAAGAAAGCATTACCGCAATAATATCTTGAGATTTACTCATAATTATTATCAGAGCGTCTCCTTTATTATTGTATTTTTATGATTTAAACTAAAAATTAAAATAAAACCATCTCCATATAATTTGAACTTAAAATAAAAGGTTGAATATATTGGACGAGATAAATGGAACGTTTATTGTAAATTTTATCTGAAAAAGCAATTATGAAAATTCCAGCAATATTAATGGCGAGTTTATTAGCAGTAGGAGCTTCTGCACAAAGCACTAAACCTGAAACTAGAACTAAAAAGCCTGTAAAAAAAGTAAAGAAAGCAACAGCATCCGATACTGTTGAAAAGAAAAAACCGGGAACTCCTAAGTCAATCGTAAAAAAAGATACGCTTGTTCTTCGTGGCCATGGCTGCCCGGCTTGTGGAATGGGATAAAAGATGAAAAAACCACTATTAGGAATATCAATGATGGCAGAAGCTGATTTTGTTTCTGCTGTTTTGCCGTTGCTGCAGAACAACACTATTGATGTTCTGGAATGGTCCTTTGATACCCTTTATCATGCCAATGAACCGGATTGGCTTCGTGATCTGCTAAACTTTTATGCAGAAAATAACCGTTTGATAGGCCATGGTGTTTATTATTCCCTGTTTGATGCAAGATGGACAGAAAGGCAGGAAGATTGGCTGAAAAAGCTAAAAGAAGAAGTCGGTTTAAGGAAATACAATCATATCACGGAACATTTTGGTTTCATGAATACTGAAAACTTTCATCAGGGAGTACCATTGCCGGTATCTCTGCATCCCAAAACTTTACAAATAGGAAAAGACAGGCTGTACAGGCTTCAGGAGATGATAGATATTCCTGTAGGTATAGAAAATTTAGCGTTTTCATTTTCTATTGATGATGTCAAAGAACAAGGGATTTTTCTTGATAAACTAACGGAGGATACCAATGGCTTTCTGATTCTCGATCTTCATAATATTTATTGTCAATCCTGTAATTTTGGAGTGAAAATGCAGGAAATAATTGATCTGTACCCTTTGGATAAGGTAAAAGAGATTCATCTTTCCGGAGGAAGCTGGCAGGAGAGTGTATATGGGAAAAAGCAGGTGAGAAGAGATACCCATGATGATATTATTCCCGAAGAGATTTTTTCTGTTTTGCCTTCCGTTTTAGCAAAGTGTCAAAATCTGGAATATATTATTACCGAAAGGCTGGGGCATACGCTGAAAACAGAAGAGGAAAAAGAAAATTTCCTGAATGATTTCAATAAAATTAAAACAATAATCGAAGCTTCTGATTGGAAAGGAAGAAAAATAAGCAGTTGGAACAAGCGGCAAATACAACTTCCGGAGAAACCTGTCGAAGATCTGGCTTTGTTTGAAGAGCAGTCAAGGCTTACCAGACTTCTTTTTGACAATGCGGGAGCAGCAGTTATCAAAGATCAGGATTTTCATTACTTTAAAACAGAGAACTGGGATCCTGAAATGATTCTTACTGCCCAGAATATTATCAAAAAATGGAATCCTTATTAATTCTATCCTGATAACCAAAATCAAAATATATGAAAATGACAACACTAGTATTGATCATTACCGCTGTCCTCACTGCTCTGATAGGAGGACTTTTCTATGCTTATTCATGTTCTGTAGTCCTTGGACTGGGAAAACTCTCTGATGTAGAATATCTGAAAGCTATGCAGAACATCAACCGGGAAATTCTGAACCCTGTTTTCTTCATGAGTTTTATGGGAACAGCGGCTTTTCTGCCGGTATCTGTCTTTTTGTTCCGCGGACATCAGTCTGTTTTTATCTTTCTCCTGCTGGCTGCACTGGCCTATCTGATTGGGGTTTTTGGAGTGACGGTTGCGGGGAATGTTCCGATGAATGACGCACTGGATAAGTTTGATATTTCCAATTCTACAACGGAAGCCATCAGGCAGATGCGCGCTAATTTTGAAAACAGATGGAATTTTCTGAATAATATAAGAACCGTTTTCTCTGTTATTTCTATCATTTTTGTAGTCTGTGCCTGTATCTGGAATAAGGATGTGTAAATGGGCGAATACGTAGAAATACTTAATGTTAGATTCGGTATTTCTACGGATGTGTACCTATGGTTTTATTCTGATCTTTGTGTTGTTAGCAAGACAAAACAGATTTAACATTTTCAAAATGTTGAGAAAAAATTTATAACCACGAAGACTTCATTTCAAACAAGAGAAAAGGCAGCCATTGGCTGCCTTTTGTTTTTATAATAAAGATAATTATTAAATCTTTAGAAGTTCAATCGTTCTCTCAGGGCTTTCTGCTGAGAAAACAGCATTTCCTGCCACAAGTACATCAGCTCCGGCTTCAAAAAGCTTAGAAGCGTTGTCAAGGTTCACTCCACCGTCTATTTCAATAAGGGCTGTAGAGTTGTTGCTTAAGATTAGGTCTTTGGTTTCAGCAATTTTTTTGTAAGTATTTTCAATGAATTTCTGTCCTCCAAACCCTGGATTTACACTCATTAACAATACCAGATCCACATCTGCAATGATGTCTTCAAGCATTAATACCGGAGTAGAAGGGTTCAAAACAACACCTGCTTTTACTCCTTTGCTCTGAATGTGATGAATGGTTCTGTGAAGGTGAGTACATGCTTCATAATGTACTGAAATAAGGTCTGCACCATGATTGATGAATTCATCAACATATTTCTCAGGCTCCACAATCATCAGGTGAACATCTACAAATTTTTTGGCATGCTGCTGAACAGTTTTCATTACCGGAAAACCAAATGAAATATTGGGTACAAAACGGCCGTCCATTACATCAATGTGGAACCAGTCGGCCTGGGAATTGTTCAGCATTTCAATGTCTCTTTGCAGATTCCCAAAGTCTGCAGATAAAAGGGATGGAGCAATAAGCTTCGTTTTCATTTTTACTTTATATTAGATATTTAGAGTCAGGAATCAAGAACCAAAACATGGTCAAAACAGGTGTTTTATATGTGTATTTTGGTTATCTTGAATCTTGTGTCTGGCATCTTGATTCTATTAATGATACTTCAGTTTCATTTCCGGTTTGATCTTAAGAACGGTTTCGTAGATAAGTTTAATCACATTCCCTACATCTTCTTTGGACACCATTTCTACCGTAGTATGCATATAACGCAAAGGTAAGGAAATTAACGCACTTGGTACTCCGCCATTAGAATGAGCAAAAGCATCTGTATCAGTTCCTGTAGCTCTGCTTGCTGCTGCTCTTTGGAAAGGAATTTTTTTAACTTTTGCTGTGTCAATAATCAATTCTCTGATGGTATGGTGAACACTTGGCGCAAAGAATACTACCGGTCCTGCACCACATTTCTGATCTCCTTCTTTCTTCTTTTCAATCATCGGAGTGGTAGTGTCATGGGTAACATCCGTTACAATGGCAATATTCGGTTTGATGGTGTCAGCGATCATATCTGCGCCGTATAAACCTACTTCTTCCTGTACAGAATTGGTAATATAAAGTCCGAATGGAATAGATTTTTTATTTTCTTTCAAAAGTCTTGCTACTTCTGCAATCATGAAACCTCCGATTCTGTTGTCCAACGCTCTGCAGACAAAATATCTGTCGTTCATTTCAAAGAACTCGTCCGGGTAAGTAATCATACATCCTACAAAGATTCCCATTTCTTCCACTTCTTTTTTGGAAGTAGCACCACAGTCGATGAAGATATTTTCAATTTTAGGAGTAGGCTCATTCTGATTCGTTCTCGTATGAATAGCCGGCCATCCGAATACTCCTTTTACAATTCCGTTTTCTCCGTGAATATGAACCACTTTTGAAGGGGCAATCGTCTGATCGGAACCTCCGTTTCTGATGACATAGATTAATCCGTCATCTGTAATATAATTGATGTACCATGAAATTTCATCAGCATGTGCTTCAATCACTACTTTAAATTCAGCTTCCGGGTTGATGATCCCATAACAGGTTCCATAATGGTCTACTTCTATTGTGTCAACATAGGGTCTGATATAGTCCATCCAGACTTCTTGTCCTTTATGTTCGTAACCTGTTGGAGATGATGTGTTTAAATATTTTTCTAAAAATTTCAAAGATTTCTTTTCAAATTTCATAAAAAGGAATGATTTTTGCGTTTAATTTTTGTTCTTATAAGTGTAAAAATAATGAATTTTAGTAAGATTATCTGCCTTTTTATTCTCTTTTTTGGAGTCAGTGCTTTTGGCCAAAAGGATGGTGTAGTGGCGAAACCACTCAATCAGTATCCACCTGAATCCTTGAAAACGGATGAATTTGGTAATAAATACTATTATGACGAGCAGCAAAAAGTCAAGATTTATGAAATTAACGGCGAGCCTGTAGTTGTATTAGACGAGTTGGTTTTGGTTAATAAACCGAGATTTAATAACCAGCTGGATAAAAATTACTATTATTTTCTGAATAAAAAGCTGTACAGAGTATATCCGCTATTTGTCACTGCATTACAGCAGTACAGAGACATCCAGAAAGATATGAATGATATGGATAGCAAGGCTAAAAGAAAATTTGTAAGAGAACGACAGAATATGCTGGCAGATCAATATGAAAAACAACTGAGAGATCTTACCACTACCGAAGGGCAGGTTTTTGCAAAACTGATGAACAGAGCTACCGGAAAAAATGTCTATGAAATAATCAAAGAACTGAGAGGCGGATGGAGCGCTTTCTGGTGGAATGTAAAAGGAAAAATGGCCGATATTGATCTGAAAGAACAATACGATCCACACAAAAACAGAACTGATGAATTTGTAGAATCATTGCTTCAGTCCAATTGGAATTCAGGGTATTTGCAGCCTTACCCGGGAGCAAGCGATTTTAAAGTCAAGAAATAATATAAATTCCTGTAAGAA
This sequence comes from Chryseobacterium sp. 22543, assembly GCF_052044565.1. Lineage (NCBI taxonomy): Bacteria > Pseudomonadati > Bacteroidota > Flavobacteriia > Flavobacteriales > Weeksellaceae > Chryseobacterium > Chryseobacterium sp. 22543. Next base: position 922,044 of record NZ_JBQENH010000002.1, read on the forward strand.
TGCTTACAGGAATTTTTCTTTTAATTTATCAAATACAATCTTATCTATTGGAAGAGGGAAAGGATTGTCTGGTCTGTCTATATCAATCCATTCTGTTTTTTCGATGCAGGGATCCATGATAATGAAATCTTCTTCATTCACAATATCTACTATATAATATATCGTAAGAAGCTGTTCGTTTTCTTTGAAGCGGGAAACCAGAAAGTTTTCCTGAGTATAAAAATGTTCCAGAACATTAATCTGTACATTCAGTTCTTCATCAAATTCACGATGCAGGCATTCCAGTACTCCTTCACCATATTCTAATCCGCCACCCGGAAATTTCATTAAAGGTTCGCCGGCATATTCTTCAAATAAAGTCAGAACTTGTTTGTCTTTTACCGCACACGCATACACTCTAATGTTGATCTTATCTATCATATATATAATGTATAATATTTGTATAGCTAATGTAAGAAATTTTGTTGAAAAAAGCTGGCTGTAGGAAGCGTGAAGCTGGAAGTTTTATGCTATCTGTTTTATTTCTGAAAATTTCCAAATCAACCTATCTTTACTATAGAATGATTATTATAAAAAATAGAAAATTAAAGTATATTTCCTTAGTAGCTTTACATTCTACAATTTAACGGCATTGATCATTTCTCTTTTTCCCGGAGGTCCCTGTTTTTTTTCTACCTGGAAATTCAGTTCCTGAAGAATTCTTCTTACACTGCCTTTAGAAGAGTAGGTAGTTAATAATCCGTTAATGGCCATTTTGTCAGAAACCAGTTCAAATAGTGGCTTTTCCCAAAGATCAGGCTGTACTCTGGCACCGAAACAATCAAAATAAACAAGATTGATTTTAGGCAAGTCAATGTCTTTTAGGTCAAAAAAATCACATTCTATCTTTTTTAAGTTGAATCCACTAATGATTTCTACTGACTTTTCCCAATCTGCCAGATGAATTTTCTGATAAATATTTTTAAACTCAGGGTTATCAAAATGTTCAAAGTAAGCCAGATCCTTAACTTCGGATTCATTTATGGGATATTTTTCAAGCGAAAAATAATTGATGACATGATTTTTGTCAGTTTTTAAATATTCATTAATTGTTACTAAAACATTCAAACCTGTTCCAAAACCGAGTTCTAAAATATTAATTTCGTAATCATTTATCAAATTTAATCCATTTTTAATAAACACGTGTTCGGCTTCCTGAAGTGCTCCGTGATGAGAATGGTAGTTTTCATTTAATTCATTGATAAACAATGTTTTACTTCCGTCGTTTGTGGTCTTAATCTCTCTTTTCAAGCTATTTTTTTGTCAAATTTACTCTAAAATTTTTATATTTAGAAAATTATGTTAAATTTGTAGAACATCGTAAAAATTTTAAAAAATGATAATTCAAAAAACTGAAAACTCCAGAATTTCTACATTTGACCCTAACGATTTTTCATTTGGTGGTACTTTCATAGATCATATGATCATATGTGAGTATGAAGATGGGAAATGGGGTGATGTAAAATTAGTTCCTTACGGTCCGATTCCATTTACACCTGCCATGATGGGGGTAAACTATGGACAAGCTTGTTTTGAAGGGATGAAAGCCTATAAAGACAAAGACGGGCAGGTTTTCCTTTTCAGGCCTGAAAAGAATTTTGAACGTATCAATAAGTCAGCAAAGCGTCTTGCTATGCCTGAGGTGACTGAAGAAATGTTTTTGGACGGATTAAAAGCATTGGTAGATATGGATAGAGAGTGGATTCCACAGGGGGAAGGAATGTCTCTTTATATCAGACCATTGATCTTTGCAACGGAGGAAGCTTTGAAAGCAAGAGTATCTAATAAATATATGTTTGCAATCGTTGCAACACCAGCGAAGAGCTATTATTCTGAGCCTGTATCTGTAAAGATCTCTGATCACTATTCAAGAGCAGCAAACGGAGGAGTAGGTTCTGCAAAAGCTGCAGGTAACTATGCTGCTTCTTTCTATCCTACGCAATTGGCGATCGAAGAAGGATATGAGCAAATCATCTGGACAGATGATGCTACTCACGAATATTTCGAAGAAAGTGGTACAATGAACGTATTTGTAAGAATCAATGATACAATCTATACACCTCCAACTTCTGAGAAAATCCTTGACGGAGTAACAAGAGACAGTTTCATTCAACTGGCTAAGAAAAGAGGAATTGAAGTGAAAATAGAACCAATTCCTGTGAAAACAGTTATTGAAGCATTGAAGAATGGTTCTCTTAAAGAAGTGTGGGGAGTAGGTACAGCAGTGGTAACCACTCAGTTCCAGGCTTTAGGATATGAGGGTGTAAAACTTGAGCTTCCAAGATTATCTGATGAAGAAAGTTTCGCTGCTATTCTTAAGAAAGACTTGGTAGACCTGCAGACTAATCTTTCTGAAGATCCTTTCGGATGGAGAGTTGTAGTAGATCATGCATTAGAAACAGTTTAATATTTTTTTTAAATAAACTATATAAAAGTCGGGTTTTTCCCGGCTTTTTTTGTATTTATGTATTCGTGTAAAATGTATGAATAACTTTTAATCAGAGGATTCAGCCAGCTGCCTTGTTTTATTAGCAGATTGATACATTCTTACATTCACATATTTCTGGGTCAAGTTTTGTAATTGATTCGCGAAATGTGTATTTTCGCAAAAGTTTATGAAAAAAATACTCTTCATATCAGCCATAAGCCTGTTAAGCTGCAACAGAAATACACAGACGGCCCATCCTCCGGTAGGCGGTGTTTTAAGCCAAAAAGATCTGGATGTTTCTAAAAACAGGATGAAAAATCTGAATATCATAGAAAGAGGCCAGATTCAGGATTGGATCAGCGGGCAGTCTGTGAAATTTTATCCTACACAGCTTAATTACTGGGTAACCGCTGAAGGTTATGATCAGAGAGAAAGAAGGAAAGATGAAACTTTGATTTCCTATTCTTATGATCTGTATGATTTTGATCAGACAAAAATATACGATCAGTCTTTTGAAAGAAGAGATGCCAGATTCGGGCACTTTGATGAACTGAGGGCAGTGGAGAACGCTTTGCGTTTTATACATGATGGAGAGGAAGTAACGCTTTTGGTACCGTCTTCTTTGGCTTACGGAACTTTTGGAGACGAAAAGAAAATAGATAACGATATTCCATTAATCATAAAATTAAAAGCGCTATAATACATGAAATTGTTTAACAAGAATATAATTCTGGCAGCGGCAAGTATCTCGCTGATGAGTTGTACCCCAATTTATAAAAAAATGAACGTAGACAAAGAAACTTACGAAGGTCTTAATGACGGGCTTTATGCCAATCTTCAAACCACAAAAGGTAATTTGATTGTAAAGTTTGAAGACAAGAAAGCACCAGTAACTGTAGCCAACTTTATTGGTCTTGCAGAAGGGAAAATCGACAACAAAGCTAAGGCTAAAGGAGTTCCTTATTATGACGGAACTATTTTCCACAGAGTAATCAAAGATTTCATGATCCAGGGGGGAGATCCTCAGGGAACTGGCGCGGGTGATCCGGGATATAAATTCGAGGACGAAAGAAATGACCTTAAACATACAGGAAAAGGTATTCTTTCAATGGCGAACTCAGGACCTAATACAAACGGGTCTCAGTTCTTCATCACTGAAGTAGCTACGCCTTGGTTAGACGGAAAACACACGATCTTCGGAAAAGTGGTAAAAGGTAATGATGTGATTGATGCTATTGCTAACGTTGAAAAAGGAGCTCAGGATAAACCTAAAACAAATATCGTTCTAGAAAAAGTTTCTGTTTTCAGCAAAGGTGATGAGTACAAGCACTATGATGCTGCTAAAACATTTACTGAAGGAAAAGCAAAGATTGCAGAAAACAATAAAGCTTTCATCGCTAAAGAAGAAGCTGAAAAGAAGAAAAAAGAAGAAGAATTCAAAGCTAACCAGGAGAAATTAGTTGAAAACCTAAAAGCTGGTATGCAAAAAACTGAATCAGGTCTTTACTATAAAATCACAAAAACAGCTGACGGTAAAGCTCCAAAAGCGGGTGATAATGTATCTGTACATTATGCAGGTAAACTGGTAGACGGAACTGAATTCGATTCTTCATTCAAAAGAAATGAGCCGATCGAAATTCCAATCGGAATGGGAAGAGTAATCAAAGGATGGGATGAAGGTATCCTATTGTTGAAAGAAGGTGAAACTGCTACATTATTGATCCCGCCAGCAATGGCTTACGGAGAAAGAGGAGCAGGAGGAGTGATCCCGCCAAACTCTTGGTTAGTTTTCGATGTTGAGCTTGTAAAAGTAAAATAATTGAATTTTCAAAATATTCTCAAAAGCCGTCCGGAAGGATGGCTTTTTTTATTCTGTTCAAATACATTCTGTAACGATATGTGTAAGGCTGCGACCCATTTTAATATCTGGGAAGTTCAATGATTTTTCCGGTAAAAAGTAATCTTAAAATTTGTAACAACTACTAAATAATGAAGACCAAATCACTTCTGTTTCTGTTCGTTCTGCTTTCGTTTATAGCCTTTTCACAGACCAAGGCAAATCCTGACGATACAGCGATAAAGAAATCACTTACTTATTTTGTAAACAGTATTAAATCTAAACAGCTAGATCAGGCAGTAAGCTGTATATATCCAAAATTCTTCACCATAGTTTCAAAAGAGCAGATGACGCAGATTTTGAATATGACATATAATAATCCATTCATGAAAATTGAAGTACAGGATTTGAAGTTTGGAAATATTGAAAAACCTGAACTCATTACTGGTGAGTATTTCTCTATTACCAATTATTTTTTGAAACTGAAATGTAATGTAAGCTCATTAAATGATGATATGAAAAAGAAAATGAACAGCGCTTTAACAGCCAAATATGGCGCAAATAATGTTAAATATTTAGCTAACGAAGGTTCATATCTCATCAACGCTAATATGAAAGCATGTGCTGTTTCAAAAGATAAAAAGTCATGGAAATTTGTTATTCTTGAAAAGAAATATAAAAAAGAACTGGTGAAAATCTTACCGAAGAAAATTCTGGATACATTTTAAAAGGTTAAGCAGTAAGCATCAACTTTTATATTAAAATAATGCCGTCTGAAAAAGACGATTTTTTGTTTCCTGTAAATACCGTAAAAATACGGATTTCGGTAAGGCATTATTACATCTATCTTTATCCTGTACTTATAAGAAACAAAATAAGAGATATGTTTGATCTGAATTACGACCTTATAAAAAAAGAAATTGAGTCAGAAATGTGTGAAGAACACGGTCTGCACCCGGAATTGATTAAAACAGATGAAGGCTTTGGAATAAAAGCCTGCTGTGAACCTTTCCGAGAAAAAATGGTTGAAAAATCCGGACATATGATAGAAGAAGAAACCAAAAAGGCCCTTGAAAAAATGATGAAGGACCTGTTTAAAGAATAAGTTTTTACGATGTTAAGATAACTTTGTTGTTATCGCTGAGCTGCTCCGGAGGGAGTGGCTTTTTTTGTTGGAAAGATTGTAATTCATAGGGACTATTAATTATAAAAAATCTTTATGGATTTTAATGGTTGTATAATTTAGCTATACAAATAAAAAACCGCCCCAAACAGGACGGTTTTTTCAGTAAAAATTAATTGAAAGTTATATTTTATTATCTTTTCTTCATACTCGTTCCGGCTAAAGAACTGATGAATACAAGGCCGAAGCCGATATAAGCGGCAAATGCCGTCAGATATATAATTAAGCTGTTAAAGCTTGGTTTTAAGGCGTATACCAATACAGAAAATGCAGCAAAACTTAGTACCAGCAATAGGCTCCATATATTCAATTTTGCAGCATCTTCATTTCTCTTAAAAATCATTTCAAAAAAGGCTCTCATCATTACTTACATTTTAAGGGTTATACAATTAATTAAAAAAATAAAGGCGTACTCATCGCGGTAAAAAGAATAAATTCCTTTACTGGGCTAAGGTTCGTGATGACTTTGCCGTTTATCTATATCGTAATACCGGGCAAAAAGTCCGGGATATTTTTGTTTTTTTTGAATCAATAAATGATTCGTGGTTATTGATGATACCAGTGAGATACGGGTGCAAAATTGCTGTGAAAAATCAACGGGGGTTAGTTAATCACGAGCCCGTATCTGTGACGGCATCGTAGAAAAAAAAGGATTCATATACTAGATATGAATTTGAATCAGTGGAAAAACTGAAAATCCACAGAAAACCTTTTTTCTCATCCTTAGTGTTTTTTTTAATTTTTTCTCAATATTTTACATGCTAATATCATGCCAAAATAAAACTTTCTCGATTAACACTTTGTTTCACGGGACTGGCGAAGCTCCTCATGAAGCGTGTTTTCATCTGTTATTTCCTTAAACAAAGAAAAATTTTCTGTTTTTAAGCTTAAGTTGCCTGAAGCAAAGAAAATATTACGGTGCAACTATTTTTTATATATTTAAACTCCTTTAGTATAGTTTAAAAATGAACCGGGAAAGTTTAAAAGACAGTATCAATATCTGTATAACAAATCTTTTGCAGCTGGCTGAAATCAATTGTCGGAATGCGATTTCCCCGAAATTGTTTTTTATTTTGTCTGATTTTAATGAATTTGAAGGATCCGATTTCAGTGAACAGAGGATATCCCGAAACAGGATAAATAATTCAAAAACATTGCTTACTTTGGATCTTGCACTGGAGATTTTACAAAAAGAGTTTGATGATCTTTATGATGTTACTCTGTATATTTTCCGGGCAAATACAAGAGAAACTATTATAGAAATCCAATATTACAGAAAATCAAATTTTGATGCTGATTATTTTGCTGTAGTAAAAGATAATCCACCAATGTTCCATTCAAAAATTGCAATGCCTGTATATGCATGGGAAGGAGAGAAATTTGATGTCAATTGGGAATCGGGAGGTGGAATACATCATGAGTGGAAAACTTTTTTATGGAGAAATTTTCTTTACAGGCGTAAAATTAAAAAATTCAAAAGATAATTTTATAGGATAAGAAATTAGTTATTACCATTTATACAATCATCTGTGTCAATCTGTGAAATCAGTGGTTATAAAATCAATATAAGTTTTGGCTGAAGCCATTGGAAGGTATTTGTAAAATTAAACGGCTCCCTTCGCCTACGCTTAGGATGATAGCCCGTTCCTATTGAAATAATGAGATATTGTATGTAAAAAACAAAAACCGCCTTTAAAGACGGTTTTTATATTTGTTACCAGTTTTTATCAATCATATAAATAATCTGCGTCAAAGCTGTAGCGCCTAATAAAAGCTCTCTTCTGTTCACTTTTTCAAAAGTATCTTCTTCTGTATGGTGAATATCAAAATAGCGCTGAGAATCCGGCATCAATTCAGCGGCAGGAATTCCCATGTCATGAAGCGGATAGAGGTCAGTTCCGGAAAATCGCTCTTCAAAATTATAAACTCCGTAGGGAATGAATAGACTTGACCAGCCTTTGATCTGATTTCTTTTGGTATCATCCATATCCAGGGCAATTCCTCTTGGTGCAAAACCTCCGGCATCCGTTTCTATGGCAAAAAGATGTTTTTCATTCTTCTCTTTTACCGTTTTACCGTATTGAATTCCGCCCTTTACTCCGTTTTCTTCATTGGCAAAGCAAACCACTCTGATAGTATGGTTATTTTGTAATCCTAACTTTTTAAAGGTTCTCAAAACCTCAATACTTTGAACAATTCCGGCTCCGTCATCATGAGCGCCTTCACCTACATCCCAGGAATCAAGGTGTCCTCCAACTACGATAACGCTTTGGTCTTTTTTACCTGTGATTTCCCCGATTACAGAATGGGAAAGCTTTTCGCCTTTCATTCCGCAGTTGGAATTAAGTTTAGCAGTAATTTTCTGGCTTTTCAGTAAAGCTTCCAGTTCATCTGCTGTCGTACTTCCGATGGCTACGGCAGGTATTTTAGAGACTTTGTCTTCGTAGCGCATTGCTCCTGTGTGAGGTACATCATCAAAAGCAGAAGAAAGTGATCTGACGATGGCAAACTTACCTCCTTTTTTTGCCGTTAATGAAGCGGCTGTGGTTCTGTATTTTGCGGCATCACCATATGCTTTAAAGGTTTCTACAAACGACTGGCTGAAGGGGTAGTTGAAGAATACAATCTTATCTTTCACCTTTTCAGCGGGAAGTTTGTCATATTCTTCCATAGATTTTACCATGATAATTTCTCCTGAAACATCTTTTCCTCCGGTTCCTTCAGAATTTCCAAGGGAAAGCATTTTAAGACTTTTCCATTTTCCGTTAGAAGCCTGGATATGCAGAGATTCTTTTCCTCTTTCCCATACCGGAATCATAACTTCCTGAAGCCATACTTTATCAGCTCCGGCATCACGAAGCTTCTGCTCTGCCCATTTTACTGACTTCTCGTAAGCTTCAGATCCGCTTAAACGATGTCCGATATTTTTTGTAAGCTCTCTCAGCTCAGTATATCCTTTTCCGTTGTTCAGAATTTCCGTAGAGATTTTTCTGAACTGAATAGAATCGTCTTTGGATTGGCCAAAAACAGCCATTCCAAAAAGTAATAATGAAGTTCCTACTATCTTTTTCATAGTTACCAATTTTTATCAATCATATAAATAAGTTGTGTCATTACCGCAGAACCAAGTAACAGTTCTCTCCGGTTGACTTTTTCAAAAGTGTCTTCTGCTGTATGGTGAATGTCAAAATAACGCTGTGGATCTGGAACCAGCTCAGCTGTGGGAACTCCCATTTCGTGAAGCGATGCTATATCCGAACCAGAATATTTACCCTCAAAATTGTAGACTCCATAAGGTAAAAACAGGTTGACCCAGCTTTTGATATGGTTTCTTTGAGGATCATCCATTTCCAGGGAAATTCCCCTTGGTGAAAAACCTCCGGCATCTGTTTCTATAGCAAAAAGATGTTTTTCATTGTTTTCTTTAACAACTTTGCCATATTGTTTTCCGCCTTTTGTTCCGTTTTCTTCGTTGGCAAAGCAAACAGCGCGGATGGTGTGGTTATTTTGTATTCCTAATTTTTTAAATGTTCTCAGAACCTCAATACTTTGCACAATTCCGGCTCCGTCATCATGAGCACCTTCACCCACATCCCAGGAATCAAGGTGTCCGCCAACTACGATAACACTCTGGTCTTTTTTGCCAGTGATTTCTCCAATTACAGAATGAGAAAGCTTTTCGCCTTTCATTCCACAGTTGGAATTAAGTTTAGCTGTTACTTTCTGATTTTTTAACAGGATTTCCAGTTCATCAGCAGAAGTATTTCCGATCGTAATAGCCGGTATTTTTGAAACGTTTTCATCATAGCGCATATTGCCTGTGTGAGGAACATCATCAAAAGCGGAAGAAAGTGACCGGATGATGGCAAATTTCCCTCCCTTTTTAGCAGTCAATGAAGCCGCAGTTCTTCTGTAGGGGCTGGCATCGCGATAAGAAATGAAAGTCTGTACATTTTCCTGATTAAAAGGATAGTTGAAAAATACAATCTTATCTTTCACCTTTTCTGCAGGAAGTTTATCATATTCTTCCAGTGATTTTACCATAATAATATCACCTGAGATATCCTTTCCTTTTGTACCTTCGGAATTTCCGAGAGAAAGCATTTTAATACTTTTCCATTTTCCGTTTGAAGTCTGGATGTGCAGAGATTCTTTTCCTCTTACCCAAACCGGGATCATGACTTCCTGAAGCCATACTTTATCAGCTCCGGCATCACGGAGTTTCTGTGCTGCCCATTGTACTGATTTCTCATAGGCTTCAGATCCGCTTAAACGGTTGCCTATAGTTTTGGTAAGTTCTCTCAGTTCATTGTATCCTTTGCCGTTGTTCAGAATTTCTGTGGAAATCCTTTTAAATTGGATAGAGTCTTCTTTAGTCTGACCAAAAACAGCCATTCCAAAAAGCAATAATGAAGTTCCAAATATCTTTTTCATATTACCAGTTTTTATCAACCATAAAAATCATCTGTGTAATGGCAACTGCTCCGAGAAGAAGTTCTCTTTTATTCACCTTGTCAAAAGTATCCTGTTCGGAATGATGGTAGTCGAAATACCTTTGTGTATCTACCACTAGCTCTGCTAAGGGAATGTCAAGTTTTTTTAAGGGTGAAATGTCCTGAATTGCCTCAGTTTGGTCAAAATCATAAACGCCATAAGGAAGAAAATATTCTTTCCATGGGTAAATCAATCTTCTTCTCTGAGGTGACATATCCAGAGAAAATCCTCGCGGAGAATAGCCTCCGGCATCTGTTCCTAAGGCAAAAACGTGTTTTTCGTCTCTCTTTTTTACAAAAGCGGCATACATCTCACGGCCCTGGCCTCCGTTTTCACTGTTGGCATACAGGACTACGCGGATGGTGTGGTTATTTTCGTATCCGAGTGCTTTCAGTGTTCTTAAAACTTCTATACACTGGACTACGCCTGTTCCATCATCAATGGCCCCTTCACCAAAATCCCACGAATCAAGCTGGGCACCCAAAACAATCACTTTAGAATCTTTCTTACCCTGAATTTCAGCAATAATATTGGAGTTTGTAGTGTCACCTTTTGATTCGGCAGTCATGTTGATTTTAGCAGTAACTTTTTGCTTTTTCAATATTTTTTCCAACTCATCTGCGGATCTTACTCCAATGGATAAAGCCGGAATTTTAACTTTATCATCTGGTTCATAGTAAATCATTTTAGCATGAGGAGTGTCGTCATTAGCTGTTGTCAGTGATCTTATGATTAATGCTTTTGCGCCTGTTTTAGCAATGATAGAAGCGGAAATTAATTTCGATTTTGCAGTCTGTAAATAGGAGTCACTTGTATTGATAATTTTCGGGTCCATAGGAACATTCACGAAAACGATCTTGTCTTTTAACTGGCCTATTGACATTGCGTTAAGCTCTGACGTGGTATTAATTAAAACAATTTCACCTGTAAGGTCTTTGCCACCCGTTCCTTCAGAGTTTCCAAAAGAAAGCATTCTGATGTTTTTCCAATCTCCATTTCCGGTTTTTATCTGTAAAGATTCTTTTCCTCTGATCCAGACAGGTGCTTTGGCTTCCTGTCTCCAGATCATATCAATACCAATTTCCTTGAACTTTTTTTCTGCCCATTCTACGGCTTTTGTATAGCCTGGAGTTGCGCTGAAACGCGATCCGATTCCTTTCGTAAGCTCTCCAAGATTATCATAAGCCTTACCATTGGTCATGATTTCATCTGAAATTTTTCTGAACTCATCATGATAATTGAATTTGGCAAGCGTTGTTTTTTTTGCCGGATTTTTTTGTGGCTTTTTTTGAGAAAATAAAAATCCACTCAAAAAGAGTGGAAGTATAATGAATATTTTTTTCATTTTTTATTTACCTTTCTTTTTCCTTTGATAAAAGTAGGGAAAAAATGGGAATTTATTAAGGTTTCATATCATACATTACCAGCGCTGTAATCAACTTTGGTTCAATAAATGTACATTTTGGAGGCATGCTTAATTTTAAATCCGAAATTTTAATCATATCATTAAAACTTACAGGATAAATTCCAAAGCCAACCTTGCCTTCACCACTGTCTACTTTCTCTTTTAAAAGATTGATTCCGTTGATATTGGATGTTCCTTTTACATAAGAAATAAGCTCAGAGCTGTCCGGATCTTCAATTTTCAATATATTTTTAAAAATATACTTGTCAATAAGGTGGTGATCCAGATTATCAAGAGACATTTCTTTGGAACGAAGATCGTGCTTCACATGAAGAGAATAGAACTTCCCATCCATATACATTGAAATGTGGAATTTCTGAGAAGGGTAGTAGGATGTTTCTCCTTTTTCATGAATAAGGAAATAATGTTCAAGTTCCTTCAGGAAAGCTTCGGGAGAAATACCGTTCAGATCATGTAAGATTCTGTTATAATCATGAATTTTAATAGACTGATTGGAAACAATAAAGCTGTAGACAAAGTTGTAAAGCTCTGTACCATTATGTTTTTTGTTTTTCTCCTTATGATATTTGGCATTTATCGCTGTAGACCCAATTCTGTGGTGTCCGTCAGCAATATAAAATGAATCAATCTGATCAATCACTTCTTTAAACTGCTGTAACTTCAGGCGGTTGTCTATTCTCCAGATTTTATGTCTGATACCGATAGTGTCTACATGGTTGAAGATAGGGACATTTTTTTCCTCATGATTCATCAGCAGCTCAATTTTTGAGTTGGCCGGATAGGTAAGGAGTACAGGTTCTGCCTGCAGGTTTACTTTTTCAAGGTAATGAGCCAGTTTTTCTTTTTTCTGGGGAATGGTACTTTCATGTCTTTTGATTTTTCCATTCCAGAAATCTTCAATACTTGCTAATCCCAGAAGTCCTCTGAACACCTGTTTGTTGGGGTAGATCTGCTCATAAAGATAGTAGGCTGAATTGTCCTGGACCAATTTCTTTTCGTCCAGAAGTTCTTCAAATGTAGAACGGATCTTTCGCAGATTCCGGTCAATATCTTTAGATTTACTTACAACATAGGGTTTAATCATATTGATGTAAGTATTTTCAACTTGAGCCTTCTCTGTGATCTCTTCCTGGGTAAAATTATCCAGTGGATGTGTAGGGAAAGTGCTCTCGAAGTCTCTATGAGGTCTTATTCCACGGAAAGGTTTAAAAACAGGCATATTTATCTTATAGTTTCTTTTTGTAGCTTAATAATTTGTTCTGCAAGTTCGATACCGATTTTTTCCTGAGCATCTACTGTGTTTCCTCCAACATGTGGAGAAAGAGATAGTGCAGGGTTCATCAGTAAAGGCAATTCCGGGCTTGGCTCGTTTTCAAAAACGTCCAATGCAGCTCCGGCTACTTTTCCTGACTCGATAAAATCAATCAATGTCACTTCATTGATGACACCTCCTCTTGCAGTATTTACAATATAGACCCCATCTTTCATTTTTTCAAACTGAGGGGTATCTATAATATATTCATTCGTTTTCGGCGTATTGATACTGATGAAATCTGCATCTTGCAGGAATGCATCCATATCATTGGTGGAAGTGATTTCAAAGTCGACAGATTGTCCGTTGAAGAAATTCAGGGTAAGAACTTCTGTTTTAGGGCTTCTTGTCAGAACGGTTACTTTCATTCCTAAAGCAATTCCTATTTTTATGACTTCCTGGCCAATACTTCCAAAGCCGATTACTCCTAATGTTTTCCCTGAAAGTTCATATGCATTGCTGAATGACTTTTTCATAGCACTGAAATGAGTATCTCCTTCCAGAGGCATCAGTCTGTTGGATTCGTGAAGGAATCTTGCCAGTGAAATGAAATGTCCGAACACTAATTCTGCCACCGATTTTGAAGATGCTGTAGGAGTATTGATTACTTTAATCCCCTTGCTTTTGGCATATTCCACATCAATGTTGTCCATCCCGATACCACCTCTTCCAATGATTTTAAGGCCGGGACATGCATCAATCAGCTCTTGTCTCACTTTCGTTACACTTCTTACAAGAAGGACGTCCACATTATTATCGTTGATAAAATTAATAACGTGATCCTGAGCGACTCTATTGTCCAGGATTTCAATTCCAGCTTCTTTTAAAGCGTTTTCTCCTGCTTTTGAGATTCCATCGTTTGCTAAAACTTTCATGAATTATTTGATTTAAAGATTGAAAAATGTAAATATTTCAAAATTTTAAAACTGAGGCGCAAATTAATAAATTTAAATTAACTGCTTTTCAATCTTTCAATCTTTGAATTTTTAATGCTTAAATTATTTGATTGATTTCATTACATCTACCAAAACCTGTACGCTTTCAATGGGTAAGGCATTGTATAAACTTGCTCTGTATCCGCCCAGACTTCTGTGTCCGTTTAATCCACTGATACCTGCAGCTTTCCATGCGTTGTCAAATTCTTCTTTTTTGCTTTCGTCAGTAATTTTGAAAGAAACATTCATCAGTGAACGGTCTTCTTTCACGCAGAAAGTTTCAAATAAAGGATTGCTGTCGATTTCATCATATAAAAGCTTAGCTTTTGCTTCGTTTCTTTGTTCTGCAGCCGCAATTCCTCCGTTTTTTTCAAGATACTGAAGGGTAAGTAAAGAGGCATATACAGGGAATACCGGCGGCGTATTGTACATTGATTCTTTGGCGATATGCTGAGAATAGTCCAATATAGAAAACATGTTTTCTCTTCCTGTTTTTCCAAGGATTTCTTTTTTGATCACCACTAAGGTAACACCTGCAGGTCCCATATTTTTCTGAGCACCCGCATAGATCAGATCAAATTTGGAAAAATCCAGTTGTCTTGAGAAAATATCAGAACTCATATCACAAACCATCAGGGTATCCACTTCAGGGAAAGATTTCATCTGAGTTCCATAAATCGTGTTGTTGGAAGTACAGTGGAAATAATCGTATTCTGAACCAACCGTATAATTTTTAGGGATAAAACAGTAATTTTCTTCTTTTGAAGAACCTACTACATCTACTGTTCCTACTTTTTTTGCTTCTTTAATGGCTCCGGCTGCCCACGTTCCTGTATCCAGGTAAGCTGCTTTTCCACCTACTTTCATCAGGTTGTAAGGAACCATTGCAAACTGCAGACTGGCACCTCCTCCTAAATAAATAACTTCATAATCATCACCAAGATTCATCAGTCTTTTTACAATTGCACGCGCTTCGTCCATTACAGCTACGAAATCCTTACTTCTGTGAGAAATTTCGAGAAGAGACAATCCGATACCGTTAAAGTCCAGGATAGCCTGTGCTGATTTTTCAAATACCTCCTGTGGCAAAATACATGGCCCTGCGCTGAAGTTGTGCTTTTTGTTCATATTTTTATTTTTTGGTTGCTTCCGGATTGATAGTCTTTCAGCTTTATTTTTGGTTAAATTGGATTTTTGGACAAAAAAACCGCCTCACAGATAATGAGACGGAATTTTTTTATTCGCCATGTAAGAATGCTTTTTTATTAAGAAGAGATTCTTCAGATTCTACGTGATCCTCGTCAGGAACACAACAGTCTACAGGGCATACCGCCGCACACTGAGGTTCTTCGTGGAATCCTTTACATTCTGTACATTTATCTGTTACAATGAAATAAACATCATCACTTACAGGTTCCTGTGGTGCATCTGCATCTACAGTAAGTCCCGACGGCATTGTAATTGTACCTTGAAGAGCCGTACCGTCAGAAGCTTTCCAATCTACAGCTCCTTCATATATTGCATTGTTGGGACATTCCGGTTCGCAAGCTCCACAATTAATGCATTCATCAGTTATTTTAATAGCCATCGCTAATTTTTTTTAAATTTGCACAAAATTACAAAATATTCCCCAATTTTAAAGTAATTATGAATACCGAAAATCAAGTTTTAGGACTTATTAAATTAAGTGACTATATAAAAGCGTTTTTAGCGAAGAAACCGGAAGATCGCAATGAAGATGATGTAGATATTGAATTATTGTTGAAGAGATCTGAAATAGAGAATCCGTGGTTTACTATTGATAATCAGAAATTTGCTTTACAGCAATGGGCAGATCTTTTGACTGACGAAAATATCAAAAACTGGCTTGGAAATTATTCAACCTCTAAAATATCAAAAAGAGTTGGACTTATTTTAGCCGGAAATATTCCTTTGGTAGGCTTTCATGATGTGATGTCCGTTGTGTTGAGTAATCATATTCCTGTTATTAAGCTGTCGTCAAAAGATAAATATATGGTTCCGTTTTTATTGAAAAAATGGAATGAATTTTCCAATGAGAATGTAGTGTTTGAATTTGTAGAGAGATTAGAGAATTTTGATGCAGTTATCGCTACAGGAAGTAATAATACAGCCAGATATCTTGAATATTATTTTAAAAATCACTTAAGCATTATACGCAAGAACAGAACTTCCATTGCTGTGTTGAAAGGTGATGAAACGGAGGCAGAACTACAGTTGCTGGCAAAAGATATTTTCCAGTATTTTGGACTTGGATGCCGTAATGTGACGAGAATTTTTATTCCACAGGACTTCGTTATTGACAGACTGTTTGAGAGCTTCGTAGGATTCCAGGATATCATCAATCATAATAAGTATGCCAATAATTATGACTATAACAGAGCAGTTTATCTTTTAAATCAGGATAAATTCTGGGATAATAATTTTGTGATGCTGAAAGAAGATGATAAACTTTTCAGTCCGCTTTCTGTAATCAATTTCAGCAGATATGAGTCTTTGGATGATGTGAAAACATTTATTGCTGAAAACGAAGAAAATATCCAGTGTGTGGTGTCTAAAGAGGAGTTGGGATTGAATGCTATTCGGTTTGGAGAAGCACAAAATCCAGGTCTTGATACCTATGCAGATAATGTGGATACAATGAAATTTTTAGAACTGGTCTGATTTTCGTATCTTCCATCACTTATTTCACCAGATAACAAAAATGAATACTATGAAAAAATTATTGCTGGGAATTGCTCTCGTAGGTGCACAGTTGATGTTTGCTCAGAAAGTGGCAGGTGTGAAGGTTGAGGGTGGCCAGAAAAAAGAGCAGCCCGCTGCTATAAGTAAGGAGAAAGTCAGTTTGTACAATGATAACTTTCTTAAGTTTATTGAGGCTTTACAGGCTTCTGACCGTAAAACAATTGATGGATTGCTTTCTGAGAAGGTAAAGGAAATTGTAACGGATGATGTTCTTAAAAAAGTAAAAGACGGCATTGATCCCAACAAAAAGCTTGAAATCTTAAAAGCAGGATATTATAAAACCATGGATGGTATCAATCATCCAAGTATTAAATATAAATATGCAGGCGAATCATCTTCCAAAGAGGCTATTACCGCTGTATTTGAGGATGATGGGAAAATTCTGGGTGTTTTGCCTTCGAAATAGATAAAATTTATTTTCGATTAACTAAAAAAATATTAACTATGATGACAGATGTTTTAGTCGCTCATTCTTCGGACGTGGAGAAGGCGGGTTTTTACAAGAAGACGTATTTGCATGTTGCTTTATCTATTCTTGCATTTATTGGAGTTGAAACGATATTATTGAAAACGGTTCCGAAAGAAATTATTTTCATGATGTTTGCTCAGAAATATATTTGGTTACTAATCATTGGAGTTTTCTGGTTAGCTTCTGTTTTAGCTTCTAAATGGTCACTTTCACAAAGTAAATCTACTCAGTATATGGGATTAGGTTTTTACATCTTTTTGGAAGCGATTATCTTTATGCCTCTGCTTTTTATTGCTACCAATATGGCAGGCGGTACAAATGTAATTTTCCAGGCTGCTACTTTAACGATCGCAATGTTTGCCGGTATTTCAGCGGTAGCATTCACTTCTAAAAGAGATTTTTCTTTTTTAAGAAATATCATTGTGATTGGTGGATTTATTTCCATCGGACTTATTGCAGGTGGAATGATCTTCGGTTTTAACCTTGGCTTATGGTTTTCAGTAGGAATGGTAATTTTAGCTTCGGCTGCTATTTTATATCAGACAAGTAAATTAAAAGACTCTTATGGAACGAACCAGTATGTAGGAGCGGCATTGCAGCTTTTTGCTTCAATTATGCTTTTATTCTGGTATATTCTAAGTATTCTGATGAGCAGAAGAAACTAATAGATAAGTTGATTATCTTTATAATAATAGTCCCGGTGATTTTTCATCGGGATTTTTTTTGAATAAAAGTTTTTTTTAAACACAAATGTCACAAATGGTTTCACGAGTAACACGAATTCAATGGGAGCGGGATTTAGTCAAAACTTATGATGATATTGATTTATTGTCCACAGATTTCATAAATCAACACTTTTGATAGAGTGGGTTTATCTTTGGTTCAATTGCATAAATCCTTGTTGTTTATTCAATAAGAACAGGCTATCATCCTGAGCGTAGACGAAGGGAGCCCTTTTACTTAAAAAGCCATTATCTATTGGCTTTAGCCAAAATTTATAATAATTAAAAATGTTTTTTTAACCGCAGATTTCACAGATTGACACAGATGATTGCATGTAATTTTGATAATTTGATAGCTATTGTCCTATTTGTGAAATTTGTGTAGAATATTTGTGCTATTAGTGTTTTAAACCATAAACCCAAAAAATCCTGATGATATTTCACCAGGATTTTATTGGATATTCTTTAAAACTTCCACACAACATCCAGCCTCATGTGACCGGGTAAGGTCCTTTGAAGTACATTTTATAGTTGAAATAAAAGATTCTTAAAGAATAGAAAAAAGTATAGTAATGAGGAAAACCTCAGGTATTGTATATGTGTTTTTATAATCTTTTAATTAAAAATAATCAAAAGATATTATTTGTCGATTGATCCTAAAACCTTCTGAGCAAAAGAGTTTAAAGCATCTTTTTCACTCATTCCGTTCTGTACGTTGGCATGAACTTCTAAAGCTCCACAAATGTTGGTGATCAATTCTCCTGCAACATTTAAGTCTTCTTCGCTTGTTCCTCTGAATTCGCAGAAGCTTTCCAGTACTTCTAATGTTTTTTCAAGGTTTTCAGGAGTCTGATTCTGGTAAAACTGTCTGATTACGGGTAATTTCATTATGCTAATTCGTTAAAAAGGTTAATTAAACTTTCTGTCTGGTTAGATTGAACCTGATTTACCAATTCTCCGTTTTTAAAGATCGCGAAAGTAGGTAAGTTGTCTACTTTTGCTAATTTTCTGCTTTCAGGAAGCTTTTCAGCATCTACATATAAAAATGGAATAGTATCATTTTCAGATGCCAGTTTTTTGAATTTTGGCTTCATGATTCTGCAGTTTCCGCACCATGTTGCGCCATATTGAACAACTACTTTTTCGTTGTCGTTAACGATATTTTGTAATGTATCTTCGGTTAATTCTGTGTACATGATTGTAATTTGAAAATTTATTAATTGGGGATGTGTCAATGTTTTGTAAAGAAGAAAATGAGATAATTTTCAAAAATCTTGAGATTATTTTTCAAATTATCTCATTTTCAAATTAACAAATTATATTAGTTCTTAGCTAAATATTCTGCTGTAGAAGTTCTGTCAGCTTTCATAGCATCCTTTCCTTCTTCCCAGTTTGCAGGACATACTTCACCATGTTTTTGAACGTGTGTGTAAGCGTCAATTAATCTTAAGAATTCTTTTACGTTTCTTCCTAGAGGCATATCGTTTACCGCTTCATGGAAGATTTTTCCAGTTTCGTCGATAAGGTAAGTTGCTCTGTAAGTTACATTAGAACCTGTGAAAACTTCTTCTCCTTCTTCATTGTATTCAAAATCCTGATCTACAATTCCTAATGTGTTTGCCAATTGTCTGTGAGTATCAGCTAAAAGTGGGTAAGTTACTCCTTCGATACCTCCGTTATCTTTTGGTGTGTTCAACCATGCGAAGTGTACTTCGTTAGTATCACAAGATGCACCAATTACTTTAGTGTTTCTTTTTTCGAACTCTCCTAAAGCCTCCTGAAAAGCGTGAAGCTCAGTAGGGCATACGAAAGTAAAATCTTTAGGGTACCAGAATAAAAGAACTTTTTGCTGGTTGTTTACTGCTTCATCAAAGATGTTGATTCTTAAATCGTCACCCATTTCGGACATTGCGTCAATTGTTAAATTTGGGAATTTTTTTCCTACTAAAGACATAATTTTCTGTTTTTATATTTAAATTTCTATCGCAAAGATATGAAAGATTCATCTATCGAACAAACAAATATTGATAAATAAAATCTATAATTGTTTTTGACACGCTGTTAAATAAAAAAGCCCTGATAACAGGGCTTTTTGTTTATTTTAGTAACCAAATACTTCGGTTAAATTAAGTTTTTTTACCTCACCTAATTTCTGCATATCAGCCTCATTTACTTTATCTTGAGAAGCAACGAGACAGTATGTGTAGTTTTTGTTCTTCATTTCCTTATCGTGGAACGTATTGATGTCTGCAAAAGACAGTTTTGGTGCCTGTTCGTAGACGTTCTTTCTCATGTCAAAGTTGTTTCCAAGTCTTTGAGATTTCAGATAAGAGAAGATGATTCCGTCCTGAGTAATTCTTTCAGAAGCAATAGATTTTTTCAACCCGCTTTTTGCAGTTTCAAATAACTGTTCAGATTTTGGAAGAGTTGTTAAAAGCTCATTCATTGCTGTTGTAGACTCATTGAATTTGTCTGCCTGTGTTCCTACATACGCCATAATCATATCCTTGTCTGTTTTCTTGCTAGGAAGTGCAAAATAAGAGTAGGTAGAATAAGCCAGTGCTTTAGATTCTCTGATCGTCTGGAAAACAATAGATCCCATTCCGCCTCCAAAATAGTTGTTGAACAAGCTTACAGTAGGTGTCGTAGAAGGGTTGTATTGGTCTGCGTTTCTCACCCAGAAAATTTCTGCCTGTACCATGTCATAATGAGCAAATAATACCTTGTTCTTATCAGTCGGGATCTGAGCAAAAGTTTTTGACTTAGGAAGATCTTTCAGGGTTGCAGGAAGTTTGTGGACAGGTTTTAGAGATGCTACCACATCATTTCCTGATTTCGGACCGTAATACAATACTTTGTGCTTGAAATTGAAAAGATCATGAAGAACATTAATCAGATCTTCTGCTTTTAAGGCGTCAAGTTCAGCATCGCTCAGTACATTGTTGAAAGGATTCTGTGCACCATACTGGGCATAACTTCTCAGTCCGGCCATGATGGTTCCTTTATTTTGCTTCGCATTCGCTCTGGCTTTTTTCAGTCTTGTTTTGTAAGCATCAAGAGCGGTTTGGTCTGCCTGGCAGTTTTTAATCAGATCTTCAAATAAAGAGATCGTTTTATCGAAGTTTTCATTTAAACCTTCAAGTGATACATAAGTTTCTTCATTTCCTGCGCCAACATTGAAGCTTGAAGCAAGTTTATAGAATTCTTTGCTGATTACTTCTGAAGATTTGTCTTTAGTTCCTAAATACTGAAGATATTCTGCTGCTATAGGAAGAATTTTGTTGTTCCATTTTCCGGAATCAAAGTGATAATACATTCTGAACAGCGCATTATCTGTATTTTTTACAGAAAGTACCTCTACATCGGCCAATTTGTTTTTAGCGATATCTTTATCATAATTCAACCATACCGGAGCGATAGGGTTTTCAGGCATATCATCAATCTTCTTAAGGAAAGGAGACTGGTCTTCTCTGTTTACAGAAACCGGAGTGATTGTTGGCTTGTCAACTTTCACTATACTTTTGTCTTCTCCTTTTCTTTTGTAAACTGCAACGTAGTTGTTATTTTGAAGATATTTGGATACGAAATCCATGATGTCTTTCTTCGTAAGTTTTGAAATTTCGTCTACATACTCCAGTGTTGCTTTGTGGTCAATGTCTGAAGTAAATTCATCCATCAGGATGCTTGCTCTTGACGAATATTTTTCATCTTTCTGAATAATACCTTTCTTTTCGTTGTTGACGATAGATTGAATCAGGTCATCAGAAAATTCCCCTTTTCTTAATTTATCAATTTCCTGAAGAAGAAGATTTTTTACTTCATCTAGAGACTGTCCTTCAGTTGGTTTTCCTTGAAGAAGTAATACTGAATAATCTTTTAAAGTATAAGAACCTGCATAAGCCCCAAGTAATTTTTGTTTTTTTACCAGGTTAAGGTCAATCAATCCAGCCTGTCCGTTGGTAAGCATATTTCCAACAAGGTTCAGCATTCTTGCATCTTTTGTAGAAGCTCCCGGAAATCTGAAACCAAGCATTACATTTTCAGGATTAGGTCCTACAACTTCTTTTACAATGGGAGCTGTAATTGGTTTTTCCTGCCCTACTTTATATTCAGGAATGGCTTTGGGCTTCATATATGAGAAAGCCTTGTCAATTTTTGCAATCACTTCATCCGGGTTAAAATCTCCGGACATGATGATTCCCATGTTATTGGGAACGTAATAATTGTTGTAATATTCTCTGATAGCGTGTAGAGAAGGGTTCTTCAAATGTTCAATCGTCCCGATGGTTGTTTGCTTTCCGTAATTATTGTTAGGGAAAAGACTGGCAAACATCGTATCATAAACTTTATCTCCATCATCATCAAGAGACCTGTTTTTTTCTTCATATACTGCTTCAAGCTCTGTGTGGAAGAGTCTCAAAACAGGCTCTCTGAATCTTTCAGCCTGTACAGCAAGAAATTTGTCAAGAACATTGGATGGTACATCTTCTGTGTATACCGTTTGTTCAAAGGAAGTGAAGGCATTGGTTCCGTCAGCTCCCATACCGGCCATCATTTTGTCGTATTCATTCGCTATTGCATATTTGGCAGCCTCTCCGGAAACCTTGTCAATCTCTTTGTAGATCTCTTTTCTTTTAGCTTCGTCTTTAGTTTGGTTGTACTTTTCGTAAAGAGCATCAATCTGGTCTAAAAGAGGTTTTTCTTTTGCCCAGTCCTTAGATCCGAATTGATTGGTGCCTTTGAAAAGCATATGCTCCAGATAATGGGCAAGACCGGTGTGGTCTGCAGGGTCGGTTTTACTTCCTGCCTTTGTGGCAATATATGTTTGTATCCTCGGGTCCTTATTGGTAGGGCTCAGGATAACCGTTAATCCGTTCTTTAAGGTATAATACCTTGCAGAAGTAGGGTCGTTGGTAACATATTTATACTTATAGCCATTAGAATTTCCTTCTTTCCATTGGAAATCCTGGCCAAAAGCATATCCTGCAAAACTTGCGGCGGCAATACTGGTCGCGATGGTTAGTTTTTTTAACAGATTCATTGCTGTTGTACTTTATTTTTGGTTATTAATTTGTTAGTTGAATTGCTCCAATAAATTTTTGATTCGCTTCATTGCTTCTCTCAAATCTTCTTCAGATGCAGCGTAAGAGAATCTGATACATTCCGGACTTCCGAAAGAGAATCCGCCGACACAGCCTACATGAGCATTTTCCAGTAGGAACATTGCAAAATCGTCAGAGTCCTTAATTTCAGTTCCGTTCAGGTTTTTTCCGATATAATGCGAAATGTCCGGGAAGAAATAGAATGCTGCTTTAGGAAGCAATACTTTAAATCCTGGAATTTCTTTGATCAGTTCATACACAAGATCTCTTCTTTCTTTGAAAGCATCAATCATGTATTTATATTCAGAAGGATCTGTTTTCAATGCGGTGATAGAAGCTCTCTGTGCCATGGTGTTGGCTCCGCTGGTCATCTGTCCCTGTACTTTTTCACACGCTTTTGCCAGCCATTCCGGACAGGCAGAATAACCGATTCTCCATCCTGTCATTGCGAATGCTTTTGACATTCCGTTGATCACCGCTGTCTGTTCATATACTTCAGGAAACTGTGCAATAGAAGTCGTTTTTGTTTCGTAATTGATATACTCGTAAATCTCATCAGAAATTATCGTTATCTGAGGGTATTTGGCGATAACTTTTGCAATGGATTTTAATTCGTCATAAGTGTAATAGCCACCTGATGGATTACATGGAGAACTGAAAAGTACCGCTTTGGTTTTCTCTGTAATAGCCCCTTCAAGCTGTTCTGCTGTTACTTTAAAGTCCGTTAAATAAGAGGTAGGAAGCATTACGGAAGCTCCACCCATCATTTTTACCATTTCATCATAGCTTACCCAATATGGAGCTGGAAGAAGAACTTCATCCCCATCATTGATAATGGAGGCAAGAACATTTATAATAGCTTGTTTGGCGCCATTTGAAACACAGATCTGGGTGGGTTTGTATTCCAGGTTGTTATCTCTTTTTAATTTATGAGCAATAGCCTCTCGCAGTTCCAGAAATCCGGGTACAGGAGAGTAGTGGCTGTAGTTTTGGTTGATGGCATCAAAAGCGGCCTGTTTGATATTGTCCGGAACATCAAAATCCGGTTCACCAAGAGTTAAGCTGATCACGTCTATTCCGCTGGCTTTCATTTCTCTGGCTTTGTTAGACATTACAAATGTCTGTGAGTATCCTAATCTTTTTACTCTATCTGAAAGTTTATCCATGTATTTTTTTGAATTTTAACAAATATATAATAAAAACGCCTTTCAGGGATAATAAAAGTGGGTTTGGTTAGAAGATTTTTGTCAGGTTTTAACCAAATTTAACCTGTTTGAGAATCATTGCATCTTTTTCACGGTTTGGCAGATATTAACCCATAATGAACTTCATTAAAATAAAAAACTATATAGTAGCCCTATGGTTTTGTATCTTTAACAATCTAAGATTGATCCTATGAAATATTTCGTTTTTCTGCTGCTGATTTCCTGCACTGTTTTCTCTCAGAAACATTCAAAAGATGAGGAAGTGAAAAAATATGTCTCGCAAGTGAGTGAAGACTCATTGAAGTCATACATCGGTAAGCTGGTGAGTTTTGAAACAAGACATACTTTAAGCACGCTGGATGATCCAAAGCATGGAATAGGAGCAGCAAGAAACTGGGTTATTAAAAAATTCAATGAATATGCAAAAAACTCCGGAGGCAGAATGGAAGTATACCTTCAGCAGGAAGATCTTCAGCCGGATGGAAAGCGAATTGATAAAGCAGTCAATCTTGGAAATGCTGTTGCTTTTCTGAAAGGTACGGATCCTGATGACAAAAGAATATTTCTGATCGGCGGGCACCTTGACTCCAGGGTGACAGATGTGATGAACAGAACTTCCAAAGCACCCGGAGCCAATGATGATGGCAGTGGAGCAAGCGCCGTTATAGAATCTGCAAGGATATTAAGCAGATCTTCATTTCCGGCCTCCATTATCTTTGTGGCGTTTTCAGGAGAAGAGCAATCACTTTTGGGATCTAAACAATTGGCTGAAAAAATTAAGAGAGAAAATTTACAGTTGGAAGCCGTTCTGAACAATGATATGATTGGCAATTCTGAAGTTGGAGAAACAGGAGAAGTCAATACCCGCATACTCCGTGTATTTAGTGAAGGTCTGCCGTATAAAGATTTGGACAAAAAGGCAATGACGATCAGAAATCTGGGTTTTGAAAATGACAGCGAATCCAGACAGCTGGCAAGATATATCAAAGAAATTACAGAACAGTACATCAAAGGACTTGAAATAAAACTGATCTACAGAAATGACAGGTTTCTGCGCGGAGGAGATCATACCAGCTTTGTTAATAATGGCTTTCCTTCAGTAAGACTTACCGAGTATTATGAAAATTATGATCATCAGCATCAGGATATAAGAGTAGAAAACAATAAACAATATGGTGACCTTCCGGAATTTATAGATTTTAAATATCTGAAAAAGAATGTGGCTGCCAATATAGCGGTACTTGCCAGTCTTGCGAAATCCACTTCAAAACCTGAAAAAGTAGAAATGGATGTTAAAGAACTGACCAATTCCACAACTCTGCATTGGGAAAAACCAAAATCAGGAACTCCGGCAGGATATTATGTGCTGGCCCGTGAAACAGACAGTCCGGTATGGCAGAAAAAAATATTTACAAAAGAGCTTTCCATTAAAGTTCCGCTTTCCAAAGACAATTATATTTTTGCCGTACAGACAATCAGCCAGTCCGGAAACCTGAACGTGCCTGTAATTCCGGGTATTGCAAAGTGATGATCTCTGTTGAAAAACAGGGATCAAGGCCTGCCGGGAAAAGTAGATTTGAATACAAGAGAAATAAAACTTATTTTTGCTGTTTATAATAATTCACATGTCTGCATCGTTACTATTAAAATATTTCCCGGATCTTACTGAAAGACAGAGAGAACAGTTTTCGCAATTGGAAAATCTGTATAATGAATGGAATGAAAAAATCAATGTAATTTCCAGAAAAGATATGGAGTCGCTGTATGAAAAGCATATTCTCCACTCTTTGGGAATTGCAAAAGTGATGGAATTTGCTCCTGGAACAAAAGTTTTGGATATCGGAACCGGAGGTGGTTTTCCGGGAATTCCTTTGGCGATCCTGTTTCCTGAGACAGAATTTACGCTTATTGATTCTATCGGTAAGAAAATCAGTGTAGTACAGGCGGTAGCAGAAGGTGTAGGATTGACGAATGTAACAGCGATCCACGGAAGAGCAGAAAAACTGAAAGAAAAATTCCACTTTGTAGTCAGCAGAGCAGTAACCCAGATGCCGGAATTTTTAAGATGGCTGAAAGGAAAGTTTGAAAAAGAACAGTTTAACACTAAACATAACGGAATTTTATATTTGAAAGGCGGGGATCTTGCAGAAGAACTTGCTGGCCTTAAATGTGAAATTTTCAACCTTAAACACTATTTTGATGAAGAATTTTTTGATACTAAAAAAGTAGTTTATGTATCAAAAGGTAATTTTAATTCCTGATTTTTATGTAAATAAGGAATAATTTTTGCTAATATTTGTTAATAATCAGAAAACTAAAGGTTATGAAAAAACTTTTAAATATTGGATTTTCAGTATTACTGTTTGGCGGGCTTCTGGTTTCGTGTAATGACGACGATTACCATACAATTGAATCTATTGATAAGATCAAAATAGACAGCGTAAAAATTGTCAATGACACCATGGATGTTTTTGCGATACAGAGCATAAAAACTTATTCCACCTATCCCTCTCATTGTGATGGCTTTTACGGCTATGATTATATTTACAATACTAATCTTGAAAGAACGGTGACTTCCTACAAATATATCACAAACGGACCTTGTACGCAGGGAAGTTATGTAGGAGCCAATCAGATCAACTTCAGTCCGCAGAAAAAAGGAACTTATACTTTTAAATTCTGGAACGGAGGAAATAACTGGATTACGAAAACAATTGTGGTAGAATAATGAGATTGACTTTTGTATTGTGCTTATTGGCCGCTGAGTTGGTATTCGGGCAAAAGATTATCTGGGAGGAAGGCAGAAAGCTGACCTGGGATAATTTTAAAAGTCCGGTGAATAAGAAAAATAATCCTGATGTAGCAGCGTATACCCATTGCGGCTGGGAGTTTTCCTCTATAAAATCTTCCAATCCAAAAGCACCGGTTACCATTACCATCAAAACCATATTTAACGAAGAGAAATCCTGGAAGGATGTTAAAAAAATGGATGATTATATCCTGCTTCATGAACAAAAACATTTTGATATTGCAGAATTATTTGTGAGAAAATTCAGAAAGGCAGTCGCTGAAAAAATCAGGACTTCCGGTGATTATAACAAGTATTTCAAAGCAATTTATGACGGGATATCCGTTGATTATCAAAACTTTCAGATGGCCTATGACAGAGAAACCCGTCACGGGATCAATAAAGAAAAACAGGCAGAATATAATAATATGATTTCTGAACAACTCGACAACTTAAAAAGCTATCAAGCCCCTTGAAATTCCTCAATAAGATCATTCACGAACTGCTAGCGCAAAACCCGGACCTTTCTGCGTTTAATATCATTCTGCCCGGAAAACGTCCTATTGTGTTTATCAGACAGATTCTGGAGGAAAATAGTTATTCAGGGCTTCTTCCCAATTTTTTTACCGTAGAAGAACTTATCAATAAAATTTCAGATCAACAGCCGATTCAGGGAATTCCATTGTGGCTTTTCTCATTCGATGTGTACAGAAGTCTGAATCTTATTCCCAGAGATGATTTTTCGGACTTTTTGAAGTGGTTTCCTACCCTGCAGAAGGACTGGGATGATATTCTCAAATTTTCAGACAGTGATCAGGCGGTTCTTCAGTATATGTTTGATGAGGAAAGGATCAAAGAATGGGCTCAGGATCTTGGTGAGGATGATGATGTACCAAGAAAGAAGTTCCTTAATTTCTGGCAGAATATGAATGTTTTTCTCCCCGTTTTGAAGGAGAGACTACAGGAAAAAAACTGGGCGACTTCCGGAATGATTCATGAGGCTGCTAAAGCTAAGATTGCTGATTTTGCTGAAAATACCAAAGAAGAATTTGTCTTTTGTGGATTCAATGCTTTTACTCCGGTAGAGGAAAAGCTGGTAAGAAGCCTTTTGAAATGGAATAAAGCTCAATGTTTCTTTCAGGCAGACCATTATTATTTCGACGATGAAAGACAGGAAGCCGGAAAGTTTCTGAGAAACCATAAAACCTGGAAAGAATTTGATGAAAACAGAACTTTTCAATGGATAGAAGACGACTTTAACCAACCTAAAAAAATTAAGGTATACGAAGTATCCGGGAATGTGACCCAGACCAAAGTACTGCCGGAAATTTTTAAGGAAATCAATAATAAAACCTATTCCAATACAGCAGTGGTATTGCTGGATGAAAACCTTCTTCCTGCAAGCCTGGATGTGATGCATGGTGTTGATAATTTGAATATTACGATGGGTTTTCCATTGAAGAACCTATCTTTCTCCAACGCTGTGAAACGTCTTTTTTATCTGCAGAAACAACTGGAAAAAAATAAATCCTCCTATTATTACCGAGATGTTTTCCCGATTCTGGAAGAACTTCCTAAATCTGATGAGGACGAGCTTATTATCAATGATTTTAAATCCAAAGTAGAGGAGAGAAATATTGTTTATATTTCTAATAAACTTTTACATGAACTGCTGAGTGGGTTATCGTACTTTAACCTTCTTCAAAAAGCTGAGGGGACAAATATTTATCTAGATATGCTCATTACGTTTTGCCAGCAGGTAAAATGGCTGGAAATAGACGATATTCAGTATGAGAATGTTTCTCACTTTGAAAACGCATTCAGGATCATCAAAAACCAGCTGACTCCCTACAATATTGAGATCAAAATGGAAACGCTGGAAATTCTTATCAACCAGCATATTAATTCTGAAAGTATCGATTTTCAGGGTGAACCGTTGAGAGGACTGCAGATCATGGGATTGTTGGAAACGCGTCTCCTGAATTTTGAAAACGTTATTCTGCTTTCTGTGAATGAAGGAAAACTTCCCCTTGGAAACTCTCAGAACACCTATATTCCTTTTGATATCCGAAGGTTCTTTGATCTTCATACTTTCCTGGAAAATGACAGCATTTATGCTTATCACTTTTACAGACTGATTCAGGATGCTAAGAATGTTCATTTGCTCTATAATGCATTAAGTTCCGGAGTGAATACAGGAGAGAAGAGTCGTTTTATTACACAGATTGAAATGGAGAGTTCACATGAGATTGAACACCTGATTATTGAGAATTCTTCCGAGCCTATTATCACCAAACCTATAGAAATTTCTAAGACGCAGATTGTACAGGACCATCTTCAGAAATGGAAGGAAAAAGTATCTGCATCCCACCTTACAAGTTACCTCTATAATCCGATTGATTTCTATCTATCCAAGATTTTGAATACCTCGGAAACAGATGAAATTGAAGAAGAACTTTCTGTGAAAAATTACGGAAATCTGGTCCATTATTCACTTCAAGAAGTGTATGAAGTGTTGAAGGGTAAGGTTTTAAAGGAAAGCGATTTAAGAGATTCAGTTAAAGCGATAGATTACTATATAAATATTGCTATTGAAAAGCTGAAGCACCAGCCGGAATTCTATGAGAAGGGGATGAATTATATTCATAAAGCAATTGCTAAAAAAGTAATTGAAAACGTACTTACTCATGATCTTGAATTGATAAAACAGGGAAACAAACTGGAGATTATTGACATCGAAAGAAGGTTTGAAAACATTGATTTTGCTCTTGATGGAAATGATAAAATTTCTTTCTTCGGATTCATTGACCGGATTGATAAACTGAACGGAACTCTAAGAATTATCGATTATAAAACAGCTAAGATCAAAAATCTCAGCGTGAAAATTGACGGAGATAATGTAGCTGAATATTTCCATAACAGTGAAAGAAAACAGGCACTTCAGCTTTGTATTTATCATTATGTGGTGCAGCATCTTCCTGAGTTTTGGGGATACCCTATCGAAACAGGAATATGGAGCTTTGCAGATGCTAAAAAAGGAATGGTTTCCCTGCAGTTTGACAAAGGAAATATTGATGATGCAATGAAGTCAGTCAAAAGCCTGATCCTTGAAATCCTAAATCCGGATGTTAATTTTGTGGAAACAATAAAAGCATATTAAAATAATTTAATATTGATACATTGGCTTATTGTATTTGAAAATCAGTTTGTTATTGATTTTAAATAATAGATAGAAATACATTTGCTTACTTCATAAAAACGGCCGTAAAGCAGGTGGCTTTTTTGTGTATCTTTACTCCTTATTACTTTTAAAGTTTCAATCGGATACACCAAGAATCACCAATGAAAAAGATCCTGATATTTTTTGCCATAGCTTTCTCTCTTATTATCAAGTCTCAGCAAAAGAATGATTCCCTGAATATTGCTCTTCAGAATGTGACCAAAGACACTAAATTTGGCCTTGCGCTCAGTGGCGGTGGTGCAAAAGGTTTTGCACACATTGGAATTCTGAAGATGATTGACTCATTGGGAATCAAAGTAGATTATATTACAGGAACCAGTATGGGAGGGATTTTAGGAGGTTTGTATGCAATGGGGTATAATGCGGATCAGCTGAAGCATACGATCTATAAAATGGACTGGAACAGGATTCTGAGCAATAAAATTCCTTACAGCAAAGTCAATATCAGTGAAAAAGACGAGTATGACAAATATATCCTCGAGTTTCCTGTAGTCAAAGGATTTCCGACTCTTCCTAGCTCATATATTGAAGGGCAGTATATGGGAGAAGTTCTTAATACACTTACTTTCAATGCAAAACATATCAATGATTTCAGCAAACTGAAGATTCCTGTTCAGCTTACTTCTTCCGATATTGAAAATGGTGGTCTGATCATGCAGAAACAAGGTTCTTTACCGCTTGCTATTCGTGCTACATTGGCAATTCCTGCAGCTTTTGCACCTGTTTATATTGACGGAAAACTTTTGGTTGACGGTGGATTGGATCGTAATTATCCAGCCAATGAGGTTCGGGAGATGGGTGCGGATTTTGTGATCGGAGGCTATACAGGCTTCAGGCTTTTTACCAAGAAAGAAATTGAAAATCCGATGAAGATGATTTATCAGACCCATGCCATCCGTTCGGTAGAGGATTTTAAACATCAAAAGGAGCTGTCTAATGTATTGGTAGACTTTGTGGATCCATTGGGTGAGATTACAACGAAAGATTTTGCTAAATTCAGGAGGATCATCAAAATTGGAGAGGTGGAAGCGAGAAAGCATCTTCCTGAGTTTGTAGCCCTGGCAGAAGCTCAGCGAAAGGCAGGAATTCAATATGAACATCAGATGATTGAAGAGGTGAAACTGCCTACTACAAAATTTACTTTTAACGAAGAAGACGGAACTCCTATTAATGATGCGGCAGAAATTGAGGTGCTTAAGAAGCAAATGGGGCTGACAGAAGGAAAGTATTACGATGCAAAAACTGTAAATGAAGCAATAGACAGAGTATTTGGAATGCGTCAGTATGTAAAGGTGTATTATACCTACACGAATGAAAATGATGGTCTTGTAATGAATGTTTTTGTGAAAAGAGCAAAAAAAGGAGCTTTTAAACTGGCTCTGCACTATGATACGGAACAATCAGTAGGAATTATTGTTAATTATACTTACAGGAATATTCTTCTGAACAGATCTCGATTTTTAGCAACCGTAGATATTTCTGAACGTTTTAAGGCTAAACTGGCTTATCAGCAGTTCCTTGACAGCGGAGAGCGTTTGTGGCTGGATCTGGAGGCTAAGATGGTTAATCTTAAAAGTAATGACCTGAACTTCAGATTGTATGATGTAAGCGAAGACGGGAGCGACCGTTTTCCTAACCATATGTACCGGAATATAACCGGAAAGATTGCGCTGAACTATAACATCAATCCAAATGCTTACCTGTCACTGGGAACAGAGTTCAGCACAGAAAGAATGTACAGCTTACTGGATAAAGTGGATCAGGCAAAAGTGGATAATTATAGTAAGAAATTATATAACCACAGCAATTTCAACACTTTCCTGAAATTTGAACAGAATAATCTCAATAAAAGATATTTTACTACAAAAGGGAATCATCTTCAGGTGAGTACAAGATTTTATTATGGAGATCAGTATAAGCTTTATGATCTGAACACAGTACAGCCACTTCTTTATCTGATACTTAACCCAAAAGAATCTTATTATTACGAGCCTAAAAACCTCGTGTCATTCACTTTAAATGAGAATTTTTTCTATCCAATCACAAGAAGACTGACTGTGAAAGCAAATGTATTTTTGGGAGCAAGTTTTGGATCAGGGAAGGATGATCAGGTTCCCTACCTTTTCCTGAATCAGAAATATAATCTTGGAGGAAGTGAATATAATTATGATCTCTTAAGTCCTGAATTCAATGGTCTTCGTCAGAAAGAACTTCCTATGACCTCGGTTGCTAAAACAGCAATATCACTTCAGTACAGGATCATGAAAAAGCTTTATCTTACCCCATCGTTCAGCTATGGTAAGGTGAGTGAAGAGCTGTCTCCTTTTAATGATAGTTTCGATATGTTTGGATATGGAGTGAATCTTGGGTATGAATCTCTCATAGGTCCTATCAGTTTAAATGTCTCCAGAAACAGCCAGCTTGATTTTTCAAGAATATATTTCAGCGTTGGTTTTAAGTTTTAAGTATCAGGAGAATCTGTTACTTAAGCTATTAATTTAAGTAAGACCATTTATTATAATTATTGATATAAAAAAGCACTTCATTGCTGAAGTGCCAAAAATTAACTTGAAATGAGATATAGAAGAGTGATTGATTCTACAGTTTTACTTTTTTATTAATAACTTTTCCATTAGAAAGGGTGATTTGTACCAGATACACACCGGATTCTAAATTTCTGGATTCAAATAATGGCTTATTGACTTCCTGCTGAATGATCAGAGCTCCGGAAATACTATAAATACTGATGTTTTTAATATCATTGGCGGATTTTGCAACAATTTGCTGTTTTTGAGTGAAAATATCAGTACTGTTCTCAGAAGATTGGGTACCTCCAATTGCTTTATTGAACTGAAGATTGTAATACGGAGTTACCACTTCAAAAGTATAGTTTTTATTTTCGAGATCCTGCACATTGATTCCTCCGGCTTC
This sequence comes from Chryseobacterium sp. 22543, assembly GCF_052044565.1. Taxonomy (NCBI): domain Bacteria; kingdom Pseudomonadati; phylum Bacteroidota; class Flavobacteriia; order Flavobacteriales; family Weeksellaceae; genus Chryseobacterium; species Chryseobacterium sp. 22543. The sequence goes on from NZ_JBQENH010000002.1 coordinate 954,919, forward strand.
GCGATATTGTTTTTGAGAAATACTTTTGATCATTGTTTTATTTTCATCAAAAACGTTTACAGCAGTAAGTTCATCCAGATCAACTTTTAATTGCAAAACTGATGAGTTCGCAGACTGTACGATTTCATTTTCAGTAACTTCTTTAGGAGTGTTTTTGATGTACGGAATTATTTTATTCTCGTTGTTTTCCGATACTTTCAACAGATAAACTCCGTCTTTTAAAGTTGATAGACTACGGTCATTAGCTGTCCTGCTGTGAATTTTTTCTTTATTAAAATCTGTGATTTCAACCAGCTGCATGTTGCCCAAATCCGGTTGTATTTGTGAAGAAAAAGGAGCAGGCTTTTCATTCGTTTTCTCTGCTGACTGCTTCCCGAAAATAGACCCTGCAATCGCCCATTCATTAAGAAGTCCGCCGCTTCTCAATGTATTGAATTTGGCATTGGAAGCTAGAGTGAATGGAAGAATTCCTCCAACATGTCCTAGTGGTCCCCAATAAAAAGAATCCAGTTTGTATTTATTCAGATCCCACCATGCATAATATCCACGCTGAACATCAATGGTTTTAGAAGTATTTTCAGGCGGAATCGCTAAATCAACAGTAGAATGACCTAATGTCATAGGTGTTTTGTTGTACCAGTCGTATACATCCTTCGGTTTCATGCACTGTCTTAGCTTGTTATTGGGGTTATTGGTAACATCATTCACGAAGCTTGTCGTAAAGAGTTTTCTCCATATCACCGGACCCCATAAAAGCCCGCCGTTATCCTGAACAACGTGGTAATTGTATTTATCAAGATATTCTGCAGAAATAACTTCTGAAATGTCGTTATTATATGTTTTATATCCTGTACTGTTGCAGGTATTGAGAACATTGGCCAGGAATGAGGTAAACGGATAAATATCTTTTTCCAGAACTCCTTTATTTAAAGTAACTCCGGAGAAATCATACGGTCCGTCGCCCATATATGCATATTTGAATTTGATATTATTGGGATTCGAAATGCTTAATCTTTTTAAAGTAGACATCGCAGCATGAGCACCCTGTGAATATCCGGCTAAAAAGTATTCATCATACCGTTTAACACCTAATTGACCCAGTACTTTATTGGCAGCAGTGATGAAATCAATGGTGGCACCTGCTTCAGTGGCATAATCTACATAAGGGTGAACTCCGTCTCCGGTTCCCATCCCTACATAATCAGGAGCCATTAAAATATAGCCATTGAGTACATAAGACAATTCAACAACAAATCCTGCTGTCAATGCTCCCTTAAAATTAGACGGAACATTATTTCTACTGTCTGTTGTTCCATGATCTGATACCACTGTTGAAAGTTTGAAAGGTACACTAGGATACATAAGAAGCCCCGTAGCTTTCACAAGAACATTATTTTCGTTTTTGGTGTAATAAGTGATCTTGTACCCCTTTAGTCCTACATTAAAACTGTTCAGGTAGCCGGCAAATTCCGGAGCATCCTGATCACCGAGATTATTGGCGATGAAATTGATGACTTCCTGTGGGGTTAAATCCAGTTTCTGTTCCGCACTTACGACGTCTCCAGCCTGCTGTGCAAAGTAGAATGAGGCAGTAAGGCCCAGTAAAAAAGTTGTAATTTTTCTCATATTGATGCATTTTCTTTGGTATTAAGATAATAACTTTAATAAATTAATGAAAATATTACGACATCAACAATTATTCATTGAATATCAATTCTCTGAAATGTGAGTAAAATAAAAGAGTCTGACCGACGGCCAGACTCTTTTTATATATATTGTCTTTTTTAGAAAGCGTTGATTCCCGTAATGTCTAATCCGGTGATCAGTAAGTGAACATCATGCGTTCCTTCGTAAGTGATCACAGATTCCAGGTTTGCAGCATGTCTCATCATTGGGAATTCACCCATGATTCCCATACCACCAAGGATCTGTCTGGATTCTCTCGCAATTTCAATAGCCATATTAACGTTATTACGTTTCGCCATAGAAATCTGAGCCGGAGTTGCTTTGTGAGCATTTTTAAGATTTCCTAACTGAAGACATAATAACTGAGCTTTTGTGATCTCTGTTAAGAATTCAGCCAGTTTTTTCTGTTGAAGCTGGTAAGAACCGATTGGTTTTCCAAACTGTTTTCTTTCTTTAGAATACTGAACAGCAGTACAGTGGCAGTCAATAGCAGCACCAATTACTCCCCAAGAAATTCCATATCGTGCAGAGTTCAGACAAGATAAAGGTCCTTTCAGTCCTGTTACTCCGGGAAGAAGGTTTTCTTTTGGAACTTTTACGTCATTGAATACCAATTCTCCGGTTTTTGAAGCTCTTAAACTCCATTTATTGTGAGTTTCAGGCGTAGTAAATCCTTCCATTCCTCTTTCAACGATCAATCCCTGTACTTTTCCTTCTTCATTTTTTGCCCATACCACAGCGATATCGCATAGAGGAGAGTTCGTGATCCACATTTTAGCTCCATTCAAAAGATAATGATCTCCCATATCTTTAAAATAAGTTTCCATAGAACTTGGGTCTGAACCATGATTAGGTTCTGTCAATCCAAAAGATCCGATCATTTCTCCGGCAGCAAGCTTAGGAAGATATTTCATTTTCTGTTCCTCAGAACCGAATTCATTGATAGGAAACATCACCAAAGAACTCTGAACCGAAGCTGCAGAACGTACTGCAGAATCTCCTCTTTCCAACTCCTGCATAATCAGACCATAAGAAATCTGGTCTAATCCTGAACCGCCATACTCAACCGGGATATAAGGTCCCAGTGCTCCGATTTTCCCTAATTCTCTCATAAGATTAGGTATATCGGTATGATTTTGAGCGGCCTGATCAATCTGCGGCATTACAAAACTTTCAACCCAGTCTCTTACAGATTGGCGGATTAGTTTGTGTTCTTCAGTAAGTAAAGCATCAATTCCATAATAATCAGGGATGCTTGTAAGAGGATAATATGACATGATTTTTTGATTTGGTTAAAAGTAACATTTTTCGTGGTGTCTTGAAAATTTTTTTGAAAACTTATCTTAAGTTTGGTTTTCAGACAGATAATGCTCTTTTTATTTGTTTATAAAATAAATTCTGTGTTTTAAGCCTCCTCATCATTGGATATAGGATACTGATTGGTAGAATTGTGAACCTTACTTTTAAATTTATACAGGTAAGGAGCTTTATTGGCTGAGCCATCATACAATTTTTCCAGTCTGTCAAGAATATTTAAACTTAAAATTTTACGCTGGAAATTATTCCTTCTGAATTTTTGGCCTAAAATGGTTTCGTAAAGAGACTGAAGATCTTTCATCGTAAACTTCTCAGGAAGCAGATTGCTGGCCGCCACCTCTGTATTGATATTCATTCGCAGGTATTCTAACCCTGTTTCTATGATCCTATCATGATCGAAAGCCATCTTGGGCAAATTGCTTACCTCAAACCATTCACAGCTTTCGTTGAAGGCATCAGGGAAAGTATTGGCCATTGAAAAATCAATAAGGCTGCAATAACCTACTGTAATGAATCTTTGAAAAATCCAGTGATCTTCCGGTACCTCAATTCCTTTATTGTTAAGAAGAATCTGATGAACATTATTTTCTGTACGGTCTATCCTTCCAAACGTATGAAACTGTTTCAGAAATATATCTTTAAGATGTGTTCTTTCAAATAAAACCCTTGCTGCAGCTTCCCTTAAATCTTCATCATTGAAAACAAAACCACCTGGAAGTGACCATAGATCAAGATCATGATACTTTAAAAGAAGGACTTTCAAAATATTATTATGAAAGCCGAATATAGTACAGTCAACAGATATATGGGCAACAAAATCTTTGGTATCGATAAGTTCCCGAAGTGTTTCTTTACTTTTTGTGTCTTTGATTTTCATGGCTGTAAAAATAAAACTATTTTCTTTTTGAAACATTAAAAAATACCAAACTAGTCACAAAAAGAAGAATTACGAAAGATAAGATATATAACGGATAAAAATTTAATAATTGTTTTTCAAACAGAACAGCCATGATAATCGAGCTTACAGAGCTACCCAGTGAGGAAAATATAACAATAAGAGAAGTGAATAAGTTTACTTTTTCCTTATCCATCTGTGCAATCATTTTTGAATTGATGACAGGGTAGAGTGGCGACAAAAATAAACCGATCACCGGAAATAAGAAGAGAATAATCTTTGAATCTGCTGAATCAAAATACTGTACACCTACAATAATGATCAATAAAGAAATAATAAAAGCCATGCATGAAAGATAGTAACCCGGCAATGAAAATCTTCGGATAATGTTGGCTGTTATTGTTCTTCCTGCATAAGAAAATACTGCCAGAAAAGACGTGGCCTGAAGGGCAAAAAATGAATTGACTTTCAAATGATTCTTATAAAAAGACGGAAGCCATGAGTTGAATCCCTGTTCTATAAAAACAATAAAAAATATAACCCCAAGGAATAGCATTATAGAAGGAGTTACAAACCCTGAAAGTTCAGAGAATATACTTTTATTTTCCAATGGTTTGGCCTCAGAAATTGTAATTTTTGATAAAAGGAATATTGTTAATGCAGATAAGAAAGCGATTAATAAAAAGCAAAATTTCCAATATTCAGAATATTCACTTGATACTACCCATCCAAAGCAGGTATTCACTACAAAAATTCCGATCATGAAAGAAGCTTCTACACTGTTCATAGTCTTTGCCAGCGACTTTTCATCCGAAATATTGTTCCTTATAATTCCAAAAACACAGATTTTACCAATCGCAAAACAGGCACCGATGATGGCAAACCATAATTTGAAAAACCAGAAAACTTCTATAAATGGCAGCAGACAAGAACAAAAGCCAACAATTATTAAAGCCGAAATCAATGCTTTTTTTGTTCCGGTTTTGTTGATAAAACCCACTGCAAAAAGAGAAATAAAAGCGATGGGCAGATCTTTAAATGATTCTAAAAAACCCAATTCTCCGTAAGTGATTTTCTCTTCGGCCAACTGCAGAATAATAAGCCCCATACAGTTCAAAACCATTGAAAAAATAAGAAAGGTAAGTTTTAACGGAAGAGAAATTTTAGAAAGCTTGATGATCATTTTGGGAGACTTCTTTATTGTTTTTTTGTGAAATTTTATGAAATATTGATGCGAAGATAGGGCTTCTAACCCTGAAAAATAAAAGAAAAATTAAAATATTTATGAATAGAATGTTAATTAATTGAAAAAAAATATATTTTTATTGTCTCAATTTGAGAATTAAACAATAACTGTATATGAATGTAAGAATATCACGAAGCGTAGGAGTGGTTGCCGTCCTCTATTTTACGGCCAACTTCAGTGCCCAGACCACCAAGGCGAAGGACACAATTGCTAAAGAAAACAAAATAGACGAAGTTGTAGTGATTGGTTACGGTACTCAGAAAAAGAGTAATGTGACAGGTGCTATAGCGAGTATTAAAGCCAGCGATATTGAAAATATTCCATCTGGTAAACCGGAACAGGTATTACAGGGAAGAGCAGCCGGAGTTTCTGTAGTGACCAATTCCGGACAGCCTGGAGCTGCTGCCACTGTACGTGTAAGGGGTATTACCAGTTTTGGGGCAGGAAGTAACAGCCCTTTATGGGTGGTAGACGGTATTGTTGTAGATAATATTGGATGGCTCAATCAGTCTGATATAGAAAGTATCGAAGTCTTAAAAGATGGAGCTTCATCTGCAATCTACGGAGTTTCTGCTGCAAAAGGAGTAATATTGGTTACTACTAAAAAAGGGAAAAAAGGAAAACTTACCCTTTCTTACAATGGATTCTATGGTTTTTCAAACGCTTCTAAAAAACTGGACCTTCTGGATGCTACGCAGTATGCTAAAATTATCAATGAGGGTTTTGTAAATGATGGAGGAACTCCTAGATTTACTAATCCGGAATCACTTGGAAAAGGAACCAACTGGCAGGATGCCATTTTCGGAACAGGTGAAAAATCTTCTCATGAAGTAAGCATTACAGGAGGTAATGAAAAATCAACATACTATACATCGTTCGGATATTTTGATCAGTCCGGTATTGTATTGAGCGATATCTCTTATTACAAAAGAATCAATGCGAGATTCAACTCAACCCATAAAGTTACAGATTATCTGACGATAGGACAAACCTTTGCCTATACCCATGTGAAGTCACAAGGAGTAAGTGCAAATGAAGAATTTGGAGGGCCTCTGGCTTCAGCAGTTAACCTGGATCCTACCACTCCGGTTGTTGTAACAGATTGGTCTATGGTAGACCCAAGCGGCTATACCAACCCTTATATCATCCGTGATTCTGAAGGCCGTCCCTATGGAATTTCAAGATATGTAAATCAGGAAATGACCAATCCGCAGGCTTTCCGCCATATACAACAGGGAAATTATAGCTGGTCTGATGATTTCGTAGGAAATGTTTTTGCCGAGCTTAAGTTTCTGGATCACTTTACATTTAAAACCAGCCTGAACGGTAAGAAATCCTATTGGGGAAGCCGTTCTTTTACCCCGAAATATTATTTAAGTCCAAACTATAACAATACCAGCTTCAACAGTCTGAATAAGGTGGATGAAAATAAATTTGAGTGGAGTATGGAAAATACTTTGACCTATCAGAATAAGTTTGGGGATCATAATATCAACATTATGATTGGACAGGGAGTTTACCGATACAACATTGCTGGCGGGGCTAGTTTGACATATAGTAACCTACCTATTGATAACTGGCAGGATGCTTCTTTCAACTTTAATATTCCGCAGGATAATATTACTGCAACAGGATGGGATGGAATTCAGACCCGTAAAGCATCTTATTTTGGTAGAATCATTTATGATTATGCGGACAAATATTTATTCACCGGAACGATTCGTAGAGATGGTTCTTCAAAATTTGCGACCAATCAGCATTGGGGAACTTTCCCGTCTATGTCCTTGGGATGGAATGTTCATAAGGAAAACTTCTGGCCGGAGAACAGAGTAATTAATAACTTAAAACTAAGAGGAGGTTACGGAGTATTAGGAAATGATGAAATGGATAACTTCAGATTTGCAAGCTTCATGGTTTCAGGAAGTAACTATACTAACTCTGGAAATAATATCATTATTGGATATGCACCAAGTACATTGGAAAATCCAAACTTGAAATGGGAGCAGACCAGTCAGCTCAATATTGCTGCTGATTTAAAATTATTCAATAATTTCACTCTTACTGCCGACTGGTACAAAAAGAAAACAACAGATATCCTTAGACAGATCAATATACCTGGCTATGTAGGAGTTCCGAATTTACCTTGGTCAAACGTAGGAGATATGCAGAATACTGGTCTGGAGCTTGAGTTAGGATATAAAAAGAACTGGGAAGATTTCGGAATTTCAGTTAATGGTAACTTCGCTACGATAAAGAATGAGGTTCTTAGATTGGAAGATGACATTAAATATTTTAACCTTGCTTCTTTCCAAACAATGGGAGCAGTTTCCAGAGTAGCAGTAGGACAGCCCTATGGATCATTTTACGGACAGACTTATAGTGGTGTATTCCAAAATCAGGCACAAATTGATAACTATGTAAATGCAAATGGAGTAAAATTACTACCTGATGCAAAACCGGGAGACTTTATCTGGCAGGATAACAACGGTGATGGTAAAATTGATGATGAAGATAAAGTAAACTTAGGAAGCTCTATCCCGAAATATACTTTCGGACTTACAGTAAATCTTAATTATAAGAATTTTGATTTAATGATGTTCGCTCAAGGACAGGCTGGTAACAAGATTTTCCAGGGTTTGAGAAGATTGGATATGCTTGATGCCAACTATCAGACAAGAATCTTAGACAGATGGACGGGTGAAGGCTCTACCAACGATAATCCTAGAATTACACGTAATGACCCTAACCATAACTATTCATGGATGTCAAATTATTATCTTCAGAAAGGTGATTATGTCCGTTTGAAAATTGTTCAGTTAGGCTATACTATTCCTAAGGATGTTACCGAACGTTTCGGAATGAGCAAAGTAAGACTGTACATCACTGGAGAGAACCTTGTTACTTTCACAAAATATACCGGTTACGACCCTGAAATTGCAGGAAGAAATAATTCCGAACAGGATATTATTGGTGTAGACAGAGCTTACTATCCACAGGCAAGAACATTCCTGATAGGTGCTAATATTCAATTTTAATGATTAACAAAATGAAAAATAAGAATTTTATATATAAAGGACTTGCCGTTGCATTCCTGACAGGTCTGAGTTTTACCAATATGGGTTGTAGTGATTCCTATCTGGATGATGTACAGAATTCAGGATCTTTTAATACTGATTTGTATTTCCAGAATGAGCAGCAGTCTTTCAGTGCTCTGGTTTCAGTATATGATCTTTTGAGAAAATATTCAGGCGGATTCGAGAATTCAGTTACTTTCTTTAATGCAGGGTCTGATGATTTTTATTCAGGAGGAGGAAACTCTAATGATGGAGCAGGAATTCAGGGGTTAAATAACTATATGATTAACCCGAATACAATGCCAGCCAGTTACTGGAGAGACTATTATCAGGGAATTGCACGTGCTAACCTTTTAATAGAAAGAGTTCCGAGTGCTAATATGGGTGATGATATTAAGAAAAGATATATCGCAGAAGCAAAAGTTCTTCGTTCATTATATTATTTCGAATTGTTAAGAATGTTTGGAAATATTCCTTTGATCCTTAAATCCGTAAAGTTTGATGATAATTATTGGAATATTCCACAGGCTAATCCTAATGATGTTTATACTCAGATAGAAAGCGATATCAATGCTGCTATTCCAGATCTGATGATGGTATCAAGTGGGAATGATAAAGGAAGGATCACACAGGGAACAGCAAGAGCTATTTTAGGTAAAATTTATCTTTATGATAAAAAAATGCCTCAAGCAGCAGCACAGTTCGCTGAGGTAAATGGTACTCCTGGAGGAACTAGCCAGTATGGATATAAACTGGTAGCCAATTATGCAGACTTATTTAAAGTAGGTCCTGAATTATCGGATCCTTATAAGTTTTCAACAGAATCTATCCTTGAAGTAATGCATACCAATAAAGGAAACTCCGATTGGGGATTCTGGGGGCAGGGTAAAGATGAAGGGAACTCTATCAACGTAATGGTAGGGCCTCGTTCTTATTCACTAAAAAATATCCCGAATAATGATGCACCTGATATCTATTCAGGCTGGGCATTTAATACCGTAACAGAGAATTTTGTTACTTTCATGCAGGGAGATCCAAGACTGGATGTAACCGTTTTTAATGCAAAAAAACTGGTAGCAGATGGTAAAATTACTTACAGCCCAGCGTTTGCTGATACAGGATATTTCTTAAATAAATACTTACCTACGAATGCTTTAAAAAGTTCACTTCCTGGACCAGCAGAACTGAATTTCCGTCAGAATTATATTGCAATAAGATTAGCAGATACTTACCTGATGGAGGCAGAAGCTTTAGGAGGTGCAGGAGCAAGAGCTCAGGCTTTATTAGATGCGGTAAGATTAAGAGTTGGATTAGCATCGGTTCCGGTTTCTTTACAGGCCATAAAAGATGAGAGAAGAAGAGAGCTTGCAGGAGAAGGGCACAGATGGTTTGACCTCGTAAGATGGGGAGATGCTCCTTCTAAGCTTGCCTTCAAAGGATTTAAAGCCAATAAAAATGAAATTCTTCCAATTCCGTTCAATGAATTGCCGAATACAGTTTTAAAACAAAATCCTGGTTACTAAAATATGAAGTTTCACAACTTATATAGTTTCTTTAGAGGTGCCGCACTACTTAGTGGTGTGGCCCTTTTTTCTTTGTCGTGTACAGTTGTATCCAATAAAGGAAATGAAGTACAGTACTGGCTTACAAAAGGTGATGAAAGTGTAAAGTTACAGCAGCAGACTTCTGTTAAATTTGTAAATACTTCCAACAGTTTTCAGAATATTGAAATTGATGATTCTCAAAAGTTTCAATATGTTGATGGCTTTGGATATACATTAACAGGGGGAAGTGTTGAGGTAATCAACCGATTGTCATCTTCCAAAAGAAAAGCACTGCTTAACGAACTTTTTGGAAATGATAAAAACTCAATTTCCATCAGCTATTTAAGGTTAAGTATAGGAGCTTCCGATCTTGATGGTAAAGTATTTTCATATGATGATCTGCCGGAAGGACAGACTGATCCTTCTCTTTCAAATTTCAGTTTGGAAAAAGATAAAAATCTGATTGCTACGTTAAAAGAGATTTTAGCAATCAATCCTTCTGTTAAAATCATTGCTGCGCCATGGTCACCTCCGGTTTGGATGAAAGACAATGGCCAGTCAAAAGGAGGAAGTTTGAAACCTGAATTCTATGGAACATATGCCCAATATTTTGTAAAATACATCCAGGGCATGAAAAAAGAGGGCATTACCATCGATGCAGTAACCCCTCAGAATGAACCTTTACACCCGGGAAATAATCCGAGTTTGTATATGCCGTCTGAAAAGCAGGGAGATTTTATTAAGAACCATCTCGGACCGGTTTTTAAAGCCAATGGAATTACTACGAAAATTGTTGTCTACGATCACAATTGCAACAAACCTGAATATGCCATTGATATTTTAAAGGACGCCGAGGCGAACAAGTATATAGACGGATCCGCTTTTCATTTGTATGAAGGAGAGATTTCGGCTCTAAGTACTGTGCATAATGCTTTCCCTGATAAAAATCTATACTTTACCGAACAGTGGACCGGATCAAAAGGAACTTTTACCGAAGATCTGAACTGGCACACAAAAAATGTAATTATCGGCTCCATGAGAAACTGGAGTAAAATCGCTTTGGAATGGAATCTTGCTAACGATCCGGAATATGCTCCGCATACACCAGGCGGTTGTACAGAATGTAAAGGAGCAGTTACCGTGTCTGACAGCGAGAATTTCACAAGAAATGTTTCCTATTATATAATTGCTCACGCTTCGAAATTTGTTCCGGCAGGATCACAGCGTATCGCTTCCACACAGACAGATAAACTTTCCACTGCTGCTTTTAAGACTCAATTTGGGAAAATAGTTTTAATTGTGCAGAACGATAACCCTTCAGATGATAATTTTAATATTAAATTTGCCGGGAAAACCGCTGCTGTAACAATTTCAGGACGTTCTACAGCAACCTATATTTTTTAATTTGATACTATGAAAAGAGCTTATTTCTTACTGGCATTTTCCGCATTGGGAATGAATGCATACGGACAGAAAACAATTGATCAGAAAGTAGCAGAATTGCTGTCTAAAATGACCCTTGAGGAAAAAGTAGGGCAAATGGTACAGTACAGTGGGTTTGAATATGCTACAGGACCTCAGAAATCTAATTCGGCAGCCGTTTTGGAAGAAATTAAAAAAGGTAAAGTGGGTTCTATGCTGAATGTGGCAGGATCAGAAGAAACCAGATCATTTCAGAAACTGGCGATGCAGTCTAGGCTTAAAATTCCTTTGCTGTTTGGGCAGGACGTTATCCACGGATACCGTACCACATTTCCTGTAAATCTGGGGCAGGCGGCAAGCTGGGATATGGGAATGATAGAAAAATCGGAAAGAATTGCTGCAACAGAAGCGGCGGCATATGGGATTCACTGGACGTTTGCTCCAATGGTGGATATTGCCAGAGATCCGAGATGGGGAAGAGTAATGGAAGGTTCCGGAGAAGATACTTACCTGGGAACAAAAATAGGATTGGCAAGGATCAAAGGATTTCAGGGCAGAGGTTTGGGAAGTCTTGATGCCGTGATGGCCTGTGCAAAACATTTTGCAGCATACGGTGCAGCGGTAGGTGGAAGAGATTACAATTCTGTAGATATGAGCCTCAGACAGCTGAATGAAACGTACCTTCCTCCGTTTAAAGCTGCTGCTGAAGCAGGAGTAGCTACTTTTATGAACTCTTTCAATGACATCAACGGAATTCCGGCGACAGCCAACAAATATATTCAAAGAGACCTTTTAAAAGGAAAATGGAACTATAAAGGTTTTGTGGTTTCAGACTGGGGAAGCATCGGGGAAATGGTTCCTCACGGTTATGCCAAAGATGCTAATGAAGCGGCTGAAAAAGCAATACAAGGTGGAAGTGATATGGATATGGAAAGCCGTGTCTATATGGCAGAACTTCCAAAACTGGTGAAAGAAGGAAAAGTAGACCCCAAACTGATAGATGATGCAACAGGAAGAATTTTAACCAAAAAATTTGAAATGGGTCTTTTTGATGATCCTTACCGGTTCAGCAATGAAAAGAGACAGAAAGAACAGACCGATAATCAGGAGAACAGAAAATTCGGAAGAGAATTTGGTTCAAAAAGTATTGTTCTTCTTAAAAACCAGGGAAATATTCTTCCCCTTTCAAAAACTACGAAAACAGTTGCTCTGATTGGCCCTTTTGGTAAAGAAACAGTGGCAAATCATGGGTTCTGGTCTATTGCTTTTAAAGATGATAACCAAAGAATCGTTTCACAATTTGACGGAATTAAAAATCAACTGGATAAAAATTCCACTTTACTTTATGCAAAAGGCTGTAATGTCGATGATCAGGACAGAACCCAGTTTGCAGAAGCTGTAGAAACGGCAAAGAAAGCGGATGTAGTGATTATGACATTGGGAGAAGGACATGCGATGAGTGGAGAAGCAAAAAGCAGAAGTAATATTGGGTTTACAGGAGTTCAGGAAGATTTATTGAAAGAAATTGCCAAAACAGGCAAGCCAATCATTCTGATGATTAACGCCGGAAGGCCTTTGATTTTCAACTGGGCAGCAGATCATATTCCGACAATCGTGTACACATGGTGGCTGGGAACTGAAGCCGGAAACTCTATTGCAGACGTTTTATTCGGTACTGTGAATCCTGGTGGGAAACTTCCGATGAGCTTTCCGAGAACTGAAGGGCAGATTCCTGTGTATTACAATCATTATAATACGGGTAGGCCTGCAAAAAATAATACAGACAGAAACTATGTTTCAGCCTATATAGATCTTGATAATGATCCGAAATATCCGTTTGGATATGGCTTAAGCTATGCAGATTTTAAATATTCTGACATGGTTTTAAGTTCTGCAAGCCTTACAGGAAATCAGACTCTGAATATCAGCGTTACCGTTTCCAATACAGGGAAATATGATGGTGAAGAGGTGGTACAGCTTTATATCAGAGATCTTTTCGGTAAAGTGGTAAGACCTGTGAAGGAACTGAAAGGTTTCCAGAAAGTACTTATCAAAAAAGGAGAAAGTAAAAAGGTAGAGTTTAAGCTGACACCGCAAGACCTGAAGTTTTTTGATGACAATCTGAATTTTGACTGGGAAAGTGGAGAATTCGATATTATGATCGGAACCAATTCTCAAAATGTACAGACCAAAAGAATTAACTGGACAAAGTAAAATTCAATAGAAGCGGGCTTTAGCCCGCTTAATAAAGAAGTCAGAAAATAGCTTTAGCTAAAATCTAATAAAAATGAATTTGAAAGTTAAAAATATCATCACAATAGGTGCAGCAGGGACTTCGTTTTTCTTTGCTTTAAACTGTGCCTCGCACAAATCTGATGCTCACAGAACCCTGATCTGGAATGATGAATTCAATGGGAAAGGTCTTCCGGATTCATTAAAATGGAATTATGATGTAGGTGGAGGCGGTTTTGGAAATGAGGAAGCTCAGTTTTATACCAAAAACAGGCTTGAAAATGCCAGAATGGAAAAAGGAAACCTCATCATTGAAGCTAGAAAAGAAAATTGGGAAACCAATAAATATACTTCCGCCAGACTTTTAACCAAAGGGAAATTCGCTTTTCAATATGGAACAGTAGAAGTCCGGGCAAAACTTCCCAAAGGTCGCGGAACATGGCCGGCAATCTGGATGATGAGCGAAAATATGAAGAAGTGGCCTGATGATGGTGAACTGGATATCATGGAACATGTTGGGTATAACCAGGGATTTATACATGCATCTGTTCATACTAAAAAGTACAATCATATCATGGGAACACAGAAAACAGATACTCTGTTTGTAAAAGATGTCAGCGAAAAGTTTCATGTCTATAAAGCAGACTGGACCCCGGAAAAAATTGATGTTTACATAGATGATCAGAAATTTTTCACCTATGAGAATATGGAAAAAAATAATGAGGCATGGCCTTTTGACAGACCTTACTATATCATTTTAAACCTTGCAGTAGGGGGAATGTGGGGAGGTCAGAAGGGAATTGATGACTCTATTTTTCCACAAAAGTATTACATAGACTACGTAAGAGTCTATCAGAATAAATAATGAAAATGAGGACAAAAGGTCCAAAAACAGAAGAAAATCATGAGAAAACTAATTGTAAGTTGTTTTGTAGTAGGCGTTGTCATCAATGTCAATGCACAGAATTATTGGAAAAAGAATGCAGGAAAAACAGCTAAGGTGATCCTTACCAACTCGAAAGCGGATGAGAAGATGGTGGATAAAGGAGCCGTTAAATTTGAACAATTTGGACAACCCAAAGAAACAGAAGCCTGTATTTTTGTGGCCCCAAATTTTAAATACCAGAAACTGATAGGAATTGGTGGTGCTATTACAGATGCGTCAGCAGAAACTTTTTATAAAATGCCAAAGAATAAGCAAAAGGAAATTCTTGACGCTTATTTTGGGAAGAACGGATTGGGATATACTGTTGTTCGTACCAATATGAACTCCTGTGACTTCTCCAGTGATTCTTACACTTATGTAGAGGATAATGACACTTCCCTGAAAACGTTTAACGTTGCTCATGATGAGAAGTATAAAATTCCGATGATAAAAGAAGCTCAGAAAGCGATCGGGAATAATTTTACGTTCTATTTCTCCCCATGGAGTCCTCCAGCCTGGATGAAATCAAATAAAAGTTTGTATAAAGGCGGAAGATTAGAAAATGAATACTACCAAACGTGGGCAGATTATTATATCAAATTTATCAAAGAATACGAAAAAAGAGGAATTAATATCTGGGGACTGACGGTTCAAAACGAGCCGATGGCTACCCAAAGCTGGGAATCATGTATCTATACTGCTGAAGAAGAAGGAGAATTCCTGAAAAAGAATCTTGGGCCAACACTTTGGAAAAACGGATATAAAGATAAAAAAGTAATGATCTGGGATCACAACAGAGACCTTATTTATCAAAGAGCAACCACTACGCTAAGTGATCCGGAAACTTCAAAATATGCTCATGGTATCGGCTATCACTGGTATGAAACATGGAACAATAAAACGCAGCTCTTTGACAATTTAGCAGAAACTCACAGAGCTTTTCCTGATAAATTTCTGGCCTTCACGGAAGGATGTAAAGAACAGTTCAGTATGGATAAGATTTATGATGTAAGTCTGGGAGAATTGTACAGCAAAAATATGCTGAATGATTTCAACAAAGGGAATGCACTATGGACCGACTGGAATATTCTGTTGGATGAAACCGGAGGACCTAATCATAAAGGAAATTTCTGCTTTGCCCCGATTATTGCAGATACCAAAACAGGAGAGGTGTTCTATACCTATGAATACTATTATATAGGACATGTTTCAAAATATATCAAACCAAATGCCCAGAGAATAGGAAGTTCTTCAAACAGGGCTGCGCTGACGTCTTCTGCCTTTATGAACGAAAACGGACAGCTGGTAACTGTAATTATGAATGATTCAGACAATGATATTGAAACCAATCTATGGATTGAAGGAATGGCTGCCAAACTTAATGCTCCTGCACACTCTATACAGACCGTAATTTTATAATATCATATTAATATTATTTTTGACAGACCCGGCGGCCTCGAAGAGGCCGCCGGGTTTATTTTATATTAATTATTCATTCAATTTGATCACTGAAGTTTTCTATTTGAAAAGCCTTTTATAGTTGTTCCAAATGAATGGATGAGGTTTCAGGTAGTAAAAAAAGAAAACCCATGAAACAGATTCATGGGTTTTCTTTTATGGTAAAACGAAACGTTATCAGTTCGTTATTTTTTCGATGAATTATTATTCAGTATCATATTTACTGATTACTCTCTGAGTAACACCTGAGCTGCTGAAACCACCATCATGGAAAAGGTTCTGCATCGTTACTTTTTTCGTAAGATCAGAGAATAAAGTTACACAATAGTCTGCACATTCAAGAGCTGTAGCGTTTCCTAGTGGAGACATATCTTCTGCATATCCAAGGAATCCTCCGAAACCTTTCACACCACTACCGGCAGTAGTCATTGTAGGAGACTGAGAAACTGTATTTACACGTACTTTTCTTTCACCCCAATAGTTTCCGAAAGTTCTTGCAATGCTTTCAAGATAAGCTTTGTTATCAGACATATCATTATAATCCGGGAATGTTCTCTGAGCAGCAATGTATGTAAGCGCTAAAATACTTCCCCATTCATTCATGCAGTCTTTTTCCCAGGCTACACGCATTACCTTATGGAAAGAAACAGCGGAAATATCCCAGCCTTTTTCCAACCAGTCGTAGTTCATTTCTGTATAATGTTTTCCTTTTCTTACGTTGATAGACATTCCGATAGAGTGAAGGATAAAGTCGATTTTTCCAAATTTTGCAACAGCGGCATCAAAAAGTTTTTCAAGATCTTCTATAGAAGTAGCATCTGCTGCTATTACTTCAGAACCTGTTTTTTCTGCTAATCCATTAAGTTCCCCCATCCTCAAAGCAATAGGAGCATTGGATAAGATAAATTCAGCACCTTCCTCATGGCATCTTTCAGCAACTTTCCATGCGATAGATTGTTCATTAAGGGCTCCAAAAATAATTCCCTTTTTGCCTTTAAGTAAACCGTATGACATAATTTTTTAATGTTTATTATAATACAAATGTAGCAATAATTGTGGTTATGGCATAATAAAAAATGGAGCCTTATCAATTTAAGACTCCATTTTATTGAAAATATTTATATGACTGAAATACTAATTGGTTTTCTTATTCCATTCTGCCTTTACATCCTCTGCTGCATCTTTGGTTTTTTCCCATGCCTCATCTGCTTTATCCTTGATATCCTCCCAGGCATCAGATACATTAGCTTTTACCCTGTCAAGCCAGTCTTCCTGGCTGGCCTCCTGATCATTGTTTCTCTTCTCATTGATATAATCTTTGGCCTTGTCTGCCAATTCATTGATTTTCCATTTGGTTTTATCCGTTGCATTCTGTAAAGAGTTTTCTACATTATTTACTGCATTTTCCGCTTTGTTGTACTCTGAATTGTTCATAATATTATAAATTTGGTTAGGTATCAGTAATTAAACAATAACCATTCCTAAAACAGGACACCTCTGTTAAACTTTTCATAATCTTTTGTTATATTTTTCTAAATCAGCAGTATCTTTAGTTGATAAAATTTGATAATTATGGAAACAGTACGATGTGGATGGTGCGAAAAAGATGACCTCTACAGAAAGTATCACGATGAAGAGTGGGGAAGACCCGTGTATGATGATGAAACAATATTTGAATTCCTGATTCTTGAAAGCTTTCAGGCCGGCCTGAGCTGGTACACTATCTTATCTAAAAGAGAAAACTTCAGAAACGCTTTTGATCATTTTGATTATAAAAAAGTAGCCGCCTATTCAGAGAAGAAGATCGAAGAATTAATGAACAACTCCGGAATTATCAGAAACAGACTTAAAATTCTGGCAGCAGTTACTAATGCTCAGCGATTTATGGAAATTCAGAAAGAATTCGGGAGTTTTTCCAGCTATATCTGGAGCTTTACAGGCGGAAACCCCATAGATAACCGTCCTGAAAAATTGTCTGATGTTCCTGCTACAACGGAAATTTCCGATCTTATTTCCAAAGAACTTAAAAAAAGAGGGTTCAAATTCGTGGGTTCTACGGTAATTTA
The DNA here is from genome assembly GCF_052044565.1 of Chryseobacterium sp. 22543. Lineage (NCBI taxonomy): Bacteria > Pseudomonadati > Bacteroidota > Flavobacteriia > Flavobacteriales > Weeksellaceae > Chryseobacterium > Chryseobacterium sp. 22543. The sequence continues at coordinate 972,784 of NZ_JBQENH010000002.1, forward strand.
TGCCCATATGCAGGCTACCGGAATGGTAAATGACCACATAAAAGACTGCTTTACGAGGAAGCAATAGTTGGGTTTTATTTGAAATTTGGTGATTTTTTATTTATCCCGGACATTTTTATGTGATGATCAACGAGTTTTTAAATAATAGATTTTAATTGACCTTTCGGGACCGAATTTCCTTTCGGACATTTTGCCAGCTATTTCTTATAATCAGGTACAAGGGAAAAAAAGCTAAAGGGAGTGGAGTTATTCCATTGAAACCTTTCTTTATGGTAACATAGATACAGGCTGCTATTAATATTCCCATAATAATACAAAAGGTAGTATGAGCCGCAGAACGTTTTTTTTCTTCTTTTGTAAGTTGCTCAATAGAAAGTTCGGAAAGCTTACTGACGTCAGACTGTTTGGTGTTTTTCATGTTCAATGGTTAGTTTTTACTTTCGCTAAAGTAATAAAATAATCATAGCCTGGAACAAAAATATATTCTGGGTTCTATTAAATGATTCTAGTTTCTCATGTCACTTACAAGAATAAATATTTTAAGCAAAAATATTGTGCACAAAATAAATAAACTATCTTTGTTTATAAAAAAACGATGATCCCTTTATCAGAACATTTATGTTTTAAAACCTATGCCGTTTCCCGGTATATTACAGGCTTATATAAGCCTTATCTGGATGAAATTTCATTAACCTATCCTCAATATCTTGTAATGATTGTTTTGTGGGAACATGGTGAAATGAATATCGGAAAGATTGGCGAACACCTTCATCTGGATAATGGAACATTGACTCCACTCCTGAAACGAATGGAAAAAAATGGACTGATCATCCGAACCCGAAGTTCAGAAGATGAAAGAGTAGTACTGATCAACCTTACAGAGAATGGAACAAAGCTCAAAGAAAAAGCAAAACATATTCCTGAAGCTGTTCAGAGCTGTATACATCTGAGTGATGAAGTGAAAACTCAGCTGATGGGTTCTTTAGATGAAATATTATCAATTCAATCTGTATCCGAAATATGAAGAAAATAGGAATTATTGGCTATGGCTGGCTGGGAGAGAGAATAGCGTCTTCCTTATCCGGAAAATATACCATATCTGCAACGACAACAACTGAAAATAAAGCAGAAGATCTGAATAACAAAGGAATGAATGCTGTCGTGGCATCTTTTCCGGACTATCAGTTGACAGAACCTGTTCCTCAATGGGAGGAAGTTAAAAATATAGATATTTTGATTATTACTATTCCGGTTTCTGAAAAAAGTTGCTGTGTAAGTTCTTTATATAATAGAATCCAAAATTTATCAGCATTTATCGGTGATTTTACAGGGCAGATGTTTCTGATGAGCTCCACAGGAGTTTACCCGGATCTTCCCAAAGAGTTTACAGAAGAGGATGTTCCTTTTGAGAATGTATCAGGAGAAAGAATGTTGAGAAACAAATATCCTCAGCTTAGTATTCTGAGATTAGGAGGTCTGATGGGAGATAACAGACTTCTGAAAAATTATAACGTGGGTAATCTTGATCATGCAGTGAATCATATTCATTATGCTGATATCAGTGCTATTATCACACAAATGATTGAAAATAAAGCAGAAGCTAAACTTTATAATGTTACGGCCCCGGTTCATCCGGCAAAAAGTCAGGTGATTAATGTACAGAAAAATATACCTGATGAGGAAGGTTTTGAAATAAAAGGTAAGAAGGTTTTATCTTCAAAACTGATTTCAGAACTGGATTATGTTTTTCAGTATCCTGATCCAAGGACTTTCCATTTGTAATCATTGTATCGATTCCTATCCGTTTTTACCTACGAAACTTCTTTTGACCTCTTTGTCATTCCGTAGGAATCTCGACTTTATTTTTAAAGCTTTGTATTTAGATTCCTGCGGAATGACAAGGTTAGTGGTGAGTTTTATTCATCATGAAAGGAACAAAAATCAACATTACAAATTCAATAGGAACGGGCTTTAGCCCGTTTTTAAAATAAACAAATACCATTGGCTTTAGCCAAAACCTATAAAAAAACTCCGTAAATAGTTTCCGGAGTTTTTTTATGTAAAATAAAAGTAATTACTTAATAATTCTTTCCAATACCCAATCAATAAGGTTTTTCTCTGAAGCATGGTGGTCTGCAGAGAACTCCCCGCGTCTTCTGTTGGCAATAACGTTATTTACGGTAATGGCTTTGTGTCCTAATAGTTTTGAAAGCGCATAGATTGCAGACGTTTCCATCTCGAAATTGGTAATTCCAAGATCGTTCAATGTTTCTAGGAATTGATCATCTACTGCTTTCAGACGAAGCTGTCTTCCCTGTGGCGCATAGAATCCTGGGAAGGTTGCCGTATTTCCGTGGTATTTGGCATCTTTGTAGTAGTCACCCATTTCTTCAGCCCAGTCTGAGAAGTAAAGCATCGGCTTAATTTTTTCGTAAGGGAATTTTTCTAAGAAGTTTTTGGAAAACTCATTTTCAAAGCTATAATCCTGATAGAAATGCATCAGTCCGTCTAATCCTACTACATTTTGGGTAACCAGCATATTGTCAACCTGTACATCAGGGTTTACACTTCCACAAGTTCCCATACGGAATAGTTCAAGAGCTTTATGCTCAGTCTTAAATTCTTTATTTTTAAGATCGATATTCACCAAAGCATCCAGTTCGTTCATTACGATATCGATGTTTTCAGTTCCGATACCGGTAGACATTACAGTAATTCTTTCTCCACGAAGCGTTCCTGTATGCGTATAGAATTCTCTTTTATTTTTTTTGATCTCTACAGTATCAAAATATTTTGAAACTTTTGCCACTCTGTCAGGGTCACCCACAAGGATGATTTTGTCAGCAATATCTTCAGGTAAAAGATTCAGGTGGTATACACTTCCGTCTTCATTCAGAACAAGTTCTGAGGCAGCAAGTTTGTTTAGCATAATATGTATAATTTTGTTTTTTTAATTAATGATAATCGCATCTTTATAAGGAGATGCCATCACTTCATAGATGTCATTATATTCTTCTACAATTCTTTTCTGGCCGTTCATCACTTCGTATACCGTAACAACAGTTTTTTCAATGTTTTTGGGATCTTTTCGCTGTGATGTGATTTCGTAGAAATGATTATCTTTTGTAAGAATGGAAATCAGTTCTTCCTTTGTAGAATTGTTGGAAGTCATCATTCCCGGGAATTCTGTTACGATATCTTTAAGATCAGAATAATTTTTATAAGGCTTGGTAACACCGTTGGAATACACATACACATTGGGAATGTTTTTATCCTTTTCAAGGCGGACCAGATAATAATCAGAACCTCTTTTCTCTGCGTAGACAGCCATTTCCTGCGGCTTTCCGGATTGTTTTTCAGGCTGCTTTTTTTTCTGTGAAAATGCAGTCAGAGAAAGGAAACTTGCTGCAACAGCAAACCATAGTTTTGTTTTCATAATACTATTTTAGTTTTTTTGATGTGTTGAATTCAATTAAAAAAATCCTCGCCCAATAATCTCCCGCCATTATTTTTACCGGTATTTCGAATAACCGTTTTCTTTAGAATAATGAATTTGATTTCGGGGTTTAAAATTAGTGAAAAATATGATATCAGAAATATAAACATTATTTAATCTGTTATTAAAACTGAGATAACATCAGAGTAATACTTTTGCCGCTAAAAATTCATGAGATCTTATCCACTGCTTGTAATCGTCCTTTTGATAGGATTTGCAGTAATGTCTTTTAATCCTGTTTATAAAGGAAAAGAAAGCGAAAATACATTTGTCAATAAAGGGTTGTCCGAGTTCAAAACCAAGCTTGAACAGCTGAAATCAGATGTTGATAAATTTTCAGAAGACCGTATTTCCCTTGAAGAACTGCAGAAATCACTGAGCAGTACCAGAAATTCATTCAAAGAAATAGAATTTTATGTGGCTTATCATTATCCTGAATTTACCAAAACCCATCTGAATGCGGCCCCTTTGTTTCATATTGAAGCTGCAGGAACATCCGCATATACACTTCCTCCGGAAGGATTACAGGTGTTGGATGAATTGATATTTTCAGAGGAAGCAGGAAATGAAAAAGAAAAGATCAAAACAATTACTACCTTTTTATACAACAGCTATTCCGGATTTTATCTAAGTGCTTTAAAAAATGGTTTAAGCAAAGGCAATAACAAGACATTGCCCTTACGAATTGAGCTGATTAGAATCTATTCTCTCGGAGTGACAGGTTTTGATACTCCGGGTTCTTTAAATATTTCCGGGGAAGCAAGCCATGCTTTTTCAGGAATGCAGAAATACATTAATGATGATCCTTATTTTAAAAATTATAATACTCAGAAAGCTAATCAGATTTTAACGGAAGCCATCAGCTACCTTTCAAAAAATACTGATTTTGAAAATTTTGACAGGATTGAATTTTATAAAAAATACATACAGCCTTTATATGAAGAGCTTGGAAAATGGGACGGAAGACCTGATGATCTTAAAGAATTTTCCGGCTGGAATGTAGGAAACAAGAACTTTTTCAGCAGTGATTTTTTAGATCCGTATTTTTATACCTTATTGAAATCCTCAGAAGATAATCCTGAACTCCGCAATCTTGGAAAATCAATTTTCTATGATCAGAATTTAAGTGGCAGCGAGAAAATGAGCTGTGCCACATGCCATCTTCAGGAAAATGCTTTTACAGACCTTAAAGCAAAATCACAAAGCAATGTGAAAGGAAAAACAGTACTGAGAAATTCCCCGTCTTTATATAATGCTGTTTTTGCCAAGAGGTTTTTCTATGACCTTCGTGCTTTTTATCTGGAACAGCAGGCGGAACACGTAATTTATAATGACCAGGAATTCAATACAAGTTATGAAAGCATTATTCAGAAATTAAAAACAAAACCTGAATATAAAAAGGCTTTCCGTGCAGCTTTCAAAGATGGAAAGATCAGTAAAGAGAACTTTTCGAAGGCATTAAGCTCTTATGTAGCTTCATTGTACTCATTTGACAGCGATTTTGATCGTTTTATGAGAAATGAAAAGAATGTTTCTGATGATGTGAAAAAAGGATTCAATCTCTTTATGGGAAAAGCCAATTGTGCAACATGCCATTTTGCCCCTCATTTTTCAGGATTGGTACCGCCGTTTTTTAATGAAAATGAATCTGAGGTTCTGGGAATTACTACGAAGCCCATTAAACAGCTTCCTGTAGAGCTTGATCAGGATTTAGGAAGAGGAAACAGCCCTGTGAAAAAGGAAAAATCATGGATTTATGATTATTCATTCAAAACAGTCACGGTCAGAAATATTGCCCTTACCAAACCTTATTTCCATAACGGAGCTTTCAATACGCTAGAAGAAGTTCTTGACTTTTATAATGAAGGAGGCGGAGAAGGATTAGGATTAAAAATGAAAAACCAAACTCTTGCACCGGATAAATTAAACCTTACTGAAACAGAAATAAAGCAGATCATAGCCTTTCTGAATGCCCTTACAGATGTGAGTAAAGCGAAATAGGTGAGGTGAGGGATTCGAGTTTGTGAGATTTCGGGATGCAGGTGCGAATACATACATCATAACTCGAATCACGTACCTCGAATCTCAAAACCCCGCATCTCGTAACCCGTACTATTTAACAAAAAATTAATCCCATTAACATTAGGTTTTTGATAAGTTAATATTTGTCGATTTATATTTAAAATCCTATTAACAGAAGGAAAGCTCTAAAAAAATAGTTTTGCAGTGTCTAATAAATCAAATAAAAAATGAAGAAAAAACTACTAACAATGGGAGCGTTGGCTATACTGGCAAGTTCAGGTATTCAGGCGCAGACTCTGATATTCAATAAGAATGCGTCTTGGAGCTACAAAGATAACAACCAGGCACAGCCTGCCGGATGGAATGCCCAGGCCTTCGATATTTCAACATGGGCGGTAGGAAACGGTCCGTTAGGATATGGAGATCCGGTAACCACAACAATCAATTCAGGGCTTACTACAGCTTATTTTGCTAAAGATTTCACAGTAGATCTTTCAACGCTTTCCGATACTATGGAGTTGGGAGTAATGAGAGATGACGGTATTATAGTATACCTTAACGGAGAGGAAGTCGTAAGAGACAATATGCCTGCAGGTGCTGTTACATTCAATACTTTTTCCAGTACAACTATTGATGGAGCGGCAGAAAGTGTTTATAATATTTTCTCTATTCCAAAATCAAAATTTGTAAACGGTGTCAACAGATTTTCTATAGAATTGCACAACAGAAGCACAACCAGTTCAGATTTAAGAATTGATGCTTACCTGAAAACAACAGCCAATACAACGATCCCTGTAACTTGCAACGGAACACACATCAGCTGCTTTACTTCAATTGTGCCTACAGCACAGACTGATAAATTAATTATCCCTGCTGAACACAAATACCAGCTTATTTTAAAAGAAGGAGACAGTTATACAGAAGGAGGAGGATTAGTTGGAGGTCAGAATGACTTTACAGCTTATGTTCCAAAAACAGGAAGCAGTACCAATGGATATCTTTCTGTAAACCATGAAACGAATCCTGGAGGAGTTACCATGGCAGAAATCAATTATAATGCGACTTCAAAGCTTTGGCAGTTAACAAAATCAAGAGCGGTAAGTTTCTCAGACCCAAGTTTGGTACAAACCATCAGAAACTGTTCAGGAGGAATTACACCTTGGGGAACAGTGGTGACCGCTGAAGAATCTGTGACTTCCAATGATGTGAACAATGATGGATATAAAGATTATGGTTGGTTGGTAGAGATTGATCCTGCAACAGCTCAGGTAATTTCTAAAAATACCGACGGATCCAAAGGGAAACTTTGGCAGATGGGAATCATGAACCACGAAAATGTAGTGGTGAATAACGCAGGAACAACTGCTTATTATGGGGAAGACGGTGGAACACACATGGTATATAAATATGTAATGGATACTCCAAACAACCTTTCTTCAGGAAACCTGTATGTTTTAAAATTAGATCAGGGATTATCAACTGCGGGAGATCCGGTAGGAACTACAGCAACATGGATTCAGGTTCCTAATAAAACCAAAGCAGACCAGAATAATACAGCAACACTTGCACAATCATTGGGCGGAACAAAGTTTAATGGAGTAGAAGATGTTGACATCAGCCCACTGGATGGAAGAATCTATTTTACAGCAAAAGGATTAGACAGAGTATACCGTTTACAGGATAACGGAACAACAGCTTCACAAGTAGAAACATTTGTAGGAGGAGGTTCTTCAGTATATTCTTTCAATACCGCTCAGGGAATGAAATCTGAAGCTTGGGGAGACGGAAATGACAACCTTACTTTTGATGAGCTTGGAAACCTTTGGGTACTTCAGGATGGAGGTAAAAACTATATCTGGGTAATTGCTCCGGATCATACACAGGCCAACCCTAAAGTAAAACTATTTGCTTCTATGCCAGCTGGGTCAGAACCTACAGGATTGACATTTACGCCTGATCATAAATTTGGTTTCTTCTCTATTCAGCACCCGGATTCAACAATCTCTACAGATGTGGATGCTACAGGGAATACAATCAATTATAAAGGAAAATCAGCTACCATCGTCATTGCACTTAAAAACAACTTGGGAACTGAAGGAACTTTAGGGACTATCGACAGCAAAACTGCAGAAAATACAGTAACAGTAGCACCAAACCCAACTTCCGGAATCGTAAAAATCAATTCAGTAAAAGGATTGAAAGATATTTCAGTGACAGCTTACAGCATGGACGGAAAAATCGTTTATACGAAGAAGTTCAACGGTACAAACAAAGTATTGGACCTGGATTTCACACAACAGTTGGAAGGATCCCGTATTTTAGTTTTAAATATTGAAGCTGAAGGAGGTTTCCAGAAAACAGTTAAACTTTTAAAGAAATAAATTATTTATAATTCTTGTCTGTCAGTGACTTCTGTTGCTGGCAGACTTTTTTATGTTTATGAAAAAGCTTTTCTTACTTATTTCCATACTATCACTTTCTCAGATCAAAGCACAGATTGATCCGGTGAAATATCCTACTTTTACCAATATTGAAGATGCTTTAAGCAGTAAAAAAGCAGTATACAGTATGAGTTTCAGAGAAAAGGGATTGTTTAATCTTCCCCCTCAGATCGTGAAACTGGATTCATTATTTTTTCTGAATATCATGGCTAATAAGCTTGAAAAAATGGATCAGGAACTCTTTGAATTGAAAGAACTGGAAATTTTAAATGTGAATGAAAACAGCATTAAATATATTCCGGATGAGGTAAGTAAGCTTAAGAAACTGACCACTTTTTCAATGAATCTGAATAGTCTGACAAGCATTAATCCCAATATTGCAAAGCTTCAGAACTTAAAAGTAGTACATTTTGATGCCAACAACCTGAATACCTTCCCCGAAGCACTTATGGAAATTGCAGCGTTGGAAGAAATTAACCTTCAGGGAAACCAGATCAGTTTTATTGCAGACAGACTGGATCAGATCAGAAACCTGAAATTTCTGAACCTTTCTGATAATCAGATCAATGACCTTGGAAATTTGTCTTTTCCTAAAAACTTAAAATATCTTGAACTGCAGCAGAATGCCATCAACAAGCTTCCGGAAAACCTTTTCAAAGCTCAGCATCTTGAATTTCTGAATGTAAGTGGAAACAATATTTCGGAAATCTCACCCAAAATAAAAGGACTGAAAAGTGTAGTCAGCATGAATCTGGCCAACAATAATCTGAAAGATATTCCTGTAGAAATCAAACAGCTGAAAAATCTGAAAACTTTGATTCTTACAGGAAATCCTATAGAAAAATCTACAATTGAAAATTTAAAAACCTTACTGCCGGATACGCAGATCTATTTCTAGATCTATCCGCCAACACGTTTGGTTTTATATCCCATTTCTTTAAGGATATTCATGATTTTATCACGGTTGTCCCCTTGAATGATAATCGTTCCATCCTTCTCAGAACCGCCTATACCTAAGGTGGTTTTTATTTTCTTTGAAATTTTTTTCAGGTCTTCCTCACTGCCTTCCCAGCCTTCAACAACGGTGACAGGCTTACCATTTCTTCCTTTTTTCTCAAATTTGCATACCAAAGGCTCTTTCTGCTTGAATTGTTCTTCAGGCATCTCAAAATCCTGCTCTTCATGCTCAGGAAAAAGATTCTTCAATTGATCTCGTAAATCCATACCGCAAAATTAAAAAGATTTACTGATTAATGAACTGAAATAATCAATGAAATTTCAATTTTTCAATCGTGTCAAGGTTTTAAACCTTGACACGGTTGAGTGTTTACAAATTATCCCGGTTTTTACCTTATAACTTTAAATGGAACTGGTTGATGATCAGTAATCAATAAAATTCAAGACCTCAAATTCTTCTATTCATAGGAAATTAGGTAAATTTGTCTAACAAAAGTTTTACAAAATGTCAAAAAAAGCAATACTGGCAATTCTTGACGGATGGGGATTGGGAACAAACCCTGACGTTTCTGCAATAGATAAAGCAAATACACCATTCATAGACAGCTGTTACCAAAGATTTCCACATACTACGCTTGAAGCGAGTGGGCTGGCTGTAGGGCTACCTGCAGGGCAGATGGGAAATTCTGAAGTTGGGCACATGAACCTTGGGGCAGGTAGAGTGGTTTACCAGAATCTGGTGAAACTGAACATGGCGGTTGAAAACGGAACATTGGGTCAGGAAAAAGTGATTCAGGATGCATTTGAATACGCAAAAAAAGAAAATAAAAAAGTACACTTTATCGGTTTGGTTTCCAATGGAGGAGTACATTCACATATCAATCACTTAAAAGGATTACTGACTGCTGCCAAAGAATTCGGTTTGAATGAAAACGTTTTTGTTCATGCATTTACCGATGGCAGAGACTGTGATCCACATTCCGGATTCGGATTTATTGATGAACTTCAGAAGCATATGGAAGCCACTACCGGAAAACTGGCAACAGTGACAGGAAGATACTATGCGATGGACAGAGATAAGAGATGGGAGCGTGTAAAATTAGCTTATGATGCCCTTGTTGAAGGAGTAGGCGAACCAGCAACTGATGCTTTGGCAGCAATTAAGACTTCCTATGATAATAATGTTACAGATGAATTTCTGAAACCAATCATTTTAATGAATACTACCGCTACAGGAAATGTGGTGCCGGTAGCAAAAATTATTGATAATGATGTTGTGATCTGCTTCAACTTCCGTACAGACAGAGGGAGAGAAATTACAGAAGTTCTTTCTCAGAAGGATTTTCCGGAATATTCTATGAAGAAACTGAACCTTTACTATATCACGTTAACAAACTATGATAAAACATTCCAGAATGTACAGGTTGTTTTTGATGAAAATGTATTAACGGAAACAATGGGGGAAGTTCTTGAAAGAAATGGAAGATCTCAGATCAGAATCGCAGAAACAGAGAAATATCCTCACGTTACTTTCTTCTTTTCAGGAGGAAGAGAAGAAGAATTTGAAGGCGAAAGAAGACTGCTTTGTCCAAGCCCGAAAGATGTTCCTACGTATGACCTGAAGCCGGAAATGTCAGCTTATGATATTACCAATGCTATTGTACCGGAACTGGAACAGGGAACTGCTGACTTTGTCTGTTTAAATTTTGCCAATACAGATATGGTAGGACATACAGGCGTTTTTGAAGCTGCTGTAAAAGCTGCTGAAGTAGTAGATCAGTGCATCGAAAAAGTAGCAACCGCTGCTTATGAAAACGGATATGCTGTTTTTATCCTTGCTGATCACGGAAACTCAGACGTAATGATGAATCCGGACGGAACTCCTAATACACAGCACTCAACCAATCTTGTACCTTTCATCGTAATGGATAAAGATCATACCTGGAATTTAAAACCAGGAAAACTGGGAGATGTAGCCCCTACAATCCTTAACGTAATGGGCGTTGAAATACCGGCTGCAATGACCGGAGATATTTTAGTTGATTAAAATTCAATAATATTGTCAAAAGAATGCCGTTATACTTTGTATGACGGCATTCTTTTATGATTTATGTCAGATAAGGTATGACTTGCATACTTTATTATGCGTTAAATAATAAATAAATCATATCTTTGTAAATTAAAACTGAATAGTAAAATGTATCAAAAGCTTGTTAGGAAAGAAGTAATGGGATTATTGGAAAAGGAAGTAGGTTCTTTTCTTGATAAATTTTTAACGCCAATTGAAAAAATATGGCAGCCTTCCGATTATTTACCAGATCCTTCAAGCGAAGAATTTAAACACGACTTAGAAGAAATTCAGACTTTTGCCCGCGAAATGCCTTATGATCTTTTCGTAACATTGATCGGGGACTGTATCACAGAAGAAGCTCTTCCTTCCTATGAGTCTTGGTTAATGGGAGTTGACGGAATCAATCAGGAAGAAAGATTAGGCTGGTCCAATTGGGTAAGAGCATGGACTGCTGAAGAAAACAGACACGGAGATTTATTAAACAAATATCTTTATCTGTGTGGAAGAGTAAACATGAGAGAGGTTGAAATTACTACTCAATACCTGATTAATGATGGTTTCGATTTGGGAACAAGTATGGACCCATACAGAAACTTCATTTATACAAGTTTCCAGGAGACAGCTACCAATATCTCTCACAGAAGAGTAGGTACATTGGCTAAACAGTCCGGAAACGGGAAATTGGCAAAAATGTGTGGTGTAATTGCTGCAGATGAAGCAAGACACGCTAAAGCATACAAACATTTCGTAGCGAAAATCCTGGAAGTAGACCCTTCAGAAATGATTCTTGCATTTGAAGATATGATGCGTAAAAAGATCGTAATGCCTGCTCACCTGATGAGACAATCCGGACAAAAAGCCGGAGAACTTTGGGGACATTTCTCGGATGCTGCACAAAGATGTATGGTATACACTGGTCAGGATTATATCAATATTATGAAAGACCTTTTAGATGAATGGAAAATTGAGCACGTAAAAGGACTTACAGAAAAAGCAGAAAAAGCTCAGGAATACCTGATGAAGCTTCCTGCAAGGCTTCAGAAGATCACAGACAGAGTTTCTACTCCGGATCTTCAGTTCCAGTTTAGCTGGGTAAAAAGCTAATAAGATTTACATTATTATTTAAAATATAAAAGTAATTGAGTGCCTTTCTTTTGGGCACTCTTTTTATTTCTTATCTTTGCAAAGCTAAAAAAAACAACGAAATGTTAAATAATAAAAAGATTGCTGTTGACTTTGACGGGACTATTGTTGATGACGCTTACCCGGCCATTGGAAAACCGAAAACTTTTGCATTCGAAACTTTAAAAAGACTTCAGGCTGAAGGATACAGACTTATACTTTGGACTTACAGACACGGAAAAACATTAGATGAAGCCGTAGAATTCTGTCAAAAAAACGGAATAGAATTTTACGCTGTGAATTCAAGTTTTGAAGGAGAAGTTTTTGATCATGAAACTCAATCCAGAAAATTAGATGCAGATTGGTTTATTGATGACAGGAACTTAGGAGGATTTCCGGGATGGGGTGAGATCTACAATATTATTCAGGAAAGAATAGAATTCCGTGTAGAAGGGAAGGAAGTTCTTGCCTATTCAAAACTTAAAAAAGAAAAGAAAAAAGGACTTTTCTGGTAGGATAGAAATGAGAAGCCAGATATTAGAAATTAGTTTTTGATGTCACATTAAAGCTTCTGTTTTTTATCAGAAAGAGTCTTAGATTGTTATAATATAGAAATACACATCATGCTGTAATCTAGCTTCTAACATCTAATATCTAACATCTATATACAATGATTCAATTAAAAACGATAGACGAATTGCGTCTGATGAAGGAGAGTGCCCGACTGGTTTCTAAAACATTGGGAATGTTGGCAAAAGAAATTAAACCAGGGATTACAACCTTATATTTAGATAAACTGGCTCATGATTTTATTAAAGATCATGGTGCTGAGCCTGCATTTTTAGGATATGGAGGATTCCCGAACTCTCTTTGTATCTCTCCGAATGATCAGGTGGTTCATGGGTTTCCAAACAATGATGTAGTAAAAGAAGGAGATGTTCTTTCCGTAGACTGTGGAGTTATTCTTAACGGTTTCGTAGGAGATCATGCCTATACTTTTGAAATCGGAGAAGTGAAGCCTGAGGTTAAAAAGTTACTGCAGGTTACCAAAGAATCTCTGTATAAAGGAATTGAGCAGGTTGTCAGAGGAAAGAGAATAGGAGATATCTCCCATGCAATCCAGGCACATTGTGAAAAAGAAGGATATGGAGTGGTAAGAGAACTTGTAGGACATGGTTTAGGAAGAAAAATGCACGAAGATCCACAGGTTCCAAACTATGGAAGACAAGGAAGCGGAAAGGTAATAAAAGACGGTTTGGCAATTGCTATTGAGCCAATGGTTAATATGGGAACTGAGAAAGTGAAGTTCCATAATGACGGCTGGACGGTGACGACTTTAGATAATATGCCATCTGCTCACTTTGAGCATGATGTGGCAGTAATCAATGGTAAACCGGTATTGCTTTCAACATTTGATTATGTGTATGAAGCTTTAGGGATTGTAAGTGATGAAGAAAAGCAGTTCCAACTGGATTTTTAATGAAAAAGGTAACAAAACTTTTACTGAATAAAATTCCACGCCCTATGCTTATTAAAATGAGTATTTGGGCCAGACCGCTTATTTATCAGTTTTTCAAAGGAGATCAGTTCTATGACCCTATTGATGGAAGATCTTACAGAAAATTCCTTCCGTATGGATATGGAAAACAAAGAGAAAATGCTCTTTCTCCCGGGACTTTAAGCCTGGAGAGACACCGTCAGATGTGGCTTTATCTTCAGAATGAGACTGATTTTTTTATTAAAAATTATAAAGTTCTGCATATTGCTCCCGAACAGGAATTTTTAAGGAAATTCAAAAGAATGAGTAACCTGAATTATATTTCAGCAGATCTTTATTCTCCGATTGTAGATGTGAAAGCAGATATTCTGGATTTACCTTTTGAAGACGAAAGTTTTGATATTATTTTCTGTAACCACGTTCTGGAACATATCGAAGACGATGCCAAAGCAATAAGTGAGCTATATAGGGTTATGAAGCCCGGCGGATGGGGAATTCTTCAGGTTCCGATGAAAAATTCATTGGAGAAAACGTATGAAGATTTTACCATTAAAGATCCGAAAGAACGACAGAAGCATTTCGGACAATATGATCACGTCCGCTGGTACGGAATGGATTATTTCGACCGCTTAAAAAAAGCAGGCTTTGAAACAGAACCGAACTTCTATTCACAGAAATTCTCAGAAGAAGAAATTAAAAAATACGGGTTAAGACACAATGAAATCTTGCCTATAGTTTATAAAAAATAAAAAAAGCCTGTCATTTTTTGACAGGCTTTTTTTGTGTAATCAGGATGAGAATTTTTTTACATAACTAAAAAACCGCCTTCAATACGAAGACGGTTGCCATTTTTAAATATAGAGAAGTTTATGCTTTTTTAATGTGATGAAGACACTGCCTTCAAGCCTACCACAGAGCCAATAAGCGTTACAATAAAGAACACTCTCCAAAAACTTACAGGATCTTTAAAGAAAACAATTCCCATTAAAGCCGTTCCTACAGCGCCTATTCCTGTCCATACCGCATAAGCTGTTCCGATAGGTAAGGTCTGAGTAGCTTTGATCAGCAGAAGCATGCTGATAGTCATTGTGATCAGGAAGCCCGTATACCATAGGTACATCTCAGTTCCTGATGTTTCTTTTGCCTTTCCCAGACATGATGCAAAGGCAACTTCAAATAATCCCGCGATAACTAATATTAACCAATTCATTTTTTTAAATTTTTCTACGGCAAAGTTCAGAATTTGAAAGGAGAAAAAATTTTACAATTGTTAAAAAATGAAAATGTAGAGAGAGTAAGAAAGGAAGATGGAGGCTGGAAGAAAGAAGTTATGATAGCCTATTAAGAAATCTTGCTCAATTTTATTAATTAATGGGAATGCTTAGTAGTTATCATATGAGAAAATAACTTCCATCCTCCAGCTTCCATTCTCAAAATCGGAATTACTTTATTTCCGCCCGTATCCTGCTCAAACTCACCTGGGTAATGCCCAGATACGAAGCAATATACCCCAATTGAACTCTTTTAAGCAAATCAGGTTGATAGGCTATAATATCCTTATAACGCTCCAAAGATGTTTTGAACTGTCTGGAAATAATCAGTTCTTCAGATTTTATCATCTCGGCTTCCGCTAGTTTTCGGCCCCAGTTGGCAATATGGATGTCTTCATTAAACAGTTTTCTGAGGCTTTCTGTTTCCATTCTGTACAGATCGCAGTCTTCCAGTAGTTCGATGCTTTCATAACCGGGTTTGTCCTCCACATAGCTTTTCATAGAAAGAATGCACTGCCCTTCACTTCCAAACCAGAAGGTAATATCATTATCAGCCGTTGAAGAATAGGCACGCGCGATCCCTTTGCGGATAAAGTAGAGATAAGGAATCACCTTATCAGCTTCCATCAGGCAAAAACCTTTAGGATGAGAAATTTCAGTGATGTGCTCTTTTAAACTGTTTTTTGATGTTTCAGGCAGGATGTAAATCTGATCGAGAATCTGGTCTATATTCATAAAGATGAATTCTAATATTCAAAAATATTAGTTTTAAGTAATGCAATACAAAATTATTTTATGGTTTTTGCAGAAAACAGAACTGGCAGGCTGGCTATAAAGTTAAAGCATTGATTGAAAAGGCCTGAGTTTGTGATTAAACCTAATATATATTCCTTAAATCCTTTTTTAAAACGAATGTAAAATCCAATAACTCTCTTTTTTCTTTTAAAAATTGAGATTAACCGTAAAGACCAATTTTGTTTTAGTAACTTTGCAGTTCGTAATATTATTTTTATGCACAAAGCTGGATTTGTAAATATAGTTGGAAAGCCCAATGCGGGAAAATCGACCTTGCTCAACCAATTAATGGGTGAGAAATTGGCGATTGTAACGCAGAAAGCTCAGACAACCCGCCACAGAATTTTTGGTATTTATAATGAAGATGACCTTCAGATCGTATTTTCTGATACTCCGGGAGTATTGGATCCAAAATACGGATTGCAGGAAAAAATGATGGATTTTGTAAAAGACTCTTTACAGGATGCCGATGTTTTCCTGTTTATTGTAGACGTTACCGACAAAGCGGAACCGTCAGAATTTTTAATTGATAAGCTGAATAAAATCCCTGTACCTGTACTTCTTTTATTAAATAAAGTAGATCAGACTGATCAGGCAGGCCTTGAAAAATTAGTAGAAGACTGGCATAACAGAATTCCGAAAGCTGAAATTCTGCCTATTTCTGCTTTGAATGCTTTCAATACAGAGGTTATTTTACCTAAAATAAAATCTTTACTTCCTGAAAATCCTCCTTACTACGATAAAGATCAGTACACGGATAAGCCTGAAAGATTCTTTGTAAACGAAGCAATACGTGAGAAAATCCTTTTGAATTATGATAAGGAAATTCCATATTCGGTAGAAGTAGTGACTGAGCAGTTCAAAGAGAAAGAAGGAATTATCTTCATAGATTCTATTATTTATGTGGAAAGAGATACTCAGAAAGGAATTATTATCGGGCACAAAGGAGAAGCAATCAAGAAAGTGGGAACTGAAGCAAGATTAGATCTGGAAAAGTTTTTCACCAAAAAAATTCATTTAAACTTATTTGTAAAAGTGAAAAAAGACTGGAGAAAGAACGACAGAGATCTTAAAAATTTCGGTTACCGATAAACTAAAACGGCTGTAACCCCGTTGTATTAAAAGATTTTTATTACCTTAGTATAAATTTTTTAGTAAATGAACTATAATAATTCAAATTGGAGCTCAATACCTAAAGATGTTATTTTATTAGCAGTGAGAGTATTTGTTGGTTTTGCAATGCTGTCTCATGGCTTTCCAAAACTTCAGATGCTGTTGGCGGGCGGTAAAATTGAATTTTTCGATTTTATGGGACTCGGGCCTCAGATATCTTTGATTCTTACGGTTTTTGCTGAATTTGTTTGTTCAATACTCCTTATATTAGGGCTTTTTACAAGAGTTGCTTTAGGTTTTCTGATTTTTACCATGATCATTGCTGCTTTTGCAGTACATGGCGCAGATCCTTTTGAGAAAAGAGAAATGGCGCTAATCTATCTTTCCGTTTATCTTTTGCTCATGGTAATAGGAGCTGGAAAAGTTTCGGTGGATCATATGATAGAAAGAAGAAAAAGAGCTTCAGACTGGTAATCTTACAATAAAAAACAATACACAATAAAAAGAAAGGCACTTCAGAAAATGAGGTGCCTTTTCTGTTCTTAATAATTGCAGTTAGGTAAGCATTCCCAGATAGGAGCACCGCTTGGAGTTTTTCCTACTCTGCAAGCCATGTATCCTGGATCACATAATGGTGCATTTCCTCCTTTAATTGTTTTCAAATTGCTCTTTGATAATTTTCTTAAATTTTTCATACTATTTTAATTTGTAAGATAAAAGTAATGAAAAAATAAATATGACACCAAAAAGAGTCTTATTTTTTAGTGTTAGAAATTTGTTAAAATTTACTACATTCGTAGAAAATGAATTTATATGAAGATAAAACTGACTATTTGCCTTTTGGCATTTCTCAATTTTTATGATGCTCAGGAAAATATTACTTACCAGAAACCTTCTGCTGAGATTTTAAAATTGGCAGATTATCAAAGACCTCCAAGTGTTCTGATGAACAGCAAAAAAGACTGGGTAGTTTTTACTTATCGTCCAACATATAAAACACTGGAAGATCTCAGCCAGAGTGAAATGAAGCTTGGTGGGCTTAGAATCAATCCGGTTACCAATATCTCAAGCAGTATGACCTACTCAAATAATCTGAAAATCAGAAAGATCAATGATAAAAATGAGATTCAGGTAAAAAACCTGCCTTCCAATCCGAAAATTGCCTATGTTTCGTTTTCGCCGGATGAAAAGAAACTGGCTTTTACCAATACAACAAATAAAGGAGTAGAGCTTTGGATGGTAGATATGGAAACAGCTTCTGCCAAAAAAATTACAGCTGATAATCTGAATGCCAACTTGGGAATGCCTTACGTATGGTATAATGACTCTCAAAGTTTCCTGATCAGAACACTTACACAAAACAGACCCGCTCTTATAGATGCAGCCAAAGACCTTCCAACAGGCCCGATTGTTTCAACGGCGGATGGTAAAGTTTCTCAGAACAGAACTTATCAGGATCTTTTGAAAAATCCTCAGGACGAAAAAAACTTTGAAACACTTACTGCTTCTGAAATTTATAATGTAGATCTTACAGGAAATCTTAAGAAATTAAAAGATCAGGATATGTATGCCGGCTTGAGTTTTTCTCCAGACGGAAATTACCTGATGGCTACAACCATTAAAAAGCCGTTTTCCTATATCGTTCCGCTCAACAGGTTTCCATCAACAACGGTTATATATGATATGAAAGGAAATGCTGTAAAAACAGTGAATGAAGTTCCTTTGAATGAAATCATGCCGAAAGGGTTCTCCTCTGTAAGAACCGGAAAAAGAGATATGGCATGGAGAAGTGATGCTCCTGCTACTCTTACCTTTGCTGAAGCTTTGGATGGAGGAGATCAGTCTAAAACAGCGGACTACAGAGACGAAATATTTACCTGGGAAGCCCCATTTGCAGCAGCTCCAAAATCTTTCTTCAAAACAAAGCAGAGATATGATGATGTAGTTTGGACTAATGATCATTATGCTATTGTTTCTGAAGGCTGGTATGACACAAGAAATACAAAATCTTACCTTATAGATACTAATAACGGGGAATCTAAAGTTTTTGATGACAGAAATTATCAGGATGTTTACAGTGATCCTGGAAATTTTAACACAACGAAAAACCAATATGGAAGATATGTAATAGATATGAAAGGAGGAAAAGCTTACCTGATCGGAGATGGATTTACTAAAGACGGACAGCATCCTTTTATTGATGAAATGGATGTGAAATCACTGAAAAAGAAAAGACTTTATACCTCTAATGTAAAAAACGGTAAAGAAGAGATTATTGATATTCTTAATGCTTCAAAGGGTGAAATTCTTACTACTCAACAGTCACCAAGTCTTTATCCTAATTATTTCAAAAAGAATATTAAATCTAATAAGGCAGAAGCTGTAACTAACTTCGCAAACCCCTTTGAAAGTATCAAAGACGTTTACAAAGAAGTGATTACTTACAAAAGAAATGATGGGGTGACTTTAACGGGAACTCTTTATCTTCCTGCCAATTACGACAGAAAAGCGAAAAAAGAGAAGCTTCCGTTGCTGATTTGGGCATATCCTACCGAATATAAAGATAAAAATACAGCAGGACAGAATACCCAAAATCCTAACGACTTTACATTCCCGTATTACGGATCTTTTGTATACTGGACCACTAAAGGATATGCTGTTCTGGATGATGCTGCTTTCCCGATTATTGGGGAAGGAAAAACAGAGCCTAATGATACTTTCATCCCTCAGTTGGTAGCAAATGCTGCTGCGGCAATTGATGCAGTGGATCATCTGGGATATATTGACAGGAAGAAAGTAGCTGTTGGAGGACATTCTTACGGTGCTTTTATGACAGCAAACCTTTTGACACATTCAAACCTTTTTGCGTGCGGAATTGCAAGAAGTGGAGCTTATAACAGAACCTTGACACCATTCGGATTCCAGAGTGAGCAGAGAAATTACTGGGATGTTCCGGAGATTTACAACACAATGTCTCCGTTTATGAATGCTGATAAAATGAAAACACCGCTTCTTCTGATTCACGGTGATGCAGATAACAACCCCGGAACTTTCACCTTACAGACTGAAAGATACTTCCAGGCATTGAAAAATCTGGGTGCTCCGGTAAAAATGGTTCTTCTTCCAAAAGAAGCCCACGGATATCAGGCTAAAGAAAATATCTTACACCTTTTATGGGAACAGGATCAGTTTCTTGAAAAGTGTTTGAAGAAATAAATTACAAAAGAGACTGTTTATCACAAACAGTCTCTTTTTTTGATTAAAAAATATAATAAGGAAGTTAAAGGTATTAATTAAAACTTTATAGAACATCGCACTAAGCTTTTACTTAAAGCGCGCTCATCTTAATAATCTTACTTTCTTAATAGACCTTAATGGTTGAAATATTAAAGATGTTTCAGGATTTCATCAACACTCTTAAGCTCCATAAAATTCGGATGCTCCAGATTGACATCATGCTGTTCATGACTCCATGTGACATGATAAGGAATATGAGCTGCTGATCCTCCGATTTCCAATACAGGCATAACGTCTGATTTTATAGAATTTCCGAGCATCAGGAAGTTTTCAGGTTTGCAGTCCAGATGTTTCAGAAGTTTTTTATAATCATTTTCTTTTTTATCACTCATGATCTCGATATGATGGAAATAGTCCTGTAATCCTGAATTTTTCAATTTACGCTCCTGATCCAGAAGATCTCCTTTTGTAGCCACAACCAGTCTGTATTTTCCCTTTAACCTTTCAAGAGTCTCTGTAACTCCATCTAATAATTCAATAGGTTTTTGAAGAAGTTTCTGCCCCAGCTGGATAGTTTTGTTTACCAGTTCCAACGAAGCAGTGTTATTGGATACCCTGCCAATGGTTTCAATCATACAAAGCATAAATCCTTTTACTCCATAACCGTACAGATGGAGATTCTGCATTTCTGTTTTAAATAATTCCTGTGATACCGAATGTTGTGGAAGATAATCCTCAAGCAGCATACAGAACTCTTTTTCTGCCTCCTGAAAATAAGGTTCATTGATCCAAAGGGTATCATCTGCATCAAAGGCAATCGTAGTAATATGATTATTCATTTTTGTTTTGTAATTTTCTGTTCGCAAAATTCAGTATAAAAATTCAATAAGCAAAGGACATTTGTCCCGGGTAAATATGTTAAGGACAAATCAGACATTTTTAAACTATCTTGACGAGCTGTATGAAAAACAGAAGGGTAGTGATGATATTACATTAAAATCTTTTTCTGCAGGGAATAAAATATTAATACAGGATCATCAGCCTTCCCATGTAATGTTGATTAAAAAAGGGATTGTCAAATGTTATTTCGTTGAAGAGAACGGGAAAGAATATATTGTAGAATTTCTCGGAAGTGGGGAAGTGATAGGAGAAGTGGAGCTTATTAAGAATATAAACTGTCTGTGTACTATTGAAACGCTCACAGAAGCTACGGTGTATGCCGTAAAGATTCCTGCTTTCAGGTCTTTGATTAAAAACGATCTTGTCCTAAACAATCTTCTTTTAAAGTCTTTCGCGGAACGGATTATCAATACTTCCAGCAGGGCTTCTTATCAGCAGTTATATACAGTAGAACATACTTTAAAACAGTTGTTGCAAATGCAGTCTAAGCAGGATATTCAGATATCAAAAGAAGATATGGCGGCCTATCTCGGAATCACAGTAAGGAGCTTGAATAGAATCTTGAAGGATTTGAAATAGTTTTGTTTGGAAAATTGCAAAGACTCAAAGTTTTTTTTAATTCCTATTTTTAATTTTAATACACAGGAAAATCAAATATTTTCAGCAAGTTGAAGAAATTGTGCCCTTCTTTTTAATTATAATCTGCTTAATTAGTAAGTGATTAAAAAATAAACACTGTTCAATTTTATCAGAGATAAAATCTTTGCGCCTTAAAAATATTAGATCTTTCAATTCCATTGCGCCTTTGCGTATTCTAATAGGATTTTTTTTTAAAGATTAATAATATTTTCAAGGGGTTGTTTGTTGTAAATATTAAAATTTGATAATTTGCGTATGATTTAAATGGGGTGTGTTTTAAAAATTTATTATTTTTGTATAAAATTAGGTTGAATATTCATCAATGGAAAAATTAAAGTTCAGAAATGCTGAGTTGGCAGATTTAAATAAAATCGTAGCCATATATAATTCAACAATTGCTTCAAGAATGGTTACTGCAGATATGGAAGAAGTCTCTGTAGAAAGCAAACTAAAGTGGTTTGAAGAACATAATCCTCAGACAAGACCACTTTGGGTGGTTGAAGATGAACAAAGTGACATTATCGGATGGGTAAGCTTCAGTTCATTCCATGAGAGAGCAGCATACAACGGAACGGTGGAAGTAAGCATTTATCTGGATGAAACCTGCAGAGGAAAAGGATATGGTAAAACAATTCTTCAGTACTGTATTGATAATGCAGGGAAATTCGGAGTGAAAAATCTTGTAGCTCTCATTTTCCTTCATAATGAGCCAAGTTTGAAACTGTTCAGGCATTTCGGATTTGAAGATTGGGGAAGCCTTCCTAATGTAGCCATTCTGGATGGCGTTGAGAGAAGTCTGAAGATTTTAGGAAAGAGAATAGATTGATGCACTTATATGGTAAAAAAATCTGCGTAATCAATAAGATCTGCGAGAGAATATAGATCAATGCTTTATTACAAATTAACGAATATAAAAAAAGCTGTTTCAAATACTGAAACAGCTTTTTTATTTTTATGAGTTCTGCTTAATTCGTTTCGCAGACATATTCAGAAATCGTTTTACCAGGAAAACGGCCGATACTGTCAGTCCTAATCCGAGTGCAATCCACATTCCGAATGCGCCCATTTCCAAAGTAACACAGAAGAAATACCCCAAAGGAATAGTAATTACCCAATAAGCGATAAAAGTATAAATAGATGGGATTTTTACATCCTGCAACCCTCTCAGCATTCCTAAAGCCGTTACCTGGATTCCGTCAGAAAGCTGGAACAGTGCGGCAATAATCATAAGTTTTGATGCCAGCATAATAACTTCCACTTCTTCTTTTTTCGTGAAGAAAGTCGGAAGTATGTTTCTTCCTAGAATAAATACCAATCCACAGATACACATGAAAATAAAGGCAATCTTCAAGTTGTTGATTCCAACCTTTCTGAGTTCCACAAAATTCTGTTCACCCACTTTTCTACCGATCATTACCGTGGAAGCAACACTAAACCCTACACATAAGTTAAAAGTGAAAGAGGCCATACTTAAAGCGATCTGGTGAGAAGCAATATCATGAGCAGAGATCAATCCGCAGATAAATGCAGCTCCGGCAAAAGCGGTTACTTCAAAGAACATCTGTAAAGCTGTAGGCAGCCCCAGTTTCACCATTTTATCAAACATTTGCTTCGAGAAATCCTTAATTTTTAAAGAGAAATCTTTGATATAACGTCTTGTTTTTTCTTCTTTTACCAAAACAAAATAAAGGAAAACAACCATGAAAATTCTGGAAATCAAGGTAGCAAGAGCAGATCCCTGTACACCCATTGCAGGTATTCCCCAAAGTCCTTTGATGAAAACATAGTTTAAAGCAATATTGATGATATTCGCAATAATGGTTGCCTTGGTAACTCCAATGGTATAAGATAAACCTTCAGAAACTTCACGAAGCGTCTGAAATGCCATAAATGGGATCATGCTGACTACCATGATACTTAAGAATCCTACCGTGTCAGGAATAATCTTGGCCGGCTGCCCCGAGTGATAGAGTAGAGGCATTCCCAAAAGTAAAATGACCATCAGAATCACCCCAACAGACATGTTGATGATAAATCCATGACTGAAAACGGAATTAATCGTTGCATGATCCTCTTTTGAATGTGCCTCCGATACCAATGGTGGAATCGCAAATGAAAAGCCCAGAGCTAATACAAATATGGAGAAAAACACAGCATTCCCCAATGAAACGGATGCCAACGCATCAGCACCCAAAAGTTTTCCGACAATAATATTATCGAATAAGTTGACCGAAACCTGCCCCACCTGAGTAAGCATCACAGGCAGAGCCAAAGTCAGGCATTCTTTCGTATAGTTTTTGTTTAAAAATTTCATAATATTTTAAGATTCATATAGTTTATAATTCAAATAAGGCAAAAAAAAATTTGCAGTGATAACACTGCAAATTTTTATAATATCGTAAATAATAGCTTTATTATTTCCTTACAAAACTTGCAACGTCACCTTCAGAAACAGTGTTTCCACCAAGAATAATCAATCTTTCCACAACATTCCTTAGCTCCCTGATATTTCCAGTCCATGAAAGAGATTTTAAAGCATCAACAGCTTTATCATCAAACTTTTTCACAGCAGTACCATGCTCATCAGCAATCATACCTGAGAAATGGTCAACCAGCAATTTAATGTCCTCTTTTCTGTCATCCAATGGTGGAACATAGATTTCAATAACAGATAGTCTGTGGTAAAGGTCTTCTCTGAATTTCCCTTCCTCAATTTCTTTCTGCATATTCTTATTGGTTGCCGCAATAACTCTTACGTCAACTTTTATTTCTTTATCGCTTCCTACAGGAGAAACTTTGCTTTCCTGAAGAGCTCTCAATACCTTAGCCTGAGCAATAAGACTCATGTCACCAATCTCATCAAGGAAGATAGTACCACCATTAGCCTGCTCAAATTTTCCCTGCTTATCCTTAATAGCTCCTGTAAAAGATCCTTTTACGTGTCCGAAAAGTTCAGATTCAATAAGTTCAGACGGAATTGCGGCACAGTTTACCTCTATCATAGGACCTCTTGCACGTTCACTTTGATTGTGGATGGCATGGGCTACCAATTCTTTTCCGGCACCGTTAGGTCCTGTAATCAGAACTCTGGCATCAGAAGCGGCTACTTTTTCGATCATATCCTGAATCTTTTGAAGAGCAGGAGAATCACCAATCATCTGGTATTTTTTATTTACTTTTCTCTTTAAGGTTTTGTTTTCAGTCTGAAGATTTTTGTTTTCTTTCTTCAGGGTTTCCTTCACCAAAGCGTTTTTTACACTCGTAATCAATCTGTTGATGTCAATTGGCTTGGAGATAAAATCGTATGCACCCTCTTTTAAACAGGAAACAGCAGAATCAATATCTGCGTGGCCTGAGATCATGATAAAAGTAGTTTCTGGTTTTAATGCGAGACTTTGCTTCAAAAGTTCAGTTCCTGAAAGTTTAGGCATTTTAATATCGGAAATCACCAATGCGAAATCTTCTTTTTCTACCTGTTTGTAACCTTCAAGGCCATCTTCAGCGATAACAAATTCATAATCGGTTAGTTCATCCGAAAGAATACTGTGAAGTACTCCCGAGATTGCTTTTTCGTCTTCTACTATAAGGATTTTTTGCATAGTTGCAAATTTAAATTTTTTGTTTCAATTATTAGCAAAAACTATACCTAAATATTCTATTTTGAATAGTCTCTTCTTCCAAAAATTGCAGATCCAACTCTCACAGAGTTAGCACCACACTCAATAGCTGTCGGGAAATCATCACTCATTCCCATTGATAATGTATTTAGCGTTTTTAATTGATCTAATTCATCAAAAAGTCTCTTCAGGATTAAAAATTCATTTCTTACCTGTTGCTCATCATCCGTGAATGTTGCCATTCCCATTAAACCGGTAATTTCAACATTGGGAAATTGATCTTCAACATACTGTTGAAACAGATCTTTCGCTTCAGAAATTTCAAGCCCGAATTTACTTTCCTCAGCCGCAATTTTTACCTGCAGGAGAACCTTAATAACCCTATTGTTTTTTCCTGACTCTTTGTTGATTTCTGCTAATAATTTTTCAGAATCCACACTTTGTATCGTGTCTATGAAAGAAGCAATGTATTTTACTTTATTGGTCTGTAAATGCCCGATAAGGTGCCATTGGATATCCTGAGGAAGGAGAGGGTATTTCTCCATCAGTTCCTGTACCTTATTTTCTCCAAAAACTCTCTGTCCCAGATCGTATACTTCCTGCACTGCGGAAGTGGGGTGTGTTTTCGAAACAGCAACCAGCTGAACATTGGATGGCAGCTGATCTTTTATGGATTTATAATTTTCTTTAATACTCATAGATGCAAATTTCCGAAAATTCCCTGACAGTTGCCAGCGATGAATACATTTTACATGGCCCTTTTTATACAAAAATTAATTCAAAACTTCATTGATCTTAGGATATTGAGAAATCTTTCTGAAAACAAATTTGTTGCTTTTCTGCAGTTTTTCAATAAAAAGATCCAGCTCATTGATAGAGTCTGTATCTCTGAGATATTGATCATGAGTAAGGAAAACAAGGTGTCTTGAAGTTTTTTCAAGATCGTTAAAGAAAATACTGTCAACTTTCTTGATCATTGCTTCATGGCTTCCTTTTAAAGTCATTTTCTGGGAAGGTCTCCATTCAAGATCCCAGCCGATTACTTTGTAACCTGCCTTTTTAAGACCATCTGCAGCTGCAGTAGAACCTTTGATATCGGTTACATTAATATTGTTAAGCCTCCAGATATTTCTTCCGGGAGTTCTTGCTATTTTATCAGAAAGCTTCAGGCTGTCTTTGGCGATATCAAAATCATGTACTACAGATTCAGCATTTTTATAAAAATCGGTGTATTTGTTATGGGCATGACTAAAGCTGTGGTTGGCCAGTTCTACGAGAGGATTTTGCTTCAGAAGCAGCAGATCGTCTTTTTGTTTTTTGCTTCCATAAGCATGTTTTCCCACCAGAAAGGCGGTTGCACAAACATTTCTTTTATCCAGGATTTTTAAAAGATTTTCGGTTCCCTGATTAGGACCGTCATCAAAAGTAAGGTAGATCACTCTTTTATCCGGGTCTACGCTTTCATCATCCATTTTGGGGACTATTTCTGCGGAAGGATGCTCCTGTGAATTGACGACGGGGTCATTATTCACTTCATTTTTAAAATTACAGCTATACAATAAAGCCGAAGTTGCACTCATCAATGCAAACATCCCGAGAAAAGTCTTATTTGTTGACTTTCCCGCAAAAATTTTTCTCATAAAGATAATGGAATTTAAATTGTTAAAAATCGTTAAAAATAACAGTTGAAAGTTAACAAATTACATGCCATGCTGTACATGTTTTTTCTTTTTAAGTTTATTTTAAGAACTTTATTTTAAAGGGTATTTCCATTACCTGAGGAATTGTAGAGTTATGATTTGGTTTTCTTTAGATTTTAACATTTATAAATATGAAACTAATAGTTTTTCTCTATATTTATTGGTGTTTCAATATTCTTCATATAGTGGGGAATTATTTTGGGTGTAGAATCAGATTGTTACAATAAAAGGTAATTATTTTTTTAAAATGCTTTTTAAGTACAGTGAATTTTTAATGGCCGCAGTTCCCCAGGTATTATTAAAGAATATAAAAGCGGTTTGCTGGGAGTTTTTAATTTTTCCGGCAAGTTCATCCAAAAAGGTTTCACTGTATTCAGATTTGTAAAGGACAGGCTTACCGTGAAGTCTGTAGTAGAGTATGGCTGGATGGTTGACAATCATATCTTCAGGGAGCTCAGCCGGAAAACTTACACCGGAAAAAACAATACCAAGATCTTCCAGCAGATCAAAGATTTCTTTTTGCCACCATGAGTTGTGCCGGAATTCAATGACGTTCAGAAACGTATGATCAATAGAACTGATGATATGTTCTATATTTTCCGGAGTGTTTTTAAAAGAAGGAGGAAGCTGGTATAGAAATCCGGAGAGTTTGTCCTTCAGATGGCTTTGAATATGACTGCAGAACGCTCCAATCTCTTCTTTTGAATTTTCAAGACGGTTTAGATGGGTGATAGATTTTGGAATTTTAATGAAAAACCTAAAAGAATGGGGAGTTTCATCATACCATTTCAAAAGTGTTTTTGAGGTGGGTTTTCTATAAAAGGTAGAATTGATTTCTACGGTGTTGAATGTTTTTGAATATAAAGAAAGAAAATCTTTACTCGGGGCATTTTCAGGATATAAAGACCCTTTCCAGTCGTTGTTATAAAATCCTGAACACCCTATGTAAAGATTTTCTTTTGTCATGATGCTATTTTTTATCCAGATCCACGGAGTTTAATCTCAATGAATTCAGAATCACAGAGAGGGAACTGATGCTCATTGCAGCAGCTGCAATCATAGGTGATAACAGAATTCCAAAGAATGGATACAATAATCCTGCCGCTACCGGAACTCCCAATACATTATAGATAAATGCAAAGAATAAGTTTTCTTTAATGTTTTTGAGAAGCTTTTCACTTAATAATTTCGCTTTTGCAACACCCAGAATATCTCCTTTTAACAAAGTAATTTCAGCGCTTTCAATGGCTACATCAGTTCCTGTTCCCATGGCGATTCCTACATTAGATTGGGCAAGGGCAGGAGAGTCATTGATTCCGTCTCCGGTCATAGCAACGATCTTACCTTGTTGCTGCAGTCTTTTTACCTCATTCAGCTTATCTTCCGGAAGACAGTTGGCTTTGAAAT
This sequence comes from Chryseobacterium sp. 22543, assembly GCF_052044565.1. Lineage (NCBI taxonomy): Bacteria > Pseudomonadati > Bacteroidota > Flavobacteriia > Flavobacteriales > Weeksellaceae > Chryseobacterium > Chryseobacterium sp. 22543. The sequence continues at coordinate 1,001,070 of NZ_JBQENH010000002.1, forward strand.
GTTTGATTCCTAATTCATCGGCAACGGCTTTGGCGGTGTGCTCATTATCTCCGGTCATCATAATTACATCAATTCCTTCGCTCATCAGCTGTTTAACTGCTTTTTTGGAGCTTTCTTTAATTTTATCCGTAAAACTTATGAAGCCAAGTACCTGCTGATCCTGTGCGATATAAGAGATTGTATGTGCCTTTGACTGTACTTGCACGGCTTTTTGTTTTAAACTTTCCGGAATGGCAATATGATGTGAGGTCAACAGATTTTCATTTCCTAAATAGGCTGTTTTACCATTAATATTTCCTTTTACTCCTTTTCCTGAAATGTTTTCAAACTGATCTACTTTTTCAGAAGTTATACTTTCTTCTTTTGCTCTTTTTATGACCGCATTGGAAAGTGGATGTTCTGAGTTTTGATTCAGAGAAAAGGCAAGTTTTAAAATCTGATGCTGATCTCCGGTTACTGTTTCAATATATTCTACAGATGGTTTTCCTTCCGTTAAAGTACCTGTTTTATCGGTGATCAGAACATTTACTTTATTCATTTGTTCAAGAGCTTCAGCATTTTTGATCAGGATTCCGTTTTTGGCACCTTTCCCGATTCCTACCATTAAGGACATAGGAGTTGCCAGTCCCAGGGCACACGGACATGCTACAATTAAAACAGCAACAGCGTTCACAAATGCAAATAAGATTCTTTTTCCTTCCGGGCCAAAAAACTGCCACAGGATAAAGGTAAGTACCGCGATAAGAATGACCACGGGAACAAACACCTTCGAAACTTTATCAGTAAGTTTCTGGATTGGAGCTTTGCTTCTGCTGGCTTCATTGACCATTTTAATGATCTGTGAAAGCAGTGTTTCATCACCTACTTTCTCAGCCTTCATTATGAATACCTGATTACCATTTATCGTTCCCGAAGACACCTTATCATCTATATTTTTTTCAACAGGAACAGGTTCACCCGTGATCATACTTTCGTCTACGATAGAATTTCCCTCGGTGATTTTTCCGTCCACAGGAATTTTTTCACCTGGTTTTACTTTTAATAAATCTCCGATTTTCACCTGAGAAAGTAGTACTTTCTTTTCTTCACCATTTACAATAAGGTTGGCTTCATCTGGTGAAAGATTCATCAGCTCCTTGATGGCATTACCTGTTTTCTTATGAGCGGCAGCTTCCATTAACTGGCCTAAAATAACAAGGGTTAAAATCACACAGACTGCTTCAAAATATAATGGGATTTCATGATTGTGGCCACGAATTTCATGCGGAATAATATCCGGAAATACTAAAGCAACAATACTGAAAATAAATGCGGCAGCTACACCCAGCGCAATAAGGCTGAACATATTGAGATTCCATGTTTTAAAAGAAACCCAGCCTCTTTTCAGAAGAAACCATCCGGAATAAAACATCACCGGAAGAGTTAAAGCAAGTTCAATAAATCCCTGAATCTGATGAGAAAAAGGAAAATTGATAAACATTCCACCCATTGATAGAATGAAAACAGGAATGGTAAATGCCAATGAAGTAATAAACTTTCTCTTTAATATATTATAGGTTTCATCCTCTTCATCATCGCCGCTGTCCGGCATTCTTACGAGATCCATTCCACAGATCGGACAGTCTCCCGGTTCGTCACGAACGATTTCCGGGTGCATAGGGCATGTGTATTTTGCGGTTTTCTTTTCCGGATACTTTACCAGATCCATACCGCAAACGGGACATCCTACGTTGGAATCATAGGTTTTATCACCTTCACAATACATAGGACAGTAATATCTGCCAGCCATTTCATCAGTTACTTTGGGAGCATCATGGTTATGACTGTGGTGATCATGATGATGAGCGTGGGAGTGAGAATGATGCTGGTATGAACCTCCTTTTTGAATAAGCTCTTCTGTGATCGGTTCTAAATGCATATGGCAGACAGGACAGTCTCCTTTTTCATCGTACACTTTATCACCTTCACAAAACATAGGGCAATAGTATTTTCCGATACTGTCTTTAAAGTTTCCGGGAAGGTTGGTTGCGGAAAAAGTTGGCTTATGATTGGGATCTTTGGCCAGTTTTTCTTCAATAGGTACCAGGTACATTTTGCAGACAGGGCATCTTTCGCCTTGTTTGAAATATACTTTATCTCCTTCGCACTCCATTGGACAATAGTATACAGAAGACGGTGATACCCGGTCCTGAGGTTTTATAAAGGCTTTCTCTGGATTATTCGGATCTTCAAGTCTGTATTTTCCTATTTCTGCCAAAGCATCGTTTAAAACTGAAAGTTTTATTTCATGATCAGAGATAATTGTTGCGGTATTGTTTTCCAGATTGACATCGGCTTGAACACCTTCAACACTGTTCAGTTGATTTGAAATCTTTTTCTGGCAGCCGGAACAGGTCATTCCGAGTATTTTATACTGTTGTTCCATGATTCTTAAATTTATACTACAAATTTCCAAAATGGAATGCTAAGGTTGTTATAAATTTAAGGATAATAGTTATAAAATTAGGTTGGAGGAATAGGAGTGTTGCAAGGGGAGAGCATTTGTAAATGAAATAGAAATATATAACTCCTTCACCCAAATACTCTCGAATGTTCTTACTTATAGATTATCAAGTGCTTTGCGGTTGTGCTCTTTAAGCTTTTTGAATTCAGTGGGGGTGAATCCGGTTATATTCCGGAATTGGGATGAAAGGTGCTGAACGCTTTTATAGCCAAGCTTTCCGGCAATTTCAGTAAGGTTGAATTCATTATAGAGAAGAAGCTCTTTTACCTTTTCAATTTTCTGAAGAATAAAGAATTGTTCTAAGGTGATATTTTCGTTTTGTGAAAATGTTTTTGAAAGTGCACTGTAGTCCTTATGAAGTTTTGAACTTAAAAATTCTGAAAGCAGAAAGTCTTCAGCAATATCAAGGTCGCTGATCTTTATAATGATCAGGTTTTTGATTTTTTCAATAATCTGATGTGAAGAATCCATAATTCTTTCAAAACCAGTATTAAGCAGTTCTTTTTCTATGGCCTGCATTTTTTCAGGAGAAACTTCAGTTTCTGTTTCTGCTTCACCTAATAAGACGACGCTTGTTTTTACATCTGCATTACGGAAGATGGTTTCTACTGCCGCAATGCACCTGTTGCAGACCATATTTTTTATGAAAATTTTCATAGACTGCTGTTTAACCTGTCTTTTACGAATTCAATCTGGGTTTTGCCATGAGCAGAAGGATTGCCTTCCGCATCCAGGTTTACCATTACGATTTTTTCTACAGTAATAATGGTTTGGTGAGTCATCTTATTTCGTACATCACATCTTAAAGTAACAGAGGAGGAACCGAAATGAGTTGCCTCAATTCCTATTTCTATAATGTCACCCTGCTTAGCAGAACTTACGAAATTAATTTCTGAGATAAATTTGGTTACCACTTTTGTGTTTTCCAACTGGATAATGGCATATAATGCTGCCTCTTCATCGATCCATTGAAGGAGTCTTCCTCCGAAAAGAGAGTGATTAGGATTTAAGTCTTCAGGTTTTACCCATTTTCTGGTATGGTAGTTCATATCTTTTAATAATTTGTAGCACAAATTTAGTGTTAAAAGCTGATGTTTTCAAAAGAATAGCATTTATTGATCTGAAAATAATGATTCATTTTCTCAATCATTTTCTTTTGGAGCGCATGGCTTTTGTTTTTGTGGCAGAAGTGTCATTCAGGAAATCCTGATATTCTTTACTTTCTATAGGGAACAGGGCAACTTTCTTATCTTTATTATGATGGATTCCGAATCCATATCTTTTAACTAAAGGAGAAGATCAAAGGCAGGCCTGGCCTGGGAAACAGGGCAGGCTTCGGCTGTTTCAATAAAGGTGTTCATATAATTAGTAGTGTATTGTTTCATTTTCTGACATTTAATTGATGTTTTTATTGAATCCAGCTAGTAAGAGATCTTATGAATATAATTCTATCTTGTGGATTATCAAAGTTATAGATGTCTAATATTTTTTTATTTAAAAAAAATTAACTAATTTTATAATAATGAATTTACAAATATAATCACTTGTAAATCAACATGTTTTATTATTGTTTGGTTGTTTTTAACTTTTGAGATTCAACATAATGTGAGAAATATGTAAAAAAAGCTTTGATTTGAAATTTTTAATTGTATCTTGCATACGTTTATATTTGGAATCAATATTTGTTCATTAATTTATGTTGTTTTTCTTTTATATACCAAATTTTTATTAATTTTTTAATTTATTTAAAATGAACATTTTTGTTTCAAACATCAATTACGCAACTAAAGAGTATGAGTTGCACGATCTATTCGCAGAATTTGGTGATGTATCATCAGCTAAAATCGTTACAGACAGAGAAACTGGTCGTTCTAGAGGTTTCGGTTTCGTAGAGATGGGTGATGAAGAAGGACAGCAGGCTATTGAAGCTCTTAATCAAAAAGAATTCAACGGAAAAGCTCTAAACGTATCTGAGGCTAAGCCTAGAGAAGAAAAACCAAGAAGAAGCTTCGACAACAACCGTGGCGGAGGTTATGGTGGTGGTAACAACAACCGTGGCGGAGGCTATGGTGGTGGTAACAACAACCGTGGCGGAGGCGGCGGAAATCGTTGGTAAAAAATATGAAGCGGCTTAAAGCCGCTTTTTTTATGTAATTTAATTTCCAGTAAATCATTTGATTAGAGTTTGTATTGAAATATTGAGGTGTTTTGGCATAATTTTAGAAAATTATCAATCAATCAAAAAGTAATTATAATGAAAAAACATTTATTAGCATTAATGATGGTGTTTGGTGGATTATTAATCAATGCACAAAACATTTATACGGGTCAGAGCCTAGAGCAAAACAGAAAGTATTGGGCAAGTAACAACCGATATTATCTGATTTTTCAGAATGATGGCAACCTTGTTTTATACAATAGAGCTGGTGCCTCAATGTGGGATGCCAAAACAAATAATAAGGGAGTAAGAGCAGTTTTTCAGGAGGATGGAAACTTAGTAGTTTATACTCCGGGAAACGGAGTGGCTTTCAGTTCTAATACCAATGGCAGAAGAGCAGAAAGGTTAACTGTTCAGGATGACGGTAATCTTGTGATTTATAATGGTTCAAATCCTTTATGGGCGTCAAAAAGCGATTTAAAAAATGGCGGAAGAAATAATGGCTTCGGTCGCGGAAATGGTAATGTAAATACAGGACACAGATTCCGCAAAGGTGAAAAAGTATTTTCTCCTAATGGCAACTATTATTTAGGTTTCCAAAATGATGGAAATCTGGTTTTATCCTATGATAGCGGTGATGTAATCTGGGCAGCCGGAACAGATAACAAAGGGAGCAGAGCTGAATTTCAAACTGATGGAAACCTTGTTGTATATGATTCTTATAATAAACCTGTCTGGAGTTCAAATACTTCCCGCAGAGGAGCGAATAAGCTTTCCGTACAAAATGACGGAAATCTGGTAATCTACGGAGATTATACTCCACTATGGAGTTCCGGAACCAATAGATAAAACATTTTCTATATACAATAAAAAAGACTGTCCCTGTGGCAGTCTTTTTTATGATTTATTATTTTAATCTTATCAGAATATAAACATTCTCATAATAAATGCTGGCCAGCTCATTATCGGAATATTTTTCTTTTGTAATTTCACTGAAAATAAGCTTGACATGGTACTTGCCCAAATCAGATTCCATTGCTATATCAGGAACTTTTACGGTGCCGTTTTTGTTTTTGTTTTCTTCAAATAAATGAATGATTTTCGGCCCAAAATCTACCTCTTCTTTAGAATTTAATCTCAGTCTCAATGAGGATTTATCAGTCAGCTGATCTATAAGTTCAAACTGGTCTTCATTCAGTTTCTGCGGGTCGCTGCTGTAACGATGGAAAGAAAGTAAATACTGATAGTTTTCGATTCCTATAATTTGTTTTTCAGGAACAAGAACGATTCTGTTCAGTTCGTAAGGTCTATTTTTAACGGTGATATTTACATCCGAAAATTTATTTTGAATAGTATAATTGATGCTGTAAAATGTACCCTTTTCAATATTATCAGATAACTCATTCTGATCTTTTTTATTCAGGAGACTTGATAAAAATTCACCTTGTTTTCTCTCTGCCAGAAATTCAAATTTATCAGCAATTTCATTACGGATTGTATCTGTAACTTTTTTATTAAAATTAATTTTACCGGCACTGATTAACTGATTTTGATTTAAAATATTCATCAGTTCTGTCTTCTGACTTCTCTTGGCAACACTGAAAGCATTAAAGTAAGGGAAGATTAAAGCAAAAGCTCCAAATAAAAATAAGCTGACTGGAATAAACTTTATTGTTGCCTTTCTATTGAAAATAAAGTAAATAACAATGCTGAGCAGCCAAAGTGCAAGAAGGAAAACAAAGTATCTCGGTTCTGTATAGCCATACTCCAGAATTCTTGTGAAAATAGCCGTGAAAAGCAAGATGATCAAAGGAACAATAGTATAGTAAAATGCCTTTGAAAATATCTTAACCCATGATTTTGCATTTTCCTCTTTTAATGGATGTACCAGAAGCAATGCCAGAGTTCCAACAATGCTGTAGGCTAAAACAAGATAAGAAACCCAGCCTCTTGGAAGCTGCCAGTTGATAAGGATTTTAAAAGAATAAAAATAAAGAATTGCTACATAAATAAGCAGCAGCGGGATTAAGATAAACTGAGTGAAAAACTTTAAAACAACAGGATATGTTCCGTCTTTTTCAAGATTATTTAGCCCTTTATCACTGAATAAAAGAAAAATGAAACAGCTCCCGAAAATAGCCAGAACAAAAAATGTATCTGTATAAATTCTGTGATGAAAATGAAAATCAAAAAGTTTATCAACAGCTAAAATGGCCAATTCAACTCCGCCGGTCAAAACGCCTGTGAATACAACAGTAAGGAAGAAATTGACAAAAAGATTTTTGTTATACTGCCAGAATCTGAGCTCTCTGTCTTTTTGAAGAAACGGAATAAAAGAAACTAATAAGTGGGAGAGAAGAGCCGTAATTGCAATGATATAAGCATAAACTTCGGTGAAATTATTCTTTTTATCAGGCAGGATACAGTAGAACCCAATAAGAAAAGCAACGCCACATAAGTGTAATAGTAACTCTTTCCCGATTCTCTGTGATACCATTTTCAGGGCAAACATGAGCGAAATACCGAGACAGGCACAAATAGTGAACTTTATATATGTTGTAACTTGTTCAAGCTCTGTTTCAACAATGCAGATGGCACCAACTGCAGCTAATAAAGCCACTGCCAAAACCATTGGATAACGGAAAATGACCTCATTAGCCCGGCTTAATGTTTCTTGGAATTTTGTTTTCATAATTTGGTGTTTTTGAGAGTAAGATTAATCTTTTTTCTTCTTTTTCTTTTTGTCCTTGTCCTTGTCCTTGTCTTTCTCTTTTCCTTTGGTTCTCTTTTCTTTTTTATGACTTAAGATTTCTTCAGCAATTTCAAACTTCGGTTCTTCAACCTTTGCTGGTTTTATTTCGATTTTTAGATCAAAATATCCTTTCATATCTTCCTGGGAGATTAATTTTTGGCTTAATAAAAGCTCCAGGATTTCCTTCCCTGAATTATTAAAGAAGGTATGTGAAAGTTCTTTCAATAGAAATTTTTTATATCCTTCCAAAGGAACAAGCACTGTATATTTGAAAATTCTTCCTTCTTTTACGGTGGATAGATAGCCTTTCTCAACCAATATTTTCAAATAAGTTGAAACCGTATTCTGGTGTGGTTTAGGTTCCGGATGCTGTTCCATAACTTCCTTCAGATAGAAAGATTCCATTTTCCAAAACAGCTTCATAAAGTTTTCTTCTGCGGCAGTAAGATGATTTATTTTCATAGAGAATTCTAATGTTGAAATTGAATATTGCAATAAAGATAGATAAAAGATACCATAAAAGCTATTCCAGCTCCCATAAATACTTCTTTTACGGTATGTCTTTTTAAAATAACGCGGGTAATCCCGACCAAAGCGGCAATTCCCAGCCATAACAGACCCATTTTCCAGTTGAGGCTAAAAAATAATGCTGCTACAAATATATTGAATGCGGTATGCATCGAGCTTTTGATGAAAAGATTGCTGATCTGTAACGCAAAAAGAAGAATTAAAATAAACAGCATGACAAGATCAACAGATCCGTTTCTGATGTAATGGAAAAGAAGATAAGCAACCACACAGACTACTATAAATATATACAGTGTTTTTCTTTGAACCCGGTTGGATACATCCATATTGGTATATCTTCCTGTTTTCACATTCCATACCAGCCAAATGACAACCGGAATAATAATCATTGCTAATATGGGAATGAAGTACATCATAGAATCTTTAAGAGTGTATTCCCTGATACTCATATATATGAAAAAAATGATCAGAGAGACCAGAGGATTGAAAAAATCGGAGATGACTTTTGAAATTTTGTGTAATAATGAAGACTGCTTTTCTTCCATAATCAAATTTAAAAACCAAATATACCAATATAACCTCAAAAACCAAACGAAAAAGCAGAGGGGTGAAAGGTGCTGGATTATCTGAAAACGACTCAATGTCAGTTGCTTTTGATAAATAAGTTTTTTTTCAGCTTTTTTAAATTAATATTAAATTTTGCCGAAAATGTATACCTTTAGCTAACCAGTTTTAATCTTATATCATGAAACATTTATTCACATTCTTCCTGATAATTGCAGGTTGTTTTACTTTTGGACAAAAGCTTTCTCAGGAAAATACTTCTGCACTGCCAGCTCCTGTGCATCAGTTAAGAATTTATGAAGTTCCCAAAGAGAATAAGCAGGTTTTTCTGGACCGCTTCAGGGATCATGCACTCAGGATAATGAAGAAATATGGTTTTACTATTGTATCGATCTGGGAATCGGAATTCAGGGAAAAAACAGAATTTGTTTACCTGCTTGAGTGGAAAGATGAATATACAATGAAAACAGCGTGGGAAGGATTTATGGCAGATAAAGAATGGAAGGAGATTAAAGCGAGAACAGCAAAACAATATGGTAATTTCGTTAATGAAATTGAAGACAGAACCCTGAAACTTACAGATTTTTCCCCGGAAAAGAAGCTCTTGAAATAACCAAAAGATATATTAACAATAATTAAAGAGGAAAGAAACAGGGGCGCAAAAAGTAACAAATCCTGATATCTCCGAATTATGTATTGTTTCAGAAAAACCATATGGATAGGCTGATTCCTTATATATCATGGTAAGAATGTAATGGATAAAGCGCCACCTCATCAGTCTTTCAAGGGGTCGAAAATTAAGAATAATCCATTCGGCCTGCAAATAGATTTTACAGAAAAAACGAAAAGTTATCTATGTATAGAATAAAAACAAAGTTTTTTTCATAATTTTGCTCAACTATTTCATCATAAAAAAGCAAGAGCTAACACATGAAAGAATTTTCTAAAGAGGTATACCTGAAGTGGTATGAAGATATGACAATGTGGAGAAGGTTTGAAGACAAATGCCGTTCTCTTTACCTAAAACAAAAGATCAGAGGATTTTTACATTTGTATAACGGTCAGGAGGCTATTCCTGCAGGATTCACGCATGCCATGGATCTGACAAAGGATAGTATGATTACTGCTTACAGATGTCACATCCATCCAATGGCGATGGGAGTAGATCCCAAAAGAATCATGGCTGAACTTTGCGGTAAAGCTACAGGTACATCCGGAGGTATGGGTGGATCTATGCACATTTTCAGTAAAGAACACCGTTTTTACGGAGGACACGGTATCGTTGGAGGACAAATTCCTTTGGGGGCAGGGATTGCTTTTGCAGATAAATATTTCGACAGAAAAGCAGTGAATATCTGTTTCTTCGGAGATGGAGCTGCAAGACAAGGTTCTTTACATGAGACATTCAATATGGCGATGAATTGGAAACTTCCTGTAGTATTTGTGGTAGAAAACAACCAATATGCAATGGGAACTTCTGTAAAAAGAACAGCCAACCACGAAGATATCTATAAACTAGGATTAGGATACGAAATGCCTTGTCTTGCTGTAGATGCAATGGATCCTGAAAAAGTAGCTGAAGCTGCTTATGAGGCTATTGAAAGAGCAAGAAGAGGAGATGGACCTACATTCATTGAAGCAAGAACATACCGTTACAGAGGACACTCTATGTCTGATGCTGAGCCATACAGATCTAAAGAAGAAGTGGCTATTCATAAAAACGATGACCCAATTGAGCTTGTAAAACATAGAATTTTAGAAAACGGATGGGCTACGGAAGCAGACTTGGAAGCGATGGATAATAAATCAAGAGACTTCGTTGAGGAGTGTATTGAATTTATGGAAAATTCTCCATATCCAGAGGCAGAAAAGATCTATGAGTATGTATATGCTCAGGAAAACTATCCATTCCTAGACAAATTAGAAAATTAATAATTAGATAATTTGAGAATTTGAAAATGAATTAGATTTTTTAATTCTCTCATCATCACATTAACAAATTATCATATTAGAAAATTATGGCAGAAGTAATTACGATGCCCCGCCTATCCGACACTATGACGGAAGGTAAAGTGGCAAAATGGCATAAAAAAGTAGGAGATAAAGTAAAAGAAGGAGATATTTTAGCGGAAATTGAAACCGATAAAGCTGTTCAGGATTTTGAATCTGAAATAGAAGGTACCCTTTTATACGTAGGCGTAGAAGAAGGAGGCGCTGCTGCTGTAGACTCTGTTTTGGCTATTATCGGGAATGAAGGAGAAGATATTTCAGGATTGACAGGTGGAGCTGCTGCTCCTGCTGCAGGAACTGAAGAAAAAAAATCAGAAGAACAGCCTAAAGCAGAAACTGCTGCCCCTGTTGCTGCGGAAGTTCCGGCTGGAGTAGAAGTTATTACAATGCCAAGACTTTCTGATACAATGACAGAAGGTAAAGTAGCTAAATGGCACAAAAATGTAGGAGATACAGTAAAAGAAGGTGATCTTCTTGCTGAGATCGAAACAGATAAAGCAGTACAGGATTTCGAATCTGAATTCAATGGCGTATTATTGAAGCAGGGTGTAGAAGAAGGAGGTGCTGCTCCGGTTGATTCTGTATTAGCAATCATTGGTCCTGCAGGAACAGATGTTTCTGCTGTAGGAGCTCCAAAAGCTGAAGCTGCATCAACTGAAAAACCGGCTGAACAGAAAGCAGAAGTTAAAACAGAAGAAAAAGCGGCTCCTGCTGCAGACTCTTCATCTTCTGACAGAGTAGCAATCTCTCCACTGGCTAAGAAAATGGCTCAGGATAAAGGGGTTGATATCCACAGTGTTCAGGGATCTGGTGAAAACGGAAGAATCGTTAAAAAAGATATCGAAAACTATCAGCCAGCTGCAAAACCAGCTGCTTTAGCTCCAACAGCAAGTGCTGCTCCGGTTGCAGTAAGCTTTGTACAGGGTGAAGATACAGAGACTCCAAACTCTCAGGTAAGAAATATTATTGCAAAACGTCTTTCTGAAAGTAAATTCTCTGCTCCTCATTACTATCTGATGGTTGAGATCAACATGGATAAAGCTATTGAAGCAAGAAAAGAAATCAATTCTTTACCTGATACTAAAATCTCTTTCAATGATATGATCATTAAAGCAACTGCAATTGCTTTAAGAAAACACCCTCAGGTAAATTCAAGCTGGGCAGGTGATAAGATCATCCATAGAGGAAATATCAATATTGGTGTAGCAGTAGCTATTCCTGACGGATTGGTAGTGCCTGTATTGAAAAATACAGATCAGATGACATATACACAGATTTCTGCATCCGTAAAAGATATGGCTTCAAGAGCTAAGAGCAAAGGTCTTAAGGCTAACGAAATGGAAGGATCTACATTCTCTATTTCCAACTTAGGAATGTTCGGAATCGAAACCTTTACAAGTATCATCAATCAGCCAAACTCTGCCATCCTTTCAGTAGGAGCAATTATAGAGAAACCAATCGTAAAAGATGGTCAGATCGTAGTTGGAAACACAATGAAACTTTCATTGGCATGTGACCACAGAGTTGTAGATGGTGCTACAGGTGCTCAATTCTTACAGACATTAAGAACATATTTAGAAAGTCCATTAACATTGTTACTGTAATTTTCTGAAATGAAAATATTGAAACCTCCCAGCTTGGGAGGTTTTTTGTTTTGGCTACATTAAAATGCAGATTCTTAATAAACTTATAGGAGGGAAATAAACTCTGAAAAAGAGAAAATACTTTTTTACATACGTTTTATAGCCAAAACATGAAGAAAATAATTAAAAAAATTAATAGAAAAGACCTATATAAATGGATGAAGAAAATCTAATCGTAATAAAAGTAAAATAAAATACAAACCGCTTCAAAAAGCGGTTTTTTATTTGAAGGCAATTCACTATTTTTGAATCATGATTAAAGCAAGAAATATCCATAAATCTTATGGGAATTTAGAAGTACTGAAAGGAGTTGATATCCATATCAAAATGGGTGAGGTAGTTTCTATTGTTGGAGAATCAGGAGCAGGTAAATCTACGTTACTGCAGATTTTAGGAACGCTGGATCATCCGAGTCAATCCAACAAATATGATACTGAAATTGAAATAGCAGGAGAATCATTTATTAATATGAATGATAAACAGCTTTCAAAGTTCAGAAACCAGAATATCGGTTTTGTATTTCAGTTTCATCAGCTTCTTCCTGAGTTTACAGCGCTGGAAAATGTATTGCTTCCGACAAAAATTGCCGGAGCCAATGAAAAAGAAGCACTTGAAAAAGCTTATGCTTTATTTGAAGATTTAAAAATAGAACAGAGACTACAGCATAAACCCAATCAGCTTTCAGGTGGAGAGGCGCAAAGGGTAGCTGTAGCAAGAGCTTTAATCAACTCACCGAAAATCATTTTTGCAGATGAACCTACAGGTAACCTGGATTCTAAAAATGCGGATGATCTTCACAGATTGTTTTTTGATCTTAGAGACAAATACAACCAAACTTTTGTAATTGTAACCCATAACCCGAATCTTGCAGAAATTACAGACCGCAAGCTCGTTATGAAAGACGGAATGATCATAGAATAGAAGTATACAATAGCAGATGATGAAACACCTTATTTTTCTTTTTATAATTTTAATTTCCTGTTCAAAAGCTGAATCCCAGCAGTTGAATTCACTGCATGTGCCTCAGGCAAGGATTTCGGAAATTAAAAACTATATTAAAGGGAAAGAGTATAATCAGGAATTGGCTGTTTTTATCAACTTTAAGATACCTTCCGGGAAATACCGTTATTTCATTTATAATCTGAAAAATAATACAATTGTACAACAAGCCGTTGTATCCCATGGTTCAGGTTCAGTCATTCCACGGTCTGATGCTTTAAAATTCAGTAATATTGAAGGTTCCTATCAGTCGTCTTTGGGAAAATATGTCATTGGAGAAAGCTATGTAGGAAAGTTTGGTAAAGCTTACCGGTTAAAAGGGCTTGATTCTACGAACAGCAATGCAATGCAGAGGGCAATTGTCCTTCATTCCTACGGATGCATTCCGGATGTGGAATCTCAGACTCCGGCATGTTTAAGCTTAGGATGTCCGATGCTTTCGGTGAATGCTCTGAAAGAAACAGCAATATATGTTGATCAGTCGACTAAACCGATGATCCTGTATGCATTTTATTAATTCATAATCTTTTTTTTCATGGCTATAAAATTTCTTGCAGAAGATGACAGACCCAGAGAAAAGTTTTTGCAGAAAGGCAAAAGCTCACTTTCTGATTCTGAGCTGCTGGCTATTATTATGGGAAGTGGAAATAGAGAAGAAGATGCTCTGGAACTATCACGGAAAATTTTAGCCTCTGTTAATAACAGCTGGCATCAGTTGAGCTTACTTTCTGCTAAAGATCTGATGAAATTCAAAGGGATTGGAGTCACAAAAGCGATTTCAATTATTTCAGCTTTAGAAATCGGAAAAAGAAGAACGGTACAGGAAATTCCTGAAAAAGCAGTAATTGGTAACAGTAATGATGCTTATCTTATTCTTCAAAACCAGCTTTCTGATTTAAGAACAGAAGAGTTCTGGGCTATTTTCCTTAACAACAGCAACAAAGTGATTCATGTTTCCCAACTGACTCAGGGAGGAATAAGCCAATCTATTGTAGATGTAAGAATTCTGTACAAAACAGCACTGGATCATTTTTCAACGGGTATTATCATTGCCCACAACCATCCTTCCGGAAGTTTAAAACCAAGCCGGGAAGATATCAGTATTACACAAAAAATAAAAGAAGCAGGAAATACTTTAAGTATCCAGCTTTTAGACCATATTATTGTCACGCAGGATTCCTATTTTAGTTTCTCGGACTCAGGATTATTATGATTAGAAGATTGAAATACCATGAAATTAATTTTGTAAAATATGCTCAATGTTTAGAAAATTCCGAACAAAGAAAATATTCTGCTACAAAAGATTTTTTAGATATAACTTCTACAATGCCATGGGAAATTCTCGTTTATAAGGATTATGAGGCTGTGATGCCTGTCCCTTTTGTAAGAAAATATGGGATGAAAATTGTTCATAATCCGAAACTTTGCCAGCAGCTTGGTGTTTTTTCTGTTAAAGATAATCTTGAACTTAATGAGGCTTTTTTAGAATATCTGGAAAAAAATTACATGATCAGGGCCTATCCGTTCAATGATGTAAACCAGCTTCGAACGAAGATCAGAATCAAGAAGAACTTTTTATTATATCCCAATGCTTATGAGAAAGTACGTGCCAATTATTCTCCCAAAAGAAAAAGAAAACTTCGTTTAGATGAAGAAGTTTTAAAAGAATCAGAAGTTAAAACCATTTCTTTTAACAAAGCAAAGACTTTTATAGAAGCCCACACGATAGGGTTGAGTAAAGACGGTGATTTGTGTGAATTCATGAGGATTTTTGAGAGTTTTCATAAGTTGGATTACCTGAAGTTCACAGCTTTTTATTATCAAAACAAGATTATCAACGTAATAGCTACTTACAGAGACTGTAACATGGTGGCACTTTTGGGTAATTTTAATGATAAAGATTACGTCAAATTATCTGGAGCTTCAGTATTGATTGATACTCTTATTAAAGATAATATCGAAACTCATATTTTTGACTTTGAAGGGGGAGAGCTACCCAATATTGAAGAATTTTTCAGAGGTTTTCGCCCGGAATTAAGACCTTACGGAATTATCGAAAATTCAAAAAAGAACCTCTTTAAAAAATTAGGGTATCTTATCATGAGAGGGAAGTCATTTTTATGATGAAAAGCATTGTTTAGATTGGTTCTAATTAAGTAATATTCCGTAACTTTATAAAATCCTTAGTAAAACACTTATGTTACAACAGATTCGTCAGTACAAATTATCATATATGCTTTATAACTTGTTTAAAAAGAATAAATTAAAGCATAATATTCCATTGTATAAGAAATACGGAATCAATAAGAATTATTTTTCAAGTATTTCGAGTAAAGATTTTGCTCATCTTCCTGCAAGCGATAGAAAGGTAAATTATGCAAAACTTACAGAAACTCCCTTTTTTAAGAAGTTATCGGAAGAAAATAAAGAAAGTGTTCTTCAGTATGATGATAATGGCTACCTGATTTTGAGAAATTTCCTGACTCCGGAAACGGCTGATCAAATCAATACTGAAATTGATAAGCTGATGGAAGATGGTACACTGAAGTTTATTTACGGGGGAAAACTGATGTTTGCCATTCATCATTCAGAAATTATTAAAAACATTGGAAGTGATAAGGAATTATTAGACTTTTTATCTGTTTTACTGGACGGAAAATCTAAACTTTTCCAAAGTATCAATTTCATCAACGGAAGCCAGCAAAAAACACATTCAGATAGTATTCACATGACGACTTACCCTTTGGGAGGATTACTTGGAGTCTGGATTGCATTGGAAGATGTGGATGAAACGAATGGTGCTCTTCATTACATTCCTAAGAGCCATAAATTACCTTATTTCCTGAATTCTGATTATGATAATGAGGGTACAGCCCTGAAAATCGGTAAGAAAAGTTACAGAGCTTATGAAACATTTCTTGAAGATAAAGTAAAAGAGCTGGGATTGAAAAAAGAAGTCTTTAAAGCAAAAAAAGGGGATCTATTGATCTGGCATGCCAATATTCTCCATGGCGGTGAGCCTCATACGGATAAAAACAGAACTAGAAAAAGCCTTGTATATCACTTCTTTGATGAAAATAGCGTTTGTTATCATGAAGTGACTCAAAGGCCGGCATTGTTTGAATTGTAATCCTTTATTATAAAAGCTTTTTATAAGAATAGAAGTTGATAGTTTTTTTACATTTGTATACTTATAATATCAACGTATGAAAAAAAGGGAGAATATTCTTGTTTTTATATTTTCAATCTATGTATGCATCATGTCATACTACCTATATGCCAACCATTATTACAATACTGATATGGAAGCTTATATGGGATTGATTTATAAAACGGAATATCCCGAAATGAAAATTGAAGAGATTCATCAGAAAGTATATGATGAATTGCAGGAAAAGAATCCTGATTTTGCGGGATTAGGACCTGTAGATCCAATGGTGAAAGAAGTAGCGAAAGGTGAAAGTAGCTATTACAAAATATTGTCACAAAATCCTAAAGCCTATGAAGAAGAATTGCAGCTTTTTGTAGTGAAACCTTTTTATAATTTCATCAATTGGGCATTCTTTAAATTAGGTTTTAGTGCATCTGCTTCCAATTCTTTAATTTCAGCTATTTCTTACGCCCTGATTCTTATTTTGATTTTCGGTTTTTTGATAAAAATTCTGAAAAATTATAGTCTTGCTTTTATCATCACGATTTTAATTTCCCTGTTCAAACCTCTTCAGGAATCAGGCAGGCATGTCTCTGCAGATTCTTTATCATGTCTGTTGCTTCTCTTGAGCTTCTATGTATTTTTAGTAAGAAAAAATTTTTTTCTTGCGGGAATCTTTGCTATGCTGTGTATTCTTACAAGACCGGAATATTTTATTTTTTATTCTTTTCTGTATGGCATTATTTATCTTTATAGAAACAGGCTGCAGGTGAAAACAGGTCCATTATTGATATCATATGGATATCTGTTTCTTTCCTTCTTTTTAATACAGGCTTTTAATCAGGTTTCATGGTCTACACTCTTTATGAATCAGTTTACTAAAGTTCAGATTTACCCTGTTTCACAACCCGATCCGTTTTCTTTTTCAGATTATATTCATTTTATTAAAAGTAAAATAATGCTGGAGTTCAACGCTTCGTATTTTCCGGTTCTTTTGATTTTTATAATCATTATTCTGGCTAATAATTTTTCACTTTATAATAAAAAAAGACAGGCTCAGGTCTTATTTTTTGTAATTATTTATGGAACTGTCATCATGAGATTCCTGGTTTTTCCGTCCTTGGTAAACAGGATGATGTCGGGCTTTTACCTTATAATTATATTAGCATTAGTTTATATACAAAATTCTAAAGTGGATATCTTTAAAAACTCTTTAGAAGACGGAAAATAATTAGTAATTTTGCAGTCTAAAATTATGACGAGTCTTTCAGGATATCTACCGTATGCATTTGCATTGATTATTGCAATTCCTTTTTTGGTTTTGCTTAGACAATTTGTACATTCGTACATTACTCTTAAAAACCAGGAAATCAAACTACTCACCGTGAAATCTAATTCAGAGAACAAAGCACATTCTTACGAAAGAATGACCTTGTTTCTGGACAGAATGAAGCCGTCAAACCTTATCCATAGATTTGATAGAGAATTAGCGGTTCATGAATTTATTTTCCTTACCGAAAAAACAATCAATGAAGAATTTGAATATAACTCCTCACAGCAGTTATACATCACAAAAAATTCATGGAAGAATATTGTAGACTCTAAAAATGCGATCATAGAATTGCTTCACAAAACCTATGACGGATTGAAAGGGGAGGTTCAACTGGATGAATTCAAAACGATTTTCATCATGAACTACATGGAAGGCAACGATTATATTGTGGAAACAATAGAAGACTTAAGAAAAGAAATCTTAATAATAACTTAAAAAATAACAGATAAATAATGATTCCAAATTTTAAAGCACATCCATGGCACGGAATTTCTGCGGGAGAAGATGCGCCAAATGTTGTAAACGTATTTGTGGAAATTGTTCCTTCAGATACTATTAAATATGAAGTAGATAAAGAAACAGGATACTTAAAAGTAGACAGACCACAGAAATTTTCTAACATCATTCCTGCTTTATATGGTTTTGTTCCAAGAACATACTGTGATAAGGAAGTAATGAGACTTGCTGTAGAAGCAGGAGCTACGGATGTTACAATGGGAGATCATGACCCTCTTGATATTTGTGTTTTAAGTTCTCACAACATCCATGCTGGAGGTTTATTGATGGAAGCTATTCCAATCGGAGGTTTTAAAATGATCGACGGAGGTGAAGCTGATGATAAAATCGTTGCAGTAATGATCAATGACCATGCTTTCGGACACTTCAGAGATATTTCTGAATTACCAGAAGCAGAGGTAAAAAGATTAATGCACTACTTCCTAACGTATAAAAACCTGCCGGATGAGCCTGCTAAATGTAGAATTCAGGAGGTTTATGGAGCTGAGCATGCTAGAAAAGTGATTAAAGCTTCTCAAACAGACTATGCAGATAAATTCGGAGGATAAGATTCTCTTTATTCATAAAATAAAAAAGGGTAGACAGGTTTCTGTTTACTCTTTTTTATTGAGTAAAAGTCATTGCGAACAGACTGTGAAGCAATCTCAAACTCTGAAAAACCTTTGAATAATTTAAAGGTTTTTTTATGCATAAAATGTGTCTGAAAGCCTTATTCAGTACTGTTTCTTCATCAATTTCTACCACGATAAGTTCGGTGTCATATTTTTATCCTTTTTGATGGTAAGCATCATACTGTTAAAGTTTTTAGTGCTTTGATGGTAATTATTTATTATATTTAATTTTCTATTACCAAAAAATATTAAACTATGGATCTATTTGTGTTAGTGCCAATTTTTGGTGTCGTCGCTTTGCTTTATACATTTCTTCAGAGCAACTGGGTAAATAAACAGAATGCAGGAAATGAAAAAATGAAAATAATCAGCGGCCATATTGCAGACGGTGCAATGGCTTTTCTAAAGGCTGAATATAAAATCTTAATGTACTTCGTGGTGGTAGTCGCCATTTTACTTGCCGTAATGGGATCAAGTAATGCCAACTCGCATTGGAGTATCGGTATTGCCTTTGCAGTAGGAGCTGTATTTTCCGCATTAGCAGGTTTTATCGGGATGAAAATTGCTACCAAAGCCAATGTCAGGACAGCAGAAGCGGCAAGAACTTCACTGTCGAAAGCGCTTAAAGTATCTTTTACAGGAGGTTCTGTTATGGGAATGGGAGTTGCCGGACTTGCTGTTTTGGGCTTAGGAGGATTATTCCTGATCATCAAACAGATTTTTGCACCCGATGCCACAGTAGATTCTCATGAAATGGAAAAGACCATTGAAATTCTCACAGGGTTTTCTCTAGGTGCAGAATCCATAGCACTTTTTGCAAGAGTAGGAGGCGGTATTTATACAAAAGCGGCAGACGTAGGTGCTGACCTTGTAGGGAAAGTAGAAGCCGGAATCCCTGAAGATGATCCCCGAAACCCTGCAACGATTGCAGATAACGTAGGAGATAACGTAGGTGATGTAGCAGGAATGGGAGCCGACCTTTTCGGGTCTTATGTTGCAACAGTTCTGGCAACCATGGTGTTAGGTAGAGAAACTATTTCCGATGATGCCTTCGGTGGTTTTGCTCCAATCCTTTTACCGATGCTGATTGCAGGAACCGGAATTATATTTTCTATGATCGGAACTTTATTTGTGAAAATTAATGATAATGAAGGCTCATCCACTTCCAGTGTACAGAATGCTTTAAACCTTGGAAACTGGGGAAGTATTGTTATTACAGCTATATCATCTTACTTTCTGGTAACTTATATCCTACCTGAAAAAATGGTTCTAAGAGGCCATGAGTTTACTAAAATGGGGGTATTTGGTGCCATCATGGTAGGATTGGTTGTAGGAACTTTAATGAGCATCATAACAGAATACTATACCGCAATGGGTAAAAGACCGGTTTCCAGTATTGTGAGACAGTCTTCTACAGGACACGCAACTAACATTATCGGAGGTTTATCCGTGGGTATGGAATCTACTTTACTTCCGATTATCGTGTTGGCAGGCGGAATCTATGGATCTTATCTGTGTGCCGGGCTTTATGGTGTTGCCATTGCAGCAGCAGGAATGATGGCTACTACAGCTATGCAGCTGGCAATTGATGCCTTTGGACCTATTGCTGATAATGCCGGTGGTATTGCCGAAATGAGTGAACTTCCCAAAGAGGTGCGTGAAAAAACAGATATCCTGGATGCGGTAGGAAATACAACTGCAGCTACCGGAAAAGGATTTGCTATTGCTTCAGCAGCTTTGACAGCATTAGCATTATTTGCAGCTTTTGTTGGAATTGCAGGAATTGACGGAATTGATATTTACAGAGCAGATGTTTTGGCTGGTTTATTTATTGGTGGAATGATTCCGTTTATCTTTTCATCATTGGCAATCACTGCAGTTGGGCAGGCTGCCATGGCGATGGTGGAAGAAGTAAGAAGACAGTTTCGTGAAATTCCGGGAATTTTAGAAGGAAAGGCACAACCTGAATATGAAAAATGTGTTGCTATCTCTACAGATGCCTCCATCAGAAAAATGATGCTGCCTGGTGCTATAGCAATCATTTCCCCACTCTTAATGGGATTTATTTTCGGTCCTGAAGTATTGGGAGGATTTTTGGCTGGTGCCACGGTATGTGGTGTTTTGATGGGAATGTTCCAGAATAACGCAGGAGGTGCCTGGGATAATGCTAAAAAATCATTTGAAAAAGGGGTGGATATTAATGGACAGACCTATTACAAAGGTTCAGAGCCACATAAAGCATCTGTAACAGGAGATACGGTTGGAGATCCTTTTAAAGATACTTCCGGCCCATCCATGAATATTCTGATCAAGTTAATGTCAATTGTTTCTTTGGTTATTGCACCTACTTTAGCTGTTTTGCATAAAGATAAAATTGAAGCCAACAGAAAAGCAAAAATTGAAAGCCTTACCGGAGTATCTGCTGCTACAACGGCTGGTCATGCAGATCTTACAACAGTTCCGGTTTCCCCTGGTGGAGTTCAGGGACATCTTAATGAAAGTGGCGACTTTGTGTATGAAACAGGAAATGTTCAGAAAATAAAATTGGATGGAGGAAAAACGATTGCCATAGGAGATGGAAGCCAGCTTTATCAGCTTTATAATGTGGTGAAACAGAAAGATAAATCTGCTTTAGACCCTAATAAATGGTACACCATTGAAAACCTTTATTTTGAAACAGGTTCCAGTGACCTGAAGGCAGGCTATGAACTCCAGCTGAATACTTTAGCTGAAATCTTAAATGCATATCCTGATCTGAAAATAAAATTAGGCGGATATACAGATAACAGTGGTAATGAAGATAGTAATCTTAAATTATCAAATCTGAGGGCACAAACAGCAAAACTTAAATTACTCGAGCTGGGTGTTTCTGCAGACAGAGTAGAAGCTGAAGGATATGGTTCACAGCATCCGGTATGTGAAGCCAATGACACTGATGAGTGTAAAGCAAAAAACAGAAGAATTGATGTAAGAGTTCTGGCTCTTTAAAATCATTAAAATATAATGGAAGCACTGCCTTGGCGGTGCTTTTTTTATTATATTTTGGGATAGCATGAAAATTAAAATTATATGAATAGATATCCACAATCATCTGTGAAAATCTGAGAAATCTGTGAGAAAAATCAAAGATTCCTTTTTAAATGTTCCAAAGCCTGGATAATCAGTTCATCTTTTTTAGCAAAACTAAACCTGACATAATCTGAATTCTGTCTTGAGTTGTAAAAAGCCGAAAGCGGAAGACAAGATACTTTTTTCTCAATTGTAAGCCATTTTGAAAACTCTACATCCGTCATGGTAGTAGAAATATTCCGGAAATTAACGACCTGGAAAACACTTCCTTCCGCTTGCTGTTCAACTTGCAGGGGAGTTTCCTGAATCAGCTGATTGAAAATATCTCTTTTATTCTGCATTATTTCTTTATTGATGGCCGGATCAAATACATCCAGATACTTTGCGATAGCATATTGCGCCGGAGCATTGGCACTGTAAGAAATATACTGTTGGTGGCACTGGAATTTTGCCGTTAAAGTTTCAGAAGCTAGCATGTAACTGACTTTCCATCCGGAAGTATGAAACATTTTGCCAAAAGAAAAAATACAGAACGTCTTTTCTCTGAGCCCCGGATGAATAAAAGAACTGTAATGCTTAACTTCATCATAGCAGTACGTGTCATATATTTCTTCAGAAATCAAATATATATCGCGATCCTTAATCAGTTCATACAAGTGATTCCAATCTTCCTTTTTCCATACTTTCCCGGTTGGATTTTGAGGAGAATTTACAATGACAGCTTTGGTTTTTTCAGTAATACAGTTTTTAAACAAATCCCAGTTGATCGTAAAATCACCATCAAGATCATAATAGACAGGGATTCCGCCATTCATGACAACAGCAGGTCCATAAGTATAATATGAAGGTTGGATAATAATTACTTCATCATATTGATTTAAAATTGATTTGAGGGAAGTATATAAAGCAAAGGTTGCACACGGAACAATGGTTATTTCTCTAGCTGTAACAGGAATTTTGTGAGTCCGTTTTGCATTGAAACGAATGATACTTTCGATCAGAAGGGGATTGCCGGCAAGAGGTTCATAATGGTAAGTGTCTCTTTCGGCTGCTTCTTTTAAGAATATTTTAAGTCTTTCATCAATATCAAAATCGGGAAGTCCCAGAGAAAGATCAAAGCTTCCGTGTCTGGCTGCAAGTTCGGACATTTCTGTAAAAAAGGAATAATGAGTAAATCCGTAAATTTTATCCACCTATTTTGTATTTTAATCAAATATAATAAAAAATTAATACCGTATTGAGTTTTAAATTGGAGTATCGTTAATTTTATAATGGGAAGCATATGATATTGCGATTTTGATCTGTTTTATTAGAATTCAATAAAATTTGTTATTTTTAAGAAATTTATTCTTTATGAAAAAAATACTTATTCCGTTATTTGCCATGGCTATAGTGACCAGTTGTGGGACGGCAAAAATATCTGATGGGAATTCTTCACATCCTGTTTCAACAAAACATAACAAGGCTTTTAACAATGCATACAAGGTAATTAATGCTGAGGATTTAAAGAAAAATCTGTATGTCATTGCAGCAGATGATATGGAAGGGCGAGATACAGGAAGCAAAGGGCAGAAGAAGGCGGGAGAGTATATGATTAATTATTATAAAAATCTTGGTATTTCCGGACCTAAAGCATTAGGCTCATACTATCAGAAAGTTCCATCTGAGTTTATGAAAAAAAGAGGTGGAGGTAACCTTCCTGATTCTGAAAATATCATGGCTTTTATTGAAGGAAGCGAAAAACCGGACGAGATTGTTGTAGTTTCTGCACATTATGATCATGTAGGAACAAAAAATGGAGTCGTGTACAACGGAGCAGACGATGACGGAAGCGGCACTGTAGCAGTAATGGAAATCGCCAAGGCATTCCAGCAGGCAAAAAAAGCAGGAAAAGGACCTAAAAGATCGATCCTGTTTCTGCACGTTACAGGAGAAGAACACGGATTGTTTGGTTCAGAATATTATTCCGAAAATCCTGTTTTCCCATTAGCCAATACCGTTGTTGATCTTAATATTGACATGATTGGACGTGATGATCCTGCCAACAGAGGGAAACAATATGTATATGTCATTGGTTCTGAAATGTTAAGCTCTCAGCTTAAAGTAATTAACGAAGCTGCAAATAAGAGAACGAATAACCTGGAACTTAATTACAAATATGATGATTTGAATGATCCGGAACAATTATATTACCGTTCAGATCACTATAATTTTGCCAAACATAATATTCCTGTCGCATTCTTTTTTGATGGGATTCATGAAGATTATCATAAGCCAACAGATGATCCTGAAAAGATTGATTATCAATTATTAGAGAAAAGAACCCAGCTTATTTTTACTACAGCATGGGATATTGCCAACAGAGAAGAAAGAATTGTGGTTGACAGAAAATAATCAAGAATTAAGAAAAACAATCACCATGAACATAGTAATCCGAGAAGCAAGACCGGAAGACATTCCACAGATTCAGGTCGTAAGAAATTCTGTGAAAGAAAACACATTATCAGATCCAGGTTTGGTTACAGATAAAGACTGTGAGGAATTTCTTTTTCAAAGAGGAAAAGGTTGGGTAAGTGAGGCAAAAGGTCAGATTGTAGGCTTTTCCATTGCAGATCTGAAAGAAAATAATATCTGGGCTTTATTTGTACATCCTGATTTTGAAAATCAGGGAATCGGCAGAAAGCTTCATGACATCATGCTCGACTGGTATTTTAAACAAAAGAAAGACGATCTGTGGCTTGGTACTTCACCTGGAACGCGGGCAGAGAATTTCTACAGAAAATCTGGCTGGAAAGAAACCGGAACCCATGGAAAAGGAGAGGTAAAATTTGAAATGACCTATGAACACTGGAAAATAAAATAGTATGACACCGAAACTAAAATCCATCAGACCTTTTATCGGAGCAAAGAATTTTGAGATCAGCAGAAACTTTTATAAGGATCTCGGATTTGAAGAGGTTGTTCTGGAGCCCAAGTTATCACTGTTTATACGAGAGGAAATAGGCTTTTATCTTCAGGATTATTATACAAAGGATTGGGTTGATAATACCATGATCTTTATGGAAGTGGTCAATACAGATGAATTCTGGAAGGAGCTTTTATCCTTAAAGCTTACAGATACCTATGAGAATGTAAAACTTATTCCTGTAAGAACCATGGAATGGGGAAAAGAGTGTTTTGTACATGATCCTTCAGGGATTTTATGGCATTTTGGCGAGTTTTTTTAAGGGAATAAAATATGATTTACGCATTTGATACCTATTATTATGAGGATTATGCCAATACGGTGTGTATTGCATTTGAGGACTGGACGTCTGAAAAAGAAGTGGAAGTTTTTATAGAACAGACTGCTGTGAGTTCAGCATATGAAAGCGGGGCGTTTTACAAAAGAGAATTACCCTGCATTTTAAGTCTGCTCACGAAAATTACATTAAAATCAGAAGATATTATCATTGTTGATGGATATGTTACTCTTGACAATGATGGAAAAATAGGGTTGGGCGGCCACCTCTACGAAGCATTGGAAGAAAAGTGTCCTATTATTGGGATCGCCAAAAACGAATTTACAACTCCGGATTCCCAAAGGAGAAGTGTATTTCGCGGAGAAAGTAAAACACCACTTTTTGTGACAGCTAAAGGAATGAATGTAGATGAAGTTCAATTGAAAGTAGAACAAATGCATGGCACTTACAGAATGCCCACGCTGCTTAAAAAACTGGATCAGCTGAGCAGAACATAAAAATTAAAGTCTTACTTATTACAGTAAGATTTTTTTTAATCCTTAATATACCGATTGGTATATTTTAATTATCTTTGTATTGTTCCCTGTGAAAAGAAAAGAATTTTTTTAACCAGAAATATACCGATTGGTATTAAAAATAATATCCTATGAAAGAAGTATTTATATTGGCTGCAAAACGAACTCCAGTGGGTGGTTTTATGGGAAGCCTATCCGGATTTACAGCTCCTCAACTTGGAGCAGTTGTAATTAAAAATGCCTATGAAAACATCGGATTGGCTCCGGAGCATATAGACAGTGTGTATATGGGAAATGTACTCAGTGCCGGGCTGGGGCAGTCTCCTGCAAGACAGGCCGCTATTTTTGGAGGAATTCCGGTAGATAAAGATGCAACAACAGTAAACAAAGTCTGTGCTTCCGGAATGAAAGCGGCTATGATCGGTGCTCAGCAGATTCAGCTTGGTCTGGAACATCTTGTCATGACTGGTGGTATGGAAAGTATGAGCAATGTTCCTCATTACGTTAAGCTTCGTCTGGGAACAAAGCTAGGAGATACCAACCTTACTGATGGCGTGATCAAAGATGGTCTGTGGGATGTGTATAATGATTTCCATATGGGAAGTGCCGCTGAATTGGGCGTAAAAAAATATGGATTAACACGGCAGCAGCTTGATGAATATGCTTTGTTTTCCTATCATCGGGCTCAGGAAGCAGCGAAAAACGGTAAGTTCAGCAATGAATTGATCCCGATCTCAATTGAAGGAAAGAAGGGGTCTATCATCGTAGATAAAGATGAAGATATTGACAAGCTTATTCCAGAGAAAATTTCTCTTTTGAAACCGGCATTTGAAGCAGATGGTACACTGACAGCTGCTAATTCCAGCAATCTGAATGATGGGGCTGCAGCAATTCTAGTAGGATCTTCGGAAGTTATACAGCAGCATAATTTGAAACCCTTGGCCAGGATCGCAGCATATGCAGATGCGGCTCAGTCTCCGGAATGGTTTACTACTTCTCCGTCTATTGCCATTCAGAAATTGTTGAAACAAACAGGTCTCAGTTTATCTGATATTGATTATTTCGAGATTAATGAAGCCTATTCCTCAGTGATTTTATCCAACCAGCAGATTTTGGGTTATGACCTCAATAAGGTAAATATTTACGGTGGAGCGGTTGCTTTGGGACACCCGATTGGTGCTTCAGGAGCCAGAATTATAACAACTTTAGTCAATGTACTGCGGCAGGAAAAAGGAAGATTGGGGATAGCTGCCATCTGCAATGGAGGAGGTGGAGCGTCTGCAGTTCTTATCGAAAATGTAAGTTGAAGCAGATAAAATTCCTTAGATTCGATTCTTTATAACGAAAAGACCTTTCTTGAAATAAAATTTGAGAAAGGTCTTTTTTATTTATAACAGATTGATTATCCATTAGTAAATTAAGTTTTTAGATAAATATCATTAGGCAGTCAATGGTCTATTTTTGCTAAACTGACAAATATCATTACATTCTTATTTTTATTAATTCTAAATAAATATAAATTTGTCCCAAGAAATTCAAACAAAAAATGAAAAAAATAACTACTCTTTCTGGTATTGTACTTTGCTCTCTGGTGAATGCACAATTGCAATATTGTATGCCTGCATTTCAGTATGGAGCTGACAGTAATATGATCAGTAATGTTACTTTCGGAAACATTAATAACTCATCACCGGTTCAGTCTGGGAATGCACAAATTTATGAGAATTTTACATCAATGTCCACAGATTTGCAATCCGGAAGTAATTATAATATATCTGTAACTGGTCCTTCCAGTACATTTCCCAGTGATGTAGCTGTTTTTATAGACTTTAATCAGAATGGTAATTTTGATGATGCCGGAGAAAGCTTCTACATTGGAAGACTTGAAGCAGCCAATCCAGCCAATGCATTTACCATCAACAATACAATAGTGATTCCTACAAACGCGGCCAACGGGAGTACAAGAATGAGGGTTCTTAAGAATACAAATGTTCAGGCTTATTCTGATCCTAATGCTGCCAATTCTATCAGTTCAGCCTGTGATTCCGGCTTAAGAGCAGGGCAGACTGAAGATTATACCGTCAATATTATAGGAAACACAGTGAATTTCCCGGCTCCTTACTGTGGTGCCGAAAATGTAACCAGTCTTACAGTAAGCGAAATAAGCAAAGTAGAATTTGCCGGAACGGTAAGAAACAGTGCTATCGACGGTAACTCAGATGTTCTTGAAAATTTTACGGCGACTGTCTTCACTGTTAACCGTGGAAATGCCTATCCTATAACAGTAACAGGAGGTACTCATGGACAGAATACCGTATCAGTGTATGCTTATATTGATTTTAACCATAATAACCAGTTTGATGCGGATGAGAAGTTTAACCTGGGCTATCTGGACCATTCCAATCCGGTTACTACTACAGAATCAGGGATCACATCCGGTAGTATTATAATTCCGGGAGGAGCGCAGCTTGGAGAAACCCGTTTCAGATTGGTAAAAGCATATGAATCAAATTCATGGATGGGAACTTTGGAGAATCTTCCTTGTCCTTCAGGATGGTTTATAGGGCAGGCAGAAGATTATACGCTTAAAATTCAGCCGGAAAGCCTTTCCACAATAGAGGTTTCTAAGGAGGCATCAGCCAATGTTCAGATATACCCGAACCCTACAACGAATTCTGTGAATATCAAGATGAAAGAAAAACTGGAGAAATATGAAATTTACAATATGTCAGGGCAGAAGATGCTGGAAGGCAATTCGATGAATGTACCCATGGAGAATTTTACTTCTGGAACATATCTTATTAAAATCCTGACAAAGAATCAAAAAACAGTCACAGAAAAGATTATCAAAAAATAGACACATCATATCTAAATCATATCCATATCAATTTTTGTTTTTAATCGACAGGTTCTTTACCTGTCGGTTTTTTTATTTTTAAAATGTCGTATTCAATAGATTTTTAAGTGTATTATGAACCAGATTCCAGCAGGTCCATAAGGTCCTGTTTTGAAAGTCCCTGAAGCTTTTTCCCATCTGTGGTGAGCAGATTCTGAGCCAGTTGTTTTTTCTTTTTCTGAAGGGTAAGAATTTTTTCTTCTACAGTATTAGAACAGATCATCCGGACAGCAATTACATTTTTGGTTTGTCCTATGCGGTAGCTTCTGTCAATAGCCTGATTTTCAGCAGCAGGATTCCACCATGGGTCTACCAGGTAAATATAATCAGCCTGCGTTAGGTTGAGACCGACACCGCCGGCCTTTAAGCTGATCAGGAAAACCCGGATATCATCATTTTTCTGGAAATTAGCTACCTTTTCTCCTCTGTCTTTAGTCTGCCCCGTAAGATATTCAAACTGAATATTGTGGCGTTCCAGCTTTGTCTTTATCAGATCAAGCATCCCCACAAACTGTGAGAAAACCAGTATTTTATGATCTTTTGATTTCCC
Source organism: Chryseobacterium sp. 22543 (assembly GCF_052044565.1). Taxonomy (NCBI): domain Bacteria; kingdom Pseudomonadati; phylum Bacteroidota; class Flavobacteriia; order Flavobacteriales; family Weeksellaceae; genus Chryseobacterium; species Chryseobacterium sp. 22543. The sequence continues at coordinate 1,030,110 of NZ_JBQENH010000002.1, forward strand.
AAGGATCTGTTCCATCAAAATCTCTATTTTAACGACATTTTCACCGGAATATCCTTCTTTTATCAAAACAGGAGAGTTACAGATCTGTCTGAGTCTTGTAAGGCCCGTAAGGACGTGCATGCTGTTTTTATTCAGATCATCGTCATCATTGGCTGCAATAAACTCACGAAGTTCTTTTTCATAAGCGTCATAGATTTTACGTTGCTCTGCATTCATTTCACAGTAGATCACCGTTTCTGTTTTCTCAGGCAGCTCTTTTGCGACCTGTTTCTTGGTTCTTCTGAGGATAAAGGGCTTTATTTTTTGCTGAAGTTCTAACGCCCGTTTACTGTATTCAAATTTATCAATAGGAATGGCATAAATATCTTTAAAATACTGCTTGCTTCCCAAAAGTCCCGGACAAGCGAAAGAAAGCTGGCTGTAAAGGTCAAAAGTGCTGTTTTCAACAGGAGTACCCGTTAATACAATCCTGTTTCTCGATTGAAGCAGCCGTGCTGCTTTATACCTTTCCGAATTTGGATTTTTAATAGTCTGTGATTCGTCCAGAAAAACATAATTGAAATTAAAATTTTTCAGGAAACGGATATCTGAAAGCAACATTCCATAAGTGGTAAGGACTACTTCATAATCAGACATATGAGCGGTTGTCTTTGGTCTGTCTGCACCATAATGCAGCAGAACTTTTATAGAAGGTGCAAACTTGCTGATCTCTTCCTGCCAGTTGAAAAGAAGGGAAGTGGGAACTACAATAAGATGGGTAGTATGCCCCCGTTTTTCCCGCTGTGAAAGGATAAAAGCTATGATCTGAATGGTTTTTCCAAGTCCCATATCGTCTGCGAGACACCCTCCGAAGTTGAATCCGTCAAGAAAATTAAGCCAGTTCAGTCCATCATGCTGATAATCCCTAAGTTCAGCATTCAGCCCAGCCGGAATATTGACTTTGGGAATTTTTTTTACTTTTGAGAACTTAGTGGAATACGTGGTGAGTTCCTCCTGAACTTCCTGGCTCAGGATTTCCTTTTCAAACAATGAAGTGACCTCCGTGAAGTTGATTTTTGGAATCTTTAAGAGCTCTTCGTCAATTTCTCCAGCATGAAAGTAAGCGGCTATTTTCTCCATCCATTCTTCAGGGAGAATTCCCATGCTTCCATCATCCAGCTGGACAAATTTACTTTTATTCCGGATCGCCCGGTGAAGTTGTTTTAAAGAAGCTTCTTTAGGACCAAATCCTACTTTTAGCTTAGCATTAAACCAATCCAATCCGCTGGTAATCTGAATATTGATTGTAGCCCGGTGGGAATTTAATTTGTTATTCTTTAATTCGTTAAAGCCCAGTATGGTTATTCCTTCATTTCTCCAGGTTTCAAATGCTTCAAGAAACCAGTTGTTATCCAGGAATTTATCCCTGTGAAGATAAAAATACTGATAGCCGTCCATCTGCTCTTCAAAATCAGGATGCTGCTGCATGACCAAAGAAGTAAAGCGGGCTTCCGCAGATTCAATTCTCTCTATTTTAAATGGATTTCCATTCTGATCTGTATCAAAAAGCTGCTTTCTGGAATAGACAGGAATTTCTACGTCTCCGTATTTCATTACCGGTGTGATTCCTATATAATTTTCCTGCTGACGGAGATAAACTACTCTTTCAGTTTGATATTTTTTATCTTCAAGCTGTACTTTCGTTGCAGTTTGTATGTAGCTGTAATTTATGTGAATACGTTCTTCTATGGTAGAGAGAATATTCTTCATAAATGCCTCATATTTTGAAGAATGGATCAGTAAAATCTCATTATTAGCCTTAAAAAACCGGATGATTCTTAGCATGTCAGGATGGTCTACAAAGCTGAAAATGTTTCGGTTATAAACAAAATATTCATTTCTGAGTACAATATTTTTGAAAGGAACAGAGATATCATTCAATTGTAATTCTCCGGTTATTTCGTAAAACGGATCTTTCTTAAATACAGATAATTGAACCTCGGCATCTAAAGTATTTAATTCAACATGGGAAAGTGACTTTGCGGATACCGTTTCTGAGATTTCCCGGTCGTGATGATAGACATCCAGTTTCAGAGGATTCTGTACAATGAGCTTTAAAGCTTCCAGTTCTGAAGTATTGTAATCTTCATTATAATTATTCTGGAAAGAGGTTATAGCGGTGTAAAATTTAATCTCTGCGGGTTTCTCCGATTTCCATATCAGCTGCATGGCATCTACAGGAGTCACCGGATTTTTGAGCTTTCCTGTCTGCGTTATTTCAGCTTCCATCAGAGAGAAGGTCATATGGTTGTAATAACGGTGCTTACCAATGACCAATATCTGTTTCTTGCCTGTTTCCAGTACTGCCAATTCATCCAGTCTTGAGGGAAGCTGCGGTAGAAGATCTCTTTGAAACATAACATCATCTACAGGAAGCATTTCCTTGATCTTAGGAAGGATTTCAATTTTGCCCTCTTTATATTCCAGTTGAAAATATTGATCCAGATCAGGTTCATTTTCAAGGCCATATGTTTTGGCTTTAGGGAGAAAAGCTTTTTTACGGAGCATATCATCAAAAAACAGGCGGTAATTTTTATCCTCAATGATACAATGGATAATTTCTGCCTGATGGGAACAAAGCTGGTCTTTCTGATTATCACATGTGCAGGAGCATAATAATGAACTGCCGACCTTGCTGATGCTGACCATTGGAAAATCCTGTAATGAAGATTGCTTTGTAAATATTCCTGTATTGTTTTCAATAGCTGCAGGATATATTTCCCGGAAATCCCTGATTCCAATGAATGTACTGTCTGAGGTATGTTTCAGCAGGTCATATACGGAAAGTGTACTGATATTGATGTTGTCAAGAATATATTCTGCCATAAGAATTGATGAAGGCAAACTTACAAAAAACAAATGTATTTAAGAATCCATTTTGGCTACAGCTTACCGCATTTTGGCAACTTCCGGGTTTGTTCTAATGCTGAACTTTGTCCTATAATTTTAAACAAAGAAAAATGAAAACAATTTTTATAACAGGTGCTTCTACAGGATTAGGAAAAGCAACTGCCCAATTATTTCAAAATAATGGATGGAGAGTAATCGCTACGATGAGAAACCCTGAAGCAGCTGCCGATCTTGCAGCCCTGGAGAATGTAACTGTGCTTCCATTGGATGTTACCAATCCGGAGCAGATAAAGTCAACGGCTAAACAGGCTATTGAACTGGGAGATATTGATGTGGTTTACAATAATGCAGGATATGGGCTTATAGGCCCTTTGGAAGCGCTTTCAGATGATCAGATCGTGAAACAGCTTGACACGAATTTATTAGGGGTTATACGCGTTACACAGGCATTTATTCCTTACTTCAGGGAACAGAAAAAAGGAATGTTCATTTCTACAACGTCTATAGGAGGACTGGTTGCATTTCCGCTGGGCTCTACTTATCACGCTACCAAATGGGCGCTGGAAGGCTGGAGTGAAAGTTTAGCTTTCGAGCTTAATACTTTTGGAATAGATGTTAAGACTGTTTCTCCCGGAGGAATCAAAACAGATTTTGTAAGCCGTTCTCTGGATTCAGCATCCAGCCCTGCGTATGAAGACATCACAAACTCTCTGTTTTCTAAAATGGAAGGAATGATGGAAGCAGCTTCTACTCCGGAACAGATTGCAGCAGTGGTGTATGAGGCTGCTACAGATGGCAGAAAACAACTGAGATATGTAGCAGGAGAGGATGCTAAAGCGATCTACGCACAGCGCCTTGAATTAGGTGATGAAGCATTCAGAGAGCAGTTTGGCAAACAGTTTATTTAATCAGTTTTTTTGGAAGACAGTATAAAGTAAATCATATTTATACTGTCTTTACAATCAAATAATTTATAATTTTATATCATGGAAAAGAAAGATAATATTCCGCTTAAAATTTCATCTATATCAGAACTGCACGACATGTTGCAGCTCCCTAAACCGCTTCATCCGTTGGTAAGTCTTGTGGATAATACGAAAATGAGCATTAAAAAGGATATGCTGAAAAGGAGCTTTATCCTGAATTTTTATAAAATTTCGTATAAATATTCTACCACAGGAAAAATGGGCTATGGGCAGGGATATTATGATTTCAACGAAGGAGGAATGATGTTCACCGCACCCGGACAGGTGCTTTCCACTGATGAGAATGCAGAATATTGCGGTTATACGTTACTGGTACACCCGGATTTTATCAGAAGCTATCCTTTAGCAAAGAATATCAAAAACTTCGGTTTCTTTTCTTATGATACGAATGAGGCGCTGCACTTGTCTGATCAGGAAAAATCAACGATAACAGGATTGCTGAATAATATTGAAAATGAACTGAATACCACGATTGATGAAGTAAGCCAGGATGTTATCATTTCTTATATGGAGGTTCTTCTCAATTACAGCAACCGTTTTTATAAAAGACAGTTTATTACAAGAAAGGCTGTAAACAGTGATCTGCTGACCAAAATGGATGTTGTGCTGGAAAACTATTTCAATCAGCAGGAAACATTGAATAAAGGCCTTCCTACAGTAGAATTTCTTGCTTCCACACTCAGTTTGTCACCTCATTATTTGAGTGATATGCTTCGTAACCTTACCGGATTGAATGCCCAGCAGCATATTCATGAAAAACTGATTGAAAAAGCAAAAGAATACCTTACCACTACAGGTTTCTCTGTGTCTGAAGTAGCCTATGCTTTAGGATTTGAACATCCGCAGTCATTCAATAAGCTGTTCAAAAAGAAAACTGATAAAACCCCTCTGAGTTACAGACAATCATTCAATTAGAAATATCACCCGGTTCAACTGCCGGGTGTTTTTTTGTTATTGGTTAAAATGGAACATAAAAATGACAAAAACGGACTAGATTTTAATAGCAGAGCGTGTTTACATTTGCAAAAGGAATTTTTATCACCCTGTTATAATGAACGAGAGAGAATCTTTTAATGCCAAAATGCCAACAGCCTGTTTTTTACTTTTCTTTGCCCATGGACTTGTTTTTTCTTCCTGGGCGAGCCGGATTCCTATCATTAAAACTGCACTTTCGATCAATGAAGCAGAGCTGGGAACGCTATTGCTTCTGATGCCTATAGGACAGCTTTCAACGATGGTTTTGGCTGGGAAACTGATCAGTGTGTATGGAAGCAGCTGGATTATTAAAAGAGTATTTTTATTATATCCCTTTTTCCTTTTGCTGATTGGCTTATCACCTTCTTACTGGACGCTGGCGGTTGTTCTGTTCTTCTTTGGGGTTTCCGGGAATATGTGCAATATAGCGATTAATACGCAGGCCATTGAAATAGAATCCATTACCAAAAGATCCCTTCTTTCTTCCTATCATGGAGCCTGGTGTTTTGCTGGTCTTACAGGAGCTGTTGTGGGTTTATTGATGATTAACCTTCATGTGGGAACTTTCTATCATTTTGTTACTGTTTTTATCCTGGTAGGAATACTTTGGTTCTACAGTAAAAGAAATCTGACTAATATTATCCATAAAGCAGAACCGCAAACCCGGTCAATTTTTAAATCTGTAAATCCTACATTGTTTGGTTTGGGAATCATAGGATTTCTGAGTATGGCGATTGAAGGAGCGATGTTCGACTGGAGCGGGGTTTATTTTCAAACTATAGTTAAAGCTCCTGAAAATCTTGTTATACTGGGATATACAAGTTTTATTTTAATGATGACTTTAGGTCGTTTTATAGGGAATAGAATTATAGAAAAATACGGGAAAAAGATTGTTTTACAATGTTGTGGTATTCTGATGAGCGGAGGACTTTTTCTAAGTGTTTTCTTTCCGGAACTCTGGATATGTATCATTGCTTTTATGATTATCGGTCTTGGCAGCTCGCTGAGTGTACCGTCCGTTTATAGTACAGTGGGAAAGGTGAGTACAGTTGCTCCAAGTATTGCTTTATCATTTGTTTCCAGTATTTCATTTTTAGGATTCCTGATGGGGCCGCCTCTTATCGGATACATTGCTGAAAGCTTTGATCTAAGGTATTCATACGGACTTTTTGCCTGTTTTGGGATTTTACTGGCGGTTATGGCTGGGCAGATGAAAGTATTCAGAAATAAAAATTAATAGGTTTGTCGGGTTAATTTTGACATCTGTTAGGAGGTTTTTGATATGTTCCTGCTCCTTATTGTTGGCTAATCTTGCATTTCAAAAATACTGTTTCTAAAAAACTCTTTATCTTTATTAAAATTTATCTCGATGAAACCGGTCTCAGGAATTTTAACCGAATCTGTTATTGATCATTCTTTTTCCGTAAAGCGGCTGGAGAATGATGTTCCTTATTCCGGAAGTTTTGTAAGACTTAATTATCATCATGTTCTAATGATTGAGAGCGGTAGAGGGGTGCTGACCGTAGATGGACGCTCTTTTGATATTGCAGGTCAGAAAATCTTTTTACTGTCTAAAGGCCAGATCTGTAAATTTGAGAATCATTCTGATGTTTTTGGCTATCATCTTTCCTTTGGAGACTGTTTTTGGGAAAGAGTGCCTTCCAGTGCCAGTAATTGTAAAGCTGTTTTGTTTAATAATGCCGCTGCGAATCAACAGCTATTACCGGATCAGACTGAAAGAGACGAATTCTTAAGTTTGTTTAAAATCTTACTGGCAGAATACAAAACTGAGTCTTATACTAATCAGATGGATGTACTGGCTGCCTATTTAAAGATCATCATGATCAAATTAGCCAATATAAAAATTGTAAAAGAAGAAACTTTTAACAGTCAGGATTATATTATCTACCGCAAATTTATGGAGCTGCTGAGCAGCCAGTATCATAGTCTGCATGCGGTAAATGACTATTCGGAGATATTGAATATTACTCCACGGAGATTGAGTGAGCTATGTAAGCGGTGCAGTAATAAAAGCGCAAAAGAGATCATCAACGGGCAGATTATCGCAGAAGCCAGAAGACTTCTTCAGTTCAGCTCTTATACTGTAAAAGAGATTGCTTATCAGTTTCATTTCGGGACCTCAGAACAGTTCAGTCACTTTTTCAAAAAAAATACGGAAATATCTCCGGCAAACTATCGTAGTAATTTCATTCATATCGGGGTGTAAAACAGCTTGAAATTTTGACATGTTATTGGTATTTATTGATATTCCCAGGCATTTGTAATCAGGATATCTTTGGATAAAATTACATAAAGCTATGTCAGTAAATCGTATGAAAGAAGTCGCGGGAATCATCATTCCGGACAGTAAAATTGCAACTGAAGCCACAGAACTTCTATTGGAACACGGAACAGAATTTATTTACAATCACTCTCTGCGTGTTTTCCTATTTTCATCATTAAATGCAAAGCGTGACAACAAAGCTCATGATTCGGAGCTGTTATACGTTGCATCCGTATTTCATGATCTGGGACTTGTTTCTCATTACAGCAGCCCGGATCTGAGGTTTGAGGTAGATGGAGCCAATGCAGCACGAGATTTTTTGAAAGGTCATGGGATTGCTCAGGATAAACTTCAGCTGGTTTGGGATACCATTGCGCTTCATACCACCATTGGAATTGCAGAACATAAGGAAAATGAGGTAGCCTTAATGTATTCAGGAGTTGGATTGGATGTGATGGGAGAAGGATATGAAAACCTGAGTACAGAACATCGGGAGGAAATTATCAAAGCTTTTCCGAGAAATGACTTTAAAGAGAAGATTATTCCTACCTTTTTCGGTGGTTTTGAGCATAAAACAGAAACCACTTTTGGAAATATAAAAGCCGATGTCTGTGCTTTTATGATCCCCAATTTCCAAAGAAAAAACTTCTGCGACTGTATTTTACATTCTCCATGGTCTGAATAAGTGAAAGAAATTTACCATTAAGCTAAACAGCCCTGATCATCTAAGGATGTACAGGGCTGTTGACTGTTCAAAAAATGTGAAGATTTATATCCAGTTTTCAACAAGATGAAGCCATATTGCCTTTTCTTCATTCAGCAGAAAAACGGCTGATGATGTTCTTTTAGTAGTGATATCTCCCGTAACCTGTGTTTCAATATAAGTAGCAAGACCATGATGCTCAGAATCATGTACTACTATATTTTCAACCTGAATATTTCGTTCCGGAAACTTTCCAAATACGGTAGGAAGCCAGTCTCCAAACATAGACAGAGTAACAGTATCTCCATTTCCATTAATCATCTTGAAATCTGGGGAAAATCCAGATAATAATTCGTTATAAAGACTTTCCTGATTTTCTGTTTTACCCTGAAACCATTTTTCAATATTCCTGTGAAATTCTTCTATTTCCCAAATAATTTTTTCTGTATTGCTCATATTTTAAATATAATATTTTTATTATTTAAATGTCTTTTAATCAATGATCTTTCTCAACCTGCTTCCTGCCCATATTCCAATAAGTTGAAAAAGACCGATCATTCCTACCGCTGCAACAAATGCTTTTGTGAACCCCAGAATAGGTGTCAGATTAAAAAATAAAGTCCCAATAACAGCTCCACCGGTCACACTGCCAATCTGAATGCCGATACTTATCAAACCGGAAGCCTGTCCTGCTTTATCTTTAGAAACTAAAGAAATAGCTGTACGCATCATAACAGGCATAATGGTACCATGCCCGAATCCAGCTATAAACAAAGTGATATGAGTGAGTAAAGATGGTTTTTGCTGAAAATAAAAAGTTACTGCACTTATCACAAAGCCTGTCATCAACAATCCCAATCCTACGTAGATCATTTTAGAAGCGCTCAGTTTTATCCGCGTGGTAATCAAAGGCCCCAGGAAAAAGGCAAGTCCATAAGGAACGATAGCCAACCCTGTCTGCAATGAATTCTGATGGAGAAACTGCTGCAAATAATAAGGATAACAAATGAATAAACCTGCCGTGAAATTGTAAAAGAAGATGATCAGAAGACTTAATGCAAAAGGTTTATGGTGCAACAGTGCCGGATCTATGAGTACCGGACGGCTTTTTTGAAGTTGTTTCTTCTCATATTTTAAAAATAAAATAAGTAATAAAATTCCTCCAAGAAGAATCCCGAAGATCCACCATGGCCATTCAAATTTTTGTCCGAAAATAAGAGGACAGATAAGCATAAGCAAAGCCAGAATTAATAATAAAGCTCCTGTAAAATCAATACCTGTCTGTTCTTTCTTATTATCCTCATTCATAGTAAAATGGATTCCCAGAATACAGATAACCGTAATAGGAACATTTACAAGAAAAACCATTTCCCAGGAAAAATTTCCCCAATGCATACTTAGAAGAACTCCGCCAAGCAATTGTCCGGCCACTGAAGCTAGCCCAAATACCGAACTGAAAAGACTTATTGCTTTAGGCTGCTCCTGACTGCTGAAGAGATCCTTTATAGAAGCTAATACCTGAGGGGCGAGCAGTGATGCGCCAACGCCTTGAAACAGCCGGAAAATAATCAACCACATAACATTAGGAGAAAAAGCGCAGGCGAGGGATGAAAACAGGAAAGTATATAATCCTGATATAAATACCTTTTTACGGCCGTAAATATCACCCAGCCGTCCGCCGCAAACAACAAGCGCTGCATAAGTAAGTCCATAAATGGCAATAACCATCTGAAGCTGATGATCGCTGGCACTGAATGCTTTTTTGATAGAAGGCAAAGCCATATTGACAATAAAATAATCCAGAGGTGAGAGAAAAGCACCTGCGATCAGAAAATTGAGTGCCTGCCACCGTTTCGGATATGTGTTCATACTTTTTTATGCAAAAATACCCGCTTTATGTTCTGTTAAAATTGTACTTTTGGAGGAAAATACAGTGTATAATGAAAGGACTGCCGCTTGAAGAAATTGATGTAAGAGAAATAAAACTGAAAGAAGAAGAGATTGTGTTTAAAACAAAGACTTTTCTCACATTCGTTTATGTTGTCAAAGGGGAAGGTACACTCGCGTATGATGATCGCAGTATTAATTTTTCTCAGGGTAAGCTTTTTATTATTCCTCAGCAGGAAGAGTATCGTTTTAAGAGTGAAATGGCTCAGCTTATCAGCATTCAATGTCCGGCTGAATTTATTGATAAAATCCGGCTGGAAGCAGACCGTATTGAAAGCTGTGAGAATTTGCATAAGCTGCAATATATCAGCCATAATTATCATGCAAGGGCTGGTTGTATCTTCAGGAATAAAAATGATGAGCAGTTTGCCGAAACCCTTATTCTTCAGATCGCTAATGAGTTCAAAAACAAAGCAGAAGATTACCTTATTATCCGCAACTGTATGTCGATCCTTCTGAATCTGATTGCCCGGAATATCATTCAGAGTGAAACCTCTGACCTTCAGGAAAACCGCAAAGCTTTTTCGATCATGAAGATCATCACTTATATTCAACAGCATATAAAGGACCGTGAGAAAACCGGAATTCAGGTTATTGCTGAACATTTTGGGATTTCCGGAAATTATTTCGGAGAGTATTTTAAACAGCAGACAGGAGTTTCTTATCAGGATTATCTGCTGGACTATAGACTGAAATTGGTAGAAACGTATCTAAAATACAGCAGTGTACGACTAAGTGAAATTGCTTATGAACTTCAGTTCAGTGATGAAAGCCATCTTTCCAAACTCTTCAAAAAATATAGGGGAGTAACGCCGGGTGAATATAGGAAAACCTTCAAATAAAACCTTTTTTTATTAAAGAGTTTTAATTCTGTTTTAAAAAAATACAAAGTTAACTATATAGTTGACTTTGTATTTTATATATTTACCACAAATATATTTCAGATGGATTTTGACTTTATTAAAGAATTAGAATATAAAGCTTTGGACAGCAGACTGAAAAGAATCAGCGATAGGATGTCTCATGATGTCCGGAAATTTTATAAAGAATTTGGAATTGATGTTGAACCTAATTGGTATCTTGTCTTTATGCTACTGAAAAAGAAAGGGGAAATTTCAATTACCGATATTGCTGAACCGCTGGGCTATTCGCACCCATCTGTTGTAGTTATTGTTAAAAAAATGAGTGAAAACGGTTATCTCAACATCAAAAAAGACAGTGTAGATAAACGGAAACAGATTATTTCATTGTCTCCAAAAGCCATTGAAATGCTTCCCCAGCTGGAGAAGATCTGGGACAGCTGTGAAAAAGCAATTTTGAAAGTACTAGCAGAAGATCTGGGGATTTTCACGTATCTGGATCATATTGATCAGCAATTAAAAGATGAATCTTTCCATCACAGGTTTAAACAGGAATATTTAAAATCAAGCAAATCATGAAAGCATTAATTCTCATCACTGCATTTCTTTTTTCCAATCTTATGATTTCGGCAACTGAAACCAAAATCATGATAAGAGCGAAAGCAAGAGATGCCAAATTTATAGGAACTTCATTGGGTGGAGCTCATATTATCATCAGAAATAAACTTAATCAAAGGATTCTGGCAGAAGGAAATACTACGGGAAGTACCGGAAATACAGATCTGATTATGAAAACGCCTAAAATCAGAGGAAATTCCATTGCAGATGCGCAGACCGGAGGTTTTATGGCGGCTGTGGATATTGATGAACCTACATTTGTGAATATAGAAGTGATTTCTCCTTTGAACAGTAAACAGGCTCAGGCGGTGGTAAGCACAGAATTGTGGCTGATTCCTGGAAAACATATTTTAGGAGAAGGAATTATCCTTGAAATTCCGGGATACATCATTGATATTCTGAAGCCAAGAACCCATCAATATATTGCATTGAACAGCATTAAAGATAAACCTTTCCTTTTTCAGGCCAATATTGTTATGATGTGCGGATGTGTGATAGATAAAGGAGGTGTATGGAATTCCGATGAAATTGAAGTGAAAGGAATTCTGAAAAAAGACGGAAAATTTGTGAAGAATATAGATATATCTTTAGTATCCACCAATTTGTTTGAAGGAAATCACCTCATTAGTTCTCCGGGAAACTATGAACTCGTATTGTATGCTTATCATGAGAAAACCGGAAATACGGGAGTAGATAAAGTGAACTATGTAGTCTTCGAATAAAGCAAATTACTGGATTATTAATGAGATTCTTCCTTCGTCAGAATGACAAAAGTCAAATAATTTGACTTTTAGACAGCCTCTTTTTAATATCCTAAACTTTCAGAAAATAAATTATAAAACCTGAAGTTCTCTGAAAACCTCAATAATAGCTTCAATAAGTCCTTTGTCTATCGTGTTTTCCGCAGCTAAATCTGGTAAAAGTGCTCTTAAGTCACCATGATCATCACGTTCAATGATAACTTCAGTGCCATCAACATCTACATACAATTTATAGCCGTGTGAGAATGTGGCAAGCTTTCCGTTGAAAAGCAATTCTTTACCCTTATAGGTTACCGGGACTTCAAATTCTTCCATTACTGTAAGTTTCTATTCATACTAAATTCCGGACAAATGTCGGAAAATTTTAATTCATATCATTATACAAATTGTAATGATAAAGCCAAGTAATACGAATCGTTAAAAATATTTATGCACTAAAATCTGTATCTTTATCCTTAGTTATGAAATGTATTATAACGATAGAATGATAAAGTAGTTTGAATTACATGAAACATAAAGTTACCCTTTTCTGGTTCAGACGTGATTTAAGACTGGAAGATAATATAGGTCTTTTTCACGCACTCCAATCTGAAGATCCGGTAATACCCATTTTTATATTTGATACTGATATTCTTGAAAAGCTGGAAGATAAAGAAGACCGAAGGGTTGATTATATCCATCAGGCTTTGACGGATATCAATATTTCATTGGAAAAGCATAATTCCAAAATCAATACATATTATGGTAAACCCATAGAGATCTTCAGGGAATTATCAGAAGAGTATGATATTCAGGGTGTTTTCTGCAATCGGGATTATGAACCTCAGGCGATTGAGAGAGATAAAGAAGTCTATTATTTTTTCACAGAAAAGAATATTCCTTTTAAAGCTTATAAAGATCAGGTCATTTTTGATAAAGATCAGATTATTAAAAAAGACGGTTCTCCTTATACTGTTTATACCCCTTTTGCAAAGAAATGGCGCGAAGCATTAACTCCGGAACATTATAAATCTGTAGAGCTCAATTTTAATAATTTCTTTCCACAGAAACATTCTGATATCCTTACTTTAAAGGAAATAGGGTTCAAAAAAACGGAAATTGATTTTACAAAACCGATTCTGGATGCTTCCATTATTGATAATTATGATAAATACCGTGATTATCCGGCCTTACAGCGTACCACACAATTAGGAATAGCTTTGCGCTTTGGAACGATCAGCATCAGAAAATGTGTGGCCTTTGCATTGGATCATAATTCAACATGGCTTTCAGAATTGATCTGGCGTGAGTTTTTTATGCAGATTCTGTATCATTTTCCACAGGTGGTGCATCAATCCTTCAAAAAACAGTATGATAATATCAACTGGCGGAATAATGAAGATGAATTTAAACACTGGTGTGAAGGAACTACAGGATATCCCATTGTAGATGCCGGAATGAGACAGCTTAACCAGACAGGCTATATGCATAATCGTGTAAGAATGATTGTGGCAAGTTTCTTATGTAAGCATTTACTGATCGACTGGCGATGGGGTGAAGCCTATTTTGCCTCAAAACTGAATGATTATGATCTGTCTGCAAACAATGGAAACTGGCAATGGGCAGCAGGTAGCGGTTGCGATGCAGCTCCTTATTTCAGGGTTTTTAATCCCACAGCTCAGATTGAAAAATTTGACAAAGATCTGCTTTATATCAAGAAATGGCTTCCTGAATGGAATACTTCAGCTTATCCTTCTCCAATAGTAGAACATACCTTTGCCCGTGAAAGAGCTTTAACAGAATACAAAAAAGCCTTGGCATAAATAACGGATATCAGCAAAATGCCCGGCAACAAAAAGTCACCGGGCATCAACCAAATATTTAATATGAAAATTAAATCGTTTTCAGATACAGCTCCTGTAATTCCTGTGCTGTAAATGCTTTGGAAGGTAAGTTCTGTACAAGTTCTCCCTGTTTCATAATACCGATATTCGTGGCCACACTTACTGCATTGAAAATATCATGAGTGGCCATTAAAATCGTTCTGCCTTCTTTACCCAGCTGGCGAACAATCTCTGTAAATTCTGCCGTAGCTATTGGGTCCAGTCCGCTGGTGGGTTCATCCAGAAGAAGTACTTTTGCATCTTTAGCCAGAGCAATGGCAATTCCTACCTTTTGGCGCATCCCTTTTGAATACCCTCCGAGTGTTTTTTGATGGGCTGTTTCTTGCAATCCTGTACGCTGAAGCAGGGCAGATAGTTCTTCTTTCAGATAATTAAATCCTGCGATTTTGGAGAAAAAATCTAGATTCTCCAATCCGGTGAGCTGAGGATACAAAAGCACTGTTTCAGGAATATAAGCCAGGTGTTTTTTTATTTTTTGAGGATGATCCTTTACCGAAATATCATTGATGAAAGCATCTCCCGAAGTGGCTTTGATAAGCCCCAGAAGAATATTAATTGTTGTACTCTTACCAGCTCCGTTTTGCCCGAGTAGCGCAAATATTTCCCCTTTTTTTACTTCCAGATTAAGAGCGTGAAGTGCCGTAAAATCGTTGTATTTTTTATGTAAGTTGATTGTTTTTAACATAGTTTTCGGTATTTGTTTTGTGAAAGGATAATAAATAATGCAATGAAGATGAGGTATGGCAGTACAAGCTGTATCCATTTTATAGGGTCAGAGAATTTGAACACTTGTATGATTTGTTCTTTCCAGTTGATAGATTCTGCCGTTTTTCCGGAGAAAATAAAAGGGTAGAAGAATAAGCGTTTTTTCTCATGGAATTTTTTAAGTGATGAAGCATAATGCAAATGATTCTGCATATCCGTTTTTGCCAGACGGCTTTCTACAAGCTGAGTATGAAGATTCGGAAGGAGGTAGCCTAAATAAGTTGCCGCCTGATTCCGTTTTTGCATCTTTTCAGTATAATGTTCTGAAGACTTCGCAGATTCAAGATCTCCCATATGCTGCATGGCATAATACCAGGTCCAGGTGAATGAATCATTTTCTTCCACAGTGAAATTTCTGTACTGAGGATATGCCTTGTAAAATTTTTCCATAGTGGGGCGTTTAGCTTCATCCCATTTGTTGTGGTAGCCTTCTCTCTGTTCCATCACTGCTTTAAGAGATTCATGAACCGGATATACTTTTTGGATCAGAATATTACTGCTCATGGGAATAATAAAATTGATGCCCACCCAAATGATCAGAAGAATTAACGCATTCTGAGGTGATGATTTACGGAAAGAAACAATCCATCTGCATAAGGCAAACCAAAACAGAATATAAAGGAATCCACTAATAAGAAAGGCAGTATAATAAGAGTCTAACGGTATTTTTATCCAGGCCGAAGCAATGATTATTAGCACAAAATATACAGCTGTCACTGCCAAAAAACGTATAAACATCTTCTGATCCAGAAGCTTTTGTAAATTGCCACTCTGTACTGAAAGCAATTTCCAGGTTCCTCTTTCTTCTTCCTCAGAAATCAGATTATAACAAAACGCGACAATGACCAGTGGAAAAAGGAAAACAATCACAAAACTAAAGTCAAAATTTCCTACTGCTGCATTGGCAGGATTATAAAAATCAGAATTATAACGCTGTTCCTCAAGATTTCGAATGGTTACGCCCTGGATAGAGGGATTTAAATCCCGCATTCCAATATTTAAAGCAGCAAGCCTGGGTGTTTCATTCACCAGATTGAATTTAATATAATAAAGAACCAGCCCCAGATCATCCTTATGAAATTTTATATTCCTTTGAATGCTTTCCTCCTGAAATACTTCACTCTTAGAAATGATATCTCCGTTCCTGTCAAGAAATTTTTTCCCTGTATAAATAGCCATAATTCCGGCTATAAGTAAAAACAAAAGAGCAATGATATACGCTTTGTTACGGTAAAATTGGGTATATAAATAACGATTCATTTAGATTAATTTTAATTTTCTTCCACTTATTTCGATGGCGATGACACAGATAACCATCCATAGAACTAATGAGGCAGCAGGTATTGGCTGTTCTTTCAGACTGTACAGAACAGAAGTATACCTGTATTTAAAATCCGGGAACTTCTCCCAGTTGTCTTTATCAATCACAGCAGGTGGTCCACCGTTTTCCGGTTTTATATTGCTGATATGCTCAATTTGTAAATCATTTAAATGCTGAGCCATCTGATAGCGGTATTCTTCAGCCTGTTTTTGAAATTGAGTATAAGAGAAGAAATCTGTGCCCGTTGCAATCATTGAAAAGTTTTTAATGGCAATGGCCGGATTGATCAGCCCTGAAAAATCGGTCAGATTTTGTTGCCTGTTGTAAATGGTTTGCAATTCTTTTTGGTGTCTGATATAAATCTGTGAACTTATTTTTTCCCCTTCTTTCATAACAAATCCTCCATAGTTGAAAGGAAGCTCATTTGTTGTTTTCACTTTATACTTTGTCAGTAAAGAATCTTTGATCTTTTTGAAATAAGGATCGTCAGGGTTGTGGCTGTCTCCAGACTTTAAAATATCCTTTTCCAGGGTTGTTTCAAAAGCAATACGGGAAGGTGCCGGATATAAATTCTGTGCTGCAAACTGAACACCTTTTGGTAAAACAATAATGAAAAGAAGCCAGAAGCCTATAAGACTGATCAATGCTGAAGAAGTACTTTTGCTGTTTGCAGAAACTACAACAGTTAAAGTGCTTATAAAAAAGTAATAGATCATATAAGCAGGCAACAGGAAAAGCAGGCGTAATAAAATATCAGCCGAATCTGTTGTCTCGGACATGAACGCTGCAAGGAAAACAATAGGAATCACCGGAATCAGAAAGCATAGAGAAAATAACCAGAGTCCCAGAATTTTGCCCCAGATAATATCCCTTCCGGAAGTTCCCTGTACACTAATGATTTTTAAGGTGGCACTCTCTCGTTCCTGAACAATTAATCCAAATCCTAAAAAAAGAATAATCAGCGGAACAATACTCTGCAGAATAAAAGCACTGCTGAAAGCACCGAATCTTACTAAAGTTCCTGAGCTTCCAGCCTCCGAAAGATTGGCTGTATTCTGTTTATGTGCCTCCAGAAATATGACATTCCCAAGGTAATCATCTAATCCATTGTCAAAAATATTCAGAGGATGCCCGATTCTGAAAACCAGATAACCATAATGCGCCATACGGTGCGGATGCTTATCAGGTCTGTGTTCCCAGCTTTCCCGGACTTCTTCCCGGTATTCTTTTATTTTTGAAAAGGAATCCGTATATTTAGTATATCCTATACCAATACTCAGCATACAGAATAAGAGTACAGCAATAGTGGTGAGCAGATTTTGTTTTCCTTTAAACAAATCCTGCCAGGTTTTTCTCACCATCAGTTGTAAGTTTGAAATAGCCATATTTTAAAATTTATAAGTAGCAGTTAGTAAATAATTTCTTGGAGTTCCCGGAAATAACCTTAAATAATTCTGAGCCCCAATCCAATAGACTTTGTTGGTGATATTATTCAGATTAAAAGAAAGCTGGACAGACTTTGCCGGAGTGTAGTACAATGCAGCGTCTATGGTCGTATAAGCGGGAAGTTCAAAACTTCTTGTGAACCACGGAACTTTAGAGCTCTGATAAAGCATTCCTGCCCCAATTCCGAAATCTTTTATGAATTCAATATTTGAAAAATTGTAGCGCGTCCAGATATTGACAGAATTTTTAGAAGTGTTTTCTTTCCTTTTCCCTACAAGATCAGGATTGGTATCATCAAGTATTTTAGCATCAATATAGCTGTAGCCTCCGTAAATATGCCATTGAGGAAGAATATGTCCGGAAAAATCAGCTTCAAATCCACGACTACGGTCGGCACCTCTCTGTACTAGTTCATCCGGTTCCGATGGATTATTGGCATTGATTAAGATATTTCTCTGGTTGATCTCATACACAGCAAGATTCAATGAGATTTTTCCGAAAAGTTGTGCCTTAATTCCCAGTTCTTTAAGATCTGAAGTCAGTGGTTTAAATCGTGCTGCAGATTCGCTGCCTGTAAGACTGGAGGTATTGGGCATTAATGTCACCGTATTGGATTGTGGCTGGAATCCGGTAAGGTAAGTACCATAAAGGTTAATATCATCCGTAAGACTGTAAGTAATCCCGAATCTGTACAGAAGTTTATTATTCCGGAATGAAGACTCATTGGATTCTTTGAAATTGGTGGTGTCCTGAAACCATTCCTGACGTATTCCTGATAGGATTTTGAACTTTTTCCATGTGAAAAAATGCTGAATATAAGCAGCGTGTGTAGTGGTAAGAGCAGAAGGCAGAGCAGTTATAACATTCAATGTATTAAAATTACTACCCTGATAATTTTCTGCACCCGGATTCAGATCAAATGGAGTGACATTAGGTTTAGGAATGAGTGTTCCATTGTAATTGATAGTCTGGTAATCAGCAGCATTGGCTGGTTTGTAAGAAGCTACTACAGAACCGTTCTTTAAAAGAAAACCTCTTGCAGCATTTTGTTGTCCGCCTTTGCGTTTTTCCCAGATCTGGCTGTCATAGCCTATTAAAGCCTGATGCTGAACAGTACCTGTTTTGAATTTAAAATTAAAATAAGCATTAATATTGTCTGTTGCCCAGTTTTGTTTTCTTTGCACAAACTGCATCATCGCAAGGCTGGAAACCGGTTTGTTATCCATGTCAGGAGCAAAGGAATTGGTGGTTCGGTGTTCCTGCAGGTTTTCTCTCCAGTATTGCTTCATATAAGAGGCATTGAAGCTGATAAATGGGTTGAAATGATGGGCAACACTTCCCATTATAATCAATTCCCTGGTTTTAAAAAAATCATCAGGGGCTCCCAGATTCAAAGATCTTGGTGTACTGTATAAATCTGTTTTTCCTGCAACAGCACCGAAAATAGGCTGTCCTCTGTCCAGGTTTCCATAAAGATCATTGAAAATCATTTCTACATTCACCGATGTTTTTTCATTCGGAACAAATGTGATGGAAGGAGAAATTAAAACACCACTGTTTTTAACATGATCCCTGAACGACTGCGCATTTTGGTAAGCTCCGTTAAAGCGGTATAATAGAGTTTTGCTCTTGTTTAAAGGGCCTGTAAGATCTGTGGTGACACGGTAAGTATCAAAACTGCCTCCCGATGAACTGATTTCGTGACGGGAAGTTGACAACGGTTTTTTGGTAACCATATTAATTGTTCCTCCGGGATCCACACTGGACATGGTAATACTTGCCGGACCTTTGAAAATTTCTACACGTTCAATATTGGAAGTCATAGGTTGTAGAAAATAATACTGTCGTGTCCGCATTCCATTGATAATCTGTCCTTCTTCATTTTGACTGATTCCACGGATGTTGTATTGGTTGTAATAGCTGGAAGGAGAGACTCCATTCACATTTTTCATAACATCTCCAAGCTGAAAGGCCTGGCGGTCGGTGATCAGTTCCTTGGTAACGGTATTAAGAGTTAAAGGAAGATCTTTATTTTTCATAGCAATCTTAGTGGCAGCAAAAGAGTAGTCTGATGTATAATCTTTAGACTTTCTTCCGATGATTTCAACCGTTTGTACCACTGTAGATAAGGAATCTTCAGAACGGGACTGAGCATATAGAAATGAAGATGCGGTAATGAAACTTAAACTTAAAAGTTTCGCAGAATTTGGGGAAATACAATGAATTATTCCCGAATAATTAAAA
Source organism: Chryseobacterium sp. 22543 (assembly GCF_052044565.1). NCBI lineage: Bacteria > Pseudomonadati > Bacteroidota > Flavobacteriia > Flavobacteriales > Weeksellaceae > Chryseobacterium > Chryseobacterium sp. 22543. The sequence continues at coordinate 1,049,792 of NZ_JBQENH010000002.1, forward strand.
TTACTGGTAATCATGAATAGGGATGTACGGGCAGTGAAAATGCCCATTAATAAAAGGATATCTTTAATTGTGTGAAAACACAGGTATCCACGGCATAACAGTACAGACTACAAGAATCTGTATACAAAAATGAAGGCAGAATTATAGATTAAGCTGCCGCGAAAAATGAAGATGGGGGAGCCCGGGAGCTGAAGAAGTCGAGAAGACAACGGTATGAAATGGCTTTTGGTTGAGGCATTTCGCTGTCATTCGTACTATTGATGGCAAAATCCATGTTCAAAGCTTCAGGAAGGAGAACATTGTTCATGTGCATATGAAGCGCACACTGACATTCGTCGTCCTGTGAGATGGTAGGAATTTTCTCTTCTTTGGAACCTTTTTTATAGATCACTTTACTCTTTGCATGTTTAGCATGATCAAGACATGTGTTTACGCCGCTGACATTAGAAACAAATATCAGAAGTAAAGAGAAAACAAAAAAGACTCTGAGAAATTTTTGCATAATAGAAAACAAAAGTACAATTTAATTTGATAAAAATGGGATGATCAAGAAAAAGTAACAGATATTTTTCAAACTGTAGTTTCAAATCTAATGATTTTATTTTCCGTTGAACACATGAAATATTTTCCGCAGCAGTATGATCCAGATCATATTTTGTGAGAGAAACAACTTGTTATATTTGGCCCATTGAAATTTCATATTTCTGACAAATTACAGTATAACCTTCCGATGATTCGGGAGGTTTTTGTTTTTATATTAAGTTTATAAGTTACAGCCTCAATAAATCCAGAGATTGAGCAAATTCAACAAACGTCTTAACAAGCCTAAGATAAGCCGCAAACAAAAAAGACAGAGGTTGGCACATAAAAAAGAAAGTCAGCACTTAAAAGAAAATAATAATAACACTTTATAAAAACAGGTGTTTTTCCTCACTATTTTGGGATTTACAATTTTAATTTTGCTGAGCAATACATAAAACTAAATACATGAAAACATCACAAAAAGGAATCAACCTGATTGTATCATTTGAAGGCTTCAGCGCTAAGCCTTATCTGGATTCTGCAGGAATTCCGACGATAGGGCATGGTAACACTTACTATCCCGGAGGAAAGAAAGTAACCATGAAAGATCCGACAATTACAAAAGAAAAAGGAGCAGAGCTATTCGCTGCAGTTTTGCCAACTTATGAAAAAATAGTGAACTCAAAAGTGAAAATAACACTTAATCAGAATCAGTTTGATGCTTTAGTTTCTCATGCTTATAACACCGGAGGATCTGAGACTTTGTTTTTTCTGATCAATAGAAGAGCAACGGATTCAGAAATTAAAGATTGGTTTACAAAACGATATATTACCGCCGGAGGAAAAGTTTTAAACGGGCTTATCCGAAGAAGAAAGGCAGAAGCTGATTTGTTCTTTGCGAAATAGAAAATGCTCCAATTTTGGAGCATTTTCTTAATCGTTTAGTATATTCTGAATTTCATGAATATATCTTAAGAAGTTTCCATACACCACAACCTTATTTCTCCCTAAGCTAGAATCAAATACTTCTTTATATTTGTAAACTGCACCAAATTGAATGGCTAATTTTAAATTTTTATATTTAAACAGCTGCCATTGCTCATTAAAAAGTTCGTTATGCGTTTCTTTATCTTCCTCAATACCAATTTCGCCTAATAGTTCTGTAGAGACTACAATTGGTTTAAACATAGAAAGTGATATAATTGTGTCAGAGTTAATATCATTATATAATTCAAACTCCTTAATACAAACTCCGTCTTCTTCAACAGACGAAATTGTGACCTGTCTTTCCTCGTACCTATTCTCTCCATTTTCAATAGTTCGACAATATTTATAAATTAATATATTTCCAATTTGGATTTTATTTTTTAAAATTTCTTCGTACATATTTTTATTTTCAAGTCATTTAACGGATATAATTTACCAGATAAAAATATCTAATAAATATGGTTTTCCATATTATCACTATAGTAATAATTCTCCACCTAATAGCGGGGGATTATTTTACAACGGCATATCCGTTAAATGGTTTCCCTGAAGAAAGAATTACTACATTTTGCTCAGTAATGTATACATTTATCATTACGATAGAAGCGATAGAAGTGCCTTCATCACTGTATTGATAAACTTGTACTAATGGTTTCTCCTCACTTTCCTCCAATGGAATTTGAAATACAAACGCTCCCTCTTCTCCTTCCCATTTATCAGCTGAAAATTTGTGTGTCATAATTATTTATTTTTTTGTTGAGTTGCCAATATACAAACAATTAGAACACAAGCCTTACGGTTTCCCGTAGAGTTATGACTACACCATATCCGTATATTTACGGAGTTTTTTAAAACTAAAAGTACAAGTCAAGTTTTTTTAATGTCCTCGGTTTCCGGGGATTTTTACGTTAAAAGAAAAATGTACCACAAAAAGAACGATTTCATTAAACAGTGAAGTTTATGGCATATGCATTGTTATTGATTAAAAAGAGTTTTTAAGAGATACTTTATTTAACACCACATCATTATAACTTATAATTCATTTTGAACTTTTACCTCCCTATTGACACGGGAGGTTTTTTTATGATTCTAATCATAATTCAATTAATGGAGATTTATTAATTTTGAAATGTTAATAAAATTTTTATTATGAGTTTTTATCCCCGGAGAGATCCGGGGATTTTTCTTTTAATTGTAGTTTTTTCTCCTTTAAAAGAATAATAAACCGGATTTTATTGATTTACATTTAGACAGATTTGAATTTATTTTGAGTACAACGGGTAAAGGGTTCTTAATGATTTTGGAGCGGATTTATTCCAGAATTTCAGATTTTAATAATACGATATTCAGGCGGTTACAGATACAGATCTTATAAACATAGCAGATCCAAAACTTAAACGGAATGAAAGTTGAAACCATGACCAGAAATGTAAACTGATGGCTAAATAAGTGTACTGACTTTGCATGTCGAAAAAATAGTTAAACCTTTGTTGATAAATTATAAGTTCACCAAATTTCTACCCCTTTAATATTCAAATTGGCCGAATCTTTTTTATTGCAGTTCCATGCTTGTTTAAATTCTCTTAATTGTGTCAGGGGGCCGTTTATCCTAAATCTGAAAGGTACATGAGGGTTGGTTAATAGTTCATTACGTAGAGCTTCAGGACTGATGTTGCCATGCCACATTTGTGCCCACCCTAAAAAGAAACGTTGCTGCCAGGTGAAACCGTTAATAGATGCAGGTTGCTTTTTTTTATCATAACTTTTTTCAAGTGCATGATAGGCCAGAGTAAGTCCACCAAGATCTGCTATATTTTCGCTTATAGTGAGCTGTCCGTTAATGTGTACTCCTGGCTGGGCTTCCATTTGGTTAAAATAATCAATGTATTCTTTTGTGAGGTTTTCAAAATTATGTCTGTCTATTGATGTCCACCAGTTATTTAAATTACCTGAAGCATCGAATTTCGAACCTCTGTCATCAAAAGCATGGGTTATTTCATGCCCTATCGCCGCGATTATGGCACCATAATTTATAGCATCATCTGCTTCATGATTATAAAAAGGTGGCTGCAGGATACCAGCGGGGAAACAAGCACTGTTAGTATATTGATCATAAAATGCATCAACAGTCTGTGGTGTCGCATGCCATTCGCTTTTATCTACTGGCTTATCAATTTTATTGATGCTTTCGTTATGATGAAAAACTGCAACAGAAATGATATTATCTATCAAACGTAATGGTTGTATGGAGATACCGAAATAGTCGGGCCATTTTTCCGGATATCCGATCTTGAAAGTCATTGTCTTTAATTTTTTGTGTGCCAACGCTTTGGTGCTATTACTCATCCAGTGTAAGCTGTCTATACGCTGATGATAAACCCAGCGCACATTTTCAATCATTTCACCTATCTTTTGTTTATCTTGTTCAAGGAAATATCTTTGAACAAAAAGCTTACCTAAAGGCATGCCCAGTGCTTGCTCTAACTCTTTAATTGCCGTGTCTATGCGGCTTTTTTGTTCTTTTTTTCCAGCCATTACTGTTCCGAAAAAAGCAAAGTGAGGATTGCTGTATTTCTGTGGCAGGTAAGGTGCAAAATGAGATAAAAGCTGCCACTGGGTATATAATTTCAATACAGTTAATGGTGTTTTATGCAGGAGAGTTGTTAAATTGCTCATATAAGCCCGGTCTTCAATAATAACAGTTTGGGTATTAATTCCTTGTGCTTTTAAAAACCCGTTCCAATTAAATTGTGATGCTATGTGGCTGAGCTCTGTGACAGATATCTTATTATAGGTTCTTATCTGATCGCGCAACATCAGACTAGATAGCTGCAGACGAGCCACGTTTTGCTCCAATTCGTAAATTTTGGAACCAGGGGAAACAACTTTAAGGCCTGCGCTTTTATACATAATGTCTATGTGCTGGATCATTCTGTCTTTTAAGTTGGCATTTTTAGATTCTTCTAGTGCATAATAGCTTTTATCACCCAAAGTTAATCCGCCTTGCCCTAACGAAAGTATATTCATTTGATTATTATGAGCATCGGCTTCCACCTTATAACTGATAAAAGTTGGTACACCAAGCTTTTGAAGTTCCCCGGAGAAGTTTACCCAATCGGTATAATCTTTAATATGATCAATTCGTTCAAAATAGCTGTCAAGAGGTGAAAGTCCTAACTTTTCTATGGAAGCAGTATCCATGTAAGATCTGTAAAAATCAGCTATCTGTTGAGATTCTGAACCTAATTTGAGATTAGGTAATTTACTTATGCTATCTACAATATTTTTCAGTTTCACTTTGTTGTCCCGATCAAGAATTTCGAAAGCACCCCATCTGCTTTCAGTAGCAGGAAGAGGGTTTTTCTTCTTCCAGTTACCATTAGCAAAGCCATCAAAATCAATACATGGATTTTTAGTAGAATCAATATTGCTATTGTCAAAACCTGAATTATTGAAAACAGAACTAATGTTCGCTTTCTTTTCAGCCTTACAAGAAAAGAGTATCGTTATAATAATTAAAAGTGCTGTCAACTTATGGTTTTTCATACTGATAAAAATATAATTTTTCAAACATCTGGTTAAACGGTTTAAAATAGTGAGAAATTTTATCACAATATATTTTTTTACCGTTTAATGATATGCTGTTTTATTGTTTTATCCTATGCGTGTTAAACACAATTAAATTATAATAAAATTGTGGATATCTTGCCGATTTGGCAATAGCTGATAAAATTTTTAGTGGTAAGCCCTGTAACTATGAGAAAAAAGACCATCATGCAAACAAATACAGTTTACTGTTTCCACACGGTTCGCTGCTCATTATGAAAGGGGATTTGTAGGAGAACTGGGAGCATGGGACGTACCTATGAAAGAACGGATTCATATATGGTTAGGCTGGTTCTTAATTCTTAGGTGTGTATAGATATTTTTGTATAAGATAACCTGTTTTTCAAACAGATATTTTACTAGTATTGAAAATATTCTAGAAATATGTTTTTGAAAAACAGGTTATTAATTTTTTTATGGCTCAAGTCCAGGGCCACCACATGAATTATACGGAACGCATGTTAATTTATCATTTATAAAACATAGTCTGGTACAACCTGCTCCGCCAACAATTGTTTTTAATTCTGCTTTTTTAAGCTTTTTTAAATTTTTCATACTAATATTTTTTATGTTCACAACAAATCTCACGAATAATTATTATATACGGGTTTAAATTAACGAATTTTAACGTTCTATTTGGTTGGATTTTAAAAATTGGAGTGATACTGCAATCAATAGTTTAAATAATTGATACTATGGTATGATGTGATTCTTTATTTGATTAAAATAATAATAACTTTGATTTCATTTAATTTTGAGGAAGAACATGCATGGAAATGAACTTACTTATCAGATTTATTCTCCAGAATTGATACTTGAGCTGTTTAGCAATGGGGTCACGAAAAAATATATGAAAAACTGATCTAAATGACACAAGGCATTAGACAATACTCAAGAAGCTAAAATACTGAACCTCTACCTTAAAAATCTTTCAGAACACTCTTTCTTCAAAGGTTGTTTGATTCAGAAAAAAATATATCTGATAGAATGGGGAATTTGTGAGTTTGGCTTCTGTCGATCTCCCAACCTTCTGTTTTGTCTATACAAAGTGATTTCGCGAAACATCTCCTGAAGCTAGCGGAGTGTAGGATCTTGTTAAGATGTACAAGATCCCACGATTTCCGGGATGATAAAGTGGAAATTATAGAATTTTTAATGATTATACAGCCTAAGAATCTCCACCAATTCGGGTATGGATCGTATTTTCAGTTTCTCAAACAGCCTGTTTTTGTAAGTACTGATCGTAGATGAATGGAGATTAAGTTGATTAGAAATTTCTTTGAGAGGAAGACCTTCAGCCAGTTTATTGGCAATTTGCAATTCGCGGTCAGACAACGCTTCGAAAGGTGAGTTTTTTGTAGTGCCATTTATCGATTCTAAAAACATCGCTTCTTTTACGTGGTCACTCGCAAACCGGCCAGTACTGAGCATTGCCGTCAAAGCAGTTTCAACTACTGCATTGGAGCTTTGTTTACTTAAATAGCCACCGGCACCCATCTTTAGATAGCGCATTGCATACACCTCTTCATCTTGAGAAGAAAATATAAGAATTTTTAAGTTGGGTTGGTGCATTTTTATGTAGTCAATGGCTTCCTGAACAGAACCATTAGGCATATTGACGTCCATGATAGCCAGATCCAGTTCTTCCTTCAGAATGACTTTGTACAGTGATTTAAAATCCTCTACTTCAATGATTGTAGCATCAGGCCAGAGGCGTTGTATGGTTTGTATTAAACCCATCCGGACGATACCGTGATCGTCTGCTACAATAATACGAACGTTTACTTTTAAACCCATTATTCTATAAATTTACGTACAAAGAGGGAAACAGTGGTGCCTTTATTTTCAGCGGAAGTGATTTGAATGTTTCCATGCATCAAGGATACAAAATTTTTCACAATTTTCAAACTTAATCCAACTCCTTTCTCACCAGCAGTACCAAGGAATAGGGGGTTACCATAAGTGAAGATTTCAGATAAATATTTTTCATCCATTCCCGTTCCGAAGTCGCTCACAGAAATTATCACCTGACGATCATCCGTAACTTCCTGCAAGTGAATGTCATTCCCGGAAAAAGAGTATTTCACTGCATTATTGAGAATTTTGTCTAAAACATATTGCAGCAACAAACGATCGGTTGTAACAAATGCATTGGGATCTCCTTTAAAGTGAAATTTAATATTTTTTTCTTTTAATTTAAGTGCATATTTTTCTTCAAAATGGTGAAAAAGATCCATCATCATGATTTTCTCAGGTTTAATCTTAAATTCCCCATATTGCGTTTTTAACCAAGAGGTGCTGTCCTGAATGGTTTGCAGATTCTTTTGGGCATCGCATTTTAACTGCGGCAACAACTTAAAAAAATCTTCCTCACTTATAGTCTTTTCTTCTACCGCTTCTATAAGCCACAGAAAATTTCCAAACATTTCCTTTGAATCGTGAGATAATATCGAGATCAGTCCGTTTTTAAAACTGATTTCATTTTCCAGTTTTTCAATTTTTAATTGTAGTTCGTTGCTAAGGTCATTCATAAATTCTGTATCAAAGCTTAAAAAAAACTATTCAGGTATTTTTTTAAGCATAGTTTATTATTTATTCTTTTTCGATTTCCGTACCAAACCATTTTTGAATCATATCAGACAGGGTTTGCTTTAATAAGGGTTTGGTTAAAAAATCTGACATTCCGGCTTGCAGACATTTTTCTTTATCACCAGGCAGACTCCCTGCTGTTACTGCAATAATAGGTATTTCGATGTTTTTTTCCAAGGCTCTTATTTCTTTGGTTGCTTCAATACCATTGAGATGAGGCATCTGAATATCCATTAAAATAAGATCAGGACTCTCTTTTTGGTGTTTTTCAACCGCTTCAGTACCATCTTTTGCCTCGATGATTAAAGCTTGAGGAATAATCTCCTTTAAATAAGTTTTGATAAGAAGTAAATTAATAGGATTATCCTCAGCAATTAAAATTTTTATTTCGCGCATGCTCACTTCATTTGCTGCATTTTTTATTTGATCCGGTTTTTTCTTTTCAGAACTCTTTAAGGTGGATAAAATCTGGTACATCTGTTTCATACGAATTGGTTTTACAAGCCGATTTTCTATTTCTAATTCGTCACATGCAGCCTGCAAATTAGTGTCATCGGACGAGCTGTACAAAACAACATACGGCGCTACATGGTTGGTGTCGGGAATAATATTTTTCATTTTTCTTATGGTTTCAATGCCATCCATAATCGGCATATGATAATCCATAATAATCACATCGAATTTGGACTTGTTCATAATCAATAGCAAAGCCTTCAACCCGCTATCGCATTCCGTTACTTCGATATTTTTTCGTTCCAGCATCCTTTTCAGGATTTTCCGATTGTTTTCATTATCGTCCACAATCAAAACTTTCTTAATATCAGTTAAGCTTAAATCATATTCCTCTTCCTCAGTGTCGAACAGAATATCAAAGAAAAAGTCGCTGCCCTTTCCCTGATCGCTTTCGACTTGTAAAATACTACCAGCAAGTGCCAAGATTTGGTTTGAAATGGTGAGTCCCATGCCAGTCCCTCCATATCTTTTAGTAATACTGCCATCTCCCTGTGAAAAAGGGTTGAAAATTTCAGCCTGTTTTTCGCTGCTGATTCCAATGCCTGTATTGCGAACTCCAAATCGGATTCGTTTTTTTCCTTCTCCTAAATCATCTAAAACTTTGACATATGAAACAATCTCGCCTTCCTCGGTAAATTTTAAAGCGTTGCTCAAAAGGTTGACAAAAACCTGTTTTAAGCGCATTTCATCAGTCCATATATATCTAGGTATGGTGTCATCAATATCGATGAGCATTTCTACTTGCTTTTTAGTATTACTGTACGCAACAATATTGAAGGCTTCTGAAACCAGTTCTTCAATCTCTACTTTGTCGAGATTTAGCTTAAGTTTTTGCTTTTCTAATTTTGAGAAGTCCAAAATATCGTTGATGATGCTGTATAAGGATACACCGGATTGGTTGATGATTTCCAGGTATTGTCTTTGCATTTCGTCCAGATTGGTTTCCATAAGGAGCTCTGTAAAACCGATAATACCATTTAATGGGGTTCTTATCTCATGACTCATATTGGCCACAAACTCTGATTTTAAAACATAGGCTTTTTCTGCCAGTTCTCTTTCTTTATCCAAATGACATTTTGCCGCTTGGTTCAATATCTTGTTGACCAACTCTTCCTCTGCTTTATCTAAATTTTTCTCTTCCCTGTCAAATAAATTTAAATGAGTGATCAGATTGTCCTCACGACCGGGGATGGGATAACTTCTATGAAATTTAAATTCCGAGTTCTTAGACTCATAAACCGAAGTCTGGTCATTCAAAAGAAAGTGAGGATTCTGGGGATAGACCTGATTGGGGGATGCATCACTGGAAGCGAGAACGTAAACTTGCCCTTCCGAGGTAATGCTCATGGTGCAAAGCTCCATGTTGGTCATCTTGGCCGCCGCGAATACTAAGAAATCAAAAACATCGGTATGTTTTTTTTCGAATGCACTTAATTTATCAATATAGTGCTGATTCCGCGATTGATCATTGCCATTAATGTGGTCCATAAGGAAGGTTTTTTTTAGAAAGTATCGTTAAATTGCCGTGAAGCTATAATAAACATTGATAGAGTAGGTGGTATTTTCCTTACCTACCAAACTTTGGGCACCCGCAGGTGATATGGTATATCTTACATTCAGTCCCCGGTCCAAAACCGGTGCTCCATTAAACAGTATTTTTTGAGGAGTTTTGGATAAGGGAGCATTTACAGAATTTCCGTCTATACCAATTTGTAATATGTTGGAATTGATGCTGGTCTGCAGACCGCCTTTCTTGAAATAATTTTCGTCCGATTTTACATAGAGCTCAAAATTTTCATTATTGGACAGCATAATTTGGTTTGGAATCATTTGTGACTGACCATCGGTGTATTGGGCAGCGGTATTAAAATTGAAATTTACATTGCGTCCGGAACTGGGGATGGTGATCTCCGACAGAGGAAGCACCTTTAACTGAACAGCTGTATTTTGCAAACTGTTAATTGAGTTATCTGTACTTCTGGCATTGAAGTTCAATTCAAACGTATAAGTTCCGGCTTCAAAAAAAAGGTTTTTAAAATCATCCGAAGAAACATAAAGCTCTGGAATAAAGCCGTTTCTGTTTCCCGCCACAACACTGAAATTAGCTGCGGAAAAATTCTGAAAATCGGCAGATAAGGCTTTGGTCGTGAGTGCAGATCCATTACTACCCAATTTAATGCTTGCTATATTTCTGGTTCCTGGAACACCTTTAGAAGAAGTGAACTGAATGTTTGTAGAAGCAGCTTTCGCCCAAAAATTAAAGTCAACCGTATGTGCGATTTCCGTATTCCCCAAATCCCACACCCGCGTGCTAGTATTGCGGTAGTCATTCAAAGAAGATATTTCTATGTATTTTGTTAAAGAATTTGTGACCCAACGCATAGATGGAGGAATGACTAAAATTGTTTTAAAATTACGTGGTGTAAAGTCATTATAATTCTGAGTGATATCCATGGAGTAATTCCCGGCCCGGAAGGCATTAGCAGTAAATTGTGAGGCAGGAATTTTAAATGTAAAATTGATATTTCCCCGGTTGAATCCTCCCCCGATACTTAGTGATGGCGGTTCAAACCATTTTATAGCGCTTGTACTGAACGACTGAAAACCTGGTAAATAACCTGAAAGTCCAGTATATGGCAGCTGCCCGCCCATACTTTCTAACTGCCATAGAAGAGTGGAACTGGGCAAAGTAAATGAGGAAGAAGAGTGAGTAAAAGTTGGTCCTGAAACAGAGGTAAATGTAGGAGCTGTTGGGAGTAGCCCCAAAAAGGCATAATCCCAGTTTGTTCTGTTAGCGTTCGTCATTACTCTTGTAGGTACTGAGGTAAATTCGGTCCTGTTAAAAATATTATTATCAGGAACCGACAGATACACATCCTGAGCTTTCGTGGCTGCAAACCCACAGAACATGGTAAAAATTCCTATTAGAAAAGCCCTCATCTTTTTCATACTTTTAAATTTAAAACTTTTTCACCTTAATAGTGGTGTCTTTCTTCTTATATTCAAAAACTACGGTTTTTGAATACCCTTCTTTTGTCACCTGAATAGTTTGGGTGGGTTGTGTATAGCTGTATTTGTCATTTTCAATATAGAGACTGTATTTTCCATCTTTCAGGAAAAACTCAAACTCATTTTTTTGGTTAACCACGGCAGTATAGATCACCCCATCTTCACTTTTTGCATATACCACTATTCCGGTTACATCTGTTTCCAAAACATCGTAGGCTTGCTTGATCTCCGTTAATTTCCCACTTACCCTGATGTTTTTTACCAAGCTCACTTTGCGGTTAATATTATTATGTACCATAATGACAGGATCCATCATCAATCGGGCACCTGCACTTTCGTTCACCTTCAGTGTATAAGTACCTTCAGGCACATTCTGAAAAACTACTTTTCCATTCTTATCCGTCATCGCTACATAATTGTCCAGTTTTACAATTTCATTAGCAAGTACCGATTCGCCGGACTCCAGAAGCCCATTGAAATTTTTATCTTCAAAGAACTGGAACGTCACTTTATGATTTCCAAGAGTCGTAGCTGTGGCAAAATATTTTTTAATCCCCACTCTAAACTGGTAATAACTGCCACTGGTTGCATATTCAGCCGTAGATTTATAACCGGAAAGATTAAAATAACCTGTGGTAGACCATGAAGACGAAATCTTATATTCCAGATTACCGGTGATATTGCTGTTTAAATTTTTATAAAGTTCCGAATAGAAGGCTCCGGCTGAAAAAGATCCAGTCAGATTATGATTAAGCATCTGGAAATTATACGAGGCATATACATTATAGTTGGCAAAATTACGGCTTACATCATAATAAGAATTTAAATCAAAGACACTTGTTGCGTTCCATTGGGCTGTTCCGTTGAGGGAGAATGATTTATATCTGTAAGATAAAGTTGTTTTCAAACTGTTGAACCAGTCCGGTTTATTGTTCTCTTTTGAATAAGAATATTCCGCCGTCAGGTTCAATCCGTGGGCACCTAATGTAGTGCTGATATTGGCTTCCAGCCGGTATGAAAAAAGTTCCTGCGATGTGTAAAAATTAGCTGTTTTTTGATTTTCAACCTTTGGAGAAAGTAAAAAATTCCACTTCTTTAAAGAAAACTGATAACCTAATCCCAAAGCTTCTGTACTGTTGAAATAATAACGTAAATTAGAGGTATTCCCAGGTTGGGTTGATGCACCCTGGAAACTCAGGAACTCGGGCTCTATCTGCGAATTCTGATATTGTATAAAAGCGCGCTGAGAAGCAGAAAATTGGCGGCCAATCCTCTGATTTGAGAAAAAAGATCCCCGTTTGATCCCTGCATAACTTTTGGTAGCAAAGGAATTGACAGATTGTATATCCCAGTTCCCTATTTTCCCATCGTAATTGGCTCCCATTGAAGCGCCTGCGTTTTCATCTTTGTTCAAAAGGCCTTTTTCGTGGCTAAGACCAACCTCCGTGCGGATTGTGTTTTTATCATTAATTAAAAATGACGTTACCGCGTTCGCTACCTGTGTATCTATGTTAAAGCGCGGATCATGATCGAATATATAAGACACTTTCCCATTGAAAGATTTAGCATTCCCAAAAGCATATTTTGCGCCCATAATGGTAGATCCTTCTGTTTGTTGGAAATAAGTACCGTACAGATTATAATTATTTTCCAGCGCAAGAATTTCAATCTGATTATTTTTACCAAATTTGGTAGAAACTTTCCCGCCTCTTCCGAAAACCGGATAATCATAATCGCTGCTATTAACATTTCCCACCCTTAACACCGTATTTTTTCTCTCCAGTTCCAGCCACGTATCATACAGATTATAACGACCGTCTTCAACATAGTAATCTGCACCAATATTGAAGCGCGATTTCAAATTCTCAGTCACCCGAAATGCTGTATTTCCCCTTAATTGAAGATAGTTGAAACCTGAACTGTTTTCATTATAGCTAATTTCTGCAAAATTACTTCCGCTCACCGCTTCGTTTCCTCTGGCAATTTGTCTGTTGTGCGATAAAATGACTAAATAGAGTGTGTTGCTTCCCACGATTTTATTATCAAGCAGGTCTGTGACAATTGCATTAATATTAAATTCCGGATAAAGTGTATTCTGTTTTCTGACTGCAATTTTGATTTCAACCGTTTGTTTTTCTAAACCTTCCAGAGATACGGTTTGTTGTTTTGGCATCATTTCCAAACCATCAGGAATGGATTGCAAATCAATCTTAACGGTTCTTTTACTATAACCTTGGTTTTCTACTGTCAGCAGAATTGAGGATTGGGGCACAGCAGGGTTAATGAAATTTTCGTAGGTGGCGGTATAAATTGCGATGTTTTTGTTCTCGTCTTTAGCAACGAAGAATGAGGCGCTTTCAGTTTTGGTAACCGTTGGGCTGGTGTACGAAACCTGGAATTTGATTTCATTGGATCTCAGTTTCATAAAATCCACGTTGGCGATCAGTTTCACAGGAAGATTTTTAGACTGACCTGCACCTAAGGTAAATTCATTTTTGGGATAGAAAAGCAATCCCGGATATTTTTCATTAGGTATGATATTCTGAATGATAATCTCTTCAGAACTTTTATTCTCAACGACCAGGAAATTAGTAAAAGTAGAACCTTTCTCAACAGCTACAGCTACACTGTCATTTTCAAAATGGATTTGTATATCCTTCTTTTCCTGCGCAGAGGCCAAAGAAAAGTGCAGAAGAACAAATACAAAAAATAAGATTGTTCTTCTTAGGACTGATATCGATATTCCATTCTGTAGTTTCAAGACTTAATTTTAAAATTTAAAGTTTTTTTCGCCTACGCGTAAATCATTGGATTCTGCCATTTTGATAATAACCACGCCAAGGAAGTTCCCTGAAATTTTCTCTGGTAAAGAAAACTGAACAACCTGATTGGTATCCGGAAGCATGGAGATGGAAATTGCTGGCAATTTTATTTCCTTACCACTGTCTGTGTTGGTGAGTTCAAACTCAACGGTGGCATCATTGATGGTGTTTCCATCATTATGGATACTTACTGCTACTTTTCTGTTCGCTGCATTCTCATTACTCACCTCTGAAATATTGGTAATATCCAGACTTTTTACATGGTTTCCCGGTGGAGTATAAAAGATGTGAAGTCCCACTTCAAATAAGGTGATAATACCAATACCATTCTGAACACGTGCCTTATCTGCCTGCTGAGGAAGCTGGGTGAAAAACAGCATACTGTTCGTAACAGCAGACTGTGATGCATTTGCCGGGATCTGCATGGTCACTACAATCTCCTTTGTGCTTTTCGCAGGAACTGTTACCGCGTTTTCTAAGGTGGATATCCAGGAGGCATTGGAAATTTTTGAACTGCCTGCTTCAAGATAAACCTTATTTCCGTCTTCTTCTCTAACCCAATCTTTGTAGTTGAGATTAAAAACATAATCTTTATCCGAGCTATTTTGAAGCGTGACTGTCTTTGTTACTTTTTCTCCTGGATTACCTGTGAAAAACAAGCGTGTAGGCGACATAGAGATACTTTGTGCCAGAAGTGAAGAAGACCCTGTGAAGATAAAGAAAATGAAAAGGTGAATAAACTTGTGCATGGTGTAAATAGTTTAATAATAAAGATTCCCAAAACTACTGAAAACATCGCAAAAGGAATCTTTACAAACTAAAATTTTTATTATAAAGCAGTCGCAGTATAAGTTACCGTTTGTGTATAAGTTCCGGCCGGTTTACCTAAAATATCAGGAGATGAGGATTTTGCTGCTGGAATGGTGTAATCCAGATTCAGTGTTAATGCACTTCCGAGAGGAGCATTGGATACTAAAGTTTGATCCGTTGCAGATAAAACAACAGCGCTTTTTGTTCCGCCCA
>NZ_JBQENH010000002.1:1064962-1103455 GCF_052044565.1 Chryseobacterium sp. 22543
TATTTAATTGTTCTTTTGTATACTGCAAATTTATAGCAGCGATAAAAGTTTCTTTGTAGTGGAAAAAGGAAGTTCATGTAGTAAAATCACTACAGGATTACTCATTGGTTTAAATAGAAAATCCCTTAATACTTTCTAAGTGTTGAGGGCGTATCTAATTCCTGTTATTTCTATTATAAAGCTGTCGTGATATAAATTACCGTTGCTTATAATTTTTCTTTAGATTTTCACAAAATTTACTGAATGTTTGGTGTGATGTATTAATTAGATTTAAATGTCCAAAAGCATAGATTCTACCTTACAGATGACAGATACTTATTCCCGGATTTTGAATTTTATCTATATCGGTACAATACATACAAAATCAAAGGCCTCCTGAGGAAGCCTTCGAAACACCAAATCACAAAATATTAATATGAAAATTTATTTATAAAGCTGTTGCAGTATAAGTTACCGTTTGTGTATAAGTTCCTGCTGGTTTACCTAAAATATCAGAAGAAGATGATTTTGCCGCTGGAATGGTGTAGTCCAGATTCAGTGTTAATGCACTTCCAAGAGGAGCATTTGATACTAAAGTTTGATCCGTTGCAGATAAAACAACAGCGCTTTTTGTTCCGCCCATTGTTCCGGCAGCTGTAGCTGCTTTGATAGTCAAAACATTTACAGGGATCAGGTTGGTTCCATTCATGAAATTAGCACCTCCTGCTTTTACTTTAACATTAAAGTTCTTCGTTGAAGTAACTTTTAAAGAGTTGGCTTTAGTAATTGTTTGATCAGAGTTATAGTCTGCTGCAGTAACATAGTTGAAGTCAACCGTATTACCAATTGCAGTACTTCCCGCATCGATAGAGATTACATCGTTAAGGGTAATGTTTACCGTTGTGGTTGCTGTAGTATTTTGAGCTTGAACATTGTTAGTTCCTAATATGATTGCTCCAAAAGTTAAGGCTGAGATTACGATTAGTTTTTTCATGATAGTAATATTTAATTGTTCTTTTGTATACTGCAAATTTATAGCAGCGATAAAAGTTTCTTTGTAGTGGAAAACGGAAATTCATGTAGTAAAATCACTACAGGATTATTCATTTTGCTTGAATAAGAAAAGCCCTCAACACTTTCTAAGTGTTGAGGGCTATATTTAAAAATTGATATTTACTTACAATGCAGTGGCAGTATAAGTTATTTTTTGTGTGTAAGTTCCTTGTGGTTTCCCCAGAAGTACTTTGGATGCATTTTCCGACGAAATAGAGTAGGCAATATTTAAAGACTGTTTAGTACCTAAACTTGCATTACTCACCAGTACCTGATCAGTTGTAGATAAAGTGACCTCATTCAGGGTCCCCACCAGACTTCCACCTGGTATTGCCTTTACCTGTAATATATCTACAGGAATTACGTCTGCACCACTTACAAAGTGTGTACCTTCAGATTTTACTTTTACATCAAAATTTTTGGAGGAAATAATGACTAAACTATTGGGAACGGTCACATTTTTTGATGAGTTATAGTCTTTTGTGCTCCCATAATTAAAATCTACAGCACCTTCTGACGCACCAGTGCCAATGTCCATTGCAATAACGTCTGCTAAAATAATATTTACGGATGTACTAACCTTCTCAGAATTTTGTGCAAGAACCCGGTTGGTTCCTATAGTGATTGCTCCCAGGGATAGGGCAGTGATAAAGATTTGCTTTTTCATGATTAATAAATTTAGTGAGGTGTAATAATATTGTAATTCAGAATTCATTATAAATCTAATAACATTATTCGAAATTACCAAAGCTTTATTGTTATTGATTGGCTAATTGTCAGTGTTATAGTTTCGATAATGAAGGATTAGCTATTATAAAGTAATTTTTTTATTTCATAGAATGCTTCACTGCCATTTTAGGTGAGATAATGTTAAAAGCTCTGAAGCCCGGTATATTTGCTGAAAAGTTAAAAAAAATGAATATCAATTAAGAAAAACAATGGGGAAACCATACAAAATAAACTTTTATAAAGTTAGCAGTTTCATCTTTAAACGACTTAAATTATATTCATTTTCCAATATCTTCTAACGAATTTCTAAATTAATTTGTAAATATTATAAAATGACCTATTTTTAGTATTTTATTACAAAAATACCATTCAATGCCGAAAAAAATTATAAGAAATCTTCAGATAGGAGTAGTGATTTCTTTGATGCTTCTGATTGCTAGTTCCATAGCATCTTATATAAGCATACATAAGCAGATGGAGAATAGGGAAGACCTCTTGAAAAGTAAGGAATCTATAAGCTTAGCAAAAGATATCTTAAATACTCTTTTAAATGCTGAGACGGGCAATCGGGGATATCAGCTTACCGGCCTGGAAAATTTTCTTGAACCTTTCGATAAAAGTAGGAATGAATATCCGCTGCTTGTTTCTCACAAAGATAGACTTAATCTTAGAGATAAAGATCAGATTAATATTCTAAATGAACTGCTACATACTTCAGAAATCTTAATGAAAGAATATGTTTTGCTTATTGAGAATCGTAAAAAGGGAATATTAATAAGTCCGGAAGAACTTGTACAAAACAAGGAGGCTATGGACAAATGCCGCATGCTCGTTCAGAAATTTGTAAAACTTGAGGAAGTTCAACTTGCCATAAAAAATGAAGAGCTGAATAAGTCTTCGAAGTGGACTGTTTTATTTATCATCTTTTCTGCGGTTGCAGCCATTGGTGTAACCGTTTTTGTTTATATACAATTAAAATCTGATCTTATCCGGCGTGGTAAGTTAGAAAGCGATCTGTCTTACACTAAGGAAATGCTTGAAGAAACAGGCTCAGTAGCCCAGGTGGGAGGTTGGGAAGCCAATATGAAGACAGGAAAGCTGTTCTGGTCTCAAAGTACAAGAGAAATTCACAAAATAGAAAATAATTTCCAGCCTACTTTTGAAAATGCCTTTGAATTTTACAAAGGAAAAAGCAGGGAGAGAATAAAATATCTTTTTAACAGGGTAATACAACAAGGAATTCCTTTTGATGAGGAACTTCAGCTTTTACGTAATGATGGCGCTACGATTTGGGTAAGAGTAAAAGGTATTCCCGAATTTGAAGATGATACCTGTAAAAGGGTTTTCGGAATCATTCAGGACATTGATGCCTTCAAAAAAATGTTTTTAGAGGTTACCCGGAAGGAGGCCATAATGCAGTCTTTTGCCACTGATGTTCCTGTTCCTTTGGCCATGTTTGATAAAGATCTTAACTATGTTGCTGTAAGCAGCAGATGGAGAGAGGAATTTAGTATGAATAATGTAGATCTTATCGGTAATAATCTTTTCACGATATCACCTAATATTCCCAAAGAACGAAAAGATATCTATGACAATGCACTTTTGGGAAAAACGTACATCAACAGTGACTTTATGCTAAAGGTGGAAGGAAAAGAAGAAATTCAGCATTATGACCTTAAAGTCGGTCCTTGGTATCTTACAAAAGATGAAGTAGGGGGAGTGATTATTTCCATACAGAATATTACAAATGCTGTAAAGATAAATGAAGAACTGAAAAATGCCAAGGAAACGGCAGATATAGCCAGCAAAGCAAAATCCGAATTTCTGGCCAATATGAGTCATGAGATCAGGACTCCTTTAAATGGAGTTATTGGTTTTTCAGACCTTCTCCTCACAACACCACTGAATGAAACACAGATGCAATATCTGAATTACATCAATGAGTCAGGGGAAAACCTGCTTAGCATTATCAATGATATATTGGATTTTTCTAAAATAGAATCCGGAAAAATGGAGCTTTTGATTGAGAAAACTGATGTTTATGATATGTTAAGCCAGGTTATAAATGTTATTATTTATCAATCCCAGAAAAAAAATATCGAACTTCTTCTCAATATTGAGCCAGGTCTTCCAAAGATACTTTTTTTGGATGAAGCAAGGTTAAAACAGATTTTGATCAATCTTCTGGGAAATGCTGTGAAATTTACAGAAAAGGGAGAGATAGAGCTAAAAGTAGAGAAATTACGCATGGATGATAGTACTATTGTTTTGCGCTTCTCGGTAAGAGATACGGGGATCGGCATCCCTGTTGAGAAACAGAAATACATTTTTAATGCCTTTACTCAGGAAAACAGTTCCATTAGTAAACGATATGGTGGAACGGGTCTAGGACTTACTATCTCAAATAATATCCTGGGATATATGGGAAGCCATTTGTCGCTGAGCAGCGTAAAGGAAAAGGGTTCTGTATTTTTCTTTGACATTGAGATTCCTTACGAGATCTCTCAATTGAGAGAGGAGGATGAAATAACTATTAGAACGGCCTTAGTGGTTGATGATAATGAAACCAATAGGATCATTCTTGACCACATGCTTACCTATAAAAATATCAAGTCTACCTTGGCTTCTAATGGGATGGAGGCGTTGGAAATCCTGTTGAAAGGAGAGCGGTTCGATGTGATCCTGATGGATTATCATATGCCTGTTATGTCAGGATTGGAAACAATAGATAAAATAACAGGGCTGTTCAATCAGCGAAAAGAGACTTCTCCATTTATAGTACTTTCTTCTTCTTCTGAAGAACTGGGCATACTTAATTCAGTTAGAAAAATAGAAAATGCACATTTACTGTTGAAGCCTATCAAATCACATGAACTATACAAAACCTTAAAAAAGGTAGACCGAAGTTATGCAGTAGAAATTAGTAAGGATCAGTCTGAGAAAGGTTTGCAGTTATTTGCCCCAGAATTAGAAGTGCTTTTGGTTGATGATAACGTAGTGAATATGGTCCTGAATAATAGAATAATGAAGTCTCTTGCACCCAGTATACATCTAACGGAAGCCGTCAATGGGCTGCAGGCTTTGGAAGAATGCAGGAAAAAGCATTTTTCCATTATCTTGATGGATGTACAGATGCCAATCATGAGTGGTATTGAGGCAACACGAAATATAAGAATGCTGCCGGGATATGAAAATATACCTATCATAGGCGTTACAGCTGGAAATGTGCTGGGTGAAAAAGAAAAGTGTCTGGAAGCCGGAATGAATGATTTCCTTCCCAAGCCTATCAGGCAGAAAGACCTTGTTGAAGTACTCAAAAAATATATTAATGTTTAGGACTTATGAAAAAATGGGCTCAATTTCTTCTGTTAATATTATGTGACAACATATTTTAAATGTACCAGATATAACCTTTATCTAAAACATCAGTTTTCGGTTATATTAATAAAATTACTGAGGATGGCAAACATAAGTTTATTGAGCCTAAAGAACCTGAAGCTTCAATAATACGCTATCTCTTTAATGAAATAGCAAAAGGAATTGAAGCTCCTGAAACTATACGTCGACAGCTTTCAGAAAAGGGAGTAAAAATTTTGAGTAATCAAGCCTTTCATGTTGCAATAAGAAATCCAGTGTATTGTGGTAAAATATTTATAAAGAAATATCGGGATGAAGAAGCTCACTATGTAAAATCTTTACATGCTCCTCTTATAAGAGAGACACTATTTAATAAAGTTCAGTTAATTTTAGAAGGCAATAAAAGAAAAATCCGAAAGTATATAAAATTTAGTTCTGCTGACGTTTTTCCATTAAGAGGTTTTTTGACTTGCCCTAAATGTGGGAGAAATTTAACTGCCAGTGGATCAAAGGGAAGTCAGAGAGTATATTATTACTATCATTGTAAATCATCTTGTGGATTTAGGCAAAGTGCTGAACTTACCAATAATCTTTTTGTTGAGGAATTAAAGAAATATGAATTTCTCCCTTCAGTTCAGAAAATCTTACAAAATATCCTACTAACCGCCTATAAAAAGTATAATAACAAAGCTGACGAGAGAAGAAAGAGAATAATTTCTGAAATAGAGAATTATAATGCTAAGATAGCTGTTGCAAGAGAAAAATTATTGGCTGAAAAGATTGAAGATGATGATTATATGATTATTAAAGCACAGTCTAAACAAAAAATTGAAATTCTTGAAAATGAACTTCATGCTTGTTTAGTTGCGACTCGTAATCCCAAAAAAGTTGATGATCGCTTAAACAAGGCTCTATCAGTTATATCTAACTTATCATTATTATACCAATCAAGTAGTGTAGAAGCAAAAAGAAAAATAATTAGTTCGATATATCCAGAAAATCTTGAATTTACAGGAATTGAATATCGAACTACCAGAGTAAATTCAGTATTAAGAAGTATATTTCTTGTAACCAATGTATTAGGTGATGCAAATAATAAAAAAAATGATAAGAAAACAGCTTATCCTTGTCTGGTAGCCCTAACGGAAGATTTCTCGAATTTTTTTAAGGAAGATTTATTGAGAATAGAAAAGATATATGAATATTTTGATTCGGAAGATAATCGGTTTTGATTTAATATTATATGAATATTGATTGTTATAAAATATGACTATATGTAAAATTTTTATATTTTGATCAGAAAGCTGTTGATGCTTATTTCAGAAGAAATATTCAGTTTCATACATATATTTCTTACTTTCAACAGCCCGGATACTGTTATTGGTGTATTGTGCTATTTTTTTGGTATCAAAATCAAGTTTCATCAATGCACAGAAGTACAGTTCTGAGAAATTAAGGTTAGAATTTATCTTTAGGATTTCCGGGATAAAGTGTGGAAAAAAAAGTCCTGCAGAAAAGACAAAGTATGACCATCAACAGAAATGATACGTCCACTTTTATATCTACCCAACTTGATAGTCTGATACCGGCTTCTAAAATTTCAACATTAAGTCAGGGAATGTTTGTAGGGGCTGTATCTGATAATTTTGATGAAAGGATTGAACAGAAAATGTTTCATGCAGAAATTGTAGTGGATCATGAAAAAGTATTGGCAGAAACTAAAAATTATCAGCGGATACCGGAGATTTTATCATTTGTAGATGAAAATGGAAAAGATCGGTTCACATCAATTATTGAAGAGAATTACAGAAATGTTGAGCAGGAGGTTATGAGAGTCATTGAAAATGAAATCGAGCGTATAAAAGCTCACCCTGAGCTACAGCATTTAATACCAAAAGAATAAAGTAAAAATCTCCGGAGACCGGGGAAAAAACTAATAACCATGAAAACTCAAATTAAACATGAGAATCGGGTTAGATGAAAAAATAGATACTTCGGTTTTATATTATAAAGATCTAAATAATGGAATAAGCATTGCACCGGGAAGAATTTTTACACTTCAGAATCAGTTTCACAACTGTTTACGTTTAAATTATGGTGGAGAATGGAATAGAGATATAGAGAAAGCATTAGTGAAACTAGGACAATTAGCGAACCAAATGATTTAGAGAAAGATCCTCTTTAAATTTATAAAATGATTAAATTCATCATGTAAATGTTGAAATTTTTATGGGTAATCATCACAATTTGATCGCTCAGTTTGAGCATAAAAATGGTACTGCCTACTCATTAGGTAAATAAAATACGGAGTTCCGTTATCTCATTGATGATCTAAGGATATTTGGATTCTCATCTGTCTGCAAATTTGGCTGGTGAAGCTCTTGTGTAGTCTGTTTGTTGGAGGCATCACAGATAGGCTTTATGTCCTCATGTCCGCTGTAAACGGCTTTCTATCCTTTCATACCAAAACCATTGAGATTATCATATGGCTTACTATTCCATTCAGTGTGCTTTTTATTTTTGAACTGATTTGATGAGTTCATCCCCGTTTTTTTTAATAGAGGTGAGAAATACGGGGTGTTTTTAATACCAAATCTGTAAGTTATTTCTGATACAGAGTAATTTGCTCCTTTCAGAAGGTTTTAGTTGCTGAAATTAATAAAATTGGTCAGTTCTATAACTGTTTTACCTGCTTCAGTAGATCACTAAGGTAATAGCCAGAAAATAGGTTTTGATGTTCCGGATTTTAGGAATAATTGTTTTTTAATATCTTAGACCGAGAAAATTTCATAATATCTGAAATAAAATAGTGGGCAGATAGTTATAGAACATAAAGCTAAACATCAATAGTATTTAAATCTTCTACAATTTCAATGCAAATTTGCCTTTTTGATTTGAATATTCTGAGGTGTCTTGCAAACATTATAAGGAATTAAACTCATTATTTTATCAACATTTCTATGTTTAAAATTTATAATATTGAAGATTTTAAGTCTCAGAAATCTATAGGTAACGAATTCATGATTGAAAGATTTGAGGATCTTAATCGCCCTCCTGATCTACAGTGGCCCCATAAACATAGTTTTTACGAGATACTTTGGCTTACCTCAGGGAGCGCTATCAATATGGTTGATCATCATCAAACAGAAATTGGACCTAATACTTTATTTTTTATTTCACCTGGCCAACTTCATCAGATGTCAACAACAAAAAATGTGAAAGGTTACAGTATTACTTTTACTGAAGAATTTTTGTTGCTTACCTCAAATAATAAGGATAAACTTCTTTCCCTGAGTTTTCTTAATAACAGTGGCATACTGCCATTCGTTAAATTAACGGATGATAGAGTGAATGAGGTGAAACGTCTCATAGAAATGTTGGAATATGAAATAGGATTATCTGAAAAGTCAGCAATTATTATCAGTCATTTACTTTTTGTTTTACTCAACAGAATTCAACGTATTATTATCAATACCCACGATTATATTTATGACAATGTAAATAGTCTAAGGCTTAGAAAGTTCCGGGAATTGGTAGACTGTCATTATCTGAATGAAAAAAAAATTGAGTTTTATGCTCAGCAGCTCGGTTTAAGCCCCCATCGTCTGAATGAGGTTACCAAACATATAACTGGAAAAACGGCTGGTGATATTATTCGGGAACGTGTATTAATGGAGACCAAAAGGCTGTTAGTTCATACTGACTGGAACATTTGCAAAATTTCAGAACATCTTGGTTTTGCAGATTTATCATACTTTTCAAGACAATTCAGAAAAAAAGAAAAATTAACTCCACTTGACTATAGAAATACAATGTCGGAAAAGTTCCAGAATATTTAGAACTTTTCTCTATCGCAAATAATCACCTCCTAAATGTGTTCTAGGAGCGACTCTTGGATGATAGGGATTATGTTTCATAGTAGTCTGGTATTAGTTAATACAAGGATTGTTGACTTGATGAGTTCTTTTCATTCTATTTCTTACCCTACCATAATTCAACACTTAGAAAAATAAGCATCAGATGCCATTTCAGATGATTCATCTACATGGCAAATTATCTTTGATACTATTGAATGGTATCTTCAATTCATTATTATAGATATGGTAAAATCAATATTTTAGTGAATAATAGAAATTTTTTCCTCAAATATTATAGATGAACTTCTTTTAGTTTTCATAAAAATAGTATTGTAAATCAATTGATTATGCATTGCAGTAGAAATGCAGTAGAAACTCCATAAAATAATTGCTATAGTTTTACTACCAAATTTAAGTATGCCTCTTAGACACTTAAAAATGTATTACGGTCTCTAATAAAACACTACTATTTTAATAAGAAAAATTAAAAGCAATGGAAAAAAAAATGTTACCTATAGCAGTCCTTTTTTATGGATTAACTTTAGCACAAGTTGGAATAAATACAACATCACCAACTCAAACACTAGATGTTAATGGCAATGTGCGATTTCGAAATGTTCCTGAAAATAATGTTCTGGACAATACGGACAGAGTAATGTTGTTACAGGGAGATGGAACAGCCAAAAAGGTTACGATAAGTTCTCTGCAGCCTCCTGGGAAGTTTGCATTGGATGACATTTACACCCTGACAGCTGCTGTTCCTGTTGATAGGAATATCACAGGTACCTATAGTACAAGCAATTCGAAGATTGATAATATTGATATCCAGATGAGTCAATCTATTATTATTCCGGCAAGAACAGAAGGATTAATTATTGTTAATTATTCGGTTCCTATGGGAATGGGAACCGATTTTACCTGTGCAAACAATTTATGGTATTATGGAATAAGATTTTTGAAAGATGGGATTGAGATGCCTCAGGGTTCCAGAAAGTTTACCTTTTTTAGAACAGATCAGACAGCAAAGGTAGCTACAATATCCAGCTCCTATTCTGAAAAAATTACGAATAATACTTTTACCGATCTTACAGTGACCTATTCCTTAAATGGATATTTAGAATTTACTCCAGGTACTATTACTACTAATCCCTGCACTATAAGATTTAATATGAATGCTGCAACAGGAGAAAATTTTAATTGGGGGAAGGCTAATATGAATATACAGTTGTTTAAAAAGCCTCTGTAATATTGGTATCGGTACGTATTCATCGGCATGATGTCCTATAATAGAACAATATTAATATCTTTTTAATCTCTGAAGAATTTTTCCCAGACAAATTAAAGTAATACATAGTCAATCAATAATTTACTTTGTTGGATTCTGGAAGATTACCTATTTAATCTTAATCTATATAGGTATTGCCTGGAATATGATCTCATCAATTTCCAAAATAAAAACATTTTATCTATTACTGCTATAGCGATGATCAATACTGATACTGCCTTAATGGAGGGGCTGTGGGCATATCATATTTTCGTCTTGAGTTTACATTAAGTCTATTTCAATTTTGAAGTTTCCAGCTGCAGTAATATACATTATCCTTTAACAAAAAAATATAAAAAAATGAACACAAAAAATTTATTTTCAATTGCATTGTCAGTAGTAAGTGTAGCTTTTTTTGCACAAACAGGCAATGTAGGAATTAATACAACAACTCCCGGTACAACACTTGATGTGAATGGAGCTATTACCAACCGTGAAACAGCCATAAGTGTTACCAGTAATAATGCTAATATTCCTGCTAATATAAGCCAGGCACAGCTTACAGGAAGTGCTACTGCAACAGTTTCTATTTCCGTTCCGGCTGCTCCCAATGCTGGTCAAAGGCTGGTCATTTTTAACAACACTACAGGTGGGTTTGGTGCAGCGCTAAACGGGGTTACCATACCCAATGGAAAAGCACTGGAATTTGTGTACAGTAATGCAGGATGGAGAGCTACTGACGGAGGGACTGTAGGTGCAGCACCTGTTAATATTTATACTGCAGATGGTGCGCTTAGCAGTAACAGAATTGTAACACAGGGAGCCAATACCTTGGCATTTACAGCCAATCAGCCTAATGCATTCTCTGTAGCCGGAAGTACTTTTTCAGTAGATGCTGCCAATAATAGAGTTGGCATTGGTACAGCTGCACCAACTGATAAGCTTGATGTAAGGGGAAGTGGAAATTTTGAGTCCTCATTGTCTCGAATTGCAGTCACTTCTACAGGTATTAATAATGCAGCAAGTATTGATTTGACTAGATCTAATGGCAATACTAATATTCCTGTTGGAGAACATATAGGAGTTTTCAATTTCAAAGGTTATGTTACTAATGGTTTGTGGACATTAGGATCTATTTCGGTATCAAAAGAGGGTGATCCAACGACTTTGGCATCAAAAATGAATTTCTACACCAGCGGAAATGGGGGCGACGCTAAAATGGTATTAAATAGGTTTGGAAATCTTGGTATAGGAACCACTGATCCAACCAATACATTGGATGTAAACGGCAATGCTAGGTTTCGCTCGTTACCGATACAAACCTCGCTTGGAAGTTCTAATATGTTGCTTTCTGATGGAACTGGCGTTGTCTCACAGATTACTGGTAACGACTTTATCAATACTTTGAAAACTCCTAATAATATTTTCAATGCTGAGCAATTTGCCAGTAGTGCAACTCTGCCTGGAAATGGGGTTAGTAACAGAGTCATATTTGGGACGGTCAATATCAATACGGCAGGGGCAGGTACCTGGGACTTTTCCAATAGCAGTTATACAGTAGCCAAAAGAGGAATATATCATATTGTAGCTGGAGTAAAACTGGAAAATGCTACCAATGCTCCAAATTATGCACTTTATATTAATGCTGGTAATATGGCTTGGACTTTCGGCGGAGCTCCTCAGGCAGGAAATATTTTTATATTATCCGGGACTTATGTAAAGTTGCTGAATGTGGGAGATATTATTTATTGTGATACAAAGACAGGTCCTACTGGCCCCAGCTATAATCATAGCAGTGCATTTATGCATATTATTTATACTGCATTGTAAATGCTATCATGAAGAGGAATTAAATTATTGCTGTGAATCTATAAGGAAAGTTGGAAACATATAGTTCTTAATTTACTTGGATGACAAATTGAAAATGATAGTTGCTATGTACTTGTACTTATGTATCGTGTTTTTCTATTGGGCAGATATGAAGTATACTTAACAGAAAAGGCGATTGTACAATCGCCTTTTAAAATAACAGCCCAATCTTAATTGCTTATTTTATTGATTTGATATAAGGAATGAAGTAGACCTATTATTAATTAAAATGTCAGAAAAGTACCAAAATATATAAGAATTTTCCTTTATTAATTTGGATGATTTTGTCAACTTTGTGGTAGATAAGATAGCCGGTCAAAGATTCAATGAGGGTGGTGTATGGACTGCTAATAATTCGCAAATGGTACTCTGAACTACCACCACACAATCCAAACATGAACAATATAATCTGTAATACATCATATCTATGGCTTATTTTTTTACTCCCTCTTTTAAAATACAAGTTGAATTAAAAATGTTAAATCCTCATATATTGTTTCAAATAGCATCTTTTAAATTCAGGAAAGAACTAAGTTGGGGTAAAATGACATCTGATTTTGCTGAAAAGGTCTTCAGGACTGCAATAAAGGCCACTATGATTGCTCAGGCCTGAAAGTGTGGTAAGAATGTTCAGCATTCACATGTCTGATATACATTACCCTTTTTCCTACGAATATCCAGCTTCGATTCCCATTCCAATTGCTTTTTCTGAAGATTCAGCAATCAGGAACTCGCATGCTGAAATATCTGCAAAAGTCTGGTCTATCATTTCTTTCTCCTGGTCTTTTATAATTCGAAAAACCAATAGCTGTATAAGCTTTCATCATTTTAAATTTTAGTACTGTGAAAATACCGGTTTACGTGAAGTAACTGTGAATAAAATGATATTTTCCGAATCATTTGAACATTACCTTAATTTTTTTTCAAATACCTATGGCTCATTTAAAAAATATTTTTATTGTTCTACTCCTTTTGCTGATCTGTAATGTTAAATCTCAAATTACCATTGGGAAAATTGATAGTTTGCAAACCACCACATTCAGTAAGCTTCTTAAGAATGGGGAGTTGTACAAGATTGTTTTATTGGAAACTAAACTAAGAAAAGAATGTCAGCGATTAAATTATAAAAATGGTGAGATACGAGGATGTCTTAATTTAGCTAATGTACTGATCATGATGAAGAAAAATGAAGAGAGCCTTCAAATGGTAGAAATGGCTGAGAAAGAATTGAAAGGTAAGAAAAAGTATGATCTTGAAGCCTATATGTACTTTGTGTATGGTAAAAATTATAATTCTCTGGATTTGCATGAGCAGGCAATTAAATACTTTGACAATGCTTTTGTACTGGCTCACAAGATTAAAGATCAAAAGGAAAAAGAAAAAAGACTCTACAGTATTTATGATTGGAAGAGAAATAGTTTTGAGTATTTAGGATTAATGGATTCTGTTTACAGCAATGAGCGGAAATGTCTGAAATCTCCAATGCCTATGCTATACATTACAATAGCCGAAAGGCATTTTAAGCTACGTAATATAGACTCTGCTGAATTTTACATTAATAAAGCCAATGAACTTCTCACTACCCAACAAATTCCTATTGAGGGGAAGGCCAATGTACTGAGGGCTTTTGGAAAGCTGAATATTGAAAAGAAGAATTACCATAACGCTTTAAAATATTTATTCAGTTCTTTAAAGATCACTTCAAAAGCTCAATTAGGTAAAAGAACGCTGGAATCTTACAAATTGATTGCTGAGGCGTACCGCGGCTTGAATCTTCCCGAGCTGGAGAATGAATATCTGGTAAAATACTCTGCTCTAAATGATAGCTTACAGCAAGAGGAAAATGCCGGAATCAATATGATAATTAAACGAATGCATAAGGAGCAGTCAGATCAAGAAAAAAGATACAGTTTCGTTTTATTGTATGTCATACTCAGTATTGTTTTCCTGGGTGGTGTTATCGTATATTTTGTTTTTAAATTTTCCAAAAGCCGGGAAAGGATTAAAGATGCCGTGATCAATGAAAAAGTAAAAGAATCGGAAAACCTTAAGCGAAAGTTATCCTGTACCTATGAAGAACTGATCATGCTCGCTAAACAATCAGATCCATCCTTTATGATTAAGTTTAAAGATTCTCATTCTGATTTTTATGATTGTCTTATTTCAAAATATCCGGATCTAAATCCAAATGATCTGAAATTATGCGCATTTCTTAAACTGGACTTATCCAACAAACAGATTGCTGATTATGATCACATTTCAATTAGAACTGTTGAATCGAAAAAATACAGACTCCGAAAGAAATTGAAACTTTCCAGAGATATTGATCTCTATAAATGGATTCAGGATTTTTAATTTTTTTAAATTATATTATCAGTAAATCAGGGTTTTATAGGGTGCGGTATAAATGCAGTAAAGATTTTTTGGTACTAATCGAATAAATTTGTTTTCTAGAGTTTTAGGAATAAAATACATAAGAATTAATCATAATTTTTGTCATTCGATCTATCATATAAATAATTGTATTGCAAAGACCTGTCTAAGCTCAAATTAAGATAAGTAGTATTGATATTAATCCATTTTTTCTTTATGATTTTAAATCTAAAATAAAAACCAAATCTATTAACATCAGAAAAGTTACAATTAAAAGATTCTAAAAACACAACCAATGCTTTGCTCTATTTAGATTTTCTGTCATTTTCCCTCCATAAATTACTGAAGTTTCTAATAGAGCGAAGATTTGATAGATTCTCAAGTTGCTGGAATGTAACTTCTCTAACCTACAAAAATCTTAGGGTATGAAAAAGATATTGAATGACCTTAGTTAGTACTGTTTCTCCTACTCAAAAACTAAATGTAATCGGTTGGAAGTCAACAGTACAAAACAGCATCTTGATTTACAATCTTTATGACCTACATACTTTTATAATATGTTTATGAATTTTAAAAATATCCACATTGGACAGATGATAGAACAAAAAATTAAAGAAAACGGAATAGAAATATCCCGGGTTTGTAATTTTTTGAATATTATGGACGTTGATTTACAGCAAATATATAAGTCTGCAAATATTGATTGTGATACGTTATTAAGGTTTTCTAAGTTAACGGAATACGATTTTTTCCGTATCTATTCACAGCATCTGATTTTGTATTCCCCGCCTAAGGGACCGAATGTTAAGCAGAATAAGACAGATCTGCCCGTTTTTAGAAAAGCAATTTATTCGAAGGAAGTGATTGATTTTATTTTGGAGCAAATTACATCAGGCAAAAAGACAAAATTACAGGTTATTGAGGAATATAGAATTCCTAAAACAACGTTATACAAATGGATAGAAAAATTTCAAAAATGAAACAATATCCCAATTATGGTAGGATTTATGAAGATCTTATTGAACAAAAATATCCGGATAAAAAGGTAAAATGTAAAACATTACTCAAAAAGAATGTTTTATCAGTATTGGATGTTATTAAGCTTAACAATTTGCTTTTTAGTAATGAACAGGATTGCTATAATCAAAAGCTTCGCTCTTATGATGAACCTGCTATTCTGGAAATTTTACAATATCAGAAAATTAATAAGCTTAATAATACCAATGTAGCATCCCATTTTAAATTAAGCCGGAATACGATTACAAAATGGAAGAGACTATACAATAAATTGTAATCTAAAACAGATTTTTAATTCTACTTACAAATATATATGTATTAAAAACTTCTGCTAATGAGATCAGGCTATTATCGTTTTTAGCTGGACACTTTGCTGAGTGGTAATATTGCTGTACGATTCTTCGTGTAAAATCCTTTTTTATAGGTAATCTCTGTATACTAATAAACAAATAATTTATAGAATATCAATTCATCTGCTTATATTTTTAAAAATGGAATGGTGAATTCTTTATTTGTAAGCAAACAGCAGTTTTAGTAGAAATCAGGAATAATTTCTCCTGTAATCAAAGTGCAATATTAAGAGAGTTGGATCATAACACAAAACATATGACAAAATCAAAAGAATTTCAGTATTCTTCTTATTCTCAAAAACAGCATTCATCAATTTTTTTTTCATTTTTTAGACTGATAACTTTGTTGTTGCTATTAGTCATTTGTTTCCATGCTAAGGGACAAAAAATTGACAAAAAAGTGATTGGTAAAATTGATTCTCTAATTGTTATTGCTGATGATTTATACATGAATGGAAAGGATAGAGAACTTATTTTAATTGTAGAGAAAAAAATAATACCTGAATCAAAAAAAAATAATTATCAAAGAGGGTTATGCTATGGTAATTTTTATATTGCTTCCTGTTTATCGTTTGCGGGAAAATACCTTAAAAGTAATATATATATTAAGAAATCACAATCATATACTTCGTATCTAAAAAGTGATTTCACGCAAAGTTCCCGTAATTATGGATTAATAGGAGATAATTTAACAGATCTTGGACTTTATACAGCGGCAGCTCAAAACTATCATAAGGCTGTTCGCGAAATTGAAAAGATTAATACCAAAAATTACAATGACCTTTTAACTCAAAGTACCACCTATAATACGATGGCGAATTTGTATACTATACAGAATTTTCCGGATTCTGTATATTCCTATTTGCTAAAAGAAAAAAAGATATTAAGAACAATTCCTCTGCATATTGCATATAGGGAAGTGGGAAGCTCTTATAGCTCACTAGGAAACTATTATCTTTTAAAAAAAAGTTTTGATTCAGCTGAGTATTATCTTAAAAAGTCATTATCAATTCTAAAAAATAAAGAACATCCGTACGAAATTGAAGCTTTAATCGGGATGGGGGATCTTTACATGTACAGAAAAAAGAATGATAAAGCTATTCAATACTATCAGGAAGCATTGAATAAATCAAGTCTCCATAATTTGCGTTCGCATGGAATATTATATAAAAAGCTGGGGGATTTCTATTTTAAATGCAATGACATCGAAAAAGCTAAGGAATATTCAATTTTAGGACTAAGGTTTGAAGACAGCATCAATGTAAATATGGATCGTGATCGCAATTTCATTGTCAATGAAATTTTAGAAGGAGAAAGAGAAATTTACAAAAATGAAAATAGAAAAATTAACTATGAAGTGGGGCTACTGATAGGTGTAATTATTTTATTACTAATCGTTATTTATGTTTTTCGTAAATCAAAGAAACAAAATGACTTAAAGCTGGATATCAAAGAACTTGAGATAGCTGAAAAGATAGCGTATACTAATGAGTTGGAGCAAAAGTTAAAAATATCTTTAAATGAAGTTATAGAAGCCGCAAAAAAAAATAGTCCTGTTTTTTTTGAAAAATTTCAATCTTTACATCCGAATTTCAGTATAAAATTGTTAGAGATCAATGGTAATCTTATCACCAGTGAATTGATACTTTTGGCATATGTTTACCTAAATTTTTCATCTAAGGAAATAGCATCATATACTTTTAGATCATACCGAACAGTACAAAGTAGAAAATATATGTTACGGAAGAAACTTAATCTGGAGGCCAATCAAGATCTCTATTTATGGCTAAAAAGAAAGACATAAAGGTATACTTATATAGTACGTAAATATTAAGTGTTTTTATTTTTTTTAATATTATCAATCGTAATGTATTGATTATTATTTTATTATGTGATTAATCCTTTTTGCGTATCTGTTTTTTTTTATGAGATTTCTGGTTTATTTTCCTTTGTAACAGAAATTCTTATAAAATGAAAAAAAAATTATTACCTATGGCTGCGATATTTTTTGGCACCATAATCTATGGACAAATTGGTATTAACACTACGGCTCCAAAAGCGACTCTTGACATTATAGCAAAAAATTCAAGCGGAACCTCAACTTTAGCAGATGGATTACTAATACCGCGTATAGACAGGCAAAGGGCTGTAAATATGACTTCAGTTGAGCCTTCTACTCTTATTTATGTAAACAGTATTGCCACTGGCAGCGCTACAGGGCAGGGATCAAATATAGATAGTATAGGGTTCTATTATTTTGATGGCGTAACAAGCAAATGGAGTAAATTAACTACAGTAGCAGATCCTACTCCCGATGCGTTTGTGGATGATAGCGCCAACACAATGGTTAAGCTTGGAGCAACTTCTTCAGGTTCAGCCAGAGCTGCAGGATCAGAATTTGTTATAATGGATGCCGGAAATGTTGGAATGGGTACTTCAACACCAGCCCAAAAGCTGGAAGTAAATGGAAATGTAAAATTCAATGCAGTACCTAATGCTACATCCGTAGATAATACTGATAGAATAATGGTACTACAAAGTGATGGTACTGGTAAAAAAGTTCCTTTAGCTAGTCTTCAGCCTCCTAATGCTTATACCCCAAGAGGAATATTTAGTTATCAGGCACCTAATCCTGTTTTATATGCATTGAATACATCATACCCAACCACGACTGTCATCAATAACATTGATATTGGTTATAATAATGGCTTTACGGTATATATTCCCGCTAATACATCTTCATTGATCCTTTTTAATTACTCAATACCTAATGGATTAACTGACTCTACTGGAGATAACCTCAATTTAAATACAAGTGGTACCGTTTATCAGGGAATAAGATTTTTAAAAGCAGGAGTGGAAGAACCTAATGGATCAAGAAAATTTCTTCAAACTGGAGTTTCTTGCGTAGCTGGAACTTATTCAGAAACGATTAATAACACTACTTCCAGTGAAATGGCTATAGTATTTTCGCTTCATGGCTACCTAGAAATAGGTGCAGGTACAAATTTTCCAAGTGGTTCTTTTGCAAGATTTAATATGAATAAAGCTACTGGAGCCAATTATAATTGGGGGAAAGGGATTCTAACATTACAACAGTTTGATAAGCCTCTGTAGTAGTTTTGAGGATGAAATAAAAATATACACAAAAAGTAATCAGAACCCACTATGATAAGCTCAAAATCAAAATAAATATTATAGAAAGGATGAAAATAAAAACTTAAATGTAGCAATAAAAGATTCTTAACACACCAATAATGGAGAGGAAAGTATTAAATTACTACACTAACTTTTATGAAAAGTAAGGATCTATCTAACATACAGTGTTGAAATTTATTTGGGACGGTAGTGATAAAAAAATAAAATTGCTATAGGTGACATTAAGACTTTGCAGTCTCGAAATTGGATAAACCCCTTTTTAACATTATCAGCTTTTTTTTTAATATATTGCTAATGTTTGAGATCAATGTACAGTAAGCTTACCTCGGGCGTCCCAATATGTTTTATTGCAGGAATATAGGTGGTCATTATTCCTGTTCTCAAGCTGTTTTCTATAAAATTTTGATGATTATCTCCGTCAATACAAACTTTATTATCAGACTAGGAGATTTATATATGAAACTCAACAAACATTGATTCTAAATGAAAAAGAAAATTTTCTTCCCAATCATTGTGCCATTAATTTTATTGCTACTTGTTATAAGTCCAGGCACAAGTATAGGAGCGCAAAACATAAACCTTGCTGTTGGTTTTGCTGGATATAAAATAATAAAAATAAAACCCAGCGAAGCGGATTCCTCTGTACGTAAGTGGGACAGTGTACATGTTGTGTATTACGACAAGACTATTAAAAATAATAAGGTATTGTTATGGCTCACTGGTACCAACGGATCAACAGATAATATTCCATTAAATTTTTTTAAAACAGCGTTGGATCAGGGGTATAGGATTATAGCACTCTCTTTCATTAGCACACCTGGTGTTTCACAGGTATGTGTGGGCAATAAATTAAATGAAAATGTTACTTGTGCAGCTGAGTTTCGTAGGAAACGAATTTACGGTGATAATGTTTTTTTGTCTATTCCAGATGAATTTCAAGATGCTATTATACCCCGTTTGACAAAACTGTTACAGTATTTATCAAGAAATGATAAAGAAGGTTTCTGGTCTCAATACTTAAATCAAAGTACTGGTAAGCCTATCTGGAGCAAAATAGCCATAGCCGGCCAATCTCAGGGTGGAGGTATGGCTGAATTTATTGCCCAGCATGAATCGGTGGCAAGGGTCATCAGTTTTTCCGGAGGATGGGACTACAGCAATTCAACAACAAAAGAGATCGCTGGCTGGTATTATCAGAAATTCATTACTCAACCTGAAAATGTTTTTGCTACTTATCATGTAGAAGAAGCCGCCGCAGCGCAGTTAGATGAAATATGTCTAGCATTACACATACCCAGAGAAAATGTCTTTGCACTAGACCAGCCACTTTTTAAACAAAATAAAGGCCGCAATCCATATCACACAGAAGGCATTAGGAATCCTGTTTATAAGCTTATTTGGCTAAAAATGCTTGGTTCTGGACGCTAGAAAAAGGATAGAAGTTTAAATTGACTTTACAGCTTTTTTCGATGGGAAAAATTGATTACGATG
This sequence comes from Chryseobacterium sp. 22543, assembly GCF_052044565.1. NCBI lineage: Bacteria > Pseudomonadati > Bacteroidota > Flavobacteriia > Flavobacteriales > Weeksellaceae > Chryseobacterium > Chryseobacterium sp. 22543. Next base: position 1,085,461 of record NZ_JBQENH010000002.1, read on the forward strand.
ACTATTTTCTCATTAAGAACAGTTGTAAAGTCAATTTAAAGAATTATGCTTCAGAATTACGTGAACAAGCATTAAAGGCAGGAGTAGGAATGTTTGGAAAAAAGAAGGGAATAATATATTTTGTCATTTAGGAGACATTTATGAGGTCTCTGATATATTAACAAAACAAAGAATAGCAAGATTATATTTTCCTGAGAAAGTAATTACTGATGAAAAAATTCTGAATATGTTACCGGAGTTTATAAAAATAATATTTGGAATAAAATTAGAAAAGTTTGTGTCAAGAGTAGGAGAAACTTTAGGTAATGATGAGAAGATAAATCATTTTCTAAAGGAAATTTCTTTGTTTGCTTTTGAACAACAATTGAAAACAATTTAATGGAATATACATTTGATTGTTCTCTAAATTTTGGTGTTCGAATACTGTTAGGTTATCGAAGGTAAAGTTTTCAAACCTTCATTGATCTCTGTGTTAATTAATTGATTTTCAGTGTTTTGATTTTTTATAGTAGAATCAACTAAGTTTTTTTGGGTTGACACTTTTGTAATGAAAGTCTTAATCTGCTGAAAGATAACAATTTGATTATAAGTTTTTTTTTACTGATATAGAAAACATTGTAAGATAAAATGAACAACGTTCAAAAAATATTTATACATTTGTATCATAAAATCATTCTATGAGTATCAGCGAAAGAAAACAGAAGGAGAAAGAGGCACTAAGACTGCTAATTCTAAACGGAGCTAAAAAGCTTTTCGTTGAAAAAGGTATTGAATATACCACGATCAGGAATATAGCTGATGAGATCAATTACAGTGTGGGTACTGTCTATGTTTATTTCAAAGATAAGAATGCGATCTTCCACGACCTTCATTCCATCGGATTTCAGGAGTTGGGGCAGTACTTCAATGAGCTTTTTAAAATAGAGGATCCAATGAAGAGACTGAGAAAAATGGGATTCGTCTACATCAAATTTGCGATGGAAAATTCTGAAATGTATGATCTAATGTTCAATCTGAAAGCTCCGATGGATTATCTAGAGGAACAGAAGAATAATCTGTGGCCAGAAGGAACTGAGACGTATGGCTACTTAAAAAAAACGGTGGAGGAGTGCATGAAGCAAGGCCATTTTAATGGTCATAATTCGGAAGCATTGTCTTTTATGATCTGGAGTTTGGTTCACGGTATGTGCTGTCTGGAGATCCGTCACAGAACCAAAGGCATTAAATTCAGCAGTCCGGAAACTATTCTGTCAGAAGGCTATAACGAATATTTAAAAATATTAGAAAAACTATAAGTTTTTTTTTGCTGAAAAAAATGAACACTGTTCAAAATAAAAACAATGTGTAAGTAGTAAGAGATTATTAGTTTTCATTAGGAAATTTCAAGACACACATTAAACTATATAAAATAATTATGGACAGAAGATTTTTTATTAAAAATGCATCTCTCATTTTTGGCGACTTCCATGCCTTCTGTCTTCTTTAAAAATATTGATATGGACTTAAGTAATCAAAAATTGTACGATACAATTATCGTAGGTGGCAGTTATGCAGGACTCTCTGCTGCCATGACACTCGGACGTTCTTTGAGGAATGTCTTAATTATTGACAGTGGAAATCCCTGCAATAAACAAACCCCTCATTCACATAATTTCTTGACGAGAGATGGTGTACCCCCGGGAGAAATTGCGAAAATTGCCAGGGAAGAGGTTGCCAAATATCCAACCATCGAGTTTTATGATGGTTTCGCAGTGAATGGAAGCAAAATATCGGAGGGTTTTGTGATAAAGACTTCAGATGGCAATTCATTTAAAGGTAAAAAACTGATTTTTGCCACCGGAATTTTAGATTCCCTACACGATATCAAAGGATTCGCAGAAAGCTGGGGAATATCTGTCATACATTGTCCCTACTGTCATGGATATGAAGTCAGGAACAAGAAAACAGCAATTTTAGCAGATGGAGATCGTCTGGTGTATTTTACCTCGTTAATTAAAAATCTGACCGATGATGTCACATTGATTACATCAGAGATAAATGCCAGTAATGCTGACAATATTGCAATCCTTAAAAGAAATGGTGTCAAAATAATTGAGAAAAAGATCTCAGAAATACAACACCACAACGGATATATCGAAAAGGTTATTTTTTATGATGGAACAGCAGAAAGCTTTGAAGCAATGTATGCACCGGTACCATTCCGTCAACATTCTAATATTCCGGAGGAATTAGGATGTGAGTTGACAGATGCAGGTCTGATCAAAATCGATGAATCTCATAAAACTACCTTAGATAGTGTATATGCAGTTGGTGACAATAGTAACATGTTAAGGTCAGTTTCATTGGCAGTATCATCCGGATCGGTAGCGGGAGTGAAAATCAATGGAGAGTTATCTGCTGAAATGTTTAGCTAATCAATCAGGTGATTTATAAGGTGAGGTTATGCTAAATGTCTGAAGCAAGCCATTTATTTTATGCTCCAATAAAATTAATCCACATTTACAATCTTGAGAGAAATTTTGTTGATGTCTTTTGATGGAATTATAAAACAGTCAATTTAGTCTCACTAAATGATTAGAATAATTACCCTTTTTTGAAAAAAATCATGAACAATGTTCAAATTATAAACAATGTATTTAAAAAATAAAAATCTATCAGTAATGTTTCTGTTATGCCTTGGTTTTCTTGGGTATAGTCAAAAACATCTCGACCGATACATAGAAATCGGTCTTGAAAACAACGAAGTGATCAAACAGAAGAACTTTGACATCAATAAAAGTCTGTATGCGCTAAAGGAAGCACAATCATTGTTTTCGCCGAATGTCGCTTTTGTCACAAATTACACCATTGCATACGGCGGAAGAACCATTGACATTCCGATCGGGGATATGCTGAATCCGGTGTACAGCACATTGAATCAGATCACGAATTCCAACGCTTTTCCACAACTCCAGAATCAATCGGTATTGATCAATCCAAACAATTTCTACGATGTTAAACTTCACACGACGATGCCTCTGTTGAATTATGAGATCATTTACAATAAAAAGATCAAGGCGCAGCAAACCACAATGCAAAAGATCGAACTGGAAATCTACCAACGTGAATTGGTCAAGGACATAAAAATTGCCTACTACAAGTATCTGCAATCTGTGGAAGGTATCAGGATCTATGAAAACGCATTGGCCATAGTCAAAGAAAATCAAAGGGTCAACAGATCGCTATTTAAAAATGACAAGATCAACAGAACCGCAGTACTCAGGAGTGATAACGAGGTAACGAGAATCGAAGCGAATCTTGAGACAGCAAAAAACACAAGCAAAAATGCAAAATCTTATTTCAATTTTCTTATAAATCAAAAGCTTGATTCAGAAATCGAAATCGATGAGAATATGGAATTACCAACCGAAATGATCACAGAAAATACGTCAAGCAGAGAAGAATTGAAACAATTGGGACAGGCAAAGGAGATCAATGAAAACGTTTACCAGTTGACGAGATCCAGCTGGTTTCCAAAACTAAGCGGATTTGCAGATCTGGGATTGCAGGATTTTGATTTTAAAGTTGAAAAGTCGTCCCGTTACTATTTCGCAGGTCTGAGTCTGGAATGGAACATCTTTTCAGGTAATAAGAACAGATACAAGCTGAAGCAGGTGGATGAGGACAGCAAAAAGATCAGTTCTCAGATCGACAATGTTAAGCAGCAGCTACTGTTGCAGTTCGAGGTTTCCCAAAATAATCTGAAATCAGCATTGGAACAGTATGAATCGGATAAGAAACAAAAGGAAACAGCCAAAAAATACAATGGTGATGTTACCAAACTGTACAAAGAAGGAATGGCGATTTACATCGAATTGCTGGATGCCCAAAATCAGGTGGTCAATACTCAGCTGAACGCCAATATTTCCCTCTATAATTCCTGGATTGCCTTTGCAGAGCTGGAGAGAGCCAATGCCACATTTAATTTTAAAAGATAATATACTAAAAGATCATGAATAAAACATTAAAAATATCAATGCTTTCTCTTTTCTTCATCATGTCCTGTAAAGAAGAGAAAAAAGAAGTCAAACCCTTTGAAAGTGCCGAGGTCATTCCCGTTAAAACCACATCGGTCGGTTCTCTGGCGCTTGCCGGAAATATCAGCGCATCAGGTTTGGTGACAACAGAAAACGAAACGACCTATTCCTTCAAGATCGGTGGAGTGGTGAGTGGTGTTTATGTGGAGGAGGGTCAGTTTTTCAGAAAAGGTCAGCTTCTGGCGACCTTAGATGAAACCGAAATCCGTGCCGGTCTGAATCAGTCCGACTTAAATGTTCAAAAGAATGAACGTGATTACAAACGTGCAACCAATTTATATAAAGACAGTGTGTACACATTGGAGCAGGTACAAAATACCAGAACAGGGCTGGACATTGCCCGAAGACAGAAAGATGCTGTTGCTTTCAATGCCAGATACGCAAAAATCTATGCGAGCGCTGACGGCTTCGTTTCACAAAAAATAGCCAACAAAGGTGAGATCGTAGGCCCGGGTTCGCCGGTTTTAATGATCAATGAAACTTTCCACAACAACAATTATTTACTGAAAGTCGGTTTGACAGATACCGAATGGGCATCCGCAAAGGTTGGGCAAAAGGCGGTGGTTACGCTGGACGGTTATCCGGGTAAGAAATTCGACGCCTTTGTGTTTAGAAAATCGCAGTCTGCTGATATGGCGCTCGGATCTTTTCAGGTAGAGCTTAAACTGATGATGAATGACAGCAAACCTGCCGTGGGAATGTTCGGAAAAGCAGAGATCAAAACCGATCATTCTGAGGATTTTATTGTGATCCCCTATAATTCTCTTCTCGAAGCAGACGGAAAAAAAGCCTTTGTTTATGTTGTAGAAAATAGCAGGGTCAAGAAAAGACCGATCACGATCGCCAAATTTGAAAACAGCAAAGTTTTCGTTCAGGATGGACTTCAGAAAAGCGATAAAATAGTGATCTCCAATAGTGCCTATCTTAACGAGCAGTCGAACATTAAAATTATTAAATAACAACTGATGAAAATTACAAATTTTGCTGTAAAGAACTACCAGTTCACGTTGATCATGTTTCTTCTCGTTGCCGTAGTGGGTATGCTGACACTGTTCACAATGCCAAGATCGGAAGATCCTGCAACACATCCGCCGCAATATCTGATAACGGTCATTTACCCCGGTACAAGTCCAAAGGATATGGAAGAACAGGTGGTTAAACCGATTGAAAACAAGATCTATGGATTGGAGAATATCGATAAGATCCTGACCACTGTGGAAGATGGTGTCGCTGCGTTTGAAGTTAAATTCAAATATGGTGTTGATGTGGAAAACAAATATCAGGAAATCTCAACAGAAGTCAATGCGCTTAAAAACAGTGAGCTTCCGAAGGACATCTATCAGATCAAAACAGAAAAGATATCCTCGGCCGATGTCAAAATTCTGCAGGTGGCCTTGGTGTCTGAAAATGCTTCGGAGAAAAAAATGCACGATGAAGCCGATAAACTTAAAACAAAACTCGAGAAGATCACCAATCTTAAAAACGTCATCTATTCAGGGATTCCTGAGCAGGAGATCAGAGTAGATCTGAAACTGGATAAATTGGCTCAGCTGAGAATCCCTCTGAATGTCGTGATTGGAAGTTTACAGAGCGAGGCTGCCGACATTCCGGGTGGAAGTATTGATATGGACACTAAAGTTTTCAACGTAAAAACGAGCGGTAAGTTCAAAAATGAGGAAGATGTAGCCAACACAGTTATCTACAATGCCAACGGAAAGATCGTCTATATGAAAGATGTTGCCGAAGTGGGTTACAAATCGCAAACGGTAGATCATATCACGAGGATCAACGGACACCGATGTGTTCTTGTCAGTGCAGGGATGAAGGATAATGTCAATATTACAGATGTTCAGAAAGAATTTGAACCGATCCTTGAGCAGACTGCAAAAGAGCTTCCCGAAAATATCAAATTGGTTAAAAATTTCGATCAGGCGAATATGGTTTCGCAGCGTCTCGGACATTTAGGTTTTGACTTTGGATTGGCGATCATATTGGTTATTATTACGTTATTACCTTTGGGGACGCGCGCCTCTGTGATTGTCATGATCTCCATTCCATTGTCATTGGCATTAGGTCTGATCGCTATGAACGCTTTAGGATTTTCATTAAACCAGCTAAGTATCGTTGGTTTGGTGGTCGCTTTGGGACTGCTGGTCGATGACAGTATCGTGGTCGTCGAGAATATTGAAAGATGGCTACGGGAAGGGCATTCCAAAAAAGATGCGGTTCTGAAAGGCACCAGACAGATCGGTTTGGCAGTCGTTGGCTGTACCGCCACGTTGATCATTGCGTTTCTCCCTTTGGCATTCCTTCCTGATGTTGCAGGAGAATTTATGAGAAGTCTTCCGATGGCAGTGATCACGAGTGTTTTAGCTTCGATGTTGGTCGCGTTGATGTTAGTTCCCTTTCTGGGGAGCAAGTTTCTGAAGACCCACGACCACGAAGGCGGAAATATCTTTCTTCAATACCTTCAGAAATTCCTGACCAACAGCTACAAAGGTATTATGCCTAGAGCTTTGAAATATCCAAAGATAACGATCGGAATTTCATTGGCCTTGAGTGTTTTGGCATTTGTGTTACTCAGTTTTACAGGATTTAAACTATTTCCAACCTCTGAAAAACCGATGTTTCTGATCAATATCAAAATGCCTCTTCAATCCAACATTTCCGAAAGTGACCGTGTGGCGAAGATCGTTGAGTCTGAATTAAAAAATCACAAGGAAATCACCTATTATACTTCGAATGTGGGAAAAGGAAACCCTCAAATTTATTACAATGTGCATCCACAGGACAGAAAGCCCGATTTTGCCCAGGTCTTTGTTCAATTGGATGACGAGGCAAAACCAGCTGTAAAGACCGAACTGATCGAAACCTTAAGAGAAAAATTTAAGACAATACCTTACGCGAAAATTGAGGTCAAAGATTTAGAACAGGGAACACCGATTGAGGCCAATATTGTGGTTCGCCTTTTTGGTGAAGATCCTGCGGTGCTGCGATCACTCTCTTCACAGGTTGAAAATATTCTGAGAAAACAGGAAGGTACAGTTTACGTGAGCAATGAGTTGAATACCTATAAAACAGATGTCAAGGTAAAGATCAATAAAGAAAAAGCAAGAACGTTAGGAGTGATGACGAGTGAGGTTGATAAAGTGATTCGCCTTGCCATTGCCGGACTTCCTGTTGGAGATTACATTGATGACCGGGGTGATTCAAGAACAGTGACCTTAACTTTGCCAAGGGAAAAATTCTCCACTCTTGATGCTTTGAAAAATCTTTATGTCAACAATGTTCAGGGGGCACCGATTGCACTGAATCAGATTGCGACAGTTACCTTTGAAATTTCTCCAACAGCGATCAACCACTTCAATAAGTCAAGATTTGCCAAAGTTTCAGCAATGACGGCCAAAGGATACTATGCCAATGACCTGCTGGTGGATATTGTTCCGAAGCTTGATCAACTGAAAATGCCGCAAGGCTACTCTTACAAACTGGCTGGTGAAAAAGAATCTGAAGGCGATGCGCTGGGTGGTAACTTTATCTCGGTCATTATTTTGAGCACATTCCTTTTCATTGCCGTCTTGTTGTTACAGTTCAAAACATTCAAAGGAATTATTATCGTTTTGTCCATCATTCCGTTGGGAATTTTAGGTGGGGTAATTTTCCTGCTGATCGACGGAAGCCCGATGTCAATGGTTGCGATCATCGGATTCATCGGACTGTCGGGAATTCAGGTTAAAAATTCTCTGTTGCTGGTAGATTTCACGAATCAGCTCAGACTGGAAGGGAAGTCAATCGACGAAGCAATTGCAATCGCTGGAGAAACCCGTTTTCTTCCTGTTGTTTTAACTTCCATCACAGCGATCTGTGGATTGATTCCTTTGGCCTTAAATTCAAATCCCTTGATCGCGCCTTTGGCAATTGTGTTGATCGGAGGTTTGATAAGCTCAACAATTCTTTCAAGAATTGTGACCCCTGTAATGTACAAACTGATTCCGCCAAGTCTTGATGTTGAAAAAGAAGAAGAACATTAAAATTAACAAAATGAGGGAATATATTTTAATTACCGGAGCATCATCCGGAATAGGCTCCCAAATGGCTATTCAATTGGCCGAGAAAGGTAAAAATCTGATTTTGGTAGCGAGAAGTGAGGAAAAACTCAGAAAGTTGGAGGAAGAATTGATCAGTATCTACAAGGTCTCTGTGTATTGCATGGTCAAAGACCTGTCTGTGGTGGATAATGCTATAGAGCTCTACGGTGAAGTTCTGGAGAAAGATTTGTTGGTTACTGGTTTGGTTAACAATGCCGGTGTTGGAACTTATGGAGAATTCATAGAGACCTCTCTGGAAGAGGAACTGAAGATGATCGACTTGAACATTTCCAGTCTGGTAGTACTTAACAAACTTTTTGCGACTGATATGGTGACAAGAAAATCAGGCCGAATCATGAATGTATCTTCGGTAATGGCATTTCTGCCGTTTCCGTATTATTCGGTTTACTCTGCGACGAAAAGTTTCGTACTGGCCTTTACAGAAACACTCGCTTCAGAACTTGAGGGAACGGGCGTTGTGGTTACTGCACTTTGTCCCGGACCGATTGATACCGGATTTTATACCGAGGAAATGCTCAAGGCCAATATGATGAAAACCAACAAATCGGTACAGCCGGAAGTCGTTGCAAAAGAAGGTGTTAAACTGTTGTTAAATGGAAAAGGCAAGAAGATCGTTGGTTCGATGAATTGGTTTTTATCCAATCTACCACGGCTTATGCCAGATTTTTTGATGATGAAGATTAAAAAGAATCTTGCTAAGCAGGCCTGATCATCCTCTTTGAACTTTAAAAATATTAATCTGGCTTATTCTGGATTGGAAAATAAAAAAAAGGCTCCATTTAGATTAGAATGGAGCCTTTTAGCTATTTGTGACCAAGACGAGCGTATCTTCAAATACTTTTATCGATGATTTGGTTCGATTGAGCCAAATAAAATAAGAATTACAAAGCTCGTATTTATCGACACTATCCCACAAAGTGTGTAAGTTAAAAAGTTAGGCTTGGATTTTATAATCTGAGCCTTTCCCCCAACCTATCCAAACACTTGTTAGCGGTAGTTATTCCATTAGCAATTTATATTTTAATTGGGCATCATTATCTTCTGGTTCTTTTTCAATGTATAGCTTTAAATATTCAATCGCTTGTTTTTTTTGACCAGAAAACCTATATGCCTCACTTATGTAATAATAACCATAGGTTGAGTTTGGAAAAAGGTGAATATTTAGCTTAAACAAATCTATTGCCTGATTAGTCTTTTTTTCGAACAATAGCTTAAAGCCATATCTTTCAATAAGATTTTCTCTTAATGAATATTTCTTTGAATTGTTTTCTATTTCCTTAATGCCAGCTTCATAACCTTTGTTCAATACTGTCTTAATTATATCTTTAGTATAAAAAAAATTGTCAATTGATGGTGCTGAACCTACTAATTGTTTTTTTATTAGATTGCTCACTTCCCAATAATTTTCGACTTCTCCATTTGTTAGAATAACAACAGTATAACCCAAATCTGGATAAATCATTAGTTCGCAAGCAATACCATCATGTCCACCGGTATGTCCAATAATGCGGTGCCCGTTGATTATGTTTTCTTCAAATCCATAGCTATACATTCCTTCTCTATATTTCACTTTACCTGAAGTACAAAGAGTTGTACTCTCTTTGGTCAATAAAATGTTGTTTTGTAAAGCATTCGCAAAGCTCAACAAATCGTCAGCTGTTGAATAGCCTCCACCAGCAGGAGTTCCTTTGGCCATATTTGAGAAAATATTATTTTTCCATTGCCCTGGCTCTTCCAATGACATTGTGTAGCCGGTAGCCAAATTTGGAATGGCATTATCCAATTCGTAAGCATCAGTATTAATCATTTTTGCAGGTTGATATAGGTGTTCTTTTACGAAATCAAAATAATTTTGACCCGACACCTTTTCAATGATTAATCCTAAAACGATATATCCGGAATTGCTATACAAGAAGTCACTACCCGGAGCAAAGGCCAGTTTTTTATTAACAAACAATGGAAGGTAAGCAGAAACGGTTTTGAAGTTTACTTTTGCAAGCTTGTCATATTCCTCCCAAAAACTGGACATTCCTGATGTGTGCGTTAATAACTGATGGATTGTCACAGAGTCGGCAACGGTTTTATTAGGATAATCCAAAAGATATTTACCTACTTTATCTTGAAGCGAGATTTTGCCGGATTCCACCAATTGCATAATAGCCATTGCTGTGAACATCTTGTTGATAGAAGCCAAATTGAACTTCGTGTTCGGTTTATTTTTAACACGGTCCTGCAAATTGGCAAAACCAAAGGCTTCTCTATAGATTGGTTTGCCGTCTTTTGCAATGAGGACGACCCCGCTTAAGTTATTTTCTTTTTCAAGATTTTTTAAGTGAGACTTTATCGGATTAACGATACTTCCTAAATGTTGTGATTGGACCACAATAGGTTGCAAAAGAGCTATCAAGAAGACAAGTGTAATAAAATAGATTTGACGGATGGTCATATGGGTTCATTTATGATTAAGCGACAAAACTACTTTAAGCAGAAAAGGAAAAATTGTACAATTGTAAACCTACCTATAAAAACAGCCAATGAATTTGTTTTTTTTCCAGCACAGTCGTTTTTTCAAAGAAAACCTTGGGAGAAAACCCAGTCACTGATTTGAATTCCCTGATCATATGAGACTGGTCAAAGTAATCAACACCGTAGGCGATATCCGTTAAGTTGTTTCGTGCATTATTTGATGCGTATTTGTTGACCGCATTTCTAAATCTTAAAATCTTTTTGAATTGAGATGGTGTTTTACAGATATGTCTGCCAAAGTGTTTGTTTAATGTTGTACGCGAAATAGCATTTTTTTCGCACAGTTCTGTAATGGTTACAGCGTCATTTTCATCACACATCATTTCAGACAAAACAGTCTCAAGGAAGTTATGTTGAAACCCTATTAATTTGGATAACCAGTAACTTTCAATAGCTTCAATTTTTTCGGTATCATTTTGCAAAGAAAGAATGTCAATCATCGCTTTTCTATAATCTTCATAAGGTGAAAATTCAGAAAAGTTTGAACTGTTGTAATGGTTTAATTCGTGCTCCAAAAATGAATTAATAGCCAATGGTTTAAAATAGATCGTAATTTCGTTTATTTTCCCTTCGTACTGGACATATACTGGCTTATTAAAATCAGATACTAAATTGGTTTCCAATTCATTGTTGTCGCATTGACCGATGGTTAATTGATTTTCTTTATTGATTGATTTTGATCTTTCACTGCTTGAAACAATGGTGAAAATAGATGGGAAGGTGATGTATTTGGCCGGTTTTTCTTCAGAGGTATGTGTGAGTATATAAATACACTCTATGTATTTTTTAAGTAAAGGATTGGAAGGGGAATAAACTTTTATTTTCATGGGTTGTAATTGGGATTTAGAGCCTAGCTAAATGTTTGTACAGGTATTTGAATAAAATTATATTCACTTGCTGTTAACGAGCCTTTAATTTATTATAATACATTAACAGGCTTTTTTGTCTTTTGCCATTGGTTCACTAGAATTACCACTAACTTTGTATATATATGCTATAATATAGCGCATTTACATCCGAAATTAGGTGCCTTTGTGATACCTTTCACTTTTACAAATTTATGAAAACCTCAGTATAAAAATTATCTTGAATAATTTTTAATGATAACCCTGTTTAAAATCTTTATAAAAAAAATTTAAACAGGGTTATATTGTGAAAACTCTACCCGCTACAGCATTCACTGGTATTTTGTGTGAAATATGACTTTTTAATGAGATCAAAAGAAATCTACTGCATCCGGCAATAATTGGCAGTTAGTGACTTTGATAGGACAAGGAATAAACGTAAGAAAATATCTATATATTTCAGTCATCGGTAGTTCAAATTTTGATGTATTGACTTAGAAAATATTTTTCATAATAAACCGGTAAAAAATTAAGCTAAGGTATTATTGACAGCCTGCTTCCTATGCCAACAAAAGACTACTGCATAAACAGTCTGCGAAGATTACAATTCTTTGAGACAGGTAATTTGGTGGATGCTTATAACGATATGGATGATGATGTGTTTGTAAATAAAATGTATTCAGAAAGGTAAAATACTGATTTCTGCTGTGGGAGTGATTATGTTTGGAAGTATTATGAATACTTTTAATCCAGGCACAAAAATCTCAAAAGGGCAGGAGATGGGATATTTTGCATTTGGAGGCTCAACAATTGTGATGCTTGTCGATAAAAATCTTATAAAAATCGATCAGGATATTATTGAAAACACAAAGAAAAAGGATTTGAGACTTATGTGAAAATGGGTGAGAGCATAGCTTTATAACTTTTTTGTCTGTAGTTTTCTATAATATAAAAAATGGCGCCAACTGTTTTCAGTTGGCGCCATTTGGCTTTTGGTGACCAAGACGAGCGTATCTTCAAACACTTTTATTGATGATTTGGTTCGATTGAGCCAAATTAAGATTAAATTATGTAACTTATTTTGAGCAAATAATTTTCTTTAGATGTAAATTTTCTTACAATTCAAGTCTTGGTTATGTTGATTGTCTAAATGTTATACTTTCTTTCATTTTGTGAAGCTATGAAATATAATAGGTTTTGCCGTTTCTGTAGCCTATTTTTATTAAATAAATCTTAAGTTTAGTTGTGGTGAAAATATTTTATTATTTGTTTCTTAAAAAATGTTAAATTTACAACGTTTTCATAAAACTAATTACTAACTCAAAAATAACAATACGGGAATGAAGAAAATCTATCTCGGAGCGCTTACTTTATGTGCTTTTCTGGGCACTTCTGCCCAAGAGGTGGTATGGCAGAAAGATATCAAATCCTCTACCCAGGATTTTCTAAGCCAGATTACCACAACCATTGATCAGCAGTATCTTATCACAGGAAGTTCAATAGAGTCTAAAAGTCAATCGCAAGCGGCTGGCAGCCAGAAGCAAAATAACGGTTATGATTTTCACCTGGTGAAGCTAAACCAACAAGGAGAAGAAGTCTGGGAAAAGTATTTCTCAGGCTCTAGCCATGATTATTTGTCAGCAACTGTTACTACGCAAGATGGTGGAAGTTTGTTAGCCGGTACTTCTTATTCAGGGAAAGGTTTGGATAAGAAAGATGATTCTAAAGGAGGATCCGATATCTGGCTGATCCGGATCAATGAATTCGGTGATGAATTATGGCAGAAAACATTAGGCAGTTCTTCTGATGAAGAAGCAAGAGCTGTTATACAGACAACAGACCTGGGATTTTTTGTTGCCGGAAATATACAGAATGCCTCAAAAGGATATGGATCGAAAGATGTCTTCATTACCCGACTGGATAGGGATGGAAAAGAGTTATCCCAAATAATCTTAGGAGGGAAGGGCTTAGATGAAGTAGAGAAGATGATTCCAACGAAAGATGGCGGAGCATTACTTGGAATCTATTCAAGAAGTTCACTGGGAGGAACAAAGAAAACCGAAAACTTTGGTGAGGGTGACTACTGGATTGTGAAGCTTGATAAAAACGGAAAAGTAGAATGGGAAAAGAATTTCGGAGGAAAGGGTGATGATCATTTGAGAACGCTGGCTTTAACTTCAACTGGCTTTATCATTGGCGGAGAATCCAGATCAGACAGGTCAGGGAATAAAACTGTAGGCCTTGAAGAAGGCACAGACCTTTGGCTGATATCTTTAAATGAAAGAGGTGATGAACAGTGGCAGAAATCTTACAATTTCAAGAACCGTGATATTCTGATGGGAATGAATGTGATTCATTCAGCAGATGATAAATCTTCAAAAGGAATCTTATTGGGAGGTTATACCCATGCTGAAGGAAGAATACAGACTAATGATGAAACTTTCTGGATGCTGTATTTAGATCAGAATGGTAATGAACAGTGGAGAAAACATGTTAAAGGAGAATCCAGAAAGAAGGAAGAAAGGCTTTCTGATTTAAAGCTGAACAGAGATGGCTCCATCGTTCTTGCAGGAACCAGTGCAGAAGAGCTCGGAAAAGAGAACTGGAAGATTGTAAAGCTGGGAGATAAGCAGGTGGATCAATTAATTGAAAAATACGATATCAAAATCTATCCAAACCCTGTTTCTGATTATGCCTATGTGGAAATTGGCTTTGACTTTAAAGATGCAGATATTCTATTGTATGACATGAGCGGAAGACAGCTTCAGAGTCTGAAAACAAAAAATAGAGTGACTAAGATTAATACTCAGTCACTCATTCAGGGAGCTTATCTGGTGACTATAAAAACGGATAACAATAAAACAGCGAATGCTAAACTGATAAAAAAATAACCATGAAAAGAAAAATATTAACTGTAGCTATTCTGTCAAATATTTATTGTCAGTTAAATGCACAAACAGGTAATGATTTTAATAAAGATGTAGATAATATTAATAAAATATTTCCAGCAGCTCCTACTTCAAATAATTTGATGAAGTTTGAAGAAGTGCCGGTAAGTTATTATACAGGAATTCCTGATATTAGTATTCCTCTTTTTAATATTCCAACAAGTAACTCTAACGTTAATCTAAATGTCCAGTTAAAATACCATCCTTTAAGTGCAAAACCGGATGATAAGGCCGGAGAAACGGGGCTCGGCTGGAATTTATCAGCGGGAGGAACTATTACAAGAACAGTAAGGGGAGGAGTTGCTGATGGCAAAATAGAATCTACCTTTATGTCTTCTCCTCCTGCTGTAAAATATGGGATCTATAGACATGAAAATAACCCGACCTATAAATTGATATTTGACCAGCTTACCAACTGGAATATCAACGAATATGCATTTTATGTGGGAATTGGCACATATGACACAGAATATGATTTGTATCAGTATAATTTTATGGGTTATTCCGGAAGATTTATCATTAAGAAAGATCCTAATGGGAATTTCATTGCTGAGAAGCTGGATCGGAATAATTTAAAAATTACAAGTACCCATGATTCGGGTGGTGAAGTGCAGACAATTACCATTACAGACGATAAAGGGAATCAATATTTATTTCGGGGAATGGAAACTTCCTCAAAAAATGTATCTACTGTAAAAGTTGGGTTGCTTAATGGTTCCAGTGATATAGCCACTAATCTTGGTGGAGGAATATATTTTACAGCATTTCATTTGGAAAAAGTTAAAGATCCAAGCAATAATGTATTGCTTACCTTTAACTATGATCAGGCTTCGCAAGTTGAGTATAAGGATCCAGAAACAAGAACAAATAGGCTTGCAGGAAACATTACATACAATTACTCTAATACCACAATGAATCCTGATCCTCAAATGCCTGGAGCTATAGAGGCTCAGACTGTATATAATACTGCAAACACGAAACTTCTGACCAGTATTGCAATAACAGATAAAGGAACAGTAAACTTTTTCTACGAGAAAGGAAGAACCGATTCTAATTATCTAAACGCCTCTAATCTATATAAGTTAAAGTCAATTCAAAGCAATATTACAGGACAGAGCAATAGCCAGTACGTTGATAAATATTCTTTTGATTATGATTATTCAAACACATCCTTTTATAATCCTCCCTATCCTCAGGGTTTTCTGCAAAAGCTTTTGCTTAAAAAAATTACAAAAACGAGTTTAGGAAATAATCTAAATGAATATAATATCACTTATAATAGTTTTGATAAGACTTTCGGAAAAGACAATTGGGGATACTACAAAGGACCAGAACCTTATAAACCGACTTACATTACTCAGGATGTTATCAACTCTATTACTTATCCAACCAAAGGTAAAGTAGTTTTTGATTTTGGAGAAAATGTTTATAGCCATGCTGCCGGGTTCAATCAACCAATGGAACCTATTACAGGAGAATGGGTGGATTCAGTTAGTACTTTTACATTGGATATCCCCTCATTTAGCCCTTCGCAGAAAAAAGAATTTTTTACGATACTTTCACCACAAAAGGTAAAACTACATCTTGATCTGGGAAGTTTAATATACTCAAACTGGAGATTTGATATTTACCAAAAAACCGGAAGTAACACATATTCTCCTTCATTACATTTTTGGGAAATGTCATGGCAGTCTTGCTTAAATAATGGTAATGTACAGTGCCCAAGCCATAATCCTGGTGAGAACTCACAGCCAATTACCGAGTTCGATGGAGAAGTGGATCTGCAGCCAGGTACTTATTATGCATCATTTACGGGAAGTTATGGATATACACAGATGCCTGTCTCATACAATTATACAGCGACTACAAAAGAGCATTATTTTACAAGTTACCTGACCAAAAAAGGAGGTGGATTAAGGGTTAATAATATTAAATATTTTGATAATCCTGTTTTGACAAACCCGGCAAAGGAATTTATATATGATTATACTGATATTAACGATCTTCAAAAAAGCAGTGGAGCTTTAGTTTTCCCGGAACCTGTTTTCAAATATCAAGAAGGAATAACATATGAGTATCACCCAGCTCTTTCTGATGGTTATTTATCTTATAGCTGTACATCCGATACAACTACCAACTATAATATCATTCCATCTGAAAAAACACAGGGTTCAGATGTTGGATATCAGTATGTAACCTTAAGGCAGATTGTAAGAGGCAGCAATAACAGTATTACGGATAATGGTAAAACTGTTTATAAATTCAGATCGCCTATTGATTTTCCTAACCCGGAAATGTTTGTACCAAGTATGCCTATTTTGCCGATTACCAATCATGATTACCTTAGAGGGCAGATGGTTTTTGAGAAAAAATATGACATGGATGGTAAGATACTTTCAGAAGTTAATAATGAGTATGCGAGCTACGTATTTGAAAAACTTGAAGGAATAAAAGCAAAAGATAATTTTTACAATAATATTAATCCTGAAAGATACAAGTATAAATATTATAGTGCCTTTCAGCAATATTTTCCTCAGGTCATTCTAGCTACACCTTATAAATATTTTACAAAATATGGTATCACATTACCATCGAAGAAAGTTGAGACATCTTATTTTTATAAGAATGGAGTACAGAGTTCAGTAACGAGCACCACAAACAATACTTATAATTCTTTTGATTATCCGTCACTATCTACACAGCTTCTTGCTGATGGCAGCACGACAAAGACCAATTACCTTTATGCAACGGAGAAGAATAATCAGAAGCTTATCAATGCCAATATGATCAGTATTCCTCTGGAAACAGGTGTAAGTCAAAAGCTAAATACTGTAGTTGCAGAGAAAGCGGTTGCCAAGACAGAGGTTATTTATGATCCTTCTACCACGAGTCTTTTTCCTGATGCTGTTACAGGTTTGAATACCCTGACCAACGTTATGGAAACCAAGATAAAGTATGATAGATATGATAGTAAGGGAAATCTGGAGGAGTATGCTTTGAAAGAAGGTACTCCTGTTACAATTATCTGGGGTTACAATAAAACACAACCCATTGCCAAATTGGAAGGGGTGAGAAAGTCAGATATCCAGCAGTCGTTAATTGATACTATTGTCAATGCATCGAATACGGATGCATCAGCAGGATTGAATAATGATGAATCGGCGTTGTTGAGTTCCTTGGATACTTTCAGGAAAACGGCAGTGTCTGGAGCGCTGATTACGACTTATACCTATGATCCTTTGGTGGGAGTTAGAAGTATAATACAGCCTTCAGGATTAAAGGAACTCTATTTTTATGATACGGAAAACAGAATTAAAGAGATAAAGCAGGAGACCAGGGATGCTGCTGGCAATGTATCCTATAAGACCTTAAAAGAATACCAATACCATTTTAAAAACTAAACTGATGAAGAAACTCATAATTCCAATAGGAATCCTGGTGGCTGGCTCACTTCAAGGTCAGCTTTCACCGGCAGAGAATTATATCTATAC
>NZ_JBQENH010000003.1:0-129440 GCF_052044565.1 Chryseobacterium sp. 22543
GGGGGGGGGGGGGGGGGGGGGGGGGGTGGGGGGGGGGAAACAACCCCCCCCCCCGAAACTCTTTATTCCAATTATTGTATATTCATTTAAAATCATATAAAACACACAAATTTATCTATGCAGAAGATATTTTCTCTTGCTTTTCTTATGGCAGTATCTTGTATGAATGCCCAGAAATTAAAGAAAGAAAACGTTACAGGATTCTGGAAACTGAAAGAATCCGGGTTTTATGAAAATAAAAAGAAAGTGGTAAAAGAATTTGATAATTGCCGTCTGATGAGAAATTATGCCATCAGGGAAGACGGATATGCCATTTATAATTATGTAGAAGGGAAAACAGGTGACTGCAGCCCATCTGAACCAAGACTTTCTTTTTGGAGAATCGTAGAAAACAGAATTCAGTTTTATGTAGATGAGCAAAATATACTTGAAGAAGTGGAAGTGACCCTTAATCAGGATAACACAATGACTTTTTCAAGTTACATTCCCAATCCTATTAAAGTAAAAGGAGATGCTCTTGCTGAAAAAGTGGTAAACACCATCCACTACGATATCCTTGAGAAAAAATACTAACAGCCAACAGTAAACTTTTGATGTAATGAATTATGTAACGATAATCTATCTCCTTAATATTGTTCTGTATGCAATGTATTTCTTTACAAAAACTGGCGGAGAAACAGATTTTTCTGGTGTAGATTTTTTTATTTCAGGAATTTTATCTCTTTTTTTGATCTTTGCGGGATATCTGAATGCAAAAAAAGGAATGATCTACAGAACCGTTCTGTGTATGTTTTTTTTGAATGTTTTCTTATTCGCTTGTTCCGGTTTATTCGATCAGTTTGGAAGTCATTTTAATATTCTTTCTACAAATAATAGTGACAGTTTTATTTTTACATTGGCGCTCATTGTTTATAATGGATATCTTTTTCCTCTAACGATTAGTCTTGAGGGTTCTGGCCTTTCATTGATATTCCCGGTGGTATTATCTTTTATTCTGCCCTCATTGGGATATCTGATAGGGAAGAAGCTTCATCCAAATAAACAAAATCCCACTGAATTATAGTCATTGCGAACCGAAGGTGAAGCAAACCCAAAATTAAAAAATTATAAGTAGAAGTTTTTTTGAACACACAAAGGCGCTAAGATTTTTACAAACCATGTATATGTAAGACGCAAGGATTTTATCTTTGATAAAATTGTAAACTGCATATTCTTAACCTCTCACAGTTTTTACAAATTAGGCAGATTCTGATGAGAAAAAATGTTAAATCTCCGGAATGATCTCTGGGAAATTGATAATATTTCTTTGCTGAAAATCTTAGATTTTCTTGCGCCTTAAAATTGACGAAATGTATAAACTTTTGCGCCTTTGCGTTTCCCAACACTCAATATTTTTCGTATAAAAAAAGAACTGGAAAAAGCTTTAAGGCTGTTCCTGCTTCTGTGGTTGATTATTGGATGTAAAGAATTTCTGCTTACCAATCAACAGTTCAAAAAAAAGTCTGAAATCCGAAATTAAAGACCATAATGGATATTTAAAAGTAGCCGGTCTGTTTCTCTCAATCACTGCATGACTGAACCAGGCAAATCCATATCCGAAAATTGGAATATACCAGAGAAATCTTTCCTTTCCGGAACTGATCACATATCCTATGACGAAAAATATGAGCAGTGTTCCTATAAAATGAAAAATCCGGGTTCCTGTTTTACTGTGTTCAGTAAGGTAAAACAGATAAAATTCTCTGTAGGTTTTAATTCTTTCAGTCATGGTGGGTTAGTTTGTTGATTCTATTGAAGTTATAGCAATAATTCGGCCGATTTTTTTAGAGTGTAAAAAATAAGAAAGGCAAAATCGCAAATCAGTCTGTTCAAATGTTCGACTTTTTTGCCATTTTGCCTTTTCAAAGTTTTGCTGCTATTTTTTAGCTATTCTTTAATTCTTTTCCAAGTTTACTGTTTTTATATCCGTAGCAGAAATAAATAACCATACCGATCAGGAACCACATTCCGAACCAGAACCAGTTTTCATGGCTCATTCCTGTAAGTAGATACAGACATGAACTTAATCCAACCAATGGAATCAATGATAAGTTCTTGACAAAAGCTACTACACATAAGATCAGGTTGATGATAATAAAGAAGAAAATAGAGGCTCTGAATTCTCCTTCATTAGGATCTGACCAGTTCATCAGGTTGTCAAAAAACTCCGGTTGCCACTTATAGAAAGCCAGCAAACTACCAATGAAAACAACAGGGAAAATAATTTTACCATTCACATACGGAAGGTGAAATCTGCCTTTGATTTTCTCTTTGGCCGGAAGCATAAGTACCCCTGCACATACCAATACGAAAGCGAAAATAGTTCCGATACTCGTAAAATCCAGGATAAATGTTTTATCTGTGAATAGGATAGGAATACCAACTACAATTCCGGTAACAACAGTTGCGTAAGAAGGAGTTTTATATTTTGAATGTACCTTCTGGAATCTCTGAGGCATCAGTCCGTCACGGCTCATCGCATACCAGATTCTCGGCTGTCCCATCTGGAAAACCAATAATACAGTAGTAATGGCAACAATAGCAACGAAAGAAACGGTAAGTTCCATCCAGGCTACATTAGCATTTGTTTTTTCAAAGATGAATGAAAGCGGATCTCCTACGCCATCAAACTTTTTATAATCTACCATCCCTGTTAGTACAAGCGTTAGGGCAATATAAATTACCGTACACAGTACAAGAGAGATAATCATTCCTTTTGGTAAGGTCTTTTGTGGATCTTTAGTCTCTTCAGAAAGTACACTTAAGGCATCAAATCCGATATAAGCAAAGAATACTCCGGATACTGCACTCATTACTCCGGCAAAGCCGTTTGGCATAAAGGATGGTGTTCCTGTAGTAGGGCTTATTGGTGTCCAGTTTTCAGTATTGATATAAGAAAAACCAACCAGGATAACCAATATAATTACACCTAGCTTTAAGATAACCAGAGAGTTATTGAAGTTTTTACTTTCTTTTACTCCTACATAGCAAAGCCATGTAATCAAACCGTTGATAACCAATGCCGGAATGTCTACAATGAATTTCAAACTTCCAATCAATGGAGCTGTTTTCCAGGCATTTAACAGTTCTTTGTTTTCTGAACCATATTGAACTGCTTTTCTTGCTTCAGTATAGCTGCAGGTCAGATAATCAGGGATATGCATTCCGAGACGCCCTAAGAAACTGGTAAAATAGTCCGACCAGGAAAAGGCTACGTAAATATTTCCGAAAGAATATTCCATAATCAGGGCCCAGCCGATTATCCAGGCAATCAGCTCACCAAAACTCGCATAGGCATAGGTGTATGCAGAACCTGCGGTAGGAATTCTGCTGGCAAATTCAGCATAACATAAGGCAGTAAATCCACAGGCAAAACCGCAAATCAAATATAGAAGAATAACACCGGGACCACCTCTGAAAACGGCTTCTCCCAAACTGCTGAAACTCCCAGCTCCTATAATAGCCGCAATACCAAAAAATACAATGTCCCATACACCCAGGACTCTTAAAAGTCCCGTTGAAGTATCTGTATCTGAATAGATTTTTCTTCTAAAAAGTTGACTCATTCAATAACTATATTTGATTTGAAAAAAAGCAAATGTAATGATTTTTTATTTTGATGTTAACAGTTGTTAAGAACATTTAGGTAAAAATGCTCAAACAAAAGGTTTTAATCCTTATAAACAGGTATTTCCACATAGCTGTCATTATACCATTTTACCTCCAGAGGTTCCCCAGAATCTTTTATCGTTTCGTCACTTACATCCTTGCCTGTCCCATAATTGATCTGCCAGTTAGGGTTTTTATTCACCCCCACCAATAATAGGAGTTTACTTCCTCTTTCTATTTTTCTACTCATGAAATACGAGTTATTAATGGGAACCTGCTCCATTTTATTGGGTTCAAGAAGCTGTCTTATTTCATTGTTCTTTGCATAGCTGGCTCTCACAATATGAGTTGATAATAAAGATGATTTTCCGTCCGGCTGAATCTGGTATAGATAGGTGTCAGTATCAAAGTCTTTTTTATTGATGGAAACATTGAAGAATCCTGAAAGGTTTCCGCTGATGATCATATCCTTATCCAATATTTCACTTTCAAAAGCAATTGAAGTAGTCATTTTTATACTGTCTTTTTTACTGACTTTGTAGTAAATGTCTTTCTGATCCCTGTTTTTAAAATCAACAATTTGTTTTGTGAAATTTTGGGTATCCGGTTTATTAAACACAGATGAGGTGTTTTTCTTGTCCTGAAGATAGAATTTAACAGTGGAAGTATGCATTTTGTCAAGATCAGAAACATGTTTCCACGTATTGGTATTCATCACCTGAAAGTTAATTCTGTCTTTTAAAATTTCCGGTTTTTTGCCTCCTTTAAGAATATAATCAAACCATGAAAATGCAAGGTCATCGATACTTATTCTGGCTGCCGGATCAATAGGACTGCCATTCACATAAGTAAAGCCGAAACTCTGTGCTCCTCCATGATTATAGGGACCTATTACCAGATAATGGTCTGCATTTTTATTGTATTGATGATGCTGTTTAAAATAATACAGCGCGCCTATCTGATCATCATCATAATATCCGGTTGTTGTCAGAATTGGAATGTTGATTTTAGAGAAATCCTCTTTGTAAGGAACCATTTTCTGCCAGTACTGGTCATACCCCGGATGATCCAGCCACCGTTGAAAGATTTTGCTGGGTTTCCCGCTTATCGTGTCCAAAGACCTGAATGATTTTCCACTTTTATACCATTCTGTATTGATTAAATTCCATTTTGCGAAATTGCTAAAGTCTACTTCATCAGTAAGTTTATTGTTGGTAACATACTGTATCCACTGCAGCATATAACTCATAAATATATTATTCTGTGCCGGATAGTCTATCCCGATTCCTACTGCAACCTGCGGTACAATCGTCTTTAATGCAGGATGCAGTTTTTTAACAGCTGCCCACTGGCTGAAACCTAAATAGCTTCCACCAATCATTCCTACTTTTCCGTTGCACCATGGCTGTCTGCTTATCCAGTCTATTACCTCATAGACATCTTCCGACTCATGCTCAAAAGGATCATTTATATCCTTACTGTTTCTCTTGCCGCGGGTATTGACAACAACTCCTACGTAATTATAAGTAGCCGCTCTCTTTCCAAAAAATTCATCAAATGGACCCGCATAAATATTATTGGTAAGTATAACAGGAAGTGGGGAAGTGTTTTCCTTTTTTCTGACAATGGTAATCGTTAAGGTATTCCCGGTTTTTATCTTAAGATCTCTGGTTTCAATAATGAATCTTTCCTTATCCTTTGAAGCCAGCAATTTCATCACCTGAGGTTTGATACTTGAATATGTTTTATAGTTGAGATAACTTTTGCATAGTGAGAGAGCAGTTTTGTAATCAATACTATCTTTGTTCTTTTGCGCGTCCAGTATTTGATTCATTTGTTTTCTGGATTCTTTCACATTGCCGTCAACCGCAAGAGGTAATCTGGGAATCAGTTTTTCCGGAATGCTTTCATATTTTTGATTAAATGCCTTCTGAAGCGCATCAGAAAAAGAGAGGCTGCTTTCTTTTTGTGCCAGTTTAGCCATGCTGTACAATTCAAAGCCCATCAATCTATAGTCTCCCATATGATGATCGGCAAAGAGATTACGGTTTTCTGACAGAGAAGCCAACGAATTTTTATAATCCTGAGCTACCATTTGTAAACGGAAAAGATTGTCCAGAAGGTCGATCTTATTTTCCGGTTTGTACTTTGCAGACTGAAGTTGGGGGATCACTTGCAGAGCAAGTCCTGGCATCTGTTTTTCCAATATAAGAGAGTCTGTTACAGCTGTCTTTGGAAACTGAAACTTTTGTGCCTGCAGCAGGTTTACAAAAATTAATGCTAAAAGTATCTTAAATTTCATGTGATAGTGTGTTTATGGTATGTTTTTAGCTGCTGTTGAAAAAGTATCAACTTAAAATATGTTTTTGATAACTTATTATTGAAATTGTTTACATTTTATCAGACGAAAGTAGTAAATTTTATCATTGAATGGTGAGAAATTTTTCATCATTGCTAAATTGCTATTTAAACCTAATAAATCTGTTAAAACTTGCTTAAACAATAAGTTTTTAATATTTTCGTTAACTTATTTAGACTAATTTTCTTATATCAAGAAGAATGAAATCAAAAAAAATACTTTTAGCGGCTGCAGTAGTTTATTTCGGAATCTCCGATGCTCAGCAGTCCCAATATTTTACCCAGAAAGAAAATTACAGGTTTAATCTAGCCGAAAATCTTTATCAGACCAAAATATACAACGCTTCTCAATACGAATATGCAAGACAATATTTCTACAATCAGAACTTGTCTCGTTCGAAAAAAGAAGCTGCGCAGTTTTTTGATAATGTGATTGGCGTGATTCTTCAGAAAAATCATGCTGAAGAAGGATTAACCGCTTTCATGAAAGAATATCCGAATTCTGCTTATTTTGCACAGGCTAATCTTCCATTGGCAGATTACTACTTGGCAAAAAAAGATTTTGATAAAGCTTTGGAGACTTTGAAAAAAGTAAACCAGTATCAGCTTTCAAAAGAAGAGAATACACAGTATATTCTGAAGCTTGGGTATGCTAAATTCATGACAGGTGATTCTAAAGGAGCTATCGATGCCCTGGAGGAAGCTTATAAAACAGCTGATCAGTCTCAAAAAGGAGAAATCGCTTATATGTTGGGGCATTTATATTACAGCAACAGACAAAATGATAAAGCTTTCCAGTATTTTGATTCTATAAAAGATCAGGATAAGTTCTCAAAGCTGGTACGTCCTTATTATGTACAGATGTATTACAATGATAAGAACTACGATCAGGCAATTACGGAAGGAAATGCTTTGTTGAACGAAAATATTTCTGATTCTTATAAAGCAGAAGTTCATAAGATTATCGGGGAGAGTTATTTCATGAAGAATGATTATACGTCTGCTTATCCACATTTGAAAGATTATCTGAGTGTACAGCAGAATCCGTCTGAAAACGATTTGTATGAGATGGGATTTGTAGCTGCACAGCTAAAAAAATATGATGAGGCAGTTTCTTATTACAACCAGCTTCTGAACAGCAATTCAGCCCTGGCACAGAATGCTTACTACCAGTTGGGAAATGCTTATCTGGCAGTAGACAAAAAACAGGAAGCTCTTTCTGCATTCCGTTCTTCTTATCAGATGGATTATGATGCAAAAGTGAAAAAGCTGGCTCATGAGCAATATGCTAAATTAAGTTACGATATCGGAAACCCGTTTGAAAGTCCTTCTGCGGTAATCCAAAGTTATATCAATGACAATCAGAATGGAGCTAATGATTCAGAAATGAGATCATTATTGGTAAAATCATATCTGTATTCCGGAAACTATAAAGAAACTCTGAACGCTATTGACAGATTACAGAGTTCAACTCCTGAGATCAATAAAGTAGACCAGGAGGTTTCTTATTTATTGGGGACTGAAGAATTCAACAAAGGAAACTATGACGAGGCTGAAAAGTATTTCTTAAGAAGCCTTGGTTTCAATCTTAATAAAGAATTTAACAGCAGAGCTTTATATTGGCTGGCACAGGTGTATTACCAGAAAGGAAATTATCCGTCTGCCATTGTTCGTTATGAAAAGCTTCTGAACGAAAACTTCCCTGAAAAACAACAGCTTCCTTATGATTTAGGATATGCTTATTTTAAATCCAAGAAATTTGATCAGGCCGCTGCTTATTTCAAACAATATCTTACCAATCCGAAGCCGGAATTCAAAAATGATGCAGAACTTCGTCTGGCAGATATTCATTATGCCAATAATGATCTGAATGAAGCGATTGCCATCTATGATAAAAATGAAGATGCAACGGATTATACTTTGTACCAAAAAGCAATGGCTTTAGGATTCAAAGGAGATACTCAGGCGAAAATTACCAACCTTAAAAACCTTTTATCAAAATATCCGGATTCTGAATATTACGATGATGCTCAATACGAAATAGGAACAGCCTATGCTGCTCAGGATGATTTTACAAACTCCAATGATTATTTCGGAAAAGTGATTAAAGGATCTGCTGATAAAGATTTAATTGCTAATGCTTCAATCTACAGAGCACAGAATTATATTGATCAGAACCAGAATGATAAAGCACTTTCTGAGCTGAAATCTTTGGGTGAGCAGTATAAAAATACAGCATATGCCCAGAAAGTTGTTCAGGCGGCGAAACCTGTCTTCACGAAAAACGGAGATGTTTCAGGTTATGAAGCCTTCGCAAGAAATATTGGTGTCAATGTAGATGCTGCAGAAATTGATGAGATCAATCTGTCAACAGGTAAACAATTGTTTGCGAAGAAAGATTATAAGAATGCAATTTCTTATTACGAAAAGTATCTGACTCAGAACCCAACAGGGGAAGGATTGTACCAGGCGAAGTATGAATTGGGGGAAAGTTATTACCAAACTAATAATTCAACTAAAGCTTTACTTGTGCTTCAGGAAGTTGCTGGAATTCAGAATGATTACCAGGATGATGCACAAACTCGTTTAGCTCAAATCTTTATTGCACAAGGGAATACTGCAGAAGCGAAAAAGTACCTTGAGGGAATTAAAAACTCTTCCAATATCAGCATTAAAAATTATGCAAATGTTGAGCTGATGAAGCTGTATGCAGAAGAAAATAATTTCTCTGAAGCTGAAAAATTAGCCAATGCCGTAATTGCTAATTCTAAAAACTCGGCAGCTGTTATTGAAACTGCGAAAGTGATTAAAGCAAGAAGTCTGATGAACTCAGGAAAAGATAAAGATGCACAGTCTGCGTATGTTTCTCTTGAAAAATCATCCAACACTTCAGTAGCTGCAGAAGCTTTATATGCAAAAGCCTATTATCAGAACAAAGGGAAAGCGTTCAAATCTTCTAATGAGACGATCTTTAAGCTTGCCAATAACTATGCATCAGAAGAATTCTGGGGAGCAAAAGCTTTGGTATTGATGGCGAAAAACTATATCGGCCTGAAGGATAACTACCAGGCAAGTTATACATGTGATCAGATCATTGCGAACTATAAGGATTTCCCTGAAATTGTTGCAGAAGCAAAAGAAGTTAAAAAACAGATTAAGAAATAGGACATGAAGGTTTTTAAAATTGCTATTTATTCTTTCTTAGTTTCGGCTTCACTCTGGAGCTGCATTCCATCGTACAGTGCATATCCTAAAGAGTATAATCGCGCAAAAACTGACTTTCCGAAGCAAAAGGCTTTTGTAGTGAACAAAGAGCTTAAGAATGAATTTGAGATTTTAAAACATTCAGATATTTATGAAATTGTAGAAGACAGTACCCATGCAGCTAAAATAACACTGCATCCGATGCTTACCCGTACTCCTCCATGTGGAAATCCTATGATTGGGAGTATGCTTACAGTCGGGTTATTGCCTTCAGGATTTCCGTATGATATTTCTTACAGTTATGATGTAGCTGAGAACAGTACAACGAAAAATTATCAATACAAATTACAAGTTTATCAAAGCCTTTGGCTGTTTAATATATTCAGACTAGGGAGAACTTTTTCAAAACAGTCAGGGAAAGCTTTATTAGGCAATTATATTGCTTCCAATAAGTAAAACCCGTTATATATTTTTTTCAAATAAAGAAAATATGAACAAGAAGATTCAAATATTATCCATATTATTTTTAGGAATTTCGTCAGTGGCGTTTTCCCAGATCAAGGAGGAAAAACTGGTTCTTAACAAAAAAAGAGAGCCGGAAGTGAAGAAGATCGAGAAGAAGAAGACTTCTGTGGAAACCATTAAAAACTATCCGCCGGAAGAGAAATCGCAGACTCCTGTGAAATATACCATCACGGATGTTCCTGCTGTTTCTGATTTCAAAACTTCAACGATTCAGGGTGAGGATGTTGCTCCGAAATTTGACGGAACGGCTCAAAATAATTATTTCCAGTTCGGAATGGGTAATTACGGTAAAATCTTAGTAGATGGAAACATCTCCAAGACCCTTGAAAATAAATTTGAAGTGGGAGCGGATGTTCACGTTCTTTCTACTAATGGTCTTAAAAAAGAGTATGACTGGAAATCCGGACAGACTTCTGCTAATATTGGTGCTTTCCTGAACTCTTACGGAGAAAAAGGAAAATTCAATATCAATGCTGAATATGGTTTAGACAACTATAATTATTACGGGATCTATGCGATGCAGCCGACTGGTGAGCTTGATCTGAAGCAAAAAGTAAATCAGTTTAAAGTAAACGGATATTATGACTTTTATTCCAATGAAATCTTAAATGATGTAAGGGTAAAATCATCATTCCTTAAAGATCATTTTGATACTCAGGAAAACCAGGTTTCCATTCTTGCCAACTTTTCCAAGCATGCGGTAGAATTAGGAAAATCAGGAATCAATCTGAATGCTGATCTTGGAGTAGGATTGGATGCGGTGAAGACTGATTTTGCCATCAGAGATAAAAACTCTTCCAATTTCTTCAATACCAGCCTGACTCCGAAAGTGACGTTCAGAAAAGGTGATTCCTATTTAATGTTAGGTTCATCATTCTCTTTCCTGAATGTTAAAAACTCTAATGATCAGCTGGAACAGCAAAAAAATAATAAGACCTATTGGTTCCCGCAGGCAGAGTTTCAGTTTGCTGCAGCCAAAGAATTTAAATTCTATGGCGGGGTAGACGGAGGCCTGAAACTGAATACTTACGGAGATATGTTACAGACGAATCCATTCATCCTTTCTGATCAGTTTTTAAAGCCTACAGAGACCAAATATCACTTTTATGTAGGATTGAGAGGAGACATTGACGAAACGCTGAAATACGACTTCTCTGCAGGGTATGGAAAGATGAGAGATATTATGTTCTTTAAGGGCAATGGTCTTTTTGATAATACCTCTGTTGAACGTTCTGCCTATAACTTTGCCAATACATTCTCTGCGGTCTATGATGATGGAAATGTAAGCGATATCAAAGGGAGCGTGCAGTATTTCCCATTAGCAAACCTGATTTTAGATGGAGAATTAAGATTTACAAAGTATGATCTTAAGAATTACGACAATATTTATAACGTTCCATTGTTCAATGCGAGCATCGGGGCAAAATATACGATGCTTGACAAAAAACTATTGTTAGGATTTAAAGGAATCTTTGCAAGTGACAGAACGACAAACTCTTATGCCATTGAAGGAGTGGGATCTCCGGTAATCTACCAGTCTACGGAGAATACAAACGATAAAGTGGGTGGCTATGCTGATTTAAATCTTTCTGCAGAGTATAAAATTCACAAAAACTTCAGCGTTTTCGCACTCGGAAATAACCTTCTGAGCTCAAAATACCAGACGTACAAAGGCTATAAAGTCCTTGGTGCACAGATTTTGGGAGGAGTGAAAATTACATTCTAAACTTTAGGATATTTCAATAAAACAAAAACCTTACATTTCAGGATGTAAGGTTTTTTTATTACTTGTCTTTAGCAGTTGGTAAGACGTCATTCAATAAGGTAACCAGCATTTTTCCGGGTTCTTCCCAGGGAATTAAATGTGCTGAATTTTCAAACCAGATTCCTTTTTTTACAGGAGCTTTTACATTTTGTAACCATGCATTGGTGGGTTCAGAAGGGGTTGTATAATCGTGGCGTCCCATGAACATGAAAACGGGAATAGGGAAATTTTTTACGGTTTTGAAATCAACATTCAAAAACTCTGGTAAAAGTTTTTTCAATGTAAAAAGACTTCCGCCGCCAAGGGCATCAAGATCTTTTTCAGAATATTCTGAGAAGAGCAGAGGGGCCTGGAAATAATACCTTGAATTATTTCTGAAAGCCGTTAAACCACCATAATATTGCGGCCATTTCCTTGCAATAATAATTCTCTCCCGCGTAACCGGCTGATTTCCGGGATAGGGTGCAATGGATTTCAATTCTTTTATGGCAGTTTCATTTTTTAAACGGGTTGCTTCTTTTAAAGCAAACTCTACGCTTAAACGCTCATTATCTTTGGTATTGATAATCTGACCTATTCCAACATAGGAATAGAAGAGATCAGGTCTTTTTAAGGCAGCATTCATGGAAACAATCGTTCCCCAGCTGTGGCCCATCAATATCACTTTTTTCTTATTGTATTTTTTCTGAATATATTCCGTCAGCTGAATCACATCTTTTACATATTGGTCAATATGTATGGTTTTTCCCAAATTAACGGTATCATTAATAGCATAGGTTTTTCCTGCAG
Source organism: Chryseobacterium sp. 22543 (assembly GCF_052044565.1). NCBI lineage: Bacteria > Pseudomonadati > Bacteroidota > Flavobacteriia > Flavobacteriales > Weeksellaceae > Chryseobacterium > Chryseobacterium sp. 22543. The sequence goes on from NZ_JBQENH010000003.1 coordinate 12,290, forward strand.
CTCTCTGATCATAATTAACGACTGTAAAATACTCTTCAATGGGTCTTTGAAACATCCACATAACCGGAGCTACAGGAGAGGCGGGCCCTCCGTGAACAAACAGTATAATTGGATTTTCTTTATTCTGTCCTCTTACATATACCTGCTGTTTTATACTTCCTATGGTAACAGGATAGCTTTCCTGAATCCCATTGGGGGAAACAATGGAGTCGAGATCTTTAATGATTTCTTTAGCTTTGGTATACTCATCATTGGATGGGGTATTCTGTGCAAAAAATACAGCTGTCCAGAAAAACAGAAAGGCTGATAATATTTTAATTCTCATAATTTTTGATCTTTGAAATGTGCTTTATATTTATGATATGAGTCTGAAGTTTATTTTGAATGTTACATATTTTATTTTTTAAACATCTGAACTTTAAATGTTTGCTCTTTTTCTTCATAATATTCCCCATTGATCCTGCTGCAAAAAGATAATCTACCTTATCAATGATTTTGTAATTAAACTTTTGCAGGCTTTATAAATTGTAAAAAAATCAGTATTTTCGCAGTCGAAATCATGACAATGGTATTTTGAGATTACTCATTACGTATTGTTTTATGAACACGGCTGCATAGTTTAATGGATAGAACTTCGGATTTCGGCTCCGACAGTGAGGGTTCGAATCCTTCTGCGGTCACTAAGCTCCTTTTTTAGGAGCTTTTTTGTTTACACACACACAAATATAGATTTTTAGCAAAAATATAGCCCCGATATCCGGAGCTTTTATGATTAGTTAATGGGGGAATAAAAATATGAGAACATATGTATACCAAACCCTCTCTTTGAGAAGATTTTTGTAATATCTGATAAATGTTAAATTAAAATATGAAATCCGTACACTGCGGGAAATTAAAATGGCTTCCCTAATGATTTGGTCTTATCTTATTCCTCGTTTTTAGGTTTAAAATTTCTTCCTACGCCTTGTCGCAGAAATGTAATTTTTCCCTGTGTTTTCTTTGCTTTTTCAAGGATTTCTAAGGCTTTAGTTCTCTCATTAACCTTACCTGCGTGTGTTATATTGTCCTGAAGATCATTTTTTTTCATATATCAATATAGTGATTTTTTTTTATAAAAACAAATAATTCAGGAGAGATTATGAAATACTTATTTTATCATATTAAATCTCTAATTGGATTAATAATGATATTTGGATCTAAACTATAATCTAAAAAATTAAAAATTTAAAGAAAATCTCAATACAGAAATTGAAATCAGTTAAAGATGGGAGGTTTGTTTACACCTGTACCATAATGTAAAATTGGATTTCATTACAAATGTCTATCGACAGGGTTTTGTGATGACATGGAAGATTTACATGATTGCTCTTGTGAGTGTGTTCCAAACAAAAAGTAAATAACAAAGCTTTCTCTTTGAGAGGGCTTTTTGTTATATTTGTGGAAACTAAATAATTATGGAAGAATTAAAAGATGAGATCGGAAAAGTTAAAGAAGGATTATCAAAAGTCATTTCTGATGCATCTGAGATTGTAATGGATCGTTTTAAAAATCCTTATATAATAGCTTTTTGTATTTCATGGATTGCCTTTAATTGGAAACCTATTGCTTTCTTTATTTTTTCAAAAGGAAATGTTGAGTATAAAATACTTACTATCAAACAGGAATATTCTGATATTTGGCACTACTTTTTTTATCCATTAGGATCCGCGATAATTTTTTTGTTTTTTATACCCTATTTAAATCTATTTAATGAATGGTTTTTGCAATTTTCTATTAAAAAAAGAGCGAGTTATATAAAAAATCAGGTAGTAGATAAATTAGAAAGAGAAAAAGACATAGCCATAGCAGAAGATAAAAAGCAAAAAGCAATTACTATTGCAAGGGAAGGCGAGATTCATAATGAATATGTCGATAAGCTTAACGAAAATATATCTAATTTGAATGAAACATTGGCTAATGAAAGACTAAAGCATTTAGATGAGGTTAAATCTCTACAAATAGAAAATCAGACATTAACAATAAATGTAATAGATGCTGAAAAAAAATATTCCAATGAAATAAATGCTATTAGAACAGATATAATAGCAAGGCAAGAGTTTGAAAAAGAACAAGGGGATGAATATAAAGCTTTGAAAAATGAGGTTGAAATTTTATCTAAAACATTAAGAGATAAGAATTATCAAATAGGGATATATGAATCATTGATAAAAGATGTTACAGTTAGTAATAGTCAAGTCTTTAGATTCCATGATGACAGAGGAGATGTTTTAAAATATGATTTGTTAGAATACCATAATATTTATGGTGTAATAACGTATTATAACTTATTAGAAAGAAGAATAATGTCAAATAATGAAGCTGAAGATCTAAAACTTCATTATAAATTTTCTTTAAAGTTGGATGAAAATGCGGCGTTGGTAGCAGTTGATAATATGATGAGTTTCATTACCGATGAAGAGCGATATGAAATCGAGAACAAGAGGAGATAATAATAAATACCCAATCCTTTACAAAGTTGGGTATAATTTTCGTCATTTACTGATTAAATAATTTTCATTTTTATTAAGTAATTGTTCCGCTTTCTCCTTCATTGTTGGCTGAGGATGCTGTTTGAAAATGAATCCGTTTCTATGCACCAGTGATGGTTTTGTCTTTGTGAACTGTCAGAAAGTTGTTCCATTTGCTTACTGGATAGTTTCTTTTTAATACCCGTTTGCTGTTCTTAAGTATGTTCCAAAATTAAGACCTTTTTTCTCAGCAAATGCCTAAATCGCAATGAAAAAAAATTTCCTTCATCTAATTTCCAAACTTTTTAAAATGTACCCTTTTCTCTGAAACCTTGATGACAAATGGTTCAAGGTTTATTATTTTTCCTGCCTGAACTGTAAAGTCGCGGTTTATTTTCTCACAATAGGTGTTTGCGGGTAACGAACTTTCCACAAGTTCTATTCTGTAATTTCCAGACCCAAGGAAAGAGCCGATTTCGCCATTGTCATCTGTAACCACACGCTGTATAAACTTATCTTTATCATAGATGCTGAAAATAATTCCTGCAGTTTTAGGTTCAAATTCCAATGCTTTTTTAGGGTCAAATTCATAAGTGATTTTTCCCAGCATTGTTCCATTTTGATGGAGCGGAACTTGAAGAGAATAGCTGCTTTTTTTTACTTCAAATTCCAGTTCATTATAATACCATCCTTGCTGGATCACCTGTTTCAGCATATACTGACCATATGGAATAGCTTTGTACGCAATTTTACCATCATGATTTGTTTTGAAAGAGATATTATTGATCATAATAATATAATTTTCAGCACTTTGGTCACCTTCATCATAGACACTGTTATTATTATTATCATAAAATACAAATGCAGCTATTTCTCCTTTTTTGCTGGCGATAAGTCTGTTAGGTTGAAGGTTCAGGGTGACACCTGCTTCAATAGTAAAAAAATTATTGCTGAAATTGTTGGAAGAATAATTAAACCAGGAAGAATTCAGGAATACTCCATATTTTTCTTTTGTATATTTCAGGTTAACAAATCCCGAAGGAGACTTACCATATAAAATATCATCAGTATAGGATAATCCTGAAGTAATATTTAGCTTTTTGCTAAACAGGTTTTTATTGACAAAAGCGGATACTGAAAATTTCTTATACATGATGTCCTCATTGAAATTTCTGGATGAAGCAAATTCGGAAAGGTAATAGCTGCCATGCTGATATATTCCGTTTATATTGAACCATTTATAACTGTAATTACCAGTGATTTTCATCTGATATTCTGCATTGTGGCCATCGGGATACTGGACTGACCCTGCTTCCAGTGCAAGTAATGAAGAGTGTTGTCTATTATTGCTTATCCATGTTGTATTCTGAATGATTCTAAGTGCTTTCAGCGTTTGCAGTTCCTGATTTCCTGAAGTATCAAAAAAATTATTGTAGCTGTTAGAGCTTTCCTCCTGATATTGCATGCCCACAGCAAATCCGAAATTTTTCCTTTTCGCGAAATTGATTCCAATATCTCCTCTTATGGTATTTGATTTAAAATCATTGTTGTAAGAGTGAAATTTTGGTGAAAAGTTAGAGATCATCGCATTCGCATACAAATAGTGGTTTTCAAAAATGGGGGTTGAAAAATTCTGCTGTATTTGCAGCATTCCTCTTCTGTTTCCAGGATAATAGTCACTGCTGTAGAAATAGTTTCCATTCAGATTAACTTTTTTGATACTTCCTGAATACTGTGTTTCCAAAGCCAGAGAAGGCTGGGTAAGATGCGTATTTTCATAATAACTTAAACCACTGTATATTTTGGAATTCATTTTCCATTCTTTATTGAAAGAATACTGAATATCTGTACCTAAGACATGATGATTCGCTTTTTCATAAGGGTCATTTTTAAAAATATAGGTTGCTGAGAAATTTTTCGATGCATTTTGAGCGCCCATTATTCCTCTGGCATAAAAACCGTATCCGTATTTCAGAAAAGAATTTCTTTCAATAAGACTGAAACTCTGATCTACAAAACCTACTTCAATTTTCTTGTCTTTATCTGGAGAAGTGTAAGCATATTCTGCACCTCTTCCAAATAAGGAGACTTCCATAATTTTACTGATATTCCCTAAAGTGAATTCACTTTGCTCTTTATGATAAGATATATAGGTATTGCTTACAACAGGATCTCTTTGATTGTTCAGCGTATAAATATTACCGCGGATAAACATATAACCTGAAGGAAGATTAAAGCCGCCTGACCCCATCAGCTGATACATATCTGTAGTGTTGCCAACACGTCTGTAACTCGCAGTGACGGTGTTTTTGCTGTAATTTGAAAATATATCGAACTCCATATCCTGATAACGCTGGGTAGAAGAAACGTTTTGTACCGATATAGAAGTGTTACCAAAAATTTCCTTGTCCGGTTCTCTGAAACCTGCAATATTAATGGTAAACTGAGGGCTCTTAAGCAGATTTCCGGAAGGCAGAAACCGAAAAACAAATACAGAATCTTTCTGCACGTCGATAGTTCCTTTTTTTTCAATAAAAAGGTTCTTCTGGGCAGCTTCAGGAATTTTAAATACAAGGGTAACATGCTGTCTTTTGTTTCCTAAATTGGAAACCCTTGCCCGGACTTCCAGAGAATCTTTATAAGTTCCCATGTAGACAACAGGATTTTCAGTTGTTATCTTCATGTTGTTATTCTCCATCACCACATAGGAAAGGCTCTTTTTTACAACCTGTTGATTTTTTTCATCAGTAATGGTGAATGTGAGATCTGCTTTACCGGAGATGATAGTGTTGCTGGTCAGTATTTTGATGGGAATAAACAGATTCTGGCCAGGATTCAGTTCTATCTCTGAATTGCTGTCAGATATTGTTCTGAAACCTTTGGGAGTCCTGACTTCAACCTTGCCTTTGAAATGTTTGCTTTCATTGTTTTTCAAAACGAGCAGGATTTCTATAATGTTAGGATTAGCCTGATTGGGCTCATTACGGATCTCCATGCTTATAGCTGTACCAGTTTGAGCCGAAATCCAAATGGAAAACGGGATCACAATAAAAAGTATTATTTTCCTGAACAGCCTGTTATGAAGCATTATAAATTATTGAGGAGTAATCTCGAATTGTAGGGTTGTCGTATAATCTTCTGCTTTGGCATTGATAAATCTTTGATCATTAGGTTTAGTAGAATACTTCATGTCATAATAAACATCAGTATTCTGTGTAGAACTACCAGCTGCGATAATTTGGGGCGCCGTACTCAGCAAAACAGTAAATACAGTTCCCATGTTGCCTGAAATAGGAATCAGATTAAGCTGTACTGCATCAAGAGGCAGGAAGTTACCGGCAGATGAACTGAACTGAGTCTGAAGGGATTTTAATTTGATCTGATACTTCGTATTGCTTTTTACAATAAGTGCATTAGAATACGTTACATTAGCCCCATTTACGTAATCCTGTATATTTTTAAATTCAAGAGTGCCGTTCATGGCGGCAGCTCCAAACTTCATAGACATCTCCGGAACATCCGTAGGAGTTCCTGAAAGCGCGCCGATCTGAAATTGAAAATTATGATCCATAGTACCAATAATATTGTTGTACTGATCATAGGCCGTAAACTGCAATGGCGCTGTAAAAGTAATCCAGGCAGGATATGCTCCCAGATAGGTTCCTCCTGCCAGATTCATGCTGTATTTAATTTGAAGGCTGTAATAACCATTCGGTTGTGCGGGCTGATTAAATAATGCGGCATTTGACTGGGGAATTAAGAAAACTTCTTGCCCTTCTTTCAAAATCACATTAAGCGGCATGCCAATTTGCGGGATAGACGGAACAGGGTTAGGGTAGGCCTTTCCTGAGGATGAAACCGGCTGAAAAGAAATTTTATTCGCAGGTAAAATATAATTTCCATTATTGGACGTGATAGGCTGTTTCAACCTTACCGAAACCCTCCAATAAGGGATGTTGATATTTCCATTACCAGATAAGGTAAGCGTGTACGCATCCGGATTTGTATTGCTGTTATAAGAATTAATCTGCAGATAACTGTTTACCCACGAGCTGTATGAAATTTGTGAAAAACAGTTCATGTAGATCAATAACAGGATAAGAAACAGTTTTTTATTCATGCGTAAAATTCAGCTCTGCCAGCTCCAGATTATTGTTGTCTCCATAATCAATCATTACCGATGCAGTATATTTTCCTTTTAAAAGGGTTGAAGGAAGAGGTATATTCACTTCTCTTTTATTTCCGGGCATAGTATAGAAAATAATCTGATCAAGTGAAACTTTATTGCCGTTTTCTGTATTGACAAGTTCTGTTTGTATTTTTCCATCTGTCCATATATTACCCTGATTTTCGAACAAGATGCTGAGGTCTTTTTTTGACTGAGCTAGGGTAAGATTATGGATTTCAATTTTTTTACTGGCTTTGGCAGTTAACTTATGAAAGAGTTTAATTCCTGAACGGATACTTACTTTTATATTGGCTCCTTTATTATCTACATCATTCACGGGATTCATCTGGCTCACATACAGAACAGCAGTATGGGCTAACATCTGATCTGACAACGTGCCGGGAGGAGTTATGGTTACATCAATATCTTTTCTTTCCCCGGGAGCTAGGGTAAAATAGGTGTCTTCATTTTTTATAGATATCCAGCTGGCGCAAGATGTTGGCAGCGTATTGGCCGGAGACATTTTGTTTTCTCCTGTTTCATTATATTCCCAGTCACCTAAACTGACAGCCATATCCAAAGAATTTTTTGCACTTACATTGGTTACGGTTACTTTCTGGGTAGTGCTTTTTCCTGCATCAGATTCAAAATAAAGTCTGGGAGGAGACACAGATACACCTGTCTGAGCTTTGAGTTGAGAACAGAAAAGGAGTAAAGAGAATACAATGAAGATATAAGATCGGTTCATTATTATACTTTGCTATTAAAGTACAGATAAAGTGCTACAATTTGTAACACTTTATCTATAGTAGTTTATATAATATTTAAATACTTATTGAGAAATAATAGTATATGTCAACTCTGTTGTATAAACGGTAGGATCCTGACCTGCAATATAATTGTCAAGATAAGCATTGGCTCCAGCACCTTTATATTCAATGTTAATCTTTTTGTCTACACCACCATTAGCGGATGTTACTAATATTGCGTCATTAGCTGAAAGCTGTATATTCTGTGCATACTGAGCTCCGTTAAGAACTTCAGTTCCGGCACTGGCCTTAATCTGGATTGTATTGGCCTGGATATTCTTTGCCCCACTTTGCAATGCTACATTGGCACCTTTTACTTTAACCTGGAAACCTCCTGTACTATAAATACTTAAATGGTCAGCATTTACAGAAGATACTCCGTTTGCATAGTCATCTTTGGTTTTATAGTCTAAGTTAACAACTTTTTGAGAAGGATTAACGATAAGCGTTTGGATAGGTTTTAATCTAACATTTAAAGTTACATTTTGCTGAGCCTTGAATGCAATAAAACCAAATAGCGACATGGAGGCTACAATATATTTCTTCATAAAATAACGGGAGTTTTAATAGTATATTAATTCTTGTTTTTTTTCAGGTGCAAATGTAGAAAGAGGTATAGGTACTTATTTTGTGAAAAAGTACTAAAGATTTGTAAATTTGGTTTTGGAAATAATCTTGCTGAAAAAAAGTATTTTATAAAGAAATATGCGGATTTAAGTTAATTAAAAATTAAAAATATTGTTAATGTTATTAAATCAATATTACATTATTGTCAATTTACTAAAAACAGATGGTTGAAAATTTAAAAAAATAATATTTATTGCATGATAAATAAGCTATAGAACGGCCTATTGAGAGATTAAAGTTAACATCATAGAAGTAGACTTATCTTTAAACAGTTTTATAATTTTATCTATTTTTTGATTTATCATGAATTTTTTTTCTATAACTCCATCCTGACTTTTGATGAGGTTATACTCGTCCTTATCATCCTGTTGAATTCCCAGCTGAAAGCCTGACGGACTTGAAATGATTACAGAACTTATTTCCGGCTGGATACTTTCATCTGTATCATCAGCCATTTCGCTGTCACCTCCAAGCGCCAGCATTTGTGTAGGATAAAGTCTTACATTCACCTGAACATCATCCGTCTGCGCATAGATGCTCATGGAAACAAAAAAGAAAATTACTGAAAAAATATATCTTTTCAACATATATTAATTTTTCACTGATCTGTTATTTATCCAAAAATACAATATTATTTTTACATTATTTCATTTCTGAGGGATTTTTTCCTGTATGTTTTTTAATAAAATTACTGAAATTTCCTTCATCACTGAATCCCAGATCATAAGCAATTTCAGAAATGTTGTAGCCTGAAAAACTAAGGGATTTTTTACACTCATTAATAAGTTTTTCAATAATAATGTGTTTGGCAGTTTTTCCCAGAACATACTCGGTCATTTCAGTTAGTTTTCTGGGAGTGATATTGAGTTCATTAGCATAGTGGGAAACCTTTTTAGCTTTTTTATAGTCTCTCTGCAAAAGCACTTTAAATCTATTGACATAGTGGAGATAATCAAATTTGATGTCTTTTTTCAGTGTTTCTGCCGGGATATGTAAAAATGCATCCAGAATTAATCTTTCAATAGCGTTATGGGCTGCAGAAACATATAGACTTTCATCTTTATGCTGAAAGTTGTGCATCCTTCCCATAAAAACAATGTTCATTTCCTTAATATTTTCAAAAGGTGCTATAAAAACATCAGAATCATAATTGAAAAAAAGCCTTGAATTGATAAACATGCTGTCTTTTGCAGATCTTTCATAAAAACTTGAGGAAAATGCAATCACATAAATCTCACCTCGTTTAGTTTCACCAAATACAATTTGTTTTTGAGGACCTACAAATGCTATATGACCGCCTTTTACGGAATGTGGAATGTTTTCTATCTCTAATGTGATATCTTCGATAATGATATAAATACAGAAATACTCGAGTGTATTAAAACTTCTTTTATTATTATTTCTCTGTATTATATTATTCAATGTGTTGATGCTAAATCCTAAATTCTTTAATTGGTCTGTAATAACGTACATAGTTAAGCTTCAATAAAATGATTAATTTGTTATGTAAAGGCAGATTATAAAGCTAAAATGAGTTTAAATATCAAACGATGTGGCATAGTTAGGATATTTGGGTACTTATTTTGAAGCTTGAGTTGAACTTATATAAATGTATAAAAATATCATTAAATTCGGGCTGTTATCAGGATTTCTTTCAGATTCCTTACCCTAAAGTTCGCTTATAAATTATAATTACATTTAAGTATATTGAATACCTTATCTTAACATTATTAAAACTGATTTATTGTATTGATTATGAAATTTCTGACTTTAATATTAACAGATAAATCCTGCGAAATCATTGATTTGCAGGATTTTTTTTTATTTAGTTATTCTATTATAGTTTTCTGAAATGCACCAAAAGATTGCCGCAAAATTGGTTGAACTTTTATTTTTAAATGGGCTGGGGAATCTCAATTTGACTACAATCTATTGTTTTTGGGATGCATTTTTTTACTTTTTCACACCATTGATGAGTGTATATGCACACTGACGGAAATGGGCCGCCAATTGCTCCAGCTCCTGTTACTGTTTTTAATTCATTTCTTGAAAGTTTTTTTAGATTTTTCATAATACAAAATGTTTTTATTTTCCTACTCTTTTATATAAAGCTTTTCGGATACCGCTTATTTTATAGTTCAAAAATGAGATATAAGATATTCAATGCAAAGGAGAGGTTAATAAGTGGTGGTGTTTTTTATGTAAGTGAAGCCGTTTAAGGGTTTACTGTATGGATGGTCGTAGGATGAAAATCTGATAATCTTTATTGTAATGCAGCCTATTTTTTTCATATTGATAGAAAATACCTAAACTTTTAGATTGTAATACTCAATATCTACTTCCTTATTAGAAACCTCTGAAAAAGCTACTCAATGCTACTTGAAAAATGATTTTTATTGATTTCATTTTATGATTATAAATGGATTATCCGGCATAGTATAAAGAAATCCGGAAGCTGAAATATTACACAAAAGTGCTATAGACAGGCAGTTGATTTACATGTAATTTTACTATGAAATCAATCAATATCGTTAATACAGGTTTATCCTCAATCTTAAAATATAAAATCATGAAAACAACTTTACTTGTAATTGTATTAACCGCTGTTTTTTCAGGCAGCCTTTTTGGGCAAAGAAATTTTGAAATAGTGATTGAAAGAAAACTGTCATCGGCGGCCTGTACCTTAGGATATCTCATTGCAGATAAAAAAGTTATCTGCCATACGTTGGAACTGCCATGGGAAAATAATACAAAGAATATCAGTTGTATTCCTCCCGGATCCTATAACGGCATTTTGAGATATGATAAAAATGACGGATGGAGAATACAGCTTGAAAACGTACCAGACAGAGATGGGGTACAAATTCATATGGGAAACTATACAAAGCAGATCAAAGGATGTGTTTTGGTGGGAATGGAAACAGATATTAAAAGCTGTACTGTAGGAAATAGTAAACTCGCATACAGTAAATTGAAAGATGCTTTTTACGGAACCTCAAATCCTAACAGTACTCCTGATAAAAACATTATAGTAACCTTTAAATAAACTAATCATGAAAAATTTTTATGTAATCATGGTATTGCTTTTTGCCAATACCGGAGTTATTTGGTCGCAAGTGACACCAAATTCAAACAAATTTTCAGTCGAGAATTATGCAGCTATAGATAGTAAAGGGAAATATGCGCTTTACAACACCCACGGCTTTTATGAAAATGTTGCCAAGGGTACTGTTGCTAAGGTTTTTATATTGCCTATTCTTAAGTTTGATATCAATAATATTAAATATATAGACAATAAAGGAAATGAAACATCCAAGAGTTCTGATCAAATCCGGACGTTGATTATTCCGGTAACTCAGGAGCTGGCATTACCCAATGAAAGCCAGAAAGCATCGATTTGTGCTGCAATAAGAAGCACGACAATAGCAGCCTTTTATGCTCCAATTCTAAAAAATACAAACGGGCAGCCCGTGTTAACACCTTACCTGATTACTAATCCTGGATTGATCAATCATTTCTTTTCCTTAGCCAAGCAGTATGAAACTACCATGCTGGCTCCTCAGGAACAGTTGATTAATGATTATAATACAAATTTTCAAAGCCAGATCATTTCACCTACTGAGGTAGAATTCATTGTGGAAGCAGGAGGGGAGGTTGTTTACAGCAAGCGCATTTCAGGAACTCTGGTTGGAAATAAAAGCTTTAAAAATATAAGTATTGAAAATCCTACGGAATATGTTAAGAATCTGCTGGCCAACGGAAATGGTGATATATCGGTTAGCTATAAATTTAAGAATTCTAAAAACAGTTATATTAATGCGCATATAGATGGGAGTACAGTTGTTAACCAATTTTTAAGTGATGCTCAAAAGAGCAGTGTCAGCCAGAGATCAAGCGGATGGGCCTTTCTCGGTTTAGGAAGCAGCAGGAAATCGATGAAGTCTTCATTTAATCAGCAGGTTGACAGTCAGTATGATGCTGAAAAAATTAATAATACAAGAATCGAAATGTATGATGCGGATGATGATATGATTTATCAGTTTGAAGAAAAATTCTTTCCTGATATCTCTCGGGAAGAAGCCATTAAAAATCACTTTCAGGCAGCCGAAAAAGCAAAAGCGGAAGGAAACGAGAAATTGCAGAATTTACATTTGCAGTTTGCAGAATCATTGCAAAAAAATGATCCTAACCTAACTCCTAATATCGAAGCAGCTGTAGCCGCTCTTGGCAGAAAAGATTATATAGGATTTATAGCCAATGGAGTAAGATGGGGGAATAATGAAGCCCGTGGTAACACCACCTTTAAAAGGGTGCTGAACAGTACTGAAATGACAAAGATGGTGGAGGATTATAGTCATACGAAAACCATATCGGTCCAGCATGCGGTTACTCAACCTGTTATTGCCAAAGAGGATATGAAGTTTAGAGCTTCTGTAGGAGTTATAGATGTTATTCCATGGGATGTACAGCTGTATATTTTTAACGGATATAATACCGTTTTGCAGAATGTAAAAGGGGTACTGATAGGTCCAACAACTTTAGGCGGAGCTTTACATCTTAATAATATCCTGCCCGGTACTTTGGTTAAAAAAGTAGGTTCTTATTCCGTATATGATGCGCAAACATTTTCAGATGCTTTAAAAAATTATGAGCCTGGTGAGAGGACTAATTTGACTTTAGTAGTGCCCAATGCCATGAATCCGAATATTTATCAGGAAAAAACCGTACAATTTACTTTGGGGTCTTTTCCGGTAATTGATTAGGGTGGACGATTAGTATATATCAAAAATCATTAAATGACTCCTGTAGATTTTTCAGCAGGAGTTCTTTTTTGTGGAATACTCCCATTGGAATATTTTAAGATCTGGTATCTTTTTCCATTATTACTTTTTTTTTCAGCAATCTTATAAAATCAATCATAATATAATTATATTAATTATTTGATTACAGGTAAAATATTAAATACTTATCTCTTTTTGAAGTGTTAATTTGTTGATAATCTGATGTGTAAATTTGAGTTATCATCATTGAAGATCTGTAAGTTGTTGTTATTCAATATTATAAATATATTTAATAATATAGTGAAATTCCGTATTATTTAATAAAATTAATTTGTACATTTATTTCATTCATGAATGTATCTTGTTGGTAATTAGTGTAATATGTTTTTAAAAGCATAGCTGCTGTTTTATAAAGAGCTATATATTTAAATAAAACGATTATACGATAAAAGATAAAAACCATTAAAACATATAATCATGAGTAATGAAAATTTTAACCCTCTTGAACTTCTTCGTACAAAGTTCAGGTATCCGTTCCCAACCTTAAAAAATCCTCATGCGGATCAATTGCAGGAAATCACCGAAAATCAATGGATTGATGGTGAATACATGTGGCTGTATCAAAATAATCCTGATCTGCGTAAGAAGTACAAAAAAACCAAAACGGCCCACATCGCTGCCCAATGGTTTCCTACCGCTTCTGCTGAACGTTTCCGGCCTATCTGCAGACTGATGCTCTGGACACTTTACAATGATGATCTGTATGAAGAAAGTAAGCCTGATGACATTGATGATGTACATGCTCAATCCATTGCTATATTGAATGGTGAAATGTCTGTTTCTCAGTCTACAATACCTTTAGCTTCTATGCTTGCTTCGTTAAGACAGGAATTACTTCAGTTTATTCCAAAAGAATCCATGTATCGTTTCACACAGATGATCAGTAGGTATTTTAGCGGGCTTAAGAAGGAACAGGAATACAAAAAGAATAAGATGTTTCCTACAACGGCAGAATGCATTGTCTTAAGGGAAGATTCCATCTGCCTGTATCCTTTCCTGCAGCTTACTGAAGTTGAAACAGGAATCACCCTGCCGCCGGAAATTCATGATCATCCGGTGATCCGCCGTCTTCAGGCACTTGCCTGTCATCTGGTAACTTTTTTCAATGAAGTTCAATCTGTAGTAAAAGATGAAGCGACAGACAGTATCTATTATAATATTGTGAAGGTAATCCAGAATGAACACAGCATCTCGTTAGAGGAAGCCTGCCTGGAAGACCTGCGCCTCCATAATGAAGATCTTAAGGAGTTTATAGCCCTGCAGGCTTCACTTCCAGACTTTGGTATATGGCACGAGGCTGTGGTCAATTGGGTACACTATATGAGTATGGTATTGAGCGGCTGGAAAAATATATCCACTAAGCTTGACCGTTATAATGCTATGGAGTTTCCTCAGACAAATGAATTGAAAGAAAGGCTGAGCCAATTTTAATACCAAAATCGACAAAATTTCCAATTACATATTGCAATTTGAAAAAAACGAGATTATTGAAAATGTAATTTTTATTCTATTAAAATTAAAACAACATATTATGAACAAACAATTTAATGTACCAAAGCCGGTGTATCCTTGGGAAACTCTTCGAAGTCCTTTTGCAGGAACTTTAGACCAAGAAGAAACTATCTGGTATGACCAGGATTATCAGTTTCTTTCAAAAGAATCCATGGCAAGATATAGGAAAATGCGTTTGATAGATGTAGGTCCTTTTATGGTACCCGGTGCTGCTGAAAAAGAAAGAATTCTTCATGCTACACGTTTTGCAATATATATGACAGTAACTGATGATTATGCTGAACTTTTACCCATAAAAGAAATTGCAGGTTTTAGAGACCGGATTTTTGAAGTTATGATGGGGGATGACCCCAAACCTGGCGAAATAGGAATATTCCGCCAGATGCAAGCCAATAGAAAAGAGTGGATAGCACTTGGAATGCCAGATTTCTGGCTTGAACGAATGGCTAAAAAATATAAGTATAATTTTGTTACTGATGGAATTATGGAAGAATCTCCTTATAAAATCAGTAAGGAAATTCCTCCCATTCCTTTATTTCATTTAATTCGTGCCAATTCAATAGGTATGATTCCATTTGTTGATTTGATTTGCCCAACAACGGGATTTGCTTTGCCTGATTTTATTTATAATCATACTGTTATCCAGCGCATAATTATGCTGCAGTCAATTATTGTTGCTTTACAGAACGATTTTGCAACTATCGGAAAAGAACTTGCGATAGAATCAGAAATGTTCAATATTATCAAATTACTGATGTATCATAATAAAATGTCTTTTGATGAAGCCTGTAGGGAAGGAATGAGAATCCATGACGAGCTTGTAGATGAATTTGTAACGCTATCCAACCATTTACCGGATTTCAGCCCATATCAAAAAGAAACAGAAGAATTTATTTATTACATAAAGCAAATGATTAGTGGATTAAATAACTGGTACTATCAAAGTGGGACAAAAAGGTATGAACCGGGAGGATTTGCTGTACCACCCAACGGAAAAGGTGAAACACTGGAAAGGGTGGAAATTAAGCATTTTTAATGTGCAACTCAATAATTAATCTTCTAATTTTAAATGATATGAAACAGCAAGATGTTCCTGTTTTACAATATCCCTGGACCTATGAAATAGGCCCGTTTTTCCAATCATTCTATGAAGAACAGAATCGTTGGATTGATACGGATTATCAGTTTATGTCCGAAGCCACAAGGACTAAATATAAGAAACACGGCCTCGTAGAGGCCGCGTCTTACCTGTTTCCGGCGGCTAGTACCAAAGACAGATTACTTATAGCAAGAGCTGACTCTATTTGATGATTATTATGAGTATGGTATTGAGCGGCTGGAAAAATATATCCACTAAGCTTGACCGCTATAACAAAACAGAATTTCCAAGTGCTTCCGAATTAAAAGAAACATTAGGACATAACCAATTTCAATAAAAACTGAACAATTACCGTCGTATTAAGAACCTGCCGAAAGTTTAGAAAAGAGTGGCGGGTACACTAATATGCTTTGCAATAATTTTAAAATATAAATAAAGATGACACCAGAACAATTTAATAGTGCAGATTACTTGCCAAGGGGATGTTATCCATGGCCTGACCTTATAAATCCACATGCTGAACAAATGGGGAAAGATATGGATGGCTGGATTGATAATGATTATACTTTTTTGACAGAAAAACAACGGAAAATTTATAAAAAAATGGAGCTTCATATGTGTACCGCACGTATGTGGCCGCACTTAACCTATGAGCAGGCCATTCCATGCAACAGGTTTATGCTCCAATATGTTGCTCTCGATGATCAGGTGGAGCATTCGTCCCTTGAAGAGATCCAGGAGCTACGGATCCGTTGTACAGATATTCTCAAAGGGGCTCAAGCCATGCCGGAGGAAAATGCGCTCTATCATCACATGGCAATGATCCGGGATGAATTTCGTGCTTTCATGCCAGACCTATGGTTTGAGCGGTTTGTATACTATTTTTATCAGTCTTTCAGATATGGAATCGAATTGGAATATCCATACAAAATAGCCCACCGCCCGCCATCACTGAATCTTTACAAAACCATTAGAGAATATTCTGTTCTAATGCGTCCTTATCTGATCTTTGGTGAGATTGAATCTGGTCTTGTCCTGCCGGAACATATCTTTGAGCATATCGTAGTGCAAAAGATGATTTCCCATATGACCCTGGTTGTTGCCTGGCAAAATGATCTTCACTCCCTGCCAAAAGAAATGGCGAAAGGAACAGAGGTTTTTAATCTGGTTTTTGTTTTGCAGCAGGAGTATAATCTTTCTTTGGAAGATGCTTGTGCAGAAGCTTTACGCATTCATAATGAAGAGCTGGCCAGTTTGAATGGCTTACATAATGAGTATCGGGAGTTTGGTGAATATCAGGAACACGTAGACAAATTCGTTTATTATGCCGGTGTTGGACTGCAGGGAGTTAATACTTTTTACCTGGAAACCAATAGGTATAAGCACGGAGGAGTTGGTTTTGCCTGGCCTGAGGATAACCTGACCCCCAAGACTGTAAAATAAGCTTAATTCAATATAACAATTTTAAATTTTAAAGATGAAACAGCAAGATGTTCCTGTTTTACAATATCCCTGGACCTATGAAATAGGCCCGTTTTCACAATCATTCTATGAAGAACAGAATAATTGGATTGATACGGATTATCAGTTTATGTCCGAAGCCACAAGAACTAAATATAAGAAACACGGCCTCGTAGAAGCCGCATCTTATATGTTTCCGGCGGCTAGCACCAAAGAGCAGATCAGACCTATAGCAAGATTTATGGTATGGCTGACTCTGTTTGATGATTATTATGAGTTGTGCCCGGTTGATCAATTTGCAGATATTAGGGACCATATAATGGATGTCATGTTGGGAGAACAGCCTAAAGCAGATGATATAGGACTCGTAAAACAAGTGGCTCTAAGCAGACAGGAATTTATTCCTTACATTAATAATGATTGGTTGATACGCTGGACTAAGAACTTTTATAATTATACTACCTATGGAATTATGGAGGAAACATCCTATAAATTGAAAAGAGAATTTCCAACTCTTAGTAATCTTCTGCTTATCCGTGAGTATTCGGTTTTTATGTACCCCTATGGAGATCCGGTAGAACCTTCCATTAATTATATTGTTCCGGGGTATATATCTGAACATCCGATTATAAAACGGTTAAAAATGCTGATGTGCAGAATAATGGCGATTCAGAATGATTTTGCTTCAATAGAGAAGGAGCTAGGAATTGATACAGAAATTCTGAACATTATATTGGTGATAAAGAATCAGTATCATGTTTCATTGGAAGAAGCTATTACTGAAGCAATGCATATCCACGATTCATATGTTCAGGAATTTGTTGCACTTCAGAATAATTTGCCTGATTTTGGTCTTGAGCAAAAGAATGTTGTACGGTTTGTACATAATATGGCATTGATGATCTCAGGATTAGGAGCATGGTATCATAAAGGCAATTCCACCAGGTACAAAACTCCTGGTGAGTTTCCTAAACCAGAATATGGGATAATTACACAATAATCTTAATGAAAACACAGAGAGCAGGATCAATTCTGTTCACCCATATTCAATAACAGGCTTGAATTTTACTTCTGTAATCACTTTTAGAAGCTGTATCCTATATTTGCATCGTCAAATATAGGATACAGCCTTTTATTTGTGTTCATATAAACCTTTGTATCCTCTATTTAGTATGAAGTCTGAAGGTTTTGTAGAGCGGAAAACAAAAATTTAAACAAAACAATTATATAAAAATTTAATTGCGGGTTTCTTGATCTATTTCTTTGGAGTTAAAGAAAAATTATCCATATAAACAGCCTGATGTACCCCATTCAGTAAAACTTTCAGTCCCAGATGGGAGTCTTTTTTCAAAGAAATGGTATATGTTTTTTTCTCTCCTGTTATCTTTGAAGGCTTAGTGATTGAAACATAAGATTTTGCATCAGAAGGGCTGTTTACAGAGAAAAGTTCTAATGTTGTTTCACCTCCGTTATCCGAAAGGTCAAGAGAAAGCGTATAAGTTCCGGCTTTCATTTCCGGAGTTACCAGATACATATTTTCTCCTGGGTTGCTCATTGAATAAAAAATAATTCTTTTATCACTGGCATACAGCATAGCTTTCCCTGGTTGAGCAGTCCAGCATTTATTAATATCTTTCCAGGTATCAAAATTTTCTGCAAGAGTAGATACAGGTTTACACTGTGCATTTGCTGCTAGAAACCCTCCTATAACTGCGATTCCCGAGAGTACGATTTTTCTCATGTCTTATTTTTATTTATAATGAGTAAAAATAACAAAAAAAATGTATTGAAATACTCTTGCTTTTATGATTTAAGTTAGCTTTTCAGTTGACATGCTGGACACAAATAAAACATCTGGGCTTTAGCCTTCTCTTAGAGAGGGCTTTTCGTTATATTTGTGTTCTGGCACCTATTAGTGATTATTTTAAAGGTATATTTCTTTTGTACGCTGTAGAAGGAACCTTTTTATAATCTAAACTATTACGATGATGTAAGAATGGAGTATACAAATAAAAATAATATCTATTTATTGTTGAAAACTATAGTTTATACAATTGGTTTTCTAAGTTTAATAGGAATATCACGATTTTGGACAGGATCAAAAGAAAATTGGGATCAGATAAGAGAAAATGAATTTATTCCAGCTCTTATCACGAGAACTGTTGTTTTTACAACAGTAGGATTAGTGTTTCTAGGATTATCATTCTGGATCAATTATATTTTTAAAAAAGAGAGCCGTTTTTCGAAAGAACTGATTATTTTACTGTTGTTTTCTTTTACTCTGAATTTGATAGTATTGTCAGGTTTCATCTAATAAAGACTGAAAATAATGTATATTCTAAAATCTCAATTATCATAACAATTTGTTTTTAGGATGTTACAAGAAGAAGCGGTCATTCTTTGACCGTTATATTATTTAAAAAATAAAAATATAAAACATGAAAACTTTAAGTGGAAAATTTTCTAATTCTTGTCCATTTTAAAGCCTGTTGGCGTATAAATTGATACTACAAACTGTATTGAATTTTGATGACTAATGACTAGAACGATTGCAATTTTAATTTTCTTTTTAGGTGGTTTTTTCTTTTTAAATGCACAGGAGAAGAAAGATTCGCTGTATTACAAAATAGAAGAATTTTCAGATAAGAGAAAAGTTACCAAATTTATTCACCGCTTTATATTTCGTAGAGAGCCGGATTCAACTTCCGTTAAGTCCAGGACTGAAAAACTGTCGCAGGAGGCTTATAACAAAAAATACATCAGAAAAATCAGGATAGAGACTATTGATCCATTTGGATATGGTTCCAGGGACACTAAAGAAAGATCCAGATGGTATGATTGGGTGGCAGATCATCTTCATGCCAATACAAAAAACTCCACCGTAAATAATTATCTGCTTTTTGAAGAAGGTGAAGAATACAACGCCCAGAAACTCTATGAATCTGAGCGTTTGCTCAGAGCAATGCCATTTGTGAACAGAGTGAATATCAGTGTTTCCGACAGTACATCCAGTAAAGATTCTATTGATGTAGTGGTAAAAGTCCTGGATTCCTGGAGTCTGAAACCCAGGATCAGCTATTCAGGAAGTAAACTCGGTCTGGGAGCTACTGAAGAAAATGTATTGGGATTAGGACACACCCTTGATTTCCTTTACAGAAATGATTCCAAAGAAAAGCAGGATTATCTTTTGGGAAGCTATACAGCCTATAACCTTTTAGGCACTTATATCAATGCCCAGCTTCTTGGCGAACGGGATTTTTTGAGAAACGAAAGAATCAATTTCAATGTAAGAAGAGACTTTTTCTCGCCTTTGACGAAATGGGCGGGTGGTTTTACATTTGAATATTTTAAGAGGAATGTTTTGCTTCCTACAGAAACCGATACGGCTTTTCCGGAAGTTCAGATCAAAGTGTACAGCCAGGATTTATGGGGTGGTTATCAGATTCCCGTTTCATCAGATCCAAACGAAAAAGTATCCAGCAATATTGCAATAATAGGACGATTTCAGAATTACCAGTATAAAGACAGTCCGGGAATAGACCAGTATAAATACTTTAGCTCATACAACAGTTTTCTGATGTCTGTTGGGTTTATCCACAGAAACTTTTCGGTTCAGAGAAATATTTTTCAATATGATTTGCCGGAAGATGTTGCGTACGGTAATTCGGTGAACATTATTGCGGGAGGCTTATCAAGAAATAAAGAAGTGAACCCTTATGTGGGAATTTCTGCTTCTTACGGTAGTTTTATAAAGGTAGGATATTTCACTGTCAAAGCTCAGTTTGGACGTTTTTTTAATGAAGACAGTCAGAATAGGGAGTCTTTCCGTGTAGACGGAACTTATTTTACGAATCTTATGGATTGGAAATTTGCCAAAGCAAGACATTTCTTTTCTCCAACGTTAGCCCTTGGAAATCCACAGCATAATTACTCATACAAGGACAGGATAAACCTTTCTTCTGCAGATGAATTTCCTGTTTACAATTCAGATTATATCGGAACTAAAAAACTGGTTTTAAGATATCAGCTCCAGTTGTTTATTAACAAAACCTGGAAGAATTTCCATTTCAGTCCTTATTTAACTACCGCGGTTGGCTGGCTGGGAATGCCTGATGATAAACTATTGAAAACCAAAGCTAATGCAAAAATCGGAATAGGTGTTTTAATTAATAATCCGTATCTGGTGTTCAACAGGATTCAGATTTCTTTCATGTATTATCCGCGGGTTCCGTTTGATAACAATTCTGTTTTTGATTTTAACAGCAATAGAAATAATCTTTTACCAATGAATAATTTTGCAACAGATGTTCCTCATTTTGTGAACTTTGGGAATTGATAAAGGAGTGTTTTAAATTTCACCCATGACAAACATATTCTCCATGGTAGGCACTTTACTTCCGCCTTCTTTTTCGAGCGTAATGGCAAAAGCCTGAGCATTGGAAATATTGGCCAGTGCAATGTTGCTGTCTTTATCTTCGGTGTACATTCCTGCACTCACAGGTTGTCCGTCTTCGATGGCCCAAAGCTGATATTGCATTCCAGTAGGAGCTTTAGGCAGTTTTTCCGCATTCAGATAGACTTCTTTTGTTTTTTTATCCCAGAAAACCATTGCTTTGGAATCCGTATGTTTTTCTACCCCTTTCAGCATGACCATCTGCATATCAGGATTGGAGAACATATCAATCTTACGGTTCATTTTTTTCATTGCCAGATCCTGAGCTTGTTTTTCTGCAGACAGCAAAGCGATTTCCTTTTTATGGGAGGATTGGCTGTTCATCCAGAATAAATTGCCGGCAACACTTATCAGGAACAATGCAGAAGCTGCTATTGCATAGGTTTTCCAGCGGGTATTTCCCTGAATATTTACTCTTTCCGGAATTTCTTTATGATCTTTTGTCTCAGGAATATCTGTTGAAAGAACAGGTGTTACTTCTTCAACAGTTTGTTCCTGCTGAATTTTATTCCAGATTTTAGATTTCAAATCACTTGGAGGTGTTACAGCCTGAGCGGTAGCAAGATGTTCCAAAGTTTTTTGGGCTTCTTCAAAAGCAGCCTTTACTTCAGCATTATTTTTCATCACACACTCCAAAATCCCTGCTTCCTCAGGAGAAGTATGGCCAAGAATATAAGATTCTATAATTCCGGATGATATGTATTCTTTTGTGTTCAATTTATTGATAATCTTTTAGCAAATCTTTTAATTTCATCAGTGCATTACGCATTTTCGTTTTCACTGTTCCCAGCGGTATCTTCAGCTTTTCGGATATTTCATGTTGAGTGTATCCCTGATAATAAGCAAGATTTATGAGTTCCTGCTTGTCTGTTTCCAGCCCTTCCAGCACATTGTTAAACCCGATATAATCAGATGAATTGTTGACCGTTGAAAGCTCTGTAGTATTATATACGAAATCCGGAAGTGGTTGGTTTTTAAGCTCATTCTGGAATCCTTTAGACTTTAAATAATCAATAGCCGTATTTCTTGCAATATTGATCATCCAGGTATAAAACCTCCCTTTGGAGGCGTCATACTGATGGATAGAGTTCCATATTTTAACAAAAACATCCTGAATTACTTCCTCAGTATATTCTTTAGATTGAACGATCCGGAGAATGATTCCGTACAGCGCACCAGAATAGTGGTCATACAGATAATGAAAACCAGTTTCGTTTTTTTCTTTTAATAAAACGATAAGTTCTTCTTCCGAATAGGTTGTTTTAATAGCTTTTATTTTTCTATTCAAATGTAATAAAATAAAACATATAGTCAATAAAATCCAATTCGTCTTTTATTTCGTACATGATTTTTTGAAAATTATTGAAAAATATTTAATGTGAGAGATTACATTTTCAAGATTGTTTCTTTTTTTTAATAAAAAAATAAATTATTGTAAATCAATGTGTTGTAATAAATTTCATTTTTTTTCAATCTGAAATGAAACCGACCTCGTAAATGACATTAAAAGCACAATTAAATATAATTAATTAAAAATCAACGCAATGAACACACAGTCAAAAATCACAGTTTTAGCAATGGTCGTTTTATCATTTGCTTTTGGCGGGAAGGTAACAGCACAAACGATGAAAGAAAAAACAGTAATGGTAGGAGGAGCCCCTATGTATCCCTCCAAAAATATTATTGAAAACGCAGTCAATTCCAAAGATCACAAAACCCTTGTTGCTGCAGTGAAAGCTGCCGGTTTGGTAGAAACATTACAGAGCGCAGGGCCTTTTACCGTACTGGCTCCCACAGATGCTGCGTTTGCAAAACTTCCGAAAGGAACGGTAGAAAGTCTTGTAAAGCCTGAAAATAAAGCAATGCTTGCAAGTATCTTAACCTATCATGTTCTTTCTGGAAAATACAGCGCAAAAGAAATCTGGGCTGCTGTGAAAGCAGGAAATGGAAAAAGTATGATGAAAACTGTACAGGGAGAAGATCTTACATTCTGGACTAAAGGAAAAGACCTTTACATAAAGGATGCAAAAGGAAACAGTGCCAAAGTGACTATCGCAGATGTGAACCAGTCTAACGGGGTGATCCATGTAATTGATACGGTTCTAATGCCTTAATAATGTAAGATACAAAACAGCATACCGGAATATGCTGTTTTTCTTTTTTATATATCCGAACACTAAAAAAATAATAGCATGAAAAAAACAATTCAGGTTTCTAATCAGGGAGTTACCCTTGATACAAGCAGAAGAAACTTTTTAAAATTAAGTGGAGTAGGATTAGCCATCGCAGGTCTTACCTTCATAGGATGTGATGACAATGATGATTTTCAGATCATAGATGAACCTAAATATGATCTGGGGACAGGAGATGTGGGCATATTAAACTATGCCTATGCACTCGAGCAGCTGGAAGCAGATTTTTATACGAAAGTGGTGAATAATTTTTATACGGGAATTTCAAGTATTGAGAAAGAAGTTTTCACAGACCTTTATCATCATGAAGTGATTCACCGGGATTTCTTTAAAGCAGCCATCAGCGGTGCTACAGACCATGTGCTACCCAAACTGGAATTCCAGTATCCGAATGTGAATTTTAATGATCGTAATTCCGTATTAGCCACAGCAAAAGCTTTGGAAGATACAGGAGTAGCAGCCTACAACGGGGCAGGGAAATATATTTCCAATCCTGCTTATCTGGTGATTGCCGGCAAAATAGTTTCGGTAGAGGCCAGGCATGCTTCCGCCATCAGAAATTTAATTAATCCGGGAACTGCTGATTTTTCGGGAGATGATGTGATAGATGCGAACGGACTTGATCTTGCAAAAGAGCCCAAAGATATCGTAATGGCTGCCGGAGCGTTTATCAAAACACCTTTTACCTGGAAAGAAAGAGGCATTAACTAATCATTCACCTTTAAAAATTACATTATGAATATTCTTAAATTACTGGATAAGCTTTCTTATGATCAATTTTTCACAAAGGAAGCTTCAAGACTGGAAACGATTACGAATATGTCTTTATTCGGAAAAAAAGCAGCTACAGCTGCAGTACCGCTTGGATTAGGAACGCTGATGGCTGCCTCCGCCAAAGCGGAAACTACAAAAACAAATTTAACAGGCTATGCTTTAAAAAGTACCCTGACGGATGCCTTACAACTGGCATTGGCTCTGGAATATCTTGAAAATGAATATTACAGTATAGGATTATCCACACCAGGATTGATTCCCACTGGAGACAGAACTGTTTTTATGCAGATTTCAAAACATGAATCAGCCCATGTCAGCTTTCTGAAAAGTACACTCACTTCTCTTGGAACAACACCGGGAAATAAACCAACCTTTGACTTTACAGCCAGCGGAAATTTTTCGCCTTTTACAGATTATAATCAGTTTCTTATTCTCGCCCAGGCTTTTGAAGATACCGGAGTAAGAGCTTATAAAGGACAGGCGGGAAACGTAATGTCCAATAAAGTTGTGCTTCAGGCTGCATTACAGATTCACTCTGTTGAAGCCAGACATGCTTCACAGGTAAGAAGAATGAGAGCTAATAAAGGATGGATTGAGCTTGCTGACGGGGGAAATATGCCGTCCGCAACCAATCCTGTGTATGCCGGAGAAGACAATGTAAACCAGGCGGGCTATAATACAGGAACTTTATTTGGAGCGGCAGCAGGTTCTGCAGCTTACGATGAAATATTAAGTGGCAGCGATGCACAGACTATTGCTTCCTTGTTCATAGTTTAGTTGTGATTTGGATGATGATAAAGTGGTGTCCATTTCCGGAATTTTCCGGAAATGGATTTTTTATATTCTGTCAAATTGTATGGGTCCATGGAATTTACTTCCCTCCTTTCTTTAATAAACTTTTGAAGTGCTGATGGAGCAGAATTGGGCAGGTATTGGTTGAAATAAAAAATCCCCAGTAATCCTGGGGATAAAAACTAATAACCATGAAACTCAAATTAATGAGATAATCAAGCCACAAATGTATTGAAAAAAGATTCAAAGTCCCATTATTTTGAATTATTTTTTCTGTTTTTTTTTAAATGTACAGAAGGTCTCAACGTTTGCTGCCCGAAATCATCTCAAAAAAATAAAATATTTTTAATTGTAGATGGATCTTAAAAAAGATAAGCTGTACGCCTATCTTATATAACCGCTGCTCAACATCCGTAACCCTCAGTTTTTCAGCGGATCAGTTAATTTGAATGTTATTCTTATGATTAAATGATAGATTCTATTGTAGTGTTTTCAAGTGAGTAGTAAACTCATTGTAATCTATACTGCCTACATTTTTATCAATTACTTTTCCATCTTTTATGATAAAAGTTAATGGGATGGAACTATATCCCAACAGACCATTTCCTCCTAAAAAGGTTTTGATGGCTTCAATGTATTCAATATTCTGAAGCGTAATATCGTTGATTGTATTATTAGCAAGAAAAGTTTTTAATTTTTCAGCATCTTCATCAATAGATAGAAAAACAAACTTTATGTTTGGGTTCTCTTTACTTATTTTTTTGAAAGTAGGAATTTCCTGAATGCAAGGTTTACACCACGGAGCCCAAACATTTACCACAACGAGTCCATCTTTATTCAGATATTCTTTTTGAAAAGGACTATCTTCAATATTTCCGGAGAATTTTGTTTTAAGCTGATTGATTATAGGAGGATCAACAGTACTTATTTTGATGAATTTTAATCCCAGAAAAATAGCTGCTGCTGGAATAATTATAATTAATATTATTTTTTTTAGCATTTGTTTTTTTTGCAAAATTAAGTAATTCTTCAATCTGATAAATGTTCAAAACTGTAGATATTAAACTACAGGAATAGCAAATTAAATTGTCAGAAGCCAGATCTTATTATCATTTTATAATTCTTATTTTTTTAATAATAAAGTAGATTATATCTATTGATCTGTTGTTTTGTGATAGATTTTAAAAATTATCTAAATTGAATTTATTGAGAAGGATTCAGAAGATCAACGGTCTATATTTGCTCCACAATAAATAAGAAATTATGAAAAAAAATGTGTTTTTAGCTGGGATTCTTATCACTTCTACACTGTATTCTCAACAACTGACAACTAATACAGGAAGCCCTGTAGGAGATAATCAAAATTCTAAAACGGTAGGAAATAACGGACCTGTTTTACTGGAAGATATTCATTTAATTGAGAAGTTAGCGGCTTTTGACAGAGAAAGAATTCCTGAAAGGGTAGTGCATGCGAGAGGGGCCGGAGCTATTGGCGAATTTGTTGCAGATGCCGATTTTTCAGAGGTTACCATGGCTGACTTTTTATCAAAAGCAGGAAAGAAAACGCCTGTATTGGTAAGATTTTCTACTGTAGTACATCAGCAGGGATCTCCGGAAACTTTCAGAGATCCAAGAGGATTTGCAGTTAAATTTTATACTGATCAGGGAAATTATGATTTAGTGGGAAACAACTTACCGGTGTTTTTCATCAGGGATGCCATGAAATTTCCTGATATGGTTCACGCTTTTAAACCATCTCCGGTTACCAATAACGCTTCTGATAATAACAGGGTTTTTGATTTTATGGCTAATATTCCGGAAGCTACGCATACGCTGACTTGGTTGTTTTCAGATTATGGTATTCCTGCCAGTTACAGGGAAATGCAGGGGAATGGGGTACATGCCTTCAAATGGGTCAATGCAAAAGGAGAAGTAACGTATGTAAAGTATAAATGGGTTCCTCAGCAAGGCGAAAAGAATCTTACTCAGGAAGAGGCCGATAAAATTCAATCTACACAAATAGAACATGCTACGAGAGATTTGTACAATGCTATTAGCAATAAAAACTTTCCGAAGTGGGATTTGTATATACAGATGCTGAAAAAAGATGACTTTGAAAAGCTTGATTTTAATCCGGTAGATGTGACCAAAATATGGCCGGAATCTATTGCAAAATCGGTTAAAGCAGGAACAATGACTCTTAATCAGAATCCGACGAACTATTTTCAGCAGGTAGAACAGGCCGCTTTTTCTCCGGGAACTCTTGTACCGGGAATTGAACCATCAGAAGATAAACTGTTACAAGGAAGACTATTTTCTTATTTTGACACTCAGAGACATAGGATCGGAGGAAATTTCCAGCAATTACCAATTAATGCATCAAAGAATGAAGCGATGACATACAATCAAAACGGTTACATGTCTATGAGACCTCAAAGCGGAGAAGTCAATTACCAGCCGTCAGCGGGAAAACCGGAAGTGACCGATAACAAAAAATTCAAATACTCTCAGACTATTTTTCCAATGGGTACATCATCAGTACAGGCGAAAATAGATAAGGAAAATAATTTTAAACAGGCCGGAGAACTGTACAGGTCTTTCTCTAAAAAAGATCAGGATAACCTGATTAAAAACCTTGGAAATGCTTTGAACAGTGTTACCAATAAAAAAGTAGTGGCTAAAATGATCTCTTACTTCTATCAGGCAGATTCAGAATATGGAAAACGTCTGGCGCAATATGTTAAAATGGACCGCCAGCAGCTGGAATCTTTATTGTCTTCAAAATAAGAATAATGAGATACTTTATTTCCGTCGTTATTTTGTTTCTTGCGATGAGCAGAATGAGCGCGCAAGACATCTTTTCGTATGCAAAGACAGGTAATATAGAAGCCATGTCTAAGTTAAAAAAAGATATTGATTCTAAAAACACAGGAGGCTATACTCCCTTAATCTTAACCGTATACCATAACCATTACAAAGCGGCCCGATGGATGCTTGAAAACGGAGCTCATCCTGATCTGCAGGATCAAAGTGGTAATACAGCATTAATGGGTGCCGCTTTTAAAGGATACAAAGAAATGGTTTCATTACTTATTTCCTTTAAAGCGGATATGAATGCCAAAAATTACAATGATGCAACAGCTCTGATTTATGCAGCCGTTTTTGGCAGAACAGAAATCCTGAAAATACTCTTAGAAAAAGGAGCTGATAAAAATATAAAGGATAACAGAGGAAACACAGCTTTGCAGCATGCTCTGATGCAAAATAATGAAGAAGCTGTAAAATTGCTTCAAGGAGAATCAGTAATTAAATAATATAATTGCTGGTTAAAAATAAAAAATCCCCTTTATCCATCTGATATTGGGGATTTTGTTTTGGTATTACATCTTAGTGTTTGTTAGAATGCTCGTTATTATTTGTATTTGTGTGCCTGGTTTTTATCTCCTAACCGTACAAGATCTACCGTGTTTTTAATGTTTAGTTTTTTGTAGACTCTTGCTTTGTAGGTGCTTACTGTAGAAAGATGCAGGTTCAGTTCATTCGAGATCTCAATATTGCCGTATCCTTTTATCAATAAATCAAATATTTCCTTTTCTCTTTCGGATAAGGCTTCTATCGGGTTGATAGGAGTGTCTTTTTTAGCGGAAGAAACCAGTTTTTTTACAATATCCGGGGAATAATAAGTTCCTGTTTCAAAGATGTTTTCTACGGCTTCCAGGATATTATTTTCATCACATAATTTATTAATGTATCCGTCAGCCCCTTCAATGATATACTGTACTGCAATATCATTGTCATACACCGAAAACACTAAAATCTTAAGATCCGGCTGTATTTTTTTTACTTCACCAATCATGCTCAGATACTTACTCTCCGGCATATTGATATCCAGGATCAATAAGTCGAATTTCTCAATGAGTAGTTGATCTGTTAGATCTGTATAAGATTCTGCGTAAGAAATCTTCACATCTTTGTAGTGTGATTCCAGAATAAGGGTGGTTCCCAACCTTACTACAAAATGATCATCAGCAATAATAATTTTTCTATCCATATTTTTGTTTTTTTATTTTAATCGATACTATTGTTCCATATGGGTTATTGTTTTTAAAGTCTATTTTACCGTTGATCATCATGAGTAACTGAAGAATAAGATGCAGTCCCAAGCTATATTTTTGTAAAATGAGTTTTTCATTTTCAATATTTTTCTGAAGCTTTTCATAGTACGTCATCTGTTCCTGGCTCATTCCTTTTCCTGTATCTCTTACTTCCAGAAAAAAGATGCTGTCATCTTCAATAGTAGACAGTTCTATGGTTCCATTTGTTGTATTTTTTATCGCATTATCTATTAAATTATGAATAATAACCGCTACTACATTCTGGTTGATTTGGGAGTAAGTAGGATTTTTAACATGATTAATGATCTGCGTGTTTTGTTCTTTGGCAGCTCCTTCAAAAAGAGTTTTTTTGGATTCAATAACTTCGTAAATATTATAGGTTTCCTTTTTTTCGGAAACATTATAAATTTCGGCGTATTCCTTCAGGGTTTTTACAAAGTTGTAGAACTCTATAGAAGATTTATAAAAGCTTTCAAAGTGCTTTTTTTGTATATAATGATCGTGTTCATCAGTTTCATACAATTTCTTTGCAGCAATAGACAGATATTTGATAGGAGTGATAATGTCGTGACTTATTGTCTCCAGCAATTTTTTCTGCTGAACACTTTCTTTTCGGAGCTGTTCCTTTGTATATTCCAGTTTTGAAACTGTTTTTAATAATTTCTGAGTTCTTGTTTCAATGATTTTTTCCAGTTCTCTTTTTTTCAGTTCCTGTCTTCTTATTCGTAGTTTGATTAGCTTTAATAAGATGAGTGATAGAATTAAAATGACAAAAAACTTAAAAAGTAATGTTTGGTAGAATAGATATTTTACATCAATATTCAGTGTTTTGTAAATGTATTTTCCTGTTGGAGAGGCTAGTACTCTGATGATAAGCTGATATTTTCCGGGTTCCAGATTGGTGATGTAGTATTTCCCATCACTATTTACTTTCTCCCATTTCTCATTTTTAGAGCCTTTTAGTTTGGCTTCAATTACAAGGTTTACCCGGTTGGCATAATAAGGTACATCTACCAAAATCAAGGCTTTGTAGAAATTATTTTCCAAATTGATGGTATTTTCTTGTATGTTGCTTTTCGAATCATAAAATACAACACGTTCCATGAAGAAATTTTGCGGATAATAACTTTTTATTTTTTTAGGATCAAAAAATACCAGTCCTTTTATGGAAGGGAAAACAAAACTTCCATTTTGTAGAATTGCAGAACTGGGAGAACATCCTCCGTTGAATTCATTGGTATTGAACCCATCTTCTTTGCTGTATCTGTAATAATATACAGAAGACTTCCTATCTCTGGAATAGTTCAGAAGATTGTTTTTCAGTACCTGAAATAATCCGTTATTGGTGCTGATCCAGAAAAATCCTTTTTTATCTTCCAGAATTGTATGTGAAAACAAAAGGTAGCCGTCCTTATCTTCAGGCATTTTTATTAATTCTTTGTTTTTGTAAAGAAAAAAGCCGTTTCCCTGAGTCATGATCCAGAAGCTTCCATCATTCGTTTTTACAATTTCCCTTACATTCAAAGACTTTTCAGATACTTTTTTTAATGTGAAATTGGGAGTTTCTACAGAATATAAAGCATCTCTGGTCCCCACCAACCATTTGTTCTGACCATATTCCTGCACAGAGGTTACAATATTTGGGATTGAAAGTTGTAAGAATGGATTTTTAAAACTGGCATCTTTGTAAAAAGCAAGCTGGGTACTTAATGAAGCTGTATGAAATGCTATGACATAATAATTGTTCATGTTCCAGAGGCAAGATGCTGTTTTTCCAAAATAAAGTTTTTCCTTTCCTGAATAATTGACATTGTTAAGAAAACGCAGTAGAGAAAAATCATTTTGAATAATTATATTTTTTTGATCATCATATAATAAAAAATACCTGCTTGTTGTACTGAAGTGATATTGTTTTTCCAGTCCGTTTTCACTGTAAACATCTCCCGAAGATGTAATTACCTTATCCGTTCCAAAAGGCAGCAGGGAATAAAAAATATTATCATAAGATTTATCTGATTTGTTGACCACATGAAAATTATTGAATTTGATTACATTAAGCCCATCAGATAAGGTTCCCAGGTATAGCTTATTATTTGCTTCATCATGATAAATAGAGGATAAAGAATTTTTCTTAAGGTCATAAGCTGCAAGTTTTTTTAAACTGACAGCATTGTTTTCATAGACTATTTTATACAGAATGCGATCCTGAATAATAAAAGACTGATTATTAATCTGACTCCAGTATACCTTGACATCATTTTGGAAAAAAATATCAGGAGCATCTGTGTATGTAATTTTTTCGGAGGTGATTTTAACGATTTTTTTCAGTGCCTTGGATATAATAAATATATTTTCTCCCAAACAAAACGTGTCCAATATAAAATCCTTCGGCAGTCCTTTTATTGTCGCAATATTTTTATGCTTATACTGTATTGTTCCATCATTAGATAGATGATAATAACTATTCTTATTAAAATAAATAAAGAATTTCTTAAGATCAATCTCTTCTAAAACTCCATTTTTCATAAATACTGAATATGACCTGCTTTCACTCAGTACTTTTTTTATGCAGTGGTTCTTTTTCTGTAAAATACTTACATTTCTTTTGGATATTAAAGTGGTGTTTTCACTGTAAGCGGTTAAATTATAAATAGAGTCTTTTTCAGCATTTCCAAAAAAAAAGGAGAATCTGTTATTCTTAAGATTAAGATGATTAAAGGTTACGAAATTATATCCGTCATACCGCACAAGTCCGTTCTCTGTACTCATCCAGATAAATCCATATTTGTCTTTGGTAATATCCTTTACACTATTCTGCGGAAGCCCGTTGTCTGTATCATACCAAACAGAGGCTGTCTGCTGGCTACAACAGATTTGTATACAGAATAATAAAATGAAAATATAGATTTTAAGAGGCATCAGTTGTGGATTGATAATTATGTGTGTTTTTTAATAGATATAGTGAATTATTATTATAAAGTTAGGAAAAATTAACGGCCAGCAAAAGTATACAATGTCATTTTTAAACTACACACTATTAAATTTAAAATTACAATCACGACTATCTATTTTTACAATAATTATTTTACCATCCGTATGGGTTATCTGATCTTTGTCCCAACAATTTATTACCTGATTTAACAATGAATGTTAAATATGTTCCCACGTATTTTAAGTGAAATTTCAGGGTGGTTTATACAGGGGAGACGTACATCTCCTCTGTTAAAATTCAGGTGATCAATAAGCAGATGAATGTCAAAAAAAAATAAACCAAAGGTTATGAAAAATAGAAAAATTACATCCTTAGCATTGGTAATGCTTGGACTATCCATTACCGTGTCCGGACAAACCGGAAATGTAGGAATCAATACAACTTCTCCTACAAGTACATTAGATATCAACGGAAATTTACGGGTCAGAGATTTGCCGATCATTCCAGCCGGAACTCCAATGGTGTCCGATGCAAATGGAAATATAGGAATATTCAAACCCGTGGATCCGGATGATTTTATTGTCTATAATCTGGATAGTAATATCAGACAAAATGATTCAAGGAATGTAGCTTTAACTTCGATAAGAAATCCTACGCAAAACGGAGGTTCTCCTCAGATAGATGCCAATAATTGCTGGGTAGTTCCCAATTCTACGATTGGATTGAAATTTCCGGCAAGTTCTGTGCGAAGAGGTACTGTATCCTGGGGATTATGGTTTGAGATGAATTACGGTGATTTAGGTCCGTTTTCCCAAACTTCCACTGAAAGTGGAACAGGAAAGATTAAAGTTCCTGTATTGTTCAATAGCAGAGCATACGCAAGACTTTACAAAAAAACAGGACCTGGAGTAAATGATTGGACGGAACAAAATACAGTAACGGTGGTTATGCAGACCTCGCAGATTTCACCCTACTTCTTTGATGCGGCAAATTTAGACAGCTCAGGTAATCCATATGCTGTAGGAGGCGCTACCAATGCCAATTTCAGATACTTTCTGTATGCCAATTACAGTGTAGGTGACGGAACAGGGATTAGTATTGATCCGGATTCTGAATATAAAGTAGAATTATTATATGGAATAGAAAATTTATCTTCCCGTGCTGCCATTACAAATGCTGCTTTTTTACAGAACTGGGGAGTACAGTCTACAGGATATAGTTTTTACAAGAATTAGATTTTTAATTACATTTTAAAATGAGCGGAGTAGAAATATTCCGCCATTTGAATTCAAAGTACTTTTTATAAAAAGCAATTTATTAACATAACAATCTTCACAATTTGAGAGTTCAATGAAAATAAACAATAAGAAAAAAGTAATTCATCATATGATTTTTCAGCTGCTACTGATTGTATTCCTATTGGTAACAATTATTACACTTAGATTCCTTGATTATCATTTACTTCCAATGTTGTTTATTTTTATTACTCTTTTGGCATTGCTATACGGGAAACTAAAAAACAGGTTTATCTTCGAATATGAAAACTCCGGAGAGATCCTTTCCATAAAAAGTTATCAATGGCTTTCGGCAGGTAAAAAACCTCGTTTTGAAATGCCGCACAGAAAAATCGTAAATATTGAAATCAAGGAAGGCATTTTAAAAAAATACCTGGTTATTCTATTCTTGAATTCTTCGGGCAAAGTTTTAAGAATGGATATTGATATTACCTTTTGTAATGAAAATCAGGTGAATTTACTTTTTAAAGATATCACAAAAAATATGACCATGAAAGACCATGAGTTTATTTCCGAAGGAGATGGTGGTGTTTTGAACAGTAAATAAATTAATATAGATGGAAAATTTAAAAGATATTCATATCGGAGATCTGCTGTATAAAAGAGTAAAGGAAGAAGAAGTAGAGATAACCAGAATCTGTAAGTTTTTGCAGAAAACAGAAAAGGAAATTACAGAAATGTATTCTCAGAAGTCTGTAGGTGCAGATGTACTTTTAAAATGGTGTAAACTGCTTGAATATGACTTTTTCCGACTGTACTCCAATCATTTGATTTTATATGCTCCGGCATCCAGCCCCAATAAAAAAGAGAAACAATCCCAGCTGCCTCAATTCAGGAAAAGCTTATATACTAAAGAGATCATAGACTTTATGCTGGAGCTCCTGGAGAATAAGCAGATGACAACTTTAGAAATCATGAATCAATACAGAATTCCAAAATCAACGCTCAATAAATGGATAAGCAAATACAGATCATAAATATCGGCCCCAATTATAAACAGATTTACCATGATTTTATCGAAGCCAAATGCCCTGATAAAAGAGAATTTGTCAAAGGGTTTTTAGCCAAGGACTGTCTGTCAGTATCTGATGTGCTGAAGATTAATACGATCATTTTTTTTGATGGATTGTCTGAAAGTCAAAAATTCAAATCCTATGATAAACAGGTTATTTTTGAAATCCTCGATTATCAGAAAAAGCACAGGTTAAATAATACCCAGCTGGCTAGCCATTTTAAGCTGAGCAGAAATACAGTGACCAAATGGAAACGTACATTTTTAATATAAAGAGAAGAACACATTTTCCACTAAAGCAATGTTGTTTATCGTTTTGTTTTTTTTCTAAGTTTTTAGAGTATATCTGATGATAGATATGCTCTTTTTTTGTTTCGATGATAGTGTTGAGTCGTATTTTATCTACAATACCTGAGATTTTTTTTTACAGAATAAGCTTAGAATGTTTACAAGATCTGTTTTGCCTTTTACCATAATTATTATGACCTTTGGAGGACATTAATGATTAAAATTTCCTGATCGCATTTAATTAATATCGATTCTAAAGACTAAGGATGAAATATCTTGAAAGATCATTTTCTTTCTAGGTATTCATTTACGTTTTGAATATTTTCTCTTTCATTAAAAAACAAAAACCTCCCTTACCCAAAAGGCAAGGAAGATTTCAATCAAAACGCTATAAGAACAGTCTGATAACTACACCACAACATCTATCTTTACATTGATATTTCCACGGGTTGCTTTTGAATAAGGACATGTCGCATGTGCTGTTTCCACAACTTTTCTGGCTTCATCTATAGGAAGACCCGGTAAAATGATCTGTAAATGAGCCTGTAGAAAAAATCCGTCATTATTGGATGTCAGATCTATTGAGCTATTGACAGACAGGTCCGTAGGAAGATTAACTCCCATCTTAACAGCACCCAAATGCATAGCTCCGATAAAACACGCGGACCATCCTGCAGCTAATAACTGTTCCGGATTCGTTCCGTTTCCTTTTGCTCCGGGTGAGGTCAGTTCAATGTCCAGTTTTCCGTCACTGCTTTTAGCTTCCCCGTTGCGTCCTCCGGTTACTACAACGTTACCTGAATACAACACTTTATTGATGTTAACTACTGTTGTATTTTCTACTTCCTGAATGGTATTTAATTCCATATTTTTATTATTTAGATTGAACAATATTGTTGATGATCTGTTATTAAAATTTTTTTCTTAAATCTTTGAAAGCGGCTCTAAGTTCTTCTGTGAAGACTTGTGGCTGTTCCCAGGCGGCAAAATGTCCTCCTTTTAGAGCTTTATGATAATAATATAAAGTAGGATAGGCACGTTTTGACCAACTTTCCGGAGCTTGATAAATCTCGTGAGGAAATACCGAAATGGCTACAGGAACTTTAATGTCTTTTGTTTTCTGTGCATCAGCGCTGAAGTTATTTTTATTGTTCTCCCAATAGAAACGCGAAGAAGATGCTCCTGTATTGGTAAGCCAGTAAAGCGTAATATCATCAAGAATCGCATCACGGCCGATTACATTTTCAGGGTGGAGGTCGCTTTCGCTCCATTCAGCGATCTTCTCGTAAAGGAATGCAGCTAAAGCACTTGGAGAATCAGAAAGTAGATACCCTGTTGTCTGTGGACGTGTTACCATCATTCCTCCATAGGCTGCATTTCTTCCAAAGAAAGTACTCATTGCATTGTAAGCCTGTGCTTCTGAAGCGGAAAGTCCGGCAGGCACAGGATCGCCTGCATTGATGGGTTTTACAAGCTCAGCAGGAATAGTGGCCGGCATGGTAAGGTGAATCCCCAAAAGACCGGAAGGAGCCTGTTTTGCCAAAGCATCAGATACTACAGAACCGTGGTCACCACCTTCGGAAACATACTTTTTGTACCCAAGTCTTTTCATGAGAACATCCCAGGCGCGGGCCACACGATCTGGATTCCAGCCCAGTTCTGTAGGTATTTCTGAAAAACCATACCCTGGGATAGCTGGGATGATCACATCAAATGCATCACTTGCTTTTCCTCCATATTTCACGGGATCAGTCAGAGGTCCTATGGCATCAATAAATTCCAGTGGAGAACCCGGCCAGCCATGAGTAAGGATCACGGGCATTGCATTAGATTCTTTTGAACGTACATGAATGAACTGAATATCAAGTCCGTCAATCTTTGTTACAAATTGTGGAAGCGCATTCAGCTTATTTTCTACTTTTCTCCAGTCATAACCATTACCCCAATAGGTGATCAGTTCTTTTAACTGAGCGAGCTGAATTCCCTGAGAAGCATCTTTTACTGTCTCTTTATCAGGAAAACGGGTCTCCGAGATTCTTCTTTTGAGTTCATCCAGTTGAGATTGTGGAATATTGATATGAAAAGGACGGATACTGATGTCAGATTTTGACGAAGCCGTATGGGCGTTATTAGCTTGCGCTTTGAATATTGCAGGAGTACTTAAAATAAAAGTTGCTGCTAACAGGATGTTTGAAATTGTTGTTTTCATTGTTTTGTTGTATTTAGATTTAGATTTGTTTTTCTTTTTTGATGAGACAAAATTATGCTCTGAGAATCGCTAGGGAAACGGGTAATGTACTCAAGTAGTCATATTTCGTATCGAAATAGACACTACAGGTGGTAAATAGGAAATAGTATAAGGATTGATCTGGTGAAAAGACGTGTTGGAGAAGGCGCCTGGTTCTTCATTTTTTTGTAGTTTCGCTTTTCTGAAAACACGGTTTTCGGCCTATCACATTATATAAACTTCTATGAAACGAAATTTTATCAATCAGGAAGAACTTTCTGATAAATTCTGGAATATTGACTATTCAGGAACTATACAAAAAATTGCATTCGGGAAAACCGGAACCAAAGGACGTGAAACTATTAAAGAATTTGCTGACGAAAAGGAGTGCATCCGGGAATCTGAGAAACTCATCAGCCAAAAGATAAAAAAAGGATATACTGAAATTCAGGAGAACGAAGAAATACCCCAGAAAAAAGAGCTTTCAGAAAATGAAAAAGCAGATATTTATTTCTGGGAAGCTATCGAAAAATCTAATACATATAAAAAAGCCCATTGGAGTGAATATGATATTGATGAACACCTGGAAAATCTAACGGCTTATCTTGCCAAATTTGGGAAAGAAAGACTTATTCTTTTTGAAAAAACCCTTCAGGAAAAATTGAGTGAACTGTATACTGCCGAAATTGCTGAACTTTCCTTTATCCTTGAAGGTGATTTCAGATCAGAAAAAGGGACATATGTTTTTGATGGCTTCCTTTCTGATGACGGATTTATTTATTTCCGATGCTGGCTGATCCTTAAAGGAAAAGATTTTTTTGAAGATATTACGCAGGATATCCAGTCATTTGTAAGTGGAAAATATAGCTTTAATATTGGTGATTGCTGGGGAGAAGGACTTCTGTATGTATCAGATGAAGCCTATTCCGAAAATCATGACAATGAGGATGAGTCAGAAATAAGAGATGCGGTGGATGAGCAGTATCCGGATAATCATTATGACGGTATGAACCGCCAGATGAAGCGTGAGCCAAAAGGAGGCACTGATCTTCATAAGATGTATCCTAAATTAGTAAAAGAGATCTGTGAGTTAAGAAAATAACAGATTCCTTTTTTAAAAGATAAAAAATAAGCTCCGTTTTATACAAAAACGGAGCTTATTTTATGATTGTATTTTCTGAAAAATTATCCGTGAGCTTCTACGGATACTTCATTCCATTCTTCCCAGACTTTTAATCGCTGTTCATAATTTTGTTTTACAAAAGGAAGAGCGACTTTCCCAAGCAATAAACGCAATGGAGGATTTTCAGTTTCGGCTAATTTTATCAATGCCGGTGCTGTGGCTTCTACATTTCCGAAAGAGTTCTCAGCTTCCGAAAAGGCTTTTTTAAGACCATCATAAACGGGGTTGCTTTGGGTATTAATTCCTGTATGCCAGATATTGGAAGCATAGCCGTTAGGTTCTACCAAAGTAACATGAATACCGAATTCTTTTACCTCTGTAGCTAGAGTTTCACTTAACCCTTCCAATGCAAATTTAGAAGCATTATAAAGTCCCATTGTTGGTAAAGTTGCCAATCCCAGAATAGAAGATACCTGAATGATATGGCCGCTTTTCTGATCTCTCATAATAGGAAGTACAGCCTGCGTAAGCCACAGAGTTCCAAAGAAATTGGTTTCAAACTGTGCTCTGGCTTCCTGTTCATTCGTTTCTTCAATAGCACCCGTTAATGCATACCCCGCATTATTGATCAGGATATCAATGCTGCCAAAGTGCTGTTGTACCTTTTGAGCCACAGCCAAAGATTCTTCCCGTTTGTCTACATCTAAGGTTAAAGGCAATACAGAATCTCCATATTTTTCTTTTAAATCATTAAGTGTTTCTACATTTCTGGCTGTTGCCGCTACATTGTATCCTTTTGCTAAAAAAGCTTCTGCCCATGCTTTTCCGAAACCTTTTGACGCCCCTGTAATTAAAACTGTTTTTGACATTGTTTTGTTTTTTAATTAATTGTTATGATTATACTTTTTAAAGTTTTCTTTTTAATTTAAATGACCGATCGGTCATATTTTTGATAAAAAAAATTACACTCTATTTTCTTCTATCATTTTTTTCAGGCTATTGCCAATAACCTCCATTCTGTCATTATTACCAGACATTCTTGACATCAAATGACCTCCTTCAAGCATGGCAAAAAGAACTGTTGCAAAATCAGCCGGATTCCAGTCTGCTCTGAACTCTTTATTAGCAATTCCCTTTTCAATAATACCGGAAAGTAATTCCTGTCCCTGTTTAATGGCACGGTTTACCTTTTCTTTGACTACAGGATTAGTGTCATCAGCCTCCATTCCAAAATTTAATAAAGGACAGCCTCCAACAACCGGTGGGTGATTGGGATCACTAAAAAAATCAATATATGCTAATAATTGCTCTTCGGAAGTTGTATGCCCGCTCAAAACTTTTTGGAGTTTATCACTTAATAGTTTCATGTTATGCTCAACGGCAGCACAGGCAAGAACATCCTTATTTTCAAAGTGAACATACATACTGCCTTTAGACAATTTGGTTGCCTCCATAATATCGCTCATAGAAGTAGCTGCAATCCCTTTTGTGTTAAAAATAGGAGCTGCTTTTTCTATAATGAACTGTCTGGTTTCTTCACCTTTTGCCATGATACCTTTAAATAATGATACAAATATATGACCGATTGGTCATAAAAACAAAGCTTTTCTTAATTTTTTTAATGCATGTGTTTTAAAGTACTGATAACCAGAATTTTGTTTATGGTTGTTCAGCAAGGAAGCATTGAAGGAATTTCTAATCCATTATGAATCCTTCCACAAAAGTTTTCTTTTGTGATTTGTTTCCCAGTCGTTAAGAGAAAGTATTTCTTCTTTTTATTTTAAGAAATTTTTCACAGTAAACAATATTTCATGTAGAAAGGCTCGATTAAATTTTTAAATTTACCTAAAATTAATGCAATGGCAAACGATAAACTGAATGTCCGGACACTCCGTGAGCTTTATCAGCAGCTGGATCTTCCTGTTGATTATCTGGAAGTGGAATCTGGCTTTACCATTCATCATTTAGAAGAAACATTCAAAGATTTACCCTTCCGTTCTGAGCCTTTTCGACCAAACTACTTCAGTTTTTTATTTATAAAGAGTGCATTCGGACATTATACGATAGATGACCAGCGGTTTGAAGTGACCTCAGATACCGTATACTTTACCAACCCCGGAAATTACAGGATTTTTGAATGGGAAAAACTGAAGCATACATGTCTTATCACTTTTGGAGAAGGCTTTTTGAAAGAATATGTACATGATGATGTCTATCGGGATTTTTCTTTTCTTTTGTCAGAAGTTATTGCTCCCCGGGTTTTGTCACAGCAGCAATTCGGCCAGATAGAAGAGTTATATAGATTGATACACAAAGAGTATAAAGGACATTCTTTATATAAAAATAAGATTATCGGAGCTCTAGTGATTGCATTACTGTTAAAGATCAAAGAATATTTTTTTCAGGATTATGACCCTATTTATGAAGGGAATCGCAGTTCACAGATTGTTAAAACTTTCAAACTGAATGTAGAACGGCATTTCAGAGATCTGATCAGCGGAAAAACAAATGCTCAGTTAAGAGTTCAGGACTATGCCTACCTGCAGGCCCTGCATGTCAATTATCTTTCCAGTGTTATCAGTAGTAAAACGGGAAAAACAATCAGCTCATGGATTGCCGATAAAACGACAACTGAGGCCAAAGTCATGCTTCAGAATGAAAAACTCAGTATTAAAGAGATTGCAGCAAGATTAGGCTTTCTTGAAACTCCTCATTTCAGCAATTATTTCAAAAAACACACTTCAATAAGCCCCGCAGAATACAGAAAACAGTATTTTGGAAGCCAATCTTAGATATTTGCAACATCTGCTATAATTCTTGTACGTCCTTGATGAGCGTAATGTATCAACTTTGTCCTATCAAATTAACATTGATAAAAACAAAGTAATATGAGTACATTAAACAACAAAGTGATCCTTGTGACCGGAGCGTCAAGAGGAATCGGAGCTGAAATAGCTCAACAGCTTGCGTCAGCAGGAGCAAAAGTTATCGTCAATTATGCAGGTGGAAAAGAGGCTGCAGAAGATGTTGTAGCCTTAATAGAATCCAATGGAGGTGAGGCCATTGCCATACAGGCGGATGTAAGCAGTCCTGAGGCTGTAAAACAATTGTTTGATCAGGCTGTCGGCCATTATGGAAAACTGGATGTTCTTGTAAACAATGCCGGTGTTATGATTACCAAACTGATCAAAGACACTACTGATGAGGACTTTACACGTCAGTTCGATATTAATGTAAAAGGGACATTCAATACCTTAAGAGAGGCAGCTGCCAGGCTGACCGACAATGGAAGTATCATTAATTTTTCATCTTCTACTACAAGACTGATGATGCCTTCTTATGGCACTTATGTAGCAACAAAAGCTGCTGTAGAACAATTGACCCGTGTATTTGCAAAAGAAGTTGGCAACAGAGGAATCAATGTAAATGCAATTCTTCCGGGACCTACCAATACGGAACTTTTTACTACCGGTAAATCACAGGAAGTGATAGACAGGCTAGCTTCTTTAAATGCATTTAACCGCTTGGGAGAACCTGGGGATATTGCGAAAATTGTGGTTTTTCTTGCCGGAGATGATGCGAAATGGATCAGCGGACAAACCATTGGGGTAAACGGTGCTATGGCATAATCATATAGTATGAAAACTTTACCAATTGCAGCCGCATTCGGCCTTTTCGGGGCCATTGCCGTCACTGTTTCTTTTTCACAGCAATGGCCTACGTGGGTGATGTTCATAGCCTGGGTGAGTTTCTATATT
The DNA here is from genome assembly GCF_052044565.1 of Chryseobacterium sp. 22543. Taxonomy (NCBI): domain Bacteria; kingdom Pseudomonadati; phylum Bacteroidota; class Flavobacteriia; order Flavobacteriales; family Weeksellaceae; genus Chryseobacterium; species Chryseobacterium sp. 22543. The sequence goes on from NZ_JBQENH010000003.1 coordinate 54,275, forward strand.
TTCGGTAAAAAGTGGCACAGTTCTCTATGGGCATTTTTACAGATTATTCTGGGAATGGGAATGGCGGTACTGATTCAGTTGACATCCGGGTTTTTGGGACAATTTATCGGGGCATTTGGGTTTCCGGTGTCTGTATTTTTTTACATAGGATCATTAGCGTATTTCGCAGGAACCCAAAAGCTGAATAACATACCCGCATGGTTTTTAGGATTGATTATTTTGTTTGGAGTTCACCCGCCATTGGAACCGCTCCCGATATTAAAATTACTGATACCCATCATTGCCGGATTTTTCTTTGCCTGGCTGAATAACAAGGTCGTTGAAACTATCCATGAAAAACAGGTGCCGGAATCATCCACTCAATAAAATTTATTTTTAAACACAATTATTATTCAAATTAAAAAATCAAAAATAATGAATTCATTACAAAATAAAGTAGCCATTATTACAGGCTCAGGAAGAGGTTTAGGAAAAGCTATCGCAGAACGTTATGCTGCTTTGGGCGCTGATATCGTATTAAACTATTCACGGGATAAAGCTTCTGCAGATGAGGTGGAAAGCACCATCAAAGCAATGGGAAGCAATGTGATTTCTGTACAGGCAGATGTAAGTAAAGTGACTGAAATTACGTATCTTTTTGAGGAAGCCAGAAAAGCATTCGGGAAAATAGACATCGTGGTTGCCAATGCCGGTATTGAAATGGTAGAAACTCCTGTAACAGCGTTTACTGAAGAGCAGTTTGACAGACTGTTTTCAATCAATACCAAAGGAGCTTATTTCACCATGCAGCAAGCCGCTCTGAATGTAGAGAACAACGGACGGATTATCTATGTGGCATCGTCTACTACAGCTTTTCCTGTGCAGGGTATGGCAGTATATGGTGGAAGTAAAACAACCCCCAGATATCTTGTGGATGTACTTTCAAAAGAAATAGGACACCGTGGGGTAACGGTGAATACCATTATTCCTTTCGCTGTAGACCATTCAGGAATTTTTGCAGAAGAAAGAAGCTATCCTGAACTGAGAAAATCATTGATTGAAAGTTGTCCGATGGGGAGATTGGCAGAAGTGGAAGATGTAGCCAATATTGCGGAATTTTTTGCAAGTGATCTTTCTTCATTTGTGAACGGACAGCATTTACTGGTGAATGGAGGAGCTAATCAATAAGATGGAATGATGAAAACTATGAAATTATCCAGTATTGTACTGGTAATGATCTGCACTCTGAATGCCTGTGGACTTCCTATTGGCTGATAAGCTGGATTAATATGAAAAGCTTGGATAAGCTCGTAAGTTTATGATCATAAAAAACCTCTGTTTCAGAGGTTTTTGTATTTAAAATAAAATTCCCCAACCAAAAATAAAATTCCCCTGAGAATTAATGAATAAATTCTTAAAAAAAGGTTGGGGATAAAAAATAGAAATGTAATACTAAACTATATTCATAGAATTCAATCATTATTACTGTGTTTTGGAGACAAACCAATCCTTATTTTTTTGACCGTTATTTTGATACATCTTCGTATCATGCTGCAGGACCGAAATCCTGCAGTGATACACTTTTCATTTGTGTTATAGAATCGTAAGTTTATAAAAAATTAAAAGGAAAGCATACATTCAATAGAGGGATATTGGAATGTATGCAGCAACTAAAAATCTTGATTTATAGGAGTTCAAAGCTCAATCAGTATTTTTTTATCCATTTGTATAAAGTGGTTTTGGGGATTCTGTAATCTTCTATTATCTGTTGTTTGGTTTTCTCATTTGTTTTTAAAAGATTTAGAATAAAATCAATTATTTCAACGGTATAAATATTTTTCCTGAACTCTGGAAGCTGTGTTTTTTTTTGTTTTAATTTTTGATAATAATCTGATGACAAAGGAGGTGAATACAGCAAAAGATGTTGAGAATAGATCCTGAAAAAATCATAAGTTAAAAGCTTGCTCCATTTAAGAAGAATCTCTGCATCCAGAGATTTGCTTTTGTACATCTCTGCAAGTTCCTTATGGCTGCATTGCATAAAGTTCAGGAGTCTGTCTGAAGAAAAGCCGGTTTCTTTCACCCGTTTTTGTATCAATTCACCGATATGGATATCTCTAAAAAGCATAATGAAGAAAAATTGAATAAAACCACTTTTGTGATAGACCAAAAGTGGTTTTTATAATTTGAAAATAGATATTTTATTATTCAGTATAGATATTAAGTACCATAATATACAATACTCAATGAAGCTGTAGTTAATCTGTGAGGTCTTGTGTAGTTACCTCTACAACTTATTATTTCACCGACATTAAAATATGTAGTTACTCCTATAGTATTTGCTTCGAAAGTAAGATTGTCAGTCAAACTACTTTGATTTACAGAAAGTTCAGTTGTAGTACTAGAAGCAGTTTTCTTTATAAAGGTTTGTACTGTTCCTCCAGTTGTAGGAAAGTTCATACCAACATTTTTTTTTGTGTAAAGCAAAATACCATAATATCCTGCTTTCAATACTGTAAAATTCCCTGAGCTGTATGATAAGTTTACAGCATTGATTTTGTCAGTAGTAAAAGTGTACTTAGCCTCTGTATTGGCAGGAAGATCACTGGTTGAGGTAATTCCTGTGGCAATTCCTACGATAGAAGGTATGCTTAGTGTTGTTCCATCTTTCAGGTTGCCATTAGCATCAGTTCCCAATAAATTGAAATTCTTGTAATTTTCCAGCCGTACAGAGCCATCATCAGATACACTAAGCAACTCCTTATTGGTGCTGTCATTAATCTCTAAGGCTTTTGTAGTGCTTGTGGTCCCTTTACTAATTACATCAAGCGTAGCGCTGGGTGTTGAAGTATTCATCCCAACCTGTGAATACATATTCAATGAAGTAAGGAGAACAGCGGGTAATAATAATTTTTTCATAGATGTAAAGATTTTTTATTTTGTTTTTTTTCACTTAGACTCACAGATATGTAAGTTGCATGTGCTGTAAATCAAGAGGGTACATTTTGTTGTTGCAATATTACATTCGTGACTTAATGTGGTGCAAAATTTTATCTATGACATAGCTATGACATGATATTAACTTTCTGATAATCAGATGCTATTTTTAATCATATATTATTTTCTGTTTTATGATCCGCTCTCTCATCGTATGTAAAATGTGTGTTTAATTTTGGGTTTTAAGTAAAAGGCTCTTGAATGATTATTGAAATATGGATGGAGGGGTAAATGCTTACTTTGTACAATAATTTATTGTCTTCGTAATTATGTTTGAAATTTTAATAATGTTATGATGGGTTTTGTGACGATAAAATTATATTCCTGAAAAATAAGCTAGAAACAGTAATAATTCTTATGTCATATCTGTGTCATACCTATGTCATGTCCATATTGATTCCTTTTTTCTTTAAATATTTTATAATTGCTCCTGAAATAGCAGTAGTTCTCGTATAATGATTAATTGGATATTGTATTTTCTTATTATTATTGATTTTTTAATAATTAAATCATTTATTTGGTTTTAATTTTATTTGATTTTACTGTTATATTTGTTATGTATATAAATTGTTACACATGCTTACTATATGATGAAATTTATCTTTTTGTTTTTTCCATTTTTGCTTTTTGCACAGTCTAAAATTACCACAAGAACTATTGAAAAGAGACTGGAGAAATCTAATGCACTTCTTATTGAAGGGCAGACAGATGAAATGGTTACATTGAATCTTTCGATACTGGATGACGCTAAGCATATTAATTATGCAGAAGGTAAATTGTCTGCCTATTATAATTTAGCGCTTGCTTTTTCTATGCAGCACAAGTATAATAAAAGCAATTACTTCTTAAAGATGATGGAACCTGAATTTAAAAATTCGGATGCTGAAGATCAGGAAATTTCCATGAATATATTATACAGTATTAATTACAGAGGAATTAAAATGTATGATGAAGCACTAAAAAAATTAAGAAAGAATTTGTTGATGGCAAATGATTTAAAAAATGATTCTACCAGACATGCCATAAAAGGAATGATTCTGGTTCAGGTTGGGAAAAATTATCTTGAGAAAAAAAAGTATGACTCTGTTACGTACTATGGAAAGAAGATTGTTGATGAATTGAAGAAATCAAAAAAAATGGACGTCGGAATGAATACAAGCTTAAAAGCGGCATTGCTGCTTTTATCTGAAGCAAAGCTGAATGAAAATAAAATTGATTCTGCAGAGTTTTATATGAATTTAGCTCGGTCTGTGCCTGTTGATTGGGGGAATAATGATTTTGCAACATTGAAGCTTTTAGGACAAATTCATGACGTGAGAAAGCAATATGATTCCGCAATTGTAGATTATGAAAAAGCAATAAAGCTTGCCACAAAAGCAAAGAATTTAAAAAAATTATCAGAGTTATATCATTTAATAGCCAAGTCATATGAAAAAACCGGTCAGATAGATAATGGAAAGAGATATGAGCTCAAATATAATAGTCTTAATGATAGCTTAAAGAGGATAGATGAAGAGAATCTGGAAGATACAGTAGGTCTTCTTGTAGAAGAAAAAAAGAAGCCTTTGGAGCACCGAACCCACATTTTATTATACGTTATACTTATAGGATTTGTGGGTGCAATTATTATCATCTTTTTTGTACATAACAGGATGAAAAAGAAAAATAGAGTGCTAAATATAAAAGAAAAGGAAACTCAGGAACTTAATCAAAAATTGAATTTTGCATTTGAGGAAGTCTCCCAGTTGGCTAAAAATAATGACCCGGAATTTCTTACCCGATTTCAGGAAGTATATCCTGAGTTTATATCAAAGTTATTGAAAATAGAACCAGAACTGCAAAGTACAGAATTAAAATTTTGTGCTCTGTTATTTCTTAATTTTTCTACCAAGGATATCGCTGCCTATACTTTTGTTCAGCCCCAATCTGTACAGACCAGAAAAAACCGTTTGCGTAAAAGATTAGGGATTCCATCGGATGAGGATATTTATCTGTGGATGAAAAAAAATAAATAGAAGCTTATTGTATCACATCGCTATTTTACTATTTATAATTTGGTATTTCAATGTATTGTAACACCTATGTGATAGGTGTTTTTTTGGAAAAACAATGAGGATTAATCAAATTTGTATTCCAAGAAAAGATAAATTGTTGTAAGTGAACTTTTCAAAGATAAATTATTCTTTGTGGCTAAGAGTTTAGTTATTATTGGCCGGAGATCAGCCACGCTTCGGCCCCCTTTTGGGGTATTATTTGATTAAAACATATAAAGAATTTATGCAAAAAAGTGAATCACCTGATTATAAAAGAATATACGAAGATATCTTACGATTGCAGCATCCCACCAAAAAAGAACAATGTGAATCCATATTATCCAAAAGTAGATTTTCGGTAAAAGATGTTATTACCATCAATGATATTATTTTTCCTAAAGCTGATAAGAAGACCCAGTTTGATAATCAAAGACATCGTTCTTATGATCAATCGGCGATTCTTGAAATCCTTGATTATCAGAAAAACAATAAATTGAGTAACTCTGAATTGGCAAGATATTTTAAATTGAGCCGGAATACTGTTGCGAAATGGAAGAAACATTTTTTGGTGTAATGTGTTGTGTATTAAAAATAATACACCAGTTTATTTGAAAAGATATCATAATCGCTTAAAGTTTATCCTTTAGAAATATCAGAAATAAGATTCTATACTTACATATACCTGAATTTTTCTATCACAAGAAATCCAGATTTTTAAAATAAAATTAAAAGCTTCAATGAAAAAACAGAGACTATCTCATTCATGAAATAGCCTCTGTTTTTTTAATCAATATCCTGTTAATGCAGGTCATTAATTTTTTATGGTGGAAATATGGATACATTTTTGACCGTTAAAATCTGCCAGTTCAATGTTGCCAATCATTTCATTATAGACCCGGGTAGTGGTATCATTAAACTGATATCCTTCAATAAACACAGGTCTGTCCTTTGGAAGATTGCTCTGCTCATTGAGCATTTCCAGTGATAAACTATCAGGATAACCTTCATTTTTTTTAAACTTAATCTCTATTAAGCCGTTGCCAGCGAGATAATCAAATTTCTTTAAATGAGAAGGCAGAGCGGCCTTGGTTTTATAAACGTTTACTTTCTCAATACTGTTTTTGTAAAGATCAAACATGCTGGCAGTTCCAATGGCATCATTGTAAACAGCAAATTGTACGTTGCTGTTTTTCTGAGCCCAAAGTAGACCTGAAGAAATAATGAGGAATATATATAATAACTTTTTCATAATAAATAGATGTTTAAATGCCAATGATTTACTGTGGAAGGTTGGGATTAATTTCTGTTTTTTACTGTAATCCATCCGGTGTATTTTATTGGAGTCTGTTTTTTGTTGGTCTCATTCCAGCCCATATCAAACCAATAGGTTCCGGTAGATACTTTTTTGCCGTCAACGGCTCCGTCCCATTTGAATCCGTTCAGTTTACTTCCTTCATGAATCTTACTTCCGTATCTGTCATAGATACTGAATATAAAATTAGGTTTATTTGCTAAAGCAGAATAATCAAGGATATCATTTATTCCGTCACCATTCGGAGTGATGATGTTGATCAGATTAGGAACTGTGATTTCTACCTGCAGAGGAATACAATTGTATGAATCCTTTACGTAGAAAGTTTTGCTTCCGCGGGGTATATTGGTAAATATATTTTCATTCTGCCAGTTGATATTATCCATGGAATATTGATAAGGCGCTGTTCCTGCAATCACATTTAATGTAACCGAATTATTGTTAATCGTAATCTCCGAAATGACAGGGTTTTCAGAAGCATACACCTTCACCGTTTGTCTGGTGGTACATTCTCTGTTTTTCAGATCTACCCAATAGGTTCCAACTCCTACATTTTTGATGGACGGTGTTGTCGCTCCCGTACTCCATTCATAAGAAGTAAAACCTGGCCCTGCATCTAATGTGGTTGTATTTTCCATACAGATAATTTTATCCTTTAATACATCTGAGTACATAGGAGCGATAACTGTAAGAGTGACTTCTGCAATTCTATAACATCCGTTGGCATTACTTACTTTAACATAAACTACACCAGTAGGAGCAATGTAATTGGCTGGATTCAGAATTTGGTTTGTCCCATTGTGTGCATCTGTTGGAGACGGATAATAATGTTTAATAGTTCCTGGTTGTATATTAACCCCTGCTGAAGTTAAATCAAATACCCCAAGTGCGTGATTGGAAGGCTCAAAGCATGATCGTAAGGCAGCATCTTTAACGATTGGAGTTTCAGAAACCGTTAAAGTTAAAGTTACCTGCTCACAATCTGTAAAATCCGGATTGTTTCCACAAAACTTATAAACAATAGTATCCGTACCCAGATAACCGAAATTGGGAACATAATTAAGTACTCCTGATGCATCAATAGTAACTGTACCATCTGTCGGAGGTGTAATAATAGTTACTGTACTTGGGACATAAGTTTGGGTAGAATTGGTAAACTCCGGTACTATAGTCTGATGTCCTTCACAAACCGTTACCGCTTTGGTAGATTCTTCAAGACAGGTATAGACCTTATAAACCGGAGTAGTTGCCGGATTACAATTGCCTACTGCAATTTTTACCGTATAATTTCCTGCAATCAGTGGAGTATAAGTATTGGCATTGGCTCCGGTAATAGGGTTACCGTTCAGGAACCATTGGTAGGTGTCATAGCTGTCACTTACTTCCAGTACAATGCCCGGAATACATTCTCCTGTCTTTTTGGAAATCAATGGAATAGAAGAGAAACCTGCGAAGTATCCACCATATCCGGATGTACTGTATCCACCGTTAATACCTGCGGTTACGGCCTTATCAGAAACAACTGTTACATTTCCGGTGATAGATGGGATAGCATAGGTCACCCAGCCGTTATTCCCCGTCAATGCAAAAGGTCCTTCTGCAGCTGTAGGAGTATTTCCATTTACCATTACATTGGCTCCAACTTCTGTTAAAATATTCAGTTTTACAATAGCTCCGGTTGGGACAGTACTTGTTACTCCCGGTCCTGTTGGCATTTCATTGATCTTCCCGATTTCTTCAATTTTTCGGGGTAGAAAACAGTTTAATGGTGGTATGTAATTGAAACCACAGGTTGCACTGCTGTTGTTTACAGAAACCATCTGATATAAATAGACATTTTTTGAAGTCGTAATAAACATATTAAAATGCCCGGAATTTCCCTGCTGAACATAGCTGCTTCCTGAAATTCTGTAAAATTCCCCACTGTTGATGGTTGCAATAGGAGTGCTGGAACCATTGATGAATATTTGGGTATTGTTTTCTGTTCCTACAACGATACCTCCTTCCAGGTCAGCATTGGTAGATCTGGTTCTTACCATGGCAAAAGTACTTCCAAGTCTATCCGTAGGTACAGACTGATCAAGAATTGCATCCGAGCCCGTACTGGTGTTGCTTCCAAAATTTCCATTTACATTTCCATTGGTAAGGGTAATGGGTTTATCAGAAACAATTTTAGCTCCAATAAAAGCAGATAGGTTTTGACCATTTGCTCCCGGACCTCCGGCAAAAATAAAAGATTGTCCTTTATTAAGAGTAATTGTCTGCGAATGATTTGTTGGTGTTCCTCCAAAAAATGTTACATTTCCATTCCATGTAGCGGTTACAACCGTATTATTTTCTGTTGCCAATATACCTGCCGTGAAGTTATACAACGTAAGTGATGCGGTAGTAGGAGTTCCGGCTACATAAAATTCTTTGCCAATCCCGGCTTTTCCTTTACTTGTTATGATTTCAGCGTGTGTAGTACTGCTTACCATCCTTAATGAACAGTAGAATGGCTTGGCCCCTTGCACATATAAACCTTTATTGATGGTTGTGAAAGCATCTGTCGTAACATTGGCGGCTATATTACCAATGGGTACCACAAACGTCTGAGGAGCACCTTTACTAATGGTTACATTACCAATCGGAACGTTGTTGCTGTTAATCGTAACAACAAAAGGAGTTGCAGAATCGGTAGAAAGATATAATGCCTGCGTATAATTTACAGAGGCGTAATAAGGTGCAAACCAGTGATCTGTATCTCTCTGAGCACAAATAGGAATGCCTAATATCAGGAACAGTAAACTAAATATAAAGCTTTTCATGCATTGCTGAATTTTGATCTTAAAAATTACGAATTCTTTTTTAAAAATCAATTATGATTCTTTTATTAATTTTTTATGAACGTTTGTATTTCCATCTTCTATTTCTATCATATATATTCCGTTGATAAGATTGCTGAGATCAATAGTATTGTTCAGAATTATTCCGGTAGATATGAGTCTTCCAACAGCACTGTAGATTTTATATTTAGCTTTTGTACTTATGTTTTTTACATACAATACCGAACTTACCGGATTAGGATAAATGTGAATATCTGCCTGGTTAAGAGAATTAGAAACCGCCAGTTTTGAGATTCTGACAGTGTAGTCTTCCACTTCACCATCCTTGAAATTCATGCAGTTTACAGGAATTCCGTCTTTCTGTAATGCGACTCTCATGACTACATACTTATGATCAGTCAGGCTTATGAAAGCATCATGAGGAACAGAAAAGGTAGTACTTGCTGTTGGATTTCCATTAGGTCCGTCTGCGAGAATTCTTTCATTGATATCAAATTCTCCGTTCCTGTTGAAATCAATCCAGATCGCAACACCTGCATTGATACCAGAACTTAAAGTCTTATCAAGTATAATATGGTTTCCTGTGAAACCTTGAATCAAGTCAATAAACTTTAAAGGATTTCCTGTGAAATCGGAATAGGTAGATGCCATAGATTCATTGATCATTTCCTTATTACATTAGGCTTTACCGTAACTTTTGAAATGAATTCCGCTGTAGAATTAGCTGCTGATATCGGACAGTAGATTACTGTAGGTGTGGTGAAATAATACAGTTTTGTGAAATTTCCCGGTATTCCGTTACAGATATTGGAAACCTGCATTTCATATTTTGTAAGCTCCAGTAAACCCGTGATTGTGTAAGTATTGGTGGATACTGTAACATCAGTCCAGCTTGGAATTTCTACTTTTCTGTATTTCAATAGATAAGTGTCACCGGTGTAATGTAGCTGATATAGTTTGTTTGAACCGAAGTATTATCCACTACCGGAAAGTTGACAGGAGTAACTTTCACATTAGAGATATAATCGTTTGTTCCTGTTCCGGTCATGTTACAATAAGTTAACGGCGGAGTGGTAAAACTTGTATTTTGGTGAGAAAGCTCCCTGGTTTCCATTACATATTGTTGCGATTTGTACCTGATGCAGTCTGTTCAGTAAGTCAGGTAATCGTGTAAAAACTTTGTCCTGCCGTAAGAGTCTGACCTGCTGCATTGGGAAGCCATGTTCCTGTAGTTCCCTGTCTCCATCGGATAACATAATGTCTTTCACCGGAAGAGAAAAAAGTACACACTATTACCTATGATTTCCATCTTAAATATACCAATAGCGTAGATGTGATTGTTAATCACAGGATTACACCTGTAGAGCTTGATGGTGATGGAGAAATCTCTAAAATAGTCTGTGTCGTGTCCTATTTCCTTAATCGGACTGCAGGAAATATCCGGATTATATCCAACACCTCAGAAAGTTATTGGAAATATAATTTCTTTACGGGAAAATGGACGGAAGAATGTAAAGTTACCCTAAAAATAAGGGAAATTGAAATTATAAGACTCTATTTTCAGGGATTAAAAATAGAAGAAATTGCAGAGCAATTATTTGTGTCACCCAGTACCATAAAGTTTCACAGAAGCAAATTGTTTGAAAGAATTGGTGTAAAAAATATTATCGAAGCAATATCCTACATAATAACAAATAATTTGATTTAAACTTTATTTTTTCTAAATGTTTTTCAGATTGAAAATGCTGAAAAACAAATATCTTTTCGGGTAGTTTACAGTTTTTAAATACTAAGAACTGTCTGTTTCTTATACATATGTTTTGAGAATTGTCCCTCTATATTTTTGTAGGGGGACAATTCCCGGAACAGCTTAATTAAGCTGATAATTTGTGATCACTAAACTCAGGATGAAATGAACATAATTCTCTTCTACCTCTTTTCTGTTGATCAACTTGTTTTTATACTCATAAGAATTCAGGTCTCTGGATAATTTTTGATATGTTTCAAAATCATCACCTTTAATCTTTACTCTTATATTACCATCTCTTCTGTTGATGAGTACATCATCCAAAGTTCTTACTTTAAATAAAACTTCACATAATGCAGGACGAGCCTTCATTGACCCGATATATCTTTCAACTATATTAATCTTGAACGAATCAAATTTGATGGTATTAAAAACAATTTTAGAATTAGGTTCCTGAGTGTTGAGTTCAAGTTTATAGTTCATTACTTTATAAATTTTGGCAAATATAAGTTTAATTATGCCAAAAAACAGACTGTTTTAATAGATCATTACCATAATAATGATTGAATTTTTTTCTATAAAAAGAAAAACCTGTGAAAATGTGAATATTAGTAGCTTATAAATGAGGGCAAAACGAAAGTCTGGCGAATTTTTTTCTTCCTTTATTTTTTTCCTTATAGGCATTTACGTAATTTTATTCTCTGTAATTAAATTCATATTAATACCAATATAATGGAAAGATATAGTTATGGAATAGTTGGCCTTGGAGTAATGGGGCGGAATCTTCTTTATAATATCGCTGACAACGGGTTTTCAATCGCAGGATTTGACCTTGATCAGGAGAAAGTAAAAGAATTAGAGAATGGTGCTGCTTCAGAAATGAAAGTAAAAGGTACAGGCTCTTTAGAAGATTTTGTATCTGCATTAGAAGTCCCAAGGAAAATTATTCTTATGGTTCCTGCAGGAAAACCTGTAGACGCAGTCCTGGAAAACATTACCCCGCTTTTGAATGAAGGTGATATCGTAATTGATGCAGGGAATTCTTATTTTGAAGATACCAACAGACGTGTTGCTGATCTGGCATCTAAAAAACTGCATTTTATGGGAATGGGAGTGTCAGGTGGAGAAAAAGGAGCCAGAAGAGGTCCTAGTATAATGCCTGGAGGTGATCTGGAGGCGTTCAAACTTCTTAAACCAATGCTTGAAGCTATTGCTGCAAAAGTAGACAACGAAGCATGTACAGCATATATGGGGAAAGGATCTGCCGGGAACTACGTGAAAATGGTGCACAACGGTATTGAATATGCCATAATGCAGCTTATCAGTGAAGCTTATGATCTGCTTAAAAGAGGTGCCGGGCTGAATAACGAACAGCTTTACGAGGTTTTCAGAGATTGGAATAACGGAGAAATGAATTCATTCCTTATTGAGATTACCAGAGATATTTTTACTCAGAAAGATTCATTCACAGAAAATTATCTTGTTGATCAGATTTTAGATAAAGCAGGAGCAAAAGGAACCGGAAAATGGACTTCTGAGCAGGCCATGGAAATTGGTGTTTCTATTCCTACCATTGATATTGCGGTAACTTCAAGAATTTTATCTGCCTATAAAGATGAGAGAGTTCAGGCTTCCAAAATATATGCTGAAAAAGAAATCACAAAGCCGGAAAATACAGAACTGTTTATCAGGGAAGTAGGGGATGCTCTTTTTCTTTCAACATTAATCAGTTATGCACAAGGCTTGTCTTTGCTGGTAAAAGCATCTGCGGAATACGGTTTTGAAATTCCATTGAAAAATGTTGTGAAAATCTGGAGAGGAGGATGTATCATTCGTTCCGTATTGCTGGAAAAATTCTATTCTGCCTATACTCAAAACCCTGATCTTTCTAATATTCTGCTTGATCATGATATTTCTGAATTGGTAAAATTGAAAATCAAAGCTCTAAGAAAAACTGCCGGATATGCTGCTGCAAACGGTATTTCAAGTTTGGGAATTCAGACAGCTTTGGGATATTTTGATGCCTATACTACAGAATCTCTGCCCGTAAATCTGATCCAGGCTCAACGTGATTATTTCGGAGCTCATACTTATCAGCGTATTGACAGAGATGGTGTTTTCCATACTTCTTGGCAAAGTGCAAACAATTAAATTCGGAAAAAAAATGAATCAAAATAAAATCTTGCAGCCAACATCTATCGTTATTTTTGGTGCAACGGGAGATCTGGCAAAAAGAAAACTTTTTCCGGCATTTTATAACTTATATATCGACGGCAGAATGCCCAAAGGCTTCAATATTGTAGCATTGGGAAGAGCCGAAAATACTGATGAGAATTTCAGAAATTATATCAAGGAAAACCTTGAAAGCTTCTCCAGAAAAAAAGTAACTTCTGAAGATTGGGCAGGCTTTCAGGCTCATATTACTTATTTTCAACATCAGCTGGATGAGGAAACTTCTTACCAGAATCTACAGCAGAAATTATTGGATTTTGATGCTGTTTACGGGATGAGAGCCAACAGGTTGTTTTACCTGTCAATAGGGCCTAATTTCATTACCACTATTTCCAATCATATCAAAACAACATCATTAGCTTCCGATCCGAAGAAAGACCGAATTATTATTGAAAAACCTTTTGGACATAATAAACAGTCGGCGATTGAGCTGAACAGTCTTCTGGCAAAAACATTTGAAGAAGAACAGATTTATCGTATTGATCATTACTTAGGGAAAGAAACAGTACAGAATATATTGGCATTCAGATTTGGGAATTCTATTTTTGAACCTTTATGGAAGCATAAATATATAGAATCCGTACAGATTACCGTAGCGGAAGAAGTAGGAGTGGAGACAAGAGGTGCTTTCTATGAACAGACGGGAGCATTAAGGGATATGATTCAGAATCACCTGTTGCAAATCTTGTGTATGGTGGCTATGGAACCGCCGGCTTCATTGCAGTCTGGCGAGATCAGAGACCGTAAAGTAGATGTTTTAAAATGTATCCGCAGAATTTCTCCTGATCAGGTAGATCATTATGCTGTACGAGGTCAATATGGAAAAGGTACCATAAGCGGGGTAGAAGTGAAAGGTTATCGTCAGGAAAACGGAATTGCTTCAGACTCCAATACAGAAACTTTTGCTGCAATAAAATTTTATCTGGATAACGAAAGATGGAAGGATGTTCCTTTTTATGTTCGTACAGGAAAGAAAATGAAAGAAAAGCATTCTTATATTACCATTCAGTTTAAGCCGCTTCCTCATTCCACATTTTCAGACAGCCCACATCTTTTATCAGCTAACAGATTGATTATTAATATTCAGCCGATGATGGATATCAGATTACAGTTTATGACGAAAAAACCGGGACTGACTTTGGATTTGAAACCAGCAGAAATGATTTTTGATAATTTTGCCTGTCAGGATGATACTCCGGAAGCTTATGAAACTTTGCTGCAGGACGCTCTTTTAGGAGATCTTACCTTATTTATGCGTTCGGATCAGGTAGAAGAGGCTTGGGATGTTGTGACAACAATACAGGAAGCATGGGAAAATAATAAAGATTTATCCTTCCCGAATTATAAAGCAGGAAGCTGGGGACCGGAAGATTGCAATGCTTTGGTGGAGAGACAGGGACATAGCTGGGTATAAAACAATATAAATTTAAACAGACAAAAAATGAATATTACAGTATTTGACGATCTGGAAAAACTGTACACAGAGGCAGCAGATGCATTTGTTGACCTTTCAAAAAAATCTATTCAAAAAAGTGGGCGTTTTGTGGTGGCACTCAGTGGCGGTTCTTCCCCAAAAGCCATTTTCAAACTATTGGCAACTCCGGAATATAAAGAACAGATTGAATGGAATAAGGTATACATTTTCTGGGTTGATGAACGTTGGGTTCCTTTACAAGATGATAAAAGCAATTTCAGAATGACGGATGAGGCTCTTCTCAGCCAGGTTCCCGTTGATAAAAACCATATTTTTCCTATGTATGCTGAAGGAGTAACTCCTGAAGACTATGCAAAGACTTATGAAGAACAGATTAGAAGTGTGCTTGGGAACGAGGGTATTTTTGATTTTATCCTTTTAGGAATGGGAGATGACGGTCATACTGCCTCTTTATTTCCTGGCGAGGAGGTTTTAAATGAAAAAGAAAAGTGGGCTTCTGCTTATTATCTGAAGCCTCAGGAAATGTTCAGAATTACTTTGACTGCACCTGTGATCAATAATGCTGAAAATATTCTGGTTATCGCATTTGGCGAATCGAAAAAGCATGCATTGAATGAAGTGCTGAACGGTGAGTATAATCCATCGTTATATCCATTACAGCTTATTGAAAAAAAGGAAGGATATCATTTTTTTACAGACGAAAAAGCAAAAGGATAACAAACTAAACTTTGACCTTTAAAAATAAGAGACTGTCCTGGGACAGTCTCTCTTCATATCAACTACTCTATACCGAAACCGGTATATACAATTTTCTGTATTTCAAAATCAAAATCTAAATTTTAAAAACAGTATCATTAAAGAGCTAATGATACTGTTGCATTTAGTGTTTTTACCTTAGTTGCTTGTTTTCGAAACTTTTTAATTTTTCTCAACTCAATAGTGCTTCTATGTAAAATGGTTATTAGTTTGAAGCAAATATACAAAATAAGACACTTCTAAGTGTCTAAAATTTAAAAAAAATAAAATTATTTTAATTAAATTGATAAAATCCTGTGATATAGGGTGTTTTAAGGTGAAAATAAAATTAAAAAAATCAACAGAATGAGTATTTATAACTTTTAAATGAAAGAAAATACGTCTGTTAAATAAAAACAGCACCATAAAAATGGTGCTGCGAGTAATGTTTTACCTCAGCCATGAAATGTTAAAAACATTTAAACTGAGAGAACTAACGGTACAATCTGATCTCACTCAACCTCACAACTTTGATCGTTCGTTTATATAAAATGGTTATTAGTTTATGCAAATATACACATTTAGACACTAAAAAGTGTCTAAAGTAAAAAAAAATTCATAAACTTGTATGATTGAAAAGTTTACCATGGAAAGAAAGTCAGCAGCAGGTAGTATCCGGAACAAGGAACGCAGTAAAAAAAAGTTTTTGGACGCAGTAGGAAAGATACTGAGAACAAAAGGACATACTGCTTTGAAAGTGACTGATATTGCTGCTACCGCCGGGGTAGACAAAAAGATGATCTATACTTATTTTGGCGGAGTAGATGGGCTTATAGATGAATATATCCGGTCTCAGGACTACTGGAGTAAAGTAACCATTGATGAAATAGAAAAGATAAAACCAAAATTGGATGACGGGGGAAAATCTTTCATGGAAGAAATGCTTCTGTCACAATTTGATTATGTTTACAAAAGCAAAGAAGCGCAGAAATTACTTCTATGGCGCATCTCGGAATCCAGAAAATCACTAAGAAAACTGACCGACACCCAGGAAGAAAATGGTGAATATATTTTTAAACTGCTGATGGATCCTTATTTTAAAGAAAATAGTGAAGAATTACGTTCGATAATGGCTATCCTGGTTTCCGGACTTTATTATCTGAATATGTACTCTGCCATAAACGGCAGTATCTTCTGTGGAATAGACGTGGATACTTCCAGCGGACGGGAAAAAATCAAAAAAGCAATCTCCTTTTTATTGAATCAGACTTATGAGAATCTGTAATATTCGGTGTGTTATAATCTCAGGAATTAAATTCCGATAAAAAACAAAACCATTAGAAATTTCTAATGGTCAATTGTGTTGTTGTGTTTCTACCTTAGTGTTTCGTGTTCGAAATTGTCTTAAAGTAAGGGAACCTAAATAAAACAGTCTGAATTGTCTTATTTTTCAACCTAAAAGTGTTTTAAAATATATAGATGGTTTTAGTTTGTACAAATATATAAAATAAGACACTATAAAGTGTTTAAAATAGTGAAAATTTTCTTTATTTTATTTAATGTGCTGAATTGCAGTATATTAATTTTATAATAATAAGAAGTTATTCTTTTGAATGATGCTGATATTCCAATTTGATCATATAAGAAAAGACAGAAAATCTTTTTAAAATAAGATTTACATTTCAGTAATTGAAGAGAATAAGTTAAAATTTCTATTGAAAAGTATTTTATTTAATATCATATCAGCTTTCTGAGAATAAAACAGCACCATTAAATAAAATGATGCTGTTGGGTTGTGTTTTACCCCAGTCGTTTATGTTCGAAACATTTTAAACTGAGGGAACTAACGATACAATCTGAATAGTTTTATTTTTCAATCTCGATAGTGTTTTTATATAATGGATGGTTTTAGTTTTTGCAAATATATATAAATAGTTGAAATTAGACACTCGAAGGTGTCTAAAATAATAAAAAATTTTCTTAAACTTGTATATTGAATGTTTAGTCATGGAAAGAAAGTCAGCATCAGGGAGTATTAGAAACAAAGAACGCAGTAAGAAAAAATTTTTAGATGCAGTTGGAAAAATTCTGAAAACGAAAGGACATGCAGGATTGAAGATCAACGATATCGCTGCAACTGCCGGGGTAGATAAGAAAATGATCTATACCTATTTTGGCGGTATGGATGGTCTGATGGACGAATATGTCCGTACACAGGACTTTTGGGTGAAAGTAACGAGTGAGGAAGTAGAAAAGATGAAACCGAACCTGGAAGATGGAGGAAGAGAATTTATCGAGCACATGCTGCTTTCACAATTTGATCACGTATACACCAACAAGGAGGCTCAAAAACTATTGTTGTGGACTATTTCCGAACCCAGAAAATCATTAAAAAAACTAATTGATACCCAGGAGGAAAACGGAGAATATATCTTCAAATTATTGATGGAATCCCGTTTCAAAGATAAAATGGATACCTATCGCTCTATCATGGCGATTATGGTTTCAGGGCTTTATTACCTCAATATGTTTGCCTCTCTGAATGGCAGTATTTTCTGCGGGATAGACACCAATACACCTGAAGGACGTGAAAAGATCAAAAAAGCAGTATCCTTCATGGTGGACCAAACCTACGAGAATCTTTAATATATCTTAGAAAACATAAAAAAAGAGGCAATAATCAGCCTCTTTTTTGTATAATATTTATGATATTCTATCCTTTATGATATGGACATCCTGAAGTTGCACTGGAATTTTCACCAGTATTGAAGAACTGTTCTTCAATCACTTTTCTCTGATCTTCAGGGATGTCTGCTAACTTACGAAGCGTATTGACCTGGATATGAGGCCAGCTTGTGGTACCTCCATCATTCCCGAAATCAAATTCGAAGAATACAATTTGCTCATATTGCAGCTGAAGAACCTCTTTCCCATCTTCAATAATGGTTTCAATCCACATATCCATATCCACTTCAACAGTAGGAACAAAACGGTTTACAAAAGGAACATTTAAAATACCTCCCTGTGCGCCGGTTTTCATTTTGGAAGACATTCTCACATGTACATAATTGCTGACCTTCTGGCCTCTTAATGTATCCCTGAGCCTTAGATCAGGTCGTACAGAATAAGGATATAAATCATCTGCGAGTATTCTCTGGGTGTAGATTTTATTTGACCCCGGATCATTATCATCATTAAGGGTTTCATGAACCCAATCCGGTGCAGGTTTGTCAAGATCAATGATGTCTTCAGGTGTTACTCCTGCATTCCCCATCGTACGTGAAATGGAAAGGTAATTCGTTTCCCAAGCTTCTTTACCATAAGGAAATTGAGGAGAACCTTCCACTAAATAGAAGGTTGTATTATCTTTATTTTGAGGAATAATATCTCCCAATAATGTAATGGTACTTCCATGAGGAATAACGCCACTTCGGGAAATAGAGTAGTCCGGGATGAAATAAGGACCATCAAGTCCTGCTCCCGGCTTGAGTTCCTGTGCCGGAATAATCTCGTAATAAGGCTGTCCCGTCTGCAGCTGGCTTTGAAGAATATATTTGGGGTTGGCTTCTCCGTCTGGTGTTACCCTTAGCAAAGGCTCATCTCTGTATTCGCCGGTATATCCATATTTCGCATCTTCTGTTGAAACAGCATGAATACCACGATCTCTTTCAATAGACTCTTTGGTTGCTGCATGATTATAAACATCACTCAGCCATAGATACATTCCGTTTTCTTCGTGGATAGGGGTGTATTTCAAAGCATCTTGTCCCTGTACAGTGTTAACGCTCTTTATGCTTTGCTCATATTTAACAGCTCCACAGAAAAGTTCACTCGCACCACCACGGTTACGAACTCCACCGGGAACGATTGAAAATGTTAGTTTCTCAATATATTCTTCACTATCAAAAGCGAATTTTCCGGGAATTGTTCCTGAATTGGTTCCTGGAGAAGGCATAATGGTAGTATGCACCCCGCTTGCTAATGAGGGTTTTGTAATATCTTTATTGTAATTAACATTATAGCTTACCCACGTACCATCCAAAGCTGCAAGGATTCCATAATCTACACTATTTTCGATGGCTTGAAGGTTATCTTCTCTGAATGGTCTCACCGGATCATCAATAAGAAGTTTTGAATATCCATCCATTAGCTCAGCCAGATTAACTTCATTTTGGCCTGGCATTTTACGGAGCAACAGTTCTTCTCCCGCTTTGGGACTTTCTTTTTTTCTTTTAAGCATGATATATCGTTTTTATGGTTATAAATCAGTGTATTCGAAAGTCGGACCTGCATTATTTTGTGAATCCAATGGTTGTTTCATCAGATTGACAGCCTGTTCTTTCAAGGCATACATGTACATAATGGATTTTTCCAATTCTCTTTGGTTTCCTTCCACAGCACTTTGTATAGCATCTAATAAACGTCTGTAAGTTTTATTAAACTCAACGCCCTGTGCATGTAATTCTTTGTTCTTAATATAATCTTCCACTTTTGGATTAGGCTTCATAGGATAGGCTTCATCCCATTCTACAGGTAGGGCTTTTCCGGTTGGTGGTGTAGTAACAGGCATCATTCCGTTTTCATCCATAAAAGGCTCATAGTTTCCACCGAGATAGAAATGCTCATGGAATACTTCTTTAAATCTGAAATAATGAGCCAGCTCCATCCCTTCTTCAAATTGTGACGGATCAACATCGAAAATAGAATCGTCAGCGCCTTCTCCCTGTCCTTTAATTTCCTGAAAAACAGCAATTACTCCATCTAGAGCTTCTACGAAATGTAATTTTCCGCCACTTCCATAGTATTGCTCAGGACGGATTTGTTTGGATGGCTTTCCTGTAAAAATTCCTCCCGTATTTAATTCTTCGAAATTCTTCGGAAGAGTTCCGTGTTCTTTGTAATAAGCAATGATTTGGAAAATAACAATATAGAAGAATAAAACATCATAATATTCACCAATAGTATGAACATTTTCCATGATGAAACCTTTCATGTTTTCAAGAGTCCACAAATTGGTATTCTGTACGGAAGCTCTTTGAGAATATAATGCCGAAGAATCTGTTACATGGTCATATTTCGGAGCTTTTACCAAAGGTTTGGTTGGGCTTTCAATGGCAATAAAAGTGGCAATACTGTTACTCGAGAATGTTTCCAGACCTATATAGAAATCAACATTCATGGGTAATTTCATCGGATAAGTAGGGTAGTTCTCCTGTTTGTTTACAGAGGGTTGAATGTCAATTGCATTCAGGACATTGCAAACCATGATCAGGTGAAGCATTTCTTCTACGGCAACACTTCGGATGATTTGTGAAGCTAAAGCATTAGTTCCATCCTTGATAGAATACAAAGCTGTAAGATAAGGCGGAATGGTAGAATGCTCAATGAGAATGGCTGTCTGTAAAAGGTCCTGTAAAATGGGTTTATAATCAATTTCGTTTACTCCTTTTTTTAATTCAGACACTTCTGAACCGAACTGAGAACCTAAATAAGCATTAAAATCATCAATCTGATCATTCAGTAAAAGATGAGTTAATATTTTGCTGTGGTGTTTTAATCCTTCAGTCCAGTCTTCTTTGCTAAGTGTTGAATCAAATAATAGAGAAGGCAATGAAACGGCTTCTGTAGCGACCGCGTTTCTTGCGGCCATTCTTCCTGCTGTTAATGTTTCCTGTGGCTGTGCTGTTTTATTGATAAGTCTTTGTCTCATGTTGTTATTTTTTAAGTTGAGTTTCAAGATCAGCAAGGATAGATTCTACTGAACGGATTGTGAATGCTGATAATGTTAAAGTAGGATTTGAAGTTCCCAAAGTGGTCATGTTTCCTGCTCCTACAATGTATAAATTCGGGTGGTCCCAAGCCTTACAGTAGCTGTTGGTGACAGAATCCTCTGCTGTAGAACCCATTCTGTGAGTTCCTACTATATGACCTGCTCCGTTATAGGAATATCTTACTCCATTGTAGATGACAGAGTTTTTGTCTTCGGCGGTGTATGATGTGAAATCTTTAATATGTAATCTTTTGAACATCTGATCAGAAGCGTTTTTTGCCTGTTCCATAGCTTTCATTTCATATTCTGTTAATTCATAATGAATTACAGGACGCGGAATTCCAAGTACATCCAGATACTGATCATCAATGGTTACTCTGTTATTTGGATTCGGCAGCTGTTCAATCTCGAAGTGGAATAAAACCTGTTTTGAAAGTCTGTTCGTAAGTGCTTCTCTTAATTTTGCTCCGAAAAGCTTCTCCTTGGTGATAAAATAGGCAACATCTGATCCCGGAGAAAATGCCGGCCAGCCCCAGCCCCAGTTGTCAAGAGGAGAGATCCATGCAGAAAATTCACCTCTGAAGTTTCCGTCACGGAAAGACGAGATATTGGTGGTGGAACCAGGACCTCTGTATGGATAAACCGGTTCGGGGAAAAGTCCCCAGGTAAGCATTACCATATGATCCATCAGGTTTCTTCCCACCTGGTCACTGCTGTTGGCAGCCGTTTTTACAACATTATTAACGGTATATTTGGAATTCAGCAGGATTTTTGGATTCTCAAAAGCATTGGCAGCCAGAATCACAATAGCGTCTGAGGTGTCAATAGATTCTTCAACAAAATCTGTTTTTTCCTTTGAAGTATACCTTCTCAGATGAACTTTGGAAATTTTCTCTTTATCATTCTGGTCAACACTTAATCTGTACACAACACTCTGAGCCTGAATCTGCATGTATGGATTACGCTTAAGGTTTTCATTATCATTAAGCTTATACAATGCCTTTTTCAAGGTCTTTAAAGCATTATATTTAGCCTGAACCGGACAGATGGGAACGCAGGACGCATTTCCTTCACAGCGCTCGCCCATATAAGGATTCCAGACAGAACCGAGAGCCTTATATTCTTCTTTTTCAGAGCTGTCCAAAACCAGTTTGTAACCCGATTCTTTTGGTTCGGCTTTGATGATCTTTGTTTTCCCGTATTTTGGATTCGGAATAGAATTTCTTCCCTGAGGAGATGGTACCATCATCAAAGGAATCTCTCCGGAGCTTAGCTTTACACTCGTACCTTTAAGCCCATCAATGATCTTATGATCCATATAACTTTGCGGAATTTCTTCCATCGGGAATACATAATCTCCATAATATTGTTCCCTATTCTCCAAAATTGGATATTCCTGTTTTGAAACATCTCCGGAAACCCCGATTTCAAATTCTGCCATTTCGTAATAAGGCCTTAATTCTTCATAATCTATCGGCCAATTAACCGGACTTGGCTTATCGGAATTCGGCTGGGGAATGGTAATGCCATATTTCTCGGTAAGTTTGAAATCATTCGGAAGCATTCTTGGAGTCGTTCCCAGCCAGTGAAGGGTCGTTCCGCCTCCCACTCTGATGGCATCACTTGCGAACGGCATTGGTCCGAATTGTACCAGATATCCTTTTTTATCTGGAAAGGGCTGAACAATGTGCTCCATATCCAGAACATTTGGAGAAGGTGCCTGCTTCAAATTCGGATAAGGAGAGTTGGGAACTTTGGCTTCTTCTCTGTAAAAAGTACGGATATACTCATTGTAAGTGGTCATTGAGGATACGGAATCCAGTTCAATACCAGCTTCCAGACCCGCTTCATACATAAGGATTGATATTTCCCTGATATTATCCGATTTTCCTGCATCTGCACGGTGGATCATTTTACCTTTTGTTACGTCAAATACATGATCAGTCAGCAGTTTTGCGATTAATGATCCTGCGATCCCCGTTCCTACGATGATCACATCTTTTTTGTTATTTGTTGGATTCATGAGTTGCTGTTTACAGGTTTTATATTCCACGATTTGTAGCCAGGCTGTTTTGCTCCGGGCGGATGAGAATGCATCAGGTTCCAGACAAGACCTTCTTTGTAAGAAAGATCATTGATATAAGCGCCTTCCCAGGTTCCCAGATACCACATGGTGATCACTTTTCCGGAAATATCATTCATTCCGGGATTGGAGATAATTTCGGATTGAATAGCCTTATTCAATTCATCTTTACCGGAATGTTTTTCAAGAATGTTTTTAGATACAGTAAGGAATTCTACGAAAGTAGCGGCATCTAAGCTTTTGAGAATGTAGGTGTAATAGGTTTCTGCCAAACCTGTAGACTGTAACTCGTTTACAGTAAACCCGGCAAGCGCTTCCGAGATAGACATAAACACGTCGAAATAATAATCGTCGACGTTGAGGATTTTGTTAATAATATTCATTTCGTTAAAAATTTGGGTTAGATATCTTCAACTCCTTTCAACAGGAAGTTATCATACCGATTGATCTATAGCTGCCGGATTTTCAGATACCATTTCTCTTCCAGAAATGAATGCATACTTTTCAAGCTATCCATAGTTGTCAGTTTTTGTTTATCCGAAATTAATCAGATCCTCTCAGATTAGATTCAGTATTTCTACGTAATTTACAATGGTGTAATTTTAATTTTTTGTAACAAATCCTTTATTCATGGTGTTTTTAAAGCGCTGTGTTTTCACCTAGTTTAGAATTATTTTAAATAATAGGGTAGGATTTATTACCCTTAAAAAGAGTATTAGAAGTCTCATTTGTGAAAACAAAATATTGAAATTGTGTGAGATGTAATTATTTTTTTTAATTAAAAATGAAATAATCTTACCTTTAGACATCAGGGAATATATTGCTGTAAAGTGTAATAATAAAAGTTATTCTGTACTTATCTGTTGAAATAAACCCTGATAAACGTATAAATTATAACCATGAAAAAACTTGCTTTTAGTGTACTGTGTTTCATTTCTCTGACATTGTCTGCACAAGGATCAAACAAAAAGGAGGAGGCAGTTGCTCAATCTACCAACAATATCCATCAATCTGTTCAGATTGAAACAGACAGGATATTTGATAAATTGGTTAATATCAGAAGAGAATTTCATGAAAATCCAGAATTGGCAGGTTATGAAAAGCAAACTCAGGAAAGAATTAAACAATATTTACTTGATCTGGGGTTGGAAGTTAAGACCGGTGGATATGGTTACAGCGTTGTAGGGATTCTGAAAGGAGATCAAAAAGGTAAAAAAATAGTCTGGAGATCAGATATGGATGCATTACCCAATGATTATCCTGATCCTGAAGTTTTCAAATCGAAAATAAAAGGTATTCAGCATGGCTGCGGTCATGATATACATATGGCGATTGGATTAGGAATTGCTGAAGTTCTTTCAAAAAATAAAAAATCCTTAAAAGGAACCGTCTATTTCATATTTCAACCTGAAGAAGAAACTTTCAAGGGAGCTAAAGAAATGTTGGATAAAGGCTTGCTTTCTATAATAAATCCTGACGAAATATATGGATTGCATGTAACGGCCATACCTGTAGGACAGATAATGGTGAAACCAAATGAAATGTTTGCCTATCAGAAGAAAATAAGGATTCAGTTAAAAAATGGATTATCCGAAGATGAAACAAAAGGGTTAACGAAAAAGATCAGTAATTTTCTCTACCGTATTCAGCCTGAAGCTAAGCCCTGGGAACTACAATCTATTATTGATTCTAAAATTGGCTTGGCAAATCCTGATACTATTTTTAAAGACTATCTGTTCATGGATGGAAAATTTACGGCCTATTCTAAGAATAATGAGTCCTTTTTTGAAACCTATCTGTATGAGACGAATTCTTCTAATTTAGATAAAATAATTCCTGGAGTTCAGAAAATTATAGAAGATAACGGATATAAAGACAAGCTTCTTTCTGTTTCATTTGTACAGGGAAATCCAACGGTTATCAATGATGAAAAGCTTACAAAATCAGCCACGGAAATTCTTCAGAATCTCTATGGAAAAAATACAGTTGCTATAGATTATGGACAGGTTCCATTTTTTAATGATGATTTCTCTTATTTTCAACAGAAAATAGCAGGCGTTTACTTTTTTCTAGGAGGTTCCAATTTTGAAAAAGGAGTGATTGCCATGAATCATTCTCCTAACTTTCAGGTAGATGAAGAAAGTATCAGAACCGGAGTAAGAAGCTTTTCATCGTTACTTATTGAACGTCTTAACAGGAATTAATTTTTCACCGCAATGGCGTCTATCTCGAACAACATCCCAGGTAAAGCCAGTTGGTTCACAGGAATAAGTGTGCTTGTAGGCAAGAATGATTCTTTCCATACTTTCTTAGCTTCTTCCGCCCATATCTTAAGTTTTTCCTGGTTGTGATCAACGATAAGAAGAGTGATTTTTACAACATTATCAAACGTCATAGAATGGCTCTGTAAAACGATTTTTAAATTTTTCAAAGCATTCTGAACCTGTATTTTAAAATCATCAGCCAACAGATGATTTTCTCCTGTACCGCCGCTCTGTCCGGATATAAAACACATCTGGAAAGGAGATTTCACAGAAATACTGTGTGAAAAACCATAAGGCCCAGGATTAAACAGTTCTGCAGGATTGATCAGCTGAGGTTGTTTATTATTTTCCATAATTTTTATTTTAATCCAGTAAAAATGAGAGATAAAAACAAGGAAAGTCTTTACATATGTTGAGGAAAATATTGTTTTAATTGTATAGATTACTTTTTCAATGATAATGAAGGCTTAGTAAAAAAATGCTGTCTCAAAAACCAAATAATTTAGTTTTTGTCATTCTGACGAAAGAAGAATCTTTTTGACACTCGCTCAGATGAGATTCTTCATTATATTTTATATCATTCAGAATGACAGTTTGAGACAGCATTTTTAATTTTTTACTCTACAACAATACTTTCAATCCCTTTTTGCAGCGCCGTATCCTGAATAACCGGAACAGAAAGACCTTCTGCACGAACAACAGAAATATCAGTCATTCCCATAAATCCAAGAGTTTGCTTTAAGTAAGGAACTACAAAATCGTAGGCCTGTCTTTCTCCTTCTGAATATACTCCGCCACTTGAAAAAGCAAGGTATACTTTCTTATTCTTTACCAGACCTTCGGGACCATTTTCACTGTAGCTGAACGTCTTTCCTGCTCTCGCAATGTGATCAAGCCATGATTTAAGAGTGGATGTGATACTGAAATTGTATAGTGGAGCTTCAATGATGATGATGTCTGCTTCATGAAGTTCATCAATTACTGTATCAGAAAGCTTTACCGTTTCCAACTGCTCAGAAGTACGGTTTTCGGCCGGAGTGAAAAATGCATTGATATGGCTTTCTTCTAAATGAGGAAAAAGCGGGTTGGCCAGATCACGTTTTTTAAAAACACTGTCAGGATATTTTGCCGTGATTTTTTCTACAACAGCATTTCCCAGTTTTTTACTGATGGAAGACTCGCTTCTTGGGCTAGAGATAATATGAAGTACTCGTTTCATTTTTATTTTTTTTTAAAATTGATGTTTCAAAATTATCTATATTTACTAATAAAAATATAGTAGTTACCAAAAGGTTAGTAATAACATTTAGGTTAGTAACCAGATAAAACAGAGACAATGGAAGAAGAAAAAATAGTGTATTCAAGGCCGCAATGCAGTACGCATCTGGCTGCTACTGAGGATGCTTTATATGTTTTGGGGGGCAGGTGGACCATTAGAGTAATGATTGCTATTTTAGGCGGACATACCCGCTTCAATGAATTACAGCGAACCATCAATGGAATCTCGGCAAGAGTCTTGTCCAGCGAATTGAAAAAGCTGGAAGTGAATCATTTAGTTGAAAGAACTGTTCTTACCGATCAGAAACCGGTGTTGGTAGAATATGTTCCTACAGAATACAGTGAGTCCCTGAAAGATGTGATTGCTGCTCTGGCAGACTGGGGTACAAAACATAAAAAGAAAATTACAGCATAATAAAAAAGAGTAGTGTTGATGTCAAAAATCATTTTTTCTTTGGTATTTGATCAGTTGCAACATTGCTTATACTTTAAGTATTTTTACTCAAATTAATAATGGCAAGATGATTATATATGAAGACTTATTATTTTCCCGGGGAGCCATTCTGGAAAAATATGATGCGGCAGATATTATTTTTAAAGAAGGAACTGTAGCTAAATATTATTTCCAGATCAGGTATGGTACTGTGAAATTGAATACTTTTTTAGAAGACGGAAAAGAATTTGTTCATGGATTCCCTTTTGATGGACACTGCATTGGTGAAAGCTATTTATTTACAGATCATTATTATGCAATCAATGCTATTGCCATTACTGAGTGTGAGATTATTAAGATTTCCAAAGCAAAATTTCTGCAGATACTGTTGGAAAAACCGGATTTAATGCTGGAGATTAATAAATATATGGCTGCCAGAATGCATTTCAGATTTATGATTTCCAGCTTTCTTGCTATTTCAGATCCTATTGTGAAGCTTACAAAGCTTTTTGATCATATTAAAAATTATTTCGGATTCGAAGAAACCTATTCCTTTCTGATTCCTTATACCAGACAGCAAATAGCTACCTTAACCGGTCTTCGGGTAGAAACGGTGATCAGGTATGTCAAGAAAATGCAGGAACAGGAACTTGTTAAAATTGAAAGTACTAAAATTTATTATTAGCTTTTACGCATTCATTTTTAAAAACCTTATTATTTTAAAATAAGTACGGGCTGATGGGTGTTCTGGTAGATTCCCTCAGAAATACTTCTGCTTGCCAGATAATACAGAAAGCTATGCTGACCTGGCAAAGCTATAATAAGATCCGCTTCATTAGAGGCTGCAAAGGACAGAATTCCCTTAATAACATTTTCATCATGAGAATAATGAATACTGCTTGGAATCTCCGTTAAACGTTCACGAATATACTCTTCCAGCTCTCTTTTTTTGTCCTCATCCTCTTTCTCATTGGTATTGATATTCAAAAACATGAGACGTACATCCTGTTTGTGGATAACAGATTTGTGATGAAACAATCTTTCTAATCTTTTAATTCCCTTTATATCACAAGGAATAAATATATTTTTGATAGGAGTGTAGTGATAGCTGTTGGGAACAATTAAGGTCTTCACAGGACTCGTTCTTGCAATGCTGATAATATTCTCGGAAACAAAGCTCTCAGTAGAAGAAGTCTGGTCGTCACTTCCCAGGATAATCAGCTCTACAGAAGGCTGGTTTTTTAAAAGTTCATTGATGCTTCTGGTAAGAGCCCAGTCGCTTAATATCCTGGAAACTTTAATTTCAGGTGACTTTTCTGTAATAATACTGCTTAACTGATCAAATAGTGATTCTGTCCTTTGCAGTAAATTATTGACATTTTCTTCATTCACAAATGAATGTCCTTCTGCAATATGCAGATAATCAAACTCAGATTCTCCTGCTGTTTTGAGTAAGATAATGTTTTGATATTCGTAGGTTTTTGCCCAATCTGCGGCAACTCTTACTGCATTTTCCGTAGTTGATGTAAAATCAACGGGTACAAGGATTGTTCTCATATTGTATTATGTTTTGGTCCTGATTCTTCCAGGTTTGCTGTCATTTTTTTTACAAGAAGCAGCGCTTTGTAAATCTCTTCCGTATCAATATCTCCAGCCGCTTTTTTGTAAAGATCCAATGCCCACGGATAAACGGTTTCTATAATCTGTTGACCTTTCGGAGTCAAAAAGACCTGTTTATTTCTTCTGTCATTTTTATCAGCAATCCGCTCAACAAGATCACGTTTTACAAGGCTGTTGATGAGATAAGTAATGCTTGATTTGTCTTTGCTTACTTTATTTCCTATTTCCTGCTGGTTGATACCATTATTACGTGAAAGCAGGCCCAGAATTTCAATAAGTTCAAAAGAAAGATCCGGATCATATTCATTAATCGTGGTCTGAATCTTCTGTCGAAGCCGGCTTTTCATTTCACTCATTGCCAGGCCAAGCTCCAGAGCCAGTTCTGATATATTGTTCTGTTTTTCAGGCATGTTGTATAATAATGATATGGCAAGGTAAGAGGTGGTCTGAAAGAATTTCATCACTGCTTACCCTAACAAATATACGAAAAATTAGTTTTAATTAAAACTAATTGAAAATAAAGTATTCTATAGCAAGAGATAAGAAATAGGAAAACAGGCGCGCAGGAACAAATTTTGTAGTCTGATAACTTAGAAGTTTTTAAAAACAAGAATAATGTCTGTAATTGCGTTAAAAAGAGTATATAAAATTCCATCTCCAAACGATGGCTATCGTGTATTGGTAGACCGTTTGTGGCCAAGAGGACTTTCTAAAGAAAATGCCGATCTCAATGAGTGGGAGAAAGATCTGGCACCATCAACAGAGTTAAGACTATGGTTTCATCATTCAGTTGAATTATGGACAGAATTTTCGGAAAAATATAGGAAAGAACTCCATGAAGCTGATCTTGGCAAAGACTTTCTGAAACGCCATAAAGATCAGGAAAAAATTACACTTCTGTATGCCGCAAAAGATGAAGAACATTGCCATGCAATTATATTAAAAGAATATCTGGAAAGTATAAAATAGAAGTAAAAAAGCAGAGATTAAATCCCTGCTTTTTCTTTTTTTACGGCTTTATTCATGATAATGATGATTCCGAAAAGGAAACATGCGATGATCAGATAACGCCAGGAAAGGTCTTTTTGTTCATTAACAGTTCCACTTACCGAAATGATAAAACTCGTTATTGAAGTGATTACATATACCAATCCACCCATCAATCCGCCAGCTGTTCCTGCATTTTTAGGAAAGTAAAGCATACTTGTCGTAAAAAAGGAGGTAAATAAAATTCCGGAACAGATGTGAATAAAAAAGGCAAAAGGGATCATAATGAAAAGGCTTTCTGCAAAATAGCTCGTGATAATCAGCCCTGCAATCAGAATAAGCTGAAGCAGGATAGGCTGTAGTATTCTTGGTTTGAAATCAAGGGTCAGTCTACGCTTCCCGATAAAA
Organism: Chryseobacterium sp. 22543; assembly: GCF_052044565.1. Lineage (NCBI taxonomy): Bacteria > Pseudomonadati > Bacteroidota > Flavobacteriia > Flavobacteriales > Weeksellaceae > Chryseobacterium > Chryseobacterium sp. 22543. The sequence continues at coordinate 84,413 of NZ_JBQENH010000003.1, forward strand.
CCTCCAATCATCCATGAGAACCCCAGGATTAATGTACAGTATCCGATAACTACGGGTGTAAAATGGAAGGTATTTTCAATAATAAACGGTCCGGTAATATTAAATAACATAACAATAGAGTAGCTCAATCCCAAAATGAAAATTCCCAGCATGAAAATCCTGTTTTTAAGCATCATTTTGTAAAGACTGATATTCTCCGAAAGATCCAGTTTCTTTTTCTGAGGAAGGCTTTCTTCACTAAAGAACCACTCAAACAAGAACAAAAATCCGGCATAGGCAGCCAGAAAATAAAAGTTAGCATGCCAGTTAAAAATTTTCTCAAGATAACCTCCGAGGAACGGAGCCAGAATAGGACCGCATGACCAGACAATCGTAAAGTAACTCAAATAATGTTTTACCCTCTCTGCATCATAAATATCTACAAAAATAGCACGCGTTGCCACAACAAGAACCGAAACTGCCGCACCCTGAAGAATACGAAGCAGACAGATCAGTAAAATACTGTTGGTCATCGTAATTAAAATACTCGTCAGGATCAATAAGAACAATGCAATCAATTTCGGACGGTAGCGGCCGATACTATCCAGAATTCCTCCTACAAACAATTGAGAAATTCCGTAGCTCAGCAGATATGAGGTCAGAGTGATCTGGATATCTTTTTCTGAAACCATCATTTCTTTGGCCATAGAAGGGAACGATGGTAAATATATATCCGTGACAAACCCCGAAAGCGGGATAGACACGAAGGCCATAATGGTAATTAATCTGATTCTTTTTTCAGATGCTTCTCTCAACATGTTCATTCATTTTTTACTATGCAAAAATAAGTCAAGAAATATGAAAGTGAATTTTAAAAGACAAAGTAAAAATTACAAAAATCAAATATTAGGATAAATTCTTAAATTTTAATGGTGAAGTCCGGGCATGTTTTTTAAAAAAGTTATTAAAATGAGCAGGCTGATCAAAACCTAATGTATAGCCAATTTGAGCGATATCCCAATTGGTATACTTCAGCAGGTTTTTAGACTCTTCAAACATCTTTTCTTTAATAATCTGTGTTGTAGTAAGATGAGTTACAGATTTCACCGAGGAATTCAGATGATTGACATGCACATTAAGATGATCAGCGAAGTCCGAAGGAGTTTTTAACGCAAGCGGATAAGCAGGGGAGTCCAAAGGAAACTGCTTGTTGAGGAGTTCATCAAATAATCTGTATAAACGCACGTTTGCAGGAAGTTCATTAGGATTGATGTCTTCCACGCGGTTTTCCAATGCCAGATGCATAACAGAAGCCAGATTGCTTTTGATACTGCTGCAACGGAAAGGATAGGCCGAATTATTCATTTTGTAAATCTGATCAAAATAGAGGGTGGCCAGCTGGGTCTGCTCTTCGGTCAGAAAAACTACCGGCTTGCTCCATTCTTTGAACATTGAAGTCTTTTTGAACAGATTAAATTCTGAATTTCCATTAAAAAATTCTTGATTGAACAGACAGAAATACCCTTCTTGGAGATCGCTGTCACACTCCCAGGAGTAGGGAATGCTTGGAGAAGGAAAGAATAATGCCGGACGGTCAATATACAGCTGATGGGTGCCATAATGAATGGTTCCTTTTCCAATGATAAAGCTAATTTTATAATAATCACGGCGGTTGTAAGGACTCTTAAAACTGCAGTACTTCCGCATCGAAATGTTGAAGTGGGATTTACCCATTTCAAAATCCTCAGAATCAAACATCTTGATCTGGTTCTTACGGATACGTTTGTAATAATCCTCTATGGTTTCCAGCTGATCACTCATAAGTAAAAAATTATAAAAATCAAAGATAGGCAAACTATTACTTATTTAAAATTATTTTAAGTGAGATAATAAAAATAAGAATAATAGCCTTCCTCAATATCATCAATATAAAAAAGATCTATTGATGATGAGATATACGTAAGCGCTATAAAATATACGCAAAATCTGTAAAATCAGTGGTTAAAAAAGATTGTACTAGCCTTTATTAATCTCCAGTTCCAAAATATGTGATGGAAGCTGAAATGGGCCAGCTTTCGAACTGATAGTAGGTACAAACCCAGACTCTTTTAAAAATTCCGAAAGCGGATTATGATCAAGCATATTAATCCAAAGGATATCTGTGAAGCTCACAGCTGATCTGCATTTTTTCCAAAGTGACTGCCTTATTTCAGGAAAATCAAACGCTGAAAGAATCACAAAACTGATTTCTGTTGCTCTTTTGCCATCCGGTATGCCAGGATGCAGAGAACCACTTTTTATAATGCTGTATCCGACAGGTTTTTGATCTGCATACGTCATGATCAGCTGATTGGAAAGATCATTCAGGTTGTTGATCATCTTTCTCGGATCTATTTCATTGTGAATATATTTTTTAATGTTTTCCTCACTTACAAAGTCTTTATGCAGTGTATAAACGGAAGAATCAATAATGGTTATAAGATCAGAAATTCCCTCTTCAGAACCTACTGTAAATTTTGAAATGATATCCATGGGATCTTTTTTATTCAAAATTATAAGATTAATCCGTTCAAAAAGGATACAGTTCGCTAAAATATCATCGGTACAGAAATGTATTTTTGTAAATTTGTTCAGTACAGTTGATGTGTTATGGCGAAATCTTATAAGTACGAAATTTTTACAGCAGTCATTGAGAAGCAAATCCACAGTGGGATTTTGCAGGAAAAAGACAGGCTTCCTTCTGTTCGGGAAATTAAAGAAAAATATAAGCTTAGTACAAGCTCTGTACAAAGTGGTTTTGAATACCTTATGATTAAAGGTTTAATCAGGAGCTATCCAAGGTCAGGATATTTTGTTGCAGAAATTCAGGAAGAGAATATTCCGGAAATCAGAACAAAACTGCCTGTTGTAGTAAGAGATGCAGAATTTATGAAAAGTATGATGCTGACTTCCAAAAGGACCTCGGAATCCAGTTCTTTCAACACAGCTGTTCCCGGAGATTTGCTGATTCCGCAGAAACTCATCCTCAGAACGATGCAGGAAGTGATTCGTGAAAAAGGAGCATCGTTGCTCAGGTATTACCCGTCAAATGGCCTGGAAACATTAAGGAAACAGATTGCAAAACAAATGGGAACTTACGGCAGTACTTTAAATCCTGATGAAATAATCATTACAGACGGTGCACTACAGGCACTCACAATCGCTTTGAAATCGGTCACCAAAGCTGGAGATGTGGTCGCTGTTGACAGTCCGTGTGTGTTTTCCGTACTGGAAGTAATTGCTCATCTGGAACTGAAAGTGATAGAGATTCCCATACACTACAGAAGCGGTTTTGATACGGAATATTTTAGAACAGTCTGTCAGGAAAATAACATCCGCGCTCTTGTTATAACTCCGAATTTTCATAATCCAACAGGAATGATGATGGATGACGAAACAAAAAAAGAAATTCTTGGTATTGCAAAAACTCATCAGTTGTGTATCATTGAAAATGATATGTATTCCGATCTTTATTTCGATGAACAAAGACCCCACTCTATAAAAAGCTTGGATAAAAACGGAAGCGTGATGACCTATTCATCATTTTCAAAAACATTGGCACCGGGAATACGTTTAGGCTGGCTTTATGCTGGAAATTTTTATGCAAAATCCGAAAGAGTCAGGTTTACATTAGGGCGGACGGTTTCACCCATTTATCAGGAACTGGTTTTAAAACTGCTGCAAGGAAGCAGTTATGAAAGACATTTGCGTTCATTCCGGAAAAAGCTCAACCAGCAGGCTATTCAGGTGTTGGATGCTTTAAGAAATTCCTTCCCCGAAGGTTCTTATTTTCACAGACCTCAGGGCGGATACACTATTTGGGGGCGGCTTCCGGAGAACACAGATATGGAAAAGTTCTATGAATACTGTGAAAAGCACCAGATTTTATTTACTCCCGGGAACACTTTTTCTTTTACAGATAAATATCAATTTCATTTCCGGATTGTTTTTGCAGAGCGGATTACTTCTGAAAGTATTATTTTATTACAGAAAGCAGGTGAAAAGGCTCGGGAATTGTTTCTTGCAACATAAGAACTTTATTCAAAGTAAAAGATCTAAAAATGAAGATTTAGAAACCCAAATAATGAAAAAATAAGCGAAATAAAATTCCTTTCAGAAGTCCTCAGATAAGGGTTGTAATCGTGTTCTATGATCGTTTTCAGGTGTTAAACCATCCAAAAATGCACTTTTATAGAGGTGGAAGTGAATATTTTAGCCATTTAGCTTAAACTTTTTTCACTCCAGCTAGGCTGGAATCGCCATAAAACCTATATTTGCAGCCTAAATTTTTAAATAAATGAAAGAACTAATTGAAAAAATCAACGCAGAATTTGAAGCGTTCACAACTGAGGCAAACCAACAAGCAGAAAAAGGTAACAAAGCAGCTGGTACAAGAGCTCGTAAAGCAGCTTTAGAACTAAGCAAACTGTTCAAAGACTTCAGAAAAGTTTCTGTAGAAGAAGCTAAAAAATAATTTACTTTTAGCCGGCTTTTGAAGCCGGCTTTTTTTATCCCCTCAATACAATACGTTTTGAATTTGAAATAGGGTTAAAACTCCCAGTTTATGAGGTTTTGCTGTTATTCAATATTCACCATTAAATATTTTAAGCATAACTCTTGCTTTCCTTACACTTCTGAATATATATATCTACGCGACTAACTAATTTTAATCCAAACATCATTAAAGCTGTCATATTGATAGTTTTTTATGAATTATAATTTTCAGTGGATTTTTGTTATTATTTTCATGTGAAAATATAGATAATATCATTAGAAAACCTCTTTTTTAGGCTTATTTTTTCATCATCTCCCTAATTTCCTTTATCTTTAAACCAATCAATATATATTATGAGGATAAATAGATTTTTTGCAGTGCCTGCAGTAGTGCTGGCTGCCCAGTTTTCCTGGGCTCAGGTAAAGGTGGACCCAAAAGAAAGGCTAAACCCTATCGTAAAAAGTTTTGTAGATGAAGTAAATAATAATTCCAAGCTTGAAAACCTGGCATCTGAACTGCTTGACGGGATCGGACCGCGTCTTGTAGGAACTCCCGAAATGCTGGCAGCAAATGAGTGGAGTGCCAATAAGCTTCGTTCATGGGGAGTAGATGCCAATCTTCAGCAGTTTGGAACATGGAAAGGATGGCAGAGAGGTACTACTCATGTTGATATGACATATCCGCGTGTAAAATCTCTGGCTGCTACACAGCTTGCATGGAGCCCGGCTACTAAAAAAGCAATTGAGGCAGAAGTTATTATTCTTCCAAAAGTATCTTCCAAAGCAGAATTTGAGCAATGGCTACCTTCTGCAAAAGGAAAAATAGTACTGATGGCACAATACCAGAAAATCGGACGTTCTGATGAGCAGATCAAAGAATTTGCTACACCGGAATTGTATGAAAAACTTAAAGCAGAGAAAGAACAGGTGGCTAAAGATTTTACTGCTTATGTGAAGAATATCGGATATGACAATAACAGCCTTCCAGAAGCGTTGGAGAAAGCAGGGGCGGCAGGAATTGCTATTTCAAACTGGACAGGAATCATGGGGGCTAACAGAATTTTTGGTGCCAAAACATCCAAAATTCCAATGATTGATATTGATGTGGAAGATTACGGAATGCTTTACAGGATGGCAGAAAAGGGCACTCAGCCTAAAATAAAAATTGATGCCCAGTCTAAAATACTTCCTGAAGCCAAAAGCTTTAATACAATCGGAATGATCAAAGGAAAAGAAAAACCTGATGAATACATTATTCTTTCTGCTCACCTTGATTCGTGGGATGGAGCTCAGGGCGCTACAGATAATGGAACAGGAACAATCACCATGCTGGAAACCATGAGAATTCTGAAGAAATATTATCCTAATAACAAGAGAACTATCGTAATCGGACTTTGGGGAAGCGAAGAGCAGGGATTAAATGGTTCAAGAGGTTTTGTGGCGGATAATCCTCAGATTATTAAAGGAGTACAGGCTGCGTTTAATCAGGATAACGGGACCGGACGTGTTGTCAATATCAGCGGTCAGGGGTTTGTAAAAGCTTATGATTATGTAGGAAGATGGCTGGATGGGGTTCCAAAAGCGGTAAGAAGCCACATTAAAACGGATTTTCCTGGAATGCCTGGAGGAGGAGGTTCTGATCATGCTTCATTTGTAGCAGCAGGAGTTCCCGGAATTTCTTTGGGTTCTCTGAACTGGGGTTATTTCGGATATACATGGCATACCACAAAAGATACCTATGACAAAATTGTTTTCGATGAGGTGAAAAATAATGTGATTTTAACTGCTGCATTAGCTTATATGGCTTCCGAAGATCCTGAATTCAGCAACAGGGAAAAGAGGGTAATGCCTCAGGATGATAAAGGGGAAACGGTAAAATGGCCGGAAGTAAAAGAGCCTAGAAGAAGTTCTAAGGATTATAAATAAAAATTTTCTACTATATAAAAAGTAAAGGCTGCCTCAATGGCCAGCCTTTTTAATTGTATGAAATTTCATTATTTTGTACTATCGGAAATATGGGGTATTAAGTCCGAAAACGTAAGAATTGATGGTTCATAAAGTGAATCAGTCAGCTTTCCGAATCCGTATTTGCAGAAAATAAACGGTAATCCATTTGTCAGTGCGGAATCATAATCAGTTTGGGTATCACCAATATATATGGAATCTTCAAGGGTTAAATGATTTCTTTCCATGAGCAGCTGTATATTTTCAGATTTTGGTTTTTGGGTTCGCCCGTGAGATTCAAAATCAACAAACAGATCATTGAATTGATAATAATCCAAAAATGATTCAATATAGCCGTTCTGGCAGTTGCTTACGATAAACAGAGAGTGGGTGTTAGCCAGGTTTCTCAAAGTATTTTCTACGCCCTCATATAAAATTCCTCCTTGTATGTGCAGTATTTCATTTTCTTTGGCAACAATTTCAGAGAGAAGCTCCTGAGCTTGCAGATCTGAAATGCCCGGAATAATATCTTTTACAATATCATGAGCCAATAATCCCATATATTGATCCATATCTTCAGGTTTAAGTTCTCTTTGGATCAATTGATGCCTGCCTAAAACTTCATTCCATATTTTAATGATTGTCGCTCTGGAATCCCATAATGTTCCGTCAAGATCGAAAATTAAATTCTTTGTGTTCAAAATAAATATTTTGTGGTTTATACTTTAATTTACAGCCGAAAATTACAAAATCATGCTCAGCTGCACTCTTTTTCTCGCCTCATCTACTTCTGTTACCTTTACACGTACATGCTGGTGAAGTTTTACTACTTCATTGACATCCGATACAAAGCCGTCTTTCAACTGGGAAATATGAACCAATCCGCTTTCTTTTATTCCAAGATCCACAAAACATCCAAAAGCCGTAATATTATTGACAATTCCGGGAAGAATCATGCCTGTTTTTAAGTCTTTAATGCTTTTAACTGTAGGATCAAACTCAAATACTTTGGCAGCTTTTCTTGGATCCAGACCCGGCTTTTCAAGCTCTTTTAAAATATCCTTGATTCCTAAGATCCCGATTTCTCCTGTGATATAGCTTTCCGGTTTTACCAGAGCTATTTTTTCTTTATTGGCAATCAGCTCATCAGTTTTAATACCTAAGTCTTTGGCTATTTTTTCTACAATTCCATAAGCTTCAGGATGTACAGCGGAATTATCCAGTGGGTTTTTGGCATTCGCAATTCTTACAAATGCGGCTGCTTGCTGGAAGGCTTTTTCTCCAAGTCTAGGAACTTTTTTAAGCTGTTTTCTGTCTTCAAATGCTCCGTTTTCAGCACGATAATTGACAATATTTTCAGCTATTTTCTCTCCAATTCCGGAAACATAGCTTAAAAGCGATTTGCTTGCTGTATTTAAATTAATTCCCACAGAATTTACACATTTCATCACTGTAGAATCCAGTTCATTTTTCAGTTGAGTCTGATCTACATCGTGTTGGTATTGTCCAACCCCAATAGATTTGGCATCAATCTTTACCAATTCAGCCAGCGGATCAGAAAGTCTTCTTCCGATGGAAACGGCTCCACGCACTGTTACATCATATGTTGGAAACTCTTCCCTTGCAATTTTACTGGCAGAATACACTGAAGCTCCGGCTTCTGAAACTACAAAAACCTGCAACGGCTTATCGAAAGCAATCTTTTTAATGAAAAATTCTGTTTCCCGGCTTGCCGTTCCGTTACCAATGGAGATCGCTTCAATATTATAAGCATTTACCATAGAACGGATCTTTTTCATAGCCATCCCGCTTTCATTCTGTGGAGCGTGAGGGTAAAGAGTTTCGTTGTGCAGTAAGTCTCCTTTTTCATCCAGGCACACTACTTTGCATCCGCTTCGGTATCCCGGATCAATTGCCAGAATTCTTTTCTCCCCCAAAGGAGGAGCCAGTAGAAGTTGGCTTAAGTTTTCAGAGAAAATCTCAATCGCTTTTTTATCTGCTTTTTCTTTGGCTTCCTGTAGAGCTTCATTGGAGATAGCAGGTTCCAGAAGTCTTTTATAGCTGTCTTTTATCGCTATAGCAATTTGTTCTGAACTTTCATTATTGGATTTGATAATAGCTTTCTCAATAAAATCGATGGCTTCTTCCTTATCTATCCCTACATTCGTTTTTACAAAACCTTCAGCTTCTGCTCTTAACATCGCCAGAAGTCTGTGAGAAGGTGTTCTGCTGAGACTTTCTTCCCATTCGAAATATTGGGAGAATTTTTGGGCGTCTTCCTCCTCTTTTTTAGCTTTTACAACTTTGGAGGTAACAACCGCCTTACGCTGAAAGAGTCTGCGGAGATTCTTGCGGACATACATATTTTCGTTGATCCATTCTGCCATGATGTCTCTTGCCCCCTGAAGCGCTTCTTCTTCAGAGGAAACTTCATCATTCAGATATTTTGAAGCCAGAAACTGAATGTCATTATTTTTCTGACTCATAATGATCCTTGCCAAAGGTTCCAATCCTTTTTCCTTGGCGGTATCAGCTTTTGTTTTTTTACGTTTTTTGAAAGGCAGATAAAGGTCTTCCAGCTCCTGAATATCAAAGCTATCTTCAATTCTCTGTTGAAGCTCAGGGGCTAAAGCATTCTGCTCTTCTATAGATTTTAAGATAGACTCTTTTCTTTTGACAATGTCTTCAAACTGCTTACTGATCTTTGAGATCTGTTCGATCTGTATTTCATCAAGATTTCCGGTTTTGTCTTTTCGGTAACGAGAAATAAAAGGAATAGTGCAGTCTTCTGCTAATAATTGTAAAGTATTGTTGATGCTCTTCTCAGAAATATTGAGCTGTTTTTGTATAAATTCTACGGTCGTCATTGTTCTGTTTTCGGATAGCTAAAATAGCGTTTTGGAATGAGAAAAAAATAAAATACAGCTATAAAAAAGCCTGATTACAACAAAATGCAATCAGGCTGTAATAATAAACTTAAAATTAATTAAGGCAGTACTTCATTATAATAAAGCGGAGTATCATTGTTTTTATCATATCCTATTATAATAACTTTATACTTCTTTGCATCATCATTGTTGTAAAACTGTACTTATAAACAATGAAGATTATATAAAGATTTAAGTTTAGACAAATCGTTGGTGTAAGTTTATGGTTTCCTGTATTAAATAAATTAAAAATCTATCTTCGGCCTTTATGAATGTAATCTTAAGTGATTGAAAATTAATTTTTAAATTTCTATTTACTGTGGTTTTGTATTTAAATATTTTACTTAGTTTATGTTTTTATAATATCAAAACTAATAACATGAAAAAAATATTTACATTATTCATTTGCTGTTCTTTTTTAGCGTCTTGTTATCAAAGAGAGCCTGAAGAGCCTAAAATATGCAAGTGTAAGGTACAGGAGTATGAACGGATTGTTGTATTAAAAAATGAACATGATGGCAGTTATACAGATTATTCCGATACAGGATGGATTGCTAAAGGTGATCTTCAGGAAGACAATGCTGAAGATTGCTTTAGAAATGAAACGGTAAAGAATCAGGAATTCTCTAGCAGCTATGACTCACAATACAGAAGAGAGGTGTCTCGTAAATGGGTTTACAATTGCAAATAATATATAATTTTGTATTTCTTGATGTATGATAAGGTGCCTCCGAATAGGTTTTTCTATTTTTGTACCCGAAAACAACAAAATTTCAATAAACTTTTTTAAAACAGTTCAATATGAAAAAAATTAGCGTAATTGCATTAGTAGGAGTAGGATTGCTTTTGGCATCATGTAATAAAGGAAAAACTGCAGATACTGCTGCTACAGCTCAGGAACAAACCGTAGCAGAGAGCAAAGGTGAAACACTTGCAGTAGATACAGTAGGTTCAGTAGTAAACTGGAAAGCTTTCCATAAAGGAGGTATGGCACCTCGTTGGGGAACACTTACTGTAAAATCTGGAGATATCAGTGTTGACGGAGGTCAGGTTTCTGCAGGAAACTTCGTAATCGATATGAACTCTATTAAGGTAGATCCGGCTTCAGTAACAGAAAAAGATAAAAAACCTGCAGACCTTGAAACTCACTTGAAAACTCCTGATTTCTTTGATACAGCGAAAAACCCTACCTCAGATTTCAAAATTACAAGTGTTGTAGATTTGAAAGAAGCACCGAAAGATGCAGTAGCAGGAGCTAATAAGACAGTAAGCGGAAACCTTACATTATCAGGAAAGACATTGAATGTTACTTTCCCTGCTAAAGTAGATGTAGCAGAAAATTCAGCGGCTATTCAGGCTAAATTTACTGTAAACAGAGCTGATTGGGGACTTAAGTTTGGTACTTCAGAAGCAGATCCGGCAGAATGGATGATCAGCAAAGATATCGAAATTACTATCGATGTAAAAGCTAAAAAATAAGTTATTTAAACTTTAATAACGAATGAGCTGTCTTGATTAAGGCAGCTCTTTTTATTTTTAAAACCATTCTTTACCCTTTTTAAAAAGAAATCAGTTCAAAATTTTTGAATTCTGAATTCTCACACAATATTCACTCCCTAGATACAGAGGATTACCATGTTTTTCAGACCAGAAACCATCCAGTATATCCTTACTTAGACAGCGGTATACAGCAACTCCTTTATAGATGCTATGATCGTCTCCTTCATAATTGAAGTTGATGACTAAAATATGGTCTTTGTAAAATCCTGTACCATTTTGCAGATGATCACCAATAACCCATTGAGCAATAATACGGTTGTTTTCATCTATGGATAAGGTTAATATACCATGATAAGAAGCCTGCGAAGCCTCTTCCTGGTTACTTCCTTCAATAGCATAGCTTCCCGCCAGATCGTGTACTGTCATTAATTTGTTTTTTTAACGGAGGGCAAATTTAAATAATCTTATTCTGTATCTTGATTTAAATTCCGGGATTTTCCTATATATAAATTAAACTTTATTTTTGTTTTAAATTAATTTTAAAATGATTCCTTTTCTATTCATAGCTAATCTTATTACATTTGGTGTCTTCGGTTTTGATAAATGGCAAGCCAAAAAACAGCAATGGAGAATTTCAGAAAATATGCTTTTAGGAATATCTCTTATAGGTGTTGTAGGAGCAGCCTCTGGAATGATTATTTTCAATCATAAAGTTTCCAAAAAATCATTTCTTGTGAAATTTTTTATTGTGGTTTTAATTGACCTGGTACTTTTTTACAGATTGATAAGATATTGATATAAAGTAAGCTATGCTGTTTTTTTTAATGTTAAATATTGTAATAAATAATTGTTGTTACGTTTTTTTTAATAATTTTATCAGGCTAATAACAAATAAATAAAACAACATGAGAAATCTTAGAAAAATTTCCAGAACTGAAATGAAATCAGTTCAGGGAGGAATCATTAAAGGAATGGTGAGATGTAAAGATGCAGATACATGTGCTGTAAGATGGGGTTGGGGAACCGGATTTTCCAGCAATTGTGGTGAATTTGACATTATTTGTGGAGAACCGCCTGCAGTAGATCCATGTGAAGTACAAATCTGTATATAGATAGACTAAAGGGTGTTTTTGGAACACTCTTTTTTTATTGTCTTGTAAATAAGTATTTTAAACATAATATTAAATATTTGTATAAGTAAATATTTTTTCATTAAAAATCACTACTTTTGCACCCGTAAAAATCTTTTATGCAAAACATTAGAAATATTGCGATTATCGCACACGTTGACCACGGGAAGACGACTTTGGTTGACAAGATCATTCACGCTACCAACATTTTCAGAGAAAATCAGGAGAGTGGGGAGTTAATTATGGATAACAACGATCTTGAAAGAGAAAGAGGGATCACAATCTTATCCAAGAATATTTCTGTTACTTATAAAGACACAAAAATTAACGTAATTGATACTCCTGGTCACGCCGATTTTGGTGGAGAAGTAGAAAGAGTATTGAAAATGGCTGATGGAGTTATTTTGTTGGTAGATGCGTTCGAAGGACCAATGCCACAAACAAGATTCGTACTACAGAAAGCATTGGAACTAGGATTGAGACCATTAGTGGTAATCAATAAAGTAGATAAACCAAACTGCCGTCCTGACGAAGTTCACGATAAGGTATTTGACTTATTCTTCAATCTTGAAGCTACAGAAGAGCAATTGGATTTCCCTACATTCTATGGATCTTCAAAACAAGGTTGGTTCAACACTTCTTTAGAGCAAACTGAAGATATTATGCCATTATTAGATGGTATTTTACAATATGTTCCTGAACCGAAAGTAACGGAAGGAAGCCTTCAGATGCAGATTACTTCATTAGATTTCTCTTCTTTCTTAGGAAGAATTGCAATTGGAAAAGTAACAAGAGGTGAACTTAAAGAATCTCAATGGATCGGTCTTGCTCAGGCAGATGGAAAAATTGTAAAAGGAAAAGTAAAAGAACTATACGTTTTCGAAGGATTAGGGAAGAAAAAAGTAACTGAAGTACAAGCAGGAGATATCTGTGCTGTAGTAGGTTTTGATGCTTTCCAGATTGGAGACTCTTTCGTAGATCTTGAAAATCCTGAACCATTGGAAAGAACTGCAATTGATGAGCCTACGTTGAACATGACGTTCTCTATCAACAATTCACCTTTCTTCGGTAAAGACGGTAAATATGTTACTTCAAATCACCTTAAAGAAAGATTATACAAAGAATTAGAGAAAAACTTAGCATTAAGAGTTCAGCAGACGGATGATGCAAACACTTTCTTGGTTTTTGGTAGAGGTATTCTTCACTTGTCAGTTTTAATTGAAACAATGAGAAGAGAAGGTTACGAAATGACAATTGGTCAGCCACAGGTTATCTTGAGAGAAATCGACGGAGAAAAATGTGAGCCTTATGAATCTTTGGTTGTTGACGTTCCTGAAGAATATGCTTCAAGAGTTATCGACTTGGCGACCCAGAGAAAAGGAGACCTTCACATTATGGAAACTAAAGGTGAAATGCAGCACATGGAATTCGAAATTCCTTCAAGAGGTTTGATTGGATTGCGTTCTCAAATGTTGACAGCTACTGCAGGGGAAGCTATTATGGCACACCGTTTCACAGAATATAAGCCTTTCAAAGGAGCTATTCCTGGAAGAAGTAATGGTGTATTGATCAGCAAAACTCAAGGTCCAGCTACAGAATATTCTATCGCTAAATTACAGGATAGAGGTAAGTTCTATGTTGATCCAGGTGAGGAGATCTATGCAGGTATGGTTATCGGTGAGCAAAATAAGCCAGGTGACTTGGTAGTAAACATCGTTGAAGCAAAACAGTTGAATAACATGAGAGCTTCTGGAAAAGATAAAGATACAGGTGTTGCACCAAAAATATTATTCTCTCTTGAAGAATGTATGGAATACATCCAGGCTGATGAAGCAATTGAGGTAACTCCAAACTTTATCAGAATGAGAAAGAAATTACTTTCTGAAGAAGAAAGAAAAAGAGTAGAAAGATCTGCAAAAGCATAATAAAAATCTTATACATAAAATCAAAGCCTCGATTTTCGAGGCTTTTTCTATATAAACCCATTAAAATGCTTATTTTGGCATAATAATCTCTGACAAATAAAAAATAAATTTTAAAGTAGTGTTGTGACTATGAGAATGAATAAATTAAAACTTATCGTTTTATTGGGCGTTTTTGCATCTTACACCTCATGTTCCGTACAGAACAATGTTGTAAAAACACCTTCCACGAAGAATCCAACAAAACCCACTAACAATACAATTCCACCAAAAGCGCCTGTTGTAATAACAAAACCAACTACAGGGACAACAGCTTCAACTGAAGAAAATTTCAGAACCAATCTTCCGGAAATCAAAAGAGAATTCCGTGGAGCATGGATCGCGAGTGTAGCCAATATCAACTGGCCGTCAAGGAATGATCTTACGGTGGAACAGCAAAAAGCAGAAGCAATCAGTATGCTTGATATGTTGAAAGATAACAATTTCAATGCTGCTATTTTTCAGATCAGACCTTCTGCAGATGCCCTCTATACAAGTAATATTGAACCTTGGTCTTACTTTCTGACCGGCGAAACAGGAAAGGCACCTTCTCCGAACTATGACCCACTTCAGTTTTGGATAGAAGAAGCTCATAAAAGAGGCTTGGAACTGCATGTCTGGTTAAATCCTTATCGTGCACACCATGCCAATGGTGGTGCCGTGAATAGTCTGTCAATGGCCAATAAACTGTCCGATATTGTTTTAAGATTAAAAAACGGGATGTACTGGTTTGATCCTGCTAATCCAAAAACACAAGGGCACGTATCCAATGTGGTGAAAGATATTGTAAAAAGATACGATATTGATGCCGTTCACTTTGATGATTATTTCTATCCTTATGCCACCTATAACAGAGGTGCTGATTTTCCCGATAATGCAACCTGGAACGCTTATGTAAGCAGTGGCGGTACCTTATCCAGAGCAGATTGGAGAAGAGATAATGTGAATAAATTTGTAGAACGTATTTACAAAGAAATTCATGCAGAAAAAAATAATGTAAGATTCGGGATCAGCCCGTTCGGAATATGGAAACCTGGATATCCTGCTGGAGTTGTAGGATCTTCACAGTATGACGAGCTGTATGCAGATGCTAAATTATGGTTAAATAAAGGCTGGGTAGATTATTTTTCACCACAACTTTACTGGCCCATCGATTCCAAAGGACAGAGTTTTGAAGCCCTGTTAAGCTGGTGGCAGTCTGAAAATACTATGAACCGTCACTTATGGCCGGGATTAAATACTGTTGAGATCAAAGTATCAGACCGTCCTACGGAAATCAAAAATCAGATTGCAATTTCCCGAAATATTCTGAAAAATGATGCCGGAGAAATTCACTGGAGTATTGCTGGGCTTACGAAAAATCCAAATATGCTGCCTGCTTTGAAAAGCGGACCGTACAGTGAAAAAGCATTAGTACCAAAATCGCCATGGATAAAAGCGGTTCCATTGCAAACTCCTACATTGTTTATTGCAGACAACGGAAGCTTCGCACAGACAAGCTGGAGTACGAAAAATGCTGCTGATGTTTTCCAGTGGGTTCTTTTTACACAATACAATGGAGTATGGCAAACGGAAATTTTGACGTTAGATACCCTTTCAAAAGACATTCCTAAATTTAAAGACGGTAAAAAGCTGAGTGCAGTTGCTATAAAAGCCATTGACAGATTAGGAAATGAAAGTGACTATATCGCCAGAAAAATTAAATAGTATTTTTTGATAAAAGGCAAAAAAGTTAATTTGAAAACTTCTATCTACTATTAGTCATTACGAACCGTAAGAGGAAGCAATCTCAGTTATAAATTTAAAAACCAGTTCTACTTGAAAACTGGTTTTTATTTTAGAATAACTATAAATTATTAATTTAAAATAATGATTTTCAATTAAATAAAAATTTAAATAAATAATTATGTTTAAAATATAAATTGCATCGGAATCATTTTTGCATGATTCATCCCATAATCACCAAAATATAACATTATGAATACTAAAAGACTTTCCACCAATATGGAAAAAGCACTTAGTGACCAGATGAATAAGGAGATTCATGCATCACACATTTTTTTATCCTATGGAATTTGGGCCGATGATAAAGGCTATCAGGGAATTGCCAACTTTCTTTACCGTCATGCCCAGGAAGAACGAAATCACTCAATCAAATTCATGGAATACATTTTAAACAGAGGTGGAAAACCAAAAGTAAACGCTATTCCTGCTCCTCCTGCAGATCCGAAATCTCTTACAGCTTGTTTTGATGGCGTTTTTAAACATGAAGTTGACAATACAACCGCTATTTACAGAATTGTAGATCTTTCCATGGAAGAAAAAGACTGGGCAACCTGGAATTTTATGCAGTGGTTTGTACAGGAACAGATTGAAGAAGAAACATTAGCTCAAAACTTAATTGATAAATTAAAAATCGCTGGTGGTGACAGAGCTACCGATGAATCTTTATTTACTTTAGATAAAACTTTACAGGAAGCACCGAATGATGTCCCGCTGGCTCAGAATGCTACGGGAAATAATCCATAAAACAGCCGGTGAATCCGAACCTTTAGGAAATCTGTCAGAATATTGACAGATTTTTTTATTATGAAACTCCCTCAAAAATCACTATCTTTGCACACTCGTAATTCAAGGTTCAGAGTTCAATGTTTAAAGTTGGAGAAACCTTGGGTTGCCCTAAACCTTAAACTTTGAATTTTACAATATGAAATGTGGAATCGTAGGCCTGCCGAATGTAGGTAAATCAACTCTTTTTAACTGTTTGAGTAATGCAAAAGCTCAATCAGCAAACTATCCTTTCTGTACTATTGAGCCGAACCTTGGGACGGTTTCTGTACCGGATCAGAGACTTTTTGAACTGGAGAAAATAGTAAAGCCTGAGAGAGTTTTACCAGCGGTAGTTGAGATTGTTGATATTGCAGGTCTTGTAAAAGGAGCCAGCAAAGGAGAAGGATTGGGGAACCAGTTCTTGGCTAATATCCGCGAGTGTGAAGCAATCATTCACGTTTTAAGATGTTTTGATAACGGAAATATCATCCACGTTGAAGGTTCAGTAGATCCTTTAAGAGATAAAGAAATTATTGATATAGAGCTTCAGCTGAAAGACCTTGAAACAGTAGGAAAAGCAGTTGAAAAAGCTAAGAAATTCATCAAGTCAGGAAAGAAAGAGGATATTCTTACTTACGAAATCCTTCAGAACTTACAGAAATTCCTTGAGGATGGTAAAAATGCAAGAGAATTTGCGACTGATGATTTTGCAAAATCAATTATCGGAGAAGTTCAGTTGCTAACCAATAAGCCTGTACTTTACGTTTGTAACGTAGATGAAAATTCTATCAAAAACGGAAATGACTGGATTGCTAAGATTGAAGAAATGGCTAAAGGTGAAGGTGCTGAAGTAGTAGTATTGGCAGCACAGATCGAGGCTGATATCAACGAGCTTGAAACTTTTGAAGAAAGAGAAATCTTCCTTGATGAGTTGGGTCTTACTGAGCCGGGAGTTAACCGTTTGATTAGAAAAGCTTATGATCTTTTGAAACTTCAGACTTATTTTACAGCCGGAGTGAAAGAAGTAAGAGCCTGGACTATTGGACAGGGATGGACCGCTCCACAGGCTGCAGGAGTAATCCATACAGATTTTGAAAAAGGATTTATCCGTGCAGAAGTAATCAAGTATAATGATTATATCCATTACGGTTCTGAAGTAAAGATTAAAGAAGCCGGAAAACTTTCTGTAGAAGGTAAAGAATATATAGTACAGGATGGAGACATCATGCACTTTAGATTCAATGTATAAGAAAATATTAAAGTTCGTTTATAATAAAAAACGCTTCCATGTATTTGGGAGCGTTTTTTGCATTCATGATCTAAACTTTTACTATGAGAATCTTTTATTTAGCTATTCCTATCTTATTTTTCTCCTGCTCCCAATCCATAGAAAAAAAGTGCTTTGTCAATCACAGAGATCAGGTATTTGAAGATTATAAAGAGCAGAAGCCTTATACCATTCAACAGATATTGAACGAGAAACCTGATTATCTTGAAATTATAAATCTTAAAGAATACAGGAGTTTTAAGGAAGACAGTATAGTAAGTCATGCCAATATCAGTTCTGATGAGTCTGAAAATATATTTAATAGACAGGACAAAGAATTTAAAATAGTAAGGGATAAATTTTCAGATCAGTTTTTATATTATTCTCAGCAGCAGGCAGGAAATATTCTGTACGCTTTAGGACGAAATAGCATGGGATTCTGGCTGCTGAAAATTGAAAATAATATACCTAAGGCTTATTTTATAGGATTGAGCTTTAGCCATTATTATATAAATGAAATGCTGGAAATGCCCATCATCAAAGACGGGTTTCTTCAATTTGAAGGAAGTCTTGTGAAAATCATAAAGATAGCGGGACTTCCGGGTTATGATGATTATTCAGCGATGGAAGATGGAAAATTATTTAAAATAAATTTAAAAGACCTGATGAAAGACTCAGATAACGATGGTTACAATGATATTTTTGAAAAAAGTTTTGGTTTAAACCCTGATAGTAAGGATACAGATGGTGACGGAATCAACGATTTTGATGATATGAATCCTATGTTTACATCTGAAAAGAATAAATTTACCCAGCTCTATGAATTGTTGCTGCCAAATTATGGAATGACAAATATGAAAAAATTACATTATACATTCCATATTTATAAGAATGATTGCGATTACTTCCACCAGATCAATCCTGAAATCAGAGTATTATTTATACCTGAAGAAAAAAACAATCAAACCTATTATACCAGAATAACCGATGTCATTGAGGAAGATATTTCCAAAATTCAAACCAATGATCGGGATCCAAATGTATTTTATATCTATGAATCAGGCAGCAGTTTTACAAATGATTATGCAGCAGAATATGTAGAAGGTAAATGGGTTCTAAAGAATATTGGAGGTATTGTTATCTAATAAATGCGGAAATAAAATTAAAAAAGTCACTCCCTTGCTGGGAAGCGACTTTTTATAATGATAAAAGCTTTTCAGCTTTTTCGTGTTGTTGGTTTATTAAATTTCAATACCAGGCTGGCATTGTAATTCTGCACAGGCAAAAGAAAATTTCTTACAAGTCAGATCTGGAAGAAGACACATTTCTTTTCCTCCGGTAATTACTCTTAATTGTTTTTTGTTCAATTTTTTTCCGTTAGTTAAATTTTGATTTTTCATTAGTTTTGATTTTTAGTGAGTTAGTGCTAGCGAATGTAAGAAAAATAAATGAAGTATATCACTGTGTTTAGAAAAAAAAGAATAATTTTTTAATGAAATATTTTAATATTGGTTATTGATTTTACATTAAATCAATAAGTCTGCAGAGTTTTTCAATATATGAATAAGATGTTTTATTTTGAAAATGTAATCAATTTGAAACAGGCTGTTTCATAAGTTCGTATATTTGAATTTTACAAATCATCTGCCATGGAAAAAGTAGCAAATACCTCACTGGAAGATTTTTATAAAGAGATGGCCGCCAAATTAGGTAAAGATCTCGAAAGTATTTTTCCAAAAGGACTTCATAAAGATATCGGACACTTTAATGTTTTTGATATTGCCCAGACACTCGAAAGAGCAAAGACTACTTCCGAAATGCCTTATAACAGAAGGAAATACTATAAAATAAGTTTTATACGAGGGCGAAACAGGGCAGAATATGCTGACAAAGTAATATCAATAAAACAGAACGCTTTATTATTCGCCACTCCAAAAGTTCCGTACCATTGGATACCTGAAGATGCTGATCAGTCGGGGAGTTTCTGTGTATTTACAGAAGACTTTTTCATTAAAGATAAATCCTATTATAATCTCGAAGATCTCCCTATTTTTCAACCTGGAGGAGTACCTGTATTTGAAATTGACAATGAGCTTGCAGAAGAGATAGAGAGCCTCTTTAAAAAAATAAAAAAAGAGATAGATTCAGATTATGTTTTTAAATATGATCTGATCAGAAACTATGTTCTGGAACTCATTCATTATGGGCAGAAACTACAGCCAGCTACCAAAATATCCGCATCAAATGATGCATCTATGAGAGTGGTTTCTCTGTTTATAGAGCTGTTAGAAAGACAATTTCCTATTGAATCCTGGGATCAGAGACTGCAGCTGAAGACCGCCAAAGATTATGCAGACCGACTGGCGGTTCATGTCAATTATTTAAACAAAAGATTAAAAGAAAGCACCGGAAAAACGACTACAGAATTTATCTCTGACCGAATCACTCAGGAAGCAAAAATACTCTTAAAACAGACCAAATGGAACGTCTCAGAGATATCCTATGCTCTGGGGTTCGAAGAAATTGCCCACTTTTCTAATTTTTTTAAAAGGAAAACTTCCTTTACCCCGTTAGAATTTCGTTCCTGATTTGAATTTTGCAAATTTCAGATTGATTCAAGCAAACACTTCAGTCTGAAAATGTCCCAACTTTGTACCATCAAAATAATCAAAATACAATGAACACAAAAGCAAATATCGCACTGGTAACCGGAGGAAGCCGTGGATTGGGCAAGAACTCAGCTCTAAAGATCGCTCAAAAAGGATTAGACGTTATTATTACCTACAGAAGCAATAAGGAAGAGGCTGAAGCTGTTGTGAATGAAATAAAATCAATGGGCCGAAATGCTGTTGCTTTCCAACTGGATACAAAAGACATTAAAAGTTTTGATGCCTTTGTAAAAGAAGTTACGGATCATCTGCAGGAAAATACAGGAAGTACTCATATTGATTACCTGATCAATAATGCAGGAACAGCTTTATATTCACCCATTACGGAAGTAACGGAAGAACAGCTGGATGATGTTGTAGACATTCATTTCAAAGGAGTGTTTTTCCTGACTCAAAAATTTTTGCCATTCATGAATGATGGGGGAGGAATTATCAATATATCTTCAGGATTGGCAAGATTTGCAACTCCGGGATCTTCTATTTATGGATCTATAAAAGCTGGGGTAGAAATGCTCACAAAATATATGGCCAAAGAATTAGGATCAAGAAAAATCAAAGCTAATGTTGTGGCTCCTGGAGCTATTGAAACAGATTTCGGAGGAGGAAGAGTAAGAGATAATGAAGAGATCAACGCTGTAGTGGCGGGTGCTACGGCCTTAGGAAGAGTAGGACTTCCTGATGATATCGGCGGTGTAGTGGCATTTCTGTGTACGGAAGATGCAAGATGGATCAATGGACAAAGAATTGAAGTTTCAGGAGGAATGTTTTTATAACATTTGAAGAATCATCTTTATAATAATTCGGCCGGCTCATTTGAGCCGGCCGAATTATTATTTGTCATTTTTTTGGAGTATTATTACTCAACAGCTTCAAGGGGTTCAGGTAGCTGGCATTTAAGCTCTCTGCATCCAGGCCCGATGTATACACAGTACCCAGAAGAATTGGTACATATTACGTTACCTAAACCTCCATTGATTGTACTTAATTCTTTTTTGTTTAATTTTTTTCCTTGTGAGATGATTCCCTTTTTCATGATTTTGATATTTAATGGATTAGTTATTTTATAAATATATGAAAATCATGAACAATAAGTCACTTATTAAAGAAAAAAATAAACTCGTCATCTGAAATGACCTTGAAATATCTACCTCATTTTTAGAACAGTACAATTTTATCGGAGATAAAATCATTGCGCCTTAAAACGTTTACTTTTAAAGTTCCTTTGCGTCTTAGCGTTTTCAATACTAAATCCATAAATTTCAATGAGATTGCTTTGCTCGCAATGGTAATTGGAGTAAAGATCTTTGTCTCTAAGCTCCCACAAAAGCACGCAAAAACTATGATGATACTCTTGATAAATTCTCAATTGCCCTTTCCAAAGTTTCCTGCTTCTTGGCAAAACATAATCTTATCACATTTTCATTCAGTTTATTCTTATAAAATGAAGAGAAAGGAACACTGGCAACCTTATGATTAATGGTAAGCTCAGATGCAAAATCAAAATCGTTTTTATCCGAAATCTTATCATACTTTACTGCCTGAAAATAAGTTCCTTCACAATCCAGCAGTTCAAAAGATGTTCCTGCAAGACCTTTTCTCAGAAAATCTCTTTTCTCCTGGAAAAACTGATTCAGTTGGGTATAATGTTCATCATGTTTCATGTACTCACCCAGTGCAAGCTGGATAGGAGTATTCACACAGAAAACGTTGAACTGGTGTACTTTTCTGAATTCATCCGTTAAGATTTTGGGAGCAGCGCAGTAGCCTACTTTCCATCCGGTAACGTGAAAAAGTTTCCCGAAAGAAGCAACAAGAAGACTCCTTTCTTTCAATTCCGGATATTTACAAATGCTTAAATGCTGTTTTCCGTCAAAAACAATATTTTCATACACTTCATCACTTAAAATAAGAATGGAAGTCCCTTTTACCAGCTTAATAAGCTCTTGTATATCATTTTCTGTCAGGATTTTTCCGGATGGGTTGTTGGGATTATTGAGAATAATCATTCTGGTTTTGTCACTGACAAGATTTTTTACGGCAGCCCAGTCGATTTTATAATCCGGAGCTTTCATTTCAAAACGTTTTACAATACCTCCGAAAAGTTCTACAGTAGGTTCATAACAATCATAGGCCGGTTCAAAAATAATCACTTCATCATCCTTTTTGATAAAAGAAGCAATGGCTGTGAAAATAGCCTGTGTTCCGCCTGCTGTAATTGTTATTTCGGAGTCAGGATGATAAATTGCATGATGGCTGTTCTCAATTTTTCTGGCAATTTCTTCCTTCAGTCCAATCATTCCTCCCAGCGGAGCATACTGGTTAAAGCCTTTTTTAATAAAGTGATCTACATGATTCAACAATTCAGGATCAGGCATGAAATCCGGAAATCCCTGAGAAAGATTGATCGCTTCATTTTCGTTGGCAAGCTGAGTCATCTGACTGAAAATAGTAGTTCCTACATTGGAAAGTTTTGATAAAGGAAGTTGTATCATAAAAACAGTTTTGTTGATCGAATTTAATGAAATATTTAAAACAGACTCTATTTATAAAAATAAAAATTAAATAGAGAGAGGTTTAAGGCTGATGTTGAACTGTTTAATGGTTTAAATGATAAAGTTTATGAATAAATATGATTTTAAACATATGTTTGGTTTTTCTCTTTTTAATTTACAGAAAGATGCCTACATTTGTTAGACACACAGCTATTAAAAACAATGACAATGAAGATTAAGAAGACGGAGTTTCCTGAAAAATCAGTTTTATCCCAAGGGGAAAAAGATTTTGATTATAGTGATAGTTTTGAAGGAGAATTGACCCATGGGAGCCGGAATATTGATATTTCAGAAATCGGAAAAATATTCTTTACAAGCGGACCTAAATGGGGAAAGAAAATGTTTGGTTTCAGAAATAAAGCAGTAAGATTATTGGGGCTGAAGACCGGATATGAAACAGAAAGTCAGCAGAAAAGGGATTTTAAATGTGAAGTGGGAGAGCGCATGGGTATTTTTAAAGTGTTTGATAAAACAAATAATGAAATTGTTATTGGGGAAGATGATAAACATCTGGATTTCAGAGTTTCACTTTTATTTGATGAAAATAAAGAACATCTTGACGAAAAATCACTTACCATATCAACTACAGTAAAGTTTCATAACTGGCTGGGTGTATTATATTTTCTTCCTGTTCACCCTTTTCATAAGCTGATTGTACCTGCTATGCTGAAAAATATGATAGAACAATTAGAAAAAAGATAAATATTTACCCCTTACAAATGATTGGGGGATGGAAAGAGACAGTCTCAAAAGTTAAATTGTTTGACTTTTGAGACCATATTTTGGTTATTGTTTTCTTGGCTATTTATTTGGAGATTATTAGTTTTTGTGAACCGGTTTTTCCTTCAGATGTGAGTTCAACAATATAAGTTCCCTGGATCAGCTTTTCAGTATTCAATCTGATGTTTTGGTTTCCACTATTGAGATTTTCAGACTTTTCTAATACTGTTTTTCCTGAGCTGTCAATAATTCTTACGGCTGCTTTTTCCTTCTTTGAAAGAGATGTCTGTACATCCACATAATTTTTGGCAGGATTCGGAACCAAAGAAATATCTCTTTTTCTGGCCGCCTGAAGCTCCTCTTTCGAAATGGCTTCCAGATCAGGATGTTCACTGCGGAGACCTGTGTTGTCAGTTTCTTTTAAAATTACTTTTCTTGAATAACAAAATGTAATGCAGGTGCTGCATTTTTTTAAACCTTTGCTATCAGATTGAATGACACATACCGTGTATGAACCGGGGGTATTATAAGTGTGTGAAGTCATATGATCAGTAAGCGGTGTTCCATCTCCCCAGTTTACAGAATAATTGTTAGGAGGATTATAGCTGTCTAAAAATACCTTGGCTGTTGCAGTATTGCTTGTAGAACTGAATGAGGTTTCAAGTTTGAAATTCGGGTCACAGTCAGCACATGGTTTTACACAGATGTTGTCATACCATACTATTTCAGAGGGATTTGATGTATAATCGGGAGTAATCATTACAGCAGTTGAATTATTGATGATGTTGTTGAAGTCTATACAGGTTGTACCGCTGCTGGGATCCATTGTCCAGGTTCCTTCAGAATTGGAAGGCAGAACAGAGCCGCTGCAATTGGCAATGGGAGCCCGTACCCGTACCCATCCGCTTCCTTCAGTTACGGTGATATTGGCGACAAACGTGATTATTTTGCTGCCGGACATAATGTGAATGGCTGGATGTATGGGCGGAGACCCATTAAAAGTTCCATCATTTTCAAGATAGAAATCAAAAAATAAACATTGCCCCGGAAACCGTTGCCCCAGATTTTTAAAATCTACGGTATTGACAAGTCTTGAACCTCCGGAGTCATCAATTAGTTTTAGAAACTGAGAACCATCCAGAGCATTGGGAGTGCCGCTTGAAACGGTTACATTGCCATTAGGATAAGGAGCATGAACCCAGTTTCCGGCAGGCAAGGTAGATGAATTAAAATCTGAGCAGGGTGCCTGTGCTTTGAAAAGCAGACCGCCCAGAAAAATGCAGATGGTAAAAATGTAAGCTTTTATCATAATACAGCATTGATTTTATAGATCAAAAATCAACAAAAAACTTTAGAATTAAATTTTGTGTATTGACTTCTGGTAAAGGTATTATGATATTAAGGCGTTCGGTAATACCGGTTGATAAGTGTATTTGTTATCCTAGTAAGTGTCAGTAAGTTGTATTTAATTGTAGTTGAATAGTAATTTTAGTTTTCGATGGGCCTTGAGTTATTTTTTAATCAAGATATCCTATCCGGTGAAGGAAATCATTTTTTTTGCGGACAGAAACATCCAATACAGAATGATCTGCCATCACTACCTGGCCGCCTTTTCCTTTGATGTATTCTTTAAGATGAGACAGATTGATCAGATGTTTATGATGGATCCTGAAAAAACTATATTTTGAAAGCTGTTCTTCAAACTCGTGGAGTGTTTTGGAAACAATGATCTTGCTCTTATCTGTGAAATAAAATGTGGTATAGCTGGAATCTGCCTCACAGCGAATAATTTCACTGATATCTGTGAGTTTAAATCCTTGCAGTGTTGGAAGGCTGATCTTATTATTTTGAAGACTTACTGTATTTTTACTTTTTCTGATGCTTTCCAGTACTTTATTCACGGCAATGATGAACTCCATTTTTTTGATGGGTTTCAAAAGGTAATCGGCAGCTCCGTTTTTAATGGCCTGAATCGCAAAATTTTCAAAAGCTGTAATGAAAATAATCTTTGAATCAACTTCTCTGAACTTTGAAAGAAGATCAAATGCAGTTCCGTCTTTCAGCTGAACATCCAGAAAAAGAATGTCTGGTGAGTTTTTGGAAAGATAAATATAGGCTTCCTCTACACTGGCTGCCTGGTGGGTGTTCTCTATTTCTGGAAATTCATTCTCCAGCAGCAGGGAGATATAATCTCTTCCATCCTGCTCGTCATCAATGATGTATGCCTGTATTTTGGTTTTCATAAGGTGTAATATAAAGTGTGATTTGAGTTCCCGGTCTTTTCTCTTTCTCCTGAAGATCGGTTATTTCTAATATGATATTAGTATCAAAAAGCTGTCTGAATGTTTCAATTCTCTTTTCAGATAATTTTACTCCAAAAGAATTTGCATTAGAATGAAGCTTCTTTCCAATGCCCACACCGTTGTCTTCAACAATCACACAGAGAGCTGTTCCTGTATATTGAAACAACACTTCAATGTTTCCTTTTCTGTCCTGAAGATTCGCTATACCGTGTTTTATGGCATTTTCTACAAAAGGCTGAATGAGGAGTGAAGGAACAGTCCAGCTTTCATTTACATTTTCAGAAACGGTAATTTTATAATCAAAAAGATCTTTCAGGCGCAGTTTTTCCATATTCAGGTATAAAGACAGGTATTCTGCTTCTTCTTTTATGGGCATGAAGGTTTTTTCGGAATAATGAAGCGTTTTCCGGATCATTACAGAAAAGGTATTAAGGTAGTTCTCCGCTTCATAATAATCTTTTTTATACAGTAAAAAATGAATGGAATTGAGACAGTTATAAATAAAATGCGGGTTGATCTGTGCTTTAATGGCCTGAAGTTCCAGCTCTGCAATTTTCTTTTCATAATATAAAGTCTCCAGTTTTTTATTTCTCTTTTTCTGAAAATAAAATGTGATCAGCATAGATAATGCAGCAGCTCCAATGAAGACAAGAAGCAGTTTAAACCACCACGTTTGCCAGAATGCAGGTTTGATTTCAAAATGAAGATCGGTAGAGACATACGACTTTCTCCCGTTGTAACCCAATCCGAAAACTTTAAAAGTATAATCCCCTGGTGGAATAGAGTTGAAAGTAATATTCGGGGAACTGCCGGTTTGCCAGTCTTCACTTAGTCCTTCAACTTTATACTGGTAGCTGATTTGCCCTTGTGAAGCAAAATCCGGAAAACTTACATTAAAAGTCAGGCTGTTATCCGGAGTCTTGCCTTCCAGTGGCTGGCCAGGATCATAAAAGAGATTATTCCCGATCTTTACAGAATTAATGATTACTTTTTTATGAACAGATTTCTGCTGGCTCAAAAGGTTTTTAATAGAGAGAATACCCATACCTTTTGATGTACCTGCATAAACGGTATCTCCGGAAATAATACATCCTGCAACAACATTTGAGGGAAGACCATCTGTATGGGTGAAATTATTGATTTTTAATTTTTTATCTTTAAATTCAATTCTGCTGAGACCGTAATTGGTACTTGCCCAGAAAACCTTTTCATTCTCTATTTCTATTTTTTTGATCTGTCTTGTCGGAAGACCATCGCTTTCCATGATTTTTTTGATCACTCTGAAATTATTAAACAAAATAATTCCGTTAAGATTGGTTGCACCTGCATACAGATTATCACTGAGCTTTTTAATGTCTGTAAAATAATATCCCTCCAGAAACAGCCTTTTCTTTTTTGTAGTGGTATTCAGCTTATAGAGGTCTTTAAATGTTCCGGCAAAGATGCTGTCCCGGGTATAAGATAATGCAGTATAAATCCGGTTGCCCATCATCAGCTTTTCGTAGGATCCTTTATGGTGATTATAGGCAATAAGACCTTCCAGAGTACAGAAAAGTGCAGATCCCGAAGTATAGGGAACCATGTTTTTAATGACATTTTCCTTCAGGACCTGTTTTTCTCCTGTTACTGTATTATACCGGACTGGATTTCTGGAAAGTCCGAAGATGATTGTATTTCCATCAGACAAAATGGCTTTGTTCTCCATTTGAGAGCTTTCTCCCAAATGAAGGTTCGTGATGACTCCGTTATGATAAATACCGCCTTTGGCTTCATTATAACCGAGGTAGATCCTGTTTCCGTTTTTTGCAATAGCCGTGATATGAGATGAATTGTTCTTCACAGGAAAATGAATATAATTTCTGAAAAACAGGTCCGAAATAAAGAAAAGGCCATTGTTTCTGGTAGAAAACCAAAGATTGTTATCTTTATCTGTCAGTACATCATGGATAATGTAGCCATCCATCAATCGGATAGGATTTGATAAGCCTTCTGTTTCCATGAAAGGATTTTTGAAATATAAAACACCACCATTTTCAAGACAGGCCCAGATCCGGGAGTTTTTATCAATGGCCAGACGGTGTATGTTTTCGGGAGCTGTATAGGAAGCAATTTTTTTGAAATGGAACTGATGATAAACTCTGTATATATCAATCTTTCTTCCGTTTTTTAAAATAAAAAAATCTCCCTTCCTTGTTACCACTGTATTTTTTTCGATAGAAATATTGCAGACTGTTTTTTTTCGGGTGAAAACATTATAGACTTCGAGATTCTTCTTTTTATATCTATCAGAAATATAAAGGTTTCCGTTTGCCATATTCAATCCGAAAGTAAAATAATTATCCGAAGCATTCTGATGGATAAAAATAGGTATTGTCGTGATTTTTTCGTTCTTGTAAACTAATATGTTTTTGGGATTGTCTCCCTCATACAGATAGACCGTATTTCCGTTGATATGGCTGAGTGTAGTATAAGTAAATTTTATTTTTTTCAACTCCGGATTGCGGTCTGAGTTGATGATTTTGCCTTTCTTCAGATATGCAAAATCATTCAGGAAAGAAATAATAAACATTTCGTTGTCCGGAATTGGAAAACAATCCAGGATCTCAATGTTCTTGAGCCCGTTTTTACTTCCGAACTGCTTAAATTCTGCTCCGTCAAACCTGAAAAAGCCAGTGTCGCTTCCCAGGTAGATGAATCCATTTTCATCCTGATTCAATCCATAGGTATATGAGCTGTTGAGACCGTCTCCTTCATTATAATGTACCATCCCGGGAATTTGAGCATTACATAATGAAACAGCCAGTAAAATGAAGAAAAATAAACAAGAGATTATAATTTTTTTCACATTTAGTAGAATAATTGTGAAAATTATATAATTTGATTGATAATACTGCAATTTTTTTGGGGAAATCTTTAAAAAACAAACTGAAAAATTCGGATAATTTTATACAATTTTGTACTTTTGTATGTTTGCTGAAATCATATATGTCACAAGAAATAAATCCAACCTATTCAGAAGATAATATTAGAACCCTCGATTGGCAGGAACATATCCGTCTGCGTCCCGGCATGTACATTGGGAAGCTTGGTGACGGATCTTCCGCGGATGACGGTATTTATATTCTGCTTAAAGAAATCCTGGATAACTCCATTGATGAGTTCAGGATGAGATCAGGTAAAAGAATCGAAATAAAAGTGGATGACGGAAAAGTTACAATTCGTGACTTTGGACGTGGAATCCCATTGGGAAAAGTAGTAGATGCTGTTTCCAAAATGAATACCGGAGGTAAATACGACAGTAAAGCATTTAAAAAATCTGTAGGATTAAATGGGGTAGGTACCAAAGCGGTAAATGCGCTCTCTGAGTATTTCAGAGTACGTTCTTTCCGTGACGGGAAAATGAAAGCCGCAGAATTCTCCCAGGGACTTATCAAAGAGAACTTTGAAGAAAAAGAGACTTCAGACAGAAACGGTACTGAAATTTCTTTCATTCCGGATGGTGATATATTCCTGCATTTCAAATACAGAAAAGAGTATATCGAAAGAATGCTCCGAAATTATGCATACCTGAATCCAGGGCTTAAAATTCTTTTCAACGGAGAGACCTATTTCTCTGAAAATGGTCTTAAAGATCTCCTTGAAGAAGAACTGGAAAGTGAAACCCTTTATCCTATTGTTCATTTAAAAGATGATGATATTGAAGTGGCAATCACCCATACTGACAAATCTCAGATGGAAACCTATTTCTCATTCGTAAACGGACAGAATACCACGCAGGGCGGTACCCACCTTAATGCATTCCGTGAAGCTTATGTGAAGACAATCCGTGAGTTTTTTAATAAAAGTTTTGAAGCTTCTGATATCAGAAAGTCTATCATTGCCGCTATCTCCATCAATGTAGAAGAACCTGTTTTTGAATCCCAGACCAAAACAAAATTAGGATCTAATGATATGGGGCCGAACGGACCTACCGTAAGAACATTTATCATTGATTTTCTAAAAAGTAAACTGGATAATTTCTTACATAAGAACCCGGAAATTGCGGAAGCCATCCAAAGAAAAATATTGATTTCTGAGAGAGAAAGAAAAGAACTTTCCGGAATTCAGAAACTGGCTAGAGAAAGAGCTAAGAAAGTTTCTCTTCACAACAAAAAACTTCGTGACTGCAGACAGCATTATAACGATCAGAAAGCCGAAAGAAAAGGTGATACTCAGATCTTCATTACCGAGGGAGATTCTGCATCAGGATCTATCACAAAATCCAGAGATGTGGAAACACAGGCTGTATTCTCACTGAAAGGTAAACCATTGAACTGCTATGGCCTTACCAAGAAGGTGGTATACGAAAATGAAGAATTTAACCTTCTTCAGGCTGCTTTAAATATTGAAGAAAGTCTGGAAGACCTGAGATACAATCAGGTGATTATTGCAACCGATGCCGATGTTGATGGGATGCACATTCGTTTGCTGATGATTACTTTCTTCCTGCAGTTCTTCCCGGATCTGATTAAAAACGGACACCTTTATATTCTTCAGACTCCTTTATTCAGGGTAAGAAATAAGAAAGAAACAAGATATTGTTATTCAGAAGCTGAAAGAGTAAAAGCATTAAATGATCTTGGGAAAAATCCTGAAATCACACGATTTAAGGGATTAGGAGAAATTTCTCCGGATGAATTCAAGAATTTTATAGGTCAGGATATCAGATTGGAACCTGTGGTATTGGGGAAAGACCAAACCATTGAACAGCTTCTGGAGTTTTATATGGGAAAAAACACTCCGGACAGACAAGCTTTCATTCTTGAAAACCTTGTTGTGGAAGATGATACTGATATCGCTAAAAAAGAAATTCTGGATGAAGTAGAAAATCAGAAAAATTAAATATTAAAACTCTCCTTGAGAACAATGCAGAAGGGCAAAAAAAACACATTTTGAAGTAAGAGATTAGGAAACTTACAACAAAAAAAATCAAATGAGACTAAGTAACCGTAATAAAGCATCAGTTTATAACTTTTTAAGCACCCTTCTTCTTATGATAATGGTACTTGGAGTAATTGTATTTATAGCTAATAAATATAGGTTTAATGCGCTGGATGATGAAAGTTATTTACTGATTATTGTTCCTATTATGATGCTGATTATCTTTTATATTTGTGGACGGCAGATTTTTGAATATGACAGCGATGGAGAAGCTCTGAACTTTAAAAACAGGAATATTATTCCTTTTTTAAACAAGCCTCTTCATGATGAATTTCCAAAATATAAGCTGATAAAATATGATGTAGTCAGTATTTTATTTATCAAAAGATTATACATCACCGTTTCAAGTAAGAATAATGGATCTACTATACTGAAATATCAGATCTCTTATTTGAACAGAAAAGAAGTAAACGATTTAAAACTCTCTTTAAACAAAGTAGTAAAAGCTAATAAAGAGAATAAAGACAAAAAAACAGATGACGACAGAAGAATATTCGCATGAGGGTGAAAGTTTAAAGAAGGTTTCCGGTCTGTATAAAGACTGGTTTCTGGATTATGCTTCCTATGTAATTTTGGACAGAGCTATCCCTTCGGTGTATGACGGTTTAAAACCCGTTCAGCGAAGAATTATGCACTCTATGCGGGAACTGGAAGACGGCCGTTACAATAAAGTGGCGAACATCGTGGGAAATACCATGAAATACCACCCACACGGAGATGCTTCCATTACAGATGCCATGGTGCAGGTAGGGCAGAAAGAACTGCTGATAGATACTCAGGGAAACTGGGGGAATATTTATACAGGAGACTCTGCGGCTGCGGCAAGATATATTGAAGCAAGGCTGACTCCTTTTGCGCTGGAAGTAGTCTTTAATCCTAAAACTACAGAATGGACCAAATCTTACGACGGAAGAAATAATGAACCTGTAGACCTGCCGGTAAAATTTCCCTTGCTTCTTGCACAGGGAGTAGAAGGTATTGGAGTAGGGCTTTCCACAAAAATACTTCCGCATAACTTCAATGAGCTTATCAACGCATCAGTAGCTTATCTGAAAGGAAAGAGATTTGAGCTGTATCCGGACTTTTTAACAGCCGGTTATCTGGATGTTTCAGAATATAATGACGGGCACAGAGGAGGAAAAGTAAGAGCCAGAGCCAAAATTACCCAAACGGATAAACATACATTGGTGATTTCCGAACTTCCTTACTCGAAAACGACAACTGACCTTATTGATTCTATCTTAAAGGCCAATGAGAAAGGGAAAATCAAAATTAAAAAGATTGAGGATAATACTTCAGATAAAGTAGAAATCCTGATTCATATCCATAATGATGTTTCACCGGATAAAACAATTGATGCCCTGTATGCATTCACGGACTGTCAGGTGACAATCTCTCCGAACGCCTGTGTGATTGTAGGTGACAAACCTATGTTCATGAATGTTTCCGATATCCTGAAAATGAATACGGACCATACGGTGTCATTATTGAAGAAGGAACTTGAAATTGAACTTCACGAACTTCAGGAAAGCTGGCATTTCTCTTCACTGGAAAGAATTTTTATTGAAAATAGAATCTATCACGATATTGAAGAGGTGAAAACCTGGGAAGATGTGTTAAAGACGATTGATGCCGGATTAAAACCACATACCAAACATCTTTTAAGAGCGGTTACTGAAGAGGATATCTTAAAACTGACTGAAATCAGAATCAAGAGAATTTCAAGATTCGATTTAGATAAATTTAAAGAAAATATTGCATCACTGGAAGGTAAAATAGAACAGGTGAAATATCACCTGGCCAACCTGATCGCTTATGCCATCGATTATTATTTAAATATTCAGAAAAAGTACGGTAAAGAGAAACAGAGAAAGACAGAGCTTAGAATTTTTGATACCATTGATGCTACAAAAGTAGCGGTGGCTAATGAAAAGTTCTATGCCAATTTTGAAGAAGGCTTTATCGGAACATCCCTGAGGAAAGACCAGTATCTGTTCGATTGCTCTGACATTGATGATATCATTATTTTCAGAAAAGACGGAAGCATGAAAGTGGTAAAAGTAGAGGCGAAAACGTTTGTTGGAAAAGATATCCTGCACGTTGCCATCTGGAAGAAAAATGATAAAAGAACAGTGTATAATATGATCTACCGGGAGGGAAGAGAAGGACCATATTATATGAAACGTTTCTCGGTAACCGGAGTGACAAGAAATACAGATTATCCGTTAGCTTCAGATAAAAAAGGTTCCGAAACACTGTATTTTTCGGCAAATCCTAATGGTGAAGCAGAAACAGTAACAGTGCTTTTAAAGCCAAATCCAAGAATCAGAAAGAACAAAATGGAGATCAATTTCTCCGAACTTGCCATCAAAGGACGTGATTCCAAAGGAAACCTGGTGACAAAATATGCGGTAAAGAAAGTAGATATGAAGGAAGAAGGAGTTTCTACTCTGGCACCTAGAAAAATCTGGTTTGATGATACCGTAAGAAGACTGAACGCTGATGTAAGAGGAACATTACTTGGAAGTTTCAAAGGGGATGACAAAATTCTGACTATCAATACAAACGGTGAAGTAAAGCTTGTTTCTTTTGATTTGGGTAACCGTTTTGATGATGAATATCTGGTTTTGGAAAAATGGAGACCTGCACAGCCTATTACCTGTATTTATTATGATGGAGAAAAAGACATTTACTTCATCAAGAGATTTTTACTGGAAAATACGGTAAACGTACAGACCTTCATGCCGTCTGAGCACCCGAAATCATTTATTGAAAATGTAATCGTTGCCAATGACGTCACTGCAGAAATTATTTTCGCGAAAGATAAAGGCAAAGAACGTGAAGCTGAAACAATAAACATTGATGAATTTATTGCCGTAAAAGGAATAAAAGCAATCGGAAATCAATTTACAAAGTTTAAAGTAAAAGCAATTAATATCACCATTCCTGAACCTGTGGAAGAAGAACCGGAGATTTATGAAGAGCCGGAACCTACAGGAGACACAGATGAAGACGGAGGAATTATCGGCGATCTGTTTCAGGGTGACGGGAATAGCGAAAATGAATAGACCATACAATGTCTGTTTAATTATAACATAAGAAACATACGATGAATATAGTTGTTTTAATTATCATGGCGGCCACATGTATTTTTAGTTACATGGGATTTAACAATACAGCATTATTTGAAAAATATAAATTCAATGTTGGAGCCATTGCAAACCGTAAAGAATATATAAGGCTGATCAGCTCTGCATTTTTGCATGCAGACTTTATGCACTTATTTTTTAATATGCTTTCCCTGTATTTTTTCCAGGGAGTAGTCATTAGTTTCTTTGGAGAAACAGGATTTTTGATTCTTTATTTTGGATCAATGATTTTAGGAAATCTATTCAGTTTACAGATTTATAAAAACCAGCCTTGGTATTCTGCTATTGGAGCATCAGGAGCGGTTTCGGGAATTATTTTTGCTTCCATAGCCATGGCACCGAATGAGATCAGTGTCAATTTCTTACCGGGATGGTTATTTGGAACATTATATTTCGGATATTCTGTATACATGATGCTGAATCCTAAACAATGGGATAATCTTGGCCATGCCGCTCACCTTGGAGGAGCTTTTTTCGGACTCGTTTACTCTATTGTAATGCATCCGCAGCTGGCCATGAGCAATATCCTTTTCTTAGGAATCATGTCGCTTCCGTTAATTTATCTGGGATATGAAATTTTTGTAAGGAAACGAATAGGATAAAAGGCTATTTTTAATTAAAATATCAAAACCAATGAACACATCAGAGTTAAACAGTTTCATCGTGATACTTATCTATGGTTCATTGGTTTTGCTTTCTCTGCTAAAGCTCGCCAATCCTTTACAAGTAAACCATAAGGCCAATTTCTGGTTTGGAATATTTCTTTTTCTGTGGTCTACCTTCTGGCTGGATGAGGTTTTGTTTCTCATCACGGGTACGACAGTTGAGTTTCATTCCCTGTTTTTCGTCAGATGTATTCAGTTTTTCACACCCATTGTTTTTTACTTTAGTGTGCTGTTCTTTACCAATCCCTCTTTTACCTTCAAAATCAAGGATTTTAAATTCCTGTTACTTCCTGCAGCCTTTCTGTTATGTCTTATCTTAGTAAATCTCGGTTATGAATCACCGTTTGAATATCTGAGTGTTATTTTGATCCTGATTCAGGCACTGTTCTATACCGGACTTTCTTATATTACCATCAGAAAACACCAGCGAAAGATCCAACAGTTTTCTTCCAATACTGAAGGAATCAATTTGAATTGGCTTGAGTATATCATTCTGGTACTTCTTATTGTGAATATCATCTATGTGATATATAATCTCTTCTATGACCCCAAATCACTGAATTTTTTTATCAATACTGTCTTTTTACTGGTGATCTACTGGGTGGGATATTATTCTCTGAAACAAAGGGAAATCTATCCTTTAGAAGAAAAGCAAAGAGAAGAACTGATCTCTATCAATGAAGATTCCGATTCAGAAGAGATAAAGAGAAAGCTCATCTCCGATGAAGAATTACTAAAAATTAAAACCTCACTTGAAAGACTGATGGAAATACAGAAACCTTATCTTGACAGTGAACTTAACCTGATCAGGCTGGCTGAAATGCTCTCTGTTTCTACTCATCACCTGTCTTATGTCATCAATACAGGTTTTGGAAAGAATTTCTTCCAATATGTAAATGAATTCAGAGTAGAATATGCCCAAAAACTTCTGAAGGAATCAAATAGTAAATTATCAATTCTGGGGATTGCGTACGAATCAGGATTCAATTCCAAGACTTCTTTTAATACCACGTTTAAAAAAGTGACGGGACAGACTCCTTCTGAATTCAAAAAATAAGTTCAGGTTTATAAAGTTTTACTTTTGTGTTGATTTAAAACATTGATTTTAAGTAATTTATATATTTCATCTTTCTTGATTGAAAATCAGTTCGTTCAGATAATCCGGAACATTCAAACCCTCTTTACACGATAGCTTTGTACCATAAAATGTAAACGTATGGATACCAAAGAGTCATATGCTGTAGTCACAGGAGCAAGTCAGGGACTGGGCAAATCATTTGCTGAAAATCTGGCCAGAAAAAAGATCAATGTCATTCTTGTAAGCCTTCCGGATCAGAATCTCAAGGAATTTTCCCATGAGCTGGAAGAGCTGTATGAGGTAAAAGTTCATTACTATGAAACAGATCTTTCTGTTAATAACAATGTCATGAAGCTCACAGAATGGCTTAACCGTTCTTTTGATATTCATATCCTGATCAACAATGCAGGACTTGGGGGTACTAAAAAATTCACAGAAGCCTCTCCGGATTATATCAATACCATTCTGCAGGTTAATGTAACGGCAACCTCTCTGATTACCCATCAGTTGCTCCCCAACCTTTTAAAACAGCCAAAAGCCTATATTTTGAATGTCTCCAGTATGGCGGCCTTTTCTCCTATTGGTTTTAAAACCGTATATCCTGCTTCCAAAAGTTTTATCCATTCATTTTCCAGAGGGCTGTATGAAGAGTTGAAAGACACCAATGTCTTTGTAAGCGTTGTGAATCCGGGTGCCATGAAAACCAATACGGATGTCTGTAAAAGAATAGAAAAACAAGGTTTCATAGGAAGACTGACGCTTTTGAATCCTGATAAAGTAGCATCATACTGTATTCGTCAGCTGTTTAAAAAAGATTCCGTAATTATGGTAAATCCAATCAGCTGGCTGATGATGAAAATTTTACCCATATGGATCAAACTTCCGTTGATGACCCAGGCTATAAAAAGAGAGATCGAAGCATGAAAAAAGTGTGTGTAACCGGAGCAACAGGGCTTCTGGGAACTAATGTTATTATTAAATTATTACAAAATGGTTATTCTGTTATTGCTCTGGTGCGCAAGAAAAGCGGCTGGCTGGGCGAAGAAAACGAGAATCTGAAGTTGGTGGAAGCAGATCTTTCATCTGATCTTTCATTGTTACTCAAAGAAGTTGACTGTATCATTCATATTGCAGCGGAAACACGTCAGAATCTCATCAGCTATGGTGAATATAGAAAAGTGAATTATGAAATGACCGTAAATCTGTTTACCCATGCGGAATTAGCAGGTGTAAAAAAGTTTTTATTTGTAAGCACGGCAAACACCTTAGGGTATGGAAATACAGCTTTCCGGGGAAATGAACAAGCGCCGCAGCTTTACCCTTTCACCCATTCACTGTATGCACAAAGCAAGCTGGAAGCTGAAGATTATCTTTTAAAGAACTATAAAAATACAGACGTTATTATCGTTAATCCAACTTTTATGATCGGAGCCTATGACAGCAAACCGAGTTCCGGGAAAATCATCTTTTGGACCTGGAAAAAGAAACTGGTTTTTTATCCGAAAGGAGGGAAGAACTTTGTACATGTGGAAGATGCCGCTAACGGAATTTTATATGCTATTCAATATGGGAAGACTGATGAAAAATATCTCTTAGCCAATGAAAATTTGAGCTATAAGGAATTTTTTAAGAAAGTAAACCGGATTACTGATCAGAATCCAGTCATGATAGCTATTCCAAACAGAATTTTGAGTTTCCTTGGATTGATAGGTGACGGCTTGAGAAAATTAAAAATAAAAACAAATCTCAGTATCTCCAATATGAAAGCTCTGCAGATCCGTAATTATTATTCTAATCAGAAATCAGTAGAAGAGTTAGGTATTCAATATCAATCCGTTGATAAAGCAATTGAAGATGCTGTTCAGTATTTTATTGAAAATAAAAAAACCAGCTCTTAAAAGCTGGTTTTTAATCAAATTATCTTGTTATTTTCTGGGTTACATTCTTGTTGGAAATAACGCAGGCTTTGCTGCAGTTATTTGTATTTGAAATATTAACCTGTACCAATGCCGGCAATGATCTGTATTCTTCCTTATTATAAGGAGCTTCAGTACCATTGCTTCCACCACCTTTAATATCATATTGTACCTGGGCCACTCCTGTGAACCCAACCGCAGGTTTGAAAGAAAGCGCTCCGGTAGTGGGGAAGTAGGTCCATGTTCCCTGGCTGTTAGTATAAACACCACCAGTTATATTCGGAATCAGAGCTCCATTATTATCCAAAAAACGAAACGAATTGAAATCAAGGTTATTATATGAAAGTGTTGGCGGGTTTTGACCACCTGCTGAAGAATAAGCCGCATCATTCAGCAAAGGATAATAAATTGACTTTATCCCCGGGCATCCCGCGAACAGATCATCTGTTACTTCTGCAGCATAAGGTCTGGTAACCCCTAAGTTTCTCAATAAATGTATATTTTTAGCAGCTCCTGTAGAAGCAGCAAATCCAATTCTGAAAGTTGAAGGTGCTGAGGTATCCAGAGTTCTTACCGTACTGTTGGATATTGTAGTTTCCGTATATTTCAGAGAAGTTGGATAATAATAATTATCAATCACTGTTTCTTTCACGGTTCCGTGCTGTATTTCCAGGGTTATATTGTAACCGCCAGCAGGATTGGGAACTAATGTGACATACGCTTTACGGAATCTTGCATCATTTTCATTGAGAGGAAAGGTTGTTCCACCACTTTCAATGCTGAATTGCTGAAGAGTTGTATTTTTAATCCCTATATATTTTCCGGTTGCAGTATCAAGATAAGCAGATCTGTTACTGCTGGAAGGAGCAGCATTGGTTGCTGTACTGTAAAGCAATGGATACCCATTGTATCCTGCAGGTTCAGCTGATGACAGATACTGATTTCCACGTTTACCTCTTAAAGAAACATTGCTTCGTCCATCCGCTAATGATACGCCGAAAATTCCATTTCTGACTCTTTCACCTTGGTTAAAGCTTGTTTTAAAATTTCCGAATTCATCCAGTCCTATTCCAAGATAGGCTCCTCTAAGGCCTTCTGTAGACTCGCCTCCACGTACAAAACTATATCCTAATCCTCCACCAAAGTATCCAAGATTAAGCTGCTCTTTAGGAATAGATCCGTCTACTAAGAATATAGAAATACCGTCTCCTCCGTTAATGTTTCCGCCATAAATAGCAAATTCAAACTCGAATTTGATTCCCTGGTCACTTTTGAATATTTTATCAGCAAGTATTACACCTCCCGAAATATTGTTCACACTTCGGGTAAGCCGCAATCCATCTGTGGTAAAGGTGGCATCATTCTGGACTCCACTGGTTGCTACTTTATAAGCTTCCTGAGGCTGTAATCCCTGTGTGAAGTTTACAAAATAAGGATAGCCGGTTCCCTGTTCATTCTGTGCTTTACTATTCTGGGAGAAAATGAATAATGAAAAAATAAATAAAAGCCTTTTGTATTGTAAAACTGAGGTATTTTTTATCATAGCTCAGTTATTTAACAACAAAAACAATATTAATAAAAGAACAGTCTGTGGCTGCGGCTTTTACATCATAAGTCATTACCCCATCATCAGAAATAGAAATATTACTGAATACATTAGGATCAGCATCTGTTACATAATAATAAATGTCTTTGCTTGACGGAAAAAAAGGAATAGATGCAGGAGCGCTGGTGCTCTTTGCTTTTGGAGACCCGAACTGTGTTTTATACAAGGTATATAAATCTTTTGTTCTGCCGGTAGCATTGGTAGAAGTGTCAAAAGAAACACTAGGCATGTAAAACATTTTTACAGTATTACTACTGATACATAGCCAATCAGGCTTGGTAGGTGTTCCAATATTCTGGCTTAAACATTTCTTATCAGTATCATAAATAAGAAGCGAATTAGCCGGATTGGAAATAGCATCTCTTTTTGCAGTAGTAAGTCTTGGTATCAGCATTCCTTTGTTTTGACTGTAAACATCCAGAATAGAGCTTTCGTCAGGTGTTGGTGTATTAATCCCTATCTGGGCAAAAGAAAAAGAACTTACTAAAACGATTGGTAGAAATAATTTTTTAATCATGATGTCTCTAATAATTTTTTATCTGTGTATTGTATGTTTTTTGTGTTGTGTTTTTTATGAAAATACTTTCCTACCAGCTCGATTCATATTGGAAATAAATACTCCTGCAACTCATCCAAACAATGAATTATACTCATAGATAGTATGAGGAGCCCTTAGGTTCCAAAATAACAGATACAACAAGCATGTGTCATAGAGACAATCTATGTTTTATCTGAAAGAGTCGAAAAGAGAATTGAGTTAAGTAGCCCTATTATATAAAATATAAGCTTGTAGAATAGTAAAATTCATAACCTTTGTGTTTTTGCAAATATACGAATAAACTACTTATTATGTGTATTTTATGAGATTAATTTTAATTTAACTTTGTTTATTGGTTAAATCATCACTTGTTGAATTAATTTTTTTGAGAATATGGTAATATAAATAGATTATTTTTAACATTCAATCACCGTATTTTTTTAAACATGCCGTTTTGTAAAAAAATACTTCTGTTAAAAAATCCATTAAATAGTATGTTTTTGTACGTAATTAGCTGAAAAAGAATTTATTTTGATAAATTATCTAATGCGTTTTCCAGTGATTTTAGAAAATTTACGTGTCTTGTTTTGTTACTTTCAAAAATGAAATCCTTCAGACTCTTACTATCATATTTGTCGAAGTCACCTACAATAGCCAGTCCGATACGATAGTTCGAGAATTTTTGAAGAATTTCACCGGCTATTTTTGTTTTTAAATCGAAGAATTCAGGAGTGATGTTTTTTTCATAAAGAATGACCTTGTCAAAACCTTGATAATAAACATCTCCCATGAGATCTAGCCCGTCCTGTGCAGATTGGATGATAATTTGATCAGAAATAACTTCTGCAATTTTTATCGTATTAATTTCGTGAGATTCAATAGTCATCTTCTTTATTGAATTGTTTTTTTGATGTCATGTAAAAAGTTACCCAAAGGAAATGCATCTCCCAGATTGGTAAGCGCTATAATACAGCTGTTATGCTGCAGATCTCTCCAGAATAAAGCTTTGAAACCATTCAGACCGCCTGTATGCATTGCGGTTTTTCCACCCTTTTCATCTTCTATAAACCAGGCAAATCCGTAGTTTGAAATCTGGCCGCCAGCTAGTTTTGCAGGAGTATACATGAGAGCTGTATTTTCTTTACTGATCAAGGTATAAGTTCGCAAAGCCTGATCAAATTTATACAGATCTTCAGGAGTAGAATAAATTCCGCCGTCACCAGTTGTTAAGATTGAATAATCATCAGGCTTCTTCTGCTGATTATATCCTGATGCTTTATTCTGGATAATTGTGGAAGATTTATACACATAGGTATTGTTCATCTTCAAAGGAGTGATAATCTGTTCATGGATCAAAGTACCATAAGATTTCCCGGAAACTTTTTCGATAATCTGAGAAAGAATGATATATCCGCTGTTGCTGTATTTAAACTTACTGTCAGGAATGAAATCAAGATTTTTAAGACTAAACAGCCAGGCAATCACTTCCGTATTGGTCAATCCTTTTTTCGAAAATAAATTCTCATAGTCACTGATTCCTGATGTATGGTGCAAAAGCTGCCTGATAGTGATATCTTTAGCATATTCGGGAAGTTCAATGAACTGAGAAGCCTTATCATCCAGCTTCAACAAACCTTTTTGCTCTGAAATAATAATCGCTGCCGCAGTAAAAGCCTTGCTGAGAGAGGCAATATAAAAAGAAGTATTTTTATCAGACCGGAGCCCTTTTTCAATATTGCGGAAACCCAGGACAGTATCACATACCATCCTGCCGTCTTTCACAATCAGAACAGAGCCGTTGAATTCACCTTTCTTATAATATTCATTCACAACATCCTGAGGATGCTGTTTGCAGGATGTTAACGACAGAATCAGGAAAATACCAACCAAGGCATGCCATATCAAAGTTTTCATAGGTTAGGTGTTTGGAAGCAAAATTACTTATTTCCTTCCATAAATGAACCGGTCATTTTCAGATAAATCCTTCAATAATTGAGCGTTAGAAAAATATTGATAGAGTTCCAGAGTTTCCGGACCTAATTTCTGATTGATTTCTAAGAACAAAAGCCCGTCCTCATTCAGGTGCTTTTTAGCATCTTCTGCTATTTTTTTGTAAAAGATCAAAGCATCGGAAGTGGGGGAGAAAAGAGCCATTTTAGGCTCAAATTCTTTCACAGAGTCTGCAATTTCAATCTCTTCTTCAATGCCTATATACGGTGGATTTGAAATAATGATATCAAAGCTTTCAACCGGTTTAAAATGGAGATAAT
The DNA here is from genome assembly GCF_052044565.1 of Chryseobacterium sp. 22543. Lineage (NCBI taxonomy): Bacteria > Pseudomonadati > Bacteroidota > Flavobacteriia > Flavobacteriales > Weeksellaceae > Chryseobacterium > Chryseobacterium sp. 22543. The sequence goes on from NZ_JBQENH010000003.1 coordinate 126,650, forward strand.
CAGCATGAATGAATTGTATTTCCAGGTGATGATAATCTGCATTTCTCTGAGCGGTCTTCAATGCTTTTTCAGAAAAATCTATCGATGAAACTATAGCTTCAGGAAAATGTTTCTTTAAAACCAAAGGAATTACTCCACTTCCGGTTCCTATATCCAAAATCTTTAATCCCTGAATGTTAAACTTTGAACGTTGAATCTCTCTGATAGCAATCTCCAGCAGTTCTTCCGTTTCAGGACGGGGAATCAGTACATTTTCATCCACAAAGAACTTCATGCCATAAAACTCAGTTTCTCCGAGAATCTGTTGGTAAGGTCTTCCTGTTTTAAGTTCTGAAACCAGATGACAAAGTTTTTTTTCATCATCTGTCAGAAGTTCCTGTTCAGAAAATCTTCTTTGCTGAAAATGATCGAAACCTATGATCTGATGGATGAATAGGGAAGATAAAAAAACACTTTCCGATTCAGTATAAAGACCGGAAAGTTCTGCTTTGAAATATTTTTTAAATGTTGAAATTGTCATTTACCTTGTAAAAACCAGTTTAGTATCTGTAGACTTCTCTTCATCAATTCTGTACCCTTCATAGTTGAACGCTTTTACATCTTCCAATGTTTTGGCGTTAGTTTCAGCACAAAATCTTACTACAAGACCTCTTGCATGCTTGGTATATACAACGATGGTTTTGAGTTTTCCATCTTTTAATTCATAAAAATCAAAATCGATTACTTTATGGTTCAGTTTTTTTCTGTCGATTACTTTCCCATATTCATTACTGGCAAGATGAAGAAGTATTTCACCTTTCTTCATTTCAGAATTCAGCTGTTCTGTAATCTTTTCTCTCCAGAATCCATACAGGTTTTTGTATTGATCAAACTCAAAAGGACGGCCCATTTCTAGCCTGTAAAGCATTACTTTATCAGAGGGCTTCAGCAGACCATAAAGCCCGGAAAGCATTCTGTAGTTTTTCTGCAGGTAGTCTACCGCATTTTTATCCAGGGTCTTGGCATCCAGCCCCCTATAAACTTCTCCTGTAAAAGCAAACATGGCAGGAGCAGATTCTTTTGCAGTAGGTTTGGATTTCCATTTTTGATTTCTTTCCCAGTTTTCATCAGCCAGTTTGGGTGATATTTCCATCAGTTCGGAAAGATATTTCGGAGATTTTTCTTTTAAATAAGACTGTATAAATGCTGCATCTTCAATGAATCTGGGAGTAGAAGATTTCAACAGATCCGTTGAGTTTTCTACGTTCATTAATTTTGCAGGAGATGTTATAATTTTCATAATGTTAAAATACAGATAAATGTTTAATATTAATAAAATTCAGGGTCATCAGAGAGATAAAGTCAATCATAAAATGACAGATGATCAGAATTTTAATATTTGAATAGCGTTTATAAAACAGGGCAAAAACAATTCCAATAAAGAAAGGTCCGAGAACCTGACCTATGGTACCGTAAGTGCTGTGCAGGATTCCAAATAAAACAGCTGAAATAAAAACTCCAGCAGTTGGATTATTATAGATTTTTTCAATTCTGGGCTGTATATAACCCCGCATCAGGAATTCTTCTACAATAGCAGCCGTAAGGCACATGAAAATAATTAAAAAATAATTGTTCTTAAAAACGGGTACAAGGTTAAGAAGCTTATCACTTATTTTTTCGGGGATAAAAAACAGGATTATTGCATTCAGAAATGCTCCGCCAATGATGCAGATGAAGTACAGGCTCAGAACTGCTTTAATATAAAATAGGATAGAATAAGGAGTTTCTTTTTTTAATAAAAATGAACCTTTTTCAATGACTATATTGTACAGAAATACAATGATCAAAACGATCCAGATCACAATCCTGCTGAGAAAAAAGCTGTCTGAAGTAATTCCTTTTATTCCTGTCATCAGAGTGATAACCGGGAAAGAATAAAGCATTGCCGCAACCAAAAGCACAAAAGTGAGTAAAATTCCTATAGAATATTTCCCATTAAACCCCATAATCCAGTAATCCTAAACCTTGAACTTTATATTTTGAATTAAATAATTCCTTTTCCCTGACGGATAATCTCCGGTTCTCCGGAAGTAAGGTCTACAATAGTGGATGCCACATTATCTCCATATCCTGAATCAATAACGATATCTACCAAATGATCATATTTCTCAGCAATCAGCTCAGGATCGGTAGAATATTCAATGATTTCATCATCATCTTTAATGGAAGTGGAAGCAATAGGGTGTCCCAGTTTTTCAACAATCAGTTGCGGAATCGGGTGATCCGGAACACGGATACCAATTGTTTTATGACCTTTATACGCCGAAGGTAAACTTTTGTTTGCTTCAAGGATAAAAGTAAACGGCCCGGGAAGATGACTTTTCAGAAATCTGAAAACCGAGGTGTCAATAGGTCTTGTAAAATCAGAAAGATGGCTTAGATCATTACAGATAATCGAGAATTTCGACTTCTCAAGCTTCAATTTTTTAAGCTGAGCCAGTTTTTCCATGGCTTTTATATCAAAAATATTACAGCCTAAAGCATATATCGTATCAGAAGGATAGATAATCAGCCCGCCATTTTTTAAAGTTTTAATAACCTCATTCACAAGATTTTCCTGTGGGTTGTCTGGGTAAATTTTTAATATTTTTGCCATAAAACAAAGATACAAATAATAAAATAGTTTTCATAAAAGTCCTTTATTTAAAAGAAAAATTAGGATTTGTAAAAAATATTCGTACCTTTGCAATCCAATATCGCGGGATGGAGCAGTAGGTAGCTCGTCGGGCTCATAACCCGAAGGTCATCGGTT